>CAWEQH010000008.1:0-641925 GCA_963811165.1 uncultured Nitrospiraceae bacterium
AAACCAGGCAAAATGCTGGCTTGGACAACCAAACTAATTTGTATTTGATAATCTTGAAGCATTTCTGCCAGATAGCTTCCTTCGTTTCGGGACTATCTTCATCACTTGTGCCAACGTTCGATGACCTTCCGCAGACTCGCCCATCTCGCGTCATGTGCGTTGATCCTATAAGTCGCCGAAGCAGAAATCTTTGCATGTTTTTCTTAGCATTCTCACGAAGTTTATCAACCTTAGCTCCCGGATAAATATTGGCAAAAGCCAATAGCACTTCCGGATAGTTACGTCCTGTAACATGCTGCCGACTTCCCTCCACAGATTCACTGATATCAAAGGGCTCCGTTGCAATTACATGCATCTCATCCAGTGCTAATTTATTAGCCTTATTCATTCTTCTGTGAAGCTCCCCGATTCTCTCCTCCACTCTATATGCGGGACGTTCCTTTTTCGGTATTTTTCTGTAAGTCTGGATCGCCTTTTCCAAAAAATGTCCAGCAACCATGTTACTTGGGTTTTCGCCAGTGGTCCGTTGCTCGGCCTCTGCGCCCCATGCCTCGGCAATTTCTACAGTCAGGCGATGCACATCTGATTCACTATTAATCCGTTTGAGCCACAAAATAGCCCCTTCGTAGTATTCCCTCGCACAGTCCCAGGCCTTTGCGGCTATTGCTTCTCTCGCAAATTCCTCCAATCTAATAGCAACCTTCAGTGAACTGTCTTCATCCAAATCTGTTTTCTCAAGTAACTCAGACAACCAGAGAGCATGGAATTTGCCACCTAATTCAGTTGCTTGAAATTTAGAAAATATTGCATCACGAATATTCCGAAGGCGCTCAGTGGCACCTTTATTTAATCGCCGAGCCAGTCTAATTGCTCGTTCCCACGCCTCTCGTCCATTTCTTAATAAACTGAGATCATCAAGAGGAAACTCCATATAAGCGTCGATTGCCGCCAATGCGTATTCGACTTTTCGCGGTTTCTTAATGAGCCAAATAACATCGGCTATTCGGGCTCTTAAGTGGAATTCATCAATTTCAGGCAGGATATTTTCGAAGAAAGTAAGGTCTGCTTCGTTAAAATCTTCGGGCAATGAAGACCGTCCTTCTTGCAATACGATTATAGGTTGAAAGGGCTCATTAACACTTTCGGGCTTTAACGTCATTGAGCAAGCATCAGCAAGCAACCAAAGCACTTTCCCCTTGGCGATGTCACCAGCTTCTATAGCGCTAGCTGCATCCTTGGAAAGTGCTTGCCAATAACTGGAATAACCCCGCTCATCCGCTTTCTCAATGGCGGAGCGCCAGCCAGATGACCGAAAGTCATTAAGTGTGACGATCAAATCTACAGGAAATCGTTCGGCGGTGCTCAATTCTTTACCCTCATTTCCCACCCTCTGGGGTCAGCTCTGCTTCCGCGCACATCTACATTAAGGGCTGTTTTGCCCTTCCCGCATTTCGTATATTTGTACCAGTAATCCGCGCGATTAATCAATAAAAAAATGTGTGGACTGTCATTTTATCTCGGCGCGCCTACTCACAGAAATCGACATGCTTAGGTATGCTGAGAACTCTGAAAGTTACAATCTCAATTAAGGATCCACTGCGTACCCCAAGCCGATTGCCGAGTATGCCTCGAGAAAGTCGCCCGTCGCTTTGCGGATAGAGACAGTCTCAGTTTCTTCCCTACAATCCCCTTAAGACAAATTACCCAAAAAGGTGAGTAATTTTTCATTGACAGCGGTCCTGCGTTAAGCTATAATTACTCAACAGTTTGGGTAACTTTGTTAAACTTTGAAAGGAGAAAGGAGGAAAAGCATGACGTTCGGGCAAGTCTTCAAAAATGCACGGAAGAATGCAGGGAAGACTTTGCGGGAGGCAGCCGAACTCGTGGGGATGACGATTGGAAATATTTCGGACATTGAACACAGTCGCCGGAGGCCCCCCAAAAAGGAGATCTTACAGGAATTTGAAGAATTTTACGGGGTGAAAAAGAACACTCTCGTTAAGGCAGCGGAAAAGGAACTGAAAATGCCGGGCGAAGCAGTATCTATTTATTCCAAGAGACCGGAGCTCACGATGTCATTGCTTCGGTTTGCTGAAAGTCGTTCGGAAGAAGAATTAAGACGGATATTGAAAAAACATGGAGGGTAAAGTATAAGTGGTTAAATTCCCCGGCAAGAGCAGGAAGGAAATAGAAATGTTCGCTTCTGATATCGTCAGAGCATTCCAGCCTGCAGTACTTGAGGGAGAGGAGCCTTTTAACATTGATCGCTTTATCGAAGTCGTGGAGACGGAGATGGAGATAGACTTCGATTTCACAAGCGATCTGCCGTCAGGGGTGCACGGTTGCACTTCAATAATAGACAACAAGGTATTGATTCTTTCTGAACTCTCCGATGATCCCGGCAACATAAGGTATCTGCGGTCAACAGTAGCCCATGAAACAGGGCATGTGTTATATCATCTGCCGATACTTAGGCGGTTGTGCACCGATAAGACCTTCACGCAGAAGAAAGCCGAAAGCAAGAACTTTAGCCTTTATTCGCAGAAGCCGGTGAAGGCATACGAGGATCCGGAGTGGCAGGCATGGGAATTCGCAGGATCCCTTCTCATGCCCAAGATTGCCTTGGTCACGTTGAAGGAGAGGGGAGCGTCTGTCTATGAGATGGCTGACACTTTCATGGTAAACCAGGTTTTTGTAAAGAAGAGACTAAGGAATTTGAATATGACGTGAGTATATAAAAAAAATTAAGCAAACTGCGCTAACAGTTTGCTTAATCTCCCATCATGGAAAGGATGGGAATTGACCTTAAGGAAGGTCCGTTAGTTGATCATATTATCATACCACCCTTCCTCGATGTCAATAACAAAATCCAGATTCCGGAATGAGGTGAATGCCGGTGCTGAGAAAGCCAGGCAAAAGACTCATTTTCAGGGCATGGCGTCGTGCGTCCGATGGCAAGATTCTGTACGCCAAGGACTACGGGTTAAAGGCCTGGGCCCTGTGGGTCTGAACTGAAGATCTGGGGGGAAGAAATTCTCCCCTCATCCTCCGCTTCAGTGCTTGCCTGGTAGGGATAGGAGGAACAAACTACTACAAACATAGGAGAATATTATGAGTAAGAAAACGGTTCACGTGACTCCTCACGGAGATGACTGGCAGGTAAAGAAAAGCGGTAACGACAGGGCATCAACTGTTACATCAACGCAAAGAGAAGCCATTCAGGTTGGAAGGGACATGGCCAGGGAGATTGAAACGGAGTTTTTTATCCATGGGCGCAACGGACAGATCCGGGAAAGGGACAGCTACGGGAACGATCCCTGTCCGCCTAAAGACAAACACTAAAAACCCGGGGCGTGTGGAGAGCACGCCCAACTTCTCATCGTGAAAAAGATTCCGATGTGGAAAGGAGCAATAGCATGACGCACGAGAAAAAGACGGTTACAATCATCGTAGAGGGTACGCCACACGAGTGGCCAAAGGATGAAATCAGTTATGCGGAAGTGGTTACCCTCGAAGTGCCAAACTACGCAGAGCATCCTGAAATCACGTATTCCGTGAAGTATAAAAACGGCCACGGCCAAAAGCCTGAAGGAATCCTCTCCCCAGGGGATTCAGTAAAAGTAAAGGAGGGGATGATTTTCAGTGTTTCAGAAACTGGTCAGTCATAACGAAGACATAAGGCGTTTGGTCGATAAAGGTTATGCTGTTGCCTTCGACAGCAATTGCATGGTGGTACGTGACATTCCTTATTTGAACGGTCAAAAGGAATTGCAAATCGGCGCAATAGTCACGAAACTCGTGTTTGTGGACCATGAGCGCGTCACGCAGGACGACCACCAGATTTTCTTTGCTGGGGGTGTCCCTCATAATCTCGACGGAACGCCTATCCCCAATCTCGGTGGCGGGCCCGCTCAGCTTTTGCTGGGCGAGGCCTGCAAAGACGTCATCGTGCAATGTTCATTTTCGAACAAGCCGAAACCCGATGGGAATTTTGTTGCTTTCAATGATTTTTTTGACAAAATTGAAAGCTACGTCGGCATAATCTCCGGGCCAGCAATAGCATTGCATAACGCAAACCCTTACACATTCCGTGCAGTAAAGGAGGTGATATCCGACTCAGTGTTTAAATTTAACGACACTCTGACGAGCCGCGCAGAAATCACTGACCTGGCTGCGAAGTTTAAGAACGATGTGATTGCGGTAATAGGCCTCGGCGGCACAGGCGCATACGCTCTTGACTTCCTTGTGAAGACGCCGGCGAAAGAGATTCGGACTTTTGACCACGATGATTACCATGTGCACACGGCCTTTCGTTCACCAGGAAGACTTGAACCCGCTGAACTTGGCAAAAAGAAAGCAGAGGTCTATTTTTCACGTTACGAGAATTTCAGGGCGGGATTGTCATTCTCACCGAAATTTCTTGATAACTCGTGCAGTGAGGACCTCGACGGAGTGACCTTCGCTTTCGTGTGTGTGGACAAAGGCACGTCTCGGGCCGGTATTTTTGATCTCCTCATTTCCAAGGGTATCCCATTCATTGATGTGGGGATGGGCCTCAACCGTAAAAGAGGGTCGATCAATGGCCAGTTGCGTATAACCTATTACTCTCAAGAGCACGGCGAGAATATACGCGGTAAAGGGCTGGCACCGCTTACTGACAATCCTGATGATGTATACAAGACAAACATTCAAATCAGTGAGCTTAACGCTCTCAACGCATGTTTGGCTGTCATTAGGTTTAAACAGCTACGCGGCTTCTATTTCGAAGAAATCCCCAGTTACCATCTTCTTTTCGAGATAGGCGATCTTAAGATAGTCGGTGAGGCTGATCGGCAATGAAGATTGAGACTCAGAACGCGTTCATTTCATGCCGAAGGACCTGAAGCCTGGGGTGCTTTATGTTTCAGAGGAATTTGGGGCTGCAGCACACCTATGTCCATGCGGCTGCGGTACCAAAATCAGGACACCCTTGGGACCAACTGATTGGTCTATTGAGGTAGCAGCCAGGGGACCTACTCTTCACCCTTCCGTGGGAAATTGGCAGCAGCCTTGTCAATCGCACTACGTGATATATAAAGGCGAAATTATATGGTGCAAGAAGTGGTCACGCGAACAAATTGCTGCGGGCCGACGCCTCGAAGAAGGGCATCGACGTGTGTACTATGCTGGACTTGATCGTCATCATCGCGGCGCTTTACGAAGGCTCTGGCATTGGATAAAGGAGCTCATTTAAGAGATAGTCACAAACGAAAGGTGCCCAAGAAAGACAGTTTCTGTTGAATTTGTGGCAGCGATCTGTGTACAAAAAAAAAATTATTAATGAGTGATGAAATAACAAAAAAGGAGGCTTTACAATGGCACGTCGTCGTCAGTCGGGGACAGGGGATCTCTTTGATCAGCTGTTTGATGCACTCTTTGAGTTAACTGGGTTGTTCTGGCAAGTCGGTGCTTTCGTAACTGCACTCCTCGTAATTATTGCCCTCCTAGCTCTGCGGTGGGTGATTGCCCAAAATGCGGAACTTGCGGCTTCTCCATTGCTTGGTCGCCTGCCAGAATCGTATGGCTGGTTACTTTATCTGCTGCCGTTTACGCTTCTTGCGGTCGCATGGCTCTTCGGGAAAAAGACATATCACGTATATCGTGAGCAAAAACATTTTTAGCTACCACTTGAGAAACGAAAGAGTAATAACAGCCTGCGCGTGACAGGGGACAAAGTGCGTATCCATCTTCGGCACAGTATCACAGGTTAGTAGCGGAAATCGACGACCCTGAGAATCTGTCTCTTCTGCGGGTTATCAGTCAAAGCCGCGCTGGCACATCCTCAGAGAAACCGAGACCGGCTGCTTGACTGATCATGGTGCTGTTTATTTTTGGAAATGCTCAGGGGCCGTTTACCGAGTCCGCCGACAAACAGAGAGGCCTTTTTGAGCGAAACTATTGCGGATCACGAGGTGCATCTGATGCGTAAAGCTCCGGTTCAGGGGTAGTCGCAGCGGACCCGTCCGCTGCAACCAGTTAGCCCGCAGGCGCGCATGGCTGCACGTCACTCCTTCGCCACCACGGTGTCGTAGAGCCCGTAGTGGGTCAGCCCCGCGTGGCTCTCGATGCCGGTGTAGCGGAGCGACGCGTCTTCGTAGCGGCGGAACGCGAACACAGCCTGGTTCATCTGCTCGGTGTTGAACACCTTCAGCCGCACGAGCAGGTGGAAGTCCTTCACCGTCAGGCCGGTGACGGCCAGGAACAAGTCCGGCTCCAGCTTGGTGATCACGTCCTGCAGCGTGTTCTCGCGGAAGTCGGTCAGGTACATGAACGCGGGGATGCGCGTCGCGAACTTGATCAGCTTCTCCTGGACGAGCTTGCGCTTGGACTTGTACTCCTTCTCCTCCTCGGTGAGCTGCTTCTTCTGCTTCGCCGTCAGGTCGCTGTCCTTGGCCTTGTTCTTGAGCTCCTTGACCTTCTCGCTCTTGTTGATGATGGTCTCGATGATGTTGTCGCCCAGCGAGCGCCAGCCCTCGATGCGCTCCACGGCGGCCATCGCCTCGGGGTTGTCGAGGATGCGGCGCAGGGTGTCGTTGTCCACGTTCACGAGCAGCGCGCTCTCCCACTTGCGGGCCAGCAGCGTGGCCGAGGTGCCCGCCATCGCGATGTCGAGAATGCCGCCCGCGTCGATCTGCGTCATGTTCGCGCCGTCGTAGGCCAGCACGGGCAGGAACGACACGAGGTCCTTGACCGCGTTCTCCGGGTTCGGCTCGTTGGGCGAGAGGCCGATCCCGTACTCGGAGAGCTGCCGCAGCGCGCGCGTGGGCGCGAAGTCGAACACGAAGCAGACGGGCTTGAGGATCTCCTCCTCGTTCGGGTTGTCGCCGTTGGGGTTCTTGATGGACCACGGCGACTGCACGCGGAACGCGGCCTGAAAGTAGGTCTCCGGGCGACTTGAGGTTGCGCAGCATCAGGATGGATGACCACTGCGGCACGGTGACGCCGGTGGTGAGCTTGCCGCACGAGAGCGTGATGGTCTTGGTCTCGAATCCGCTCCCGATGGCCTTGCGCACGGGCGGCAGCGCATCGAGCCCGATGCCCGCCGACGCACCGGCGGCGACGACCACCTCGTAGTCGTGCCAGAAGGTGTTGTGCTTCTCGGCCAGCAGGTTCGCCATCGCGTGGCAGGCCGCGACGTTGGGCAGGAACCAGAACGAGTGCTGCAGGTACGGCAGCAGGCGCACATCCGAATACGGAAACGGCGGCCGCGTGCCCGTCTTGAGGTGCTCGACCGCCTTGGGCGCGTACCCGCCGCGGATGATGTCCAGCCACTTCTGCACGTCGCTCTTGTGCTTGAACTGCGCCTTGGCGCCCGTGCCCGATGCCTCGAAGAACGCGTTGAGATCGAACTCGTCGAACTCCCCGGCGCTCGCGATCGCCAGCAGCTCGTCCGGCATCTGGTAGGTCAGCAGGCGCATCTGCGGCAGCGCGCCGTAGGGGTTCCACTTGCCGGGGTTCTTCGCGGCGAACTCCTCCTTGGCGCGCTGCTCGTCGGTGTACGTCCAGTTGAAGATCTGCTCCTCGATGAACTCGCCCGTGGCCAGCGCCTTGAACGGCGTGCCGGAGAGGTAGAGGTAGGCCTTGGTCGTGATCGGCAGGAACTCGGTCTCCTTCTCCGAGAGCTCGCTGAGGTCTTCGTTCACCTCCTCCAGGCCGGCGGCGTACTCGAGCTTGGCCTCCTTCTTGGCGACCGCCTCTTCCTCGCCCTCGAACAGCTCCTTGGCGGTCTCCCGCCACGCGCCGAAGTGGTATTCGTCGAAGACCACGAGGTCCCACTTCACCTTGTGGAGCCATTCGTTCTTGGGCTTGATGTTCCCCGCCGCGTCGCGGCCCGAGCAGGTCCTGGAAGGAGCCGAAATAGACGACCGGCTTCTTGCGGATCGATCTTGCGTCGGATCGCTGTCGGAGTTGCGGGAGAGGTACTGCCAGCCGTCGAAGTCCACGTGGGATCTCGAGGTCCGTCTGCCACGCATCCTCGACGGCGGGCTTGAAGGTCACCACGAGCACGCGCTTGGCGCCGAGCTTCTTGGCGAGCTGGTAGGTGGTGAAGGTCTTGCCGAAGCGCATCTTCGCGTTCCAGAGGAAGCGCGGGACGGCGTGCATGTCCTCCTTCCAGATGCGAGTGGAAGTAGGCGTGCGTCTTCTTCACGGCTTCGGCCTGCTCGCGGCGCATCGCGAACGTCTCGTGATGCGTGCCGGTGAACCGCTGCCCGGTGCGCAGCTCGGTGAGCACGGTCTTCACGTCCTTGACCGAGCAGCGCATCCACTCCAGTTCGGTGTTCTCGAAGCCCTTCCTGACGAGCGCCGCGCGCACCTCGTGGTCGGTGAAGATCGTGCCGTCGTCGCGCTCGGCGGACTCGTCGAGCTCGATCGTGTAGTTCTTGATGGCGGCGGTCTTGACCTGCTCGGCGACGCGCTGCTTCACGTCGCGCGTCGTCTGCCCGACCTTGAGGAGACCCGCGTGCGCCTTGTCGTCGATCGAGTAGGCGTAGATGCGCGGCCGGGCCTCCGGCTTGGGCGCAAGGATTTCCTCGATGGTCTTACTCATCGTCGCATCGCTCGCGGTCCATCGGGTCGGATCATGCTGTCTCGATGAACGCGATCTCGTCCTTCGTGAGGCCGTATTTCTCGTAGAGCGTCGTCGTCCGTCCACGTCTCGGTTCCAGTCTGCAGTCGGCACGAAGGCGTAGACGTCGCGCGTGGCGTGCTTGAGTGATCTTGCGCAGCGAGACGAGGAAGCGAACAAACCGCGTGCGCAGGTACGACTGCAAGACTCTCAGCCTCGCTTCTCGGAGTCGAAACGGCCGAGCAACGAGATAGGTCTCGAGTGCAGACGGTGCCGGGCTCGGCGATGAACGGCTTGCCGAGAACTTGGTGTCGGCATCGTCGTCGCCGCGTGCCCTGGACGGCCTGCGGCACAAGCACCTTCCACTTGTCGATGCAGATCTGCGTTCTTGGCGATTGCCTCGCGCTCGATGTAGCCGACGTCGCGCTTCCGCTTCGGATGCAGTAGAGCGCAATCTTGCCGCTCGCTCGCTTCTCGGTCGACGCCCTCGAAGTTCGTGCGCAAGCCGAACGGCTTGTCACGGCTGAGACACGCTGTTCGAGCGACGGCTCGCTTCTTGCGCTCAGAACCTTCTCGCAGGATCGACACCGCCTCGTTGTCGCGAACGAACACGTCGTACTCGTCGAGGTAGCGCGCGACTGGCTGGCCGATGACTTCGCCATCCTCGAATCGTCGTGACCTCGCACGGCCCGTTGATGTCCGCGATCCCAGAGGAAGTAGCAGACGCCGCCCTTGAATCTCACCCCGGGAAACACCTCGTCGAGCTTTGGGTAGTCGACGAGTTGCGCGCATGCGCTTGTCGGTGAGCATCGACTCGCGGAACTCGTCCAGCCCCTTGCCACCGGCCAACCAGCGCGACGGGAATGACCATCGACAGGTAGCGCGGCTCGAGCTCCTTCGCTTGCTCCACGAACAGCTGGTAGATCGGCGCTGCGCTCGTGCCGCAGCCGCCGCTCGTCCAACTGGTACGGCGGGTTGCCGATGATCACGTCGAACTGCATATCGCCTCCAAACAACTCGGCAACCCGAGTCTTGATGTCGTCGGTGTGAATGAACGCATAGGCGTGGGTTTCAAGCCCTTCGCCGCGGTCGAAGCGTCTTCTGGCTTGCCCCGCAGTACGTGCACTTGCCGTCCACCCACGTGTGCTCCATGCGCTCGAACCAGATGTTGCCATCGTCGCTGGCGAAGCCCTTGGCGATGGAGTGCTTGCCCTTGGCGTGCTTCGAGCAATACACGCTGCGCCGCGCCAGCAGGCTGGTGAGATACGTGATGCCGATGCCGAACACCTGCTTCGTCAGGATGTGATCGACGCGCTCCTCAAGGTTCGGAATCTCGTCCGCCAGCCCCTTGGTGAGGCGGCTGGTGATCTCGCGCAGGAACACGCCCGACTTCGTGCACGGGTCGAGGAACTTCACCGTCTTGTCCGCCCAGATGTTCGCGCCGCCGTTGTCGGCCGCCCACGCCTCGGCCAGCGTGTCCAGCATCCGGTTCGCGAACTCCGGCGGCGTGAACACCTCGTCGTTGGAGAGGTTCGCGATGCACGTCAGCACATCCGGGTTGCGGCCGCGCAGCGCAAAGCTGGCCTGCGTCGCTCATGCGGCCTCCTTCGGTGCTGCCGAGCGCGGCGGCGGCCAGCTCGCTCACCGTCATCGGCGGGTAGGTCTTGGTCGGCGTGAAGATCTCGTGCTTGCCGAGGTGGGCGAAGAGCGAACCCTCCGCGCTGAAGGCCGACGAGTGGGTGAGAGCGTCGAAGCGGAAGTCGCGCCGCTGGAACTTGCCCTTGCCCAGGTAGCCCCACTCGGCAAAGGTGATCGGCTGGCCGTCATGGGTGCGCATCGTCAGCGCGTCGCCGTGCACGAGGTTCTGCGACAGCACGTAGGACGCGGCGCGATAGAGGTCGTCCGACTCGATCGAGGTTCAGATACTCGGCGAAGATCTCCAGCATGTTCGCGCGGCACTCGGCGATGTTGTCCGCCAGCAGCTCGATGCCGTAGATGCACATCAGCGCGAGCAGCGCGTAGTGCCGCTTCTCGAAATCGGACTTGCCGTACTTGAGTTCGACGGCGGCGAGCTTGCGCTGCAGGATCTGGACGAGGAAGTTGCCGCTCCCGCACGCCGGCTCCAGGAAGCGGGAGTCAATGCGCTCGGTCTCGTCCTTGACGAGGTCGAGCATCGCCTCGACCATCCACGCCGGGGTGAAGACCTCCCCGTGGTCGGCGACGCGTTGCTTTGACTTGACGTAGTTCATGGGCCGGTGCATTTCTGGCTTTGCTTCATTATATTTATTGCGGCTAACATTCCATCTTGTGCAGACTCTGCTTTTTGTAGATCCGTCTGTCGCCAGAGGCTTCATATATCGTAACCCTTCGGTAAAAATCGCACGGGTTTGCCCCTTTTATTCGGCATAATGTCGTACAAGTATGTATTATACAAATTCTTTGAAATTATGGCCGTTCTATTATTGCGAGCGAGACTGCCGCGACAATTATATCCTGTTTTGCCGAGCATATATGAAGATATGTCCCTCCTGAAACCATTTTCCCCTTCGAGATGCTGCTATTTTATACTCCCTTCATGACGCCGCAGTCAAGTAGAACGTATTGATTCTCGACTGTATTCCTCAGGCCGGTTGATAAGGAATTGAAAAACATATTTCTCAGTTATTTTGGGTAATTGAGAAAAATTACCATCTCAGCCTATTGCGCAGTATCAGGTGTTCATCGCAAAATTGCTTCCTCACAGAACACCGCAAAAGATTCGATTCGCGATAACTGAGGAGTAGGCCCCATAACTTTACGGTTCGCCTACGCTCTGATATCTCGCTAACGGTGAGAGAAGTATAAGGTCCTTATTTTCTCCAGCGTGAATTTCTGGAAGAATCCTTCATCGATAACTGACTAAAAAGAAACATGGGGACATTTTCAACGATCGGTGCGGTTAACACCGACTCCTCAGAGGAGATATGCGATAGCGGTCATGGGTTTTATCGGCCTGTGGATATTCTACGGCATCGCGCGCCTCGCGCTATGGTTCCAGGGGAAGGATTCGGAGGGGCGGCCGAAGGCAAGGAAGAAATGAGCGGCGCGGCAGGTCCCGCATTTGTGCAACGGGCCGTTGCACTATTATAGGTCGCGGGGACGGGGGGAGAGCGCGGAACATTTCCCCGAGCGGAAACTCGGCCGTCCGGCTAAAAGCTCGTGCTTGAAGTCCAAGGAGCTATAGGGATAATATATTTCGGCATGCAAACGTCAACCAAGGATATTATCCGGACCGTCGTGTCGGGCTTGTTTCTGATCACGCCCGCCCTGGTGATGGCCGTTTGCGTGGTGGCCATCGACGCCGTTCAAAGGCGAATGAACCGAAAACGCAAGAATCCCCTCACCGAAAAGAGGCTTCTGCGCGCTCCCGGACAGGGGCTTTCGGAGCGCGCTGACGACGCCCAGTTTAAGGTCATGGAAACCATATTCCTCTGGTGCGTCATACCGACGATGCTATATCTGGCGCTCATGTCGCCACTGGTCTCTCTCAAGGCATTCTCCGTTCTGTTGGTCGCAATGGCGGTGGCGTGCGCCGCCTGCGCGTACGGAGCCGAGAGGGCCTTTTCGATGCTGAAGCGGATTACAAATGACCGGCTGGGCTGCGAAGGCGAGCGCTTCGTCGGACAGGAGCTTGACGAACTCATGCTCGACGGATACAGGGTGTACCATGACATCCAGGCGGGGCACTTCAACATCGACCACGCGGTCGTCGGTCCGGCCGGAGTGTTTGCCGTAGAAACGAAGACGAGATCGAAGCACGACTCCGCCGAGGGGGGAGAAGCGGTCAAGGTAATATATAGCGGGGACTTCATATATTTTCCGCAATGGGGAAAATCGAAGGGATGGACAGACACGCGCGCAACGGAGCAGGCCAGGACAAACGCAAAATGGCTTGCAAAAAGACTCTCCGAAAGCACAGGGCGCGACGTCAAGGTATTTCCGGTCGTTGCAGTGCCCGGCTGGTTCACCAGGAAGTATTCCGAGGAGGAAGACGGAAACAAAGGTCTTGCCCACCTTATAAGCAAGGAAACGGAGAAGCCGAACCCGATCGTCTACAACGGGGAGAATCCTAGGCTCATACTTCCGAAGTGCGGTCTGTTCCGGAATAAATGGCTTTCAGCGAGGAAATAGACTCTATAGCTCACCAGATGGAACAGCTCTGTTCCGTGGAGCCCTCCACACTCAATAAGAAGAAAATCTCCGATTGACCCGAACGGCTACTGCTCACAATCCTGCTCCGTAAGCCCTCGAATTTCGTGTGAGGCCATTATAAATGAGGCTCCTCTGCGCAAGCCGGGGCTTTTTTGCGCGGAGCTTTCATAGTGGGGAGACGGGTGCGGCTACGGGAACATTCCCCCGTGCGGAAACTTCGGGACCGGTTCAGTTCGGCGGGTTATTACTTGCCGTCTCAGTCTCCGACCCTTTCCAACCATATCGCAAACGCCACAGGTTTATCCGGGTGTGCGGCCAGGCGGATTTGCAGGTTGCCCTCGTACGCGGCCCGGTCGTCTATCCTTCAGGGGATTGCCGTACATCCCAGCGTATTCCCACCGGTTCTCGAAGAGCTTGACGAAGAGCGGAACCGGATGCTGGCAGCGCAGCAGACTTTCTGCCTTGCCAATGATGCCGCGCGTGTTGCCGACCAGGATTTCCTCGGGAAACCCGGGGTTCATTGACGGGACCAACGCCGCGGCCACGGGATCTCCGCCCTTGCACAAAATATAGTAGGAATCGCCGACCGGCCGGTGGCCCCAACTCTCGCAAGCAGCTCTCCCAAGAATAAATAGGCGTCGTTCCCTCCTCATGCAGATTGAGACGCATGCCGACGAGGATCGTCCGGCGCACACGATTTGTAAGTTAGTCGGATAACGCTCGATATCCCCCATAGTTGATTCTCCATCACAACATACACCATTTTGAAGCTCTTGAAAAGTGCCTGCTAAGGGGACGTCTTATTCCCGGATCTATCCACGCCCCCTTCAATCCGCTATACTTTTGTAGGATCACAAAAATCATCCCAGGAGGAAACACGACATGACCAAGGTTGAACTCATCGAAAAAATGGCGAAGGACTCCGACGTATCCAAGGCGGCCGCGCAGAAGGCGATGGAATCCTTCGTCGACGGCGTCAAGAAGACCCTGAAGAAAGGCGGCAAGGTGACCCTCGTCGGCTTCGGCACCTTCTCGGTCAGCAAGAGGGCCGCGCACAAGGGCAGAAACCCGCGGACCGGCGCGGAGATCAAGATCAAGGCTTCCAAGACGCCCAAGTTCAAGGCGGGCAAGGCTTTCAAGGAAAGCATCGAAAGCAAAGACCGATGCTCCTCCGCAAACGCACAAAGTGGATTGTGAAACTAAGTAAGGCAGATAGGGTATAATTTGTTATTCTTTATTTACATTTTTCATGGGAGGTCGTGAGTCATGAACGTTAAACCACTTCAAGACTGGGCCGTAATCAGAAGGTCCGAAGCCGAGGAGAAGACCGCCGGCGGAATTATCATACCGGATACGGCGAAGGAGAAGCCCCTGGAAGGGGTAATCGTTGCAATAGGCCCGGGCGGATATAAGCTGGAAAAAGGAAAGGGAAAAAAGAAAAAGAGAAAAAAGAAGAAATTCGTCCCCACTCAACTTAAACCCGGCCAGAAGGTAATTTACCAAAAATATGCCGAACGGGAAGTGGAACTAAGCAACGAAGTCATCACGCTCGTCAGAGAAGAAGATATCCTCGGTACGGTAGAAGATTAAGCTGCTCTTTATATATTTGAACTGGCGATTGAAATGACAAGGAACATGTCCGTCGTGCTTTACATTGTAGTGCTGATAGCCGTTGTCGTTAGTGTAGATTTACTCTTCTTTAAGAATCGATTCTGGGAACGGCTGATAGTGAACATCGGTATTGTCATGGTGTTTGCAGCCTTCTATTTGAGATTCCTAAAGAACCCGTAAGCTAAGCGCCGCGGCACCCAACTGGTTGCCTAACACCCACATCGAGTCCACGGCTCATGTGGAACATTAGCCATGCAAGAGCTACTCGACAATGCTGCTGGTATTTATGGCAAGGCGCCGCATGAAGTACGCGAAGAGGAGCTTATGGTTGGGGGGGAACTACTCCTTGTGCGTCCCATCAGAATCTTCGTTTGCTTTGTTAGAAGAAAAGTCCACTCCTCCAACACGGCGTTTGATGCATCGTGAGCGGCAACAGTGCCCGTTATTGCGTGACCATACGACCCTTCATGATGGGCAGGAATAGGTCGGTCAGTTGACTTTAGCTGCTTATAACGACATAAAGCTGCTGTTTGGAGTGATACATCTTTCGGAAGTGCCTCTAAAAAATTCTTTACGGATGTTTCTAGGTCAGCAAAAAACTTCTTCAGGCCTATGACTATGATTTGACCTTCTTCCCTAATTTCCTCGTTTCCGGGCGTTATAGTAGCACCAAACAAATTCCAACTATGGACACTAAAAGTGCGGTAATTTTTATACAGTCTTTTTGCAAACGGCCGATAAGTATTTGGGAAGAAAGTGGATATATATTTTCCGTATCGCGGACCAGCCTTATCCGGTCGCTCGCATTCAGGGCATTTATCAGTACCGCAGTCTCGGAACGCGTATGAAGATAAAGCGTCTATAGCACATAAGATAGAGAGAACTATGACATGTCCCCTGCCTTCTAAACTTTTCGCATCATTTATAACATTTCGGATTTCAGCAAGAATAGACTCGCAAAATATTCTTTCAAGAACCTGTTTGAAATCCGGTACATATTCGTTAGACACTTCTGGCCATGTGCTGGTTTGCCACGGTCTGAACTTTTCTGGGTTCTTCTTGAACTCTTCAAACGTCATGATGCCTCCCTTTTCGCCGTTTGTACAACTGCCACTTTGATGCCTGTTTATGGACAGACCGACCTTCCCAGGGCCACGGCTTCG
The DNA here is from genome assembly GCA_963811165.1 of uncultured Nitrospiraceae bacterium. GTDB lineage: Bacteria > Nitrospirota > Thermodesulfovibrionia > Thermodesulfovibrionales > UBA6898 > Sulfobium. Next base: position 15,571 of record CAWEQH010000008.1, read on the forward strand.
ATCCTTATCCGCGATATGTCCTCAGCCAGGCTCCTGTAGAAGGGGAGACCCTCCCCGCTCCGCTACTTGAGGTGGGCGTGTTCGTACGCTTCCCTTCGCGCTTTCGGGGTACTTCAGAGCCTGGTAGTAGTCGTCCATGGAAACGGACGACTCGGCGCAGAAGCCCGCCAACTCCGAGCTTCAGGCCTTCAAGTTCATCGATGATTTACATGAGGACTCCGACCTTGTCGGCTTTGAGCTCGTCAATCTGGAGGAGCCTCTTTTCGCTTCCGCTTTCCATTGAGTTCGCCGTCACTTCTTCTTTTTTTGCCTCTTCTTCGGCTTGCGGGTCTTCTTGACTAGGGCGTCCATTATCTGCTCGGGCGTGACGTCTTGGTCGTGAGGTATCCTGATGATCTTCTCCTCGAAATACTCCCCGTCCTTGTAATGACCGCGAACTATCACTTCAACCGGCGACGACGGCCCGTCTCCCCGCCTGACGCCCTCCGAACGCGCCTTGATGATTGCCGTGACCAGCTCGACGAGGCTCTTCGCGAACCCCAGCCCAGCGGTGATGATTGCCAGGTAAACCAGGATCTCGGGACCGGTCTCGTGTTCCTCTATCTCATAGCGGATGTCCGACAGGTCGGCTCCCGCGACATACGCGTCGATGAGCCGGTAAGCTTGGGGGGAATGCTGGCGATGGAAAGCAGCCCGTATCGATCCTCACCTTGATTGACGCCGGAATATGGCCGGCGGCATCGACGGCACCGAACCTGTTCATCCGCTCCCGAAACTCTTTCAACCAAAGGGTGTCCATAAATGCCTCCCAGGACGGTGGCGGGCGATCATGCGGTCTCCGCTCGTCCGCGCAGGGTTTCCCACGGACGCCCGCCTTCTTTACAGGACCTTTTTCGGGGATGCTTCTTCGGAAACCGAAGGCGGTTTTTCCGTTAATGCTTCCCGCCCTGCACACGCCTTGCACACGGTAGTTTTCTCGGGGTTTCGAAAGAGGAAATGGCTTAAACACGCCGTTTGCGGGGGAAAAAGTTGGTGCCGAAGGCGGGACTCGAACCCGCATGGATTGCTCCAGATAGCGAGGAGTACTGCAAATAACCGACGCTGCTGGCCATATTGCTGCGATCTGAGATTGATAAACAATAGGAATCTCCGAGTTGATCATGAGGTGCATGTTTCGTGATAAACTCTTCAACAGTTGCGTCGGGAAAGATTTGTTGGCTTTCAGGTGGATGCCACGGTGCGACTGCTCAATGAGCTTCGAGCGAAAAATGTCGCCGGCAATCCACTTCGCTTTCTTATCAAATCAAAAGACGACAACAAGGGATAGTCCTTCAAGTCTTTTCTTACCTTGTTGACGGGCCTTTGTTCACCCCGGTAATCGGCTCTGGAATTTTGCAAGAACCTACATTATAATGTCTCAAATGGACGCCGGGAGAGCGATGCCTTCCAATAAGAAGTATTCCCTTGCCAGGACGCGTGGGGAACTGGAAAAGATGCACGAGGCCAGAATTTCCTACCTTAAAGAACAGATTACACTAATGAACGACATATTCGCTCAGCGCTAAGAATTTCGCTGGGAAGTCCAAGAACAAAATGTATAAGCACAGGATTTTCTGTGTAGGAAGCCTTCTTGTTGCGCGGCGAAAAACAGTAAAAGCCACGGTTGCCTTGGCCGAAACGGGACTTTTCCATCAAATTCACTATATCAGCAGAAGCACCTGGGAACTCACCATAAATCTTAGTTACATACTCGACGACGAAGAAAGCGGGATGAGCGTCTTGAAATGTACATCGCATACGACGAGTCAGTCATCCCTTACAAGGCTATGGAGGTGATTCGGGAAATATCCGAGTATTTCGTGGGCATGGGCGTCGAGGAACACTTTCAGAAGAAGGAGAAGAGCTTCAAAGAGTTCAAGGAGAAGTACAAACAAAACTTCAACAAGAACTACTGGAGTGGCCTAACGCTCGATAAAATGATAGCTGCACTTCATGACAGGGATTCGAGGGAAGGATATGATGACGTTTTATTATGACATGTTGGTCAGAATGGACAACTTTTACCTCCATCCCAGTTGGAGTTATACTGAAAGAGCGGTGGACGATGCGCTTGGCCGGGAACGCAATCTCGAAAAGACGATAATGCAAATGGCTGCTATGTTCGAAGCCGCAGGCGTTGTCATAACAATATTTCTTAAGAACTTCGCGAAGAGGAGACCAGCTTTTTTGAAAAGGCTTGGGGATTTGAGCGAAAGGTTCCATTCTTTGGGAAATGCGGAATGATCGGCACAGATTGACGAACGTTAGCTGCGGTTTTTTTGTTTCTCTCATATTCGATACGTGTTAGAGTTATTCAGTAAGAAAGCATCTCATGGGTTGTTGATACTTGGGGTAAACGGATGGAGATATTAAAAGTAGGCTCGTCGATTAAAATGCACCGTTACAGAGTCAATATTTATGAGAACGACATATTTCACTGTTCTCGATGATGCTTACTTTTTTCTTAACCAAGCTAAGGGCCGACCTGACGTGCCGTCTGTTAGGCCTCTTATTCAAAGATACATAAGGGCCTCTATCTTGTTCAGCTGGATTGCAGTTGAGGAAGCTCTCGATCACTCCATAGAGGCTTTAGGGAAAACGACTTCAGCGCGAGGGCTTCCAAACAGGATTCAATTTGTTCTCGAAGCGCGTGCAGTAAAAGGCGTTGAGCCGGCGCTTTTCACTGAAATCAGATCAATACGAAATTCTCTCGTTCATCCTAGGACAGACATTTCTGAAGACACTTTATTGACGGTTGAGCAAGCTGAGAAAGTTTTCGATTATTGCTATAAGCTGATTCGGTTGCTCTACCCTTATAATGTGACTTTAAAGCCAATTTAGAATAGATGCCAGCAAGTTGTCGAACGAATACGACTCTATTATTCCTGCAGATTTTAAATGAACTGAGGTCATGGCAAAAGTGAGGAGTGTTCATCGCAGAATTACAACTTTTCCGTAGATTTCACGAGAGGTTGTACATTCTGGCGCGACTCCGAGCTATAGAAAGCTCCTTTCACTGAACTGGGTCCAGTGACATCCTGTGGGTTCCCTTGAAATAAATTCCGCCTTGCAATTCTCCGAGTCTACATGTGAACGGTGTTCTACATGATCTACAGGGCCGTGATCCACCTTCTGTTTATGGACGCGCACCGGGCCGTGGCAGTGCATGCATCGGATATCCCCGCTGGCACCGCTCGTCAGCGATGACACGGGCACTTCTTTCCATCTCCATACTTTCTCGTCACCCTGTTTGTACATCGTTTTCTTTTCGCAATTCGTCATCAGGTCATGCGGCATGATGGTCCTCCCTCTTTCAGTCCTTTCGCTCCAATCTAAGGACCATCACTACATCTTCTCTCAGAGCCTCTCTAGCGAGTCGGCTGACTTCATCTTTGTCTTCTGAGAGTGATTTCAGTCCGATAGTCTCCAACGTAAATCCACTCGTTAACGTCGCGCTTGACAAATACTGGAACAAAGTCCTTCTGTTTATCGAACATTCTTGCATAACGTACGACGTTTACGCCTTTGCCTACCAGTATTGTGTCTGGAATTCCCGGATTCATACTCTGTTTAAGACAGGCACAGACGACACGCCCGCTCACGTGCGGCAGGTATTCCTGAATATCGCGCCGAGCATAGAGGCAATCTCTCGTCTGGTGTATGCCTTACTTTTTTCTAGTCGCATCTAAACAACCCCCTCATCGATGTATCTACCACTTCTCTCAAAATGCTTTGCAAGGCCCACGAGTGCCATACCATACAATTATAACAGACTTTAAAGTTCATATTTCTAATGGAAATCACAGCCTTCGAAAGAAGGCTAGATGTGTCAATTATCAGGTGCAGCCTTTGTTTTTAAAGAAGCCGGCGACTGAAAATCCTCATGCCTGCCTCGCCGAATGAACGGCGATAGCATCATCAATTTACTTAGTACCTTTAGGAGGAGAGACCTATGGTCATCGAAAATTGAGACTGGCAAGGATTATAGAAACTATCAACCCTCAATGCGCTCCCATTGGGCATCAGGCCCTCTGCCAAGACACTTTATCTTTTTTTCTTTTCTTAAGTCAGAAAGTGCACGCTGTAATGTTGGATAGCTCACTCCCGGACAATCGGGCACATCATTATTTCAGGCATATATGAGTATTTCTCCAGTTTCAGGATTCTGCGCAAATTTATCGATTCTTGTCTTTTTCCCGGGATATAAAGAATCGTCCAGTGAATAAGCGGTTATTGGTCTTATCCCTCTGCCTGCGTATTCGAGTGTCTTAAACAGATAGCCGATAAATGATCCCGAATAACGGTAGCGGCGGATACAGCCCTCAATACGCACCTGAATCATGTCGTCAAGCCCTTCCCAGCATGATATCTTTGGGTACTGTTCGATCCACTCATCGATAGTGAGCCTGACCAGCTTAATAATTTCCTGTTTGGCAGCTACGTTTCCTTGTTGAGCGATTCTTACCAGCGCGATGCTGATGATATCCCGGACCTGCTTATCATTCGCATCTGCCGGAGAGAGAAACGTATAAAGTTTGTCATGGTATTTTTCCAGAATAATCTCAACTGCCCTCTTGTCCCTGAAACATTCCGGATGTCTGCCCCTGCGTGATGTCTGCCATCTTCGCTGTAATTTGCGGTCCAATGCACGAGTGATTCTATCCCAGTCTATGCCGCCGATTTCAGCTCTTACGTTTTTCTGAATAAACCGATAAACATGCGGAGCATGTTGTCGTATCCAAGAACTATTGAATGTATTGGGCTGTTGCTTTATCAGTAGTTTGTTTATCGCGCTGACAGCAGCATTGAAATCCATTGTGTTGACCTATAGCAAAGCAAAAGGATTATTGAGTCATTATAGATGAGCTCCGCTAACTTTGCTCTCCCGGTTCAGCAGGACCTTGCAACCGGCTTTTTTCTCAGCGAGATGATGGGATGATTTGTTGTTTTTAACTGTAGTAAAATTGTAGTAGTTTTCTGCGATTTATACGGATTTGGCTATTCCAATAATATTAGCATTGGTATATAATACCAATAGACTACTTATGAGGGCGGACCTAATCAGGCACAATAAGATTATTGATGAGATGGGAAACATCGTTGAGATCAAGCTGTGGCATCTCTTTAAGCCTACGCCAGACAAGCCTCACGGCTTTAAATATTCTTTGGTTTATATTGTTGGGAATAAGAGGATTATTGGCTATGATAACTCAGAAGGAAAGGGAGATCACAGGCATGTTAAAGACTTTGTTGAGCCTTACCGCTTTACAAGTCTCGAAAAATTATCTGAGGATTTCAAACAGGATATTGAACGTTACAAAAGGGGTGTGTTATGAGAGCAAAGAAGATCATTAGGATACAGATTCGAAGTGTCGATGAAGCTCTTGCAGATTTCGTTAGTACTGCCGAGTCTATCAAGAATGGCCAGAAAATCCAAAAAGAAACGGGTGTTTACTTTGCGTCTTTAGAGGCTTTTCGTAAAGCGATCACTCCTAAGCGAATGCAATTGCTTCATACCATTAGAGCAGAAAAACCTTCTTCGCTTCATGAACTTGCAAAACTGCTGAATCGAGATATAAAAAATGTCTCTGATGATATTATTTTCTTAGAGCAAATAGGATTGATCGAGCGAAAACGATATGATAATAAAACTGCTCCTCGAAGCGCCTATGACGAAATGCAAGTAAAGATTGCAATATAAAAACCTGACTTGCAAATGGCGTTGGGCATTGAAATCCATTGTGTTGACCTATAGCAAAGCAAAAGGATTATTGAGTCATTATAGATGAGCTCCGCTAACTTTGCTCTCCCGGTTCAGCAGGACCTTGCAACCGGCTTTTTTCTCAGCGAGATGATGGGATGATTGCCGTTTTTAACTGTAGTAAAATTGTAGTAGTTTTCTGCGATTTATACGGATTTGGCCGGAATAACCGGAACATAAAGAATGCTAGTTTCTGCTTTAAAATCAATCGGTTTTGCTGGAACCGTTGCCAATGGCCATTTTGTAAAAAATGCCTTTTAACTTTTCCTAAACCTGGGGCCGCAAGTTCGAATCTTGCAGGGGGCACCATATTTTTCATTCCTACTAACAACCTTCGTACTCCCCTTTCTTCTGGGACTTGCATAGGCTAAAATGTTCTTTATGAGAGCCCTGAAGAAAAACATTTTTCTCACGGGAGCTCCGTCGTCCGGAAAAACCACTGTCATCAAGAAACTGATCGGGCGGCTAGCCCATCCGGTCAGCGGTTTTTATACTGAAGAGGAAAGGATCGACGGCAAAAGGGTCGGTTTTCTGATGAAGACCGTTGACGGTAAAAAGGGCTACCTTGCCCATCAGGACATAAGGTCCGAATTTCAAATAAGGCGATACGGGGTCAGTTTAGAGAATATAGAAACCATAGCTGTGCCTTCGATCGCTCCGATTGAAAAAAATGTGATTATCCTCGACGAAATCGGCAAAATGGAGTGTTTTTCAGAGGTCTTCAAACGAGCCGCGATCGAGGTCCTCGATTCGGCAAACATCGTTATAGGCACGATTGCTTTCGGTGGAGACGATTACCTCCTAGGGATAAAAAGCAGGGCGGATATAGAGATCCATTACGTGACCCCCGAAAACAGGGACCTGCTCCCCGCATTGATCATGCAGAAGATTTCAGGATTGCTCGGGGATTAACGGCTGTAGGGGCACGTTGCAACGTGCCCCCCTTGCTCAAAACTGTAGGAAGGATGACGATACTCGGGGTTGAATCCCGGATTGAACATCACACGCTGCGCCCCTTTTCTTGTTACCACCCGTATGATTTTTATCATAGCAGTTGAGTTTTGATGGCGGTACAATATAATTAGAAGAAATGAAATTCTTTACCCCTGTGCGTGGAACGGCCAGGATGCCGAGGAGGCTGTTATGAAAGGAAAGGATATTGAGGATGCCCTGCTTGAACTGGGAATGAAAAGAGGCGTGCTTTTTTTCAGGGAACTTGATGAAGTATTTCCTACAGACCACTTTCCTCTTCAGGAAATAGAGCATTTGCTGATGCGTCTTGAGGACCTTGGGGTCAGGGTCGTAGAAAAAGAGGAATGTGTGGGGAAAAAACCACGGCATAGGCGAAAGGCAGCGTGATTTTATAATTTATTCCATCGGGATTTTACCACCCCAGAAAGAAAGGGGCATCTGATTTTTTCAGGCCAGCTGAAGGCCGCCTCTGACTACCCACTACTTGCCGATTGGCTCCCGAACTTTCCCGAATCTTATGATTACTCTTGACAATTAGCCCCGGAAGATGTTTTATAGGGAAGGATATCTAAAATGAAGATTACCTGTCCGAAATGTAAGGCAAGACTTACGCTTCCCGATGAAAAATTAAGGCCTGAAGGGACGAGATTCAAATGCGGTAAGTGTGAAACGTCCCTTTTTTTAAAGCGCAAGGGCAAAAAGGCCCCTCAGGACAGCTCTGCCCAACAGATGCCCCTGTCTCTTTCGCCGTCCGCGCAGGAACCCGAGTCTCCATCTCAGTCAACTGTCCCAGTTTCCGAAAGTAAGCAGATGGATAAAGAGGGCCTGCCTATAACCGACCGGACGGACTCAGGGTCAATCCCGCCCACAGATAAAGCCGCCGATAGTCGGATGATCGTTGAAAAAAAGGAGAGGCCGGGGAAAATAGAAGTCGGTCCTGAGGGTTCCGCGCAGTATTCGGCGCCTGTTACCGAAGGAGGACAAAAGGTCTTTCCACGTAAGGCGCTTCTGGCGGGAGCGGCGGCCGGCATCCTGGTACTTATCTTTGCCGCGTTATTCTTTTTCTATTCTCAGGACAAACCGACAGAAGATCATGTCCATGCCGCGGGGAGGGATAAAGGCCCGGCGACGTCCCCGGCCGCTGTTTCGGGGAAAGGGTCTTTGCCAACGGGCAGCTCCCAGGGCGACACGCCTGCTATAGAGCAGACCCCTGGAGGGGCCATTGCCCAACAGCCTTCTTCCGCGATCACCGAAGAAAGGGCGATAGAGGTAGTCAAAAGATCAGAAGCGCTCCTTAGGAACACGTCTGTAGAGTCGATTGTCAATAAATGGGCTGAGGAGAATGCCTCGAAGTTTAAGGTGGTCGGCTGGCAGGCCAAAAAGAAGGATGAGCAGAAATACCTGGTAAGTTTTACGGCCATGGACGGCGACACGCAAAAGGGTTTTTATTTCGAAGTTGATGTCCCAAGCGGGACCGTACGGAACCTCGCCCAGAATCCCGAGCTTCAGAAAAAATAGGAAGATATGGTGAGGGAGATAGGAACCAGAGAGTTCCCTATTAACGGCTAACAGGCTTCCCCGCTGAAGTCATCATTTTCAACTTTCAGGCTTCCTGAAACGTCGGCATATGTGAATTATTGTGCCATGTCCCGTCAGATCGTATCCAAGGCCTGCTTCAAATCCGCGATCAGATCGTCTATGTCTTCAAGCCCTAACGCAAGTCTTACCAGGTTGTCGACCATTCCGATAGACTTTCGGAATTCTTCGGGATAGTCAAAAAAAGACATGGCCCACATCTGCGTGACCAGGCTTTCGCTGCCGCCCAGGCTCGGGGTAATCAGGAAGAGCTCGAGGGCGTCGATAAACTTCCTTGTTTCTTTGTTGCCTCCTTTGACGAGGAAGCTTATGACGCTGCCGAAGCCCTTCATCTGCTCCATGCCTATCTTATGGTCAGGGTGCGACTTAAGTGCCGGGTACCAGACCTTCTCGACCTTGGGGTGAGACTCAAGCATCTGCGCCACGGCCAGACCCGCCTTGTTGTGGTGCTCCATCCTCATCCCGAAGGTCTTGAGGCCGCGCTCAAGGAGGAAGCAAGTAAGCGGACCGGGTGTTGCGCCCATCATGCGCTGCATCTTGTAAAGGTCGGTCATCAGGGCCGCCGAACCGAGCGCTACTCCGGCCATAAGGTCATTATGACCCCCGAAATATTTTGTAGCCGAATGGATGACGACGTCCACCCCGAGATCGATAGGCCTGATGTTATAGGGTGTCGCGAGCGTGGCGTCGATGATGGTCATGATATTACGTTTCCTGGCCACCTTCACGATGGCCGGTATATCGAGTACGCGCAGATAGGGGTTCGTGGGCGACTCGGTGAAGATGATGTTGGTGGCGGGTTTGATGGCCTTCTCTATCGCCCCGGCCGTAGGGTCAACGATGGAGTACCCGACGCCGAACTTGCCGAGAAAATTTGTTGCAAAGTCCCGCGTCTGGCGGTAGCAGTCACCGGTGAAGATGATATGCCCCTCCCGTTTCATGAAGGTCATCACCGTCAGAAGTACCGCCGCCATGCCCGAGGAGTAGAGCACCGCGCGCTCGGCCCCTTCTATTGCGGCGAGCTTGCGTTCTGTTTCCTGCTGGGTAGGGTTACCGTACCTGGCATACTCATGCTCGCGGGTCACGACCCCCTGGCCTTTAGCACGCATGAAATCTTCGACCTCGCCGGCTGTGTCGAAATAGTAGTTAGAGGTCTGCAAAATCGGCGTTGAGACGGCATGATAGGCTTTAGGAAGGCGGCCCAGACCGTGGATTGCTAAGGTGGCGGGATGCCATTTTTTGGGGTCTGACGGTTTTTTAGACATTCTGTTCTCTCCTCTTTTGTAATGCGTGCTTAAGCGCCTCCCTTACAGCCTCCACGGTCGGCGGCAGCTCGATCGGTTTGTTGGCGAAACGGCAGGGGAAATCCAATGCTTCCTCATGGTACTTGACCTTGAAGTCGGTGAACTTAAGGCCATGGGCCGTAGAGATTACGACAACATGCTCCGACCTGTCGATCTTGCCGGTATTTATCAGCTTGATCAGTGCCGCAAGGGCGACGCCTGTGTGTGGGCAGTTGAACATGCCGGTAGTGTCGCCAAGAGCAGCCGCGTCGGCCAGTTCCTGCTCAGAAGCGTCCATGACGATGCCGTTGAACTGTTTGAGCGTGCGGATCGCCTTCTGGATACTGACGGGGTTACCGATCTGAATGGCGCTGGCAAGAGTCTTTTGGGCCTGAATCGGTTCATAGGTCTCGAAGTTCTTCAGATATGAGCGGTAGAGGGGATTTGCGCGCTCCGCCTGGGCGACCACGATCCTCGGAAGTCTGGTGATCAGTCCGAGGTCGCGCATCATCAGAAGACCGCTTCCCAGTGCGGAGACGTTCCCCAGGTTTCCGCCGGGGATGATGATCACGTCGGGTATCTCCCAATCGAACTGCTGGACGATCTCGATGCCTACGGTCTTCTGTCCCTCGATCCTGAGGGAGTTCATGGAATTCGCCAGGTAGATCGTTTCGTCTTTGGTGATCTCCTGCACCACGCGCATGCAGCCATCGAAGTCGGTGTCCAAAGATAATACCAACGCGCCGTTGGCGATCGGCTGGACTAGCTGTGCGATCGATATCTTGCCCTTGGGAAGGAGCACGATCGACTGGATGCCGGCTGCGGCGCAATAGACCGCAAGCGCTGCTGAGGTATCGCCCGTGGATGCGCAGGCAACGGCCTGGATCGGGGCGCCTTCGCTGATCATCTGCTTGACCATCGATACGAGGACAGTCATCCCCAGGTCCTTGAAAGACCCGCTATGGGAGTTTCCGCAGAGCTTGAGCCAGAGGTTGTCGATGCCGATCTTCTTGCCGAACCGCTCGGCCCAGAACAGGTTGGTGCCGCCTTCATAGAGAGAGACCACGTTGTCGTTATTGACCTGAGGAAGTATCCATTCCTTTTTGCCCCAGACACCCGAGCCGTAAGGCCACTCTGTGGATTTGTAGCGGTCCTCGAAAAGCTTCATCCAGGCCGTGGCACTGCGGTGGGCCAGGACCTGCATGTCATGCTGCACCTCAAGGAGTGATCCGCAGACCTTGCAGCGGTAAATGATCGAATTCAGCGGATAGCGTGCTTTACACTGATCGTTGATGCACTGAAACCAGGCTCGATATGGCATAGACTTCACCTTCGATTGTTCGTATTGGCCGGCACCACCTCTGGCGGCCGGCAGCACATGAGGAAATTTCACGGGGAAATCCCAGAAACAAAAGTGCCCCTCACGCACCGATGAGAATATCATAATAACCCGAAGGGAATCAATCAGGCAAATAATATAGTGAGATTTCAGTGAACAGCGAAATCAGGAATGGAGAAAAACGGCCCCTTACCGGTTCAAAACTTCAGCAGAAACCTCAGCAGAAAAAATACCGCGGTTGCTACAGAAATGAGGACGACGGTCACCACTATCCCCGATCTTTTATTTTCTGATGATTTAGCCTTTTTTTCCACCTGTCTGCCCCCGGCTTTCGGGGCCTCTTGCCGGGCGGGGACTTGTTTGCGCAACTTTATGTCAAGGAGTTCCGAGACCTTGAAATCCTTGTACTGCACTTCCACCCCCTGTGATGGCGCAAGGTCCTTTCCGCAGCTCTCACATGCCTTCCCTTCTCCGGTCTTTTCGCCGCAATGAGGACATTCCATAACACTCACCTCTTCTTAATTATACTCCCTGAAGAAACATAATGGGGGAACGAGAGAAACGATGTGAAACTAAAGTATCAAATTCCCGTCCATACTCGTAAAAAGCCGCAATGCCTTACTTGCTATTTCCTATTTTCTTTCTTACTATTAAGGCAAAGTGTTTAGACGACCTTGAGGGAGGAAAATAATGCGGACCCTGTCTCTTTTTTTACTCATTGCTGCCTGCCTTGCCTCCTGTGCCGCGGCCCAGTCACGGCAGGCCTTCGATTTGACACTCGACAAATACAACCAGCTTGTCAGATGGAGGGATTTCGATCAGGCCATGCTTTTTTCATCCAGCTCCATCTCCGGAGAGTTCGCGGAGCGTGTGAAGGCGGCAAGGGATGCGAGGATAACCGATTACCAGGTCATAGATGTAAAATACGATGAAAAGGCCCTGAAAGCCTCCGCAGTCGTAACTTTCAGCTATTATCTGAGCACCTCGGGGCACGTCACGAGTCTGACAGACAACCAAGAATGGGTCTATATCGATGAAGGCGGGGTCAAAGGGTGGAGACTGAAGAGCCTGCTGCCTGAGTTTCGATAAAATTCGGATAAGCCGATGATCAGGTATAACGGGATAAATCACCTCGCTATGGCAACGGGGGACATGGATTCGACTATACGGTTCTGGAGAGACCTCCTCGGCATGAGATTGATCGCCGGACTCGGCAAGCCCGGGTACAGGCATTATTTCTTCGAAATATCCGAAAGAGACTCGATCGCCTTTTTCGAGTGGCCTGCGGTGGAGCCCGTTCAGGAAAAGGAGCACGGAAGGGTAGTTGCCGGTCCTTTTATCTTCGATCATGTTTCCCTCGGAGTCGACACGAAGGAAGCGCTCTGGGAGATCAAAGACAGGATAGATGCAGCCGGGTTTTGGGTGTCGGAGGTCATTGACCATGGGTTCATTTACTCGATTTATTCCTTCGACCCAAACGGCATCCCGATAGAGTTCAGCTGGAACGTCGATGGAGTAGACATCCATAGGGACCCTAAGATAGCGGACTCTCATCCTTCAGACATCACCCGAGAAGGCCCCGGCCCGCGTTTCGATAAATGGCCTGAAATCGAAACCCCGACCCCTGAAAAAGAGCGGAAGGTCTACCCCGGCCAAGGAATTGAATTCTTCCGGGGAAAAGCACAAAAGTGACGCTATTTCTGTTTATCTTTTTCCTCCTTTATGGGGGTATCCACGTCTATGCCTTTCTAAAGGCGAAGGCCGCCCTCTCCTTCGGTCCCGGCGCCGGCCTTTTACTGGCGGCCTTCATGGCATTGATGATCGCTGCGCCTTTTATCGTCCGCTACTTCGAACGATCCGGAATGGAGCAACCTGCAAGGGTCGCTGCCTATGTCGGCTACACCTGGCTGGGTGTACTCTTTCTCTTTTCGTCTTATTCATTTGCCTTCGATATCTATCGCTTTTTAATTTCTGCGGGAAGGCTTCTTACTCATAAGGACCTATTTTTTGTTCAGTTACCGGGCAGGCCCGCTTTTTTTTTGTCGCTCGTTCTTTCTCTTCTTACATCTCTCTATGGCTATTTTGAGGCGAGGAACATCCGGACCGAACACGTAGAGATAAAGACTCAGAAGATCCCTTCGAAAGTCGGAAGATTGAGGATAGTGCAGATTTCAGACGTACATCTCGGTCTGATCGTCCGTGAGGAGAGGCTAAAGAGGATACTTGATATAGTAAGAAAAGCAGATCCCGATATCTTCGTGGCTACCGGCGACCTTGTGGACGGGGATGTGTGTCGGCTTAACGGCCTGAGCAATATGCTCAAAGATATAAATCCGAGAGTTGGAAAATATGCGATAACCGGCAATCATGAGTTTTATTCAGGGCTCGAGCAGGCAAAGTGCTTTATCCGGGATTCCGGTTTTACTCTCCTAAGGGGAGAAAGTGTTTCAGGTATTATTACTATTGCAGGGGTGGATGACCCGGCAGGTGAAAGCCTGGGACTCTCCCGAAAAGTGAGTGAGAAAGACCTTCTCTCAGGACTCCCAAAGGACAAGTTCACCCTTTTTCTCAAACACCGGCCGCTGATAGACCAAGGTGCGGTCGGGCTTTTCGACCTGCAGCTCTCAGGACACGTCCATAAGGGGCAGATATTTCCCTTCACCATCTTTACGTGGCTCTATTATCCCGTACAGTCCGGGTTCGTACACATAGGCGACAGTTCCTATTTGTATGTAAGCAGAGGGGCAGGCACGTGGGGGCCCCCTATCCGGGTCCTTGCCCCTCCCGAGGTTGCGGTAATAGACCTGGTTTCTGCCGGGCCTTCCTTTTAATAATTTGCTCCGATTTTGGTATGCTAATAATAAATGGCCGCGTGTTAACAACTATTCGGCATGATCAGCCGGATGAGGAGGTCTTATCATGAAACGACGCGATTTTCTCAAGGTGGCGGCTTTCGCCGCAGCCGCTGTTACGGTCCATCCGATACATGGAGAAGCAGTTTCCAACACACCCTCTGTTAAAAGGTATCGAGAAATAGGAAAGACCGGCTTAAAGATGAGCGATATCTCCTTCGGCGGAGGAAAACTTTCGGCGGCATCGATGGTGCTGAGGGCCGTGGACAGCGGCATCAACTATTTTGACACTGCTCCGGATTACGGCCAATCCGAAAAGACTATCGGCGAAGCCATGGGCAGAATACGGAGGGACAAGATCATCATTACCTCGAAATTCTGTAACCCGCAGCCTTATCCCGGTCACCTCCCCTTGGGTTCGAAGAAGAAAGATTATGTAGCCTCGGTCGAAGGAAGCCTCTCGAGGATGAAGACCGATTACCTCGATTTCTGTTTTGTGCACGCCATAGGCGAGATGAACAAGGACCTGGAAGCCGAGAAAAAAAGGCTCCTCGATGACGAGATGTTCGAGGCCGCTGACTGACCTTAAAAAGGCGGGAAAGGTCCGTTTCCTCGGCACCTCTTCTCACGGGCCTAGCAATATGGAGGAACTCCTGATGACCGCGGTCAAGTCAGGCCGCTTCGATCTGATCCAACCGTCCTTTAACTTCATGAAGTTCCCGAAGCTGCCCGAGGTCATGAAGGAAGCCCATAAAAAAGGGGTGGGTGTGATCGCCATGAAGACCCTTGCCGGCGCAAAGGATATGAATGTAGAAGGGAAAGGAGAGGAGTTCTCCCACGCGGCATTCAAGTGGGTCTTAAAAAATCCGGAGGTGAGCGGCCTTATCGTTACCATGAAAACAGCTTCTGATATCGAGCTCTATCTCAAGGCCTCGGGGGCAAAATTCACCGCCGCCGACCAAAGGGTCCTTGATCAATATGCCCGTTTGTACGGCAACGAATACTGCAGAACGGGCTGCGGCGCCTGCGAGGGATCATGCGCACAAGGAGTGCAGATAGCCACGATCATGAGATACCGGATGTATTTCAGGGACTATGGCATGGAAAAAAGGGCGATGGAATCATATGCCTCATTGAGGAACAATGCATCGGCCTGCTCAGGATGTGCTGATCCGGCTTGCATCGGCAGCTGTCCTCATGGTCTTCCTGTGAAAGAAATGCTCTCTGATGCCCATGAGTCGATGTCGTTTGTTGTCTGAGGCGGGTCTGATGAACTCAGTTCCGCTTAAATACCGTCTTCTTCTGATCGCGCTCCTGCCGCTTATCTCCGGGGTCCTGTATTTCAGGGGCCAAAAGTATGACCCCGCCCTGATAGATTTTAAGACAACGCTGCGGCAGGATGTCCCCGGTTCTATAATCCCACGCCAAGCCATACAAGAGTCACCACCTATAGCCGTCGCTGAAGATATCGCCGGGTTCCGGAAGTTGGGTGAGACCCGTCGTTACACAAAGGAAAATCTTTATGAACATGTAGACGGCCACGCCGAATATTTTATCAGTGCCGGATTTCAGGGGCTTACGGTGACTGACTACATTGCCGTGGGGTCCAAGGCAACTCAGGCGGAGATCCAGGCAGAGGTCTATGACATGGGTAAAAGCATCCAGGCATTCGGGGTCCTTGTAGATGAGTCGGGAGAAAACCCTCCTCCTTTGTCTGTGGGAGACGATGGGATATAAGACCTCAAGCGGCGTGAACTACATAAAGGGGAAGTATTACGTCAAGATATCGGCCTTCACCCCAAATACGCCGGTCATTAAGTTTGCGAAGGGATTTGCCGATACCCTTTCCGGAGCAAAGGATTCTTTCCGGATATTTTCGAAGTTCCCCGACATAGGAAAGGTCCTAAACACGAGGTTTGCAAAAGAGGGTTATCGCGGTCTCGATTTCCTCCATAATGTGATAGAGCGCGAATACTCTACAGGCCGGGGAAATATCAAGGTGGCTCTTATGGCAGGCAGTGAGCCTGAAGTGAGATCAGTTCTGTCACCCTTTCTTGAATACTTTGGAAAATCCGGGATGCGGTACGAAAAGACCGAAAGGGGCGTAGCGGACGTCTACAAGGTTATGGACAAATATGAGGGCAACTGGTTTCTCATCCGGTCGCGCGATGCAGTTTTCGGCGTGTTCGGGACGGATGACGAAGAGATCCTTAAATACTTTGTGAAAGAGAAGGGATAAAAAACCTTTGAGGTAGTCCTATGCCATCGAAGAATAACAAAAGGGAGCCGGACATCAGCAGGAGACAATTTCTCCTGAGGACCGCCGCTACGTGCGGCCTTGCGGCAACTGCAGGCGTATGGGGATATGTCTTTTATAGTAAAGAACCGGTCCGAAGGAGCGACCGTAGGATACTCACCTTCAAGGACTTCCGCACCGAAGAGAAAACAGTCTATCCTACGCTTGCGGTTGTCCATGGCCGGAACGCTGAGAAGATGGTCCGGGCCGCGATCGAAAAGATCGGCGGCATTGGCCGTTTTATAAGTCCGGGCGATAAGGTCCTCCTGAAGCCCAATGTGGCCTGGGACAGGCAGCCCGAGCAGGCGGCCGACACCAATCCCGCGGTGGTCGCCGCAGTAGTTAAGCTCTGCCTGGAGGCGCGGGCATCAGAGGTCTGGGTAACGGATATTCCGGTGAACGATCCCTACAGATGTTTCGCCCGTTCCGGCATCGAGGATGCGGTGAAGAGGGCGGGCGGAAAGATCAGATTGACTACCGAAAACGACTTTGTCCTTACCGATCTGAGGGGCGAATCTCTAAAGGTGTGGCCTGTAAGCGCATTCTATCACCAGGCTGACAAGCTCATCAATCTGCCGGTCGTAAAACACCACTCCCTCAGCAAATGCACAATGGCCATGAAAAACCTTTACGGCTCTTTAGGCGGACAGAGGAACCGGTTGCATCAAGACATCAATACCTCGATCGCTGACCTCGCCTCTGCGATCAGGCCGACACTCACTGTCATGGATGCCACGAGGGTACTTAAGAGGAACGGTCCGACCGGCGGTAACCTTTCGGACGTATCCATAGAGAATACGGTCATCGCCGGAGTGGACCTGGTGGCGGCTGAGTCTTATGGTCTCAGGTTTCTTGATCTGAAGGTTGAGGATATTCCTTTTATCATGATGGCGCAAAAGAGGGGCATCGGGATTTCCGATTGGAAATCCCTAAACATTGCCGAGATAAACGTATGATCCGTAATATCCTGTCTCTGAGAAATATCAGGAGAATTTACGCTGTCTTTTTCATGGCGCTGTTCATACTTCTTCTTTGGCTGACGAGTTTCAGGCGCATAAAGGGCTACGAGACCCCGCTTTTTCTTGAGCTCGATCCCCTTGCCGCCATCGCCTCTTTTCTTACCAGCTGGACAGTCTATAAGGGACTCGCCCTTTCGCTTTTTGTCATTATCGGGACACTCTTTTTCGGCCGTTTCTTTTGTTCGTGGATCTGTCCGATGGGCATAATCAACCAGATTGCAGGTAGCATCTTTGTCAGGCTGAGGGCGGCAGATGCCGTTTCGCTGAATTCTTATCGCACTCTCTACCGTCTCAAATACTATTTCCTTGCTCTACTGCTCGCCCTTGCTGCTTTTGGTTCGCTCCAAAGCGGATTGCTCGATCCCATTCCACTTATCACGAGGTCCTTCTCTATCTCGGTATTTCCTGCGATTAATCACGGCCGGGGTTGGCTCTATCTGAAGCAGCCCATTTTTAACGGGGGGACTTTGCTGGGCCTTATCTTCCTTGCGGTGATCTTTGCCAACAGGTTTCTGCCGAGATTCTGGTGCCGTGCGGTCTGTCCCCTGGGTGCCTTTTTGGGACTGCTTTCCTTCCGGCCTTTTCTTAGGATATGGCGCGACGTTGACCTCTGCACCGACTGCAAAAAATGCCTCGGCCACTGTCACGGCGGATGCGATCCCCACGAGGCCCTCCGTGTCACCGAATGTCACCTTTGCATGAACTGTATAGAAGACTGCCCGGAGGGCGCGGTCCATTACGGCCTGTCAAAACCTTCAAGTTCTGTCCAGATGCCTCTCGACGTAAGCCGTCGCAGGCTGATCGAAAGCGCCCTCGCAGGGGCGGTCCTATTCCCTATGATACGAAGCACCATCACCTCCAAAACTTCACCGCAGTATCGCGTAATCAGGCCTCCCGGTTCCATTTCCGAAGAGGACTTCCTCACGGCGGTGCATCAAGTGCGGAGAATGCATGAAGGTCTGTCCGACCAACGCGATCCAGCCTGCTTTACTTGAGGCAGGATTCGAGGGGATCTGGACACCGATCCTGATCAACAGGATCGGCTACTGCGAGTACAACTGTGTGCTTTGCAGTCGCGTATGTCCTACCGGCGCCATCGGCCCTCTTACTGTTGATAAAAAACTCGGAAAGGGCGCCGGACAAAAACCCCTTAAGATCGGGACCGCCTTTTATGACCGGGGGAGGTGCCTGCCCTGGGCGATGAACATCGACTGCATAGTCTGCGAGGAGGTCTGCCCCACATCGCCGAAGGCGATTTGGTTCCAGACTTTTGAGGTGGAGCTTCGCGACGGAACGAAAAAAATGCTGAAGCGCCCTTATGTAGACCCGAATCTCTGTATCGGGTGCGGGATATGTGAAAACAAGTGTCCTATCCGCGACAAAGCAGCAGTGCGTGTTACCTCTATAGGAGAGACGCGGTCGTCAACGAATCAGATGATACTCAAGTCCTGATAAAAAGACACTTTGATGAGTGGTATTCGGAAGAAAAGGATCAAGAGATAAGAGGCGGAAAAGGACCTCTAAAAAAGGTCGGGCCCTGGTCAGTGCGCCGATCCCCTTTGTCGCCGGTTGAGACATCTAACGACAAAAAACACACTGCCAAAGCCCCCCTTTGCCTGACACGATCTAAATATGATCTTGTCAGCCCGCCCCGCGTTACAAGTACCCTCCGTGACCAAGCCCCGATAGCGATCTCCTCCAAGAGATGTCAATAAGTACGACATAGTCGTCTGCAAGTGAGGTGCCAGTACTTTTGAAGTAAGAAAGTGGCCGATTTAAAAGGCTTTATATAAAGCCATCTCTCCAAAGATATAGAACTTAGATATAAACGAACTCAATAATTTGTATAGTTGAGAAAATGTTGTTTGAAATCAGCATGATACGTCTTAGGCAGATATTAAGAAATTCAGAGAGTAATACGTTTTACACTCTATTTGCCGCGTCTAGGCCTGAGATCTAATGATGAACGGGATAAATAGCACCCGTCAAAATTTCTTGTGCTCTACGTTGTGTACTGCACGGAAACTTCATAAGTAATAGTCGAGTGGTCGGCAGACGGGGTATTGCCTTCACAGCTGAGATTTCCTTTTGCAGCCACTCTACGGTTTCTGATCATCCCGGTAATAACCTGGGTGAGATCAAACCCGCCATCGACACATTCCTTGTTCAGGCAGTCTATCCTGAACAATGCAGAACTGCCGGGAAAGAAATTAACGACCCTGGGCAATGATTTTTGGATGCCCTTTTGATTATATATCATGTTGATGACAATGCCCGAAACTTCAGGGAAGTGGGCAACCATAAAACCCGCGTCGATCTTCCGCTGGCGCCTTTCCATCCTTGCTGCATTCTTTCTGCTGTTAGCACTGTTGTTCATATCCCCCCTGATGAGAAGACCCCTCCCGTTTGGGGAGGGGTCCGTTAATTACAGTTTGACGACGTTGATTGCCTTGGGGCCTTTCGGGCCTTTTTCGGTATCAAAGCTGACCTTGTCACCCTCGGCAAGACTCTTAAAGCCATTACCCTGGATAGAAGTATGATGGACAAAGGCTTCGCTTCCATCGTTATTCGCGATGAATCCAAACCCTTTGCTGTCATTAAACCATTTTACAGTTCCTTGTTCCATTTCCTATTACCTCCTTATCGTTAGACTCAAATCTCAGAAGGTCTCGGCAAATAAAAAGGCCACAAAGTCAAAAGTCTTTGTGGCCTCATGAACGGCAAAAACTTCTAAAATCCTGCATGTAGGATAGCACGTCCTCGTATATTAAAGCAAGGAAGAAATGATGTCACGAAGCCCTGAGAATCATTACCATCTGGCGGCCGTCCATCTTCGGCTGGGATTCTACTTTCGCGATATCTTCCAGTTCGAGCGCCAACCTGTTTAACACATTCGTCCCCAGGTCCTGGCGACTGAATTCCCGTCCTCTAAAGCGAATGGTAACCTTGACCTTGTCCCCGTTACCGATGAACTTCCGCACATTACGCTTTTTGAACTCATAATCATGAGTATCGATCGAAGGGCGCATCCTGATTTCCTTCAGTGTGAGGGTAGTTTGATTTTTTTTGGCCTTCCGCTCTTTCTTGCCTTCCTCGAACTTGAACTTCCTGTAGTCCATGATCTTGCATACCGGCGGCTCAGCCAGGGGGCTGATTTCAACGAGATCCAAATCCTGTTCTTCTGCGAGCTTCAATGCCGATTCAATATCCATTATGCCGATCTGCCCTTCCTCGGCGACAACCCTTATCTCTTTCGCTTTAATGAGCCGTATCTGGTTGTTTACGCGGGTCTTGTCGACGACCCTCCCGGGCGATATCCTTCTTTGATTGACTATGGTGTGTCCTCCTTTTGCCGGTAGTCTTTGCCGGACTTTGTCTTCCGTGCAGTACAATCGGCATCTCTAGTGTAACATGTTTACACGATAAGACTGTTTTTTATATTCTCAAGGCAGTCAAGAGGCACAAAAAGCCGGACTATATTACGGCGGCAGTCTTGAAGTGTATCACTATTGTCCCCTGTCCAATGTCCTATATTGTATCGCCTCGGATATGTGGTGAGACTGGATATCTTCTGAGGATTCAAGGTCCGCAATCGTGCGGGAGAGCTTAAGTATCCTCGTATAGGCCCTTGCGGAAAGTGCGAGCTTATGCATCGCGTTTTCGATGAGGGTCTGGGCGTCGCCCTTGAGTCTGCAGAATTTCTTTATATGCCGTGTCTTCATCTGTCCGTTACAGTAGATCCTGTCACCTTTGAATCTTTCAAGTTGACTGGACCTTGCGCCGATGACCCTCGCCCGGATATCTTCCGACTTTTCGCCTGCGTATTCTGTAGACAGGTCCTTGTAGGGGACCGAGGGGACCTCGATATGAATATCGATCCGGTCAAGAAGGGGGCCCGATACCCTTCTTCTGTAGCGGTATATCTGGCCGGGCGTGCAGGTACATTGGTGCCTGGGGTCCGAAAGGTATCCGCAGGGGCAAGGGTTCATGGCGGACACAAGCATGAAAGATGCCGGATAGGTGATCGATGCCACGGCCCTTGAGACGGTGACCTCTCCGTTTTCAAGCGGTTGCCTTAAGACCTCAAGGACGTTCCTTTTGAACTCCGGGATTTCATCTAAAAAGAGTACGCCGTTATGGGCAAGACTTACCTCACCTGGTTTCGGGACCTGTCCGCCTCCTATCAGTGCGACATCAGAAATAGTATGGTGGGGGGACCGAAACGGCCTTGTGGCTAGAAGTGGCTGGTCGTCCCGCAAAAGACCGGCGATACTATGGATCCGGGTTGTCTCAAGCGCTTCATCGAACGTCATGCCGGGAAGGATCGTCGCCAGGCGCCTGGAAAGCATCGTCTTTCCAGAACCGGGAGGGCCGACCATTAGGACGTTGTGGCCGCCCGCCGCAGACACCTCGAGCGCCCTTTTTGCGTGTTCCTGTCCCTTGACCTCGGAGAAATCATCATCGTAGACCGATAGCACCTTTATCGTCTCGGGGATGTCAATCGCATAGGGCGGGCAGTCCTTTGTCCCACAAAGGAAATCCACGACATCAGGAAGGCTTTTGATACCGTATACCTTCACCCCAGTGACAACTGCGGCCTCAGGCGCATTTTCAAAAGGGAGAATGATGCCTCTTAGGCCCGCCGCCCTGACCATCAAGGCCATCGAAAGCGCCCCCCTTACGGGTTTGATCCTTCCATCGAGTGAAAGTTCCCCGGTAAACAGATAGCCGTTGAGCGCGTCCTGTTCTATCAGTCCCTCGGAGCTGATGATGCCGACGGCTATCGGAAGGTCGAAGGCCGAGCCCTCTTTCTTGAGGTCGGCCGGAGCAAGGTTGACGGTGATCTGTTTTAGCGGAAAGTTGAAACCGATATTTTTCAGGGCCGCCTTTACCCTGTCACGGCTTTCTTTGACAGCGGCGTCGGGAAGTCCGACCATCGAAAAATGCGGCAGTCCCCGGGAAGAGATGTCCACCTCGACCTCTACTTTGTATGCCTCGATCCCTATGACACTGGCGCTCAATACCTTAGAGAGCATTATAGGTCCTTTCTTGTCCCAATACAATGCGGGGCGCAATCGAAAACGGCCGAAAGGCTGCTGATAATCCCCGCCAAAGGATAGCATTAAATAAGCAGGAAGGGCAAGATTTTTTTCGGCCCATAAGATTGCAAAAATAAACCGCGCCGTTTTATTATTAGCGAGGCTGTGTTACGACATGAAAGGGAAGGTATGAGAAAGACTGCTCTTTTTTTAACGATTTTATTTGCCGCAATGTTCCTTTTTTCCTGCGGGAAAAAAGAGGTCAAGATTGCCTCTCAGGAGTCAAAGACCGCCGAAGAGTCCTTCGCGCTGGCCGAGAGGATCAGGGACGCATTCATACGAAATGACCTCGACACGCTCCGGAAAAACGCTACTGAGAGCGGCTTTAAGGAAATAACCGCCGACAAAAAAACCTATGAGAGCGTCGAGCTCACATTCACTCCCAGGTGGGTGGAGATCGATAAAGACACGGTAACCCTGAATGTGACGTGGAAAGGCAAATGGACCTCCGGGGGAAAAAAGACTGAAGACCGCGGCATGGCCGTCTTTGTCATGGAGGGAATGCCTCTGAAACTCTCCGGGATATTAAGGGCGAACCCCTTTACCTTCCCCGATCAGCAGCTACCTAAGTCTTATTAGTGGCAGGAACTGCACGTCCCCTTGCTGCACGAGGTACAGCCGGATGACGATCCGGCAGAGGGCTTTTCAACCCCGCTCATGCCAAAGGTGGACATCTTCTTCTTTATATCACGAGATGAGCAGTTCGGGCAATCCACATCCTTATTCCCAAAGACGAGTTTTTCGAACTCCTCGCCGCATGCGGTGCATCTATATTCGTAAATAGGCATCTTCTTCCTTATTTAGATGATTTTCCATAAAGGGCGGGGAATACCCCGACCCCACTATTTTTTCTTAGGTACTTTTTCCCAGTCCTTAAGGAATTTCGCAAGCCCTATATCGGTAAGCGGGTGCTTGATCAACTGAGTGATTACCGAATACGGGATCGTTGCGATATGGGCACCCATCCTTGCGGCATCGACCACATGCAGAGGGTTACGGATGCTGGCGACGATTATCTCGGTCTCAAACATATAGTTTTCATAGATATCTAAAATATCGCTGACTATCGCCATCCCATCATGGCTTATGTCGTCCAGCCTTCCTACAAACGGGCTTACGAATGTAGCCCCTGCCTTGGCCGCAAGGAGCGCCTGGGTAGGCGAAAAGACGAGGGTGACATTCGTCTTTATCCTGAGGCCGGAGAGCTTTTTGACCGCCTTCAGCCCCTCTTCGATCATCGGTATCTTTACGACGATATTCTTATGAATGCCCGCGAGTTCCTTAGCTTCTTTTACCATGACATCGGCAGTCATGCCGACAACCTCGGCGCTTACAGGGCCCTTGACGATGCCGCAGATGGCCTTAAGCACTTGGACCGGGTCTTTGCCCTCCTTCGCCATAAGGGAGGGGTTGGTCGTGACCCCGTCGATAACACCCAGTTCGTTGGCCTTTCTGATCTCTTCAATATTTGCCGTATCGATAAAAAATTTCATATATTCCCCTTATAAATAAATTGGTCCTTTATTATAACGAAAATACCCGTGTTTTTGCCTCGTCGTAAACATAAGCGGGGCGACTGTATTTGAGCGGATTATTTCTTGTAGCGGCGCTTCGATACAGTCCCCGGACTCATAGTTCCCCGTTTTAAAGCAGGACATTTTGGCATAAAAATAGTATCAATGAAGCGAATTCCAGCTTTGGCATCCTAGGGCACTGAAGGCAATGCTGTATAAGGCTGAAGTTAAAATACGAAGATCTTTAGTTTTAGGAGGTGTATCATGGCAAATCCAGTGTGAAAAAAGAGAGGATGGCTAACAATTCTTGATATTTACTCCATATAAGGGCGGTGACATGTATAAAGACCATTGCTGTATGCACGCCATCATCTTTTTGCTGTCGATATCGGTTACTCTTTTTGCCATGCCGTTTTGTAATTAACGAAAAGGGGCTGTCATCGACAGCCCCTTAAACGGGCAATCTGCGCGGAGCAAATGCAGCCCTTATCCTCTGGACTTTTGTCTCCTGAAGAAATAAATTGAGCCAAGTCCTGATAGAACGACAAATATGATCGCGCCCCACTGGCCCATAGCGGGTATCGATACCGGCTTAGGCGGCTGGACACTGAAATTGGCCACCCGTGACTTGTCAGTTGCGCTCATGCAGGTCAGGGCATTGGGATTAGTCAGGTTCGCGAGTTCGGCGGACTTCGCCGCGGCAGCGGCCTTTGAGGGCTGGCTTACCGCAAAATTCATGATGATCTTCGTCTCGCCGGGTGCAAGAGTGAAGGTGTAACCCCAGAAGGGGTTGTCATCGCCGTTGACAAAGTTGATGCCGGCAAGTCCCACCGGGGAGCCGGTGCCCCTGAGTACATGTCCAAGGCGCGGATCACCAGATGTGGTACCTGAGTAGTTCTGCATAGAGGCGACCCAGGTGTCGGTGACTTCGGCGGTCAAATTGCCGCTTGAGGTATTGGTGATGATCGTGTTGGAGTCGGAACCCAGGTTGTTGGCCTGAACAAGCGTGACCGTCTGGGGCGTGGCACCGGTGTTTGTGATTATGTTTTGCCAGCGGGCAAAAGAGTCATTGTCCGGCACAAAGACCTTCCTCGATAGTTGGATGTTCCCGATCGTCTGCGTGGGGAATACGATCTGCCGGTTGACGCCTGAGACTGAACCAAGACACTCAGAAGTCGCTGGCCCGTTTTGGTTGTATATGACAAAATTGGCGTTGCCGGTGGCGCAATTCGCCACCGTGTTGTTGAGGCTGAGACAGATTGTGTTGTAACCGTCATAGGCATCGTTCAGCGTTGAAGCTGTTAGCCCTCCGTTCGCTGTTGTTGCCTGAACCGGAGCCTGATATGATGCCTCGCTCATGGCGCCTGAGGCCGACGATGTGGTATTGAAAGTAATGTTGGTGTTAATGAACCACTCCATACCTGAGTTGTCGATGAGATGTTGCGAGCCCGTTGCCTTAAGTGGAGTGCCCACATTCCCTCCCTTGCTTTTCATCTGTTTGGCATAAGACTTCCTGTCGGTGAGCGACACGTCGGCAAACGCACTGGTTGCGATTATCAAGGCCAGCACCATAAAGACGCCGTATACACGGACCATTTTGGCAAGTCTGTGCCCAATGTTACTTCCCCCTTTTACAAGATACTCGAATCTCACAAATAAGCCCTCCTTTTCAAGGATATTTAGGAATTTTAGCTGTTCATTAATTTTAGAAATACTATGCTAAACAGCTGCTCCTGTCAAGTATTCTTTTGGTATTCGTTTTTGGTCTCTATTTTTGCCTCTTTGCAAAGCAATCCTTATTTGCGCAACTATTTACCGGCGTCTGCTCCTCGAACCCGGCCTTGTACACGCGGCCACGGAGCAAAATCTGCTGTAGTTTTGCTATAGTATAAAATGAATTTAATGAATTCCCGGCAGTCCGAACAAGTACCGTTGCGCAAAAGGTTCTTCTCACGTGGCTTTCTCATTTTTATCGCCTTGATGCTTTTTCCCCTGATTTATGTTTCTCTTGTAAAACTGCGTCCAGTCGGGCCATCCTAACGTCCTGCTTATCACAATCGACACGCTCAGGGCAGATCGGCTGGGCTGCTACGGGTTCGCTTTGGCAAGGACTCCAAACATAGATGCCATTGCGCGGGAAGGGGTCCGTTACAGCGATGCGATTTGCGTTGCGCCCATCACTCTGGTTTCCCATACATCGATACTCACCGGGATGAATCCTCCTGCGCACGGCGTTCGCGACAACGGAACCTATAGGGTCGGCGATGATACCGTGACCCTTGCAGACCGCCTGAAGTCGGCCGGGTACACCACGCATGCCTTTGTATCGGCAGCCGTATTGAACCGCAGATACAACCTCTCCAAAGGGTTCGAGGACTACGACGACAACCTTTGGGGTGAAGACAATCCGAAGTTATTCATGATCCGCGAGCGGCAGGCGAATAAGACTATTGACAGTGTGCTCACCTGGTTCAACCGTTGGCGCTCTGTAAAGGACCGCAAGCCCTTTTTCACCTGGGTGCATCTCTTCGACCCTCATCAGCCCTACCGGCCGCCCTCCTGGGCGCGTATCTTAACGCCCTCCCTCTATGATGGGGAGATCGCCTTCGCAGACCGGGAGCTTGGCAGGCTGTTCAGCGCATTGCGCCAAAGCGGGGTCATGGACAACACTATCGTCGTTATCACGGCAGACCATGGAGAAAGCCTCGGCGACCACAATGAAAAGACGCATGCGATCTTTATCTATGACGCCACGGTCCATGTCCCGCTGATCATGCGTTTTCCACGCCTCCTGCCGACAGGGTCTGTTTACAAAGGACCCGTGCGCTCGATCGACATCGTACCTACGTTGCTGTCTATCCTTGGGGTCAAAGGGGCCGAAGAGACCCAGGGGGTCAACCTGCTGCCGGCTACGCTCGGGAAGATACGGCCTCCCGATCTGCCCCAGTACTCGGAGTCGCGCCTTTCCGAGCTCGGATTCGGCATGGCCCCTCTTTACGGTCTGCGCAAGGGCGGCTATAAGTGGATCAGAGCGCCGAAGCCGGAGGTATACGACCTCAGGGCCGACCCGCAGGAGCTTGTCAATATATATGACACGAACAAGCCGCTGGCCGCGGGGCTTGACGATGAACTTAGCCGCATTATGGAGAAGGGATACAAGGGGCCGGCATCAGGCGCCGACAACCCCATGAACCGTGAAACCCTCGATATGCTCCAGAGCCTGGGGTATCTCGCCTCTTCGGAAGAGCGCCGGAGCATGTCCGGGATGGACCCCAAGGACGGCATCGCCGTTTATAACGATCTCGACGAGGCGCGCCATCTGGCCCAGCAGAACCGGCTGAAGGAGTCCGAGGCGAAATTAAATGATATCCTCCGGTCAATCCCGAAGCATGTTTCGGCGAGGAACATTTTAGGCTTTGTCCTGATGAAGGAGAACCGGCAGGCGGAGGCGCGTCGTCATTACCTCCAATCTCTCAGGGACGATCCCAAGCAGGCCCGTGTCCATGTAATGCTTGGGCACCTTGCCCTTCTAGAAGGCAACTTCGCCGAGGCCGAGCGGCGCATGCATGAAGCGCTCGCAATATCTCCCCAGTTCGTCGAGGCGGCAAGCGGCTTAGGTTTTATCGAGGACCTTCGGGGCAATACGGCAGCAGCTCTCAGCTGGTATGAAAAGGCGATAGCCATGGATCCCTACTATCCCCTCGTGTATCGGCGTATCGCTGATTTCCATTACGATCGAAAGGATTTCAGCAAGGCGCTCCACTACTATGAGAAAAGCCTTGAGCGTCTGCCCGGTGATTTCAGGTCCCTGATCCAGGCCGGCAACAGCGCCCGCAGGCTGAACGATATGCAGAAGGGCAGACAATATTATGAAAAGGCCGCCAAACTCCGGCCTGACTCGTGGATCCCGCTTTACAACATGGCGTGTCTAAAATCACTCAACGGAGATGTGGACGGCGCCCTTGGGGCGCTGCGCGAGGCGGTCGGCAAAGGGCTTCATTCGAAGGACCTGCTGAGGACGGACGGCGACCTTAAGAATGTTCGCAGTAACCGCGGGTACCCCGCCATTGTTGCGGCAATCCGGCCCGGCAGCGGCGGGGATGAGCCAGAATAACCCTTACATGTAGCCGAGCGCCCGAAGCCTGTCCATGAGTTGTTCTTTCTCCTGACCCCTGCCTGCGCGCTCCGGCGACGCTTCCAGGTCTTGCTCCCAGGCAGGCAGATCGGACGTCTTGATCGTATTATATCTCGCTCCAAGAGACCGGTACCCAAGTGCATAAAGCCCGCAGTAAGGGATGTCATTCCCTAAAATAGCGTCCCAGACATCCCGCTCGGTAAAGTGCAGGATAGGGTGCACGCGCATATGGGGCGGCTCGTTATCCGGCCTATCGCTGAAATAATTCTCCTGCCCGCGCGCCGACTGCTCGTCGCGTCTGATCGCCGTGGCAAGGGCCTTCAGCCCATGCTCACGGATAAAAATATTCATCGCGCAGGTTTTCAGCAGATGGTTTCCGACCAGGCTTTCGGGTTCGAAGGGAAAGGTCTCTCCGGTGTAGCCGATCCTCAGGAGTTCGGCCCTGTTTTGCTCGTTGAGACTCGATACCGCGATGGTATCACCTATCCCATGCGCTCTGGAGATGACATCAGTGTTTCTTGCTTCAATGAGCTCGACATCCCACGCAACGGTAACCGTTCTCATGAAAGTCCTGATCTCATCGAAGATATCGCCCTCGTCGATCATCATGCATTTTGGAAGGCGCATTCCCGTCTCGCTGCATACGAGCCTGAATAGCCAGAGCACCAGTGTGCTGTCCTTGTGGCCGGTCCAGGCGATCGCCATCTTCTCGCTGCCGAACCGGTCAAACGCCTCGGTGATGATCTCCTTCGATCTTTCAATCTTCTGCGCCAGCGTCATTTTTTTACTATAGAGAATGTTTGTGAATCATGTCAATCGGTCGGCATGAATCACGGACGCATCCTGAAAAGACAAGCCGCGTAATATCTGTTTCACCCGGCCTGCTCAGGGCCTGATTGACAACCTTATCTCTAAACAATTATTATGAAACCACATTGAAAACAATGACGAAGAGAACATCAACAATTTGCCGCGTTTTAGTTGCGGCCGGATTGCTTTTGTCCGGCACTGCCTATGCGTATGTCGACCCTTATACCGGCGGGATGATTACCAGTTCCCTCTCAACCATCCTCGCTGCGGTTTTGGGTTTCCTGAGCGCCGGCCTCGTTCTCTTCAGAGGCTTTCTTGGCCGCTTGCTCGGCAATAAGTTTGCTCGCTATCTGACCTTCACGGCCCTGGCATGTCTCGCCGTGGCGGGAATATATGTATTCGTCTATTCCTGATGTATCGGGTTGCCGGTTGGCGCTGAGGGCGGTTTCCACGGCATAGCGATATGATCGATAGACGGGATTTCTTGAAGTTTGCGGCCGTTGCTCCCTTGCTCCTGTCAGCAGGCTGCGGCAGGAATACTACCACACACGGAGTTCGCATGAATAAACGCCTTATTATCCTGGGTATCGACGGCATGGACCCGGACCTGGTCAATCTTTTCATGAAAGACGGCTCGCTCCCTCATATCGCCGGCCTTGCCGCCAGGGGCACGATGTCGCGTTTCCCTACGATTGTCCCCCCCCAGAGCCCCTCGGTCTGGACCACACTGTCAAGCGGGGTATATCCGGAGCGGCATGGCGTCTTTGATTTCATCCAGCGAAAGGCCGGCAGCTATCTTCCGTACCTGAGCATCAACAGCATGAATGAAAAAAGCGGCAGGTTCGAAAATCCCAACCGTGCCGTGCCATTTTGGAGAGTCACGTCGAAGGCTGGCATTCCCACTTCCGTTTACCGGTGGCCCGCGTCATTTCCCTCTGAAGAGATCAACGGGGACATGCTCTCCGGTCTTGGCACGCCGGATGTCAAGGGGTTCCTTGGTGTCTATACTTACTATACCGACGAGGACGTGCCAATCCCTCCCGATTCCAGAAAAAACGTCAGGCGAATCACATTCTCCGGAGATAGGGCGACGACCGTTTTAGAGGGCCCCTTTGCGGAAAGAAACAAGGCGTTTGAAAAGGAACTTATTATACAGAAGGCCGCCGACGGCGTTTCGATCGGCGTTGATGGGAGCACAGTACGGCTGAAGGTGGAGGAGTGGTCTCCGCTGCAGACCGTATCGTTTAGGAAAGGGATTCTCGGCGGCCTCACAGGGGTCTGCAAATTTCACCTGATGAGCATTAATCCTTTCCGTCTTTATGCGACGCCCGTGCAGCTCGATCCCTCGAATCCGATTGTGCCGTTTACGAATCCGAAGGGTCTGGCAGCCTCAATCGCAAAGGCAATAGGTCCGTTCCAGACGCTGGGCATGCCTGAGGACACATCCGCTCTCAACAAAAAGCATTTAGACATGGATGGCTTCAACGCTCTTTGCGCTTCCATCAACAAAGAACGCGCGGCAATGTTCAGGGAGGCTTTGGGGCGCTTCCGAGGCGGCGTATTGGCCTTTGTCTTTGACACCTCCGACCGTCTGCAGCACATCCATTTCCGAAAAGGCGGCCCAAATGCTGAAATCAAACAACACTACATGGAGATGGACCGGCTGATCGGCGAAGTCGTGAAAATGCTTTCTCCCGAGGACAGCCTCATCATCGTGTCAGACCACGGTATCACGAGCTATGATTACGACTTTCACCTCAATACCTTTTTGGTGCAGAAGGGATTTATGCATCTCACGTCAGAGCCTGGAGAAACAAATAAGGGCGAACTTTTCAACCTGGTGGATTGGACGAGGACAAAGGCCTATGCGCTCGGATTTTCCGGAATATATATAAATATGCAGGGAAGAGAACCACACGGGATTATCGCGCGCTCTGAGAAGGAAAGAGTCGCGGCCGAACTCAGGGACGCCCTCCTTGGTTTTGCGCCTGGCGGATTTAGAAAGCCCGTAATCGCTGTTTACCCTACATCAGTCAAAGACGATCCCCTTGCTCCGGACCTCATTATCGGCATGAATGAGGGGTTCAGAGTTTCATCCAACACGGCAATAGGGGGTGTATCGAAGGATGTGCTCACGCCAAATAACCTCCCGTGGTGTGCAGACCACATCGTTGACAGGTCACTCGTAGACGGTCTTCTTGTTACAAACAGGAAGCTCACGAGGGCGCCTCTCATGGTCGATCTCGCCCCTACCGTAACCTCATTCTTTGGCGTACCACCGGACCCATCCTGGGAAGGCAAAGCTTTTTTCTGAGTGCACCTGTAAGTTCGGCCAGTCTGAGGGGCAGGATTGCCTCGGCACAGCTTTCATAGCTCCAGCGCTACGGCAGTTGCGTCTCTCAGCGCTGCACCGAGGTTGCCCGGCTCCTTTGCGTCTCCCACCACGTATACCTCTTCAAGAGCGCCTCTGAGAGTTTCAACCAAGGAGTCGACAGAGACGGCGCCGGTCGAAAAAATCACCGAGTCAGCCGCTAATTCTTTCCCGATACCTTCTTTGGTCTCGACAATGACTTTCCCAGGCCCGACCGCGATCACCTTTGTGCTTGTCAGGATTGCGACGTTCTTGTTCCTGAGTCTTTTGAACAGTTCCTGTTTCGGGATCTCTTTCATCCTATGGAGGGCCTCTTCGAAGGCTTCGACGATAGTGACACTCATGCCTTTCTCTGCGAGAAGGTCCGCTGTCTCGCAACCGATGTCCCCGCCGCCGACGATGACCACGTTCTTTCCCAGATCGATGGCGTCCTCGTAGACTGCCCTGACGTCGTACACCGAGGGTAGGTCTATGCCGGGGACATTCGGAAGAGATGGCCTGGACCCCAGAGCGACGATTACTGCATCGGGATTGTGAGAAAGGATCTCCTTATTTGTCGGAGCCTTGTGCAAAATAACCTTCGCGTTCGTCTTGCCAAGCATATATTTCATGTGCTGCAAGGCCGCTTCCATCTCCTCCTTGCAGGGAGCGACAGAGGAAATTTTCAGTTGCCCTCCAAGGGTATCTTCCTTTTCGTAGAGGATCACCTCATGCCCCCGTTTACTCGCCAGGAGCGCAGCCTGCATGCCTGCAGGGCCTCCGCCTACAACAACGACTCTCTTCTTCCTTTGAGCGCTCGTTGGCTTCAATCGGTATTCTTGCCCTGAGAAAGGGTTCACGGTACAGGTTCTGCCGATGCCTTTGACCCCTTTATCGGCACAATCTTCCAAGTCGTAGAGGCATCTGCGTATCTCTTCGGTCATTCCTGCCCGGGCCTTAATGGGGAAATGGGGGTCGGCGAGGAGCGGCCGGGCCATGGCAACAAAATCGGCGTCTCCGTCCCTGAGCACCTTTTCCGCCAGCTCCGGGGTGTTGATCTTTCCGACCGCGATGACCGGTATGGCGACCGCATTTTTAATTCCTCCGGCAAGGTGAATCAAAACGCCGGGTGGAAGATAGTGGGAGGGGATCGTCATGCCCTTAGTCGCCTTATTGCCTCCCGATGCAAGGATGGCATCGGCGCCCGCCTGCTCAGCGAGTCGGGCGATTTCTGTCGTGTCATTCAGCCTTAGCCCTCCTTCGATAAATTCGTCGCATGCGAGCTTCACCATCACCGGATAGTCCTTGCCCGCTTTCTCTTTGACCGCTTCGATGAGCCCTATGAGAAAACGCGTGCGGTTTTCGAGACTGCCGCCGAATTCGTCCGTCCTTTTGTTTGAAAGGGGAGAAAGGAGCTGCGAGATAAGATCACCGTAGCTCGCCTGGACCTCGATCCCATCGTACCCCAGTTCACGTGCCCTCTTTGCCCCGTTTGCCATGATCCCGATGATT
Organism: uncultured Nitrospiraceae bacterium; assembly: GCA_963811165.1. Lineage (GTDB taxonomy): Bacteria > Nitrospirota > Thermodesulfovibrionia > Thermodesulfovibrionales > UBA6898 > Sulfobium. The sequence continues at coordinate 48,148 of CAWEQH010000008.1, forward strand.
CCGCCTGCCTCCGCCGTAGTCATGATCCCCACGAGAGGCGCGACCCACGTGTTGCCCTTCTGTTTCGACCCGGGGACCTCGCGATCAAAGATACGCTCTTTCGGATAATTGAGCTGCATGAACGCCTTTGCGCCCTCAGTGTGGATCGCGGCAAGGAGATTCTTGACAGCATCCGCATACTCCGGCGCGTCGAAGCGAAGCTCGTTCGGCCCTTTATATGCGTTTGGGTAGTCGAGGCAGGGACAATCCAGGACGATCATGGCAACGCCCCCGCGCGCCCTCTCGCGGTAGAACTCGATCATCCTTTCGTTCACCTTACTGTCGGTGGCATACTTTGTGGGATAGAGAGACATGATGAGACGGTTTCTAAGGGCGGCGCTGCCGATTCTTCCTTCGTGAAAGATATGAGGGAAATGCATCGTATTCTCCCATTCGTGATCGGACAGGGGATACCTATCCGGCGTTTATTCCAGATACGTTTTAATGATAGCAGATATTGAGAATTCGGGAAACAATGCGGGCAGGTCTCTTGAGAGACGTCCCTCTCACTACGTATTAGGGGGAAGTAAGTGAAAAACCTCTTCCTTTTGGAACGGGCCTCAACGGCCGCGCATCAAAAGAGCGTCGGCTCTTTTTCGGTGTCTTTTTTTTCTTTCCCTGACTTCTCCGCCGTCCGGTAGCAGTAGGCCTCCTCGATGAGCTCGATGAGATGAAGCAACGGCCTGTCGGTGACGACCCTGCCAAGCTGCAGGACGCATCCCGGGCATGAGGTGATCACCATGTCGGCATTGGATTCCACTATCCGGTCCGCCTTTTTCTTAAGCAAGGACGAGGACGTTTCTTTGAAGGAAAGACAATAGAGGCCCCCAAAGCCGCAGCAGCCGGGCTCTTGAGAGCCGGCCAGGTCGAGACCTGCTTTTTTTATTATCTCCCGCGGCTCTTTTTTTACCCCCAGCCCGTAATACAGATGGCATGGGTCATGGTAGTAGGAGGTCTTATAGATCTTGTCCAAGGGTTTGAGTTTGTCCTCGAAAAAGGTGGATATGTCCATCGCCCTTTCGAGCCCCTTGCCTATGGTCTTGGGGTATTCGGTCCGCAGATGCATCGTGCAGGTCGGGCATGGACTGAGTATCGCATCTACCTTAAGTCTGCTTAGCACATGATAGTTTTTTTTCGCCAGTTCCTCCGCCTCCTGTTCGAGCCCGAGCGCCCTCAGCGGCGCTCCGCAGCAGGTCTCACCTTTTGGGAGGACGACTTCGTATCCGAATTTCTGAAGCACGTTGATCAAAGAGTCGCCGAAGTGAGGGAACAAATAATTTGTGGAGCAGCCTGCGAAGATGGCGACCCTTCCCTTTTTCTTATGTGCCTTAAAGACCTGTTCACTCTTCCTAAACGGCGCGTCAGGGAGTTCAGGGCTGAAGGGGAGTATTCCCCTTCTCACCAGGAAGGGCAAGATGAGCCGTTTCGCAAGCCGGAGCGTTTTAAAGGCCTGATCGGGCCACTTCGCCGATACTCTGGCCACGGACCTAAGAAGCCTCCGCTTCTTGTCGCTTGCGCTAAGGAAGGCCCTGCCGCGATATATGGCCGCGGGTATGTCGACCCCCAGGGGGCATGTCCCTTCGCAGGCCCCGCAGAGGATGCAGCTGAAAATCCGCTCATTTAGCAGCGGGGAAGGCTCGATAGTTCCCTCGAGGAGACCCCGCAAAAGAATGAGCCGTCCCCTTGTACCCATAGGCTCAAAGGGATCATTGTCAAACGTCGGACATAGGGCCTTGCAGCTGCCGCAACGGACGCATTTTGAGAGCTCTTCCTGGTATGTCGATAATTCAGTGCGCATAGAAAAATAAGAAGGCAAGGACAGCCTTAGTCGCGGATCTTGTTCTCATTGCTGTTTTTAAGCACCCTGTTCATATTCCCGCTTCTATACCCTTGCAGGTCCATCGAGACGAATGTATATCCGAAGGAGCGCAATCTATCCGTGATGAGACGCCTGTTGGCCGGATCCATAAGCAAAGACATATCTTCTTCCTTCACCTCGATCCGCGCAGAGTCCCCATAATCTCTTACCCTCGCCTCGCGAACTCCGAGAGAAATGATAAATTCCTCGGCCCGCTCCACCCGGGCCAGGGCCTCGGCGGTTATTCTCCGGCCGTATGGGACCCGCGAAGAAAGGCATGGCGAAGAAGGACGGTCCCAGGTCTTAAGCCCGAGTTTTTTTGACAATGCCCTGATCTGCTCTTTCGACAGGCCCTGTTCGGCAAGGGGGCTACGCACTCCGTGGACAGAGGCGGCCCTTCTTCCGGGCCTGTAGTCTGCAAGGTCGTCCGAGTTGGACCCGTCGAAGACATAGTCAAAGCCGTCTTGCTCTGCAATACCCTTTAATTTCCCGAAAAGCTCATCTTTGCAGAAAAAACAACGTTCGGGCGTATTACTGACATAAGACTCGTTGGAAAGTTCGCTCGTCTGTATGAAGCGGTGGTCCGCGCCGAGCTCCCTGACAAACGATGCGCAGATATCCATGTCTTTTCGCGGCATCGTCTCTGAGATCGCAGTGACCGCCAACGTCCTCATATCTGTTTTCTTCATCGCCGCAAGCAAAAATGAGCTGTCGACGCCGCCTGAAAAGGCGAGCACCGCACTTCCCAATCTTTGTAACTCGGCAAGAAGCTCCCGGAACTTACCGTCCAAGATAGGTGATTTCCCCATCGCTCACAGTGCGCCTACGTCGTAGTTTTCCTGGTGCATCTTGTTGTCGGCCCGGATGATCACCTTCACGCCATATTTGCTTTCGACATCTTCTATGCCGAGCATCTCCTCATCGGAGAGCATCTCGGCGACGATCGGGTGTGCGGTGATGATGATCTTTTGGCTGCCGTGCCTTGCAAGCTTTTTTATGGTCCTCAGGATTTCATAGCAGAGGGTGTCGGGGGATTTCACGAACCCTTTGCCTTCGCAGTAGGGGCAGGTGGTGCTCAGGGTCCTGCCCAGACTCTCCCTCACCCTTTTTCTCGTCATCTGGATGAGCCCGAGCTCTGATATATGGAAGATGGTGTTTTTTGCCCTGTCCTTTTTCATGGCCTCGGTGAAGGCGTTAAAGAGCTTGTCCCTGTTTTCGGCCTTGTCCATGTCGATGAAATCGATAATAATAATGCCGCCCAGGTTCCGAAGCCTTATCTGGTAAGAGATCTCCTTGACCGCCTCGAGGTTTGTCTTGAGGATTGTGTCTTCTAGTCCTTCCTTGCCGACGAATTTGCCGGTATTTACGTCGATGACGGTCATCGCCTCTGTCTGGTCGACGACGATATACCCGCCGGATTTGAGCCAGACCCTTCTGCCGATCGCCCTTGAAATGTCGAGCTCAATACCAAATGCGTCGAAAATCGGCTCGGTCTCTTCGTATAACTCGATCTTTGTCCAGGAGCTTGGGGAAATACGTCTTCACAAATTCGATGATCCTGTTGTATTCTTCGGTTGAATCGATAATAAGCCGCTCGACATCCTGGCTCATGAGGTCGCGGACAGACCGAAATACAAGATCGAGGTCGCTGTAGAGAAGGCCTCTGGCAGGGACCCTGTCTTTTTTCTCAGCGAGATTTTCCCAAAGAAGAAGCAGAAAATGGAGGTCTTTTTCGATGTCCTCTTCTGTGGAAGCTTCGCTCGCCGTCCTGATGATAAGGCCGTACCCCGCGGGCTTTATCCTCTCGACGATCGCCTTGAGCCTGTTTCTCTCTTCCTCATCGGATATCCTCCGTGAGATGCCGATATGCTCGACATTGGGCATAAGGACAAGATATCTGCCCGGCAGGGTTATGTATGAGGTGACGCGGGCGCCTTTGGCCCTATCGGGTCCTTTGACACCTGTACCAGAAACTCCTGCCCCTCCTGGATGATCTCTTCAATCGTCATCTCGGACCGGCATTTCCGCGATATTACCTCGAGGAATTTTCTTTTTCTTCCTCTTCAAAAAGGGGAGCGTATTCATCCGTGTCGGCCTTAATGTCGGCCACATAGAGGAAGGCCGCTTTTTCGAGGCCGATGTCTACAAAGGCGGACTGCATGCCCGGAAGTATCTTTACGACCTTCCCTTTGAAAATGTTCCCTACGAGGCTCGCGTCTCGTTTGCGCTCGACATAGAATTCGACGACCTGTCCGCCTTCAAGCAAGGCCACACGTGTTTCCCCTCTTGTGACATTTATCAGGATCTCGCTGCCCATACCCTCTCGTCCTCTATCGGTTCTGCCCAGCTTCCGTTCCACCCGAAGACCGACAAACGGGTGATATCGAGTTGCTCCGCGGGAACTCCAAATAGGGCAGGCATCAATTCACCGAGCCTCACCTTCAGGTTCCCCTGGTCCCGAAGCGTCAGTCGAAAAGTCTTCTCGTCGAGCCTCACTGCTTCTTCCACCATCTTCCTTATATCAATGAGTTCTTCTTTTCTTTCTACAAGTACTTCTTCCCTGCCGAAAAATCCGGAGCCGTCAAGCTTCTGATCGGACCGTATTTCATATGTATATCTTACAACAAAACTGTTAAGTGACTTTTCCCTCCTGTCAAGCAAGACCGCCTTATTGGCCCTTATGCCCGCAGGAAGGACCCTATTGAGTGTCTCTAAAAAAAACTCCTTCTTAAAAGGCGGCGCGATTTCCACGTCCAGGTATTCTTTGATGCCCGCGACGCCTACGCCCAATGCCGGGCCGAGGGAGACCTTCGGAGAAGGGTGGAATCCGGACGAATACTTAAGCGGGAAACCGGCCCTCCGCAAGGCCCGCATAATAGCGGTCATCAGTTCGAGATGGGAGAGATATCTTGCATTGCCGGTCTTTGAATACTCGGCCCTGATCCTCACTGACTCATCATTACGCGAAGAGATGAAGTTTTTGAAAGGACGCACGGGCACGGTTTCCATTACCCCTTCAGAGGCCGCCCTCCCGATGCCGTTTTCCGACCCCGCATCCGCCTCTTTGTCATGCTCGCATTTCAGACCGCAGCCATGACAGCTTTTTCTGCAGTCAGGGGTAAAATTCCCTGAAAGGGCGTTCTGATATTCCCTGATAAGATATTCCTTTGTGACCCCAGTCAGAATGTTTTCCCAGGGGAGGGGAGATTCCAGGGAGAATGTCTTTTCTGCGGAGGCGTGGGCGTCTATCCCGGAAATATCCATCGCCTTTTGCCATTTTTCGAAATCGAAGACATCTGTCCAGGCATCGAGCCTGCACCCTTGCTTCCATGCGGCCTCAATCAGGGCCGAAACACTTTCGTCCCCCCTCGCAAAGACCGCTTCCAGTAAGGACATCTCTTCGTTATGTCCCTTGTATTTTACGCCCTTTTTTAATAGCGCCTTTTTGAGGTAAGCGTTTTTTTCTCTAAGGACCTCAAGCGGGTTTTGCCCGAACCACTGAAAGGGCGTATGCGGCTTAGGGATAAAAGAAGAGACCCCTACACTGATATTTACGTGCCTGCCGGTAAGCCTCTTTGATATCTTTATCGCCTGATGGACCATCTCGGGGATTGCGGTAATGTCCTCTTCGGTTTCTGTCGGCAGCCCGGACATGAAATAAAGCTTGAGGTTATGCCAGCCCTCCTTAAAAAGGGTCTCAAGGGCCTTAAGGTAAATCTCTTCCGAGAAGTCCTTGTTTATCACCGACCTGAGCCTGTCGGTGCCTGCTTCCGGCGCTATGGTGAACCCTGTTTTTCTCACGGCCCTGATTTCCCGCAGGATACCGCTGTTTACCGAGGCGACCCGCAGGGAGGGCAAAGAGATGGAGATCCTGTTACCGCCGAACTTTCTGTTGAATTCTCTCATCAGTGACTGAAGGCAGGAGTAATCTCCGGAACTGAGGGAGGTAAAGGAGACATCCTCATATCCCGTATTTTTCAATGATTTTTCGGCAAGTTCGAGCACCTTCTGAGGTGACCTTTCACGGACCGGCCTGTAGGCCATCCCTGCCTGACAGAACCTGCAGCCCATGGAACAGCCCCTGGCGATCTCGATGTTGACCCTGTCATGAACAATGTTCGTATAAGGGAGCACCGGGCTTTCAGGAAACGGGGCGTCTTCTAGAGAAGTGATGATCCTGCGTGTGACCTTCCTGTCCTTCCCCAAAGATGGGACGAAGACACCTTCTATTTCTGCAAGGGCCTTAAGGAGACCCTCTTTCCCCTCTCTCCCCGCTTCTTTCCATCCGAGGTGAGTGCCCAGGATCTCCTTTATCGCCTCCTCGGCGTCTCCTATAAAGAAGGCGTCTATGAAGGGGGACATCGGGAAAGGGTTAAGGGTGCAGGGGCCCCCCGCAATAACAAGAGGTCCTCCTTTTTTACTAAGGCGCTCCTCTGTCCTGACCGGAATGCCGCCCAGGCTGAGCATGTTTAAGACAGTGGGGTACGCAAGCTCATACTGAAGACTGAAACCGACAATATCGAAATCCTTTAAGGGAAGCCCCGACTCAAGTGATGAGAGAAGCACCCCCTTCCTTCTCATCGCATCTTCCACGTCGGTCCATGGAGCAAAAACCCTTTCCGCCGAAGCATAAGGGAGTTTATTGATAATGTCATAGAGGATCTTTAGGCCCAGGTGCGACATCCCTATCTCGTAGATGTCGGGGAAGGCGAGTGCCACCTTCAGGGGGGCCTTCTTATGGATAGAATTCAGCTCGCTGTTAATATATCTGCTGGGTTTTTGAAAAGATAAAAGATTCACCGTTTAAGATACCACCCGCTGAGCCGCTTTGGCAAGCCGTCCGCTTGACTTACGGCCGCGGCAAGCGTTTAAATAAGAGAATGAAAATATTCAGATTCATATCAGTCCTCGTCCTTGTGCTTTCCTTTTTTTCCTGTTCCGCAAAGCCGATCGTGAAGACCGATGAGCCGTTCGACGCGGAGAAATTTTTCACAAAAGCCAACAAGCTCATCGACGATAAACAATACAGCGAAGCGCGCACCGTTTTGCTCGAAGTAAAAAACAGAGACCTTACGAAAAAATTTGCCCCCCTTGCCCAGTTGAGGATCGCCGATTCCTATGTGAAGGAAGAAGAGACCGAACTCGCCGTAGCCGAATACAGGAAGTTCATCGAGATGTATCCTGATCACAGGAATGCCCCGTACGCGCAGTACCAGATCGCGATGGTGTATTTCAATCAGATCGAAAGCCCCGAAAGGGGGTACAGCGGTGCGGCCAGCGCCCTTGCCGAATTCGAAAAACTAAAGCGTAATTTCCCCAGGAACCCTTACAAGGAACTGATCGAGATAAGGATTGAGAAGTGCCGCAACGTCATGGCGGATTACGAATTTCTCGTGGGGGAATTTTATATGAAGAAAGGCTCCTACGCCCCGGCGATCGACCGGTTCGAGGGGTTGTTGAAAAACTTTCCGGATTACAAGAAACAGGAGAAGGTCCTGATGGACCTTGCACTGTCCTATAAGAAAACCGGCCAGAAGGAAAAATCCGTGGAAAGGCTAAAGAGTATTATCGAAAAGTACCCCAGCAGCCCTGTCACCTCTGATGCCAAGAAAGAACTTTCCTCTATCCAGGCCGGGAACAAAAAGTAACGCGGCGCCCGGCCGGTGAATTACTATCCCGTATTCCTTAACCTAAACGGCAAGAAAGCGGTTGTCGTGGGAGGCGGGAAAGTCGCACAGAGAAAGGTAATCTCTCTCCTTGATGCAGGGGCGGATGTTACGGTAATAAGTCCTTCTCTTACGAGTGAACTCCGAAAGGCCCTCGTGGGGGGGAAGATACGACATATTCCCCGCTTTTACAGGAAGAATGATTTAAAAGGTGCTTTCCTCGTGATCGCCGCTACCGATTCTGCCGAAACGAACAGGAAGGTCTCAAAGGGCGCGCCTGCCCTGGTCAACGTGGTGGATGTACCCGCAGAATGCAATTTTATCACGCCCTCTGTTGTCAGAAGGGGACAGCTTCTTATCGCGATATCGACAGGCGGGGCGAGCCCGGCATTTTCGAGGGCCCTCCGGAAGGACCTTCAGATGCGGTACGGTCCCGAGTTTTCAGGGTATCTGAAATTTGTGAAACAGATCAGGGCGAAGGCCATGGCAACAATCCCCCAAGGGCACGGCAGGGAGCGGTTCCTCAAGGGGCTCGCTTCGGAGGATACCATAAAGGCACTCCGGAGTCGGGGTGTCGACGCGGTAAAGAAGACGGTTATAGGCAGGCTCGAGAAGTTGGCACGGACCACCTGAGTGGCATAGCGAGGCCGCTCGAATGCGTCACCTCGCAAAGGTGATGATGGATTCTGCAATAAAGTGCGTTCTTGAAAAAAAACGAAGGGTATGGTAATCTTTTAAACTTACACAGCCCGCATTTTACGGGTTGAAAATTCACACGCCGGCTACAGTCCTGCCATATGGTCCCGAAACGGGTTGGCAGTGCAGGCGGAGGAAAAACCACAGGAGGCATATACAATGGTAGTTTCAATGAAAGAGTTGCTTGAGGCCGGGGTGCATTTCGGCCATCAGGTAAAGCGCTGGAACCCGAAGATGAAGAAGTATATCTTCGGCGAAAGAAACGGTATCTACATCATCGATCTTCAAAAGACCCTCAAAGGCCTGGAGGAGGCGTATAATTTCGTGCGGGAGGTTGCCGCTACGGGCGCAGAGGTGCTTTTTGTCGGCACGAAGAAACAGGCCCAGGACGCGGTCATGGAGGAAGCCAACAGGGCATCGGTGCATTACGTCAACCAAAGATGGCTCGGCGGCATGATGACAAATTTTACGACGGTAAAGAAGAGTATAGAAAGACTGAAAAAGATAGAGGCGATGAAGGAGGACGGGACGATGCAGCTCCTGCCCAAAAGGGAAGCCTCGGCCATTGAGAAGGAAAGGGCCAAGCTCGATAAGAACCTCTCGGGCATAAAGCCTATGAAAGAGCTGCCCGGGGTGATGTTCGTCATCGACCCCAAGAAAGAGAGGATCGGGATAGCGGAGGCAAGGAAATTGTCGATACCGATAGTGGCGGTGGTGGATACGAATTGCGACCCCGATGAGATTGATTATGTAATACCGGGCAACGACGACGCCATCAGGGCGATAAAGCTCCTTACGTCAAAGATCGCCAATGCGGTCCTCGAGGGGCGGGCGGTGCTCAACAAGGAGTCCCAGCAGGAGGCTGAAAAGGCCCAGGTCGCAGAGAAGATCCAGGCTGAAGAGGCCCAGGAGGTGACGGAATGACGACGATATCGGCCGACGCAGTAAGGGACCTCAGGGAAAAGACCGGCGCCGGCATGATGGAATGCAAGAAAGCGCTGGTCGAAAGCAGCGGAGATTTTGAAAAGGCGATAGACCTGCTCAGACAGAGGGGCCTGGCGACGGCCGCGAAAAAGGCCGGAAGGACCGCCTCCCAGGGATTAATCGGTTCTTACATACACATGGACAAGATCGGCGTAATGATCGAGGTCAACTGTGAAACGGATTTTGTGGCAAGAACGGATGATTTTAAGGAACTGGTGAAGGACCTGGCCATGCAGGTTGCCGCAGCAAACCCGGCCTATCTTTCAAGGGAGGAAGTCCCTCAGGACGTCATCGAGCGCGAGAAGGAGATATACCGCGCACAGGTGACGAACAAGCCGCCTCAGGTGGTCGAAAAGATAGTCGAGGGGAAGCTTGAGAAGTTTTTTTCCGATACCTGCCTGGTGGACCAGATATTTGTGAAAGACCCCGACAAGAAGGTGAAGGACGTCATCACAGAAAAAGTATCAAAGGTCGGTGAGAATATAGTGGTGAGGCGGTTTGTGAGATATCAGCTCGGGGAGACCCAGCCTTCGGAGTCCAAGAGCTGCTGAGGAGATATGCCCCATAAATATCAGAGGATACTCCTTAAGTTAAGCGGTGAGGCCCTTATGGGTAACAGGGGATACGGTATCGACGCCGCCACTGTTGACTTTATGGCGAAGGAGATCAAGGACGTGGCCTCGATGGGTGTCCAGATATCCATAGTCATCGGCGGGGGCAATATCTTCAGGGGCGTACAGGGAAGCCTTGAGGGCATGGAGCGGGCTTCGGCGGACTATATGGGAATGCTTGCGACGGTGATCAATGCACTGGCCCTTCAAAATGCGCTTGAAAAATACGACCTCCCAACGAGGGTGCAATCTGCAATCGAGATGCAGGAACTCGCCGAACCCTATATCAGGAGGAAGGCGATGCGGCATCTTGAAAAAGGGAGGATAGTCATCTTCGCTGCAGGTACCGGAAACCCCTATTTTACGACGGACACCGCCGCGGCCTTGAGGGCGATGGAGATCGGGGCGCAGGTCATCCTCAAAGGGACGAAGGTGGACGGTGTATATTCTTCGGACCCGGTGAAGGACCCCAAGGCCAAAAAGTACTCCGAGCTTACCTACATGGAAGTGCTCAAGAAGGGCCTCGGGGTAATGGATTCGACTGCCGTTACTTTATGTATGGACAACAACCTCCCTATTGTGGTATTTAATTTAAAAGGGAAGGGAAATATACGGAAGGTCGTTGAGGGAAAGAAAGTCGGGACAATAGTCAGGGGGAATGATGCAGCAGGAGCTAAGAAAAAAGACAGTTGATCGTATGCACGGCGCGCTCGAGGCGCTAAAGAAGGACTTAGGTTCCATACGGACCGGGAGGGCGAGTCTTGCACTTCTGGACGGAATGACGATCGATTATTACGGCACCCCGACGCCGCTGCAACAACTTGCGAGTCTGAGCATCCCCGAAAGCAGACAGATAGCGATCCAGCCGTGGGAAAGCAAGATAATCCCCGATATAGAGAAGGCCATTCTTAAGTCCGACCTGGGGCTTACCCCGATGAACGACGGCAAGCTCATCAGGATTACGATCCCTGTCCTTACCGAGGAAAGAAGGAAACAGCTCGTGAAGGTGGTGAAGAAGAGGTCCGAAGAGGCCAAGGTGGCCGTCCGCAACATACGGAGAGAATCGAACGAGGAGCTTAAGAAGTTTGAAAAAGAAAAACACCTTTCCGAAGATGATGTGAAAAAGGAACAGGAAGAGATACAAAAGATTACCGATGCAAATATAAAGAAGGTAGATGAGATCCTGGAACACAAGGAAAAAGAGATAATGGAGGTTTAGCAATGAACAGCAACTTTATGCTCAAGGTGGAAGACGCAAAGCTTCCCGATATCCAGAAGGCCCTTCAGCAGGCCGGCATCAAAGTCAGGAGCATCATAGAAGTCTTCAAAGAGGAACCCAAAAAAGAAGAAGCGAAATAATGGCCGAAAAGAAAAAGAAGACAGTTCCTTCAAAAAAGCGGGCGACAAGACCCGGCGCCGTAAAAGCGCCTAAGAAAAAAACAGGCGTTGTTGGAGCCGCCAAAGGGAAGACATCCAGCCGTCCAAAGTTGACGAAGCCGGCTTCAAAGCCGGTAACGAAAAAGACGGCATCAAGCAGGAAGCCCGCTGCAAAAAAGGTGTCGGCGCTCAAAAAGACGCCTCTAAAGGCGAAAGTAGCGGCGAAAACGAAACCCAAAAAAGTTTCGAAAACTCCCAAGGCTATAGACGCCCTGAAGAATATCAAACAGGCCCTGATAAAGAGAAGGGAAGCTATCGTAAAAGAGGCAAAAGACGAGATCGCCAAATATATAAGCGGCGAGAACCGGCAGCTTGTAGATACCGCTTTGGACGATGGGGACTGGGCGGTGGTCGACATCTCCGAAGACATTAACCTAAGGAGACTCGCTACGCACCGGACGGCCCTTCACGACATCGACGAAGCACTGAGAAAGATAGAAGAGGGTTCCTACGGAATATGCGAAGAGTGCGGGGAACCGATAGGCGAAAAGAGATTAAGTGTCCTTCCTGCCGCGACACTCTGTGTCATCTGCCAGGGGAACAAGGAGCGGCTCGAAGCCATAGAGAACGCGGCGCCTCTTCGGCCTTCTTCCTGAAATTCACACAAGCTGCACTTTCTCATTATCCTTTTCTGTTCCAAACCTCTTGGTTTCTCCCACTACGGGCTTAGACTGTTTGCCCTGCGGTTTTCTTAGGATTATCGGGTAGTGTCCTAATTTGCCTCGATCAAATCCCAAACCGACCAAAGATGATCCGTGACACCCGCAGCCATCGCAGGAGTCATCCCGAGACTGCCATGAATCCTCACAAAGTTATAGTGTGCCCAATGCAGGGCGACCGCAGCCTTTAAATTGTCCAGCTTCTTGCTGAAAGCATGTGTAAGACGTGTAAAGCGCTTCTAGACCTCCCCGAAAGGTCCGCAGCCCCGAATCGGATGAGGACGTTCTCTACGCGACCCATTGACTAATCCCCCTTTTGCCCTACAATGAGAATAAAAACCAGTCTGGAGGTGTGTTATGGCAAAGGCAACGAAGGAAAGACTCCTAAGCTTCAGCATGCAGGACAAACCCGGTCTGCTCTCTGAGATCACCACAAGGCTTTCGAAGGCGAAGGTGAACATCTCTGCGATCTGCGCATATGCGTGGGACGACACGGCTTACTTTGACATGACGACCGATAGTAACGCGAAGGCGAAGAAGGCCCTCAAGGACCTTAAATTAGAGTTCGAGGAAGAGGATGTCGTCGTGGTAGAGATGCCTGACAAGGCCGGGGAGCTCGATAAGGTGGCAAAGGCGATCTCCGCCGCCGGGATCAACATCGGCTATATGTACGGAACTACTTCGGCCGGGAAGACTTCGAAGTGCCTGTTTAGCACATCCGACAACAGGAAGGCCCTGAAGCTGATCAACAAGTAGGGCAATAAAGCATGTGAAGGAAGATTAGCTCCCACACTTACGGCGGGTCGATCTGGTTGATGCACCTGCCGTAAACTTCCGAGAGAATCTTGTCCGCACCTTTCGTCAGCAGGTCCTCGGCAAGTTTTGTACCGAGGGCTTTTGCGTCTTCGGGTCTGCCTTCCACTTGAGACCTGATGATCCTGTCGCCCGAAACGCTCCCCACGAGTCCGTCCATGACCATTTTCCTCTCGATCAGCCTTGCATGGGCAGCTATCGGCACCTGACAGCCGCCTTCGAGTCTCCTCAAGCAGGCCCTTTCCCCCCTGACGCATATTTCTGTCTCATAGTGATTTAGCGCAGAGATGAGGTCGTTAATAAACTTGTCGTCGGTCCTGCATTCGATCCCGACAGCTCCTTGTCCTATGGCTGGAAGACTTGTCTCCGGGGAAAGGATTTGCGTAATCCGTTCAGCCCATCCGAGTCTCTTTACGCCCGCAGCCGCAAGGATGATCGCATCGAATTGACCCTCGTCCAATTTCCTTAGCCTTGTGTCGAGGTTGCCCCTAAGTTGCATCACCTTAAGGTCAGGTCTTGCGTTAAGGAGCTGGCATGACCGCCTGAGACTGCTTGTTCCGACAGAGGCACCCTCCGGCAGCTGTTCGAAATTCGGGACCCTAAACGTTGCTCCCTGCATTTGAGATAAAAAGGCATCGCGAGGGTCTTCGCGCCTGCATATTGCCGCAAGATGTAGCCCTTCGGGAAACTCCGTCGGCACGTCTTTCATGCTGTGCACGGCAAGGTCAGCCCCGCCGCTTAGAAGCGCCTCTTCTATCTCCTTTACGAAAAGACCCTTGCCGCCGACCTGGGCCAGCGGTACGTCGAGGATCTTATCGCCGGTGGTCTTTATCTTGTTCAGTTCTATTTCGAGTGCCGGGTTGATCCTCTTTAACTCAGACTTCACCCACTCGGCCTGCCAAAGCGCTAGCTTGCTGCCGCGGGTTCCTATGATGACTTTATCTTTCATGACCGTACATCGCCTCCCATCGTTTCAAAGCCCACTATTTTACCTTTTTCTCCCAGAGGAAATAAAATCCGTGCAGGGAAGACTGGTAGTGGCCAAGGCCACTACCCAATGAATTACAATAAACAGGCCGGAGGAGACGGACTATGTCTCGCTTTTATTCTTCGGCCCCGGGGCCCGCTCTTTTTCCCGCTTCATCCGGACTGCGCTGTCGAGGCGGGTAAGAACTCTTCTGGCCCCCGCGAAATGATTTCTGAAGTGCTCGTCTGAAAGACTGCTCACGGCAACGCCTTTTTTTCCTCTGCTGGAATGGATAAAGTTCCCATTGCCTATATAGATGCCTACATGGGTTATCCTATTGGCCTTCTCCGACTTAAAAAAGACCAGGTCCCCGGCCCTAAGCTCGGTAATCGGCACATCAAGCCCTTCCTCCGCCTGCAGATAAGAGTCTCTCTTAAGGTATATTCCGTTTAGGCGAAACGCGGTATATACAAACCCTGAACAATCCATGCCGCCGGTGGTGATCCCGCCCCATTTATAATCTGAGCCGTGAAATTTGGATGCCTGCAATATGTCTTCGGCCGTGACTTCTTTCCCGATGCGCTCGCTTTCCATCCACGCAGCCTCCAGGGGGAGATATCCTGTGGAGCCATCCGGGACGACCACTTCATATCGCCTGTTGTCCTTATTTAAGAGAGGGAGCCGCGTGCCGGCATATACGTTGATAAAAGAGCCGTCCCTGAAGGTGATCCTCGCCTTTGCGTTTTTTACTTCGACAAAGGTCTTATCTTTCCCCGGAGAACTGATAGGCGATGAAAAAGAGATGTTCTCCTTTTTTATCCATCCGCGATACCCTTTCTGAGACGGGATGTACCCATAGGCCCAGTCCTTGTCTTCTTTTATCACCGTGAACTCGTCTCCCAGGAGGACTTCGGTTATCCGTTCGGATCCCTGTGAATTTCTGGAAAAGACGTCTGAACTGGGGATGCTGACGATCGCCGACCTTTCCTTGTAACTGCCTGCCTTTCCCGCATCCACGGCCTTTTCCACCTTCTTCTTGGCATATTTCGCCTTGTGAGACGGCCTGCCGGCGGACGCAAACGAAGACCAGAGAAATACCGTCACCAGGCAAAGGAAAATGCAGTACGTCTTTCTCTGAATCCCCCTGATCACGGCGTTCTCTCCCCGGAGCCTATCAGGAGCATGTCAGCCATCTCAATACCTTCCTCAAGCACCGGAGACGAAGGCACCTGTCTTAGCCCCTGCATATAGACCTCCTTCGCCTTCAGATACATCCCCAGAAAAAGATACATCCTCGCGAGCCTTTCATATACAAGGACTGTCTTAGGACTAAACGATATGGCCTCCTTATACATCTCGATCGCCTTTGAGGGCTCTTCTTTGCTTTCGTATATCTTTCCCAGCATTGTGCGGGCCTTTACCGCGTCAGGGTTTGTCCCGACGTACCTGATCAGTTTCGCCTCGGCAGTCAGATTGTCTCCGGCAATAAAAGCCCTTTCGCCTTCCCTGTAGAGATCAATATCAATGATCTGAACAAGCGCGTACCTGTTTTGGTCAATCTTGATGACGCCGCTTGTCTGTCCCTCCCGAAGTTTTGACAGCGCGTCCTGTAGGGATGCGTGAAGGGAGTCCACCTCGACTTCTCCGAGGTAGCCATATGTTTCCCGGGTCTTTTCATCGACGGACCTCTCCTTTGCAAGCAGTGCAAAAGGCCTTCCCTTCATAAGCTCAGAGAGGATACCATGCGCGTCGGATTCCTTCTCTGTAAAGATTATCCTGATATGCATTTTCTTTTCATGCGTGTTTTTTGGAGTCTCGTTGCGAGAGGGCCTGTCCTTTGATGCCTCAGAAACCCGCATCTCCTTTTTAGGGGTATCCGCTTTCAGGGCTTGTTTTTTTTCTGCATCTGTCTGAGAGATTTCGCGCCCCCGCGTCTCAGCCCCTGCGGTTTCTTCTTTTGGGGTTTCGGCCTTGGCAGCGGCGAGACGTTTTTTCGTCTTCTCCAGAGCCGTCCTCAGAGACTTTGAATCCGGGAGATGATTGAGCCCGTCATCGTAAAGGTCCCTGGCCTGCTGCAACTGTCCCGCGCTAAGGTATAATGCACCCAAACGCAGATAGGCCTCTTCACAGCCGGGATCAAACCGCAGGGCATCTCTGTAATTCACCTCCGCCTTCTTCGTCTCATTTCCCGTCTCGTAGATCCGCCCGAGGATGACACGGGCCTTTACCGCATCCGGATTAAGCTCAACATGTCTCAA
Organism: uncultured Nitrospiraceae bacterium; assembly: GCA_963811165.1. GTDB lineage: Bacteria > Nitrospirota > Thermodesulfovibrionia > Thermodesulfovibrionales > UBA6898 > Sulfobium. Next base: position 64,136 of record CAWEQH010000008.1, read on the forward strand.
AAGGTTTATTATTGCAGTTTTGAAGTCTCCTTCTCTGAAGGCCTTTGCCCCTTTCCTGTAATGAGACATGTCTACGACCAGCAAAAGCGCAAACCTTTTGTCCTTAAGCATAATCAACCTGCTGACGCCGCCTTCCCCTAACTGAAGCGCTGCTTCCTTGAGCGGCTTATCGAGGCCCTCAAAGGCGGCCGCCTCGATCTCTCCAAATCTTTCCCTGCTATGTTCGTCGATGGACCTTTCTTTTGCTAAGGAAGCGAACGATCTGCCTTTGTCTAGTTCGGAAAGGATGCCTTCCGCCTCTGACTGCGTGTTCACTACGATGATCCTTACGACAGGACTTTTTGCCGCATGGAGCGGCGACGCAATGAGAGAGATAAGGGCGATAACGGCGAAGCAAAGAAGGGAAAAAACAAGACCTTTACATAAGTCGCTCCGCTTAAGGCAAAAGAGCTTTGCCCGTTCTTCTATAGAGCTGATATATGAAACTGCCGATTTCCCGGAGGGAGGGTATTTTCTTTTACGTGACATCATCGTATTTACGTCTTTATGAATCGATAGGGTATTTTATTCCTCTTCCCCGTTTATCCCGTAGAGTTTCTTTATCATCGCGATGAGTTCGTCCTTGTCTTCGGTATCCTCTTTAAGCGCTACCGTAGGGGGGTGAATGAGCTTGTTGATGATCGCAGCCGCCATATATTCGACGGCCTTCAACTTCTCCTCATCGAGGCCGGAAAGCCTGCCCTTGAGTTTTTCAAGTTCCTCCGCCTTTATCTCCTCAGCCTTCTGTCTGAGGGCAATGATCGTTGGGACCGAATCGAGCGACGACATCCATCTAATAAATTTTTCTACCTCTTCGTCGATTATCTTTTCGGCCTTTTCCGCCTCGATTTTTCTGCCGTGGATATTGGTGTCGACCACCTCCTGCAAATCATCGACACTATAGAGGTAGACGTTGTCGAGCTTGTTTATCTCAGGGTCTATATTCCTGGGCACTGATATATCGATGATAAAGACGGGCCTGTGTTTCCGCTCCTTCATGACTTTGTGCATCTGCTCTTTCAAAAGGACATAGGATGGCGCTCCGGTTGAGCATATGATGATATCCGTATGGACCAGTTCAGTCAAAAAATCTTCGAACTTCACCGGCTTGCCGTTAAATTCGCTGGCCAACTCGCATCCCCGCTCATAGGTACGGTTGACGACCATGACGTCTTGGACACCGTTGTTCATGAGATGGCGGGCCGCCAGTTCTGCCATCTCCCCGGCCCCCATAAGCATGAAGGACTTACCGCTAAGGTTGGTGAATATTTTTTTTGCGAGTTCCACCGCAGCAAAACTGATCGAGACCGCATTTTCGGCTATCTTTGTCTCGGTCCTCACCCTTTTGGCCGTTGAGATGGCCTTTTTCATAAGTTTATTCAGAAGCACCCCGGTCGTTTTCTTACGAAGGGCAAAATCAAAACAGTCTTTTATTTGACCGAGTATCTGAGGTTCCCCGACGACCATCGAATCGAGGCTCGATGAGACCCTGAAGATATGCCGTATGGCGTCCTCTCCTTCATGCACATAGAGGGATTTTTCGAAATCCTGCCTCTTAAGACCGTGGAAGCCGGAGAGAAAATCCTTGATATTGTCGGCCGCAGCCCCCCTCTTGTTCGCACAGATATAGAGTTCCACCCTGTTACAGGTCGACAAAACGGCGGCCTCCCTGACTTCGGGGATCTTCCTTAAGCCAAACACCCCTTCTTCGAGCTTTGGCCCGTTGAAGGCGAGCTTCTCCCTGATCTCTACATTCGCTGTCTTGTGGCTTACCCCTACTACGAGAACCTTCATCAGAATACGTGTTTGCTCTGCAAGATAAAGTTAACGCCGAAGAACGTAAACAAGACGATGCAGAAACCGAAGATAGAGAGTATGGCGGCCCGTTTTCCCCTCCAGCCTGCGATGAGCCTCACATGAAGTACTACGGCGTATATGAACCAGGTGATCAAAGACCAGACCTCCTTCGGGTCCCACCTCCAGTAACTCCCCCAGGCGCTTTCGGCCCATAAGGCTCCGGATATGATCGCAAGGGTCAGAAGAGGGAATCCCAGGGTGATGAGTCTGTAGTTGATCTCGTCGAGTATCTGGAGGCTCGGCAGTCTTTGAAACAGTCCGCCCAAATGCTTTGACTTTACATAGTGTTCCTGCAAGAGGTACATGATCCCTATACCAAAGGCCATTGCAAAGGCGGCATCCCCCAGGAATGCAAGTATGGTATGTATCCCCAGCCAATAACTCTGAAGCACCGGGCTTAAGGGTTCGATCTTGCGCGGCAGCATTGATGACGACAGCATAAGGATGAATACGACCGGCATGATAAAGGAGCCTAGGAGGCCGATCCTGTATCGGTATTCAAGGAACAAAAACAGCATGACGATGCACCAGGAAAAAAAGGAGGCGGCCTCATGGAGGTTTGCGATGGGGATATGCCCTGAAATCACATAGCGGGCGACGATATTAGAGGTATGGAAGAGAAACCCGATGATCGCGAGACTCAGCATGATTATCGAGGTGGTCTTTGTTCCCTTGAAGAGCTCCATCACGCAGACGATCGCTGCTGCAAAATAGAAGGTGAGGGCGATTTCAAAGAGGTATATTTCCATTAAAAGCAACCGAGCTGACAGTCTTTGATCTTTATTCCCAATTCGTTGGCAGCGGCACCTACTTCTTTGTAAGGCAGGCCGAGTTTTTCGGCCAACTCTCTTGCTACGGCGCAAGAGAGCCTCCCGTTAATAGCCTTCCTCAGCATCTCTTCCTTTAGCTCTTCCTTCATTAAATGCCCAAGATTTATTTAAAAACAAATACTTCCGGATATTTTACGGATCACAGGTAGATGTAATTTTACCTTATTATCCCCTAAAAACACAATCGGGCTCAGTAACCGACAGGTATCCCAGATTCGAACATTTTTTTAGCGACCCCGAGTTCATCGGATGCCAGTAGTCGTGGCATCATAACAGACAGAGAGCGCAGGATCGGCAGGAACTTTCCGTTGCCATAGCGCCCAATCTCAATTGCCACTTCCCTGCCCGGCATCCTCAATTCAAAAAAACCTCTTCCGACTCTGCCCTCTAACTTCATATCTAAAAAAACGTCCCTGCTTACTCTCAGGGATTCGCTCCCTGTCACATCGAATACGCGCATCGTGAACCCGTCTTTTGCCTCCGGCACTTCTTCTTTTTTTATCTCCCAGTCGACAAATACGACGTTGGGGTCCACTGCCATCAAAATCAGCTCGTTCTCTCCGTATTCTTCGGGCAATTCCGCCCGGACGATATCTTCGAGTACCTTATCGCCCCTTTCCCGGGGAACGCTTTTTGTCTTCCGGTTCTTTGCCCCGCCGCCAACCTTCCGCTTTTGTTTCGGAAGTACAGGTTTAATAAGCCGCATCTTAGCTTTTTTTGTCCCGGCCGCCTCTCTGGGCTTTGTCTTTTCCGAAACTTTTTTCTTCTCAACCCGAAGGGATTTTTTAGAGGCCTGCGCCGCTTCAGGGAGTGCAATCTTTGAGGGTCTATTTCCCGCCGTCTTTCTCACGGCAAGAGCTGTCGCTATCTTCTTTTTGACAGTCTTTGACTTGGCCCCTGCCGGTTTCAACGGCGGTTTACCTGCGGACTTTTTCTTGGCGGCCGGGGCAGGACCCGCCGGTAAATTTTTCCTCACCTTTAAGGATTTCTTTACTGCCTTCTTTAAAGAAAGGGATCTTTCGCCTGCTTCCGCGGATTTTTCAGGCGGTTTTCCGGCGGACTTAGCCTTTTTTTTGGCAGAAGTGAGGGAGGGAGGATTTTTCCCGGGGGCGTTTTTCTTTGCCGGCACTGCCTTTGCCGGGGGGATGGTCTTTCCCTTTGTATTTCGGGTCTTCATGCTTTCCAAGCATGTATTCTACCAAATAAGACGGGGTTAATATAGTCTTTAGTGCGCCTCGTCCCAGTTTCTGCCGTGCCCCACCTCGACCTTTACAGGAACGGACAATATCGCCGCCCCTTCCATTTCTTCCCTTGCAATGCTGCGGACCTTTTCTAGCTCCTCCGCCGGAAACTCGAACAAAAGTTCATCATGCACCTGCAGTATCATTTTTGCCCGGACCGATTCTTCCCTGAATCTTTTCTCTATCCTTATCATCGCAATTTTAATGATGTCTGCGGCCGTGCCCTGTATCGGAGAATTGACCGCGAGTCTTTCGCCCTGCTGCTGCGTATTTTTATTATGGCTTTTTAGTTCAGGTACCGGTCTTTTCCTTCCGAAAAGCGTTGCCACGTAGCCACGCCCCCTCGCCTCCGCAAGGACGGTTTCCGTGTATGTCCTGACGCCGGGATGCCGGTCGAAGTACCTGGTGATATATTTCTGGGCATCCGCTCTCTCTATATCGAGAGTCTCCGAAAGGCCGAAGGCAGATATCCCGTAGATAACGCCGAAGTTTACGGTCTTTGCGGTCCTCCTCATATCAGGCGTCACCTCATCGAGGGGCACGCCGAAGAGTTCGGCAGCAGTCCGCATATGAATATCGAGTCCGTTATGAAACGCCTCTCTGAGCCCTTCGTCGCCGCTCATATGCGCCAGCACTCTCAACTCCACCTGCGAATAGTCTGCAGAAAGAAGGAGGTTGCCCTCTTCGGCAATGAATGCCTGCCGAATGCGCTTCCCCCATTCCCCCCTTATCGGAATATTCTGGAGGTTTGGGTCGCTGCTGCTAAGTCTGCCTGTGGCGGTGGCTGTTTGATTGAAAGACGTATGGACGCGGCCGGTTTCCGGGTTTACGAGCGCGGGCAGGACATCGAGGTATGTTGTCTTAAGTTTGGTCAGGCTCCTGAAGTGCAGTACCTCCATCGGCAGGGCATGATGTCCGGCAAGCTCCTCAAGCACGTCCATATCAGTCGAAAATCCCGTCTTTGTCCTTTTAGTCGGGCTCAGCCCGAGACTTTGGAAAAGGACCCTGCCTAATTGTTTCGGTGAGTTAATGTTGAATTCTTCTCCCGAGAGGAAGAATATCCTCTTTTGGATGCTCTCTATCTCAACCGCCATCTCATCAGCCAGGGCTTTCAAAAGCACCGCATCAACCTTGATGCCGGACCTCTCCATGCCTACGAGCACTTCAATAAGCGGCATCTCGATATCGGTATAGATCTTTTCGAGGCCCTCCTCACGGAGTTTCTTAAAAAGCACATCCCGCAGTTCGAAACTGAGCGCTGCATCTTCGGCCGCGTAGGAAGTGGCCTCTTCAATGGTGACATCTGCAAAGGACTTTCGCTTCTTTAATACCTCGACAAAAGACTTTTTCTTCGATGAAAGGTATTCAAAAGAGACCTCCTCAAGGGTATGGCCCGCCTTGTTTGGGTTCAAAAGATAGGCGGCAATCATCGTGTCGTACAATCTGCCGGTAACGGGGATCCCTTCCCGTCCCAAAAGCATGACGTCATATTTTAGGTTGTGGCCTATCTTTGCAATCTGCGCGTTCCCAAGCAATGGACGGATAAGGCGAAAGACATCGTCCTTGGCGGGCTGTTTCTTTGTGTCGGGATAAGAATGTGAGATCGGCACATAATACGCCTTCTCTTTGTTATAGCAGAAGGCGATCCCCACAAGATGGTCGGTCAGGGGGTTCCTGCCGGTTGCCTCTGTATCGAAGGCGACCTCATCAGGGACTAAAGAAAGGATCTCTTGAAGCCTCTCAGGAGAGTCTATTGTTTCGTGCTCCCGGACCGTCTCGGCCGAGGGGATGAGCTTCATAAAGCTCGATAATTCGAGTTCCCTAAACAGAGAAAGAAGGGAAAGCCAATCCGGTTCCCCGAGCGTGAAATCGCTTACTTCGATATCTAAAGGGACAGATATGTCGATAGTCGCCAGCCTCCTGCTAAGAAGTACGATCTCCTTGCTCGAAGAGACCATCTCCCTAAGCCTTTCCTTTTTTATGCGTTCCGGGTGCTCAAGCAGGTCCTCTATGCTTTTGAAATGGGCGAGGAGTTCCTTCGCCGTCTTTTCCCCCACACCTTTAATGCCGGGGATATTGTCTACGGCGTCGCCGGTAAGGGCCATAAATTCAGTCACCCTCCCGGGGCCGACGCCGAACTTTTCCCTGACGTAGTCTCTGTCAAGGACCCTCTCTTTCATCGGGTCGTATATCTTGATATTCTCATCTACGAGTTGAAGCATGTCCTTGTCCGCCGTCACGATAAAGACCCTGTTTCCCTCCCCTGCGGCCCTTTTCGCTATGGTGCCGATGAGGTCATCGGCTTCGTAACCCGGGACCTCAAAGGTCCTGATACGAAACGCCGATATGATTTTTCTGATATACGGAAGCTGGACCACCAGTTCTGAAGGGGCCTCGGGTCTGTGCGCCTTGTAGTCTTCGAACAGCTCATGTCTTTCCGTACGGGCCGGCGAATCGAAGCAGACCGCAAGACCGTCGGGGCCTTTCTCTCTGAGTATCTTCAGCAGCATATTCGTGAAGCCGAATGTGGCATTTGTCGGGAAGCCCTTTGAATTCGTCAGCCCTTTAATTGCGTAGAACGCACGGTAGACATACGAATTTCCGTCGATGAGATAAAGGTCCATGGGTGATTATAACCGGACGGGAAAAGACATGCAAATCGCTTTCCTCCGGACCCCTACTCGAAATAATCCCTCGATTTCTGTTATAGTTTCTATCGGGCATTTTTTCCTGAGGTAAATTTGAGAGGTGAAAAATATTTTTTTGAAAGGAGAGCATCATGAATATCTTGATTTTCGGTCCTAATGGAAGCGGTAAGGGGACGCAGGGTGCGATTATCCAGAAGAAATACGGGATAACCCACGTAGAGTCGGGCGCCATATTCAGAAAAAATATCGGCGGCGGCACTGAACTCGGCAAAAAGGCGAAGGTGTATATCGACAGGGGGGACCTTGTGCCGGATGATATCACCATCCCGATGATCCTCGACAGGCTGAAAGAGGATGACTGTAAAAAGGGCTGGCTATTAGACGGGTTCCCCAGGAACCTGGTGCAGGCCGAGACGCTTCATAAGGCGCTTAAGGATGCCAATATCAACCTTGACTATGTCATCGAAATATCGCTTGACCGTAAGACCGCAGCAGACAGGATTATGGGAAGAAGGCTTTGCGTCAACGATAATAACCATCCTAACCATATCCATATCGACGCGATCAAGCCCATTGAAAAAGACGGGAAACTCGTCTGCCGCGTATGCGGAGGGGAACTAAAGACGAGGGCCGATGACCAGGATGCCTCGGCGATCAATAAAAGACACGACATCTATTATGACGAAAAGACCGGCACCATGGCAGCGGTCAATTACTTCAAAAAGATCACCGGGCCTAAGGTAATCACCGTAGACGGCGCGCCTCCGATCAATGCAGTTTCAGAGAAGTTAATGGCCCAGCTGTAGAAAGTTTTCTCTTCCCTTGCAATTAACGGCCGGCCTACGAAGAAAGTGAGCCGGCCGTTTCTATGACGGGCGGCGCAACCCTTGTGCCTCAATCGAAGGAAAGTCTTTCGAGAGCGTCACAACTAATGGAGAAATATAGAGATGTTCCAATGGATTTTGCCGACGCTACACTTGTAGTCTTGGCGGGGGAAATGGAGGTCGAGGAGATATTCACATTGGATATTAGAGGGTTCGGAACGTATCGCATCACAGGGAAGAGGGCCTTTAAGATATGGCCGAAGTAGAAAACCTTGGAGAATCCGGTAATTCAAGGGGCAAGATTACCTAGAGCCGATAGTGGAAATAAAGCCGGCGGAAGATCGGTGCTCCGAAGAGCCTTTGCGGCAAGATCGGCCGCGGTTAACACCACGCTATACGTAACAAAACCTGCTTTTTCTTTTGTTGTCAGTAGGTTAAAGCCTACTATTTATAAGCTCTTTTTGTTCCCATTCAAAGTTATCAGCTCTTATCGGCTGGGTATTCTGCAAAACAATCTTTATCGCTTTGAAGTAATCTCTCTGTACTTTGAGATTGGAGACTCTACAGTAACATTGAGTTGTTGTAATCCGGCTGTGGCCCAATAGATCCTGTATGGTAACGAGATCGGCATCGGCGTTCAGGAGCTGTGTTGCCATAGTATGTCTAAGGTGATGACAGGATACCGCAGTCCCGGTCCTCTGTGCATAGTATTCAATCCTCTTTTGAATGCCGCGAACTGATATCGGCTTTCCCCTCAGCGGCCCCTTCTGCACTAAGAACACTCTTTTCTCCTTCGACCATTTCCGTTTCTGCATATACGCCTCTAAGGCACTCTGGGCATCTTCGCTGAGATAGACAACCCTGTCCTTGCTGCCTTTGCCATTGAAGACATAAAGCTGTCTGCTGCGATACTCTATCGCATCTACTGTCAGTCGTGCAACCTCCTCAACTCGCAAACCGCACCTGAGCATGAGCATGAACATGGCCCGATCCCTGGCGTCATTGATCTCCCTAAAGAGAGTCACAATCTGTTCGTCTCTTAGATGTTTGGGCAATGGCCTGGGCAGACGAAGCCTATAATTCTTTCTTACCGGATTGGTAAGAGGCATTCTCTCATCTTCGATCAGATAATCGTAGAAGGCATGGATGCAGCCGAAATGACAGTTGATAGTCTTTGGTTTCATTCTCCTTCTCAATAGATGGTCCATATACGCATCGGTTTCTTTGTGGGTTATTTGCTCCAAAGAAACCTGCGACCAGACATTGAAGTGACCGAGGATATTCATGTAGTTTTTTACAGTGTTGGCCGAACAGTTCCTTCGCTTTAGGAACCTTCGGTACTTGGCAATCAGATCAGTAAGCCCCATTAATGCCTCCCTGCTCGATGATTTCCATGGCACGGAAGTACTCCTCTTCACGGCTCTTATCTGTCAGGCGGGCATATCGTCGGGTCATCTCTATATCGCGGTGGCCCAACAAAAATTGCAAGACATTCCAGGCGCATGCCGGCATTGAGCAGTTCACTTGCAAAGGTATGACGAAGACTGTGTATTGTATAGCCTTTGTGTTGGAGCCCTGTTTCTCTCAAGTATCGCGTGAAGATATTACGGGCCGAGGTATAACACAAGTGACTCCTCAGACCATGGAAGAGATATTCTTTTGTCTTATCTCTCTTTTTAAGCCAGAGCCCTAAGGCCATCAGTGCATCATCACTCAGATAAACCACTCGCCCAAGATAGTTCTTTTCGCCCTCATAGATGTGTATCTTCCTCTCACGGACATCAAGATCTATCATCTTCAAGCTGAGAAGCTCACCGATTCTCATGCCTGTCCGTAAGAGCACGAGGATTAGGGCACGGTCACGAATCTCCTTAATGACACCAAGAATCTTTCTGACATCGCCCGGCGCAATGGCCCTCGGCAGGAAATCCGGCACTTTGAGTTTTATCTTGCGTTTGAGTATGCGTCCGTCAATGATATCCTGTTCGATCAGAAAACGAAGAAAAGCAAAAAGGCAATGAAGCCGTGTTCTGACTGATGTGACCTTGAGTCCCCGATCCTGCTCGTGTTCAATAAATGCTTCCAGATCGTTACCGGCAATCTCCTCGATATGACTCTTCCCAATGGTCGCCATAGAAAATGAGAAAGGAACTCACCGAGAGGAAGCTCGCCCAAAGAGTGCTTGGCTTGTGATTCATTCTCCACTTATAAAGCATGTAGCTCTCGAAATGCTCTCTGCCGGGAAGGTCTAACTTAGAGATCCTCTGAAGAATACGATCAATGGGGGGCTGGTAATTGACTACTTCGATGTCACTGACGATTGCTTTGAGAATTGAACCTGCTTTGGTCATCATTCCTCCTCTTTCTATATGAAAAAGCAGGATTTATCATGACCCTCAGTGCACTTGAGGTTCAATCCATTTTGTTACGTATAGCACCGACAAAGAAATAGTTATAGGAAATTGAAACAATTGAAGATTACCGTGAAAACAGACACAAAAAGGGCGAGTAATTTACATCTCGCCCCTGTATGGGTTATTTTAGAAAGTTCTTTTATTTGTAAGCTCTTACTCTGTCTCCTTAGATAGTCACTCGACCCAAGCTCTGCAAGAACATGAAGATTATCGCGCCCGCTTGGAAAGCGTGGAGATGGCAGTGGCAAAGTCCATCCCGGTGATATAAGGGTCTAATGGTCCCATGCCGTCTTATATCACTTTAGATCAATAACACTGCCATAGTACCCTGTACTGGTTTGAGGCCGTACCTTGATCATACAGGATAGTTGGTATGCATCATCCTGACTGAAGGTTGGCCCGTATAGAGGGCACAATGGCAATTATCTCATTGGTCTGCCCCGATGACCAATTCCAGAAGAAGACACCGCCGCCTGTTGCCCTTGTCCAATCCTGCCCCTGCCCGTAGCCGTGTGCTGCAAATTCAGCATTATAATCCGCAAGGGTAGGCCATGCAGGAGAAGCACCGTGATTCATGCTTTTTACAAGCAACTGCCCATCGCCGCCTGTCAGGCGCACATTTATCATGATTATGTTCAGCCACGTATTAAGAGAAGTGCTGCAACCACCAGCAGGAGTGGTAAGGTTGAAATACTGCATTTCGTGCGAAGCCAATGTCACAGAGTATTCCTGGTTTATCGCCATGTTTATCGGTGGGGCGGCCTGGCCGTCGGTTTCCAGGGCAATAATACCCGAATTAATACCAATAAAGAATTGAGAGTTGAAATCGAGCCATGAAGGAATACTACTTATTGTCCCGGATACTGTTTGTCCTTGATAAATATAATCACATCCGTTCCAACCCCCCGAAAATGTTATGAGGGCAGTATTAGTATCGGCCCCAAATGTGCTCAAGTCAAAAGTGTAGTTGCCCTGCATAAATCTATAATCCCCGGCCACACAAACAAAAGGATTCCCTGTGCCCGGACTAAAGGAAATATTGAATGTCTGATCCGCATTAGACTTTAATGTCACATAATAAGAGGTAGAATCATCGACAACCAAAAAATTCCAAGTTTTCTCTATAACAGCAACTTCCCGGCCATAAGCAGTCGGGACAAGATCAGTTGATTGGGATCCCATTTTAAATCTGCCCAATATTTACCGGGCTTCCCAATAACAGTAACACCCGAAGCACGGATAGATGTTGAATCCTTGACCTGGATGCTCGCGCCAGTAAGATCGATATCGAACACTCCGAAGGCCATACCAGACAACGAAAAAAGAATGATGGCAACTAAAAAGAACTTCTTCACTTTGCTCCTCCTTAAGCTCCGATTGTTTATCGCACCCGGTTCATGTCTATCACAATACTCATTGTAGCAGAGCAAGACTCAAGAAAGATTCCCGGCAGGCGGGAATGACAGAAAATAATGTAAGAATATTTCAATGACTTATTCCATATTCGTCAGAGCATATGCTCTCCGAAAACCGGCGGGTCCCCTTGCGAAACAATCCTTCCAGTCTTTAAAATGGTCTATGCCGATAATAAAGGTCCTTCCTGTAGACGTAAGAAATAAGATAGCCGCCGGAGAAGTGGTAGAGCGGCCGGCCTCGGTGGTAAAGGAGCTCATAGAAAACGCCATAGACGCCGGGAGTACGGAGATCAGGATCGATGTGCTTTCCGGCGGGAAGCGGATGATTAAGGTCTCCGATAACGGTTCGGGGATGGAAAGGGAGGACGCCATCCTCTGTTTCGAACGTCACGCAACAAGCAAGCTTCTAAGCGAGAGAGACCTCTTTGATATAAGGACACTTGGATTTAGGGGGGAGGCCCTCCCCTCTATCGCATCGGTCTCGAAGATAAAGCTCGTGACCGGGCTGAAAGGTTCCGATACCGGCATCGCCTTGGAACTTCACGGCGGCCAGATGAAGGAGGAAAGGGAATCTGCCTTCTCAGGGACTTCTGTTGAGATAAGGGACCTCTTTTTTAATACTCCGGCAAGAAAAAAATTCCTCAAGTCAACCACGACGGAGGCCCTTCATATTGTCGACATCGTGACAAGGGAGTCGCTCTCTCATAGCGGCATCCATTTTGTGCTGTTTACCGAAGGCCGGGAGACGATGCTTTTGCCCAGGGCATCCGGTTTCAGGGAGCGGATAATGCAGATCTACGGCGAAGAGTTTGCCCGGGGGCTTGCCGAGGTCTCTGGGGAGCAGGAAGGAATGCGGCTGCAGGCCTTTATTTCGAAGTCCGGCAACTTCAGAAACAGCAGGTCCCATCAATTCATATTCGTCAACGACCGCCCGATAAAAGACCAGTCTCTTACCCATGCGGTGTACGGCGCATACGAGGGGATACTCCCCAGTGACAAACATCCGGTATTCTTTCTCTTCCTCGAACTGGACCCTGAAAGGGTCGATTTTAACGTCCATCCTACAAAGCGGGAAGTGAGGTTTGAGGAAAAGGAGAGGATCTATAGGTTCATAAATTCCCATGTGAGGGAGGCCGTAAAAAGCGAGAGGAAGGATTTTACTGGACCTTTTCTTGAACCTTCCGGCGGCAAAGAAGAGAAATTCCAAACCCCTTATCCTTCCCATTTTTCTCAGGCCTTCCCCGGGACCGCGATATCGGAGGATATCGAACTGGCATATAAACCCGAGCTGCCTTTTATTTATCTCGGCGACACGTTCATCGCGCTTTCGGGAAAGGGCGGGCTCACCCTTATAGACCACCATGCCGCACACGAAAGGGTGCTCTATGAAAGGCTTCTGAGAGGCGTCAGGTTGCAGCCCCTTCATCTTCTTTTCCCTCAGCAGGTGAAGCTCTCGCACGGGGAGTACAGGGTAGTGCTCGAAAATAAGAGTGTCTTACAGGAATTGGGTATTGAGCTGGATGATTTCGGGCACGACACGATTGTCGTTCGCTCGGTCCCTCACGATCTGGGGGAGGCGGACTTAAGAGGGACGCTCTCCGATGCAGCATCAGTCTTTACCGGAGAACCCAGAAGAGGGATGTCTCTTAAGGAGTCCCTTGCCGCCAGTATCGCCTGTCATAGTTCTGTACGCGGCAAGGAGATATTGAGCCGTGAAGAGGTTTCAAGACTGCTTGCGGACCTTGAACAGACGGAGTACCCCGACCAATGCCCTCACGGAAGACCCACGAGGATATTTTATTCCCTCGACGACCTCAAAAAGATGTTCAAAAGGAAATGAAGCGGGTCATTATCCTTCTCGGGCCGACGGGAGTCGGCAAGACAGGCGCCTCTATATTGCTTGCGCAAGCGCTCGGCACAGAGATAATCAGCGCAGACTCGATGCAGATATACAGGGGTATGGACATCGGTACCGCAAAGCCCTCGAAAGAGGAAAGGGCGGGCGTGAAACACCATATGATCGATATCGTCGATCCCACCGAGTCTTACAGTGCAGGGGAGTATATAAGGACGATCACCCCGATCATCGAGGACCTCCACGCCAGAGGGAAGGTGCCCCTTATGGTCGGGGGCACCGGTCTTTACATCAAGGCCGTTACGCGCGGTATCTTCGGAGGCCCTTCCGCAGATTGGGACCTCAGGGAGGAACTTCTGTCGGCCGAGGAGGCTGAGCAGGGCTCCCTGTATGCATATCTTTTGAAGGTCGACCCGGATGCGGCCGTCAGGATCGAGCGTAACGATACCAGGCGGATTGTGAGGGCATTGGAGGTTTGCCTGAGAGGCAAAGACAGGATTTCAGTCCTTCAGGACAGGCTGACAAGGCCCCTTCCCTACGACTTCGTCAAGATCGGTCTTACGAGAGAAAGAAAGGAACTCTACAGGTTGATAGAGCGCCGGATTGAGCGCATGCTGGAGGCGGGGCTGATAGAAGAAGTGAAGGCCTTTATCGGAAAAACGCCTGACAGGACCCCACTTCAGGCGATAGGCTATAAAGAGATCGCGAGCTATTTAAGAGGCGAGATTCCGCTTGATGAGGCAGTCAGACTTGTCAAGAGGAACACCAGGAGATATGCCAAGAGGCAGTTCACGTGGTTCAAAAAGGAAGAGGGGATCAAGTGGATAGAGGTGACAAGGGTATATAATAGCGGGGACGTTTTCAGAAAAATAATGAATACTCTTGAATAATTAAGAAAAATATTTTATGGTAAATGAAAACTGTGAAGAGAAAAAACCAAAGAAAGATGAGGGTGGCAGGGGATGACAAATAGCAAGAGCCAGAGTCTCCAGGACAATTACCTGAACCAGCTCAGGAAAGATAAAATACCCGTTGTGGTCTATCTGACTAATGGTGTCCGCCTGAAAGGAGTAGTAAAGGCATTCGATAATTTCGTCATCCTTTTGAAGGAGGCGACCCAGCAGCTCGTCTATAAGCATGCGGTCTCCACTATCGTGCCTGAAAGGGACATAGATACACGGTTTGAGAACCAGCAGTGAACACAGCAACCCGTTTCCTACCGTAGACATCATCATCAAGTACATGGGGGGGATCGTTTTAATCAGGAGAAAGAACCCTCCTCCCGGCTGGGCCCTTCCCGGGGGGTTTGTCGATTACGGGGAGACCCTCGAGGATGCCGCGGTGCGGGAGGCGAGGGAAGAGACGGGACTCGATGTGAGGCTGCTTCGGCAGTTTCACAGCTATTCAGACCCCGGCCGGGACCCGAGATTTCATACCATATCGACGGTGTTTTTGGCTGAGGCCGCGGGGCAGGCCTTGGCAGGAGACGATGCAGCAGAAATCGGCGTTTTCAGCGCCGCGGAGCTGCCTGACAACCTGGCTTTCGACCACAGGCAGATACTAGAAGATTACATTACAGGGAGGTATTGATCAGATGCTCAAGGTTATGCGGCACCACGCAAAATACTTTTATGTGCTTTTTTTCATCGTGATACTTTCGTTCATTTTCTGGGGAGTAGGCTCGGTGGATAAGACAGATAGGAGAGACGTCGTAGCGGAAGTCGGGAAATACAAGATAACGGGCGAAGAGTACTCGCGGACCTATGGCAGGATGTTCGATTTCTACAGGGACATGTACAAGGAAAAATTCGACGAGGAGATGCAAAAAAAGCTCAACCTCAAGGAAGGCGTACTGTATTCGCTTGTCAACAACAGGGTGCTCCTCATCGCTGCTAAAGAAAACGGCATTACGGTCACCGACGATGAGCTCAATGAGGCGATAAAGAACGAGCCGGCTTTTACAAAAAACGGATCTTTTGACATGGAGGTCTATCAAAACAGGCTAAGACTGATGAGGCTCACTCCCGAGGCTTTTGAGGCCGCAAAAAAACAGGAACTGATCCTGGCAAAAATGAGACGGTTTATCGAACTGTCGGCGCCCGTGCCTACGGCTGATGAACTTGCAAAGATCTCGGGCCAAGATGATCAGGCCACGAAGGCGCTTCAGGAGGCGATGGTCGAGAATGCAAAGACGACCGCGCTGAGGGCCTATATCGAGGGGGTAAAGAAGGGTCTTAAGATCAAGCTCTATACGGACCGTATATCGTGAAGGGGAAAACCCCGAGGGACATCGGCTGGCTGAGACGTATATCAGCCTTCTCACCTTCGAGGATCATCCTCACTTCAAACAATTACCGCATCTTCGATTACCTTGACGGCAGGGGCAGGACCGCTGCGGCGCTTTCCAAAATAATCAGGACTGACGGAAGGGCGACCGAACTTCTCTTAAACAGCCTTGCGGCAATCGGGCTTTTGGAAAAGAGGGGCGGAAATTACAGGAATGCCTGGGTCGCGTCGCGATATCTCGTAAAGGGAAAGGCTGATTACCAGGGAGATATCCTTACGCATAATGATGTTCTCTGGGACAACTGGTCCGGTCTGGACGAGGTGGTAAAGACCGGCAGGCCCTATCGAAAAGCGCACGATCATGAGTCTTTTATCCTCGGCATGCATAATCTGGCCCTGCAAAAAGTCAAGGGGGTCATGAAGAATCTCGACCTAAAAGGGATGAAAAAGGTATTGGACCTCGGTGGGGGGCCCGGTACCTATTCGTTGGCTTTTGCGAAGAAAAAAATGGACGTGACGCTCCTCGATTTTCCTGATACCCTTAGAATCTCAAAGAGGGTAATTACTTCAGCCGGGATGGAAAAAGATATAAGACTTCTTCCCGGCGATTTCATGAAGGACAAGCTTGGCAGCGGATATGACATGATCTTTATTTCACAGATATTTCACGCCTACGGCCCTGATGAGTGCACCGCCCTGCTCAGAAAGTGCCGCGCCTCTTTGCAAAAAGGAGGGCGCGTCGTCGTCCAGGAATTTTATCTTGAGGAGTCGAGGACCAGTCCCCTCCAAGGTGCGGTATTTGCGATCAATATGCTGGTGAATACTCCGCACGGGAGGACTTATACTCCCAATGAGATGTCTGCCTGGATGAAAAGGGCGGGTTTTACAGGCATAGCGAAAAAGATCCTCGATGAGACCGTGTTGATGATTGGGACGAAGAAGTAGAGTTGGGTTGTGTTCGTAGTGCGGTTCTCTCCTGTTGCTAGTTTTTCTCGATGGCAGACTCTACGGTCTCTTCCCCGCGGACTTCTTTGTACCGGGAGACCCTGTACCGGGAATGGGCGGCACTTTTGTGGTCATAAAGGTAGATCGTGTCTCCCCTGACGTTACCGATATAGTATGCGGAGCTGCCGCAGACATGGACGATGAAGGTCTTGAGGTTGACGAAGATCTCTATGGAGTAGCCTGACCCGGAAGTAAATCGGTAGCTGCAGTCGTTGGCATAGCCGGGGATGTAGTCCTTATGCTGCTCGTCGAATTCCCTGAGGAACCCTTCAGTGATAAGCGCTGCCATATCGATCTCAGCCGATCCTGAGACATCATAGAGGACGGCTATTTTTTTGCCGGTAATAAGGCGGCAGACTATATAGGCAATGCCGGCGTGCGTGAATTGGCTCATGATTTCATCTCCTAAATATTCCATGTCCCCTCTATCCACTCCTCGGGCCCTTCAGGATGTTTTACTATAAGACCTCATAGTTCACCTTCTCAGCCGCATTTCGTGAATCCGCAGCTACGGCAGACCGCGCACCCTCCTTCGTGCTCTACCGCTCCGCCGCATTCGGGACACTGTCCTATGCGCATTATCTCGCCATGGCCGTTGCCGCCGTTGCCGTTGCCCTTTTCGCCCCTCTGGAGATATTTTTCCAGGGCCTTCGCGATCGCGTCCGAGCAGGAAGTGATCTTGCCGCCGTTTGCCCATGTCTGCTCATGGCAGGTGATGCCCTTGAGCTGGCTGATTATTACTTCCGGTTCTATATTGGATCGGAGGGCCAGGCTTACGAGTCTGCCTATCGCCTCCGCCTGGCTTGCGGCGCATCCCCCGGCCTTGCCCATATGGGTGAAGAGTTCGAAGACCTGGCCGTTTTCGTCCTCATTTACCGTTATATAAATGTTGCCGCAACCGGTCTTCATGCCTCTTGTCTCGCCCTTAATGTTCTCGGGCCTCTTCCTCGGCACGATCTTCATCTGTTCCGGGCGGACGGGCTCCGTCTCTTTATTCGTCTTGCCGGTAGAGAGTACCTGGTCTTCCCTAGAACCATCGCGATAGACGGTGACGCCCTTGCAATTAAGCGTATAGGCGAGCATGTAAACGTCCTCCACGTCATTAGGTGAGGCGTCATGGGAGAAGTTGACCGTCTTAGAAACCGCGTTGTCTACATATTTCTGGAAGGCGGCCTGCATGGCGATATGCTCCATAGGTGAAATGTCGTGAGCGGTCACGAATACCGCCTTGACGTCCTCGGGTATCTCCGTGAAGTCATGGAGGGAGCCTTTGTCTGCGATCCTCTCCATGAGGTCTCTCGACCAGAAGCCGCGCTCTTTCGCGACTTTTTCGAAATATGGGTTGACCTCGAGGAGCTTTGTCCCTTCCATCACATTTCGAACAAATGAGACGGCAAAGAGCGGCTCTATGCCCGAGGAGCATGAAGCGATAATCGAGAGCGTTCCCGTCGGTGCGATCGTCGTCACGGTTGCGTTTCTTAACCGCGCCTTCCCGCTGAATATACTGCCTTCATAGTTTGGGAAGACGCCTCTGTCTTCGGCGAGGGCAGCCGATGCAGACTTTCCTTCCCTTTGTATGAACCCCATGACCTCTTCGGCGAGATGTATCGCACTGTCGGAGTTATAGGGGATGTTCATCTGTATGAGCATATCGGCAAATCCCATCACGCCGAGGCCTATCTTCCTGTTGGATTTAGTGACCTCATCGATCTTCTTAATAGGGTATTTGTTTACGTCAATTACGTTATCGAGGAAGTGGACCGCCTTCCATACGGTCCGCTTCATCTTTTCGTAGTCGACGGCACTGTCTTTGACCATCTTTGCGAGGTTTATCGACCCCAGATTGCAGGACTCAAAAGGCAGAAGAGGCTGTTCGCCGCAGGGGTTTGTTGACTCGATCCGTCCTATCTTCGGTGTGGGATTGGACTTGTTGATCCTATCAATAAAGACAATGCCGGGCTCGCCGTTTTTCCATGCGTGGGTAACGATCAGGTCGAAGACCTCCTTTGCCCTGAGGCTATGCACCACCTTCTTCGTCCTGGGGTTTATAAGGTCGTATTTGTCGTCTTCTTTCACGGCCTTCATGAATTCGTCGGTGATGGCGACGGAGATGTTGAAGTTATTGAAACGGGAGTTATTGTCCTTTGCGGTAATGAAATTGAGGATGTCGGGATGGTCTACGCGCAGTATCCCCATGTTGGCACCGCGCCTTGTACCGCCCTGTTTCACCGCCTCCGTTGCGGTATCGAAGACCGTCATGAAGGATATTGGCCCAGAGGATACGCCCTTCGTAGACCCCACAATGTCGCCGCTGGGTCTCAGATTTGAAAAACTGAACCCTGTTCCCCCTCCCGATTTGTGTATAATCGCCGTATTTTTGACCGCATCGAAGATCGACTCCATAGAATCATCAACCGGCAGCACAAAGCATGCGGAGAGCTGGCCGAGTCTCCTTCCGGCATTCATAAGCGTAGGGCTGTTGGGAAGAAAGTCGAGGGATGTGATGATCGAATAGAACTCCTCCTCAAGGAGCACTACGTCGGCCTCAGATTTGCCGTATTTCATATCTGCAGAGGCTATTGTCTTTGCGATTCGCCTGAAGAGTTCTTCGGCGGTTTCGATAACTTTTCCATCTTCGTTTTTTTTCAGATACCTCTTCTCAAGGACTTTTAACGAGTTGGGCGTGAGATTGATTTTAGAAGAAAAAGAAGTTTCCATGTCCTATCCCCCGGGTCTCTTAATTTAATAGTTTACTGCCATTATTAGAAATGATGGCTTACAACAATTTGTATGTTTAAAGAATTAAACCACAACATATTGTGCATGTCAAGACAAAAAAAAAGAAAAAATCAACCATTTGATTTTTAATAATTTTTCCAGTGAAATGCCTGTTTGCTATTTGTCAGTTCAAAATCACGGCCGATCATGTATTATAACGAATGGCCGGAAAAGGTTGCCAGTTATGAAAATTACCTCCATATTTTTGAGTATCCTGCTAATCTTCTCACTTATCATTTATTTTTTCGCCAGGGAAGTGATGATAGCCCAGCCGGCCATCTGTAAGGCTTGTCATTTCATCTACCCGTATTACAACAAATGGGAAAGGTCAACGCATAAGATGGTGCCTTGCCTAAAGTGCCACGAGTACGGGCCCCTGAATGCGATTTCAGGACAACTCCGCTTTATCGCAGGCACTTATAACCCCAGGCCGCTTACGAATGTGCCTGATTCCAAGTGCCTCCAGACAGGGTGCCATGAGATGAGACTGATAGAATCGAAGGTAAATTTTACGCGGCAGATGATTGTATTTGATCACAAACCCCATTTCACCCAGCACCGCAGGGGAATAAACCTCCACTGCCGGAGCTGCCATTCCGATATCGTCCAGGGTGAGCATATGAAGGTCTCCGTAAACGTCTGTTTCCTCTGCCATCTGAATGTCGGGGACGCTTCCGAGAACAAAAAACGATGCACAGTCTGCCATAATGAGCCGAAGGCAACCGTTCAGTACAAAGGGTTTTCCTTCAAACACATCAAACCGCTTGAAAAAGGGTATTTATGCATCGACTGCCATACGTCGGTAAAGCTCGGTGATGGTGCTGTCCCGAAAGAAAGGTGTTTTTTCTGCCACGTCGACAGGACTGAAAAATTCAAGGACCCGGAATTCGTTCACAGGCAGCACGTTACGAAAAAGCAGATATCCTGTTTCTTCTGTCATGAACTCGTTGAACACGGAAGTGTCAAGATTGAAAACGTAGAAAGGATATTACAGGACAAAACGCCCAAAAATAAGGGGCACGGGATAGACGTACGATCGCCCGATGACTGCCGTAACGAAAGAGGAGACGATGCCGGGGCGTTTTCCTAATCGAAGAGGCCTGTAAGGGCGTTGGCCCTTTCCTCTATATTCTTGGTTATGCTTTCCTGGGCTTCTTTTAACTTCTGCAATTCGTCGGCGATGTTCAGGGACGCAAGGATTGCGGCCTTTAGCGGTGATATCCCCGGCGAGGAGTTATAGACCTCCTTGAGTTTCTCATCTACGAATGAGGCCAGCCCTTTAATATAGTCTTCCGGAGCGTCTCCCTTGAGAGTATATTTTTGACCCAGGATAGTGACCTCGATGCTCCCCATATCCGCCTCAGCTCTCTATCGTTTCGAGTTCGTTAAGGAGCTCTTCCAACTGAAAGCCGATAGAACTTTTCTCCGTCTTCAACGATTCTACCTCCTGGTTCTTCTCGTCCAGAAGCGCCTCGAGCTTTTTTATCTTTTTTTCGAGATCTATTTTTTCTTCCTTCAATGCCTTTACCCGCTCCACTGCGGCGGTGATCTTTTCCTCAAGATTTTTCAGTCTATCCAATGGCTGGACCTCCCTGTTTATTTTGGAAGAATCTGTCCTTATTTTCCCGGCGGATTCTTTTCCATGGGTATCATCGTCAAATAGGGTTTTTCCCCATTCCATTTTCATAAAATACCAAATGTAAACCCTGTCTGTCTATACACCCGATACAGAAGTTACATGAATACTCTCTTACTGGCCCCTGTCGTGTCCCTCGCTGCCGCCGCTGAGCATTTTTTCTACGGAAGGCAAAAGCCTTATCTTGACGACCACCTTGCCGTCTTTGACCCTATAGTCCGTGTCAAGAACATCATCGATCCCGAAGACAAAAGGAAGATAAAGGGGCCGTATCTCGTACCCGAGCACATCTCCCTTTGCATCGACAAGCTCGCCTAGCTGGGCCCTGTGAAATGCGGGGTTACAGCCAACAAACTTCCGGGCCACTTCAAGGGCCTCCTTTGCGGGAACCCCCTTTACGGTGCGGTAATTAAAATCAGGGGCAAAAATATCAAAGACATACGGGCCGCCTTCCTTTGCGAGTATCGCGACCGATTCGAGGTCGTCTTGGTAGCTGCAGCCATAAAGTATCAGCGTATAGCTTCCGGTTACCGTGCTCTCGGTGGTTGATTTTATATCCAGCCGATTTCCAAGGGAGCATGAACCCAGGGTCATCGCCAGGACAGCCAGCAAAATTATGTACATAACCCTCTTCATGGTTATATTATAGCTCTTTTTTCAAGCTATTGCGAAATGAGTTCCCTGAAATCATCAAGGGACGGGAACTCCCTAGAACTCCCCTTTTCCGCCTTTGAACTTGAGAACGATTTATAAAGAATATATCTTATCCCGAATTTTTTTGCCGCCCTAAGTACCGCCTTGGTATCGTCTATAAATAAGGACTCCTCCTTCTTAAACCCGAGTCGTTTTTCGGCCTTTTCCCAAAATTCCTGCATCTCCTTGGGATAGCCTATTTCAAACGACGTTACCGTAGCGTCGAAAAACCTTCCAATTCTGGTCTTTTTCAGTTTGATGTCAAGAACCTTATAGTGGGCGTTTGTGACGAGGAAGACCTTTTTTTTGCGCCGCTTCAGCATCTTGAGGAATTCCTCCACATGGGGATGTACCTCGATGAGGTGTTTGATCTGCTCTTTAAGGGCCGGGATGTCTATGTCCACCTCCCTGGACCAAAAGTCTATGTCGGTCCAGTTCAGCGTGCCTTCATGGGCCTTATATTTTACGAGCAGTTCTTCTTTTGCCTTGCCGAAGGTGATGTTTTTTTCTCGGCATATTTCTCCGGCAGAAGGTGTTCCCAGAAGTAGTCGTCGAAATATTTGTCGAGCAACGTCCCGTCCATATCCAAAAGGACATACCTGATATCGGCTAGTGGAATTATTGTGGTATACATCGCATACTCCTTATGGGAAGACTGAAGGCGGCCGAAAAGGCCGTATGTGTGCGGCTACAGTTTTCCCTTTGTCGAGGGCACGCCTTTTACGCGCGGGTCGATCTCGACCGCCTGTCTAAGCGCCCTGCCGAGTGCCTTGAAAACCGCTTCGATTATATGATGGGTATTTCTGCCATAAGGGACTAAGACGTGGAGCGTGGTCCCTGAGTGGCTGACAAAGGCCTGCAGAAAATCCTCGATAAGATCGGGATCAAAATCCTTTAGTTTGCTCTTTTTCGGGAATTCGACCCGGTAAATGAGATAGGGCCTCCCGCTCATATCGAGATTTACCGAGGCCAGAGACTCGTCCATCGGTACCGAGGCCTGGCCGTAACGGCGTATCCCCCTCATGTCGCCAAGGGCCTGCCTGAACGCTTTTCCAAGGACTATCCCCGTGTCTTCTACCGTATGATGGTCATCGATCTCGATGTCGCCCTTTGCCTTTATTTTAAGGTCGAAAAGACCGTGCTTTGACATAAGGGAAAGCATATGATCCAGAAAGGGGATAGAAGTATTTATCGTGTATCTGCCTGTGCCGTCGAGATCTATCTCTATCTTTATGACTGTCTCTTTGGTCTTCCTCTCAACCGAGGTTCTCCTCATGTAAGTCTCCCTTTCAACGAAGCGGACATCATAGCCCGATTTCCCTTAAAGCTCCTAAAAAGGCGGTATTTTCCGAAGGCTTGCCGACGGTAACCCTCAGGCACCCCCTGACGGCGGCCGTCATATTTCTTACGAGAATGCCCCGGTTAAGAAGTGAATTATATACGCTATCCGGGTAATTTACCGAAAAAAGTATGAAATTGGCTTCCGAAGGAAACGGTCTGATGCCATTTATCTTTTTCATCTCCCTAAAGAGCCTCTTTCTTTCAGAGATGATAGCCCTGACGGAGGAGCTCAGGAGTTTTTTCTCTTTCAGCGCGGCAATTGCAACAGCCTGTGAGAGTGAATTAACATTAAAAGGAAGCCTTACCTTGTTGACCTCGCCCACAATAGTGTGATCGGCGATAAGAAAACCGGTCCGAAGCGCGGCAAGGCCTATTTTGCTCAATGTCCTCATAATGACGAGGTTAGGGTAGTCTTTTTGCATAGGAAGGAAGCCTTCTTCACTCGCAAAAGGCTGATACGCCTCATCAACTACGACAATGCATTTTGACCTCTCGATAATCTTCAATATTTTTTCCGCTGAAAAGCAGTTGCCGGTCGGGTTATTGGGGCTGCTGAGAAATATAAGCTTAGGCCTCTCTGCTTTGATCGCGGACAAGATCTCCTCCAGGTCGAGATCGAACTCACCATCCAGGGGGATACCGATATTTTTTTCACCCAGCGCCTGGGCGATAATTCCGTACATCGAAAAAGTCGGCACAGGATAGAGGACCGGCCCCCCAAAGGTGGCGATAAGATAATAGATCAGCTCGTCCGAGCCGTTTCCTTGCAAGAGAGCATCCTTATTTACCCCGAGGTCTTTTGCAAGAAGTCCTCTCAGTCGCCCGGCTTCAGGGTCGGGATACCTGTTCGTCTCAAGTCCGCTCACTGCCTTTAACGCACGGCTAAAGCCGTAAGGGCTTTCGTTTGCATCGAGCTTTATCCTGCAGGGAATCTCCTTCGCATTATATGCCCTGAGACCGGAGACTTCCTTTTTCACAAGTCTTCTGATATTCATCGCGAGCATTATATCATAAAAAGCGCGTAGTTCTCCCAAAAACACGGGGTGTAGCGATGCGCCCGGAATTGTTATAAAATATGAACAAGATTTTTAAAGAACGGAGGATGAGAGATGAAGATACCAGTTATTGATTTCGAGGCGTGCGAAGGATGCGGTACCTGCGAAGCCCTCTGCCCGGATGTCTTTAAGGTAAAAGAGGACGGCAAAGCGTATGTGATTAACGCCAAGGCGTGCGAGACATGCGACTGCCAGGAGGCTGCCGATTCGTGTCCGGTCGAATGCATAAAAATGGAGGAGGCGTAACAGGGACCCCATAAGCCTGCCGTGACCCCGGCAGGCTTATGCCTCAGGCAGTGTTTTTGATTTCCTTTTTTGGGCCGCCTCATCCAGGGCGAAATTTGTCCAGACGAGATTAAAGACGTCTCCGTAATCTCTCAGATAATCCTTTATCGAGCCTGAGCTGTCGACATTTTTTATATACCTCTTAAACTGCTTGTTGACTGAGGTGAGCACGTCTTGCTTTCTGTCTGCGGTATACGGATAGACGCATCCACTCATGACAGTGTTGCCGTCAAGGTTCAGGAGCCTTGTCGCAAAGATATCGCCTTTCTTGAGCCCCTTTGCGAGGTTCTTGTCGCGAAGTGAGAATTCTTCTTCCCGCAAAAGGTCTTTAATGACGACCCTTTTGTCTTTCGAAACGGAGAGCACCTCGTAAAGACTCAATATCGATCCCTTTATCTTTTTGATAATGTCCAGCTCTTCATCTTTCAAGTCCTTGTTGTCCCTTACGTAGATGTCCAGAAAAGTCTCCTTCTCCTCATTCACCTTGTGATCGAATATAAGCCAGTCTTCGAAATTGATAAACCCCAGTTCTAAGGCGGTGCCGGTCAGGAATTCGTCAGGGGAGTGTTCGTCCCAAAAAAATATATATGCCTTATCGATAGTTTCTGCGTGGTTTGTCCTTATCCACTGTATGATCGATTGAAACAACCGCGTTTTAAGGTCCTCTTCTTTTCCCATTTATCGTTCTCCTTGGCGTTTTTTGTCGGCTTGAGAGGAAATATATTAACTCTCCGGAAGGGTTTCCCGCAATGTCCCGGTGCCAAAGGGCAGTGTCCAGGGGACACTTTAGCGCAAAGGCATCCGATCCCGGCGTCGGGGTGTCCTTGACAACAGTGCCCGGCATTGATTAAAAAGGGATATGCACGGCGGCCAGAGGATGTTTGAATGTGTATGCGTAAAGGCGTTAAGGGACCGATGTAGCATGGAGATAAAATGCTGATCATCACGGGCACGGGGAGGTGCGGGACCGTCACACTTGCGAGGATGTTTGGAGGCCACCATGAATTCCGGGTGCAATATATCCTCGATAAATATTTCCTCAAGGCCGACCCCTTTTCAGACCTCTTTGGCACCATTGAAAAAAGGATTGAGGTGATGCTCGATCTTCACCAGGGGATAAATCGCAGTACCTTCATCGATTCATCGAACCTCTATATATATTTTATCGACGCCCTGTATGCGCTTGACCCCTCCACCCGGGTCATTCTTTCGGTAAGAAACGGGAAAGATTTTGTAAGGTCGGCACTAAGCCGCAGATGGCATGAACAAAATATCTTCGGGACCCTGCCCTTTCGTAACGACCCCTATTATGAAAAATGGCCGTCCATGACCCCACTTCAAAAGAATGCATGGATATGGGTCTTTAGGAACAATAAGGCGTTAGAAGGGCTAAAGAAGGCGCCGGAAGGCAATAAGATGATCGTGAGGATAGAGGACATCAGAAAAGAAGATACCCTCGAAAAGCTCAAGGTCTTTACGGGGACAGGACTTAAGGAAAGGGAATGGGCTTCAAAAAGGGTTAACGCGAACCCCTCTTTCGATCTGCCGCCTAAAGAGGAATGGTCCGACAGCATGAACAGAGACTTTGATGAGATAGCAGGCGGGATGATGCGGTTTTTCGGGTACGCGTCCTAATCCGGATGATCAGTATCTCTCAAGTCTTATGGCCGCCGAACCTTTGGCCCTTCGCAAAATTGTTGCGTCGCCGGCGATCCTCCCTACTATATTTACCTCGCTTGCAGGCACCGGCTCAGGACCCTTGCTCATCGGCGTCGGCCCAAAAAAGATTGCGAGGGCGTTTCCAGGCGGCCAATAGCCTATGTCGCCGATCGATACCTTCGTCGTTGCAGTCTCATCCAGGGGCATCCTGACCGGGATCTCAAAATAAAATTCGTCTCCCCATTCATTGGGTTTCACTTGGATAGGAAGTATGTCAGCAATGGCCTTTGCCGTGGCTGTGTCGAAAAGCTCGGCATCGAGCATAATATCTTTGATTACGATCTTTATCTTCACAGGCATATGAGTCCCTTGTTGTTAATTGTACCACGCATAAGCCGCACACGCCCGATATTTGTAGTGGTTTAATTAACCCATTACCCGATATTTCCCCCGGCATAACGGAGGCGAGGAAAAGGAGAAGAACCTGATAACTGATAGGTCTACGCAATCGCAACTGTTGAAGAGTTCGTCCCGGCATACGCACCCGTTTTTTTCAACTGACAGGGTCACTCTTTTTCGGACTCAGCGTGCGGCGAGAGATAAGCCGACGTTTGTTTCATTCTGAGCTTTCCCCGATAATGTGGACACTTGGTTAAGTTTCATCAAGGAGCCGTTCAAATTGCTCTGGGCTCCTGTACCCTAATGCCGAGTGTCTCCTCTGACGATTATAAAACACTTCTACGTACTCAAAGATACTAAGCCTTGCCTCAAGCCGTGAACGGTACTTCTCACCGTGGACCAATTCCGTCTTGAGCGTTCCGAAAAATGACTCCGCATAGGCATTGTCATAGCAATTGCCACTTCTGCTCATACTCGGAGTAATGCCGTATTCTCTGAGAAGCTCCTGATATGCATAACTCGCGTACTGCCTGCCTCGATCGGAGTGGTGGATCAACCCCTCAGGAGGGCTCTGCCTGCTGGCTGCCGCTTTTAGCGCATCAGAGGCGAGTTCCTGAGAAAGTTTATCGCTCATGGACAACCCTATAACTCTTCTGCTTTTCACATTTATCACAGCTGCCACATACAACCACCCCTCGGAAGTAGGAACAAACGTAATATCTGATGCCCATACCCCATCGGTCTGTCTCTTGCCAATCAGCAGGTTTGCCGCCAGAGCATAATCATGCCGTGAATCGGTAGTCCGCCTAAACCTCCTCCTCTTCACTTCCCCGCATATGGCATGATCCTTCATGATCCTGGCTACCCGGTTCTTCCCGCATTTGACACCCTCATCATTGAGTTCAGCCGTGATCCTTAGGCTCCCGTACAGCTTCCTGCTTCTTCTGTGGATCTCCTGTATGTGTCCCAGCAACTCCTGGTTGTCCTTTTGCCTCCTGCTAAGCGGACGGCTGCGCCACGCATAATACCCACTCCTGGATACCTTTAACACCTTGCACATGCTTCCCACCCTGTACTTCTCCCGATGCTCTTCCATCAACCCGTACTTCGTCTGCTGCGTTTGGAGAATACGGCCAAGGCTTTTTTTAAAATGTCCCTCTCTTCCCTCACCCTTTCCAATTCCTTCCGAAGCTGCTTTATCTCCGCTCCCTCCGGACTTGAATGGCCTTTCCCCACAAATCCCTTCTCCCCGTCTTTCAGCAACCTCCTTCTCCATAAATGAAGTAAGTTGGGATGAATATCAAGGTCCCGAGCTACCTTCCCTACCGGCATACCCTTCTCCGTCACAAGGTGAACAGCATTCCTCTTGAACTCTCTCGTGAAATGACGACGCCTATCCTCTTTCCCCATACACACACCTCCTTTTCCATCTTACAAATCTTTAGGTGTGTCCATCAATTCGGGGAAGGCTCATTCGGTAATCAATAGGCAACGTCACGCCTGACAGAAACACAGTTCCGCCCCGAATTCCGCATTGCTCCTGAACAGTGAATGAGGTAGTGCTGCGATCTCGGCTCCACCACTAACCCGCAAAACTAGCTCCTTGCTGAAATAAAGATTTCCGGTACAACCACGCATATTTTTTTGAGCAGTGGTTCGCGCCTCCAGTGCCATCTTTGTCTTGAACACTGCTCCGTGATTCTTTCTCGGTCTTTTTGCCATCTTAGCTGCTCTTTTTTGCTTTTTACAGGGGTCAATAGCAGAAATCGGTTTCGCCATTTGCCCCATACGTAGCGATCATGACATGTCTAGATGTCTGATGCACCCTGTGAGCAGCTTTATCACTTATGTCTCTGTCCGGTTTTTCCGGGACAGCTCCTGGATGGGGTTAGATTAAGAAGTATTAATAAGTTCTTCATGTTGTCTTAATGTCTATCCCTTAAAGTTCAGAGGGTTGAGCGATATATAAGATGGCGCAAGGAATTAAGGACATCGTTGGAAAAGCCGGTACTCTCGTGCCGGGAGAACCCGGCAATCACTCATTGGTAGAGGCTGCGGAGGTATAGAGTATGTTGAGAAGGCATGCCGTTTGGAGATATTTAATACAAAAAATTCCGTATCTTTTTCTTTCATCTCTTTTTTTGCCTGGGATGGTTGCGATATGCATTTTGGCTCCGCAGTATGCTTTTTCGGCGCAGGCCACGCTAACCTGGGACGCTCCGACCACAAATATTGATGGGACTCCTCTGACGGACCTTGCAGGCTATAAGATTTACTATGGCACTGCATCCGGCAATTATTCTCAGACTGTCGATGTTGGAAATGTAACGAGTTCAGGCGTTTTGAATCTGTCCGACGGAACTACCTATTACTTTGCAGTTACGGCATATGATACATCAGGCAATGGAAGCGGTTATTCCAATGAAGTGAGTAAAACAACGCCGGCCGGACAGCAATATTCGGTATTGATAACAAAGAGCGGGACCGGGTCAGGTACTGTAACAAGTTCTGCGGGAGGGATAAATTGTGGCTCGTCCTGCACAGCGACTTACAATTCTGGTTCAGTAGTAACGCTGACAGCAACGCCTGCGGGTGGTTCGACGTTTACAGGTTGGTCAGGGGGAGGTTGTACAGGCACCGGCACATGCTCATTGTCAATGAGCGGCAATGTAACGGTAACGGCTTCCTTTGCGGTTAGCTCTTACACTGTTACTGCAACGGCTGGGACCGGCGGGACAGTATCCCCGTCTGGTTCGGTAGCTGTAAATAGCGGAGCAAGCAAGACATTCACGATAGCCCCGAATACGGGTTATACAGTGTCGGGTGTGAAAGTGGATGGCGCATCGGTCGGGGCTATTACGACGTATACCTTCACCAACGTGACAGCAAACCACACGGTAGCCGCAACCTTCACCTATGTGGTTGCAGCAGCACCGACGGTCACCAGCATTTCGCCTCTGGCCGGGTCGACAGCGGGAGGCACAGCTGTGCAGATCACCGGCACCGGCTTTATCTCAGGCAGCGCGGTTAAGATAGGGGCTACGAATGCAACGGGTGTAGTTGTCAATAGCGCCACGAGTATAAGCGCAGTTACATCTGCCGGTGCAGCAGGCGCTGCTGATGTAGTCGTAACGAATACCAACGGAACAGGCACGCTCGCAGGCGGGTTTACTTACGTGGTTTCAGCACCCACAACAATCACCTTTGACAATCCTGTTCCATCAGGCGGTTCGGGAAGTTACTTGAACGGTCTCTTCCAGGGCATAAATTTCGGGACTAATCAGTGGCGGTGGGAAACTGCCTGGTTGGTTGATAGTACCAGGCATATCTACTTTGCCTCCTCTTCAGGCACTTCGCGCACCTTCACTTTTTCACCGGCGCCCAGGTTCCTCATCAGCATGAGAGTATTCGCGGGGCAAAATGGTACCCTCACGCTGAAGGATAACCTGGGGCAGACCATTACACAGGCAGTTACGACGGGTTCGATGCAGACCGTGACAACGGGCTGGACTCGGGCGTCTACGACAATCACGGTTCAATTTACCGCAGGCTGGGAGCTGGCAGTTGATGATATCACATTCAGAGCACCATAGCTGATAATGAGCCGTCTCGGTTAAGCACACAACTACAGCGTTTTTTTTAAGATGAGATGGAAGGTGCAGTTGACCCTCTACCCAAAAAGGAAAACTTTGGCCCTTATCTTGAGTCCGCTATCGTTGAAGGTTTATTCCGGCATTTGACACGGGAGAAAGTGGACTCCCAAATCTTTTCGAAGTAAGGCAACGAGTCGAATGCCAGAGGGACTCCTAAAGATGCGGGACGAACTCCTCAGTTATCGCGAATTGAAACTCGCGTTTAGTTTTGTGAGTATCTGTCATAGGATCTTTTATCACTAGAATGGCCGAAAGAAACACCCTCCGGCTTTCCCGGTCTTTGTGGCTGAGTTGATGTGCGCTGAAAACTCTGAGGATAACGGGGGCTCAGGCCGGATCACAGAGGGGGCTAAGGGACTGACTTTTAGGCTTCCTTCACAGGAACAGGCTTTCTTACTCTTTCCGTCAACTTCCCTTCTTCATCAAACAAAAGTATATCCCCTGCTTCGCACGCCACCCCCTGGACTACCGCGTCTTCGGTGAGCCTGTAATTGTCTAGCATGCCGTTCCCGTGGAAAGAGGCCCATGCCCCCTGGCTGAGCGTTACGCCTGAGACTTTAGTGTCTTCAGCGAGAAAGCATCTTTTTAGACCGCCGGCATCATAAAACCCTATCCAGCGTCCCTCCATACAGGGAATCCCCTGATAAAGGATGTTTTCTGAAAGCCTGCAGGCAGAAAGGGCGCCATTGTCATGAAAGAGCAGAAACGTATCGGACCGCACCGGTATTCCTTTTACCATACTGTCTTCCGGCAAGTTGCATCTGAGCAGCCTCCCGTTTTCGTGGAAGTAGACCTTTGAGCCTGCCCTGCAGGGAACCCCGTCAATCACCTTATCAAAAAGAGGCACGAAGCTTGAGACGCCACCGCGCAGATGAAACCATACCCAGGAACCGGCCCTGCATAGTATCTTTCCCGCATCTTCATCGGAAGCAAGGAGTTTTCCCTGCAAACTGCCGTTGGGGTAATAAAGCGTTGTCATGAGCGGTAGTCAAGCAAAGCGCCGTCTTCCCTGAAGACAATAAGCTCGCCGGCCTTGTAGAGATCGCCCTGTATTATTACATCCCGGCCGGCGGTACATGCGGAGAGCCGTCTGTCTTCCCGGAGCCAGACGCGCGTACCTGCTTTGCATGATATCCCTTCGATGGCGCAGTCTTCAGAGAGATAAAAGGCTGACAATCGGCCGTTATCGAAAAAACAGACGTCTCCCCCGCAACGAACAGGGTACCCTTCGATGGACGTGTCATGAACCATATCACATTTGAAGAGGCTACCATTTCGGTGAAACATGACCAAGGATCCTGCAACTGAAGAGATGCCCCCGATCTGCGTATCCGCCGAAAGCACGCACGAAAGAACGTTTCCTTGGGGGAAGAATTCCACTTCACTATTTGCCTTGCACGGCAAGCTGTTTATGACCGTGTCTTCGGAAAGATTGCATCTCCAGAGCGTCCCGTTTTCATCGAAGCCTAAGATTGAAGCCTTTTTAAAATGAACCCCATGGACTACGAAATCTTCGGAGAGGGCACCGGATTTAATGACTTTTGATGCCGGGTAAGTGACGGTTGAGTCTTCGGTGAAGGGGATTTCCTCAGTTCCGGCCGCCACTAGATCCTGCATTGCCCTGACCGAGGCCTCTGTAGAAGGCCCTGACCGAGGCTTCTTTGACGTCTTCCATCATCTCTGCCTTTGCTTTTTCAAGACGGCCGACCTCGACGCCCAATTTCTTTGCCATGCCATCGAGGGAGACCCCTTTTGTGAAATGCTCCTCTCCAATAAGGACCTTCAACATGTCGTCGATGATGCTCTTCCTGAGTTCTTCGTCCTCTACCGTAACGGCTGCACAGGCACTGTCGAAATCAAGACCCTGGTCGAGCTTCTCCCTGATTATCGCTTCGGCCTTTTCGTATATCTTGGCGGTATCGGTCTTAAACGCGTCATCCGGCAGGCCCTCATACCATTTTTCAGCCATGGGTACTCCTTCACATTAATCCGACTTTAAAAAATATCGTATCATAAAACACGGGGTTATTTGAACTGCGGGCGGATAATCCGGGTGCCGTAAGAGACCGCATGCGTTGACATCGGGACTGAATAGACCCTAAAATTATCAACTCTAACCTTATTAATACGGGGGAATACAGTGGCAATTAAAGTTAAAAATCCTATTGTAGAGATGGACGGCGATGAAATGGCCAGGATAATCTGGCATATGATAAAAGAGAAGCTCTTGTCCCCTTTTCTGGATATGGAGATCCGCTATTTTGACCTGGGGATCAAACAAAGAGACGCGACAGACGACAAGGTGACCG
The DNA here is from genome assembly GCA_963811165.1 of uncultured Nitrospiraceae bacterium. Classification (GTDB taxonomy): domain Bacteria; phylum Nitrospirota; class Thermodesulfovibrionia; order Thermodesulfovibrionales; family UBA6898; genus Sulfobium. The sequence continues at coordinate 96,358 of CAWEQH010000008.1, forward strand.
TTGACGCTGCGGAGGCGATCAAGGAGACCGGAATCGGGGTGAAGTGCGCCACGATCACCCCAAATGCCGCAAGGGTGAAGGAATATAACCTCAAGCAGCAGTGGAAAAGTCCAAACGGCACGATCCGCTCGATCCTGGACGGAACCGTTTTCAGGAAACCGATTATTCTTAAGAACATACCCCCTGCAGTGCGTACATGGAAGAAGCCTATTATGATCGGCCGTCACGCCTACGGCGACATATATAAATGCACGGAACTTGTTGTTGATGCTCCGGGCACGGCGGAGCTTGTGTTTGCTCCGGCCAACGGAGGGGAAAAGAAAGTCCTGAAGATCCATGACTTTAAGGGCAGGGGAGTTGTCATGGGGATGCATAATACGGAGTCCTCCATCAGGAGTTTTGCGAAGGCCTGCATTAATTACGCGCTCGGCGAGCGCGTCAACCTCTGGTTTGGTGCGAAGGACACGATCTCCAAACAGTACCATGGTTTTTTCAGGGACATCTTTGCGGAGGAGATAGCTAAAGTAAAGGGGCGCTTTGATGCCGCGGGCATATGCTACCGGTATCTGCTTATTGATGATGCGGTGGCACAGATAATGAAGTCGGAAGGCGGAATGCTCTGGGCCTGTATGAACTACGATGGCGACGTCATGTCTGATATGGTGGCTACAGGATTTGGCAGCCTGGGCCTTATGACCTCAGTCTTGGTTTCTCCTGACGGCAAATACGAATTCGAGGCAGCCCACGGGACGGTGGTAAGACATTACTACGAGCATCTCAAAGGTAATCCCACTTCAACTAATTCAATCGCCTCTATCTTTGCATGGACCGGCGCCCTTGCGAAGCGTGGGGAGATGGACAATACTCCGGAAGTGGTCAATTTCGCCCGCACTCTCGAAAGGGTGGTCATCGAAACAGCCGAAAGCGGGATCATGACGAAAGACCTGATGCTTATTGCGGAACCCAGGGCTTCAAAATATGCGCATACCGAAGAGTTTATCGATGCCGTGGCGGAGAGGCTGAAAAAAAATATTTTGTAGGGGCGGGGTAACCTGCCCTTACATTGTTCCTTACTCTTTTCCTGTCACCCACCAGTCGCTCTTGTCTGAAAACCACCAAAGGGAAGAATCTGTTTCGAGGATCGTCTGGGCCAAATTACGTGCGGTATCCGTCTTTAAACGCTTTAACGCATATTCGAGCCATTCATCGGCGTATTTGTTACCAACATCTTTATATTCTTTTAGCGCCAGTATCAACTCCAGCTGGTCGGCGTCATGGGCCAACAGCGCCTCAAGACTCTCGCCTTTTTCGAATTCTTCGATAAGTTCTTTGATCTCATTGCCGAAAGGCACGGTCGCGGCAAGGTCCCGCACAGCCTTTCCTATGTCGGCCTTTACATATTTTTTGTTTACGTAATTCAGATCTCCGGTACGTGCTTCGGGAAGGTCATGGAACAGGCACATCTTGATAAGCCTGTCTGTATCAGCGTCCTTCACAAGTCGGCCAAGGGTATAGCCGATATAGACGGCCCTGAATATGTGTTCGGCAACCGATTCGGCCCCGGATCCGAGGAACTGAAACCCTGTCCTCGGCGTGCGTTTGAGCATGCCTGCTTCGAACAAAAAATTAGCAATGTTATTCATGGAATATACCTCAATCTATCTTTTCTTTCTCGATAAACGCATCTTTTAAAAGCCTGGACTGCCTCTCGAATGCCTGCCTCGGATTTTTAGAGTCCTTCATTAAAGCGATTTCCTGGGTGATGAGTCTCGCGAGGTTGAGGATATGCGTGTCGGCCTTTCCTGATTCTCTCCTGTAAAGCGGATGGTCCCTGTTGATGTAAATAGTCGTCTCCTCCGTAAAGACCTCAGATCCCTCTTCTCCGAAGCTGTCCACGACACAGGAAACACCATATTGCCCGAACTTCATTTTTTTGATGACCGCATTTGGGGTAAGCCGCTTTACTTGGGGCCTCTTCTTTCTCTTCTTTATTTCAGGCGTTTTTACCTTTTCTTTACCTATCGGCGAGGCGTTACCTGCAATGCCCGTCTCCTCAGCCTTCTTTTCCGATAAAAGCCCTGCTCCTCCGATACCTTTGGTCTCATCATCCGCAACCGGAAGTGCGCCGAAGGGCGAAAGTTCGGGGTTATGAGACAATGCCCTATAGACTCGGTGTAATGCCTCGTTCAAGGCACGGCTGACAATCCTGCCTTCCTTTTTTGCCGTGAGCCTGTGAAGTGCTTTCTTTATCTCCTCGATAACCTTCTCCATAACAGCCAGAAACGCTCTGTATTCCGGCGAATCTTTTATAAAGCCCGTCCTGTCGCTCGTTACGGGAAGAAAGTCGGCATTCACTTCTCCTCTGACCCGCGCCATGACCTTCCCCCATGTCTCCATGCCGAAGAGCTCCCGCCTAACAGTAACCTGTTTGACTTTGATCTCTACCCCAAGAGCCTCCGTAGAGGCCATTGTCTGTGGAAGGATTATTATTTCTCCATGCACCGGCCCGAATTCAGTTCCCTCAAGGAATGGGATTTTATGGCCGGCGAGACTTCTTGGGGTAATTGTGTGGCTATTTAGCCTGACTCTGAAATTCGGCGCTTTGAGTGGTGTCCCTTCGATTATTCGCGCTTCGATGTCATTTAGTTCAAACCGCCTGTTCAAGCCTGTCAGCATGACTGTTGTTCCATCTGTTTTCCTGAAGTCGGTCGGCAAAAGATCGAGGGGGAGATTCCACGTGCCGCCGGCCTTTTCCCACTCGGCTTTATCAAAGATGACCCGTGCGACAAACTCACCCTTTCTTGTCAAGACCTCAAAACGCTCACAGGCGGACAGGCTTGCGAATTTTCCTATGCCGAACTGTCCTATCCGGTCTCGGTGATATAGCGGAGATTTCGATGAATGGAGTTTGAGCTGGGAGCCGATGCTGAAATACTGTCTGAGCCCTTCCCTGTCCATCCCTGAGCCGTTATCCTTGATCTCGATACTGTCTTCTGAAACTGTGATATCGACAAGAGTGGCATCGGCATCGTAGGCGTTGTTCACGATCTCCCTGACAAACTCGATGCTCTCGGTATAAAGCCTTTCACCAATGGTGATGATATGACTTTTATCGACAGTGACGGGGATATATTCTTTTTCAGGGTCCATAGCCGGTGAATGCTATTTTAGCATAGGTGAGGCGCCTCTTCCCTCAAATACCCTTTTCTGGTATTATTGTCTTAGTTTATTGGAGTAGAGACCTGCAACTTACAAGCTTGCATAATATATTTCTTAAGGAGAATGCCATGGCTGACCTTAAAAAGATGTACAGGACTATTATGGACGATAATTTCCCTGATGAGATGACGATAAAGTTCGGCGACCAGACTCTTCTCTACAGAAAGAGGGCATGGAGGATACCTGATGAAAAAACAGGTGAACTCATCGAAAAAGGGCTTCGCTACGGCGAAAACCCCGACCAGCAGGCGGCGCTTTTCGAACTCGTAAACGGGAACCTGGTGCTGGGAGACTGCAAATTTATCGAGGCGGGCAATGGCCTGGTGAGCAGCATTACCGAAGAAGACATGATCCAGGCCGGAAAGCATCCCGGCAAGACGAACCTCACCGACCTCGACAACGCCCTTAATATCCTCAAATTTCTCTCTTCCGGCCCGGCGGCGACGATTATGAAGCATAACAACCCCTGCGGTGTGGCCTACGGTAAGAACGTTGCAGAGGCTTATGACAGGGCGAACATGGCCGACAGGATCGCCGCCTTCGGTGGTTGTCTTGTTGTCAACCGGGCCATGGATAAGGCCTGTGCGGAAATGGTGAGCGGCAACTACCTGGAGGTCGTCGGCGCGCCCGACTTTGAAGAGGGCGTGGTGGACATCCTTGCGAAGAGGAAAAACCTGAGAATAGTCAGGATACATAAAATCGGCGCTCTGGAAAAATACAGGTCTACTCGTTTCGTGGATTTCAAGTCGCTTATTGACGGAGGGATTATCGTCCAGCAATCGCCTTTGAACAGGATAAAGACGAAAGAGGATTTTCTCCCGGCGAAAACGCTCTATAAGGGCAAAGAATATGCGATTGAGCGTCGGCCTACCGACAAAGAGTATGACGACATGCTTTTCGGCTGGAGTGTCGAACAAGGGGTCACTTCAAATTCCGTCCTGTTTGTGAAGGACGGGGTGACCGTGGGCATTGGCACCGGCGAACAGGACAGGGTGGGAGTCGCCGAGATAGCTGTCTTCAAGGCTCACACAAAATATGCCGATGCCCTCTGCTTCAGGAAATACGGCGTGCCCTACAAGACCTTCGAGCTTGAGGCGTCACAGGGCAAAAGGGATGCCGCGGCTCTCAAAGAGATAGATGAAGAGACAAAGAAAAAGAAGGGCGGCCTTATCGGCTCGACTATGGTTTCCGACGCTTTTTTCCCCTTTAGAGACGGGGTGGATGTCGGAATCAAGGAAGGGATCGCGGCGATTGTACATCCGGGCGGCTCCGACAGGGATTTTGAATCCATCGAGGCATGCAATCAGGCCGATCCGAAAGTCACAATGGTCTTTACCGGGCAGAGGGCCTTCAAACACTGACATTTATACTGATAGGGAGTACTTATAAAAAGAATGAGAAATAGTATGTCTTGGGGCCTTTACTTTACTTAATAATGTTGTGGTATAATATCTCTTCCAAGCCGTAGACCAACGCAGGTTTTTTTGTGGCGGTGATTTTTTTCCCGGATAGCCCAAAAAACTTGACAAATATATTTTTCTCTGGTAAAGTTGTAAGGTTTTTCCCAGAGCATCAAGAATTATTTGACTCGTTAATTTTATGGAGGAAAAGTGCCCACAATAGCACAATTAGTCAGGCAGGGACGTAAAAGTTTGGTGGTCAAAACGAAGAGTCCTGCGTTAAAGTCCTGTCCCCAGAAAAGGGGGGTATGCGTGAGGGTCTATACGACTACGCCGAAGAAGCCGAACTCGGCATTGAGGAAGGTCGCAAGAGTAAGGCTGACGAACGCGATGGAAGTCACCGCGTATATCCCGGGTGTGGGACATAACCTGCAGGAGCATTCTATAGTCATGATAAGAGGCGGAAGGGTTAAGGACTTGCCCGGCGTCAGATACCATATTATAAGAGGCACGCTCGACTCTACCGGTGTGAACGACAGGAGACGCAGCAGATCGAAGTACGGGACAAAGAAGCCTAAGTAATACGGAGCATAAACGGAGTAAATAATGCCGAGAAGAAGAGTTGCAGAAAAAAGAGAAGTATTGCCGGACCCGAAATACAACAGCAAGGTCGTGAGCAAATTCATGGCGGCTATAATGAGGGAGACGGGAAGAAGTCCACGGCAGAGAATATCTGTTACGGCGCCTTTGACGTTATAAAGGAAAAGACCGGGAATGATCCGCTCAAGGTTTTCAAGGCGGCCCTGGAGAATGTGAAGCCGCAGTGCTAGAGGTAAAGCCCAGAAGGGTCGGCGGGGCTACATATCAGGTCCCGGTTGAGATAAGACCATCAGCGCAGGATGGCATTGGCGTCCAGATGGCTGATCAGCTATGCGAGGGCCAGGGGAGAGAAGACGATGAGGGAGAGACTGGCAGGGGAGTTGATGGACGCGTTTAACAACACGGGTTCTTCCATTAAAAAGAAGGAAGATACCCATAAAATGGCCGAGGCTAATAAGGCTTTTGCCCATTATAGATGGTAAAGAGAGTAGAGGAGAGAGATTTTGTCAAAGGTCCCGCTGGAAACAACACGCAATATTGGAATCATGGCCCACATCGATGCCGGGAAAACCACGACCACGGAAAGGATTCTCTACTATACGGGTGTTACCTATAAGATAGGCGAGGTCCATGAGGGGACCGCTGTTATGGACTGGATGGTCCAGGAACAGGAAAGAGGCATTACCATAACATCCGCAGCAACGACTTGCTTTTGGAGAGACCACAAAATAAATATCATAGATACCCCGGGGCATGTTGATTTTACGATCGAGGTGGAAAGGTCATTGAGGGTGCTGGACGGGGCGGTGGCGGTATTTGATTCGGTGGCAGGGGTCGAACCTCAGTCCGAGACGGTCTGGCGGCAGGCGAACAAGTATAATGTGCCCAGGATCGCTTTTATGAATAAAATGGACAGGATGGGAGCAGATTTTTACATGGCGGTAAACAGTATGGTCGACAGATTAGGCGCTAACCCCGTCGCGGTCCAGCTTCCGATAGGCGCGGAAGATAATTTCAGGGGACCGATCGACCTTGTGACGATGAAGGCCCTCTATTATGACGACGAGACTCTCGGCGCAAAATTCGTAGAAGGGGACATCCCTGACGAGCTTATGCCGCAGGCGAAGGAATACAGGGAAAAGATGATCGAGGCGATCTCCGATGTCGATGAGAAAATCATGGAGAAGTATCTCGGCGGCGGTGAGATCAGCGAAGATGAGATAAGGGCGGCCCTAAGGAAAGGTACGGTGGAGATGAAGTTTACTCCCGTCCTCTGCGGGACCGCATTCAAGAATAAAGGGGTCCAGCAGCTTCTTGATGGTATCGTCGACTACCTGCCCTCCCCGCACGATATCCCTCCGGTTATTGGTAAGGACCCGGACAGTGGAGCCGACGTATTGAGAAAGGCCGATGACAAAGAACCCTTTTCTGCATTTGCCTTTAAGGTGATGACAGACCCGTTCGTGGGCCAGCTTACCTTCCTTAGGGTATATTCAGGTGTAATGGCTGCAGGCTCATATGTATATAATTCGACAAAGGGCACGAAGGAGAGAGTCGGCAGGCTGCTTAAGATGCACGCCAATAAGAGGGAAGATATAAAGGAAGTTTCTGCCGGTGATATTGCTGCGGCCGTCGGGTTGAAAAGCACGCTTACCGGGGATACCCTCTGCGACGAAAAGAAGCCGGTAATACTGGAAGCGATGGAATTCCCGGAACCGGTTATTCGGTGGCGATAGAGCCCAAGACAAAGGCCGACCAGGAGAAGCTCGGCGCAGTCACTCGGGAAGCTGATGCAGGAGGACCCTTCTTTTAGGGTAATACCAATGAAGAGACAGGCCAGACGATTATCTCGCGGTATGGGCGAACTGCATCTGGAGATTATAGTAGACAGGCTTTTAAGAGAGTTTAAGGTAGGAGCGAATGTCGGCAAGCCCCAGGTTGCATACAGAGAGACGATAAAGATACCTTCGAAGGCGGAAGGGAAGTTTGTCAGGCAGATCCGGCGGCCGCGGCCAGTACGGACATGTGTATATTGAGCTTGAACCCCATGAGCCCGGAAAAGGCTATGAGTTTGTGAGCAAGGTTGTAGGCGGCACCGTACCGAGGGAGTACTGGTCGGCTGTCGATAAAGGCATAAAAGAGGCGCTGGACGAGGGAATACTTGCCGGGTATCCTGTTGTTGACATCAAGGCGATCCTCTATGACGGCTCCTATCACGAAGTAGACTCATCTGAGATGGCCTTTAAGATCGCCGGCTCGATGGGATTTAAAGAGGCGGCGAAGAAGGCGAAGCCGGTCATCCTCGAGCCGATCATGAATGTCGAAGTGGTGACGCCCGAGGAATATATGGGCGACGTTATCGGAGATCTTAATTCCCGCAGGGGCAAGATACAGCAGATGGAAAAACGCGGCAAGGCGCAGGTGATCAAGGTCTCAGGTCCCTCTCTCCGAGATGTTTGGATATGCCACTGACCTCAGGTCCAAGACCCAGGGCAGGGCAACGTACACGATGCAGTTTGCAAATTACGATGAAGTGCCCAAGAGTATCGCTGAAACGATTATCGCGAAGGTTAAAGGCGAATAGAGAGTAACCAGGTATGACGCCGGATTATCCCGGCCGCACTGCAAGAAGATATAGGAAGGAGGCAAGATGGCAAAGGCAAAATTTGAGAGGACGAAACCTCATTGCAACGTAGGGACGATAGGGCACGTAGACCACGGCAAGACGACATTGACGGCTGCGATAACGAAGGTGCTGGCGTTTACCGGTCAGGCGACGTACCGGGCGTATGATTCGATAGATAACGCACCTGAGGAGAAGGCCAGGGGTATAACGATTGCTACGGCGCACGTTGAGTACGAGACGGCCAACAGGCATTATGCGCATGTAGATTGTCCTGGACATGCGGACTATGTGAAGAACATGATCACCGGGGCGGCGCAGATGGACGGGGCGATACTGGTGGTGAGTGCAGCAGACGGGCCGATGCCGCAGACGAGGGAGCATATACTGCTTGCAAGACAGGTAGGGGTACCGTACATAGTGGTGTACATGAACAAGACGGACATGGTGGACGACCCTGAACTATTGGAGTTGGTGGAGCTTGAGGTGAGGGAGCTATTGTCAAGTACCAGTTTCCTGGGGACAAGATACCGATCATAAAGGGCAGTGCGCTTAAGGCGATAGAGAGCACGTCTACGGACCCCAAGGCTGAGGAGTACAAGAGCATACATGAGCTGATGGAGGCGGTGGACAGCTATGTACCGACGCCTGAGAGGCCTATAGACAAGCCGTTTTTGATGCCGATAGAGGACGTATTTTCGATCTCCGGCCGTGGGACGGTGGTGACGGGCAGGGTAGAGAGAGGCATAGTGAAGGTAGGCGAGGAAATGGAGATAGTGGGGTTAGGGGAGACGAGGAAGACGGTAGTGACGGGGGTAGAGATGTTCCGGAAGCTGCTGGATGAAGGCAGGGCAGGGGACAACATCGGAGCGCTGCTTAAGAGGAATAGGGAAGGACGACGTGGAGCGTGGACAAGTATTGGCGAAACCTGGTAGTATAACGCCTCATACGAAGTTCAAGTGCGAAGTATATATATTGACGAAGGAAGAGGGTGGCAGGCATACGCCGTTTTTCAAGGGGTACCGGCCGCAGTTTTATTTCAGGACGACGGACGTTACAGGAGTGGCGCAGTTGCCCGATGGAGTTGAGATGGTGATGCCGGGGGACAACGTGAGCCTCTCGGTTGAGCTGATCTCTCCGATCGCGATGGAGAAGGAACTGAGGTTTGCGATAAGAGAAGGCGGCCGCACCGTCGGAGCCGGAGTCGTTACCGAGGTATTGGAGTAAACGTGAATCAAAAGATAAGGATAAAACTAAGAGCATACGATCACAGGGTCCTCGACCAATCTCTAAAAGAGATCGTCGATACGGCGCAGAGGACCGGGGCGAGGGTTGCCGGACCGGTTCCGCTGCCTACCCATATCAGCAAGATAACGGTCCTCAGGTCTCCCCATGTGGACAAGAAGTCGAGGGAGCAGTTTGAGATCAGGACCCATAAAAGGCTCATCGACATTCACGACGCAACGCCTCAGACAGTAGACGCCCTGATGAAGCTGGAACTGGCGGCAGGGGTGGACGTGGAGATAAAACTATGATCGGGATTTTGGGAAGAAAGCTCGGGATGACCCAGGTCTTTGACGAAAGCGGCAGGATGTTTCCTGTCACCGTAGTCGAGGCGGGGCCATGCTGCGTTATTCAGGTGAAGACCAGGGAAAAAGACGGCTATGAAGCGGTCAAGATCGGGTTTTCCGAGATCAAGAAGGAAAAGAATGTCAATAAACCCATGGGCGGCATTTTCAAGAAAATCGGGGTCAAACCCTATAAAATGCTCAAGGAGTTCCCGATGGGTAACCTCAAGGTCGGCGAACTCGTGACGGTCGAGAAGTTTACTAAAGGCGATACGATTTCGGTGTCGGGAGTCACGAAGGGTAAGGGGTTCCAGGGTGTGGTAAAGAGACACCATTACGCGGGGGGCCCCGCGTCGCACGGATCAATGTTTTATCGAGCACCGGGTTCGATAGGCGCGAGTTCATACCCTTCGAGGGTCTGGAAGAACAAAGGCATGCCGGGCCATATGGGTTCCGAAAGGACGACGGTGAAAAACCTGAAGGTGGTCGATATAAAGGCCGAGCAGAATCTTCTTCTCATTTTGGGGGCGGTTCCGGGTTCCAAGGGAACGTATCTCGAAATAAGAAAGGAAAATTAGAATGCCAGAATTCGAAGTGAAAGATAAGAATAACAAGGCGGTCGGCAAGATCAGCCTTTCAGACAACGTATTCGGGGTGAAGGCGAAGGACGGAGTCCTTCATAATGCCGTGGTAAATTTCCTTGCCAACCAGAGGCAGGGCACCCACGCAACGAAGACGAAGGGGCTGGTAAGCGGCGGCGGCAAGAAACCGTGGAAGCAAAAACATACGGGCCGTGCGAGATCGGGCAGCAGCCGCTCCCCGCTCTGGAGGGGCGGAGGCATAGTATTCGGTCCTCAACCGAGGGATTATTCCTATGCGATACCCAAGAAGGCCAGAAGACTGGCGCTCAAGGTTGCTCTTTCCGGGAAGCTTTCCGACGGGGAGATTGTTGTGATTGAGGCGCTCCCTCTTGAAAAACCAAAGACGAAGGAGATGATTTCCGTCCTGAAACGCCTGGAACTTGACGGTAAGAGCACCCTTATTATCGTTCCCGAACATAACGAAGCCATCGTACTTTCTACCCGGAACATCCCCGGCGTTACGGTGACCAGGGTGTCGGACCTTAATTGCTACGATGTTGCGGCCCATAGCAGGCTGCTGATGACGAAACAGGCTGCTCAGATGCTGTCGGAGGCTGGTGCCAAAAATGAATAACGTATATACCGTAATAAAGAAGCCGCTTTTTACAGAAAAGGGGAGCGCCCTCAAAGAGTCAGAAAACAAGCTTCTTGTCGAAGTCGGCAAGGATGCCAACAAGCTTGAGATAAAGAAGGCTATTGAAGAGATATTTAAGGTGAAGGTCGAAAAGGTGGCTACGATCAAGACCCATGGCAAATGGAAGAGATACGGCAAGTCGATCGGGAAAAGGTCCGACAGAAAAAAGGCTCTGATTACCCTTAAAAAGGGAGAAAAACTTGATTTCATCGAAGGTGCATAATGGGAATTAAAAAATATAATCCGACATCCCCCGGCAGAAGGTTTCGTACGGTAGTGGACTATGCGGATGTCACGGCGACAGAGCCGTTGAAATCCCTTGTAAGGCCGTTGAGGAAGACGGGCGGTCGTAACAACAGCGGATGCGTAACGGCGTGGCAGAGAGGCGGCGGCAACAGGAGAAAATACAGGGTCATCGATTTCAAGAGGGAAAAGTTCGGGGTCCCCGCGGTGATCGATACCATAGAATACGATCCGAACCGTTCGGCCAGAATCGCCCTTCTGAAATACAAAGACGGCGAGAAGAGGTATATCATCCTGCCGGCTGGTATGAGTGTAGGTGATGAGGTCCTTTCAGGCAAGGGTGCAGAGATAAAGACCGGCAATGCCCTTCCTCTTAGCGATATCCCCCTCGGCACTTTTATCCATAACGTGGAACTTCGGCCGGGACAGGGCGCAAAAATGGTGAGAAGCGCCGGCTCCCAGGCCCAGCTCATCGCAAAGGAAGAAAACTATGTGCAGGTCAAGATGGCCTCCGGAGAGGTCAGGCTGGTGCCTGCCAAGTGCATGGCCACGATCGGGCAGGTGAGCAATCCCGACCATGAGAATATTTCTTTGGGCAAGGCGGGAAGAAGCAGATGGGTGGGGAAGAGACCGCATGTAAGAGGCGTCGCCATGAACCCCATAGACCACCCTCTAGGTGGTGGTGAGGGAAGGAGTTCCGGAGGAAGGCCGCCGTGCACACCTTGGGGCGTACCCGAGGGCATAAAGACACGCAACAGTAAAAGGACAGACATGTATATCGTGAAGAGGAGGAAGTAAATTGCCACGGTCATTAAAAAAGGGCCCGTTTGTCGATGAGAAGCTTATGAAAAAAGTGAAAGATATGGTTTCGTCAGGCGAGAAGAAACTGATAAAGACATGGTCTAGACGCTCTGTGATCCTTCCTGACTTCATAGGGTATACCTTCGCCGTCCATAACGGGAGAAAGTTTATCCCGGTCTATGTTACGGAAAATATGGTTGGGCATAAGCTTGGAGAATTCTCCCCCACGAGGACATTCAAGGGCCATTCAGGCTCGGGAAAGACTACTACGGTAAAGGGTTGATAATATGGATGCAAAAGCGACATTAAAATATGCAAGGATCACCCCGAGAAAGGCGCGGAGGATAGTCGACCTCATCAGGGGCAAAAAGGCCGGCGATGCTTTGCTGGCCCTCAGATTTATGCCGTATCGCGGAGCGAAACATATAGAAAAGATGCTCAAATCGGCCATGGCCAACGCAGAACAGAAGAATGCCAGTGCCGATTCGGAAGCGATGATAGTCAGCGGGGCCGTGGATCAGGGCTCCATCATGAAACGAGTGGAACAGAGATCGATGGGCAGGGCGAATGTCATAAAAAAGAAGTCCTGTCATATCACATTGAAAATAACAGAGAAATAATCAGGAGGAGATTTTGGGCCAGAAGACGCATCCCATAGGGATTAGATTAGGCATCACAAGAACGTGGGACTCCCGGTGGTATCTGAAGAAGGGATACGCCGACCAATTACTCGAGGATTTAGCGATCAAGAAAGAGATCAAGACAAAGCTATTTCATGCGGGGGTTTCGAAGATTGAGATAGAGCGTGCTGGCCAGAAGATCAGGGTTATTATCCACACGGCGAGGCCGGGAATTATTATCGGGAAAAAGGGTTCGGAGGTCGAAAAACTCCGCAAGGACCTGGAACTGATGAGCGGCAAACAGGCGATGGTCGATATCAAGGAGATAAGGAAGCCTGAGGTGGACGCCCAGCTCGTTGCCGAAAATATCGCGCTTCAACTCGAAAAGAGGGTTGCCTTCAGAAGGGCCATGAAAAAAGCCGTCGCATCGGCGCTGCGGTTCGGTGCCCAGGGAATCAAGATTACATGCTCGGGAAGGCTTGCGGGAGCTGAAATCGCCAGGACCGAGTGGTACAGAGAGGGGAGGGTGCCTCTCCATACGTTCAGGGCCGATATACATTACGGATTCGCCCAGGCGAAGACGACATACGGAATAATAGGTGTGAAAGTCTGGGTCTATACGGGCGACGTATTGCCTGAAGTGAGACCCAGTACGGAAGCAGCGGCTATATAAGGGGACTTTGTTATGTTGATGCCCAAGAAAGTTAAATTCAGAAAGATGCAGAAAGGCAACATGAACGGCAAGGCCTATGCCGGTTCGGACGTATCCTTCGGCGAGTTCGGTCTTAAGGCCATGGAGCCGGGATGGGTAACGTCAAGACAGATCGAAGCTGCCAGGATTGCAATTACAGACACGTAAAAAGAGGTTGTAAGGTATGGATCAGGATATTCCCGGACAAGCCGATCACAAAAAAGCCGGCTGAAACGAGGATGGGAAAAGGAAAGGGCGCGCCTGAATACTGGGTTGCAGTTGTGAAACCGGGAAGGGTTCTTTATGAGATATCCGGTGTAACCGAGTCCCTCGCAAAAGAGGCGCTGCGGCTTGCCTCCCATAAACTTCCTATCTCAACGAAGTTCGTGAGAACGGGAGGAGGCAGTGATATGAAGGTCTCAGAACTGAAAGAGCTGGCAGTTGACGAGTTGCAAAGGAAAGAGCAGGATCTGAGAAGGGAGCTCTTTAATCTCAGGTTCCAGCAGGCCACCGGTGAAATCGAAAACCCTATGCGTATTAGAGCGATCCGGAAGAACATCGCCAGGGTGTTGACGCTGATAACCGAGAGGAACGAGACGAACAAGTGAAATTGCTGGTTATAAAAATTGGGTTGGAAGGTTAAAGATGACTGATAAAACTTATACCGGAAAAGTAGTGAGCAATAAGATGGACAAGACCGTCGTGGTGGCAATCACGAGACAGTTTCAGCACCCGGTTTACAAGAAGACCGTGAGGAAAGTGGCGAAATTTAAGGCCCACGATGAAAAGAACGAATGCCTGGTCGGCGATAACGTCAAGATCATTGAGACGAGGCCGATCAGCAAGGACAAGAGATGGCTTGTTCTTGAGATACTGAAGAAGCCGGCAAGGAGCAACGAAAAATGATCCAGCTCAGGAGCATGCTCGAGGTAGCAGACAATTCCGGCGCTAAGAGAGTTCAGTGCGTGAAGGTCCTCGGTGGATCGAAGAGAAAGTATGCGGGGCTGGGCGACGTTGTTGTGGTAAGCGTGAAGGAGGCCCTTCCTGACAGCAGTATCAAGAAGGGTTCGGTGACAAAGGCGGTTGTGGTGCGCACCAAGAGAGAGGCGAGAAGACCGGATGGTTCCTATATACGTTTTGATCAGAACGCGGTAGTCCTGATCAATCCGCAGGGCGAGCCCGTGGGGACGAGAATATTCGGACCGGTTGCCAGAGAGCTGAGGTGGAGGGAATACATGAAGATAATCTCTCTTGCCCCAGAGGTTCTGTAGGAGGATATATGGCTTTAGGAATAAGGAAAGAAGATACGGTTCACGTCACAACAGGCAAGTACAGAGGTAGAACTGGGCGTGTGCTTAAAGTCGACAAAGGAAAAGGCGCGATATTGATAGAGAAGATCAACATCATCAAGAAACATATGAAACCGAATAAGACATACACACAAGGGGGCATCATCGAAAAAGAGGCCCCGATACAGCTGTCCAATGTCATGCTTGTCTGTCCGAAATGCGGCAAACCGACCCGCGTAGGCGCATCGGTATTCGAAGGCAGCAACAAACACAGGATGTGCAAAAAATGCAAGGAGGTCATTGACTGATAATGACTCCAAGGCTGAAGGAAAAATACAAGAAGGACATCATCCCGGCGATGATGAAGGAGTTTTCTTATAAGAACATCATGCAGGCACCGAAGGTGCTGAAAGTGGTTCTGAACGTCGGGCTGGGCGAGGCGATATCGAACATCAAACTCCTCGATGCCGCGCAGAAGGAGCTTGCGATGATCACGGGGCAGAAGGCGGTCGTAACAAAGGCCAAGAAATCGATAGCGACATTCAAATTGAGACAGGGAATGCCGATAGGCTGCAAGGTCACGCTGAGGGGAAACACCATGTACGAATTTCTCGATAGGCTGATCAGTACCGCACTCCCGAGGATCAGGGACTTCAGAGGGGTTTCCGGAAAGTCCTTTGACGGCAGGGGCAATTATGCCCTTGGGTTAAAGGAGCAGTTCATTTTCCCGGAAGTAGATTACGATAAGGTCGAGATGGTTCACGGGATGGACGTCATCATCTGTACGTCCGCGAAGACAGATAAAGAGAGCAAGGCGCTTTTGCGGCATCTAGGCGTTCCGTTTAGAAACTAGAGAGAGGTATTATTCAATGGCGAAAACATGCATGATAGAAAAATCGAAGCGGCCGCCGAAGTTCCAGGTGAGGGCATATAACCGGTGCAAGGTCTGCGGCCGGCCGAGAGCCTACCTGAGACAGTTTGGCATGTGCCGTATCTGTTTTAGAACGCATGCGCTCCGGGGGGAGATACCCGGGGTGACGAAATCAAGCTGGTAGGGGTGAACTGATGATGACAGATCCGATTGCAGATATGCTTACAAGGGTAAGAAATGCCGTCATGATAAAGTCCGAGAAGGTCGATGTTCCTGCATCGAGGATGAAGCTCGAGATAGCAAAGATCATGAAGGAAGAAGGATTCATACGGGCTTACAAAATACTGAAGGACAAAAAGCAGGGCATACTGCGAATCACCCTTAAGTATAATGTCGACGATGCGGCAGTTATTTCGGGTATTAAGAGGATCAGCAAACCAGGCAGAAGGGTCTATGCCGATAAAGATTCAATACCCACCGTGATGGGCGGTGTCGGCATCTCAGTGCTCACTACGTCAAGGGGAGTGCTCGGGGACAAGGCATGCCGCCGGGAAAAGGTCGGCGGAGAAGTTCTCTGCCATATCTGGTAAAGGAGAATCGAGATGTCGAGAATCGGTAAGAAACCAGTGGAGATCCCTTCCGGGGTCGATGTAAAACTGCTGGATAGTACGATAAAGATAAAAGGACCCAAGGGCGAACTTCAGTGGAGTTTCCCGGAGGGCACTACAGTTTCGGTCAAAGGTAAGGATATCGTAGTTGAGCGTGCCGACGACCAGAAAAAGAACAGGGCCCTTCACGGACTCACGAGGAGTTTGATATCGAACATGGTCTTGGGGGTAGCCACAGGGATATCAAAGGGTCCTCGATATTACGGGTGTCGGCTATAGGGCCCAAGTCCAAGGGAGAAAGATCATCCTTACGCTCGGATATTCCCATGCCGTAGAGTATAATCTGCCCGAAGGGATAAGCGCCGCAATGGACCAGAAGCAGACGCAGATTACCCTTACCGGCGTGGATAAACAGAAGATCGGCCAGGTCGCAGCGAACCTGAGGGCCTTGAGAAGTCCTGATGCGTACAAGGGCAAAGGAGTCAGATATGGCGGCGAAAGGTTGAAGCTGAAGGTAGGCAAGACAGGCAAGAAATAGTGCCGGCGATATGTTGGTCGCCGCAGATATAAACGGTCGTAGGAGGCTATTTTGGCTAAGAGTAAAGAAGAAGGCAGGCAAAGACGCCATGAACGGGCCAGGAAAAAAGTGGTCGGTACAGACGAGAGATTGCGCCTGTCCGTGTACCGCAGTTTAAACCATATATATGCCCAGATTATCAATGATGCGGAAGGAAAGACGTTGGTTTCGGCTTCGAGCCTCGACACTTCCCTAAAAGAGTTGAAGCAGCACAAGGGCAACTGCAAGACCGCAAAAGAAGTAGGTGCGCTGGTGGCCAAGAAGGCGATCGAAAAAGGCATAAAGAAAGTCGTTTTCGATAAAAGCGGGTATCTCTACCATGGCAGGATAAAGGCGCTGGCGGACGCGGCGAGAGAAGCCGGATTGGAATTTTAACATGACTGAGAATTGTTCAAGGAGGCAAGGTGGCAAGGATTGACCCGGAAGGTTTGAACTTAAAGGACAAGGTCGTATATATAAATAGGGTTGCCAAGGTTGTGAAGGGCGGCAGACGGTTTTCCTTCAGCGCCCTTGTTGTGGTAGGCGACGGGGAAGGAACCGTCGGCACCGGAAAGGGCAAGGCCTCCGAGGTACCTGAAGCGATACGAAAGGCTGTGGAACAGGCAAAAAAATCCCTCCTGAAATTTCCGCTGAAAGACGGGACGATACCCCACAGGATTGTCGGCCAATTCGGATCCGGGTCGGTTGTGATGAATCCTGCCAAGAAAGGGACAGGGCTTATCGCCGGTGGAGCGGTGAGGGCTGTACTCGAAGTGGCAGGCATTCAGGACATCGTCGCGAAATCCCTCGGCAACCATAACCCTTTCAACACGGTCCAGGCGACTATCAATGGCCTTGTGAACCTGAAGGACCCGGACTCGGTCATAAAGCTCAGGGGCAGGGGTGAGGAAGAGGTACAGGAGGTCGCTGGTTAGAAATGCTGAAGATCACTTTGAAGAGGGGCTATGTCGGCATACCGGACAAACAGAAAAGGGTTCTGCAGTCGTTTGGTCTGAAAAAAATAGGAAGTACTGTTATGAAAAATGACGACAAAGCTATGAAGGGAATGATACGCAAGGTTTCCCACCTTATAGAAGTCGAAAAGGTAGACAACAAATAGTCTGGAGGATTGACTGTTACCATGAGGATAGAAGATATAAGGCCTGCTGAAGGCAGCCGGAAGCGAAATAAGAGAGTCGGAAGGGGCGTAGGTTCAGGCCACGGAAAGACGTCCTGCAAAGGGCACAAAGGGCAGAAGGCCAGGTCCGGGGGCACAACCGGCCTCGGGTTTGAGGGCGGCCAGATGCCGCTGCAAAGAAGGCTCCCCAAAATAGGGTTCAAAAACAGGTCGAAAATCGAATACGCCGTGATTAATCTCGATAGGATAAACGACCTTAAGGGAATGGACTGTGATTACGCCTGAAATGCTAATGGAAAAGAGAATTATAAGGGACATTAAGGACGGCCTTAAGATACTTGGCGACGGCAAGATCGAAAGGCCCGTTACCGTAAAGGCCACTGCATTTAGCGCTTCGGCAAGCGAGAAGATTGCGGCTGCGGGCGGCAAGGCAGAGGTAATATAAGTTGGGGCTCCTTGCAAACTTCCAAAACATATTTAAAATCACGGAGCTGAAGAACAGGATATTTTTCACGTCTTGCCCTTTTGACGGTCTATAGGGTCGGCTGCCATGTCCCTACCCCCGGCATAAACGGCGAGGAGCTGAGTAAGTTTCTGACCCAACAGGCGAGGCTCTTTTATGGGGTTTTTCGACATGTTCTCAGGAGGGGCCCTGTCAAGGGTCACGATCTTCGCGCTCGGCATCATGCCATACATCAGCGCCTCGATCATTATGCAGTTGCTTACCGTGGTTATCCCTTCAATCGGGAAGCTTGCGAAAGAGGGCGAGGCAGGCAGAAAGAAGATCACGAGATATACGAGATACGGCACGGTCGTCATCAGTGCAATACAATCTTTCGGGATCGCGGCCGGACTGGAGAGTATGTCTCAGGGCGCTTTCGTACAAAACCCGGGCTGGTCGTTCAGGCTGGTCACCATGATAACACTTACCTCGGGGACGGCCTTTATTATGTGGCTCGGCGAGCAGATCACCGAGCGCGGCATAGGTAACGGCATATCCCTGATCATATTTGCGGGTATCGTCGCGAGGTTCCCCAATGCAATAATCAGCACCGTAAGGCTGGTGCAGGCCGGTGAACTTTCGATCTTTTTAGTACTTTTTTTGATAGTGATGATGGTCGGCGTCGTGGCTGGTATCATTATGATGGAGAGAGGACAAAGGAAGATACCGGTGCAGTATGCAAAGAGAGTAGTTGGAAGAAAGGTGTACGGGGGACAGTCTACTCATCTGCCGCTGAAGATCAACACTGCCGGTGTTATCCCTCCGATCTTTGCGTCGTCTATCATCATGTTTCCCGCAACAGTGGCCGGCTTTATATCGATCCCATGGGTCCAGTCGATTGCGAAACAGCTGTCACCGGGGACGATAGTCCATACGCTACTGTACGTAAGCATGATCTTTTTCTTCGCCTATTTTTATACGGCCATCGTCTTTAACCCCGTCGACATTGCCGACAATCTGAAGAAATATGGCGGATATGTGCCGGGCATAAGGCCGGGACAGAAGACATCAGAATACCTTTACCGCGTGCTCACGAGGCTGACATTTGTGGGCGCGATATATCTTGCGATTATCTGCGTTATCCCTGAGATCCTGATTACGAGGTTCAGGGTGCCTTTTTATTTCGGAGGTACCTCTCTGCTTATCGCAGTGGGTGTTGCCCTGGATACGGTTTCTCAGATAGAATCGCATCTGGTGACCCGTTCCTATGAGGGTTTTCTCAAGAAGGGCAGACTCAAGGGCAGAAAGGGATGAAGCGTGCGGGGGCCCTCAGGGTCGATACCCGCATTCTGCAACAGACCGATGCCGCGGTCGGCTCCAAGCGTTAAAGCGTGATGGGAATTACTTCATATAAATTGTTATTTGAGAATTGATGTGATCTTCCTGAAATCTCCCGGGGAGATCGAGAAAATGGCCCGGTCGGGCCGAATTGTGGCGAAAGTCCTCGATGAATTGAAAGAGGTGGCGGCGATCGGTGTTACGACCAAGGAGATTGAGGATTTCGCGGATGAGCGGATAAAGGCACTCGGGGGCGTCCCGGCTTTTAAGGGATATAGGGGTTATCCGGCGAGTGTCTGCACTTCTGTTAATGAACAGGTCGTGCATGGAATTCCTTCGCAGCGAGTGCTTAAGGACGGAGACATCGTCAGTATAGACATCGGTGTCTACCTGGACGGCTTCTACGGTGACGGTGCGATAACCGTTCCCATCGGTACGATAGACAGGGAAGCGGCCGAACTCATAAGAGTGACCGAAGAGGCTCTGTATTTGGGAATACGGAATGCGGTTGAGGGCAATCGTCTCTATGATATTTCCAGCGCGATCCAGAGATACGTGGAGGAAAACGGTTTTTCCGTAGTCAGACTGTTTGTCGGCCACGGAATAGGAAGGGAACTTCACGAAGAGCCTCAGGTGCCCAATTACGGGGTGCCTGGTCAAGGTCCGAGACTGAAAAGGGGAATGACGCTGGCGATAGAGCCAATGGTCAATGCCGGAGGTCATGAGGTGATCATACTGGACGACGGCTGGACTGCGGTGACAAAGGATGGGAAAAAGTCGGCCCACTTTGAGCATACGGTGCTGGTGACCTCGGATAAGCCGAGAATATTGACTAAATACGGTTAAGAAAGTTATACTTCTCACTTATGGCAAAAGAAGAAAATATTGAAGTTCAGGGCACGATCCTTGAGACCTTGCCAAACGCAATGTTTAGGGTTGAGCTTGAAAACGGCCAGGTTATCCTTGCGTACGTTTCCGGCAAGATGCGAATGCACTTTATAAAGATCCTCCCCGGGGACAAGGTGACGATCGAATTGTCGCCCTATGACCTTACAAAGGGAAGAATTACTTATAGATTCAAATAGTTGCGCAATTACGCTATAGTGAAGGAGTTATCATGAAGGTTCGTTCATCGGTAAAACCGATATGTGCAAAGTGTAAGATCATAAAGAGAAAAGGTGTTATCCGCGTTATCTGCGATAACCCCAAGCATAAACAGAGACAGGGATAAAACGGTGATACGTGACGGTAAACGGTGTCGCCCTGAAGGCGTTAACGGCACTGGTGCTAAACACTGACACTGAAAAGGAGAGCATATGGCGAGAATCGCTGGAGTTGATCTACCCAAAAATGAACGCATCGAAATAGCGCTTACGCGCATCTTCGGGATCGGGAGGCCGCTTTCCCGGAAGGTCCTCGGTGAGGCCCGGGTAAGTCCGGACATAAGGGTGAAAGATCTTAAGGATGACGACGCGGTAAAGATCAGGGCCATTATCGAAAGAGACTTTAGGGTCGAGGGTGATCTCAGGCGTGACATATCGATGAATATCAAGAGGCTTACCGATATCGGCTGCTACAGAGGGACAAGACACAGGACTGGGGTTGCCGTTACGGGGGCAGAGGACGAAGACGAACGCCAGAACGACGAAAAGGCCCGAGAAAAGCGGTCGTCGGCAAGAAGAAGGAGGCGTAGGGAATGGCTCAGAGAAAAAAAGGAGTCAAGAAGGACAAACGGAATATCACGAGCGGCGCGGCCTATATTCAGGCAACCTTTAACAATACGATCGTGACGATAACAGACCCGGCCGGCGGCGTGGTCACCTGGTCAAGTGCAGGGAACCTGGGATTCAAGGGTTCGCGTAAGGGAACGCCCTATGCGGCCCAGATTGCGGCCGAGTCAGCTGCAAAAAAGGCAATAGACGTCGGGATGAAACAGGTCGATGTATATGTTAAAGGACCGGGAGCGGGGAGGGAATCGGCGATTAGGGCGCTTCAGGCAGCCGGCCTCGACATCAATCTGATCAAAGACGTGACCCCGGTACCGCATAACGGGTGCAGACCGCCTAAGAGGAGGAGGGTGTAAATTGGCTAGATATACTGGACCTCAGTGCAGGCTTTGCCGCAGGGAAACGGAGAAACTTTTTCTCAAGGGCGACAGATGTTTTACCGAAAAGTGCGCGGTAGAAAGGAGGCAATATCCCCCCGGACAGCACGGTCAGAGAAGGGGAAAGTTGTCTGACTACGGCGTTCAGCTCAGAGAAAAGCAGAAGGTGAGGAATACCTACGGCGTTCTCGAAAAACAATTCAGAAAGTATTTTCATAGAGGCTGAGACGAAAAAGGGCGTTACGGGCGAGGTGCTTCTGCAGTTTCTTGAGACGCGCATGGACAACGTCGTTTATCGTATGGGGTTCGCCCCTAACAGAAACGGCGCCAGGCAGCTCGTAAGACACGGCCATTTTCTGGTCAACGGCAAATATGTCGATGTGCCGTCCTTCAGTGTCCGTATTGGAGATGTGGTCGAGGTGAAGACGTCGAGCCGTGATCTTGATGCGATAAAGGACAGCATAACCAGGGTAGAACAGAGGGGAATCCCTTCCTGGGTAGAGATGGATTTCCAGAACTTTAAAGGAAAAGTTCTCCAGATACCATCAAGAGAAGATATCCAGTTGACGGCCCAGGAACAGCTGATAGTCGAGCTTTACTCCAAGTAAGGTGGAGCGGTCGCGTGATGGGGATTTTCTTAGTTAAGATTACATTAAAGAATAAAATATAAATTCGACGCAGATGGGAGGCCTTATGAATCTGAAGAAAAAAGGCTTTCAACTACCTGACAAAATCAGGTTTGATGAAGAGACGCTGAGCAGTACTTATGGAAAGCTTGTCGTGGAGCCGTTGGAGCGCGGCTTCGGTACCACTATGGGAAATTCACTCAGGAGAGTGCTGCTCTCATCGCTTGAAGGCGCCGCGATCACAGCCGTAAAGATCGCGGGTGCGCTTCATGAGTTTTCGTACGATTAACGGGGTTAAGGAAGATGTCATAAACATAATCCTGAATCTTAAGAAGCTGAGGATTAAATTTCACGGAGAAGGCAACAAGATCGGGACCTTTAATGTGAAAGGGCCGGGACATGTAACCGGCGCGGACCTTCAGGTTGATTCGACGATCGAGGTCCTGAATCCCGAAACACCGATTGCGACACTCGATAAGGGCGGCCAATTTCGACGCCGAGGTCTATATCAGGAAAGGCAAGGGATATATCTCCTCTGAACTGAACAAGGAAGACCTGCCTGTCGGGATGATCGCCGTCGACGCGGCCTTCACCCCTCTTAGAAAGGTGAATTTCTGGGTCGAAAAGACGAGGGTCGGCAGGGAGACGGACTATGACAGGCTGATCATGGAGATCTGGACGGATGGGAGCATCTCTCCCGAGAAGGCGGTATCTCAGGCGGCCTCGATAGTCATCGAGCATATGGACCTGTTTATATTCGAGGAGGAAGACGAAGACATGCCGGTGTCCGATGAAGTCGGGGTCGGCCATTCCGACAGTGTCGGGTTCTCTTCGTCAAACGATAACCTCCTAAAGAACGTGGACGAACTCGAACTTTCTGTCAGGTCCTTCAACTGCCTGAAAAACGCCAATATAAAGACGATCATTGAGCTTGTTCAGAAGACCGAGCCCGAGATGCTTAAAACCAAGAATTTCGGCAGAAAGTCACTGAACGAGATAAAGGAGATACTCGGCAGGATGGGGCTCCACCTCGGCATGAAGATAGACGTGGACAACCTCGACAAAGAAGCCATGCAAAGCGGAGGTATCAAGCAAAATGCGTCATAAAGTAGATGGAAGATTATTCGGCAGGCCGGCCAATCAGAGGAAGGCGCTTTTGCGGGGTATCGTTACCGCCCTGTTCGAACAGCAGAGGATAGAGACGACCGTGGCGAAGGCGAAGGAGGCCAAGAGGATTGCGGAGAGGATGATCACCTTCGGGATAAAGGGAGACCTCCATTCGAAGCGCCAGGTGCTTGCATATGTCACCTGCAGGGATATAGCCTCAAAACTCTTCAGTGAGATTGCCCCTCGTTTTCAGGGCAGAAATGGCGGCTACCTGAGGATAGTGCATACCAGGCAGCGGTTAAAAGACTCCGCGCCGATGGCGATACTCGAGTTTATCGATTATGAGAACATAAAGCAGGCCAAAGGGAAAGCGAAGAAAGAAGAGAAGCCCGAAAAGGCCGAAAAGAAGACCGAGAAGAAGACTGAGAAAAAACCCGAAAAAGCCCAAAAGAAGGCTGAGAAAAAGGCTGAGAAGGCATCGGCATAATGAGCGATTTTCTGATATTACTCGCCGTTGTCGCAGCGTGGATAATACTGCAGACGGTAGTGCTGCCAAGGATCGGCGTGCCGACCTGAGCAGTGCCTACGGTCCCGGGTAAGACCGACAAAAAATGTAAACGCCATTAGAGGTTCATCTTAGGCGGTGTAATAATCAAAGGGCTCTGTGAGGAGCCTTTTTTTGTTTTAATTTTTTATCCCGAACTTCTGTTGAATTACACCCCCTGTAACATGTTTCTTCCCGTTCATATCATTCACTTCTTTTTTTCTTGCAAGGGTTCGTCACTTTCCTTACTAAAAAAAGGCCGAACTGCGGAGGTATTACCGCAGTTCGGCCCATAGATCAAGCAGTATCCGGCTGGTTCCATTCCCTCCCCTCCTAAGGAGGTCTTTCCTTGCCGGTCCACTGCCCTCGGGTGAGAATTGCCGCTTACCTTCACCCTGATTTACGTCAAGAACCCTAAAATATCCGGGCCCGCCTTATGCTCTTACCCTAACGATACTCCCCAGCCGGAGGGATGTCAATTAGGTAATTTCGGTTAATAGGAAGGCTAAAGCAGGTGATTTATGAAGAGGTTCAGCCACCGTTGTTGCCCTCAGTACTTCCGCATTGAGCTTCGTTTCGACGAGCAAGGAAAGTTAACGAGCCTTTCTTTCGAAGCGTTCCAGGGAATAAAACATCGCCCCCGCCACGAGTACCGCAACGGCTATCACGATCCAGTGGTTTACCCCCAGGAGCCCGGGTAAGGTCGCAGTTCCCATACCCGATGACATGTAAAAATTTCCCAGGGCAGGATAGACAACCGCAAATAGCAGGGAACCTGCAATCAGACCCAACATTGTGACCAAGGCGTCAATTCTGCCGCTTCCGAGGGCCGCGACAGCTGTGCCCGGACAATATCCCGCCACAAGATAGCCCAGCCCAAAGAGGGCCCCACCGGTAAGCTGCGGCCAGAAATAGGTGGGGACTATCCATACCTTGCTCATATCGAGAAATTTCTGGTCCCCCAGCAGATAAAGACCACTGGATGCTACGAGTATGGCCGTAAACATCGCCTTCGGCACGGCAAAATCCCTGAGATAAAAGACGCCCGTGAGCTTGTGGGGGTTGCCGAGCCCTCCTCTTTCCAGAAACAGACCAAAGAAGAACCCTACGATAAGTGCCACGATGAGGCCGGCACCTTCACCGAACAAACCATATTCATAAAGAGGAGCGGTCATGACCAAAGCCTCCTGAAGATCGCGGCAAATAGAAAGCCGCTTATGAACATTGATGTCACAAATACCCATCCCCCTACCGCTAACTGTGCGCCTCCGGTAAGGGCGACTCCGCTTGTGCATCCCCGCGCAAGCCTGCTGGCAAAACCCATCAGAATCCCGCCCCCAAAGGCTGTCAATAGCCTTGTAGTGCTGCTCATGCCGGCTGCCTTATCGAATGTAAGCCGAAAATTCCGGCTGAGAAGAGCGCCTGTGAGGGCCCCGACCAAAAGGCCGAGGAGCTCGAAAACAATCCAGTCCTTTAGGGGAGAGCCGGCGCCCAGATAGCGTGAAAAGTATGTAAGGCTTCCCGCATACTCCGGATTTATATTTTTCGTGGCTATCGCAGAGACTATTGAAAAAGCGCTCGATGCGCCGAGACCTTTTCCCATAATGTAAAACGAGGCGAGAAGGGTCAATCCAAGTCCGATGCCGGCAACGTAGGGAGACCAGAAACTATTTTTTCCCATACAGCAACTCCTTGCTTACCATGATAATTATAACATATCATGTCTAAACCAGTTCAGCAACTCCGCAACTTTCTGTGCCTAATCAGGACAAGTGGATCTGACAAGAAGGAGCTTTTTTGTCCAGGGTTGGACACCTGAAAACGCTTGTCAGCATTTTTGCGGTTAGGGTATACTAAAGCACTCTTAAAAACTGGTAACTCATCTCTTTATTAAATAATGCGCATCGAAAAAATCGAACTAATAGGTTTCAAGTCATTTGCCGACAAGACTACTTTTGCCCTCCATCCGGGCATCACCGGTATTGTCGGCCCTAACGGCTGCGGCAAAAGCAATATCGTAGATGCGTTCAGGTGGGTCCTGGGCGAACAGTCTGCCAAGAGCCTCAGGGGCGAGAAGATGGAGGAGGTGATCTTCAACGGCTCCACCTTAAAAAAACCGAAGGGCATGGCAGAAGTGTCAATGGTCATATCCGGCCTTAACGGTGCCGGCGCGTCGGACAACGGCAGACAAGGCGATCTGCTGACCATATCGAGACGGCTGTACAGGTCGGGCGAAAGCGAATATATGATCAACAAGGCCAGCTGCAGACTGAAGGACATTAAGGACATATTCCTCGATACGGGACTGGACTTCAGGAGCTATTCAATCCTCGAACAGGGCAGGATAGGAGAGATACTCAACTCGAAACCTCTTGAAAGGAGGTTCATCATCGAGGAAGTCGCTGGTGTCATGAAGTATAAGATAAGGAAGGCCGAGGCCCTCGCCAAACTCGAATCCTCCCGGGCTAACCTCCTCAGAATAACGGACATTATAGCCGAGGTAAAAAAGCAGATAAATATCCTCGACAGGCTGGCCAAGAAGGCCGAAAGATACAAGAAACTGTCGGCTGAGATGCACGCCATTGAACTGAAGATCGCCCGAAACGAGTTCCAGCAGATCAAAGAGGGGCTGGCCGCCATACTTCAGGAATATAACGAGCTCAGGGAAAAAGAGGCGGTCATGAACGCCGAGATCTCCGAGGCAGAGACAAAGACCGAATCCAGAAGGCTCACCCTGCTCGAAAAAGAGAAGGGCCTTGAGCTTGTCCAGGGTAAATTCCAGATTATGGAGCGCGAGATATCCGAGATAGAACGGGCGGTCGCGGTCTGCAAAAACGATATAAGCAACCTCGGAGAATACCAGACAAAGCTGGCCGGCCAGGAAGAAGAGGTCGAGACGAGGAGCGTCGAGATATCCGCAAAATGCGAGGAGCTGCGGTTGAACGCAGAGAAGCTCTCTGACGAAATCGAGGGCCATACCGGAACGCTGAGGGAAAAATCTGAGGCGTTCAGGGCGATAGAGGAAGTGCTTGCGGAAAAGGAAGAGCAGATCGAGGACAAGAGACGGGAGATCTTCAGGGTCTCAGAACAGCTAAGCGGCCTGAGAAACGAACTCGGCAGACAGCAGACCTCCTGTGAGTCGCTTGAACGGCGCGAGGCAGCCACCATGAGAGAGGCCGAGGATTCAAGAAAAATTCTCGCCGGGATCGAGTCGTCGATCAGTGAGGTGGAGTCCGGGATCCACGGCAGCAATAACGAGGCGCTTCTCCTTAGGGAAAAGAAAGATGTGCTGATTCATGAATTATCGGGCGCCAGGGAGAGGGTAGAACTCCTTCTAAAGTCCCTGGCCGCTACCCGCGAGGAGTTTGCATCCCTTAACTCCAGACTCGATTCGCTCAAGGAGATCGTCTTTGACACACCGACCAGGGAGTTGCTTGCATCGACTTCGGAGGTGAACATCCTTGCCTCGATGTCGGACATCCTCGAGGTAGATGCCGACTACGAAAGGGCGATAGAAAGCGCCCTCGCGGAGAAGTCAGATTCTCTTATTACCGGCTCGCTCGATGATATCCTCAGGGCGATATCTTCGCTTAAGGGGAAAGACGTGGGTAAGAGTGCCTTTATTACCGCTTCTCCGCCGCAGACCATCAGCTATGGCGATGTACCGGAGGGCATCATCGGCAGGGCATTGGACTTTGTGAAGGTTAAAGAGGGATATGCAAAGGTCGCCGAAAACCTTCTCGGGGGTGTGCTGATTACCAGGGACATCGATACCGCATTTGGCCTGAGGGCTTCCGATATGACCCACACCCTTGTCACGGTCGACGGTGTGGTTGTGGAACCTTCGGGAGCGGTCGTCTTAGGCGGAGACAAAGGCGTATTCCGGAGGAAGCGCGAGATACGAGAGCTCCAGGGAATGGTAGAGGCCAAGAAGGTCCTGATAGAAGATATGAATAACGAGGTGCAGTCTGCGCAGGGGGATATCCTTGAGAGGGAAGCGGCGGTGAAAGACGTCGAGACCTCGCTCCATAACCTCGAAAAAGAGATCTCCCTTTCGAGGCTTACCGTTGACAACTATACGGAGGAAAAGGAACGTACGAGCAGGAAGCTCTCTTACCTCACACTCGAGACCGAGGAGATAGTGCGCGAGAAGGAAACGCTCCGTGTGGCCATTTCAGCCGGCGAAGATCGGATCAGGTCGGTCGAGGCTAAGAAGACCGGAGTCGAACAAGAGAGCCTGGTGATCCAGGAAGGCATCTCTCACAGGAAGTCGGAGATGGAGGAGCACCGCTCGGAGGTCACCGATCTTCGGCTCCTGATCGCATCGAGCAAAGAGAGGCTGGAGGCAGTCAGGAACGAGATCGAGTCGTCTCTGAAGACCTTAGAGGACCTAAAACAGAAAAAGATTGAACTTCAGTCCGAGAAAGAGTCTGTTCGGGGACGCATGTCCCAGCGGGAGGAGGAGATACTGGAGCAGGAAAGCAGACTGAGGAAACTCGTTGCAGACGCCGACGCGGTCAGGACGGACATCTCCGGAAGAAGGGAAGAGATCGAGCGGGAGAACCAGGACCTGTTTGCGGTCGAGCAGGGCCTTAAGGCGCTGAGGCAGCAGTCTTCCTCTGTGGGGCACAGAATTTCGGAACTTGATGTGGCAAGGGCAGAGCACAAGCTCCGACTGGAAAACCTCGCGGAGAACGTGAGGAACAACTACGGCTGTGAGATAGAGGGGGTCGAGATCGCCGAGGTCAGCAGCGAAGAACAGGGGAGGCTTGCCGAACTGAGGAACAAGATACAGGAGATGGGTGCAGTGAACCTGGGCACGCTCGAAGAATACGAGGAACTCAGCACGAGATATGAGTTCATGACAAAGCAGCACGAGGACCTTACCAGGTCGATTGCAGAACTCGAAGAGGCGATTACCAAGATCAACAGCACTACGAGAAAGAAGTTGAGGGATGCCTATGAGGAGTTGAACGCGAAATTCGGCGAGGTCTTCAGGACATTGTTTGGCGGCGGGCGGGCCGAACTTGTGCTGACCGATGAAAACAATATTCTCGAATCTGGCATCGATATTATTGCACAGCCGCCCGGGAAGAAACTCCAGAACATACATCTCCTTTCGGGGGGAGAAAAAGCCCTGACCGCGCTCTCTATTCAGTTTGCGAGCTTCCTTATCAAACCGACGCCCCTCTGTATTCTCGATGAGGCCGATGCCCCGCTCGATGAATCGAATACGGAAAGATATTCGAAGATGCTCGATGACCTTGCCTCTCATACACAGTTCATCGTAGTAACACATAACAGGACGACGATGGGCGTAGCGCGGCACCTCTACGGCATCACGATGGAGGAGGCGGGGGTCTCGAAGGTGATCTCCATGCAACTGGCTGAGGTGACGGCATAGGTGGCCTTATATTGGGCGGCCTGTAAAGGCACGTCGCGACGTGCCCCCGACATCAACAACCTGCCTGAATGAAAAAGTTAGCGGAACTACTGCCCGGCAAGATCTCAACTGCTCCGGAAGATCTTCTTTGCTACGGCTTCGACGCCTCGGGCCTCGATGTCGCCCCGGCGGCGGTCGCCTGGCCGAGAAGTACGGAAGATGTCGTCAAGATACTCGGTTTCGCGCACGCCAATGACGTCCCCGTAATCCCCCGCGGCGCAGGCAGCGGTATGACTGGCGGGTCCGTCCCCTCCAAGGGAGCGATTGTCCTTAGCCTAGAGAGGATGAACAAGATACTCGATATCGACAGGGAAAACATGAGCGTCGTTGTCGAGCCGGGTGTCATTAACGGCAGACTCCAGCGCGAACTTGAACGGCACAAACTCTTTTATCCCCCTGACCCTGCAAGCATGAATTTCTGTACGATCGGCGGCAATGTGGCGGAAAATGCGGGGGGGCCGAGGGCGATCAAATACGGCGTAACGAGAGATTATGTGATGGGAATCGAGGCGGTGCTGCCTGATGGCCGGGTCATCAATACCGGTGTGAAAACAGCGAAGGGCGTTGTGGGATATGATCTTACGCGGCTCATCGTGGGTTCCGAGGGCACCCTTGCAGTGGTAACGAAGGTCAGGCTCAGGGTCTTGCCCCTTCCCGAAGGCGTGGTAACGCTCCTTGTTTTTTTTAACGATGCCGGCGGTGCGGGAGAAGCGGTGAGGCAGATACTTGCCCAAGGGATAATTCTTAGGACCCTCGAATTTCTCGATCAGGGGGCGATAGAGGCGGTCGAAAATTACAGACCCACCGGCATCCCCAAGGATGCGGAGGCCCTGTTTCTCATAGAGCTTGACGGACATCCCCTGACCATTACCAAAGAGGCGGAGAGAATATCCGAGGTCATAAGGAGACTCCACGGAGAAGTGACAGTGGCCGAAGACGAAGACGCCAGGGAGAAGATATGGGAGGCCAGGCGGGCCGTTTCCCCGGCACTATATCACCTGAAGCCTACGAAGATAAACGAGGACATTGTGGTACCGAGGAGCAAGATACCGGAGATGCTCAACATTTTGAGAAGGCTTTCCAGGGAGACCGGTATAACTCTGGTGAATTTCGGTCACGCAGGGGACGGCAATATTCACGTTAACATCATGGTCGACAAAAACAACAAGGAAGAATATGACAAGGGCCTGAGGCTGGTAAAAGATATCTTTAGGGCCACGCTTGAGCTCGGGGGGACAATCTCGGGGGAACATGGAGTGGGGCTTACGAAGGCCAATTATATTTCGATGGAGATACCGCCTGCGGAACTGGATATCATGAAAAAGATCAAGGGCGTTTTTGATCCGAAGAATATCCTGAATCCGGGGAAGATATTCCCTTGACGGGCGGCGCCGCTTACTATTGTGCAATTCGGGACGTTATCGTAAAATAGAAGAACAAAAAAACGAGGTGCCTGGTGATATGGCTGGTGTGAAGAAACTTTTTTTTTGTATCTCCTGTTTCATATTTATGACCGCTATGGGCATGTCTGTGTCCGCAGGCAATGAAAAGAGACCCGTTTCGCCTTCTGAGATCGACAAGCTCGAAAAGAACAAGGCCCCGGACTTCTCATTAAAGGACCTCAGCGGCAGGCCTGTAACGCTTTCGTCCCTGAAAGGGAAGGTAGTCCTTCTGAATTTCTGGGCGACCTGGTGTCCTCCCTGCATCTCGGAGATGCCCGTATTCAACAGACTCTACAAACAGATGAGAGCGCGTGGACTCGAGATTGTTGCGATTTCAGCGGACCGGTCAGAGGACTATGTAAGGGACTTTACAAGCAAGCACAGCCTTGATTTCAAAGTAATCTACGATGAAAGCCGCGACGTAGTCAAAAGGTACAAGGTCTTTTCGATGCCGACCACTTTCCTGATAGATAAAAACGGCATTATTGTTGAGAAGTTTTTCGGCGAATACGACTGGACCGACCAGGAGATAAAGAAGAAGATTGAGAAGCTGTTTTAGCGCATGTGGCGACGTAAGGGGCTGTGAATAAGGCGATCTTACGCTTTGGCATTCACCGACTACATTACACTCTCACAGCTCTGGCGATATAACAGTTACTAGTAAAAACAGCCATCCATGGCTGCCTTCCAGAACTCTTTGTATATCCAGAAGGTCACCGATAGGGAGCTCAAATTACGGAGACTTTCGCACGTTACAAGTTCGCCCTAAAAACTTGACATTGTCTTTTCTTGTTATAAGATTAGAGGAAGATGATATAAATGGATAATACGAATCGGAGACTACGATGCATTTAAAACAAGGCTCAAATCTGATTGAACTAATGACACCAAATCAAATCAGTCCGCAAAGGATGCAGCCCGATAGAGTCGGACATCTTCTTAGGCAAGGGTTGCTTACCGTATTTTTCGGCATCGTATGTGCTGTGCCAGTCATGGCCGCACCGATCCAGCTGCCGGCAATCGTTGAGCCCGCCAGCCAAGAGCATCACGTTGGGAAAGTTATATTTGTTGAATTGGTGACGCCGGACCTTGCCGCCGCTAAAAAGTTCTATGCGGGACTGTTTGGCTGGACATTCCGCGACATTCAAGCCGGCGGGATAGAGTACGCCGAGGCATTTCTCGATGGGCGTCCGGTCGCAGGACTGATTCACAAGAATTTGCCGGCGAGTGAGCATCGACAGCCAGCGTGGCTGAGCTTCTTCGCCTCAGGCGATGTCGACGCTGCAAAAAAGGTTGCTTTGCAAAATGCCGCGAAGGTGCTGTTTGAGCCGCATAGCATCCCTGACCGCGGCCGGGAAGCAGTATTCGCGGATCCGCAGGGAGCCGTTTTTGCTGTCCTATCCTCCAGTAGCGGTGATACGCCCGATGTTCTGGCCGCACCCGGAGAATGGATTTGGACCTCGTTAATCACGAGCGATCCGGACGCCGATGCTGCTTTCTACCAGACGCTATTTGGCTATGAAGTTTTCGAGTTACCCGGGAGCGAAGGTACCCGACATCTCTTGCTCGCGTCCGACAACTATGCTCGTGCGAGCGTAAATAGTCTTCCTGCGAATAAGCCCAATGTCCATCCCCACTGGCTCAATTACGTACGCGTGGAAGATGCGGTCAAGATGACTGCAAAGGTCGTGGAACTCGGTGGCCGCGTGGTGGTTGCGCCGCGGATTGATCGCCACGGCGGCAAGGTTGCGGTGGTCGCCGACCCCTTGGGAGCACTTTTGGGATTGCTTGAATGGCCGGACACTGAGAGTAAAGAGGTGCCCAAGTGAATATCGTACTCCTACGCCGGTTAGGGCTCGTATTAGCGATCTCGACGTTGACGGTCCTGTTGCCCGGCTGCGTCGCAACTGTTGGCGAAAACGGATACTACGACGGAGGGGACTACTATGAACCCCCTGTTGTCGAATACGGTGGCTGGGGACCTAACTACTATGTGGCTCCGTTTCGCGGCGGTGACCATCGTCATGGCGGTGAACGCCATACAACCAGTGAAGGTGGCCACGCCGTGCGAGCCTACAGACCTGCGCCTGCTACCCACTCGATTCCATCTATTCCGTCGAGGTCTCGTCCTAGTGGCTCGCGATCACATTCAAGCCCGACAAGGAGATAATTTCCGCAAGAACGTCACACCTTTTTGCGAAAACGGGCAGTGTCAGATACAAGAAGAAGCCGAATAACTGATCGAACTCTTGCGGAGCAAGCATCAAGTCTTCTTGCCAGATGAGTACGCACTTAACACTACAACTGGCCAGTTCCTCTGTCCGGCGACAACATCTTAAAACCTCTCAGCGGGTTCCTCGAAAACAGGTTTCTACCCGCGGTCGCTACAAGCACCGACCGTTCGACGCTAGGGAATATATCCGAATTTCACAGATGATTTTTCCTATTTTGGTGCCGTTTCTTTCTCTTTAGGGGATTTCTTTCCCTTGCCAAATATTTCTCCAGCTTTATCTTTCTGCTTCTCGATCCAATATTTCTTCATCTCCTCGCTTTTCCCGGTGAACTTTTCTTTGATCTCACTGGGGATAGAGCGGTTGACTGTTTGCGTCACCGAGATTATGTAGGGAAGGGTTACGGAATTCCTCAGTAGGGCACTATCAGATGGGAGAAAGGCTATCAAAACCGTCGTGACTATTATAATAATCAACAGCGCTTTCACAAATCCCAGGAAGCCGCCTCCCAGACGGTTGAGCCAGCTCAAACCGCCAAGCTTCAGTATTTTTCCCAAAAAATGCCCTGCAATGGACGTCAGCAGAATACACAAAATAAATATACCCAGATAACTCGCAACCTTCACCACATTGCTACCCGTTTGAGAGAAGGCCGCAGAAACAGGGACATAGAATTTCCCCGCAGCGATATACCCAATTATGATGCCTCCAAGATAGAAGATCTGTTTTACAAGCCCCTTCCACAGCCCCATTCCGATACCAAGGCCGACCAACGCCAGAACAAAAATATCAAATCCGTTCAATGAATCCACAGTGTTCCCATTCTCCCTTTTGAGTCTCTCTATTGTCCGTTAGCTCACGAATAGATCTTGTTACTATTTTAGCTCATAAGAAACCCTATAGAAAGAATAACTTATCCATAGTGGATCACTGCCTATCCGCAACTTTCCTCCCTGGATTCTGCGAGAGTTTCATGTTTTGATGGCTGTTTGATACACCAAATAAACTTGTTTCAAAAAGATAAAACTGTGAGAGATGCCGGGAGAAATGAGCAATGGTTCACATGAAGGGCAGGACAAAAGCGTCAGCTTTTGACTAGCCCCTCGATGGAAGGGTTAGTTTACTTTGTGGCGATGACAGGAGTTGCGCTTGAGGTATGGGCACGGGGGCAGTTCAGAGCTTTGGAAACCGTATGCGGCTAACCATTAGTGAGCCGGAAACCGCGAAAAGCAGTACTATCGGATGGAGCGTGAAGCCTGCAATCGCGACCTGTCCGAACCAGAGGGACTCGCCCACTGCTCCCTGTGAGGCAGCCCAGGACATCAACACTACCAGCAGCAGTGACGTTGGGATAGGCGTACCTTCGAAATACTTTACTTTGCCTCCGGCCTCAGACAGCGCCTCGGTCGTAACGTTGTATCGTGCCAAGCGGGATACTCCGCATGCAACAAAATAGGTCAGGATAATACGGTCGTATAAGCCCTGCATGCCGCAACCGTACCCGATAATGGCTGGGGCTACACCGAAGGATATGACGTCTGCGAGAGAGTCGAGCTCACGCCCCATTCCAGAGGTCTTCTGTCGCCACCGAGCAATCCGTCCATCCAAGATATCGAAGACTAAAGCGGCAAAGAGCATCCCGCACGCAAAGTAAATGTGACGGACGTCGGTCGTTTGCAGGTACGTCAGCATGGAAAACATTGCCCCTGTGCCGCAGACCGCGTTTGCCAGCGTGACCCAGTCGGAAAGATGGAATTCACGAATCATAGAGAAGGGCTTATGCAGTTTATGTATCTTCATGACAGAATCTCCCATTATGTCAAATAGTTCAGGATAAAGGCTACCTCTAACGGAATAGATGATTCCCTAATTACAACACACCTTGTTTTGAAACAATTACACCTGTGACTTCTTGTCGCTGTTGATTATTACTAGAACCTATATTCTGAATTTTTCGGATCAAAGTCTGCTTCGGTGAGTCCGGCATCAAGCTTTACCGCCTCATATCCATAACTCTCCAGAAGGGCGTCATCCCAATCATAGATGTGCACTCTGACAGGCAGTTTTGTCTCCACATCAAGGTTGATCAAGGCCCGATAACAGTAATAACTTCTCGCCTTATTTTTGGGAAAGATTATCTCAAGTCTTTTGGTGGTCCTTCCATATACTCTTTCTTCCCCCTGCTCTCTGAGGTCAATTTCGTGGGCCTTTACGCCTTTTTCCCAGTTTTCCCTTAGGAGTCTCACAAGGTGTTCAAGCCCGGAATCCGTGACAGGATGGCGGTTGCCCTTCATAGCTAAAGCGCCTTTCGGATCAATGTTCACTGCCACTATCCCTGCAAGACCGGAATCGCGTACCTTGAGCAGATTGCCATTATATCCCTCAATATAGAGCGATTCTCGCCCTTTATGAGGCTCTTTCACCCATTTCAAATAGACCTCAAAAGGCTTCTTGAACTTAATGAAAATCGTTTCCTCGTCAGTTAGTTTCCCTTGGACCCGCTCCTGCTTATGGAAAAGTGCAGTGTAGCTCTCTGTTCTTGCCAGCGTCGACTCAGCATGTCTCAGCCAGTTTTCAATATCTGTCTTATCATAGGCTCCGGCCGCCGCAAAAGAAAATTCCAGAACGAGCACTAATAAGATGATGCGCTTCGTCATGACTTCCTAATTATATGCCATAAGCTCCCTATTATCCAGGGCATCTCTACTCACCGGGACGATTATGGCTAACTTACAGGACATGTCTTGATTGCAATAATTTCTGGGGTCACGCATAGTCGCTTCCGGTCAATTCAGCTCTTCGAGCGCGGATGATGATCCGCGGAACACTTCCTTCCTTCGCATCTTCCGGCTATGCTATATTGATGTAAAGCCGAAAAACGGTCAATACTATCATTGATATCATGACGGATCCGGCAAAGCAGCCGCTCTTTCTACATTATGCTTCCATGATATCTGGCAAGAGTTAAACGAATTCATTAGGGACCATGCGAAAAGTCCGGGAAAGTGAGGCGGCTATGATTGCAGATAAGGTGATGGTCCTTTCCGCAGCATCTGGAGCAGGCCACATTCGCGCTGCCGATGCTCTCGTTTCGGCCTTCGAAGTGAGGGGTGTCAGGGCGCATCACATCGAGGTCCTCAAATATACGAACGGCGTATTCAGGAGAATATATTCGGATCTTTATAAAGAGCTGGTTAATAAGCGCCCGGGGATACTCGGGTGGGTATACGACTCGATGGACCACCCCTGGAAATACCAAAAAAGACGACTTGCCCTCGATATGCTGAGTTCCGGGCGACTTGTGAAACTCCTTCTTAAGAATAAACCCGAAATTGCTCTCTGTACCCATTTCCTTCCTGCCGAAATCCTTGTCTATCTCAGGAAAAAAAAGATGATAGACGTCCCGATTGGGGTTGTTGTGACCGATATCGATGCCCACGCAATGTGGTTATACAAGGATATCAACTGGTATTTTGTCGCATCCGAGGAAACAAAGGTATATATGTCTGCATTGGGCATCCCGGAAGAGACTATACATGTGACGGGCATTCCAATAGATCCGACATTCGGCGAAGAAAGGCAAAAGAGCGACGCGCGCCTTCAACTCGGAATCGATCCAAGTCTCACTACTCTACTTGTGTCGGCGGGAGGATTCGGAGTGGGGCCTATCGAAGCGCTCCTCCAAGCCCTTTTGAAAATTCAGCATCCCGTGCAGATCGCAGTCATATGCGGACGCAACCCGCAGCTTGAGCAGAGGTTGAAAAAGTTCGGACAGACTTCGCACCCCTTGAAGATCATCGGGTTCACTAATGAAATGGAAAAGTGGATGGCTGCCGCCGATCTCCTTGTCGGAAAGGCGGGAGGACTGACAAGCGCTGAAGCATTGTCGCGCGGACTCGTCCTTGTAATAGTAAACCCAATACCCGGCCAGGAGGAACGAAACACCGATCACTTCCTGGAGGAAGGGGTCGCGATCAGGTGCAATAATATCCCTGCGCTCGCCTTTAAGATCGATAGCCTCCTTTCGAATAAAGAGCGCTTTTCGAGGATGCAGCAGTCAGTGAAGCGCCTTGCAAGACCGCACGCGGCACGTGATATCGCCTCCATCGTTCTTGAGGGAAAGTCGACGTGAAGAGAAGAGAACATTCAAAAGGTGGGCTTCGCGATCCCCGTTGTTGTGCAAGATTATGATTATTCAGGACAGAAGGGAGGCAGCGGGCTTTTTCAATATCATAGCAAGATGAATTGCTGGAAGGAGGAACGATAAACAACCCTCCCTACTGGCTATTTTTTGTAGAAAACAAATATGATAAGAATATGGATTATAGTGTTTGCGGAAGGAAGACCCCGATTCTGTGCTGCCTGGAAAGAATCGTCTGCACTGCGGAATTGCAAAAGAGGCCCCGGACTGCGCTGCTGGTTCTGGTGATCCTGCTTTTGCCGGCCATTGTTTCGGCCCACGACAATATCGAGGTCCATCCCTACATTGTCGAACAGGCCTTTTTTCTATGGCCGAACGATGACGGATCACGAAATATACAGGTACTTGGGTTACGGATACAGGGATAAGTCGGGGCAGGATTTCTGGACGGTCATTCCTGCCTGCCAAAACGCAATGAGCGGCAGCAGCATTACCGAGGGCGCAAAGGAGGAGGACGACTATGACCCGATCGACAACGTCTGCAATGTAGATATCAAGCATCTTGATCAGATCGGCAAAGGCTATTATCATCATTTCTACGACCCTGATATCCCAGGTACATATAACGGGCTCATGAATGACCCCGGGGCTGTTTATTTCGCCCGCCAATATTGGGAGACGGCCAAAGCCCTCTATCAGAACGAGGGTACAAGGCCCACCGCGTATTGGTACCTGGGGAGGATAGCCCATCTTCTGGGTGATTCATCGGTTCCGGCTCATGTACACAGAGATATCCATATACCGCTTATCGATCCCGATTCGTTTGAAACATACGTGCTGTCACACTATACATTATGGGGGAGTGCAAACGCCCAATCGCTCGACGAGATCGACCCTGTGCCGTCGGACTGGAAACTGGAAGACCTCTTCTTTAATCTGGCCGAGCGCACGCAGTTCTTCCCGAGCGACCATATAAGTGGCAATGTTTCAAATGCCGACCCTGAATGGTTCCTCGGATGGCCGGATCCGGCCGGATGGAATATTATATCGACAAAGAGCTATATCCCCGATGATAAGCTTAAGGTCATGGGCGATAAACTTATGCCGCTCGTGATTCAATATACCGCAGCCCTTTACCGCCTTTTTTGGTACGAAGTACATCCCGAAGACAGGCCCTTGATGCCTGCCCCGGCCGGACAGGAGATATTCAGCTATGCTCCGACGGTTTCTCCGGTTGTAGACGGGACAGCTTCACATGCGAAGCCAGTAGGACTTG
The DNA here is from genome assembly GCA_963811165.1 of uncultured Nitrospiraceae bacterium. Taxonomy (GTDB): domain Bacteria; phylum Nitrospirota; class Thermodesulfovibrionia; order Thermodesulfovibrionales; family UBA6898; genus Sulfobium. Next base: position 134,554 of record CAWEQH010000008.1, read on the forward strand.
GATCCATAGCCAAGGGGGGCGATACCCTTACGCTCAAGATTTCCCTTCCTGAGTTCGCGACGCCGGTTGACATATATTTTGGATACTATGCACCTTCGACAGACCGCAACAATATTTATGTGTTGACATCGAGTAATTCCTTTGTCCGCATCTCAGTTTTGGATCCGCTCAATGAACGACTGTTGTCATGGAAAAGCAATATCTCCAGCCCAGTTAATGAGTCACCACTTGGGAATATATCAATCTCCTCTCTTCCTCCTGGCACATATACGGCTTATCTACTAGTGGCTCCTGCTGGCAGCCTTGATAGTTATTATCTGTGGAGCACAAGTTTAGAAGTGACATCGCCAATGAAACCCTGACAGGCAAAAAGATGAGAAGAAGTGCTCGTTTTTTTACCTTCATATTTTTTCGATGGACTTTTATTCAGGTTATAATCTTGATGGAGGTTCAGTTTTCTGAAAGTAAGGACTTGTCGGCGTTAACAGCACCGATCCATAAAAATGGCTGTCTGCTTCTTTTTGATAGGCTGTCGCTGAAGGTCCCTATGAGAAGTCGTTTCGCAGACAACTCATCACTGAAAGTGCAGGCTTCGGCACGTTCTCACTCACGTAATATGGTTGGCAGATTAATAGAATTAAAAGGCGGGGTCGGAAGACAGACCCGCCTTTTCGAGTCCACAAATCGACACATTACTTGAATGGCTAGAATAGACTGAACTTAAAATACTTCCGCGGGTGCTCCTTAATGGTTATCATCAAATTTTTGAGTTCAGCTACGGTCTCTTTTACCTCTTTGGCCAGTTCCTTGTCCCCGACAAGTGCCCCGGCAGCTCCTTCGCCCTTATCGATCTTCTCAAGAATCGAGGAGATGTGCAGGGAGGTCGTGTTGAGGTTATCATAGAGCGCAGGGTCTTCTATAAGTTTGCTTACTGTACCCGAAGAGTTGCTCAGCTTATTGGTGAACGTTTCAAGCGATGACGTCGCCCCTACAAGTCGGTTATAGAGGAGGTCATCTTCTACCAGTTTATTCAGCGTTCCGGACCCGTTCTCAAGTTTTTTGCTGAAGACTTCAAGAGACTTCGAAGTACTTGAAAGCCTCTCATAAAGCGAAGGGTCCTTCACGAGCATACCGATGGTCCCCCGCCCTTCCCCGATGTCCTTTGCAATGAGGGCGAGATACTTCGATGATTCCCTAAGGTTGTCGTAAAGGGAAGGGTCTTCAAGAAATTTGGAGAGGGTCCCCCTGCTTTTTTCAAGCCTTTCCGCGAGTCTTCCCATTTTTTCTATGAAGTCGTTAATCTTTTGCACCGACTCGCCGCTTGCCGCCATGACGTCCTTGAGGTCTATCTGAGAGGTCCCGCGGATCATCTCCCCCGCCTCAAGAGGCGGAGACTTCGATGTCCCCGGATTCAGCTCGACGTATTTGTCACCCAGCATACCCATTGTTAAAACGCTCGCCGTTGCATCCTTCTTCAGAAAACCGAGTACTCTTTTGTATACGGAAATAGTCACGACCGTCCCGTACTTCGCATCGAGACTGATGTCTTCCACGGACCCTTCCTCAATACCGTAGACCCAGACCGGGGCGCCTTTTTTCAGTCCCTTCACGTCTGATACGGCGGCCTTTATTGCGACCTTTGGGTAGATAACCCGTTCGATGCTCCCGGCAAAAAATACACTGAGGAAAAGGATCCCAAGGGCAAGGGTTATTATTATTCCGGTCTTTATCTGAGCCCACTGTACCTGTTTTTTTAAATCAAACATACCTTCCTCCTCTGGTCTGTGTCATTTTGCACCCCGATGAGACATGTCACTGATAAAGAACTTTATGTCAGGGGTATCCGCATTAAAGAGCCCATCCCGGTCGCCGTCAAACAGCAGCTCGCCGTTTTTCAAAAACATGAACCTGTCCGCTACCTTAATTGCGTCGCTGACCTTATGGGTCACCATGATGAACCCTTTCCCGTCTTTTGACAGGTCCGCGATCAATCTGCATATGTTGTCGGCATTCACCGGATCGAGCCCCGTGGTAGGTTCGTCGTAAAGAAACATCTTGGGTGTGGTCAGGGCGAGCGACCTGGCGAGGGAGACCCTCCGGTGCATGCCGCCGCTCAGTTCCTCAGGCATGAGTTCCAACGCGTACTCCACGCCCACAGTACCCAGGATGAGCCTCACCTTCGCATCGATCTCTTCCTCTGACATCTTGGTATACTCCCGAAGACAGTATGCGACATTTTCCTTTACGTTTAAGGAATCGAAAAGGGCGCCCTCCTGGAACACGATATTGAACTTCATCCTTACATTACGGAGTTCGCTTTCCCGCTTGATGGTGATGTCCTCGCCGTCGACGAATATCTTTCCCGCATCGGGCCTTATGAGTCCCAGGATGAGTCTGAGTATCGTCGTCTTCCCTTCCCCGCTTCCCCCCAAGATAGCAACACGCTCCTGAAAACCTACCGAAAAATTGGTCCCCCTAAGGATCTCCCTGGAATTATATGAAAAATGGACCTTGTCGAATATGATCATACCGAAAACCCCAATAGGTAGAGCAACAGCCTCGTAAGCAGGAAGTCTGAGACGATGATCATCACGATCGACATCACCACGGCCTTGGTCGTCGACTGTCTCAGTCCAATCGCGCCTCCCTTTGTGGAAAGCCCTGTGTAGCAGCAGATGCATGAAATGAGGTATCCAAAGACAAAGGGTTTGATTGCACCGGCAAGCACGTTTTCGACAGTCAGAATATTACGTATCGAACTCCAGTAGAACGAGCCGCTCTGATGGCTTACAAACACGGCAATGTAATAACCGCCGAGCAAGGAGACGGCCACGCCGATAATCGTCAGCGCCGGCAGCATGATCAGGGAGCTTATGATCCTTGGGGTCACCAATTTTTTTATCGGATCGAATCCGAAGACGCGTATCATGTCGACCTGGTGCCCCAGGACCATGGATCCCAGCTCCGAGGCCATTCCTGCCCCAACGCGGCCGGTGAACACAAGGGCGGTCACTACCGGACCAAGTTCCCTCACTACGGAAATACCGACGATCATGCCTATGTACATCTTAAGCCCCAGACTCGATAGTTCCGCGGAAAGCTGAAGAGAAAGTGCCATGCCCACAAAGAGGTCGACGATAAAGACGATTACCAGAGAGCCCGCACCCGCATAGTCCATCTGCAAGACCGTGTCTTTGAAATATAAGGGCCTGCGGAAGATTCCCAAAAGTCCCCGTAAGGACAGGGAATAGAAATCCTGGAGGTCTCGTATCGTTTCTTTTATATTCATTGTGTCATTTTAATAGGGGTTCCACAGATGGCAGGAAACAAGCCGTCCGTGGCTCTCCTCAAACGCAGGAACGATCCTGCCGCAGGGCTCGAATCTCTTGGGGCATCTGGGATGGAAAGGGCATCCCGGGGGTATATGTATCGGACTCGGCACCTCGCCTTGGAGCGTTACCCGTTCAGTTTTTCCTGCGTCTTTCGGCCTTATCTTTGGGGCCGAGGCAAGAAGTACTTCGCTGTACGGATGGAACGGTTTATCGAAGAGCTCTTCTGTGTTCGCCTGTTCCACTATCTTTCCGAGGTACATAACGCCGACCTCATCGCTGAAATACTGAACTACCCTGAGATCATGGCTGATGAAAAGGAAAGATATTTTTGTCTTCTTTTTGAGCTCGGTAAGGAGGTTGATTATCTGCGCCTGTATGGAGACGTCCAGGGCCGAAAGCGGCTCATCCGCCACGATTATCTCGGGAGACACGGCAAGTGCCCGCGCGATGCATATCCTCTGCCGCTGTCCGCCGCTGAACTCATGGGGGTATCGGTCAAGGGTCTCCGGTCCGAGTCCGACCTGCCCGATGATCTCGACGACTGCATCCCTCATCTTCGGCCGGGCGACAAGCCGATGTATTATGAGCGGCTCCGATATCGTATCGTATACCGTTCTTCTTGGATTCAAAGAAGCGAAAGGGTCCTGGAAAATGATCTGGACCGATTTTCTAAAGACCCTCATTTCAGGCCCTTTCAAGGTGAAGATGTTTTGCCCTTTGAACAGGACAGAGCCGGATGACGGTTCCAAAAGCCTCAGCACCAGCCTTGCGACGGTGGATTTTCCGCATCCGCTCTCCCCAACGAGGGCGAAAATACCGTCTTTGCGGATCGAAAAATCTACCCCGTCCACGGCCTTCAGAATGCCTCGGTCCGATGCGAACGCCTTCCTGACCTCGAAATACTTCGTTAGAGATTCGGTCCTGAGAAGTTCCATGCTTTTCCTGTGAGAGTAGTATTTTTCATGTCAGACCGCACCGCACAAAATGTCCCGCTGAAATCTCGACAAAAGGGGGTTCCCCCTTTTCGCAGGGGCCGGCGGCCTTCGGACATCTGGCCGCGTATCTGCAACCCTCGGGAAAATCCTCCGGGACCGGGACATTCCCGGAGATGGGCTTTAGCGGTATCCCCTTGCCCTTTGGTACGGACTCCAAGAGGCCTATGGTATAGGGGTGACGGGGATTGCCGAATATCTCGACGGTGTCGGCGAACTCCACGAGTTTGCCCGCGTACATGATGGCGACCCGCGATGCGTTTTCCGCGATGACGCCGAGGTCGTGCGTGATGAAAAGGATCGACATCTTGTGTTCTTCCCTGAGCCTCTGTATGAGTTCCAGTATCTGTGCCTGGATGGTCACATCGAGTGCGGTCGTGGGCTCGTCCGCGATAAGAAGCGAGGGGTTGCATGCGATCGCCATGGCGATCATGACACGCTGCCTCATTCCTCCGGACATCTGATGCGGGTATTCCTTTATCCTGACCTCCGCAGAAGGGATCTTTACCGAGCGGAGAAGTTCCACCGCCCTGTCGAGCGCATCTCTCATCGACATGCCGCGATGGGTGACGAGGACTTCTGCGATCTGATACCCTATGGTCAGGACCGGGTTTAGGGACGTCATCGGCTCCTGAAATACCATGGACATCTCATTTCCCCTCAGGCGTCTCTTGGATTCCTCATCGAGCATAAGAAGGTCTTTCCCTTTGAAAAATATCTGCCCCTTTGCAAAGGCGTTCCGCGGGAGTATCCCCATGATCGAAAGCGCGGTGATGCTCTTGCCGCACCCGCTTTCACCGGCGAGACCGAATATTTCCGATTCTCCGATGGAGAAATTCAGACCCGATACGACCTCTACAGGGGTGGATGCAGACCTGAAATAAATATGGAGATCCCTCAGCTCAAGAAGGGACACTTTTTACTGTTTATCCTCTTTTTTGAGGAGCCTCAGGTAGTTTTCCGCTTCTTTGAGTCCGGGGTTGTCCTGGAGGGCCTTTTCCCATTCTTCGAAGGCCGATCCCGTGAGTCCCTGCATATAGTAAGTCAGGCCCAGCTGGACCCACGCAGGGCCGTACTTCGGGTTGATCCTCTTTGCATCTGAGAAATGGACGATCGCCTCTTCAATGAGCCCTTTGTTTCTGAGCGCGATCCCCATCTTGGTATGTACGTCGGCAAGTTTCGGATGCAGCTTCACCGCCTTTTTGTATTCTTCAATCGCCTCGTCGTTCATGTTGAACTCGAGGTAAGTATTGCCCAGTTTATAATGCTCGTTGGCAAGTTTCCCCGCGATGTAAGGATCAAGGGCGTTGGGGTCAGGGGAGGCTATCTGGGCCGCCATCGTGAAGACCTCCTGCGCCTTTTTGAATTCGCCGAGGTCATTATACGTAATGGCGAGGTTTAGCGATGCCTCGGTGTAGCGGGGATTGATCTCAAGGGCCTTCTCGAAATGTGCGGAGGCCTTTCTGAGTTCCCCCTTCATGCTGCATATTATCCCCATCTTGTTATGGACATCCGCATATCCGGGGTTAAGGACGATCACCTCCCGCAAAAGCGGCTCAGCCTCATTGAGGTTGCCCTCATCGAAAAGTTTCGTGCCGAGTTCGTAAAGCTCCTGTACCGTTGACATACGTATTTACTATAGGGATTTAAAGGAAAAATTGTCAAGAAATGAAGTGGCCAGCTAAGGCTTAACGGTCTTAAGACGAAAATTTCTGTCTGTGAATTCGTCGGTTTTCTTGATAAGGAGCCAGTCCTTGTCTTTGCCGGACATCCTGGCGAGGACGAAGATGCCCTTAAGTTTTTTCCCCCTGAAGAGTACTTCCAGTTTTCCCGATGCGATGCTTCCTCCCAATAGGTCGTACCCGCCCTTGTCCCATATGAACACCTCCCCGGCGCCGTAATTACCCTCCGGGATCGTACCTTCGAAGCCTGCATAGTCGAGTGGATGGTCGTCGACCATTACGGCCAGCCTCTTGTCGGCGGGATTCATCGAAGGGCCCTTGGGGACGGCCCATGATTTCAGTACGCCGGCCATCTCGAGTCTCAGGTCGAAGTGGAGCCTCTTTGCATGGTGCTCGTGTACGACGAAGACAGACATATTCACCTCATGCGCCTATCACGTGATCGCCTCTCAGTCTTCTCTCTTTATCTTTACGGCGAGAAGCGTCGTCATTCCCGCTAAGAAAAGTATACCACCTACAAGCGCCCATAAAGCGCCTGGGTCCCTGCTTACTTCTATAAGCGCTACCGGATAAGGTTGAAACCTCACGGTTTTTATATAAATGCCGAATCCACCTTGGAAAGAGGGGCTGTTTGGCCTTATGATATCACGTTTGAATCTGGTCCCTTCCCTCAAATAACTTATCCCGGCGGACCAGTCGATGATATCTCCAGAGGAATCGGCATCCGCTTTTATCTCCTCAAAGAGTACGGATATGCCGTTTGCAAGCGGGACGACGGTCCCGTTGGCTACGAAGCCGGTCTCCCTGGAACTTCCGTAGGAACTCAGGAGGTGGGCGAGCAAGACGAAGAGGAACCCGATATGGATTACCTGCGGAGAGAGAACGAGCAGCAGGTTTTTCGCCCCCCTCTTTTTAAAAACGGATTCAATGCTGCAAAGAAGCGTGTTGGCCGTAAGAAGCGAGAGTGCCACTACCGAAGCCCACAACCACCATACGACGCCCAAAGAGTTTTCCGTCATCCATTTAAAAAGCGGCATTACGTGCAATGTCTGAAATTCCTCCTTCAAAGGCATCATAAACGAACCATAAAGAAGGATACACAAAAGCGTAAGAAGCAGCCATAGGCCGGTCCTTAAGGAGAGGAAAAAGTCGAGAGTTTTCTTTGCTATGTTCATTGTTGTCCGCCTCTAAAATGTATGTGAACTCTTCATAAAAAGGCTCACCCCGAGATAGGTAAACATCACGATGACAAATCCGATTATTGCGAGCACTGCAGAAGGCTTCCCCGACCACCATTTTCTCAATCGCGCATGAAGATAGAGACTATAGAATAGCCAAAGGATCACCGTCCATAACTCCTTGGGCGTCCAGAGCCAGTATGTGCCCCAGGCCAGGTAAGCCCATATACCCCCGAAGACCATGGCGGAAGAGAAGAGACAGTAGCCTACGAGAATAGCCTTGTACTGAAGTACTTCTACGTTGTCCATGGATGTATTGACCGCACCGGGACTGTTATCCCCCTTACCTTTGGAAATAATAAAGGGTATGCCGAATGCCGCAGCAATTCCGAAAAGCGCATAAGAGAAAAAAGAGAGGGTCACATGCGATTCGAACCAGAAGGTCTTCAGCACAGGGGGCAAAGGAGCATTGTGCGGAGGATAAAAAGACGAGATGACGGCAAAAAAGACGGCCAGGCCCACTATGGGGTACAAATATCTTTGCCTGTTTTTCAACCCCAACGTCATCGGCAGGCCGAAAAGTACAGTCGACATCGAAAGGAAGTAAAGCGTATCGTGCGGTCCTATTATCGGGAGTCTTCCCAGTTGTGTTCCCCGGTAGAGCATATACCCGGCCTGAAGTATGAAACCGGCGTAGATAAAGACGCTCCTGTAAAATCCTAATAGATAGAGACCGGCAGGAAGAAGAGGGAGGAGATTTGTCATGCGGGGGTCAAGCTACGCCGCCTCAGAAATCATCTCTTGAACGTGCCGCTTTTCCCGCCGCGTTTTTCAAGGAGGAGGATGTCGGAGATTATCATCTCCCTGTCGACTGATTTGCACATGTCATAGATAGTCAGGGCGGCAGCGGCTACAGCGGTGAGGGCCTCCATCTCGACCCCTGTCCGGCCCTTGATTTTGACCCTCGATTCTATATGTATACGATCGCCTTTTTTGTCATATTCGAATGCGATCTCTATGGAGGTGATATTCAGGGGATGACACATCGGGATGATCTCCGGGGTCTTCTTGGCCGCCATGATCCCGGCGACACGCGCGACTCCCAGCACGTCGCCCTTTGACACTTTCCCGTCCTGTATCAGCTTTAATGTGGTCTTCCTCATTGATACGAAGCCCCTGGCAACGGCCTCTCTCACAGTCTCCGGTTTTTCCGAGACATCGACCATCCGGGCCCTTCCGCGGGTATCAAAGTGGGTGAGCATGCTCATCCACCGATTTTCGACATCGGCCTTCTTCTGGGAGTGTCGAGGACCGCGGGCCCTTTTAGGGCGATTATATCGCTTATGTTATGGCCTTCAGGTTTTATCCGGATCGACAGCCTAAGAAGACGCTCTATCTCAGAATCCGGCTCGCCGCTTCTGAGGGCGGCCCTCAGGTCGATCTCGGTTTCAGAGAAGAGACAGGGCCTCAGTTTCCCGTCGGACGTCAACCTCAGACGGTTACAGTCGCTGCAGAAATGATGGGTGAGGGCACTGATGAATCCGATGACACCTTTGGCCCCCTTCAGCCTGAAATATCGGGAAGGCCCGTCTTTTCTCATGCGGACCGGCGTAAGGGGTGAGATGGTCTCTATCGTCTTTTTCAGTTCATCGGTCGTAATATACTTATCTGAGCTCCAGTAATCATTATTGCCGGAAGGCATGAACTCTATGAACCTCACGTGATAATCCGAGTCGAGTGTAAGGCGGGCGAAGTCGATCAACTCGGCGTCGTTTACTCCCCGGATAGGCACCATATTGATTTTGATTGGGCGGAGACCGGCCTTTTCAGCGCTGGAAAGGCCCCGTAACACAGCGTCAAGAGAGCCTCCCCTCGTAATCTCTTTGTATCGCGCGGGGTCGAAGGAATCAATGCTTATGTTCACCCTGTCCAAGCCGGCTTCAGCTATCTCCATCGCATATTTTTCGAGGAGGATGCCGTTTGTCGTCAAACTCAGGTCTTCGATGCCCGGGATCTTTTTAATCGACGCGATAAGAAACGGAATATTTTTTCTCGTCAGAGGTTCTCCGCCGGTGAGCCGGACCTTTCTTACTCCAAGTCCGGCCCCGATCTGTACTATTCTGACTATCTCTTCATAGGTGAGAATGTCTTTGTGTTCAGAAGGGACGACCCCCTCGACAGGCATGCAATAGAGACACCGAAGGTTGCAGCGGTCCGTGACGGACACCCTGAGGTAATCTATCACCCTGAAGAAATTGTCCTTCAGGCCGGTCATCTCTTTTTTCCGGTCGGCTTCTTATCAAGTTCGGCGATCTTCTTCTTGGCCAGAGCTGCATCTTTTGAGTGTGGGTATTTTTCCAGGAGCCTTCCCAAGATCGTCTTACCCGTCTTTTTGTCCCCTATCTCGATGAAGGAGAGCCCTTGCTTTAAAAGTGCGCCGCTTGTCTTGTCGCTCTCAGGATATTTTTTGAGCAGCGTTTCGTAAGCCAGGATGGCGCTCTCGTAATCCTTCTCTGAGTAATAGGTCTCAGCGATCCAGAACTGGGCGTTTCCCGAAAGCTTGTCCTTAGGAAAGTCCTTCAGAAATGCCTCGAACTTTTCCCTCGCCTCCCTGTACTTCTTCTCCTTGAACGCCTGATACGCCGTTTCATACGACTTGGTCCTGTCATCCGGAGCTTCCTTCTCATGTTCTTCGCCCGTCGGCTCGGTCTTTGCCTGCTCGGGCTCCGTCTTTTGACTTTCAGCCGGCTTCTGCGCAGCCGCGCCCTCGATAGACGCCAGTTTGTCCTTGAGGGACTTTATCTGGGTCTCGATGGCGGCTATCTGTGCCCGGGCGATGTCCTTTTCGGCAACAACGTCCTTCAGTGTCTTTTCCATGTTAAACTTGTATTCTTCGAACCTTCCCTGCAATTCACGGAGGTTTGAAGAGACTTCGGAAAGTCTGGAGTTGATCTCCACCTGGCTTTCGCGCACCGCAGAGAATGAGTCCTCTTTCACCACTCCGGTCGTTTTTTCCTTCAGAAGATTGACCTCTTTTTTTGTCTCAATGGTGTCCCGCCTTACGTCGTTGATGTCCCGACTGAGCGAATCAAAGTCACTTGAAGAAGCGCACGCAGAGACAAAAAGAAACAGCAGTAAAACGGCCGGCACGCGTGCCACTACTGGCTTACCTTCCCGAGCACGACAAAGTGGGCGCGACGATTTTTTGCCCAGCACTCTTCAGTATGTTCGGTACAGAGAGGCTTCTCTTCACCGTAACTGATCTTCTCGATCTTTGACGACGGCACGCCCAGAGATACTAAATAGTCCTTCACCGCCTTTGCCCGTCTGTCGCCCAGCGCCAGGTTGTATTCGTTTGTCCCGCGTTCGTCACAATGTCCTTCCACAGAGAGCTTCGCACCGGAGTTCTTCGTCATCCATGTGGCGATGGACTTCAGTTCAGACTTGTATTCGTCTTTTATATCGTATTTGTCGAAATCGAACTGGAGGTCTTTAAACATGCCTTCTTTTCCCTCTTCGGCCCCAATTCCCTTCCCCTCTGATTCAACTGATTCTTTTCCGGAGGCGATCTTCTGTTCCGTGACCTTCTCCGGGGTCTTCTGCTCACCCTCCTTCTGCTGCTTGGCGGGCTGCTCGGCCTCCGGCTTAACGGCCGCCTTATGACAGCCGAACGAGATAAAAGCTACTAATGCACACAACACCCAAAACCGTTTCATGATATTCCTCCTCTTCGTATAAAAAAATAATATTAGTTAGGAGACCATCTCGGGCCAAAGGCCCTCAGGTCCTTCGGGGTTATCCTTTGCTGTGATTCGCCGTTTGCCCTCATGATATAAATACTCTTAGTGCGGTCCCTGTCGGAGGTGAAGGCGATATACCTTCCGTCGGGCGAAAAAGAAGGGTCCTCGTTATTGCCCGCTTCGGTAAGCTGGGTCAGCCCCGAGCCGTCGGGCTTTACTATGAAAATCTGGTTCTTCCCGCGTCTTCCTGAAAAGGCGATCCTGTCGCCGGTTGGGGACCAACAGGGAGAGGTGTTATAGTTGCCTTCAAACGACACCCTCCTTACCTCGCTGCCGTCTGAGCGCATGACGTAAATCTGGGGGGTCCCTCCCCTGTCCGAAACAAACGCGATGGACTTGCCGTCCGGCGAGACCGAGGGAGATACTTCAATCCCGAAGGTCGAAGTCAGTTTCCTCAGGGTACCCGTACCGATGGTATAGGTAAAGAGGGAGGGGGTGCCGTCCTTGGTGGAAGAGAAGACAAAGGCGTTTTCTTTCGGGAAAAAATCACCGGCCATATTTGTCCCCTTCGAAACGAATATCCTCTTTTCGGTCATTTTCAGAAAGTCTAACAAATATATGCCCCATTGTCTACCTCGCTCGGAGGAATACACCGCCTTCGTCCCATCCGAAGACCAATGGGGTGAAAGCAGGAGCGAGCTCTTCAGCCCGAGCTTTCTGGTCCTTTGCCCGTCCCAGTCCGTCAGGAAAAGGTCTTTCTCTCCGCCGCGCTGGCCCACGAACAGGATCCTGGTCCTGAAAACGCCCGGACTTCCCGTCAGCAAGGTGTAGATGTCGTTTGAGATCGTATGCCCGAGCTGTCTGACAAGAGATTTCTCCGCCTGATACTCTTTGCTGAGCACGGCCTTTCCTTCCGAAGTATCATAAAGGGTTATGGATACTGTAAGGTTCGTGCCTTCCCTGACCGCCCCTTTGACTACCGCCTCGACACCGAGCGGGGTCCAGTTTCCCGGATTGAAAGGCTGGGAGATCGGTTCTATGTATGCGGAGCTATCGACATAGGTGAAGAGCCCGGTGAAAACGAGGTCGTCCCTGATCACGGCGGAGATTTCTTTGCCTGCGGCGCCGGGCAGCTCATAGATTGCGATCGGGACTTTTTTCGCCGATGGGGAGGTGATGTCGATGTAGATTTTTGCCTCGGCAGATGTGAATAGTGAAACGTGAACAGTGAATAGTAAAAGGAAAAAACACATGCGACGAATGCTAAGAGGAAAGCCATATCCCATCGTAACTCTGTCATTCCGGCTTGTCCGGAATCTTTCTTCGCCTTCAGAAGGATTCCCGATGCGCTTCGCTTGCGGGAATGACAATCGTACAGCCTCACTCTTGATGACACGCGGGTTTGATATGTGCGTTTGGGAATTTCTTTTCATTATAACTAGTCTTTTGGGGAAAACCTGATCCCTATCTCCATTTCGTTCTGCGGTCGGGTGACAGGACTCGCTTTCTGGATCGTCTCCATAGCATATCTATCGAAAAACCTGTTGCCGGATTTTTTTTCAAAGCCTTCAATGGAGAGTGTTCCGTCCCTGCCTATCTTTACAGATACAATAGCTTCAAGATCTTTATCCCTAAGAAAATCGGGAACCTCCCAGTGGGACTGAATCTGCCCGGTGATTTTATCTATATAGCTTGCTTCCCCCGCTCCCATGGCAGGCCCAGCGCCTTGCACCGGGGCCTTAGCTGCGGGTGAACCACCCTTGCCCTGGATGGAGACAAGTGCCCTCCTAAGAGAAAGAATCTTTTCCAGCTGTTTTTCCTTCTTTCTCTTTGCCTTTAGCGCAGCGATACTCTCTTCGATCGACTTGAGCTCTTTCTTTTCGTCAATATGGGTCATTGTCTGTTTTTTTTCAACGGGGGATGGGGTACCCGGTTCAACAGCCGCCCCTTTGTGTTTAGTTGCGCCCGAGGGACCAACAAGGCTTACCGTGTATGGGGAGGGCATAATCATTTCATGGGATTGTCTCAGGATAAGGAAAGACAGAAGAAAGAACATCATATGAAGGCCGGCGGACAGGACCGCTGTCTTCTTGAGAGAAGGGCCTTTCATTTCATGTCAAGCTTCGGCTCTGTAATCATCCCGAGTTTTTCTATCCCGGCCTCCTTGATCTCTCCCATGACCTCCACGACAAGCCCGTAGGGAACGTCTTTGTCCGCCTTGAGGAAGATATTTGGGTTTAGTTTGCTGATCGCCTCCAATTTCTGGCGCATCTGCGGGATCGTTACGGGCGTGTCGTTCATGTAAATAGTGCGGTCTTTTTTTATTACAAGTGAGATCCTCTCTTCGGGAGGCAACTCCTTGCCCTTCGCCTGCGGAAGGTTTACGTCTACTCCCTGCTGCAAAAGGGGGGCTGTCACCATAAAGATGACCAGGAGCACGAGCATTACGTCAACCAAAGGAGTGACGTTTATCTCAGAGAGGACCGTCCTGTCTCTGTTGGCTTTCATTCGCCCGTCGTGGTGAAGAGCTCGAGGAGGTCCTCAGAGAAATCCTCCATCTCGACAATCATCTTCCTCGCCATGCTGAGGTAATAGTTGTAGGCGATGACCGCCGGTATTGCGGCCGCAAGTCCCACAGCGGTTGCGATCAGGGCCTCCGCGATACCCGGGGCGACAACCGCAAGCGATGCGGAGCCCGCAGTCCCTATCCCATGGAAGGAATTCATAATGCCCCAGACAGTACCGAAAAGGCCTATAAAGGGTGAAGTCGATCCCGTCGTGGCGAGGAAATTCAGGTATTTCTCGAGTTTTACCGATTCAAGGGTCTCGTATCTTCTGAGGAGGCGCTTTACCTCGCTTTTGTCTCGGCTAGCCCCGTCTGAGTATACGGATTTAAAGACGTTGGCGATTGGGCTTAAGGAGAGGTTCTTTGTAGACTTGAAAAGATTTTTGGGATCACGGTTTGCCCGATATGCCCTCAAAAACTGCTCCGACTCGTTGTTCGCCTTCGAAAAATACCTTTGTTTGAAAAAGATGATAGCCCACGACATGACCGAGAAAAAAAGGAGTATCAGCAGAACAATTTTGACGACAACACCTGCGTGAATTATTACAGAGAAAACCGATTCTTTCATTCACTACCCCTTAATGGTTTTGTTAGAATTTAAAAAATTCGCCCGATAAAAGTCAAATTAAGATTTATTCACAATTTCTATAATACATTATATTGCATATCGCAATCACGGATTAATTAAAATGAATGTTTTGCATGATACAAGAGGCGCTCCTTCAGAGAGTAGTTTTGGGGCCGATCAAATAAGATATTTAAAAAATGGCGGAGAGGGTGAGATTTCCGCCTCGGGCGGACCCGCTGGGGCGGGCGAACCAACATCTTCACGGTAGAGTTGCCCTACAACGATTTTTCCGCCACAGGCGGATTCGCCGGGGCGAACAAGACCATCACCAATAAATTTAAGTCAATAAAAAAAATGGCGGAGAGGGTGAGATTCGAACTCACGGTAGAGTTGCCCCTACAACGATTTTCAAGACCGTCGCCTTCAACCGCTCGGCCACCTCTCCGAAGCACTTATTATAGCAAACATATCATTATAAAACCGCCAACTCATTAGTAGCATCTCATGCCTCTACTTCACAATTCTTCCATCATATTTTCAAAACTTCTTCAAAAAGCCTCTGCGCAGAAAACATAATTTCACCTCGGCATACAACGCCTGACTCAGAAGAGTCGTGGATAATAAAGCAGAGGACACGGCAAAAAAAATACTCTATCCTTTAGAGAAGTCTACGCCGCAATAATCTCTATGCTCGATATCTGCGGCTTTGGCATTTTCATAGTAACTACGAAAACCGGAATGCCCTTCCTCTTATGCTGCTCCAAGATTTTGTAATTTTCCGCATAAAGTTCCTTGTTATCCTCCGGCAGAATCACGAGAACAGCGCCCTTTGGAATTTTGTCAAGAACATCCGGATTTTCAAAGGTGTATTTCATCCACTCTGAGTGAAGGTCGAGATTCTTTTTTATCATTTCTTCTTTAGTCATCATCTTAACTCCTTTTCGACGTATCTCATGGAGGGATCACGCATGATACACCTCATAAGATTTGAGCAGTCAGGTCAGTAGACTTCGTCATGGGTCCCGATATCGAGGAGACGAACTGTGTAGTCACGTAATGTGAAGACGATCCTCAGTTCATACGTCAGAGAGCAGGCATATTTGTCTTTCAGTTCTCCTGTCAGGGGATGCGTATGAAGGGGAGGGTCAAATCGATTGGGGGCAAGTTTACCGAGCGTTTCCGAATACTGCGTTCTCAAACGCGGATATTTCCGCGCCAGCTTTCTGGCTTTCTTCAGATATGCCGGAGCATATTCAATCGCCCACTTCATCAAAGACAGCCTTTACCGCGTCATCCACAGATTTATAGCGGACAGGCGTTTCTTTTTCAGCCTTCAGGACGCGGTCAACAAAGGCCTTGCGCTTTTTCTGTTTTTCAAGGAGATATTGGATGAAGTCCCTCGTTTCCTGAAGCGCGGGCTCGGTGAGCATTGAGAGCATATCCCTGATCTGTTCTATTTCACTCGCCATTTTTTGATTAAGTTCGATTATACTCACAGAAGCTGATTTCCCATCATATGCCTGTTGAGGCAAACCACCTTGACCCTCCTTAACCAAGGTAACGCCCCCGGCCTTTCTTGACAAGAACAGGAATTTTCTGCTAATTTCCTCACGGTATCTTATGGAGGGATATCGGATGACGCGGGGTACAATTATTGCTGAGTCAGTTCCGTCCTTGTCAGCTAAAGTAAATAACATAACCTCTCTTTCGTTTCCCCTTAATTCCGAACGCTTTCGGGAAAGGAGAGGTTGGGTAGAGATACTGCTTCTGTTGATTCTCACTGCTTTTATTTTTTCCACCTCTACTACATTTGCCTTCAAGCTTCCCGACACCGGCCAGACTAAGTGTTACGACAAGGCTGGCTCCGACACAAGCTGCATGACAGCAGGACGAGGAGTGGAAAAATGAAGAATGAACTTAGGCAAAAGATTGTATTATTAGTGTGTTTTGTACTATTACCTGTCTCAGCATCCGCCTACACGCTCAAATGGGCACACTTTAATCCTGCTGTGGTACTGCAAAACGCCACTGGCACCGCCGATCTTTTGTGCTATGCGGAAGGCACTTTTACATCAATTATGTTTAAGCCCAGTTGGAGCGCAAATGAATTGCAGCTTGAAAACAGAGGAGCTGGTATTTATGGAATTACTTTAAATATATCTGACCTTATAAACGGCTTGGCCAGCGATGACGTAAATCGCAAATTCGTCGGCTATCTTCAGGTATATAACAATGCGACTTTAGTAGATGGTTCATTTAATATTTTCATCGATGTTTTAACTCCGGATATACCTGAAGCGAGTTCTATATTATTAGGTGGTGATGTGCAGGTATCTTTGCACCTTTTTAACATGCTCGGTGCTTATGACACTCCCCTTGATTTGATCACTAAGAAATTTTATAGCTATTTCAACGACGATTACGACTTTATTGCAATAATCTATGATGAGAGCAGATTCCTTAACAGAACTTACATGGGTGTTAAAAATGATGTGCAAAATATAGGGCCTTACATTTTTGACAACTCGAGTTATTATGGAAGCAGTGGAAAATTGCAGGGTATAATCCAGTTTCCTATTCCAGAATATTTTGACCTCGCGGAAGAAGGTGCAATACACGAAATCGGACACAGGTGGATAAATTATCTGAACATCACCCCTCTTAGTCTTGGTATCCCTCATTGGCCAGTATCAACGCTTGCAAATGATATTATGGGATTCACCATCCCGGGCAGTGGAGGTGTAGGTGGCTCTTTTCCTTATACTATCACTCAAGTTGGTGAGGACCAGTGGCAATTAGCGTTTGATCTTTCGCTCTATAATAGTCCGGGTACTTTCTCCGATCTTTCTCTATATCTCATGGGACTGATTCCTTCCAATGAGGTAGGTAATCATATTGTATTTTTAAATCAGAACCAATCTATCAGCGACGGGGCCATATGGTCCGGTCCGGTAGCAAACATAAATGGAGCTTACATAGTCGGCCAGCTTGGTGAGCGGGTACCAAATTACTTGAACTCGCAAAAAGGATTCAGGATTGCGACAATACTTCTAACAAAGGACCAACTCGCACCCACTGAAACAATGCGTCTTTACGACTGGTTCGCAGCTCGATCGGCTTTAACTACTCGAACACCTGTTCATGAAGGTTTGTGGAAAACTACTTCTAATCCCTTTTATCTCGCCACAGGGGGCCGTGCAACACTGGCGTCAACTTTAATAGCCGGATCCTTTGGTTACTTGGACCATTTTGAAGTTTCGGCTATTTCCTCACCGCAGGCGGTCGGCGTACCTTTCAGCGTAACTATCACCAAAAAGGATGCGTTCGGGAACACCCAGACAAGCTGGAATGGCGAAGTCGTTTTGAACTCATACATAGGCAATGTTTCCCCTATAAGGACTTATCTAACTAACGGCACTGCAACCATTAATGTGACGCTTGACAGCCCTGGATGCAATGTGACACTTCAAGCTTCAGGTGGCGGAAAATCTGGCGTCTCTAATTATTTTACCGTCTCTGGTGGAAGCTCCAATGCTTCAATTGGCGGCACGGTAAGAGACGGGTCCGGGGTTAGAAGATCAGGGGCGAATGTGAAGCTTACCGGGGACTGCTTGTCAACTGCCCAAACAGTTGTTACAGACAGCAAGGGGGAATACCGGTTTAGCAGTCTTAATCCGGGCGAATATTCTATACAGGCTTTTGACGGTCCGGCAGATTGCTCAAGTTGCGGCAAGAGTTCCGTCGTAGTAAAGCCAATATCCGGGAACGTAACACAAGATCTCATTGTTCCCGGCAGCAGTTGCAACCCGCAGGCGCTGACGCCGATTTTATTGGTGCCAGGCATTATGGGGTCATCCATTGGTGGCGGCTCAGTGTATCCTGTGCTTCCTAAAACAGCTCCAAAATGGAATGAATTTATTTATTACACGGATTCATGGGGACTTCATGACCCCATGCGATTGGCAGGATGGCGCAATTTGGTCGATGAACTCGGTAGTGCCGATTCCGACTATAAGGTGGGATGCACAATCTTCCCTGTCCCTTATGATTGGAGAATGGATCTGGATGATGCAGCCATGGATTATCTGAAGCCGTGGATTGATGAAGCGAAAAGGCAGGCGGGTACCGCCAAGGTAAACGTAATCGCCCACAGCATGGGAGGGCTCGTAACACGGGCATATATTCAGGTAATAATTCCGGAGATGCATTTGGCTGTTTGCATGCTCTGCCTTTACACCGTCCATGGAACAGCTCCTCTTTATTATATTGGGAGGGAGGCGACCCTGAGACATCTGATACCGTTTCTTTCCTACACTCTACACCTGGCGATGCAATTGCCTCTGCTTTCGCTCATTTCTATCAGAGAACCTCTGAGTTGCTGTACGCGAAGATGTATAAACTACCGCTGGCCCCGATATTTTCTCTTTACAAAATACAGATGTACGACCTCCTTCATGGTCATGTTCCTTCAGCGAAACAACTCTTGCCTACATTTAGTTTCCTTGTACCAAACGGTAAATTGAGCTGCGAAAACAATGACTGGCTGGATAAGCTCAACAGCGCTGGCGGCATAAATAGAATGGGCAAAGAAAGTGACACCGGAAAGGTCAGAACCAAGATTTTTGCCGGAACAGGCAAGCCGACATTGAATAATATTGCGGTGGGCCTCAAGTGGTGCGGCAGTCCCATGTTCTACAAAGACGGCGAGCCGTTGTCCATATTCCTGACAGGGGAAACAAGTTCCAGCGACGGGACGGTACTGACCTCAAGCGCGTCTCTTGGAAGTCTTGTTGATTCTGCTAGCCCCCAAACCGGTTCACATGCCTCCTTAATCGATATTTACAAACTTGACCTCGTCGAGTACGTAACAGGCATTAGGCCGTTATCCAGTTCAGAGACAGCTAAAGTCAGCGCTCAAGCCGCAATTAGCGGGAATGAATTGACTATTGCAGTTAACGGGAGAGCCCAGCTCTATGTTATTGATCCTTCGAGTAGTAAAAGCGGTATAGACGCGGCAACCAGTCTGCGTGTTGATGAAATACCCGATTCAAAAATAACCGTTGATGTAGAATCCAGCAATATTGCTGTGCATAATGCAGCAGATGGGACTTACACTGTTTATCTCAAGGGCACGCGTGAGGAAGATTTTGGACTTGTAGTCGGCTATGTAGATAGCGAAAAAACAGTCACCAAAGATTATGCTGGCTTTAATCATGCAGACACAACATCCTTCACTTTCACTGTGAACTCTGCCTCAACCGATAAGATCATTATAAACCACAATCCATTACCGCCTGCCAACCTTCAGGCCGATGCCTTTAATTCCGCGGGACTCAAGACGAGGCTCACTTGGACTGCGAATACTGAGCCGGACGTGACAGGTTATAACATATATGCGAAGTATACCGACGAACCCTCTCTGGCACAAATAGGCACGGCAACAACAGCAATGTTTGACACGACAGATGAATGGGCGGTGGATTCCTCAGTCAAAACGAGAATCTATGCCATCTCCGCGGTCAAAGCGGACAACGCTGAGAGCTTCTTTTCAAATATGGCCCAGAACGACGACCGCGATCATGACGGCTTGACTGATGCACAGGAGACGGCCCTGGGCACGAACCCAGACAATCCGGACTCTGATGGCGATGGCCTGACCGATGGAGAGGAATATATCAGAGGTACGAACCCGTTGCTGGCTGATAGCGACGGAGACGGCTATTCGGACCTCTTTGAGATCCAGATGAACGCCGACCCGAATGATCCGAATTCTGTGCCGTCTATAAGAATAGCGGGAACGCCACCCGTGTATTACCCTACTCTGCAAGGGGCGGCAGATGCGGTGACAGAGACAAAGAATACCATTGAAATGGTAGGTACAACCTTATTCGGTGATGTGAACTACGTAAATACCTTTCTGACCAATTTCAATGGCGGCTTCAACACGCAGTATGGCAGCGGGACAGCACTGACGACCATTTACGGGACCCTGATAATTAGCAATGGTGCGGTGGTAATTGACGGCATTGTGATACAATGACCCCGACTTTTGGCGATATGTACATTGACAGAAACTCTGTTGGCAATTTTTGCCGGAGGAGAAACGCTCATCAATTATCTATGCCTAGAGGGCGCTCTTTATCACTCCTCCGTCGGCACGCAAGGGTGCGCCCGTAGTCGCAGATGAGAGCGGGCTGGCGATATAGGTTACCAAAGTAGCGACTTCTTCGGGCAAGGCAAACCGTTTGATGAGCGACGTTGGCCGGACCGTCTGAAAAAATTCCTTTTCGAACTCCTCGAAAGACCTACCTTCCTTTTTCGAAAATGCCTCGATAAAATCACCCACCCCTCGAGACTTGGTGGGCCCCGGAAGAACGCTATTTACTGTGATGCCGGTACCGGCCACCGCCTCGGCCAACCCACGAGCGAGCCCAAGCACTGCCGTCTTCGTTACGCCGTAATGAATCATTTCTGCCGGGATTTGAACTCCGCTTTCACTCGACACGAAGATGACGCGACCCCAGTTGCGTTGTTTCATGCCAGGAAGGAAAAGCCGCGAGAGGCGCACCCCGCTCAACACATTGACCTCAAAGAAACGCCGCCAGTCGGCGTCCGAGATGTCCTCAAAGGGCATTAGCTCGTAAATGCCAAGATTGTTGACAAGGATTTCAACGTCGGGATACTCCTGGGCAACTTTCTCGGCCGCTTCGGCGGTACTCAGATCACCGGCGAACCCATACACGGTGACGGGGAGGGTTTCCCGAAGTTTCTTCAGGGCGGCCTCTACCGATGCCTGTGAACGGCCGTTGACTATAACGCGAGCGCCTTCACGGGCCAGTGATTCTGCTATGGCGTAACCAATCCCTGCGGTGCTGCCGGAGACGAGAGCAAGTTTGCCGTTTAGTTTGAGATCCATCGTCTTCTCCCATAGCTGCCTATATCAGACATTAACGCATACCCGCCTATGCTCCCCTTGGTACGATTATATCGCTCTCTCGGGTATGAGGCAACTCGTTGATAGTGGTATTATCCCACCGCTCAGCCCTGCATAAAAAGACCTGTGGCACTAGAAGGTCACCTCGTACTGATGGGCAGACGCTCCTTGAAGACGTTCCCGACCGTCATTCCGATTGCAGTTCCTATGATGGCTCCGGCAATAAAATCTGAAAACCAGTGGATCGTCATTGAAACGCCTATGCCTATGTAAAGAGCATAGAGCAGAGCACCGCACCGCACCACTTTGTTTGTCGGATATAGCGTCCATATAGCTGCCGACATCGCGAATGCGACGGTGGTATGAGAAGACGGCCAGCCGAAAAAGACCCCTCCTTTTAAAAATCCGAAATGAAACTCCCGGCTGGTATCAATCAGCGTGAGGACGGAGTGTCTCAGCCCTGGCCTTCCTGTGAATGCTTTGTAGGACGAAGATATGAGAAGGCCGATGACGGCTGCCTGCGCTGTCGAATAGGCGCTGCAGATTGCGCGCAGATCTTTACGGACGGAACCGAATATATACGAGGCGATCGGAAATACTACCGGTACGCGCCAACCCAATATGACAGCCGGGAAGAGATAGGCGGCAAAAGGCCTGGTCGCTTTGAAATACATCCAATCAAAGCCGGAACCGACGATTAACAACGTGGCGACGATCGCCAAAAGATGCCATAGCAGGTTACGCCCCCAAAAGGACCGGACAATATTGCCCGGCAGTGTGTAGAAGAAATCTCGCATCA
Source organism: uncultured Nitrospiraceae bacterium (assembly GCA_963811165.1). Classification (GTDB taxonomy): domain Bacteria; phylum Nitrospirota; class Thermodesulfovibrionia; order Thermodesulfovibrionales; family UBA6898; genus Sulfobium. The sequence goes on from CAWEQH010000008.1 coordinate 156,345, forward strand.
TAGCGGTATAGGACAGGCCTATTCCCGATCCCCCAGGGCATGCCCGCTTTATTTTCTTCTCTTTGCGATAAGATTTATTATCATCATAAATATTCTTCTGCAAAAACCTTTTTCTCGTGGTGCATACAAAGAAGGGTATATGGTAAGCTTTCCGTCTTTGTCACGTTCATAATTTCTGTATGTCATGACTAAATTATATCAGATGGCAAAGGCAGAATTATTTGTGATCAGTGTGACAGATGCCACTGCCCCCCTTTTGTATTCACTCGGGAGGGTCAGCAGTGAATACTCTTTATGTGTAAGCGTGATGCGGGGTCTGATATACTATGAGAAATTGAAGCGTGCGACATGAATTCTGATGATCCATATGATCTGAATCGGTTTCTGAGCGCTCAGGAAGGGGTATATGAAAGAGCGCTCGCAGAGCTTAAGGGTGGGCAGAAGCGGACTCACTGGATGTGGTATATATTTCCTCAGATCGAAGGACTGGGGTACAGTCCGGCGGCGAAGCGCTACTCCATCAAGAGCATAGAAGAGGCCCGGCAGTACCTTGACCATCCTGTTCTCGGAAAAAGGCTGTGGGAATGCACGGAAGCGGTGATTGCGCTTAAGGGCGGATCGCTTTCGGAAATCTTTGGTTATCCTGACGATCTGAAGTTTAAGTCATCGATGACGCTGTTTGAGAAGATAGCAGGCCCGGGTTCTGTGTTCTCGTCCGCCCTTGATAGGTACTGCCATGGAGAACGGGATGCCGCGACGCTCAGACTGTTAACAGTCCTCCGACCGTGACTTAAGCTCTTTATTGAGAGGTATTCCAAGGAACTGGACAACCGCCAGCCCAATGGGGAGTGCCTCATGCCTTCTCCTTCACAATTCTTTCATAATATTTTCAAAACTTCTTCAAAAGTCTTTGCTAATTTTGTAATGATCTTGAACGAAAGTCTTAATAAAGGAGAAAATCATGAGCTGCCCATATTTCAAAGAAAGCTGCTTTGGTATCTGCATTGCTCCGGACGCTATTCACGTTCCCAGTATCGATGAGATGGAGAGATTTTGCTTCAGGTCATGGTACAGTAACTGTCCGAATATCGCATTCCCCAAGGACGCTAAGGACAGAGAAGAATCCTGCACTAATAATGGTCCCTACAAATTGACCCCTGAACAACCCACCGGGCCTATGTGTGCAGCCGGAAGAGATAGAGACACCAGCCGATCTCATTAGTAGGAGAGAAATTATTCCGTTGCTCGCACAAGCAAGGAAGCCGCTTTCATCATCGTATTCATCACGTAGGCCCCGCATCTTGGGGAAGCGACTTTGGCCCTGTACCTGTGCGATTGTTTTTTGACATCGGCCGCAATTATCAGTATAATCAGCATAGTCTGATAAGTAAGTGCCCGGCCAGGGCAGGGAGATTGGATGAGGAAGAAAAAAGAAGTGGACCTGACCTGCGGCGTCGCCGCCGGTGAAAAAAATGCCCGCTGTAAGGTTGAATCCATAATAAGTGTCGACGAGAGGGGACAGATGGTGCTGCCGAAGGAACTGCGCGACAAGGCGAAGATCGGCGCGGGGGACAAGCTGGCGGTCACCAGCTGGGAGAAAGGCGGGGAGGTCTGCTGCATCACCCTCATAAAGGTTGAAGACCTTGTGGAACTGGTGAAGGGCCAGCTGGGGCCTATCATGAAAGAAATATTATGAGCTTATCTCAACTGAAATTTATCGATAAGACCTCCGGCAACAAGGGTAGCTTCATCCCAGTGGGAGCGGGGCCTCAGATCCGGCCGGCATGGGTCACGGGCATTATCAAGGCCGGTCCCGGCGTGGCCTACCGGGTGTCCACTGATATTACAGGGACGGATCTTTGGGGGCATTTTAAGTGCAGGGTTAGTGCCTTCAGGAATAACTATACGGTCAGGCCCGGCCTGTATGCTGCCGGAAATCCTGACAGCAACTCGGATGTCCTCATAAGCGCCAATTATAAGCTCAGTTTCGATCACCTGAGACGTGAACTAAAGGGTCTTCATGTCTGGATCATCGTCCTTGATACCAGGGGTATAAACGTCTGGTGCGCGGCCGGTAAGGGGACCTTCGGGACGGACGAACTCATAAAACAGATCAATGCGGCAAAATTGGATGGGGTGGTAGATCACAAGAGGATCATCGTTCCCCAGCTTGGGGCGCCTGGGGTCAGTGCCCATAAAGTGAGAAAGGCGACGGGATTCAGGGTCCATTACGGCCCCGTGTATGCCCGGGATGTACGGGAGTTCATTGATGCCGGATATGAGGCTACCCCGGCGATGAGGACGGTAACGTTCAACGTTTTCGACAGGTTCGTGCTGACACCGATGGAAATAAATCCTGCCATGAAGAAGTATTATCCCTGGTACGCGCTTCTTATCCTTGGTATCTTCGGTCTTCGGCCCGCGGGGATCATTTTTGGGGACGCGTGGTCCGGCGGCTTGCCGTTTCTGATTCTGGGGCTCATCTCTCTTCTTGCCGGGGCATTTTTGACGCCGCTGGCGCTCCCCCTCATACCGTTTAGGTCTTTTGCGGTCAAAGGCTGGATCGCCGGCATGGTGTCCGTGATCCTCTCATCGCGGTACTCCTTCTTCGGTCACTCCAGCGTCCCACTTCGCTTCTTTACTTATCTTTTTTTCCCGCTGGCGAGCTCTTACGTAGCTCTGCAGTTTACGGGTTCCACCACGTTTACCGGCATGTCGGGCGTCAAGAAGGAACTAAGGATATCCATTCCCATTTATATCGCTGGCGTTCTTATTTCACTGGCGCTCCTTGCGGTATATAAACTCGGAACGTGGAGGACTGTATGAAATATCTCGCCGACGCGGTAACACTTGAACTGATCTCGGAGAGGTGTACGGGCTGTGGCACATGCCTCGACGTCTGTCCGCACAGGGTATTTACACTCGAAAATAGGAAGGCGGTCATTGCCGACAGGGACAGATGCATGGAGTGCGGGGCCTGTGTGATGAACTGCCCGTTCGGGGCGCTATCGGTGGATAAGGGCGTCGGCTGTGCCGCCGCACTGATCAACAGCATGATTACCGGAGGCGAGCCGACCTGCGGCTGCAGCGACAACAAAGACGGCGGATGCTGCTAAGGGAACCATATGAGCCCCGGAAATAATCAAATGGAAATTATATTTTCCCGGACTTTCAAGAACAGCGCGACATTTTATAAATGGGCATCTGCCCTTGCGCTCATAACCATTTTCTATAATTTGCTGGAAGGCTCTGTTTCAGTCTTCTTCGGGCTTGAGGATGGAACCATAGCCCTGTTCGGTTTTGGTCTTGATTCATTCGTCGAGGTCATATCGGGCATAGGGATTTGGCATATGATAAAACGCATGAAGCAGCACGACGTCGGCAATCACGACCAGTTCGAACGGCGGGCACTCCGGATTACCGGAGGGGCCTTCTATCTTCTTACGGCCGGCCTGATAATCACTTCTGCGATGAACGTTATGAAAGGTACCAAGCCGGAAACGACCTTCTGGGGAATTGTGGTATCGGTTGTTTCGATCTTATCCATGTGGTCGCTTATTCATTATAAGGTCAAGATAGGCAGACAGTACAATTCTCAGGCCCTGCTGGCCGATGCTCAATGCTCAAAGGCATGCATGTATCTTTCCGTAGTGCTTCTTGTCTCAAGCGTGGGATATGAGTTGACGGGCGTAGGAATGGTCGATTCAATAGGCGCCATTGGGATAGCGGTTCTCTCTTTCAGGGAGGGGCGGGAGGCAATTGAAAAGGCGAAAGGCAATTTGACGTGCAGCTGTCAGGGGAAATGTCCTTAGAAAAAAGTTACACCAAACCCCGTTCGACAAGTTCATTTTTGATATAGGCGTAATAGATGGGCGCCGCGATTACCCCTTCTATCCCGAAGGCGGCTTCCATCACCAGCATCGCCAGGAGCAGTTCCCACGCATGCGCCCTGATCTGAGAACCTATGATCCGGGCATTCAGGAAATACTCAAGCTTATGGACTATTACAAGGAACGCCAGAGACCCAAGCGCAACGGCCGGCGAATAGCTAAGACTTACTACGGTGATGATCGAATTTGAGATAAGGTTGCCTACGATCGGGAGCAGGCCGGTGACAAACGTCATTGCGACCATGGTCTTTACAAGCGGCAGGTCAATTCCCAGCAGGGGCAGCAGAACCCCTAAATAGATCGCAGCGAACAGCGTGTTTATTGCGGCGATGCGGACCTGTGCGAAAACGACTGAACGGAAGGCAGTGCTCAAACGCGAAATGCGGCCTGCCAGCGCCCCTGTAAGAGGGCGGAACTTCTGAGCAGGGGAGGCCTCCCTTAAAGAAATCAGTCCGCCGATCACCAGGCCGATAAGGACATGAGCGGTAACGCGGCCCGCCTTTTTCCCGGCCGTCTGTAATTCCCCTGCATGCTCATGCAGCCAGCTCACAGACCAACTCCTGAGGCCCTCAACGTCGGCCGGCAAATAATCCGTGAGCCAGCCCGGCAGTTTTCCACGCAGGCCATCGAGGATCTCAGCCATCTTTTTCAGCAACGCCGGAATACTTTCCGGCTCGTTGCGGAAGATAAGGACCGCTCCCCAGATCATCGCAACAAGCAATAGCACAACTAACCCGGCCAGCAGCGCGACCACGACGAGCTTTGCGCGTTTGCCGCTCAACCTTGTAATGCGAAAAACCGGCGCAAGTATGTGGACTAATTCATAGACGAGAAAACCCGCAAGAAAGGCGGGCAGCAGGTGCAGGCCGAGGATGAGGAGCAACGCCGCTCCCGCGAGAAGCCAAGCGGCGATTTCATAACCTGTTGGATGAGATTTGGCCTTATCCGTCATTCCCCTGGCATGACCGTTCCTTTGTTTACTAATAAGGATAGAGGATCGGTTTACTATTTGCAACAGGAGTCCGAGGTTGCGGAGAGACTAATCCCTGCGCCCTCCGAGTGAATCCGAAAGCCTGGCGAATTCCTCCAGACTCAGTGTCTCCGGCCTTCTGCCAGGATCGATACCGGCCGCCCCCAATAACCCTTTAATGTTTCCCCCAAGACCTTTCAGGGAATTGGAAAGCGTTTTTCTTCTTTGAGAGAACGCGGTCTTGACGACGCGGAAGAACATTTCTTCATCTCTCACATCTACCGAAGGCCTTTGGAGTATCTTCATGTAAAGAACCGCAGAATCGACCTTTGGGGCCGGCCGGAAGGCCTCTTTGGGGATGATAAACTGCATTTCAGGCATCGCATGATATTGGACCATGATCGAGAGCACTCCATAGTCCTTTCCGCCGGGCGCCGCCGCTATCCTCTCGGCGACCTCCTTTTGGATAGTGAGTGTCATGGACTCCAAATTCCCCTTCGCCTCGAGAAGTCTGAAGATTATCGGCGTAGTAATGTAGTAGGGAATGTTTGAAACGACCTTGAACGTGCCAACATTTTCATAAGGGAATTTCATCGCGTCTCCGTGGATGAGGTCCACATTCCTGTAGCCGACAAATTCCGACCTCAACCTCTCGTAAAGGTCCTGATCGAGTTCAATGGCTATCACCTTTTTCACGGCATCTGCAAGGAGCCTCGTGAGTCTGCCGGGGCCCGGTCCGATTTCAACGACGGTATCTTCCGTGGAGAGATCAGCCGCATCGATTATCCTTGTCAGAATCGACGGGTCATAAAGAAAATTCTGCCCTAGATGCTTCTTAGGCATGATGCAACAAAGAAGGAATGAGCGAAAACACTGTGCCTTGTCCTTCTTTCATATTTTAAGGCGTGTTGCCATTTTTATCGCCTCGATCATGCTGGAAGGGTTTGCGCGCCCCTTCCAGGCGATGTCATAGGCCGTGCCGTGGTCAGGAGAAGTCCGGATGATCGGAAGCCCGATCGTCACATTTATCCCTGTTTCGAAGGCGATCATCTTAAGGGGGATAAGACCCTGGTCGTGATACATGCAGACCACGATGTCGAATTCACCCTTGTACGCCTTGTTGAAAACCGTATCCGGAGGGAAGGGGCCTAAGGCTTCGATCCCTTCCTTTGCCGCCTCTTTAACGGCCGGGATGATCTCTTCCATTTCTTCACGACCGAATATCCCTGCTTCTCCGGCATGAGGATTCAGGCCGGCCACCGCTATCCGCGGCCTTTCGATCCCCATCATTCCGCATGCCTTCCTGGCGAGCCGGATTGTCCTAAGCACGCTATTTTTAGAAATCTTATCCGGTACGCTCTTGAGGGACGTATGTATTGTGACAAGAATAACCCTTAGCGGCCCGCCTGCAAGCATCATAGCGTAATCGTCCGTAGAGGTGAGCGCTGCAAGCATTTCTGTATGGCCCGGCCATTTCATGCCGGCCATCTTCATGGCTTCTTTCGAGATCGGCGCCGTAACAATGCCGTCGACTTTTTTGTCGAGCGCAAGCTCGGTCGCTTTCCTGATATAGCCCGCAGATGCGGTTCCGCCATCCGGCGTGGCCTCCCCTCTTTCAAAGTTTCTCAGCAGCCGAAGGTCGATAAGTTCTACGACCCCGGGAGAGGGACGAGACTCTTCGGGAGTCCCGATGATATTGAGCTTCAGGAGCGGGTCGATGAGTCTCAGCGCCTCTTCCATTACGATCCTGTCTCCGATAACGATCGGGGCAGAGCATGATCGGACTTCGGGGGACATCACAGCCTTGACCGTTACCTCCGGTCCAACCCCTCCGGGGTCTCCCATCGTGATAGCAAGTTTTTTCATATAGGCCATTCTATGTTAACTGTTTTCGGTGGGGCAGACAATGCTATTTCTTCTTTTTTTTTCGCGGGAACATCTGCAATTGCCGTAAAGCCGGACTTTTTCATCCATGCATCCCGTATTCTTGATCAGTAAACCGGAAATCAATCTGAAAAAACTTTTTTCCATCTTCTGAAAGAGAGGCCTGTATTCCTTTTGCTGTCCACTCCTTGAAAGGTCGGGAATCGTCTTCAGTAAAATCGCTTTTGTTCGGTTTGCCATATTTTGTGATCAGCCGCGTAACAGGAAATGGGGAATCGGGAAGCGCTTCTCTACATTCTATAGCAGAATTTCCTCAGGCTGCTCCCTGAGGCTGCTTTATCAGGCTTAAGGTCTGCTAATCAGTAATGTCACAAAGTCCAGGTAATTGGCATCTTTTTCTATTAGTTGAATTCCCATCCCATCTTTTGATGGTATTCCTGCCCTTTCCAACATCAAACTATATGGCTCCCTTATGGCTCTAGTGACTCTACCAGTCAATTTTGAAGTCGAGCCATCGGGCAGATCGACTATCATTTCAATTATTTTATCTATGGAGAGAGGCTTTCTTGTCTTTATGAAGAGCCCATCTAATGACAAGTTTCTACATAATGCTGTATATGTCTGACCATCCGCGGTAAATTTAGCGGTACAACGCTTTGCAAATCTTTTTTGCGTTCTCCTTTCACGCTCTGAATTCCTCATTGCGCTAATCCCTGCTCCCATTATAGCAGATCTTGAAGGTGACCGATAACTCTCAGACTCAGCTTTAAGAGTATATTCTTGTCCATGTTCAGCCTCTTGTTCAAACTGAGAGCAGCCCCGCCTAAACTTATATTGCGAATCTTCACATCTGTAGTAAAAACACCCTGCACTGGAAGTCTATGCCTTCGATTAAGAACCTCTGATGCCCTCTTTTCTCCTTCACATTGTCAAATAATATCACTTATTACATCCGTCTTGTATGTTATTCTATTCATCAGCAGGACAATGTAATACGGCTGCCCCGATAAGGGATAGTGTCACTGTGAACATTTCGAAAACTGGGGTGCATAATGCAGGTCGGAAGAAAGATAGCAGATTATTTTAAGGTTGACAAGGAACTGATAATCGTATTTCTTCTGGTTGCTATTGCAGGATTTATTTTCTTTTTTGTCTCTAATCAACGCGCATTCCTGACCATGTTTTATATTCCTGTTCTTATAGGTGCTTATCATTTCGGGAAGCGCTATGCTACGAATGCTGCGGTTCTTTCGGGGATACTGGTTTTTGTAATTGCATATTATTATCCTGCGAGCTTTGCGATGCCTTCCGATGAGAGCCTATATCGATGGCTTGATCTCGTAACATGGCTTGGTTTTCTTCTTGTCATGGGATATTACGTTGGGCTTCTCTATGAGAAAAAAGAGAATGCGAAGGAAGAAATTAAAAAAACATATCAGGGGATAATCGAAATGTTATCCCTCATTATCGACTCCGTAGACAAACAAACCCAGAGCCACTCGTACAGGGTCTCTGTCGTTGCTGAGAGGATTGCAATACAGATGAAATGCCCTCAGCAAGAAATAGAAAACATCAAGATTGCTGCGTTGCTACACGACTTGGGAAAACTGGGACTGAGTGCTGAGGTTCTTAACAAAATAGGTAAGTTGTCAGCGGAGGAACACGAACATGTGAAGGCACACGTTAAAATCGGTGCTCAGTTTATTGCGCCGGTCGGAGGCAGGGTTTTGGATCTGTTACCATATATTCTCCTACATCATGAAAAATATGATGGGACTGGCTATCAGAGTGTTATAGGTGAAGGGGTTCCGTTAGGAGCGAGGATTATTGCGGTAGCGGACTACTATGACGCTTTATTATCGGATCGCCCGTATCGGCAGGGATTATCTCCGTTGGCTGTGAGAGACGAGATATTGCAAAATAGTGGCAAACATTTCGACCCCGCCGTCGTCGAGGCTTTTGCTGCCATATTCCAGACATTGGGGGCTGACGCGCCGTTAATATCTGAGAATTTATTACGTAAGGGCCATTAGACTGATTCAGATTCAGCACATGCAACCGGTCTTTAGTGCAGGAGGAGTTGATTCCTGCACTATTCCCCGATAATCTTGACCAGCACCCGCTTCCTGCGCATGCCGTCGAATTCCCCGTAGAAAATCTGCTCCCAGGTGCCGAAATCGAGCCTGCCTTCTGTTACGGCGACTACTACTTCTCTTCCCATGATCTGCCGCTTCATATGCGCGTCGGCGTTGTCCTCTCCGGCGTTGTGGCGATATTGAGAGACGGGTTCGTGCGGAGCGAGTTTTTCGAGCCAGACATCATAGTCGCGGTGCAGTCCCGGTTCATCGTCATTAATGAAGACCGATGCCGTAATATGCATTGCGTTTACGAGGACCAGGCCCTCGCGCACCCCGCTTTGCCTGAGGCATTCTTCGACCTGCGGGGTAATATTGATAAAGGCCCTGCGGGTCGGCACCTCAAACCATAACTCTTTCCGGTAACTCTTCATGAATCAAATAATAACACCTCCCGGGATTGCCGACAACCATGATTTATGTTATTTCCTTAAAAAATGACAAATCGTTAAAAGATGATACCATTAGTGAATAGGGCACGTAGAAGGCACAATTTAAACGCGCAGGAGGATTATATGAAAAAGAGATTGGGAATATATATTTTCCATGGAGCTGAGGTTATAGATTGGGCGGGACCGATAGGTGTTTTTGCCGTCGCCCGGAGAATGGACCCCGAACTCGATGCATTCCTGATAGGTGATTCCATTGGGCCGGTAATGGCCACAGCAAACCTTTCTGTGAATCCACGGTAAAGTCTTGAGCAAAGACCCGATATGGATGCCTTCCTCATCCCGGGAGGAATAGGCACAAGAGCTGAGATTCATAATGGTCGTCTGATAGAGTTTGCGAGAGGACTTTCGGAAAAGACTCTGCTTGTCAGTGTCTGCACAGGGTCGTGAGTATATGGAAAAGCGGGACTTCTTGACGGCGTGAGAGCAACGAACCGAAAAAATGGAGACCCAAGCGAAAAGATTATTCCCATAGACCGCCTGGCAGAAATCGCACCTAAAGTTATTATCGACCGGCACCGCATTGTTGATAGCGGGAGAATTATAACGGCGGGTGGCATAAGCTCAGGGCTGGAAATGGGTTTTTATCTCCTGGAACGTTTTGGGTATGATAAAAAGTTTGTAGCCACTGTTGCCCATATTAAGACCATACAGGAACTCGGCGTTAGGCTTGCGGGCCTTGCTCCCCGGTCTTCGGGAACGCTCAAGGAGAGGCTTCGCAATACCGTGAGCTTTCTGGAATCCCTTGGATCAGTGGTGGATGTCACTGAAAAAAAAGGAAAGGTTGTTATCAACGGATATGGCTGCCCCATTACAGGGGCGGTCGAGGCTGACGGTCGCCTTTGCATTGCCATGGCTGTCATGATAAGCAAACTCGTCGGCACTCCCGCAACCGAGAGGTGCAACAGGGATGACCAGCCCGGTTGCTGCTTTGAGATCAAACTCCCCTGAAGACAGGCCTTTTGTTTGAATGAGGTGAACGATGGGTAAGGGAGTAAGAAAAGCACTGATTCTTGCGGTCCTATGTTTTTTTTCCGCCCAGCAATCGGTGAGTTGGGCCGTGCGTGGCAACGAACTACTCGGTCTGTGGCAGAACGAAGAGCGCGACGCCATAATCAAGATCTACCATTGCGGTGAGAAATCCTGCGGTAAAATAGTCTGGACAACGTCACCGGTCTATCCAGCCGACGATCCGCGCGGCCGCGCCGGGCAGGCGAGGCTGGATGATAACAACCCTGATCCAAGACTCAGAACCCGGCCGATCGCAGGCCTTCAGATAATGGATGGATTTATATTTGATGGAAAGAACGAATGGAAGGGGGGCACGGTCTACGATCCAAAGAACGGCAATACATACAAAGGAAAGATGTCCCTTGCTTCTCCTGATGTACTGCATCTGCGGGGCTACGTTCTTTTTTCTTTTTTCGGCCGCACTACCAGTTGGACGCGGCTAAACCGCTGACCGCCCGCTCAGACCCTCCTCAGGAGAAATGCGTGGGCTGATAACCCTGCACCGAAGGCGACCATCATACAATAATCCCCCTGCTCCACGCCTCTTTCCAAAATATCGTTGAGTACGAACAATACCGTGGGGGAAGACATATTTCCATGCTCGGCAAGTATTGTGCGAGTAGGGATCAACTGGTCTTCGGAGAGCCCTGTCTCAGCCTTTATTGTTGTGATGATCTTTTCACCACCGCTATGGAGCGCCCAGTGCTTTATATCTTCAACCCCAAGCGAGCGCGGCCCGAGGAGATCCTGAATAACGCGGGCTGCTGCTTTCTTTATCAGGTGGGGCAGCTTCGTGGAAAGCTGGTTATGCAACTGCCCGTTTTTGTGCACATATCGTATGGCGTCACGGTCTTCGGGAACATAGTAACTGGAAGAGGCGACAAGTTCCAAACCCTCAGAACGCGTCCAGAGGACCGCAGCAGCAGCGCCGTCGCCAAAGAGCGCATTGGAGACGAGCAGGCTCAGATCGTCTCCCATCTGGAATGTCGCGCTGCATATCTCGACGGAAACACTCACCACCGCCTTCCCCCCGGTGCCCCTGACGAGTGCTCCGGCAACTTCAAGGTTGGGGATCGCCCCTCCGCAGCCGCTGCCGACGAGATCATAGACCTTTATCTGGCGGTCAAACCCCATCGTTTCGATAAGGTAGGTCGATATGCCCGGGCAGATATAGCCGGTGCAGGTATTGACGACGATTCCTGCCACGTTGCCAGTGGACAGCCCGGCCCTGAGGAGTGCCTCTTGTATCGCCTGGGCCGAGAGATCGACAGCGTATCGGGTGAACCGTTGAATCCGGCTGTCCGGGTCTTCGTTCAGAAAGCTCCCCGGGTCTTCGATGGCAAAACTTCTCTTGCGTATAGAAGGATGGGTCAGGAGACTGTGTAGGAGCGAGCGGCTCCGGGAGCTGAGTGTCTCTGAATACCGTTCGAGGAGATGCCTCTCCACTTCGGCCTGGTCTATGGTAAAAGGGGGCGTTGCCACCGCAACGGATGCGATGTGCGCCCTGCCTGTCTTCTGATCTTCATGATGCATCGTCAAACCTCCATGCCTAATAATCTGAGTCCCCTCCTGATGATACGGGTATGTCTCCACAGGGGAGGACGCAGTCCCAGCCCGTGGGCGATGCGGTGAATCGTCGGGAGAAATGGGATACTCAGCGAATCTGAATTCATAAAATTAAGATATTCGTTCATCGACTTTTTTATCTTCGTTTGCATCCAGCGGTATTCAACATCAGGGGAGAGATAAAAGACCGGCTCAAGCATCTCAGCCGGTGGAAGCGACAAAATTCCCTGCTTTCTCGCGATGGATTCCAGCTCCGTCCCGGGGTAAATACGGATGCCCATGCCAAAAAAGGCAACATCCTGAGGACGTATCGAATTTTCTGCAAACCGCAGTGTCTCTTTCACTGTCTCTTCAGTTTCATTTGGCCCCCCCATCATGAATATCCAGACGCAGGGCAGTTTATGACGTCTGATGACCTCAGCTGCCTTATACACGTGCTCAGTCGTGAACCCCTTGCCGAGTCCCTTGAGGACCCTGTCGGATGCGCTTTCCACTGTTATGCCGATACCGGTGAAGCCGGCACGTTCCATTGAGGTGACGAGGGCGTCATCGATAAAGAGAGGATTCAACTCTAAACTCTGGAAAGATGCAGCCGGACGGACCCGGGCCAGCTTCTCACATACCGCAATGGCATGATCATGCGGAGCATTGAAGACGTTGTCAACGAACTCTATATTGCGCAGGCCTGCTGAGGTGAGTCTGGTGACTGCTTCTGCGACCTCTCCAGGGTCGCTCAGTCGATAATGGTTGCCCTCTATTTTCCTGTATGTGCAATATACGCACGCGAACTGACACCCGAGTTTTGTCTGGACCGGCACCGTAGAAAGTCTTTTCATGTATGCCCTTACGTCGATCCAGCGGGGAAGATCCGGCGAGCCGCATGAGCAGCCATTGCCTGATGAAGCCACAGGATTGGCATTGAACATCCCATCTCCTATCCACGCGACTCCAGGAAGGGTTTCGGGAGATATGTCCTGTGAAAGTTTTTCGAGAAGCAGCGGGAATACTTTTTCTCCGTCTCCGAGCACGGCCCATGAAGCACCGGTATACCGAAGAAGCGCCTCCGGCATGACGGGGACCGCCGCTCCACCGAGAACTATCGGCGCCTGCGTCATGGCCCGGATAGTTGCGATGAGGAAACGCAGATCCTTGATGAAGAAAACGGGGGACTGGATGTCATTATTATCAATATTCCTTACAGAAAGGCCCACGATGTCCGGAATACTTCGCTCTATCTCACTCCGGACCAGCTTCAAAGGGTCCCTCTCAAACATCAGGTCCAGGAACCGTACGTGATGTCCGGCGCGGGCTGCTGCATCTGCAACCATGCACGGGCCTATGGGAACAACAGGCATCGGGAATTGATTACGGTTTGTGCTTATGAGAAGTATATTCATTTTTTGATTACTTTATAATACCCGATAAGACTGCGCTTTCACTAAAGAGGGGTAATAATCAGACGAATTCTCAAAAAATTCTCTTGTCGTTCGCATGCACCTGAAGGGTACTCGTGCACTTCTCGACCAAAGAACATTTACGAGACTGTACCTTGACAGCCGCATCTTTCTGAATGAAGATAGAACCAAAGAGGGAAGATCCTCATAACATTCTATCTTTAGCTGTGAGAAAGACAGGAGAGTGACTATGGAAAAGAGGTCTAAAGGGCTTACTGCGATTTGCATAGGACTTTTGCTGATGAGCATGGCATGTGCCGGTCAACAGCCGCTTGTGACGTTAGGACCGGCAAAAGGCGAAGTCGTCCTTGATATGAAGGCCAGTGATTTCAAATTCGAACCGAACAACATCAAGGCATTCAAGGGAGATGTTATAGTGTTTCGGATCGAGAACACTTCAGGTTCAGGACATAATTTTACTGTAAAAAATCCCCAAGGAAGTGTCTTGCAAAGCGTGGCACTGCCGCCAAAGGAGACGGTGGAGATCAGGATCGCACTTTCCCAAACGGGGATCTATGAGTTCTATTGCGATAAACCGTTTCATTCAGGCTTTGGCATGAAAGGCCGCGTTGAGGTGAATTAAAGGCCACAACTCCGCGTCGGGACTTCGAATTACAATTTCCTTCACTCAGGAGTCTTGGCAACGGGGCAAGTATTTTCGTTTACCTTTACCCAGCCCGGGACATACTCTTACTTCTGTTCGATCCATTGTTTCACCGGGACCGTCTTCGTGAACGCCGCCATTATACCCGCACCGGTCGGACGGACTTCTCTTTTTTCTCCCCGGTCGCTACGCCGGCGTTGGGGTCCAGTAACAGCACTTCGATGCCGATAGGGATCGGTGCGCTGGCCAGTGGCGGCAATACCCTGACCATAGCAATAGACTTGGGCCCCTAGCGGTCCCCGTGGATGTGTACGCTGCCTTCATTGTCTCAACCAATCCGCTGAACGTAGTGAATATACGTCCGGATCTGACTTTTGAAAACATTACCTTCAGTGAGGTCGCCCAGGCTCTTTCAACAGGTGTGGTGCCGGCTGGGGTGGTGCCCTGGATGTCTAATATGAGTACCGAGATCAATACCACCCTTTTTTCAAATGTCCCTGTCTCGAACATAGCTCCGGGGCAGTATACGGCCTATCTGCTGGTCACTCCCCACGGCGGCAATTTTGCAACCTTTGATCTCTACACGACGATCTTCACGATTCCATGAGCCGATAGCATGGGTTCCGCGTGGTGGGCCTGCCCGCTCACCACGCGTTTCAGGAGTGCCGGGGGAGGCGCTTGATTTTCCGGGCGCTCTGGGCCGGCCTTCCATTGTGTGCGCTGCATTTGACTGTAACCGCTTCAAGCGATTATCATATTTTCCATGCTTGCACCTGAAAAACAACTGGAGATTATCAAGAGGGGCGCGGTCGAGATAATCAATGAAAAGGAACTGCTTGAAAAAATCGAACGGTCCTATAAAGAAAATAAGCCGCTCAGGATAAAGGCGGGCTTCGATCCTACGGCGCCGGACATCCACCTCGGCCATACCGTGCTCCTCGAAAAGATGCGCCAGTTCCAGGACCTCGGGCATGAGGTGATCTTTCTCATCGGCGACTTTACCGGCATGATAGGGGACCCTACCGGAAAGAGCGAGACGAGAAAGCCCCTCACGAAGGAAGAGGTGCTCAAAAACGCCGAGACGTATAAGACACAGGTATTCAAGGTGCTCGACCCGGTGAGGACGCAGATACGTTTCAATAGCGAATGGCTCGGCAAGATGGACAGCATGGAGATCGTCAGGCTCGGCGCGATGCAGACTGTCGCAAGGATGCTTGAAAGGGACGATTTCAAAAAGAGGTTCAGGAGCCAGCAGGACATCAGCATACTGGAATTCTACTACCCTCTTTTTCAGGCCTATGACTCTGTAGCCCTCCGGGCCGACGTGGAGCTTGGAGGCACTGACCAGAAATTCAACCTCCTTATGGGCAGGACCGTGCAGAGGAAGATGGACACCGAGGAGCAGGTCGTCCTTATGATGCCGCTTCTTGAGGGCCTCGACGGGGTAAACAAAATGTCAAAGAGCCTCGGCAACTATATCGGCATAGATGAGCCTGCGGTCGAATTCATAAACGGAGAATTGACCGGGATGTTCAAGAAGGTAATGAGCGTGCCCGATGAGCTCATCGAGCGCTATTATGAACTTCTGAGCAGGATTTCCGTGGAAGAATTCTCCTTGCTCCGGCAGATGCTGAAAAGCAGGGAGAAAGACCCCCGGGACGCTAAAAAGGAACTTGCAATGGAGATAGTTACCAGGTATCACGGGCCTGAAGAGGCCGAGAGGGCTCTGAAGGAATATGAGAAATTGCAGACCAAGGAAATACCGGATGATATCCCGGAAATAGTACTCTCAATCTCCAATGCGGACGAGGAAGAGAAAAAGAGAATCAGCCGGCTGGCCCATATAATGAAGGAGACCGGCCTGGCCAAAAGCACGAGTGAAGCGATCAGGCTTATGAAACAAGGCGGAGTAAAGATAAACAATGCCGTCGTCACCGATCCCGAAATGAAACTTTCTCCTGGCGAGCATATTATTAAAGTCGGCAAGAGAAGGTTTTATAAGGTAATTATAAAATAGCCTGTTCTCTGATATAATGCATCATGACGGTGCCTTATGAGATCATCTTTAAACTCCTGCTCGGCACTCTTCTTGGCGGCATTATAGGGTTTGAACGCCAAACCCATGGAAGGGCCGCCGGCTTCAGGACCCAGCTCCTTGTCTGTGTCGCCTGCGTTTTGATAATGATTATCTCCGAAAGTTATTATGCAAAAAGTGCCGTAAACCCCGAATATACCAGGATCGACCCGACGAGGATCGCGGCAGGTGCGATGACCGGAGTAGGCTTTCTCGGTGCGGGGGTAATACTTAAGACCGGACTTTCGATACAGGGTCTTACGACCGCGGCATGCATATGGATAGTCTCAGCTATCGGGCTTGCCATCGGCGCAGGGCAGTATCTTGCCGGCATCGCGGGTTTCGTAATCACATTCTTTTCTCTCTGGGGCCTTCGCATCATGGAGGTGAGGATGCCGCGACTTACTTACCGGTATATTACTATGGTGACCGATCAGTCAGCCGATGTGAAGGCGGTGACCTCACCTTTTGAAAAGAGAGGTTTTGAGATAGTGAAGATGGACTACGCGATAGAGTTCTTCGAAAAAGAGAAGAAGTTTATCTTTACCGTGTCGACCAAAAACGATATCTCGATAAACGAGGTCACTAGACGATGTCTCAGGATTGAGCGGCATAAAGAGGATCGAAATCAAGAGCTGATCTTTAGTATGTTCCCCTTTTGGAAATCATAACTCCCCTTAACCCCCTCCTATCTTAAGAGGGGAAAGGCGGAGCCTGGGGGCGTTATTTTATAGCCGCTTTTGCAAGTTCGATAAGCCCGTATATCTTGATGTCGATGTAATCGCCTGCTTCCTGCCTTGACCGAAGCTCCGGAAGCAGACGGTCCAGGTGGACTTTTATTACCTCGATCTCTTCTGTTTCGTCCCGTTTCCCGATGCCGACATATCTGAGACCTGTAGCCGCGAAGGCCGTAAGCATTTCCGATGAGAGTCCCGATGAAAGCGGTCCCTCGTTCAGGAAGGACAGCTTTTCCGCGGAATAGCCCGTCTCTTCAATAAGCTCCCTTCGCGCCGCATCTTCAAGCGTCTCGCCGGGGTCGCAGAGTCCGGCCGGCAGTTCGATTACATACCCATTGACGGGCGGCCGGAACTGGCGGATTACTATCACCTCCCCATCGTCGGTGAAAGGAACGATTCCTACTATGCCGTCACAGCCTACCCGTTCTACCGCTTCCCACTCACGTGACGTCCTGCCCGACCTGTCAAGATATCGGACCTGGACGGCCCTGAGGAACTTCCCTTCCCAAAGGATGGTTTTTCCGGTCACCTTCACTGCCTACGACCCTTTAACAAAGGCTGAGCGCCTTCTTAAAAAGGCCGTCCATAGCCGCGGTCTCGTCCGCAATTTTTATCAGAAGAGCGGCCAATTCTTTCTTACCCAGAGACTCCGCCTTTCTTGCCCAGTCCCGGTATGTCTTTTCGTGCTCCGTGTTGTGCTCTGCCCAGTGTTCGATCAGATGATGCAGTTTTGTTATTTCATCCATAGCTCCTCCTAACGATATATTTCTTTTTTGGAATGACAACGGCAGCTCAAGGTTGTTTTCTTCAAGGAGCTGCCTGTTTGACAGAAGTTCCTCTGCAGGCCCGTCGGCAATGACTTTCCCTGCTTGGATGATAACGCACCGCTTGCAGACATCCAAAATGAGATCGAGGTCATGCGAAGCGATTATTTTTGTATGGTGAAAATGCCTCAGCAGATTGATCAGTGCCCTCCTCGACTTAGGGTCAAGATGGGAGGCGGGTTCGTCCATCACGAGGATGTCGGGCTGCATGGCAATGACCGAAGCGATGGCAACAGCGCTTTTTTGCCCCCCCGAGAGATGATGCGGCGGCTTGTCCCTGAGACCGAGGCAGCCTACGGTTTCGAGCGCCTCGTCGACGCATTCCCTGGCCCTTTCTGGGCTGAGACCGAGATTGAGCGGGCCGAAGGCTACATCGTCGAAGACCGTCGGCATGAATAACTGGTCATCGGGGTTTTGGAATATAAGGCCCACCTTTTTCCTGATTTCCTGCCTGGTTTTCTTATCCAGCCTCAGGTCCCCGATCGTGATACTGCCGCGTTGGGGCAGCAGGAAACCGTTGGTATGCATGAGGAGGGTTGATTTGCCCGAGCCGTTTGCGCCGACTATGCCCACGGACTCGCCGTGGGTAACCCGCAGGGACAGGCCATCAAGCGCCTTTGTCCCGTCGGGGTATCGGTACTGCACGTCCCGGAATTCGACGATATGGTGGCTCATGAATTTCTCAAAACACCCTTATTGAAAGTCTTTCTATCGCTCCTACCACATCATGTGCCCTGAATAGATACAGCACCGCGATCGTCGCCAAAAGAAAAGCGGCATCAGAGCCGGAGAATCCCTGCTGCTTTGCGGTATGAAGCGGGCCGGTGAATCCCCTGGACAGCATCGCCAGGTAGACCCGTTCGGCCCGTTCGATAGTCCTCAGGAAAAGTGTCCCGACGAGACTGACAAATGTCTTCATCCCCTTCCCCTTGTTTCCGAAGGAGCGCATGTCACGCGCTCTCACTGTCTTCATGGCCTCTTCCACCAGCACGAAGATGTAGCGGTAAAGAAACAGGAGCTGGGCCACGAATATATCCGGCAAGCCGAGTTTCTGGAGTCCATGGCATACACCGGGGAATGATGTGGTGGCGATGAGCAGCAAGGCGGAGGTAATCGTGAGGAAGAATTTCAGCATGATCGAAAGGAATGAGACCCATCCTCCCGAGATGGTGAACCCGGAGAAGGCATAGAAGGCGTGGCGGTCGAGCAAAGGGTTGAAGATCCCTACGAAGAAGGCGAACGATGATACAAGGAACACCTTTTTAAGGATGAATCGAACGGGGATGTCTGCAAGCGCAAAAAGAAGGACGGGAAAGAGAAAAAAAGGCAGCAAGCCGGAGATCTCGTACTTGGGAAAAGAGACAACTGTTACGATAAATGCGAAAGTCGCCAGCAGTTTTGTTCTTGGGTCGAGTCTATGGATTAGCGTGTCTTTAGATGATAATGTGTCGAGATAGCCCAGGTTGAAATATTCGTTTTCAAACATGTCAATATTGTACCTGCAAAAGAGATGTCCTCACAAAGAGTTCAGTTTTCTTATTAATCGTCTCGTGATGGGAAAGACATTATCCAAAAATCTCCCCACCCCCTCTTTGCTAAAGAGGGGCATAATTCCTCCCTTTTTCTCCCCGGCGGACCCACCCGTGTGCGGGGGCAAAGGGAGGGCAGGAGGGATTTTATAAATTAATGTCCGCAAATAATCAGTGGTAGGGATCATTTCGCCTGTTGTGCCGCCTTCCTTCTAAGCCCCCGGATTACCAATCCTATGAGAAGGACGGCAGCTAATACTATGGCGGAGCCGACAATTCCTGACACTGACTTGCCGGGGTTAGGCGCAGGCCAGGAGGGCCCTGCCTTTCCTTCTTCAGCTCCTTCAGGTTTCTTAAAGCCATAGTCAGGCAGGAAGACCGCTTTATTCTGGACTGACTTCAGCGCCGACGCTATCGCGCTCACCTTTTCCGGAAGCTCCGGTTTTCCGAAGATCTCTTTTATCGACCATTCAAGGCCGTCTGGGTTGGAAGATGCAAGCCATGAAAGCGCCCCGCCGGTGAGCAAAGCAGCAACCAACAAAGCGACAAAGACCTTTTTGATCGAAACATGAGCGGAAAGCCGATGTTCGGCCGTAACGCCTTCGAGTATCTCAGGCCGTGCAGCCCTGACGAAATTGATCACCCCTGCCGTCACAAAGCCTTCGACAAGACCGATGCCAAGATGGATGGGCTGCATCAAAAGGAGAAAGGTGCTGAAAGGAAGCTCGCTTCTGCCCGACAGCAACGTTTCGATAACTACGGAGAAAGCCCCTAACTGGAGTCCGACCACGCCGCTTATTACGGCAGCTATCGTAATCCTTTTTGGGGTAATTTCCGACCCGACTAACGGTTTGTAAATTAGAGGATAGGCGATGAAACAAGGGTATATGCCAAGGTTCCATATGTTGCAGCCTAGCGCAAGGAGCCCTCCGTCGGCAAAAAAGAATGCCTGGACGGTCAGTACCGAGGCCATGACGAGAAAAGCGGCATACGGCCCTAAAATGACCGCGAGAATAATTCCCCCGCCAAGGTGGCCGCTTGATCCTGTGCCGGGAATCGTGAAATTAATCATCTGTGCGGCGAAGATGAAAGCGCCTAAAACCCCCATGAGGGGTATCAGCTTCTCATCCATAGTCTCTTTTAGTTTTTTCGAGCAGTACGAGATAGCCCCCAGCGTGCCTGCCCAAAATGTGGCTCCGACCGCCGGTGAGAGTAACGCATCAGCCATGTGCATGTATTCTCCTATCCGCTGCAAACTGCAACTTCTTGTTTTGGAAATAAAAAAGCCACCAAGGCATTATCGAATAGGACCTGCGGTCCTTTTTCGAGCCTTCGTGGCTTCGATATTCCAGTAACATCCTAGCATAACGGGAACGATTATTCAAATTTCAGGGGAGTGTACTGTTTTTAAGTTAGGACACTCCCAATTTCAGGCGCTTCTGGGCTGTCTGCAGATTCGGCCAATTAAAAGAGTGGTTTATGTTAAAATATTTGGTAACCTCTCAAAAGAGAAATTACACGATTGGACAATCATATAAATAAAAGGATGCGCGGAAAGACCCGGAGGGCCGGGCCGCATTCTATTACTCCGGGAAGATGCCCCTGCCGTCCTCTCAATGAAGAACACGACGGGATATTTGCGGACAAACTTCATGAGGAATGCGGGGTCTTCGGTATTTTCGGCCATCCCGAGGCGGCAAATCTCACGTATCTCGGATTATACGCGCTTCAGCACAGGGGACAGGAGAGCGCGGGGATATGTTCCGCCGACGGCAAGCAGATGTTTGTGGAGAAGGCGATGGGCCTTGTGGCGGACATATTCAGTGAAAAGAGACTGAAAAAACTCCCCGGGCATATGGCAATCGGCCATAACCGGTATTCAACAGCCGGCAGCAGTATCCTTAAAAACGTCCAGCCGATCGTCGCAAATTTTTCCCTCGGCATGCTGGCACTTGCGCATAACGGCAACCTTGTGAATGCCACCGAACTCAGAAAGACCCTTGAAGAAGAGGGTGCGATCTTTCAGTCCACCTCCGACAGCGAAGTAATCGTCCATCTTATCGCGCATTCCAAAGGCGAGAGCTTTTATGAGAGGGTCATCCAGGCGTTGAAGGCGGTCAGCGGCGCCTTCAGTCTCCTTATCCTCAGGGAAAATGAGCTTATTGCCGCCAGAGACAGCTATGGCGTGAGACCTCTTTGTCTCGGCCAGGTCGATGGGGCTTATGTCGTTGCATCTGAGACCTGCGCACTCGACCTGATCAGCGCAAAGTATGTGCGCGACATCGAGCCAGGCGAGGTCGTCATTATAAACGAAAAAGGTATTACGTCCCTTAAGGCCCTGCCGAGCACCGAAAAGGCATTCTGCATCTTCGAGTTTATTTATTTTTCGAGGCCCGACAGCAATATATTCGGCGGGCAGAACGTAAACGGCATAAGGAAGGAATTCGGGAGGCAGCTTGCGAGGGAATCGAAGGTTGAAGCCGACCTTGTGATCCCGGTCCCGGACTCGGGCGTGCCCGCAGCCCTGGGGTTTTCCGAGGAGAGCGGGATCCCCTTTGATTTCGGTCTCATCAGAAACCATTATATCGGCAGGACCTTTATCGAGCCGAAGCAGAGCATCAGGCATTTCGGGGTGAAGATAAAACTGAACCCCGTAAGGAAGCTTATCGAGGGGAAAAGGATCGTCGTCATCGACGATTCGATAGTCAGGGGGACGACGAGCAAAAAGATCGTCAAGATGCTCAGGGAAAACGGGGGTGCGGCTGAGGTCCATCTGAGGATAAGTTCTCCTCCCACCATCATGCCTTGTTTTTACGGGATCGATACGCCTACACGCCAGGAGCTGATCGCCTCGAGCCACGATGTCGAGGAGATAAAGAAATATGTGACCGCTGATTCTCTGGCGTACCTGAGCATAGAGGGGCTTCTCCAAATAGTCCCTGATTCGCAGAACTACTGTACCGCCTGTTTTGACAACGTCTACCCGATCAGTTTCCCGGGGGAACACCTGGAGCAACTGGAGTTCTTTTTTAAATAAAAAGGGCAGGTGCCTTCACACCTGATTGTCCGGTTTCAAGGAGGGAATCGTGATCACTTCGGTGCTGAGAGATATATTCAGGGTCAATCTCGGAGTGAAGAGGACCGAAAGGTGTCTCATATTTACCGATCTGGTCCCCTCAACAGGGGAGATCCCGCTGGCCGAGGCCGAAAAAAGGTCCAAACTCAAATGCATCGCGTTTTTTGCCTCTGAGATCGGGAAAACTTTTGCGAAAGAAGTTTATATGAGAGACTTCCCGTCGACCGGCAGCCACGGCGCAGAACCGCCGGCTGAAATCTGGAGGGCTGCATTCGGAGAAAGGGCCGTTAAGGAGATGGGGAATAAGGGACTTCTTGGACCGCTCCTTGAGAAAAGGGCCGGCGACGCGGAGATCGGCAAGGCCGAGGCGGTCCTCGGGAGGTTTAAGAAGGATGCCGTGGATGTAGTCGTTGCACTTTCCTACTTTTCAACAAGCCACACCCGATTCAGGGACCTTCTGACCCGGATCTGCGGGACCCGGTATGTGAGTATGCCGCTTTTCGAATTTTCGATGCTCGAAGGTCCTATGAACGTCGACTGGAAGGGACTTGCGAAGATTTCGGGAAAAATCGCCGGCATGATTAATAAGGCAGAAGGGGTGGAGATCAATACCCCTAACGGCACGAAGCTGTCCTTTTCCATTAAGGGCAGGAAAGCCCTCGCCGACACGGGCATATTGACCAAGCCGGGGTCCTTCGGCAACCTCCCCGCAGGGGAAGTGTTTCTGGCGCCTGTAGAGGGCAGTGCACACGGAAGGCTCGTACTTGAATGGGCCCCCACGAGGGAACTCTCCTCTGCCGTTGTCCTGGTCGTAAAGCAAGGCGCTGTCAAAGAAATAATCGGGGATGAAGACTTTGCCCATGAGTTGAAAAGAAGGTTGTCCGAGAGAGAGGAAAACCGCAATATCGCTGAATTCGGCATAGGGACGAATGAGAAGGCGAAAAGGCCCGACAACATCCTTGAGTCTGAAAAGATAATGGGCACAATCCATATAGCCCTCGGAGACAACAGCACATTCGGCGGCAAGGTAAAGACGCCTTTCCACCAGGATTTTGTTTTTTTTAAGCCGACTGTTTTGCTTGTCCATAAAGATGGGAGCAAATCAACGTTGATGAAGAAAGGGAAATTACAGGTGGCGTCATGACTGAATATATCATGGTTCTTATTCCCGCCTCAAAGGAAGACGAGGCGGCGCGGATCGCACGGGACATCGTCTCATCCCGGCTGGCTGCGTGCGTAAATATTGTTAAAGGGATACGCTCCATCTATCGCTGGCAGGGAAAGATTGAAGACGAAGACGAGGTCCTCATGATCGTCAAAACCAGGCGGGATCTTTTCGGGGAGCTCAAAAAGAGGGTGAAGGAACTCCACAGTTATTCTGTCCCCGAGATCATTGCGCTACCGATCGTTGAAGGGTCCGAAGAATATCTTAAATGGCTTCAAGAAGAGACCAAAGAGAAATCCTGATCGGATGCGTAATTCATAATAGTTAGAACAATTTCGGACTGCGCGATCTCTCTTCTATCATCTTCTCCAGTGCCTCATAGGAGATGACCCTAACGCCGAGGGTTTTTGCGTTTTTCAGTTTCGATCCCGGTTCCTCTCCCGCCACCAAGCAACTGGTGCTTGCCGAGACAGCCGAGGAAACACGGCCGCCGTTGCTTTCGATCAACTCTTCGACCTCCTTCCTCGGCCTTGGCAGGGAGCCGGTAATAACGAAGGTGAGACCTTCCAGAGGGCCGGCAGCCTGGGCCTTTCTCTTTTTTTCCTGGTAGTCAGGATTGGATATCGTAAGGTTGTGCTCTTTAAGCATGACATCAAGCAGTTCCAGGTTTTTCTTATCATTGAAGAAGGTCACAACAGAAGCGGCGATTTTCTCCCCAATCTGTTTAATGTCCAATATGTCTTCCGGCGATACGTGATAAAGCTTTTCGAGGCTCTCGAACTTTCCTGCCAATAGCTTCGCTGCAAATTCTCCAACGTGGATTATCCCGAGTGCGTATAGAAAACGTGCGAGGGTCGTCTTCTTTGACTTCTCAATGGCCCTGATAAAGTTCTGGACGGATTTTTCCGCAAACCTCGGGAGTTCCAGGAGATCTTCCTTTTTCAGCGTGTAGATGTCTTCGAAGTGGTTTATCAGCCCCCGTGAATGAAGCAGCTCCACGTTCTTCTCCCCTAGCCCCTCGATGTCCATTCCCCCTCGGGAAGCGAAATGGATTATCTTTTCCTGGATCTGGGCAGGACAGTGAAGTGAAACGCACCTCACCGCGACCTCGCCTTCCTCTTTTACCACCTGCGAGCCGCAGGCGGGACATTTCTTAGGGACAGGGAAGGACTTTTCCTTGCCGGTCCTCTTTTCCTTGAGCACAGTCACGACGTGAGGGATGACGTCGCCGGCCCTTTCAACGATAACAGTGTCCCCTATTTTTATGTCTATTCTCTCTATCTCGTCCCAGTTATGCAACGTAGAGCGGGACACCGTTACGCCGCCGATCCCGACCGGCTCAAAGACTGCAAAGGGCGTGATTACGCCTGTCCTTCCAACGCTGCCTTGGATATCAAGGACCTTCGTGATGCCCTGATGGGCCTGGAATTTGTAAGCGATGGCCCAGCGGGGTTCTCTTGTTTTAACTCCCAATTTCTGCTGGAGGGCGTAGTCATTTACCTTTACCACGGCGCCGTCGGTTTCAAAGCGGAAAGAGCTTCGATTTCTCTCGATCTCCCTGATAGCATCGATCACCCCGTCTATGCCCGTTATCACTTCGATTTTTGCAGGTGTGGGGAACCTCGCTTGCCGCAGCCATTCGATGAATTCGGACTGGCTCTCAAACCGCACCCCTTTGACAGTGCCCGCCCCATAGCAGGCCAGAAAGAGCTTTCGTGAAACGGTGATCGAAGGGTCGAGCTGTCTGACCGATCCGGCTGCGGCGTTTCTGGGGTTGGCGAATAGCGGGTCTCCGCTTCGCTCCCTTTCCTCGTTCAGCCGCTCAAATTCGTCCAGGTCCATATAGACCTCGCCCCTGATGTCGATCTCATCAGGGATGCGCTTACCCTCGATCTTTAAGGGTACCGACCTTATCGTCCTGATATTCTGCGTGACGTCCTCGCCCTCGTATCCGTCACCTCTGGTGGAAGCCCTGAAGAGGAGACCTTGCCTGTAGGTAAGTTCCATCGCGAGGCCGTCGTATTTCGGCTCCACAGTATATTCGATCTCGCCGTCGGCGCCCAGGAGTTTCTTTATCCTCTTATCGAACTCCCTTACTTCATCGTGGGTGAAGGCGTTGTCGAGCGAAAGCATCGGCTCTGAGTGTTTTACCTTATCGAACCTTTCGAGCGCAGGCGCGCCGACCCGCTGTGTAGGTGAATCGGGCAGGACGAAATGAAATTTTTCCTCCAGGTCTTTCAATCGGCGAAAGAGCCTGTCGTATTCAGCATCCGGGATTTCAGGCGAATCGAGGACATAGTAACGGTAATTGTGATAGTTGAGGTCCTTTACCAGTTTCTCGATCTCGTGTTTGATGTGATCAGGGATATTTTGGGTCATATTTTTTTGACGCTCATAAGAATCATATGCAGTAAATTATTGCAGACGCCCTCGATATTCCTCAATATATCATCGTTGGTGTATCTGACAACTGTTAGACCTAAGGCGTTCAGAGTTCTTGTGCGTTCTTCATCATATTCAATCGTTTCGGCGTGGCTGTCGCCGTCTATTTCAATCACAAGGCAAAGCTCGGAACAGTAGAAATCGACGATGTAGCCGACAAGCGGCTTCTGGCGCAGGAATTTATATTTGGAAAACTTCCGCATGCGAAGTATTTCGTTCCACATCTTACTTTCGGCCTTGGTGGGGTTCTTGCGGTTTTCGCGGGCAAGTGCCGTTAGGGTTCTGTTGTATGGAAGGAACCTCCTAACCCCTCCCGACCTCCCCTTTCAGGGGAGGGGTAGGCATTCGGACTCCTTCATGCCATTGTCAAAGGCGGGGCGTGCCTTTTTTTTCCCCCCTGATAAGGGGGGGAGAGGTGGGGTTGGTCTTTGTGTATATCTTTCATTTCTATCTTTCTATTATCCCCAGAAAATGCCTGTCGGATCACGGGCGATCTCCGCAACTAACCTCGAATTGCTTTTGATTCTAAAATTTTCCCCCATATATTGCAACAATTATTCCGGAGGATTAGTCAGTATGTGAAGGGCATTACAGCCCCTACTTCGGCACCCAAACCTTCCCTTTATCGATTATATGCTCGACAAGCCAGCCCCTTTTCTGGAGCTCTCTGGAAATCCACTTGCGGTGGCATTTCCACGGGAACCGCTCTGCGCAGACAATGACCGAGGTCTTTTCCTTTGCGACTGTTTCTACCGCATCTATCCCCTTCTGAAAATCCTCTGTGACGAGATAGGCGACATAGCCGCCTTTTCTGAGGCCGCCGAGTTCTTTGCCAAGGAAATGGTATTCGATCCCATGCATAGGGAGAAGTTCTTCAAGGCTATCCCTATGAAAAAGGGGGATCTTGCTTCGCGGGAAACTCCTTACGTCTAAAAAGGCCTCTATCCCGTAGCTGAGAAGTATCTCTATGAAATCCTCCCTGCTTCTCCTGCCTGTCCCGAGGGTATAAATATTTTTTTCCTGCATTATTAATAAGATAGCATGAATATTAGTTTTTTTCCCTTGACAAGAGCGGCATTTTTCGATGAGAATTACTGCGTATGCAAAGATTAAAAAGTTTTCACTTCTTAGTTTTTATCACACTGACCCTGGTCTTAATCTTCCCTGTTTTCTCAAGTGCAGAAGAGAAGGCAAACGAGGGGGTGCTGCTGGCCTCTTCATCTGATGCTTCTTCTTCGCCTTCTCCTGTTGCTTCTGTCCAGGAGGAAAAGACACCTGAGAAGGCTACTGAAATTTCGGCGTTTAATTCATCCGCCTATAATTCCAACGGTACCGCATCGAAGGCGGTCGAAAAGAATGTCGGGTTCTTTAGCACAAGGATCAGGGACAAATTCTCTTTATGGCTCAGCAGGTCCGGGCAATATCTCGATCTGATGAAAGAGATACTCAGGAAAAAAGATGTCCCGGAAGACATTGTCTTCCTTTCACTGATAGAAAGCGGATTTAACCCCAACGCCTATTCGATTGCGAAGGCGGTCGGGCCCTGGCAGTTTATCGCTTCCACGGCCAGGCGGTATGGCCTTCAGATCAACTGGTGGAAGGACGAAAGGAGAGATCCGGTAAAATCCACCACTGCAGCTGCGGACTACCTAAAGGACCTTTACGGGATGTTCGGCTCATGGAACTTTGCTATGGCAGCCTATAACGCGGGCGAGGGCAAGATCCTCAGGGCAATCAAGAAAAGCAGGGCGGACGATTATTGGGACCTCCTGGACACCAAGCAGATAAGGACGGAGACGAAGGAATATGTCCCTAAATTTATCGCGGCAAGCCTTATCGCGGCTAATCCCGAAGACTTCGGATTCCATGATATAGAATATAAAGAGCCCCTGAGCTATGACGAGGTCGAACTTGACTCCCCCGTCGATCTCGCGGTCGCTGCAGAATGCGCCGGCACCGAGCTTGAAGTGATAAAGAAGCTCAACCCGGAGTTAAGGAGATGGTGCACACCGCCGGACGTCGCGAAGTACTCGCTGAAGGTCCCGCAGGGGACGAAGGACGCCTTCCTGGAGAAACTGTCGTCAGTCCCTGAAGAGGAGAGATTTACGATCGACAGATACACTGTGAAAAAGGGAGATACCTTCAAGAAGATAGCCAAGATGAAAGGGGTCCCCGAATCCGTGATCCTGTCTCTAAACTCCATGGAAAAGATTATGCCCCTTAAGGCCGGCAGCAAAATATATCTGCCTCCCAAAGGCCTTTATATCGCGGATGCCGATGACAGGTCCCCGCTGAAAAAAGTTTCCCACCATACGCATAAGAAGAAAAAGTCCTCTTTAAAGAGATCCAAACGACGCGGCAGAAAGGTCTGAGTCGGCCCGGCCTGCACGGTCAATTCATAAATTTCTTACTTATTTCTTCTCTGTGATCTTTGCCTGCGCCTCTGCGAAAAACGGCGAATCTTTAAATTTGTCGGCGAGCTCCTTATACTTTGCCAGCGCCTCTTCCTTCCGGCCGTCGCTTTCGAGGATCCGGGCGGACTCGATAAGTGCGAGATCTTTATAAATAGTGCCGTTGGCCTTGTAGAGTGAATCAAGCGCCTTCAGCGCGTCGGCCTTATCTCCCTTTTTGAGCTGTATGTCGGCCATCTTCTGGTAAGCCAGGGGAAGGACATCGCTGTCAGAGGAATAGTTTTTTACAAGTTGATCGAGGCCCTTTAATGCGTCGTCGTATTTGCCAAGTTCCGCGTTGGCGGAAGCGATGTAGAAGAGCAGTCTTGCGGATTTCTTTTTGCGATAAGCCTGCTGAAACAGGTCGAGGGCCTTTTGGACCCTTTCCTGTGAGGAAATCGGTTGCTTCTGATATTCGTTGTAATAGACTTTATACGCCTCGTACTCCAGCTGCCGCGCCTTTTCTCCCTCCGAGTACTGATAAAAGAAAAAGCCTGCTACGGCGACGATAACAACCGCGATAACGGCCCCGTAGGTGAGCACGGTTTTTTGTTTTTCCTTGAATCGGTCTTTGATGCCGGAGAGTCTGTCTACGACCTCGTTCTCAACCCCGACATTTTTTTTCTTTGTTTTTTTCTTGATAACCCGCGGCATTAAGCCCTCCTTAGTACTCTCTCTATTAGATGTTTTGAATTTTCAAATACGGAATCTATCCTGTTTTCCTCTATGCCTGCAGCCAACAAAATGCTCCTTGCCGTCTCTGCCGTGATGAGGTCGGAGGGACTGTGACTGTCGGTGTTGATGCAAAGAGGTACACCGAAACGCATCGCTTCCTTTGCTACGTAGCCGTTGGCCAGCGAATGTCCTTTACGCGAAGTTATTTCAAGGAAAACGTTTTTTTCCTTTGCCAATAGCAGGTCCTCGGTGGATATGAGGCCGGGGTGGGCAATTATGTCTGCACCAGCCTGGATTGCTGCCCTGTTTGTCCCTTTTTTAACGGGTTCTACGATTGTCTCGCCGTGGACGATGATGATCTTTGCCCCCAGCCGCCGCGCCTCCTTGACCAGATCGGGAATAAGTTCGGGGGGAACGTGGGTTATCTCTGCGCCAGGCAACACCTCCAAAGAAACCAGGGGCCTGATCTTCTCGATGGCCTTAACGATCCTCGGGATGATAAAATCCATATTAGAGGCATCCATGTGGTCGGTGATAGCAAGGGCCGTATACCCCATATTCTCCGCTCTCCGAATGAGCTCGAAAGGGATGAGTTCTCCGTCGCTGAATACCGTGTGGGTATGCAAATCTATCATCCTAAAAAGATACAGGAAGATGGAGAAAAATGTAAAGCGATCCGAAGCGCTTCAGAGTTCTGCGGGAGGATTTCCTATTATAGTGTAAGGCAAGATGTGGGCTCGACCCCTTCCGCAGATCGATATGTAGGGTTTTTTCCTACAAGGGACCCAGTATATTTCCTACAGGACAATGGGGCGTAGTCTGATTTATTGTTGAACGGCTGAGGAGTATTCTAAAGCTGTATGATGAAGCCAGCATCGTTGTCTCGCTTTAGGAGGAAAAGTAGCCTGATTATGGAGAAAAACGCTTCCGGAGAAGAATTTAAGAAGCCAATGAATTGCTGGCAATATATGTCGTGCGGAAGAGAACCCGGCGGGGCCCATACGGGCCGCTTCGGCGTCTGTCCTGCCTCTACAGATAACAGACTCGACGGTGTTCACGGCGGTAAAAACGCGGGAAGAGCGTGTTGGGTTGTGAACGGCTCTTTCACGAAGGAGGCCGGCGAGACGGCTCTTGTCAGAGGTAACAAGGGCTGTAGGACGTGCGATTTTTATAATGCCGTTCATTTTGAAGAAGGCAGGTATACTTGGCCCACGCTATTCCTTCAAAAATTACTGGCGGGGGGGAAAAAGCAGCCTTGAAATCGTTGTTGCCAGTCGTTCATACCTGGGGTCCTTGGGCGAAAAATCGTTAGGCGCGTGGCTAGAGTGCCGCTGCTCTTGCCAGCGTCAGCACCACTACCTCAGAAGCACCTGCCTTTATCAGCTGCCTGGAGCATTCGTTTGCCGTAGCACCGGTCGTCATCACGTCATCGACGAGCATTACACGGCTGTCGGTGAATCGTCTTGTTGCGATGAATGTCCCTTTTAGGTTCTTTATGCGGTCTTTGGCAGAAAGACCGATCTGGGGAAGGGTTTCGGCCTTCTTACACAGCCCGTCTATGATAAGAGGGATGTCTTTGCTGTCCGAAATGGTTTTCGCCAGGAGAAGTGACTGGTTGAAGCCGCGGCTTCTCAGTGCTCCGATGCTTAAAGGGACAGGGACGATGGCCTGGATACCGGTTGTGTCGAAGTCGATGAGGAATTTCCCCAGAGGTTTGGAGAGCCTTTTCACCCCGTGAAATTTGAAGAGATTGATCGCCTCTGAAAGCGTTCCTTTGTATATCCCAAAACTCATCGCCTTCGAAAAAAGAGGGGGTTTCCTCAGGCAGTCGGAGCATAATTGAGCGTATTCCGATGAAAATGGGGTTGCACATACTTTGCATGAGGGACCTGCGTATTTCTCGATTCCGGCCCAGCACCCCGCACAGAAAGGGGCGGTCGTGAGCGTGTCAGTGGTATGGCCGCAGACCGGACAGTCCGACGGGAAAAGGTGGTTTATGATTTTCGGTATCAACCCTGAAGGAAGAGAGGATGACCGCATTTTCCACACGCATGACCGACCGCAACCTTAGCCCTGCTCACCTTATTTCTTGCATCACAGTGACCGCAAGCCACAACTATATAGGCGACGAGGTCCGGCTTCATGACCGCCCCTGTCGCATCCGGTCTTTCTGTGTCGGCAGCGGGCTGATCTGCCTCCTCTTCAACCGGGAAAAAAGTATCCAGGAATTTGGTGTACGAGGCATCTTTTTCGGTGAGTTCGATGCCCATGCCGTTTTTGAGTGATACAACCGGTGTCTTCAGTGCCCGCCGCACGGTTCCCTTTAACTGTGAAGTTCCGTCAGGGAGGTGGATGAGAATGTCCAGTAGGGTGCCGATGGAGAAAGCGTGGTTTGTTCTTATGAAGAGTCCGCTTCGGGAAAGATCGCTCGATATCCCCCTGTAGTTCTTGCCCTCAGCCGAGAATTCGGTCTCAAGGCGTCTTACGAAGCGATCATGTCGTCGCTTAGTCAAAACTGGTCTCTCAGGAGGATCAACTCATCTCTTTTTTGGCCGGTTGAAATAATATGGGCCTTCACCCCAACGAGTTTCTCGATTCTACGGATATAAGCCTGCGCCCGCAGAGGAAGTTTCCTGAACTCCTTTATGCCGAGGGTGCTTTCCTTCCAGCCCTTCATCTCCTCATATACAGGGGTGCAGTTTTCAAAGATGTCTAAGGTCTTTGACAAAATGGCTGTAAGTCTTCCCCCTGTACCTGTATGCGGTGCAGATCTTTATGGTGTCCAGGCCGTCCAGAATGTCAAGTTTTGTAATAGCCATCCCCGGTAAAGCCGTTTACCGCTGCCGAATGCCTGAGTATCACCGTGTCGAGCCAGCCGCACCTTCTCGGCCGTCCCGTTGTTGCCCCGAACTCGCCGCCCTTTCTCCTGCATCTCTTCCCCGATGGAGTCGTGGAGCTCTGTAGGAAAAGGGCCGCTCCCCACCCTTGTGGTATATGCCTTTACCATGCCGAGGACCCTGTTTATCTTGGTGGGCCCTATGCCGACGCCTGTACAGGCCCCTCCGGCAATAGAGTTGGAGGACGTAACATAAGGATAGGTCCCGTGGTCGATGTCAAGAAGCGTGCCCTGCGCGCCTTCCAGTAGAACGTTCTTTCTTGCAGGCTATCGCTTCGTTTATTATGAGATCAGTATCGGCTATATGCTTCTTAAGGAGTTTTGCGTATCCCATATATTCGTCGAAGATCTTCTTGGCACTGAACCCGCCGGACTTATAGAGGTTTTTCAGCAGAAAGTTGACATTCCTGAGATTGGCGGAGATTTTTTCCATGAATATCTCCGGAGACAGAAGGTCTCCGACCCGGATGCCGGTCCTTGCCATCTTGTCCACATACGTGGGGCCGATGCCCCTCCCTGTTGTGCCGATGCATTTTTTGCCCTTCGTCTTTTCGCTGGCGGCGTCGAGGGCGATATGATAGGGCATGATGAGATGCGCGTTCTTGCTGATAAGAAGATTGCTCCGACCTTGACACCTCTTTCTGAGGTCCCTCATTTCCTCAATCAATGCCGCCGGCTCGACAACAACCCCGTTTCCTATAATACAGACGGTATTTTTATGCAGGATCCCGGAGGGGATAAGATGGAGCACGTATTTTTCATTATTGATGACAACGGTATGCCCGGCATTATGTCCCCCCTGGTACCTTGCCACAATGTCGGCCTTTTCGGTAAGAAAATCAACGAGTCTTGCCTTTGCCTTCATCACCCCACTGTGCACCGACTACGATTAATATAGCCATTTCATAACCTCTCTTGATCATTATT
Organism: uncultured Nitrospiraceae bacterium; assembly: GCA_963811165.1. Classification (GTDB taxonomy): domain Bacteria; phylum Nitrospirota; class Thermodesulfovibrionia; order Thermodesulfovibrionales; family UBA6898; genus Sulfobium. The sequence continues at coordinate 189,103 of CAWEQH010000008.1, forward strand.
TTAATTTTTCCCCCGCCTTAAAGGCATATCTGTTTTACGGACAAGATATTCGGCAGCTTTCTGATTTCCTCGATTACCTCAGGAGTTGAGCTGAATCGACGCTGACCACGGAGATGGCCATGCCCCCGGCGGATTCCCTGCCGAAATGCATGCGTGCAATATTGATGTTGTTTTTGCCCATCAGCGTGCCGAGATTGCCGATGACCCCCGGCTTGTCATTATTATAGATCAGCAGAAGTACCCCTTCAGGCACGATCTCGACCTTGTAATTGTCTATAAGTATGATGCGCGGGTCCTTTTTGCTGAAGAGCGTTCCGGCAACAAAGATTTCCGCGTCTTTCGCCTTTATCCTAAGGGCTATCATGCTCTGATAATCTCCGGCATCGCTGCTCTTGATCTCCTTTACCTCAATGCCCCGCTCCTTGGCGATAAACGGCGCGTTGACGAAATTGACTGTTTCAAGGAGGATCGGGCGTCAGATATCCCTTGATGGCCGCGATGGTCACAGGCGCGGTATTGATGTTCGCCGCGTCTCCGTGATATTCGACAGTGATTTCTGTTGCTCCGCCTGTCGAATATCTGCGACGGAAAACTCGCCCAGCTTTTCAGCCAGAGTTATATAGGGCTGAAGGCGCGGGACCTGATCGCTCGGAATCGAAGGAAAATTTACGGCGTTGCTTATTACGCCGCAAACGAGATAGTCGGCGATCTGTTCTGCAACTGCCAGCGCGACATTTTCCTGGGCCTCTTCGGTCGATGCGCCGAGATGCGGCGTGCAGACGACATTGTCGAGTGTCAGGAGCGGATTATTTTCAGGCGGTTCTTTTTCGAAAACATCGAGTGCCGCCCCTGCCACCTTGCCGCTCTTAAGCGCCTCGTAGAGGTCCTGTTCATTGATGATTCCTCCGCGGGCGCAGTTGATTATCCGAACGCCGTTTTTCATTGTGCTTATGGTTTTGAGTTTATTACTCCCTTTGGTTTCAGCAGTCAGCGGAGTATGGATGGTGATGAAATCAGACTGCCCTAAATAGTTCGTCTAGGGAGACTTTCCTTATGCCCGGTGGCCTTTGCCTTATCTTCGCTGAGGAATGGATCATAGGCGATGACGTTCATCTCGAGCCCCTGGGCCTTTTTCGCCACCTGGCTGCCGATATTGCCCAGGCCTACGACTCCCAGCGTCTTATGGTAAAGCTCCACACCCATGAATTTCTTCTTCTCCCATTTGCCGGCCTTCATGGAGGCAGTTGCCTGGGGGATCATTCGGGCGACGGCAAAGAGCATTGCCATGGAATGCTCGGCCGTGGTGATTGTATTGCCTCCCGGCGTGTTCATCACAACAATGCCTTTTTTCGAGGCGGCGGCCTTATCGACATTATCAAGGCCCGAGCCGGCCCTCCCTATCACCTTGAGCTTCGACTGCGGCTTCGATGATCTCGGAGGTCACCTTGGTGGCAGAACGGATTACCAGGCCGCCATAATCGCCGATGCAGGCCTTGAGTTCTTCCGGTTTCATGCCTGTCTTGACATCGACTTCCAGCCCGGCCTTTTTCAGTATTTCAACGCCCTTGGGAGATATATTGTCGCTGACAAGAACTTTCATTAAATTTTTATCCTCCTAAACCATTAATAATTCCTGGGCAACAGCAACGCCTGTGCCGAGCTTAAGCGGATGGCCCATGCCTTTAAGCACCATCTCGACCCCTGCTATGGCTGTTATGACATCGAAGGTGCCTGCATATCCGAGATGCGCGATCCTGAATATCTTGCCTTTTGCATGTCCCTGCCCGCCTGCTGCGGTAATGCCGTATTTTACCCTCAGGTTCTTATATATTTCCTGCCCGTCCATGCCGGCAGGGGCGTTTATCGCCGTGACAGAGCAACTTGGGGATTCTTTTGTAAACATATCAAGCCCGAGGGCCTTGACAGCCTCCCTGGTTGCATGCGCAAGCCTTTCATGTCTTTTAAAGGCGTTTTCGAGCCCCTCTGCCTGGATGATCTTCAGGCTTTCGTTAACCCGATGATAAGGGTGACGGGAGAGGTAAAATTCGTCTGGTTTCTTTCGAGCTGTTTCCGCTCTTTCTTGAAATTAAAATAGAATTTCGGAGACGTGGACTTCTCCGCAAACGCCCATGCCTTTTCACTCACTCCAATAAAGGCAAGCCCGGGGGGCAGCATAAGCCCTTTCTGCGAGCCGCCGATCAGGACATCTATGCCCCACTCATCCATCTTAAGGTCATGGGCGACCAGCGCGGATATGGCATCGACCACGAAGATGGTATTTTCATATTTTTTTACGATAGCGGCAATTGCCTTGATGTCATGGTATACGCCCGTAGATGTCTCTGATGCCTGCACAAATACACCTTTTATCGAAGGGTCTTTTTTCAGGGCCTTTTCAATATCTTCGGGTTTGACCGTATATCCCCAGTCTATCTTTATCTCCTCGACAGAGAGGTTGTAGGCCTTGCATATCTTTGTCCAGCGTTCGCCGAAGTTGCCGGCATTGATCACGAGGGCCTTGTCGCCGGGGCTGAAAAAATTATTGACAGTGCCGACCATGCCGCCGGTGCCTGTTGAACAGATGATGAGGACATCGTTCTTTGTCTGGTAGAGCCACTGCAGTCCTTTTTTGGCTGAATCGAGCACAGGGAGAAAATCAGGCGACCTGTGGTGTATGATCGGCATGGCCATAGCAAGCAGCGCCTCTGGCGGAACAGGCGTCGGCCCAGGGGCCAACAGATAACGTTTTAACATAAAACCTCCTTTATACTTTAGGGATTAATTTATAGGATTGGTCAAATCTGAGAGGCAGATCTCCTATCCCTAGCTCTGGAACCCGAAGTTACACTTAAGCTTTGAAAATTAGCATTAGAGAATCTTTTTTGTCAAGGAAAGGGACTTTACAACAATTCCCAGTCAGACTATTATAATGAAATACAATGAAAAATAAAATAGTTATCGGCATTTCGGTTTTACTCATCGGATTTCTTCTTGGAGGTGTTTCGTTTTATATTTTGGGAGAAATTACAGGGCAAGCAGAAAGGATATGTCCCCCTTAGTCTTCCCAATGTGCCCAAGCAGATCATTGAGACGAGCAAGGCTTTTTCCGAAATAGCAAGCTCTGTTTCTCCTGCGGTCGTCAATATCTCCACGACGAAGGTCATGAAGAGGGATGCCAATCCCTCTGCTCGAAGACCCTTTTTTTGAATTTTTCTCACCCTTTCAGGGAATTCAGGATGCCAAAAAAGTGGAAGGAGCAGAGTCTCGGGTCCGGAGTCATCGTCTCGCCGGACGGATATATTATTACGAACAACCATGTCATTGAGCAGGCGGATGAGATCAGGGTCACACTCTTTGACAAGACGGTCTTTCAAGGCCAAGACTTATCGGGGCTGATATCAAAGACCGATGTCGCGGTGGTAAAGATCGATGCCAAAGACCTTCCGACTGTCAGATGGGGCGATTCGGACAAACTCCAGGTCGGCGAGTTCGTCCTTGCCATAGGAAATCCCTTATGGACTAAGCCATACAGTTACCATGGGGATAATCAGCGCCGTGGGGAGGGCGAATGTCGGGATCGCGGACTATGAGGATTTTATCCAGACAGACGCTGCCATAAACCCCGGCAATTCAGGCGGCCCGCTTGTCAATATAAAGGGTGAACTTATCGGGATCAATACTGCCATTTTTTCCAGATCAGGGGGATACCAGGGTATAGGGTTTGCTGTTCCCTGCGAACATGGTCCGGCTTGTCATGGACCAGCTTAAAAGAAAGGGAAGGTAACGCGGGGATGGCTCGGCGTGACGATCCAGGAGCTTACTCCTGAGCTTTCCCAGAAGTTCGGGCTGAAGGATGGGAAAGGGGCCCTTGTCGGGGACGTGGCAAAGTGAAGTCCGGCCGAAAAGGCAGGGATACGACGGGGCGACATAATCCTCGAATTCAATGGCAAAAAGGTCAAGGACGTGGGCAACCTAAGAAATATGGTGGCCCAGAGCAAGGTCGGTTCTGAGTTGAATCTCTCAATACTCAGGGGTGATAAGGAATACTCCGTCCGGGTCGTTATCGCAGAGCTTCCCAAGGAAATCTCAGAGGCCTCGTCGGAGAATGTGCCGGAAGAATCACCCTATGAGGGGCTTGCAGGCCTGAGCGTTATGGAATTGACAAAGGAAGGGGCCAGACAGCTCGGCCTTCACAAGGATGAGAGGGGTGTAGTCATCGTAAGGGTGGAGCCGGGGAGCAATGCCGAGGAAGCCGGCTTAAGAAAAGGCGACGTGATACAGGAAATTGACAGGAAAAGAGTCGAAAAGTTGGCCGACTACAATAGGATAATATCCGCAATAAGACCAGGCGACACCGTACTCCTCTTTCTCAACCGGAGCGGCAAGAAATTTTACGTAACGCTGAAAACGTCATAAAAAACCGTAGACATAATCAGCGCAGAACAAATCTCTCTTGGGAATTGTCTTTTTTTCTCATATAATTCTAAGTAAAGGGGAGGTGAGGAAATGATTCTCATATTTAGAGTAGCCGTACTTTTTCTGTTTGGAGTTTCGGGCTATTTTTGGGGTCTGAGATACGGGTATGATAATTACGGGATTATTCTGGCGGCATTGTTGGGCCTTATCACTATTTATTCGGACCAGATACTGAAGAAGGTAAATGTCGGCACCATCATCGGCGGAATTATCGGCATTGCAGCGGGGATACTCTTCGCGGAACTTTTCCTCGTTCCTATAAAGCTGTTAGTCAGAGAGGATGGAGAGGTGGTCTCATTTGCCCTTACGGCGGTCTTCGGTTACGGAGGTCTCGTCATAGGGCTAAACAGGGGAAGGGGAATGACGATGCCGGAGATTTTTAGGCTCCTGAGGGGCAAGGGGTATGAAGAGAACCTCAAGATCCTCGATACGAGCGTGATCATCGACGGCCGGATATCCGATGTCTGCGAGGCCGGTTTTCTGGAAGGTACCTTTATCGTCCCCCAGTTTATCCTGCAGGAGCTGCAATATATCGCCGATTCTCAGGATGCGACGAAGAGGGCACGCGGCAGGAGGGGGCTGGATGTCCTGCATAAAATCCAGAAGATGTCCAATATTACGGTAAAGATAATCGATGAAGACTTCCCCAAGATTAAAGAAGTCGATGCCAAGCTGGTCGCCCTTGGGAAGATGATGAGCGCGAAGATAATCACTAATGATTTCAACCTCAATAAAGTGGCCCAGCTCCAGGGAGTGGCTGTGCTTAATATCAATGAACTGGCAAATTCCCTGAAGCCCGTTGTACTGCCCGGAGAGACGATGCGGGTCTTTGTGTTGAAGGAAGGGAAGGAGTATAATCAGGGCGTGGCGTACCTCGACGACGGCACGATGGTGGTGGTCGAAAACGGCCGCAGGTTGATGGGGAAAAATATAGAGGTGACGGTGACCAGCGTTCTTCAGACGACGGCGGGGCGGATGATTTTTGCGAAGGCCAAAGAGGAATACGAGAAAGAGGAGGCAAAGACTGCGAGATAGGAGGAGCGCCCTCGGATGAATGAGAAAATCACCGCGGTCATACCCGCTGCGGGGCTTGGCAGGAGGTTCGGAGACGGAGCGAACAAGCAGTTTTTGATGCTTGGCGGCAAGCCGCTCTTAATTTGGGCCATTCAGGCACTTGAGGGGTTGCCCGATATATACGAAATCATCCCGGTCCTTAAAGACGGGGACATGGAATCAGGGATCAGGATGATCGAGGAATACGGGATCAAGAAGGTGAGGCGCATAGCTCCCGGGGGGAAAGAGAGGCAGGACTCGGTCTTTCACGGCCTCAAAATCGTAAGCAATAAAGAAGGAATTGTGATTGTGCACGACGCCGTCAGACCCCTTATAGAGCCCTCTTTAGTCGCACACGCGATAACCCAGTTGAAGGACTGTGAGGGTGTTGTCGTTGGGGTCCCCGTAAAAGACACGATCAAGGAAGTTGAAGAGGGAGAGGTAAAACGTACGTTGAGGAGGGACGGGCTCTGGTCGGTGCAAACCCCGCAGGTATTTCGTTATGAGACGATCTATGAGGCCTATGACAGGGCCGTTAAGGAGTCTTTCTACGCGACAGACGATTCGGCGCTTGTCGAGAAATACGGCGGCAGGGTACGGATGGTGATGGGTTCCTACAAAAATATCAAGATCACTACGCCGGAAGATATGAAGATGGCCGAGTTGTTCCTCGAAATGAGAGAGATCAAGGCATGAGGATCGGTTTCGGATACGATTCTCACCGGTTTGTCGAAGGACGAAAGCTTATTATAGGCGGGGTCGAAATCCCGCATGAAAAAGGCCTGGGAGGACATTCCGATGCGGATGTGCTCTGCCATGCGATCGCCGACGCGGTCTTAGGAGCGGTCGGTCTCGGTGATATCGGGACGCATTTCCCTGATACCGACGAGAAATGGAAGGACGCGGTAAGCGTCGAACTTCTTAAGTATATCGTTGATCTTGCGAGGATGAACGGTTTCCAGGTAGTCTGGGTGGACTCGACGATCATCGCGGAACGACCGAGACTTTCTCCGTATGTTTCAGAGATGAAAGAGGTGCTTTCCAGTACCGGCATTCCCTCAGGGGTCATAAACATCAAGGCCAAGACGAACGAGGGGATGGGGTTTATAGGGCGCGGCGAGGGGATCGCCGCGTACGCGGTATGTCTGCTCGGCAAGGTGTAATCCCGGTGTTGTTTTTCACCCCTTGAGGCCCGGGTCTCTCACGGGAGCGGCGGTCGATTATTGTCGACAATGCCGGGGCGGGGCCTCCATGTAAAAGCTACGCGGCGGGTTCCTCAGAGGGCGCCTTTTATCGGGTCGAACTCCGGCCATAATCGGCGAAGATCCGGGGATATCAGAAGTTAGAGGTAGATCATCTTTTTTGTCATACCGCCGTCGACCACAAAGTTGGCGCCTGTAATAAATGATGCCTCATCAGAGGCCAGATATACTACTATTGATGCGACATCTTCAGGTTTACCGACTCTTCCTGCAGGATGCTGTGTATGGTCGGCCTCGGTGAGTTTCGGCTCCAGTCTTGTGCTTTTCTTTTTCCAGTTCGATACGTCGATCCATCCAGGACTGATACAGTTTACCCGGACAGTTGGGCCGAGACTTACCGCAAGGGCGTGAGAGAGTGCGAATATGCCGCCCTTTGACGCAGAGTATGCCTCGGTATCGGCCTCGGACATGAAGGCACGCGTTGAGGCAATATTGATTACCGATCCTTTACTTTCTTTAAGGTATGTGGCGAAGTGTTTCGTGCAAAGAAAAGCGCCGGTAAGGTTTACCGAGATGACCCTGTTCCATTCTTCGATAGATAGGACCGTGACAGGCCTGCTGAGAAACACACCTGCGTTGTTTACGAGGAGATGCATGCGCTCGTAATTTCTCCACGTCTCCTTCGCCACTCTCTTCACATCCTCCTCCTTTGATATGTCGGCGCGGAGGAAAATAATATCTCCAGGACATGCAAACTCTTTGATAGTTTCTTGCCCGGCTTCTTCATCGATGTCCGTGATAACGACTCTCATCCCCTCTGAGATGAGCCTTCTTGCAACAGCTTTGCCTATCCCTTGAGCACCCCCGGTGATCACCGCCACCTTGCCCTTGAGAGCCATTTCTTTATCTCCTTTCAGATTACGCAGTCCAGCCTGTAGTAAAGTGTACCAGCAAAAAAGGGTGGAGGGAATGCCCGCGGTAATTTGGGTTTGCGCCGAAGGTGAAAGGGATTAGGAAAGAGAGGGCCGTTTGGGCCGCCGCTTTATTTCCTCGATAGCCTCTCTGAGGATGAGTGTTACATCAGGATTATCGTCGTTTAGCCCTCTTTCGAGAAAAGGGAGAACGGTCTCGTCAGCGATGATGCCCAGGATGTTCGAGACGTCTCCCCGTACAACCGGATTATCATGGTTAAGAAGCGGCAGCAAATGTGAGACGGCATCCCGCACGTAGTGCGCATCAAGGAGGCTGAGTTCTTCCATCAGCGCGGTTACGCCGATCCTTACCCTTACCCTTTCGTCTTGGATTAACTCCCCGACGAGGCCATAGAGTTTGTAGTCGTGTCTGAACATGTCGATGATGTTTTCGAGAAAGCCCTTTTCCATGTAGTCGGCTATCATCGTTACCAGGCCTGGGTCTATCTGGTGAGGTCCGCTCATGGTTTTACTATACCATAGTCATGTACGCACGCCGGAAGGGAGAAGAAAACATCTTGCCCGATGAGGTACAATAGCCGCAGTCATGGGCAAATGGATAAAAACCGACAGCGGACTTCCCGAGAAGGGCAAAAAGGTCCTCGTTTGGTGCGGCGAAGGCGTTGATCATTACGATATCGCTGCAGTCGACGAAGGCGGTACATGGACGGGCGTGCGTAATGGATCCATTCTCCCTGACTACTGGACTCATCTGCCGGAGCCTCCCTCTGAATCAAGAGATACTGTCCCGGCAGCCGGTATCGGAGGGGAAGTTATTGACGGCAGGTTAATGCTCGATATCGCGGAAGACAAAGAATCCATCGCTGAACTGATGCAGGGTTACATAAACGGCGACGAGGTTATTATAAACGGCGAACGCTATTTGGTGGCCGACATAAAGAATGAGATCATCGGCGAAAAGGTAATTTCTGTTTTTTCCTTGAGGCGATCCGGGATACCGTAAACACGCTTCAGACCCTCTCCCCTTCTGTTTCTCCCTTGATGCATCAAGCCGGTTTTTTATTGTATAATAATAACTTAGGTGGATTATATGGGGTTTTTCGGTAATATAAGGCGTGACTACAGGGCTGTCTTTGAGAGAGACCCGGCGGCACGTAACGGACTCGAAGTTTTTTTCGCGTACCCGGGTTTCCACGCTATATTCTGGCACAGGATCAACCACGTGCTTTGGAAACTTGGGGTACCGGTTCATCCCCAGACTTTTTTCGCATATTGCACGTTTTCTGACCGGCATAGAAATACACCCTGCGGCTAAGATAGGCCCCGGTTTTTTTATCGACCACGGTATGGGAGTTGTGATTGGCGAGACCGCGGAGGTCGGCGAGAACTGCCTTCTTTACCAGGGCGTTACCCTCGGCGGCACGGGCAAGGAAAAGGGGAAGCGCCATCCGACACTGAAAAACAACGTAGTTGTCGGAGCGGGAGCAAAGGTGCTTGGGGCTATTACGGTCGGGAATAATGTTATTATAGGTGCCAATTCCGTCATCTTAAAGCCGGTCCCCGACAACGCGATTTGCGTAGGTGTCCCGGGCAGGATTACGAGGAAAAAGATCGTCAGGATGACGACGGAGGACGGCATGGTCGAGGTGATGGATTATTTCCCCGACCCTGTTGTAGAAAAGCAGAAGGAACTCGAATCGCGCATCGATGAACTTACGAAGAGACTCGACAGCGTCGAAATGGCGATGGATAGAGGAGGACGGATGAAGATCTATAACACCCTTACCGGCAAGAAGGAGGAATTCATGCCGGTGGAGCCGGGAAAGGTCGGGATGTACGCCTGCGGCGTCACGGTTTATGACCATTGCCACATCGGCCATGCGCGGTCCGCCGTGGTCTTCGACGTCATGCGGAGGTACATGATATACAAGGGGTATCAGTTCAAATACGTGCGCAACTTTACCGACATCGACGATAAGATCATAAACAAGGCGAATAAGGAAGGGGTCACCTGGGACGCCATCGCGAGGAAATATACGGATGAGTATTACAGGGACATGGACCGCCTCGGCATCGGAAGGGCAGACGTAGAGCCGAAGGCAACGGACCACATCAAAGAGATCATTGAGATGGTGAGCGGCCTTGTCGAAAAAGGATATGCCTATGAAATCGACGGCAGCATCTACTTCGAGGTATCGAAGTTTTCGGGCTACGGGAAACTATCAAAGAGGGACCTTGAAGATCTGATGGCCGGCGCCAGGGTTGAAGTGGACGAGCGAAAGAAAAACCCAATGGACTTTGCCCTCTGGAAGGCCTCGAAAGAAGGCGAGCCGGCATGGGAGAGCCCCTGGGGGCCGGGCAGGCCCGGCTGGCACATTGAATGCTCGGCTATGTCCCGAAAGCATCTCGGCGAGACCTTGGACATACATGGGGGCGGGGCCGACCTCATCTTCCCTCACCACGAGAATGAGATAGCACAGTCGGAGGCGTATACCGGCAAGCCATTTGTCAGATACTGGGTCCATAACGGATTTATCACGGTCGACAAGGAGAAGATGTCCAAATCCCTCGGCAACTTCTTTACCATCCAGGAAATACTGAATAAATTCGATGCCGAAGCGGTGAGGTTCTTTCTCCTTTCAACGCACTACAGAAGTCCTATCGAATTTTCAGACGAGCAATTGAGGGAGGCCGAGGCGTCTATAGACAGATATTATACGACGGTCCTGAGGATCAGGGAGTTCCTTTCACAGGACGGCGCAAAAGAAAAGGCGGCAGCTGATGAGAAGGCCCTCGATGACCTCCTTTCGAAATTCGTCGAAAAGTTCAAGGAAGCTATGGACGACGATTTCAATACCGCGCTTGCGATCGGCAACGTCTTCGAACTTATCAGAATGCTCAATAAGTATATGGACGGACGACCTTCCGGAAGCAAGGCCAACGGACTTATTCAGAAGGCGGCTGACTTTCTGAAGGAGACGGGTAACGTCCTGAACATCTTCACACGTACCCCCGAGGAATGGTACAAGGCCCTTATGGACGTCAAGAACATAGGGCTCACCGAGGCGGACATCCTCATTAGGATAAACGAGCGGAAAGAGGCGAGGGAGAGAAAAGATTGGGCAGGGGCGGACAAGATAAGGAAAGAACTCGAAGAGAAGGGGATTTTACTTGAAGACAGGAAAGACGGGACAGGGTGGAAGATCAAGATCGCATGATGAATGGGTCTACGGGCTTAACCCTGTCCTTGAAGCGATAAAGTCGGGCCGTCAGGTCAAAACGGTATTCCTGTCCGTGTCCCGTAGAGAGGGGATCGCCGGCATAGAGCGCGAAATTGCCTCTAGGGGGATAACGCTGAAGAAGGCCGACCAGTTTTTTTTCGACAGCAGGTTCCCAAAAGGACATCAGGGTATTGCCGCGGTCGTTGCCCCCAGGGAATATGCCGATTTAGAGGAACTGCTCATGATACCTTCTTCGAAAAATGAGACTCCTTTTTTCCTTATCCTGGACTGTATAGAGGACCCGAGGAATTTCGGGGCGATCTTAAGGACGGCTGACGCAGGGGGGGTCCATGGCGTTGTTATCCAGTCTCACAGGTCCGCAACGCTGGTCCCTGAGGCGGTAAAGGCCTCGGCCGGGGCTGCCGAATACATACCCGTAGCGATGGTGGCGAATATTAAGCATGTGATAGCGGACATGAAAGGAGAGGGAGTTTTGGTTGTGGGTGCAGAGGCTGGTACGGGCAGGACAATATGGGACCTCGACCTGAGTGTTCCTTTGGCGCTCGTGGTGGGGTCTGAAGGCAAGGGTCTGAGAAAAACAGTAAAAGAGGACTGTGATGTGCTCGTAAGTCTCCCCATGAAAGGCAGGGTTAATTCCCTCAATGTGTCTGTTGCGGCTGCTATTATGATTTATGAGATAATTCATCAAAGAATAAGCAAAATGTAGGTTTTTCGAGAAATAATAATTTTTCCGAAGGTAGACCTTGTTTTTTTGCTGTTGACCGCGGTATAATATTTTCTTTATATTATTTAGTTCTAAAAGGTCTATGGAGTACTGTTGTCTTTTTGAGGAACGCCACCGTAGCTCAGTTGGTAGAGCAGTTGATTTGTAATCACAGGGTCGGGGGTTCGAATCCCTTCGGTGGCTCCACGGAGAGTGATGGGTGTCGGCGCACAGTGTCAGCAAAATGTCCGATCTTGATCGTTGACATAAGACACTAATCACTGACACGTTGGATACGGAGAGGTACCCGAGTGGCCAAAGGGGACGGGCTGTAAACCCGTTGGCGTAGCCTACGGAGGTTCAAATCCTCCCCTCTCCACCATGAAAGATTAGAGGCAAATTTTTCAGTTGGGAGCAATGGGCGCCTGGCAAATGAGGAAAAAGCAGATTCTTTAAGACTCATTGCTCGTGCCGGGAACTCATGGCTTAAAGTGAATGCGGGAGTAGCTCAGTGGTAGAGCGTCAGCCTTCCAAGCTGAGGGTCGCGGGTTCGAATCCCGTTTCCCGCTCCATAAAACAGAAATGATCAGCGAGTTAAGGCGAGAGTTATCAGACTGACTGCTGTTTTTAGATGCCCATGTAGCTCAGTCGGCAGAGCACATCCTTGGTAAGGATGAGGTCACCAGTTCGATTCTGGTCATGGGCTCCATGAAAGGCGTAGAGACAACATGTATATTGTTTATTTTTGGAAACAGATTTATGGAGCTAAAGCTATGAATTTTTGTAGGAGGCAAGATGGCAAAGGCAAAATTTGAGAGGACGAAACCTCATTGCAACGTAGGGACGATAGGGCACGTAGACCACGGCAAGACGACATTGACGGCTGCGATAACGAAGGTGCTGGCGTTTACCGGTCAGGCGACGTACCGGGCGTATGATTCGATAGATAACGCACCTGAGGAGAAGGCCAGGGGTATAACGATTGCTACGGCGCACGTTGAGTACGAGACGGCCAACAGGCATTATGCGCACGTAGATTGTCCTGGACATGCGGACTATGTGAAGAACATGATCACCGGGGCGGCGCAGATGGACGGGGCGATACTGGTGGTGAGTGCAGCAGACGGGCCGATGCCGCAGACGAGGGAGCATATACTTCTTGCAAGACAGGTAGGGGTACCGTACATAGTGGTGTACATGAACAAGACGGACATGGTGGACGACCCTGAACTATTGGATTTGGTGGAGCTTGAGGTGAGGGAGCTATTGTCTAAGTACCAGTTTCCTGGGGACAAGATACCGATCATAAAGGGCAGTGCGCTTAAGGCGATAGAGAGCACGTCTACGGACCCCAAGGCTGAGGAGTACAAGAGCATCCATGAGCTGATGGATGCGGTGGACAGCTATGTACCAACGCCTGAGAGGCCTATAGACAAGCCGTTTTTGATGCCGATAGAGGACGTATTTTCGATCTCCGGCCGTGGGACGGTGGTGACGGGCAGGGTAGAGAGAGGCATAGTGAAGGTAGGCGAGGAAATGGAGATAGTGGGGTTAGGGGAGACGAGGAAGACGGTAGCGACTGGGGTAGAGATGTTCCGGAAGCTGCTGGATGAAGGCAGGGCAGGGGACAACATCGGAGCGCTGTTAAGAGGAATAGGGAAGGACGACGTGGAGCGTGGACAAGTATTGGCGAAACCTGGTAGTATAACGCCTCATACGAAGTTCAAGTGCGAAGTATATATATTGACGAAGGAAGAGGGTGGCAGGCATACGCCGTTTTTCAAGGGGTACCGGCCGCAGTTTTATTTCAGGACGACGGACGTTACAGGAGTGGCGCAGTTGCCCGATGGAGTTGAGATGGTGATGCCTGGGGACAACGTGAGCCTCTCGGTTGAGCTGATATCTCCGATAGCGATGGAGAAGGAACTGAGGTTTGCCATAAGAGAGGGCGGCCGCACCGTCGGAGCCGGAGTCGTTACCGAGGTGATAGCATGAGAGATATATTCCTTTTTCAGTGCACCGAGTGCAAGAGACAAGAACTATTCGACCATGAAAAACAAAAAGAATACAACTGACAAGCTCCAGAGGAAGAAGTTCTGCAGGCAGTGCGGGAAGCACACAATGCATAAAGAGACAAAGGCATAATAGAGTGAACGGTGAAAGCGTTGTCAGTGGACGGTAATGGATTTTCTGTTATTCACCATTCGCTATTGACTATTTACTTAACTTGTAGGCCAGTAGCTCTAACGGCTAGAGCATCGGACTCCAAATCCGAGGGATGGGGGTTCAAATCCCTCCTGGCCTGCCATATGAACGAGGACGGATGAATGATAGAGAAGATTAAACAGTTTTTCAGGGAAGTCAAAATTGAGACCAACAAGGTTGTGTATCCGAACAGGGAAGAGCTGATAGGCTCCACATGGGTAGTGATCATTACGGTAGTCGTCGTGTCCGTTTTCCTCGGGATAGTAGACCTCGGGCTTACGAAGCTGATCGGGCTGGCGATAAGGTAGGATGATGGGAAAAAACTGGTATGTAGTTCATACGTACTCCGGGTTCGAAGAGAAGGTGAGGCTTTCCATCGAGGAAAAGATCGAAGCCTTGGGCTTGCAGGAGAAGATATTGAAAGTACTTATACCGACCGAGAGGGTTGTGGAACTAAGGGCCGGCAAGAAGAAAGAAAGCGATAAGAAGTTCTATCCGGGATACATTCTTGTTGAAATGGAGCTTGATGACGAGACATGGCATCTCATAAAAAATATTCCGAGGGTGACCGGTTTTGTCGGCGGGAAGAAGCCTGTTCCGATACCCGAGGAAGAGGTCGAGATTATCATGCAGCAGGTTGAGAAAGGGCCCCGTTCCTCAGGTCAAGACCCAGTTCCAGAAAGGTGACAGCGTCAGGATTGTCGACGGTCCCTTCAGCAATTTTAACGGTTTTGTCGAGGATGTGGACATGGACCATGGCCGGCTTCGTGTTATGGTCAGCATATTCGGCAGGCAATACGCCGGTTGAGCTCAATTTTTTCCAGGTGGAAAAGAATTAACTTTCAGTAGTTTGAAATAAGGCAGGAGGAAAAGTAAAATGGCTAAAAAACAGATGACGCCCAGGTAAAACTTCAGATAGCCGCAGGGAAGGCAACCCCTGCGCCCCCGGTGGGCCCGGCGCTTGGTCCCCACGGGGTCAATATCATGGAGTTCTGCAAGGCATTCAATGCGCAGACCCAGGCACTTGGGGACACGATCATCCCGATAGTGATGACTATATATGCCGACAGGTCATTTACATTCATTACCAAGACCCCGCCGGCATCGGAACTGCTCAAGAAAGCGGCGGGAGTAATAAAGGGTTCAAGCGTTCCAAACAAGGACAAGGTGGGAAAGATCTACAACGGCGCAAGTCAAGGAGATGGCGCAGACAAAGCTTCCTGACCTCAACGCATACTCTATAGATGAGGCTATGAAGATCATCGCCGGCACCGCCAGGAGCATGGGCGTTGAGATAGTGGATTAAGACGGAGGCAAAGATGGGAAAGAAGATGAAGCGGCACTAGAAAAGATGGAAAAGGGCAAGGAGTATTCTCTTGAGGAGGCGGTGGGTCAAGGTAAAGAAGATGGCCTATACGAAGTTCGACGAAACAGTTGATCTGGCGTTTAACTTGGGGGTTGATCCGAGAAAATCGGACCAGATGGTAAGGGGTACTGTTGTGCTTCCTCACGGAACCGGCAAGAACGTACAGGGTCCTTGTTTTTGCAAAAGGAGAGAAAGAGAAGGAGGCCAGGGACGCCGGGGCTGATTTTGTCGGCGCAGAGGACATGGTGGAGAAGATAACCAAAGGGATGGCTTGATTTCGATAAGGTCGTGGCAACACCGGATATCATGGGTGTTGTTGGGAAGCTCGGCAAAGTCCTCGGGCCGAGAGGACTGATGCCCAACCCGAAACTCGGTACGGTCACCTTTGACGTGGCAAAGGCGGTCAAGGAAATCAAGGCTGGCAAGGTCGAGTACAAGACTGAAAAGGCCGGTGTTGTACAAGTGCCGATCGGCAAGGTCTCCTTTGACGAGCAGAAGCTCATGGAAAATGCAAAGGCAATAATGGATTCGGTGAGCAAGGCAAAGCCCTCGACCAGCAAGGGCAAGTATGTAAAGAAGCTGTATATCTCATCCACCATGGGGCCAGGGCTGAAAGTGGATCCGAGTTCAGTCAGCGCAGGCAAAATAGTAATAGAAAATCGGACATAAGTTCGTATTATATTAGTCAGAGACAGTAGGCGTAAAGACTTAATTCGGCCTGAGGGTACGCGTAAAGCATGGCGGCCGGAGGGACGAGCCTACCGAGGCTAAGGAGCACTCGTCATACAGACGGGGCGAAAAATGAAAAAATGGGCGGAGGTGCAGATGAGGGATCACACGCAGGAACCTTATCTCCATTCTCTCATTTTCATGGTGATGTCAGTTCGCCTGCCAGGGTCTCTGGGAAAGGAGGTCTAACTGAATAAGGAACAGAAAAAACAGGTAATAGCCGGCCTGAAAGACAAGTTTTCAAGGGCAAAAGCGGTGGTCTTCACGGATTATAAGGGGATGACCGTTGCTGAGCTCACTGATCTCAGAAGACTGCTCAAGAAATCTTCTCTGGATTACAGCGTAGTGAAAAACACTCTTGCCAAGATTGCGTGCGAAGGATACCATCGTGTCAGCGGCAGAGAGTGTGTTCAAGGGCCCTGTCGGGATTGCCATCGGCTATGATGACCCTGTCCTGGTGGTGAAAAAGGTCCTCGAATTCGCGAAGACGAACGAAAAGATTCGGGTGAAGGGCGCGGTTGTAGAAGGGAAGCTCTGCGAGCCCGCCGAGGTAAAGGAGATCGCAGAATTGCCTTCAAGGGAAGTTCTTCTGTCCATGGTGGCGGGTGCCTTCCAGGCGCCGACGTCAGCAAGATGGCCGGGGCTCTTGCCGCGACAGTCAGCAGTTTCGCCTATGCATTGCAGGCGTTTGAAAAGAAAAAAAGTGTCAGTGGATAGTGCGGAATCAGGTGAAGAACACAGTACAAAACTACACGTACACTAGATTAAAAATAAGGAGGTTTCACTAATGTCTGTCACAAAGGAAGAGGTTTTTGAATTTATTGATAATATGACGATCCTCGATATGTCAAAGTTCGTAAAGGAGTTTGAAGAGAGATATGGGGTAACCGCTGCAGCCCCTGTCGCCGTTGCAGCTGCTGCCGCTGCCGCGGCAGCGCCTGCCGCTGAGGAGAAGACGAGCTTCGATGTTGTTCTCACTGCTGCAGGCGACAAGAAGATCCAGGTGATCAAGGTCGTCAGGGAACTGACAGGTCTTGGACTTAAGGAGGCGAAAGACCTTGTCGACGGCGCTCCGAAGCCCGTAAAGACCGGTGTTGTCAAAGGAAGAGGCCGACCTCGATGAAGGCGAAGCTGGAGGAGCAGGGAGCAACAGTAGAAATAAAGTAGAAATTATGTTACAAGGTTTAGAATCAGGTAGAGGGACCGGGGTAGTCTGCTCCGCCTCTACCTTTTCCTTTAATCGGAGAAGGAGATATATGGCAAGGGTTCTTAGAAAGAGATTGGATTTTGGGAAGGTTCCTCAATTCCTGGAAGTCCTAATCTTATCGAGATACAGAAGAGGTCGTTTGACAAATTCCTGCAAAGCGATGTCCCTATCGACAAAGAGAGAGGAAAACGGCCTGCAGGCGGCATTTCTCAGCGTGTTTCCGATAACGGACTATAATGAAACTGCTGAGATAGAATTTGTAGGGTATGCGGTTGGCGAGCCTAAGTATACGGTCAGGGAATGCCTTCAGAAGGGCACGACCCATGCTGCGCCGCTCAAGATAAGCGTGAAGCTCAACCTGTTCGAAGTAGATGCGACTGGCAAGAAAAAACTGAAGGAATCGAGAGAGCAGGAAGTATATATCGGTGAGATGCCGATGATGACCGATACAGGTACTTTTGTCGTCAACGGGACGGAGAGCGTCGTCGTAAGCCAGTTGCATCGTTCCCCTGGTGTTTTCTTCAGTCATGACAAAGGCAAGACGCATGCAAGCGGGAGACTTCTGTATTCGGCGAGGGTCATCCCTTCCCGCGGTTCATGGCTTGACTTCGAATTTGACACAAAGGACATTCTCTACGTGAGGATCGACAGGAGGAAGAAGCTTCCGGCTACGATAGTCCTCAAGGCCCTGGGGTATTCCAACGAAGACCTGCTGAAGACGTTTTATCCCGTGGATACGATTATTCTCAAGGGCGACAACGATTTTTCAATAGTCGTCAGCGATGTCCTCGTCGGGTACAAGACGGCAAAAAACATCATCGCCCCTGATACCAAAGAAGTAATTGTGAAAGAAGGCAGCAAGATCACGAAGGGCGCCATAAGAAAGATGGAGGCCGCCGGCATAAAGACGATTCCGTATCAACAAAGATGAAATTATCGGAAGGATCACATTGAAAGATATCATTGATCCCACAACCGGAGAGGTTATCCTCGAGGGCAATGAAGTCCTCACGGAAGAGGCCTTCAATAAGATCCTTTCCTTGAAAATAGATACGCTGAGCCTGCTATTTATCGATAATGTGCATTACCTTTCCTCTCTCCGCGACACGCTTCTGACGGACAAGGTGAGCACCCAGGACGAGGCGCTTATCGAGATTTATAAGAAACTGAGGCCGGGTGAGCCACCGACCATACGGGCGGCAAAGGACCTCTTTAACGGGCTCTTTTTTGACCCGAAGAGGTACGACCTTTCTCCTGTGGGAAGGCTGAAGCTCAACAAACGGTCTGGGACTCGACATGGGGCTTGACACAAAGGTCTTGACGGATAAGGACATCATAGAGATCGTGAGGTATATCTTGAGCCTGAGGACAGGCAAGGGTGAAGTCGATGATATAGATCATCTCGGAAACAGGAGGATCAGGGGTATCGGCGAACTTCTTGAAAATCAGTTCAGGATCGGGCTGGTCAGAATGGAACGTGCGATCAAGGAAAAGATGACGCTTACCGAACTGGAGACCGCAATGCCTCATGACCTGATCAATTCTAAGCCCGTTATGGCCGCCGTTAAGGAATTTTTCGGCTCGAGCCAGTTGAGCCAGTTTATGGACCAGACGAACCCTCTGTCCGAGATTACCCATAAACGAAGACTTTCTGCGCTTGGGCCCGGCGGTTTGACGAGGGAAAGGGCCGGCTTCGAGGTCAGGGACGTCCATCCGACTCATTACGGAAGGATATGCCCGATCGAAACGCCTGAAGGTCCGAATATCGGACTTATTACGTCTCTTGCCTCTTACGCCAGGGTCAATGACTACGGCTTTATAGAGGTGCCGTACAGGAAGATAGTAAACGGCAGGGTCAGCGAAGAGGTGCAAGTATTTTTCAGCGATAGAGGGTGAAAAATTCATCGTTGCCGAAGCCACTTCCCCTATGGACAAGAAAGGTAATCTCATCGGTGAATTCGTATCGGCCAGAGAGGGCGGCGATTTCAGGATGGTAACCCCGCACGAGGTCCAGTATATGGACGTTTCGCCGAAACAGGTTGTCGGCATCTCCGCTGCACTTATTCCCTTTCTTGAAAACGACGACGCCAACAGGGCACTCATGGGATCCAACATGCAGAGGCAGGCGGTGCCGCTGCTGAAACCCGACGCGCCTATAGTAGGCACAGGGATGGAGTATGTTGCGGCAAGGGATTCGGGTGCGCTCGTGCTTGCGAAACGCGGCGGCAGGGTTGAGAGCGTTGACGCATCCAGGATAGTTGTCAGGGTCTCCGGCAGCGAAAGCGGTGTCGATATATATAATCTCATTAAATTCCAGAGGTCGAACCAGGCGACCTGTATAAACCAGAGGCCGATCGTCAACGTAGGCGATAAGGTGAAGAAGGGCGACGTACTGGCGGACGGGCAGTCCACGGACTTGGGAGAGCTTGCCCTGGGCCAGAACGTGCTCGTGGCCTTCATGCCCTGGGGCGGATATAATTTTGAGGATGCGATCCTCCTGAGCGAGAAGACTGGTAAGAGAAGATGTATATACATCCATACATATAGAGGAGTTTGAGGTGGAGGCCCGGGAGACCAAACTCGGTTCCGAAGAGATAACCAGGGATATCCCCAATGTCGGCGAAGAGGCGTTAAAGGACCTCGATGAAAGCGGCATCATAAGGATAGGCGCAGAGGTCAAGCCGGGCGATATCATTGTCGGCAAGGTAACCCCAAAAGGGGAAACACAGCTTACTCCCGAGGAGAAACTGCTCAGGGCCATTTTTGGAGAGAAGGCTGAAGAGGTCAAGGAAAGCTGTCTTTATGTGCCCCCGGGCATTGAGGGCACTGTCATCGATGTCAGGATATTTTCGAGAAAGGGCATCGCAAAAGACGGAAGGGCCAAGAACATAGAAGAGGAAGATATCCAGAGGCTCCAGCGGGACCTTGAGGAGGAGATCACCGTCGTAAAAGAGGAAAAATTCAAGAAACTGCGTGAACTCTTTGCGGGACAGCGTGCCGCAGAGGACATAAAGAACACTAAGACGAAGGAGGTCATCTGCCAGGCCGGAAAAACGATCACGGCAAAGCATCTCGAAAGCGTCAAAGACGAGAACCTTATGAGGATCAAGGTCGAAAAGGCAGAGGTCCAGGAAAAAATAGATGCCATTAACACTGAAGCGAACCATTACATACGGGATCTTGAATCGAGATATGACGAAAAGGTGGACAGGGTAAGGAAGGGAGATGAGCTTCCTCCAGGTGTCAACAAGCTGGTGAAGGTCTACATTGCGATGAAACGGAAGGTCCAGATAGGCGACAAGATGGCCGGACGCCACGGCAACAAGGGCGTCGTGGCGATGGTTTTGCCCGAGGAGGACATGCCTTACCTTCCCGACGGAACCCCAGTAGACTTTGTGCTTAACCCGCTCGGGGTGCCTTCCCGTATGAACGTGGGACAGATCCTTGAGACCCATCTGGGACTGGGCGGCAAAGATGCTCGGGCTTCAGATAAAAAAGATATCTCCGAAGGATACCGATGCGCTCAGGAAGCACATTAAGGACATCTACACCGCCTTTGGCAATAAGGACACGAACAAAGATATGTTAAAGCTTGTGGACGATCTTGACAAGGGCGATCTGCGTGACCTGGCCATCCAGCTCGGAGAAGGTATTCCTGTGGCGACGCCGGTGTTTGAAGGCGCGAAGGAAACAGAGATAAAAGCAATGTTGAAGAAGGCGGGGATCTCGGCGACAGGGCAGACACTCATGTACGACGGCAAGACAGGCGAGCCTTTTAAAAGGCCGATCACCGTGGGATATACCTACATGCTTAAATTGCATCATCTCGTCGATGACAAGATACATGCCAGGTCGATCGGGCCCTATTCCCTTGTTACACAGCAGCCGCTTGGCGGAAAGGCGCAGTTTGGCGGGCAGAGGCTCGGCGAGATGGAAGTCTGGGCGCTTGAGGGTTACGGGGCCGCCTATACGCTCCAGGAATTTCTGACTGTCAAGAGTGACGATGTTACAGGAAGGGCAAGGATGTACGAGGCGATAGTCAAGGGCGACGCGATGCTGGAACCTGGCGTCCCAGAGTCCTTCCATGTATTAATAAAAGAACTCCAGAGTCTCGGTCTTGATGTAGAGCTCCTGGAGAAAAAGAAGAAGGGGGAATAGAGTGGCAGAAGATATTTACGCCATTTTCCAAAAACCTAAAAATCCTACTGACTTCGAGGCGATCAGGATCAAACTCGCCTCTCCGGAGAGGATACGTGAATGGTCTTACGGCGAGGTGAAAAAACCTGAGACGATCAACTACCGGACATTCAAGCCAGAAAGGGACGGACTTTTCTGTGCCAAGATATTCGGTCCGATAAAGGACTGGGAATGCATATGCGGTAAGTACAAGAGGATGAAGCACAGGGGCATTGTGTGCGATAAGTGCGGCGTAGAAGTTATCCAGTCGAAGGTGAGGCGCGAGAGGCTCGGGCATATCGAACTTGCAACCCCTGTGGCGCACATCTGGTTTCTTAAGGGGGTCCCGAGCCGGATCGGCACGTTGCTTGATATGACGATGCGGAACCTCGAAAAAGTTCTCTACTTCGAAAGTTATATCGTGGCAGATCAAGGTGATACGCCGCTTAAGGCGAAGGAACTTCTCAGTGACGAAGAGTATAAGAAGAAAACCGCTGAATACGGGACCCGTTTTAAGGCCGGAATGGGGGCCGAGGCGATCAGGGAACTGCTTAAGAGCAGTCGACCTCGAAACACTGAGCGTGGAACTCAAGATGAAGATCAAGGAAGCGGTCTCCCTCGGGGTGAAAAAGAAACTCACGAAGAGATTGAAGGTAGTAGAGGCGTTCAGGAAATCGGGCAACAAGCCTGAATGGATGATCATGGACGTTATCCCGGTCCTCCCTCCTGATCTCAGACCTCTTGTACCCCTTGAGGGAGGGCGGTTTGCGACGTCCGACCTTAACGATCTTTACAGGAGGGTCATAAACAGGAACAACAGGCTCAAGAGGCTTGTGGAACTGAAGGCCCCGAGCGTCATAATAAAAAACGAAAAGAGAATGCTCCAGGAGGCTGTGGACGCCCTTTTTGATAATGGCAGAAGGAGTAAGGTTCTGAAGACTGCGACGAAGAGGCCGCTGAAGTCCCTCAGCGATATGATCAAGGGCAAGCAGGGCCGATTCAGACAGAACCTCCTGGGCAAAAGGGTTGACTACTCCGGCAGGTCGGTTATTGTCGTGGGACCTGAACTGAGATTGCACCAGTGCGGCCTGCCCAAGAGGATGGCGCTCGAACTCTTTAAGCCTTTTATATTCAGCAAGCTCGAAGAAAAGGGATATGCTACGACAATAAAGGCCGCCAAGAAGCTTGTCGAGAAGGAATCGCCGGAGGTATGGGACGCCTTGGAAGAGGTCATCAGGGAAACGCCTGTTCTCCTTAACAGGGCCCCGACCCTCCACAGACTCGGCATTCAGGCCTTCGATCCCGTCTTGGTCGAGGGTAAGGCTATAAAGCTTCATCCTCTCGTTTGTACTGCCTTCAACGCCGATTTCGACGGTGACCAGATGGCCGTCCATGTGCCGCTTTCGATAGAGGCGCAGATCGAGGCGAGGGTCTTGATGATGTCGGTCAACAACGTCCTTTCTCCGGCCAATGGCAAGCCCATCCTAGTCCCGACACAGGACATGGTCTTGGGCATTTACTACCTGATGAAGGAGAGAATCGGCGCGCTGGGAGAGGGCAAGGTATTCGGCGGTCCCGAGGATGTCAGGGTGGCCTATGACGCCGGTCAGTTGAGCGAACATGCCAGGATCAAGGTGAGGATGAACGGTGAGTTTGTGGAGACGACCACAGGGAGGGTCCTCTTCTCTGAGATAGTTCCAGAGGAAATTACTTTCCCGATGATAAACAAGGACATGACGAAGAAGGAGTTATCGAAGATAATCGAATTCTCCTATAAAAAAGCAGGCAAGCGCAAGACAGTCGTCTTCCTCGATAATCTCGAAAAGCTTGGGTTTAAGTATGCGACAGAATCGGGTATTTCGATCTGCATGGCCGATATGCATATACCTTCGAAGAAGGCGGAAATGATACACCACGCTGAATCCGAGGTTATGGAAGTTCAGAAGCAGTACGCCGACGGCCTCATCACACAGGGCGAGCGGTACAACAAGGTGATCGATATATGGGCCAACGTCACCGAGCGCATTGCCGATGAGATGATGAAGGAACTCGGTGCTGAAGACGACAGGATAGCCTCCGAAGAGGAACTCAAGGAGAAGAGGTCGTTTAACAGCATCTTCATGATGGCGGATTCAGGGGCCAGGGGAAGCGCTGCCCAGATCCGTCAGCTCGCCGGTATGAGGGGGCTTATGGCAAAACCCTCAGGAGAAATCATCGAGACGCCGATTACCGCAAACTTCAGGGAGGGCCTCACCCCGCTTCAGTACTTCATCTCGACCCACGGCGCAAGAAAAGGTCTCGCCGATACGGCCCTTAAGACGGCGAACTCCGGATATCTTACCCGCAGGCTCGTCGACGTTTCCCAGGATGTTCTTATTACAGAGGACGACTGCGCCACAAACGACAGCATTACAGTCACTTCTTTGGTCGAGGGCGGAGAGATCATCCAGCCGTTAGAGGAAAGGCTCATAGGAAGGTATTCGGTAGAGGACATAAAAGACCCTATTACGAAGGAAGTCATTATTAAGAGGAGCCAGGAGATTGATGAGGTCTATACCCAGAAGATCATCGATGCAGGCATAAAGAGCGTGAAGATCCGGTCTGTACTGACCTGCCAATCGAAGTTCGGCGTCTGTGCCAAGTGTTACGGCAGAGACCTGGGGAGGGGCGAGCACGTGGAGATCGGAGAGTCGGTCGGCATCATCGCCGCACAGTCGATTGGCGAGCCTGGGACACAGCTTACGATGAGGACGTTCCATATAGGTGGAACCGCGTCGAAGGTAGTTGAACAGACGGTCCTTGAGGCAAAGAACTCAGGGACGATAAAGTTTGTCAACATCAATACCGTAAAGAACAGGGAGGGCATGCTCATCGTCATGAACAGAAACGGGAGCATAGCCATAGTTGATTCTAAAGGCAGGGAGAAGGAAAACTACTCGGTCGTCTACGGAGCCAAGTTGAGGGTGACGGAGGGACAGAAGGTAGAGGGCGGGCAGAGACTTGTCGAATGGGACCCCTATTCCACTCCCATACTTACCGAACTCGGCGGCAAAATAGCACTGGGCGATATCGTTGAGGGCGTTACCGTAAAGGAAGAGGTCGACGAGACGACCGGACTTTCCCATAAAGTAATCATCGACTACTCTACGAATATGAGGCCTAGGATCTCGATTAAGGATGAACACGGGAAGGCAACGCTCAAGATACCCGGTACAAACAACCCGGCGCGATATAACCTGCCTTCGGGAGCGCATATACTTGTCGACAAGAACGACGCGGTCTATCCTGGCGACATACTGGCAAAAATACCGAGGGAGACGACGAAAACGAAAGACATCACAGGTGGTCTGCCGAGAGTTGCCGAGCTCTTTGAGGCGAGGAAGCCGAAGGAACAGGCCCTTGTGTCCGAGATCGACGGTGTCGTCGAGTTCAGGTCTGCCCAGAAGGGCAAGCGCGTTGTTGTTGTCAGGGGTGGCGAGACAGTTAAGGAGTACGACATCCCCAAGGGTAAGCACGTCAGCGTTCACGAAGGCGACTGGGTGAAGGCGGGCGAGCCGCTTATGGACGGCGCGGTGAATCCCCACAGCATTCTAGATATCCTCGGGCCAAAGGAACTCCAGAGGTATCTCGTTGACGAGGTGCAGAAGGTATACCGGCTCCAGGGCGTTTCGATCAACGACAAGCACATCGAAGTTATAGTCAGACAGATGATGCGCAAGGTAAGGATCGAAGACCCGGGAGATACGGTGTATTTGATCGGCGAGCAGGTGGACAGAATGGCTTTCCAGGAAGAGAACGAAAGGGTCAAGGCCGAAAGCGGGAAGCCTGCGCAGGGGAAGCCCTTACTCCTTGGCATCACAAAGGCGTCTCTTACGACGGACAGCTTTGTGTCGGCGGCCTCATTCCAGGAGACTACCCGTGTTCTCACCGAAGCAGCCATTAACGGTATGCTCGACGAACTCCGCGGTCTGAAGGAGAACGTGATTATGGGAAGAGTCATCCCCGCCGGGACGGGCATGGCGAAGTACAGGAATACCTTCGTCAAGCGGGAGCTGACGCCCGTCTTCGCTACGCCGCCGGCAGTGGAAGAATAAATAAGCCGGATATGCGGTGATCAATTCCCCTGCTCCGCAAGGTGCGGGGGAATTTTTTTGGAGGACATATGGGGAGTCAAGTTCGCAGTCCCATGATCACTAACGATGGCACTGGGGTTGCCTTTGACGGTTCGTAAGGATAAGGTGAAATATGTTTGAAATCGATATCCCCGGCTTCGGTCATGTACATCTGGAGCACTTGGTTTCTGATTTTACAGGGACACTTTCTGTTGACGGGAGACTTCTGCCCGGCGTGAAAGAGCGGTTAAATAAGATTGCAGGCATTCTTAACGTGTATATCCTGACCGCCGACACCTTCGGCATGGCAAAGGCCGAACTCAAAGACATCCGCTGTTCTATTCATATCTTGGCGGGTGACGATCACGATGTTCAAAAAAAGCGCTATATAGCCGGCCTTGGCGCTGAGGGCGTAATCGCCTTCGGAAATGGCAACAATGACCGGCTTATGCTAAAGACCGCAAAAATAGGGGTTGCGGTCAGTTTGAATGAAGGCTGTGCTGGAGATGCAATAATCGCTTCCGATATTTTCGTCACATCCATTACCGACGGGCTCGATCTTCTATTAAATCCGAAGAGATTAAAGGCAACATTGAGGTTTTGATTTTGTACCCTTTCCCGTAGTCATCCGGCGTGACTCTTTAAGTTTCCTCCCTTATGGTATTATAAAAAAGGCTTATTTTTTCCGACTTTATCATATAATTGAGTATGAAATTTATTGCCGATGCGATGCTTGGCCGTCTTGCAAAATGGCTGAGGATTTTGGGTTTCGACGTATTATACTATCCGGATATTGATGACGGAGAGATTGTGAGGATCGCCAGGGAGCAGGAGCGGACGATATTGACAAGGGACACACAGCTTACAAAACGTAAAGGATTGCCGGGCGTCATCTTCGTTGAGAAAGATGATGTGTTCGACCAACTTACCCTTATCAGGGCACGGCTGGGTTTCAGCCAAGTGGCTTTTTCCGGCAGATGTGCAGTATGCAACGGCCTTATCGATGCGGTTCCTCAAAAAGAAGAAGTGAGAGATCTTGTGCCAGACTTTATCTACCGTAATTACCCCGGGTTCATGCGATGCAGGGACTGCGGCAAGGTCTATTGGGAAGGAAGCCACCGGAAGGGGATGAGGGAGAAGGTCGAAGAGGTTTTGTCCATCTATTGGAAACGGTCGTCTGCAGGTGAAGAAGGCAAACAGTGAAGACCAATATATCTCTTTTTATACTTGTTATCTTCATCATCTCCCTCATTATCACACTCAATATGTTTTTCCAGCAGAGCTACCAGAGTGAGATGGCGGAACAGTTTAACCGCCAGCAGCTGATTATTGCAAAGTCCGTGGCGAAGAGCATCCAGGGGGATCTCCAGCATATCGAGGCCGAGACATTATCACTGGCTCGTCTTTTGGGAGAGGGCAGGCTGAGCGGCAGGACCATGGATGAATCGATCTATACTGCGTATGTGGAGTTGAGCGAGGACGTCAACGTCACTATCAAGATATTTGACGCCAACGGGCGGATGACTTTCAGTTCTCGTGGCCAACCCGCCACCTCAGATGACGTCGGGCATTTTAAAAACCTTATGTCGTTGCCACCCGGAAAGGTGACGTATATTGATCGGCTCGCCGAGGACAGGAAAATAATTCTCCTGACGCCCATAATCAATGGCTCCGTGCGGAAAGGCCTCCTGATAATGAAACTCTCGATAGACACGATAAGCAAGAAGTTCCTGGCCCCGATAAAGGTTGGAATCAGAGGGCATGCATGGATGATGTCCGGAAACGGCACGCTTCTTTATCACCCTACCCAGCCGAAGATGGTCGGAAAGAACCTATACAAGGCGGACCGTTCTTGTTTTGACTGTCATACGTCCTTTGATGTCGAAAGGAAAATCCTCGAAAGCGGGGACATCGGCTTCAGCTCCTACATCGCCCCATACGGAGAGGACAAGCTTATCGCTTTTTCGCGGGCGACGATCGCAGATCTGTCGTGGATAGTCTGCATATCCATACCATATTCCGAGGTGACATTCAGCATAAGGAAGAGTATGAAGCTCCATTCTCTTCTTGTGATCTCCATTTTTATCGCTACGGTGTTCGGAGCGTTTGCCATTGTGATGATAAACAGGCAGAGGGTAAAGGCTGAAGAGAAGGCCAAATACCTCGAGACCCAGAAACTGCTCGAAAAGGAAATCGTGCAGACTAAGGACTACCTTGAGAATGTTCTAGAAAGTACCGAGTCGATGATTATGGTCCTCGACAGGGACATGATTGTCCGAACGGTGAACTCTGCGCATACCCGTCTGTGTGGCAAAAAGAAGGAAGACATCATTGGACAAAGCTTCTTCGCGATTTTTCCGGTAGGCGATACTGACAGGGAGACAGATATGATTAAGGGGGCTCTCAGAGAGTGTCTTGAGGGGAAAAGCCATCGGTTGAGCAACTATCCCTATCCCCTTGACGGGCATAAACTCTATATCAATATAAACATTAACCCCCTTGTTCTGCACGGAGAGGTGGCGGGCATTATTCTTTCGAGCGGCGACGTGACGCAAGAGGTGAACTTAAAAACCAAGATCCAGGAATATGCGCTGAGGCTGGAGGAGATGGTTGTTGTCAGGACAGACGAATTGAAAGAAGAAAAAGAGAAACTCGACGCGATAGTCAGCGCGATAGAGGGCGGTCTTTGTGTGATGGACGATGTTGACAGAAAAGTAATATGGGCGAACAAAACACTCCTTGAGTGGATGGGAGAGGACTCCGTCCAGAAGATAACAATCGAGAAGATCTACGGGGAAAACAATATCCACCGCGCAATCGTAGACGATAGGATGCTCCGCGAGGTGATATACCATAATTACGGGCATAAGAAGGGGTATTTCCAGATAACCTCGACTCCGCTTATTGCGCCGCACGGGCATCGGCAGTCCCTTATCCTTATCCAGGACGTCACCGACATAAAAAAGATGGAAGACCGGATGATGCAGTCCGAGAAACTCTCTGCGCTTGCGAGGATCTCCGCCGGCATCGCCCATGAGATAGGCAACCCTCTCACCTCAATATCTTCCTACGTCCAGATACTAAGAGAAATGGACCACGACGAGTTCACGAAGGAGAGTCTTGATACCGTTGCAAAGCACATCACACGGATCGCAGATATCGTCAGACAAATGTCCAGTTTCTCAAAGACGCGGGAATCGGACCTCAGACATCATGACGCGCTCGAGCTTGTCGACATGACACTCGACCTGGTGAAGTATGACAAGAGGATGAAGGGGATAAAGATTAACGTTGAAATACCGGAGAAACTCCCCCCTGTCAGGGTGAACGAGACACAGATAATTCAGGTGCTCTTGAATATCATTCTTAACGCAGCCGATGCGATGATGAACGGTGGAAATCTGGACATAAAGGCCAGAGGGCTCGACGAAGAGGTCGAGATATCAGTCGCGGATTCCGGGACCGGGATTCCCGCGGAGCATCTTGAGAAAATATTCGATCCTTTTTTCACTACGAAGGAAAAAGGGACCGGACTTGGGCTTGCGGTCAGTTATAATATCATCAGGAGTTATCAGGGCGACATCCTTGTTGAAAGCAGACCGGAGGGAGGAACGATTTTCAGGGTGAGGCTTCCGTATTATGAAAGCTGAAACGGCGAAAATACTCGTAGTGGACGACGAAAGGGACATATGCAGGGCCCTTGAATTCCTTTTGTCGCGTGAGGGATATAAAGTCGTGACTGCAAACAGCGGCCGGGAAGCGCTAAAGAAAATCGAGTCCGAAGATTTTGATCTCGTCATCAGCGATCTCAGGATGGAGGATATAGACGGGCTGCAGGTCCTTGAAAAAGCCATTGCCATGAACTCCAGTCTCATCGTAATTATCATGACTGCCTTCGCATCGGTGGAGTCGGCAGTTGAGGCCATGAAAAAGGGTGCCAGTGACTATATCGTAAAACCTTTTATCAATGAAGACGTTAAAATGACCGTCAGAAGGCTCCTCGAGCACAAAAAGGTCTTGATGGAAAACCTTGTTCTGAGGCAGCAGCTGAGTCAGCAGTTAGGCAGCAGGCAATTTGTCGGTGTGTCCCCTCAAATAGAGAGGCTATTCGATGTTTTGAGCAAGGTGATTCCGACCAGGTCCAATATCCTTATCCTGGGGGAGAGCGGCACCGGGAAGGGGCTGATAGCAGAGATAGTGCACGGCAACAGCCAGCGGAAGGACAAACCTTTCATATCTATAAACTGCTCTGCGATTCCCGAGAGCCTGCTCGAAAGCGAACTCTTCGGCTATAGAAAGGGCGCCTTTACCGGCGCGGCGTCGGACAAGAAAGGGTTGATTACGATGGCTGACCAGGGCACCCTTTTCCTTGACGAAATCGGCGATATGCCTTTAGGTCTCCAGGCCAAGATTCTGAAGGTTCTCGAAACAGGGGAGATCCACCCCTTGGGCGATACCAAGACAATGTTTGTCGACATCAGACTTATCGCAGCCACAAACAAGGTCCTTGAAGAGCAGATAAAGAGAGGGCTTTTCAGAGAGGATCTCTATTACCGGCTGAATGTAATTGAATTGAAAATTCCTCCTCTTAGGGAGAGGAAAGAGGATATCACTGTTCTTGCGCATTATTTTATAGAGAAGTATAGCAAGGAAAATAACAAGAAGGTGACAAGTATCGCGGACGATGCGCTTGCGGCATTCAACAGCTATTCATGGCCTGGTAACATCAGGGAATTGAGGAACGTTGTCGAGAGGGCTGTAGTCTTATCAGGATCAAGCGTGATCGGTCTTGCCGAGTTGCCGGACAAGATAAAAAGGCAAGACGGCTCGGCGGGCATGCAGTCACTGAAGGACAAGCTCGATTACTGCGAAGAAAAGATAATAAAGGAAGCGCTTCAGTCGAATGACTGGCGCAAGGAAGAGACCGCGGCACAACTCGGGGTTGACCTCGCTACGCTTTATAGAAAAATCAAGAAGCTCGGAATCGCAGAGGGCTAATTACTCCGGCCGAAAAGGAGATGACCCTGACCCTTGCATTTTTCAATCGGGCCATGAATTTTTTGAACTCCTCCAGGAAGAAACATGCAAAGTGCAAAGCCTCATCGATCCCATTGCCGGATCTCAGTCATATCATGCGGCAGTCAGTATCTTCAGTACCCTTATTCTTCCCGGGTGTTTGAGTTTCCTCAGCGCCTTCGCCTCGATCTGGCGCACCCTCTCACGAGTCAGGGAGAGATATCTTCCCACCTCTTCGAGGGTATGGTCTCTGTCTACACCTATTCCGAACCTCATCCTTATCACCTTTTCCTCATTAGGGTGGAGAGTTTTAAGGAGCTGAATCATCTTTTCGGAGAGTTCGCTTTTTTCAGTACCTGAATAAGGCGACGGACTGTTCTCATCGCTTATGAAATCCTCCAGCTCCGAATCTTCATCCCCGACCTTGGTCTGCAGCGCTATGGGGTCCTGGATTGCCCTGAAAACTTCTTCAACCTTGGTAGCCGAAACGCCCATTTTGCCCGCGATTTCTTCATTTCGAGGCTCCCTCCCAAGCTCCTGGGTCAACTCCCTCGCCGCCCTGGTTACCTTGTTATAAAACTCGACCATGTGAACCGGCACACGTATAGTCTTGGTTTGGTCTATGAGTGCCCTCGTAATCGCCTGTCTGATCCACCAGGTAGCATAGGTGCTGAACTTGAACCCTTTTTCATACTTGAACTTGTCGACCGCTTTCATAAGGCCGATATTCCCCTCCTGGATAAGATCCAACAAGGAGAGCCCCCGGCCCAAATAATTTTTTGCGATATTCACGACCAGCCTTAGGTTTCTGGTGGTCAATTCATTCTTGGCATCGGCATACAACGTTTTTGCCTTCGTGATCGTTCCCCATGCAGCCCTGAGATCATCTACCTTTAGTCCTACCGTCGCTTCGATATTTTTATAAACATCGTGGACCTCGTTTTCAATCTCCCGAAGCTTTACGGGATCGGCCCCTTTTTTCTTTTTCTCCTTAATGAGTTTCCTCAAATCCTTCAAAGAACTGTATCTTGCGATCTTACGGTCCGCAGCTCCCATCCGCTCCATCAGGCTTTCGAGTACTTCAACAGAGGAAAGAACAGCTCTGTAGGCCCTTTCCTCTGCTTCCTCTGCTTCCTCCCCTTCCTCTGCCTCCTGCCGTGCAAGGTCTGCTTCGATTTTCTTATAAAGGGGCATAGAAGAAATATTATTCCTGATGATCTTTCTGCCTTCCTCAAGCCTTTTTGCGATCTCAATCTCCTCGTCTCTTGTGAGAATAGTGATGTTGCCCATGGAATGGAAATAGGCCTGCACCAGGTCCTCCGTCTTTTCAGATTCAGCTACTTCCTCCTCTTCCCAAGCCTCCTCCCCGAAAACTCCGGCTTCTTCAGGGGACGTCACCTCTATCCCGGATTCTTCAAGAAGATCAAGCAGTTCCTCCATCTCTTCAGGAGAAAAATACTCCGGGGACATTGCCTCGTTTACCTCATCATAGGTAAGGCCGCCCCGTTTTTTCCCCATCTCGATAATTTCTTCAAAAAGCTCATTTTTTTCCATCTTTATCATATCCCTTCCCCGGCCTCTTTGTAAGGCCAGGTCCTTTTTCAATTTTCTTCAAATAAGAAGACAATTACCCTTTTTCAGTAAGAGTTTATTCTACAACTTTGAAGAAAATATGAAAAATGAATGGTTTTAGTGGTTTTGCCGCTTACCCACACCATTATTT
Organism: uncultured Nitrospiraceae bacterium; assembly: GCA_963811165.1. Taxonomy (GTDB): domain Bacteria; phylum Nitrospirota; class Thermodesulfovibrionia; order Thermodesulfovibrionales; family UBA6898; genus Sulfobium. Next base: position 221,245 of record CAWEQH010000008.1, read on the forward strand.
TGCTATAATTTAAATTGTCTGCCTTTTGGGCGGGCCAATATGGGTGGACAGGAGCTGACGACGATGAAAAAACTTGGTGCTTTTCTTTCCCTGTGCTGGCTGCTGCTTGCGGTAAACCCCGTATTATCAAAGGACGTTGTCGACGCAGGCTTCTATTTCGACAGGGGAAATTCTTATTTTAATAACGAAGAATATGACAATGCGATAAAGGCATACAGCCAGGCCATATCAATATACACCGAATTTTTAGATGCCTACCATAACCGCGGGCTTGCCTATTATAAGAAAGGTAAATATGAAGAGGCTATTTCCGACTTCAGCAAGGTAATAGCGAAGAACCCCGAAAGTGTCCAGGATTATAGCAGCAGGGCGCTCGCATACCTGAAAACAGGGCAGTTTGCCTATGCGGCCGATGACTTAAGCAAGGTAATAGCTATGAGCCCCACCTCTGCTGAGGCCTATCATAACCGTGGGATCGCCTATGCTAACTTGGGGAAATATGACGAGGCGATCGATGACTACAATAAAGTCATTTCGATCAGGCCAGGGGACATGAATGTCTACATGTCCAGGGGAGTTGCCTATTTTAGAAAGGCAATGGCCGATTTCGGCAAGGCGTGCGACGCGGGAAATCAGGCGGCCTGCGACAATGTAAAGCAGTTGTCTAAATAGAGGCCCGAAGCGGGCGACGAGGGCAGGCAAGAGCAGCTTGATTACTGCTACCAAAGGGACGAGGCAAGGGGATGTGTTTTGCGCTCTACCAAGGTAATCGCATCTTCCGGACAGGCCGACCGACAGACTCCGCAGCCGAAACAGTGCTTCGAGTTTATTTGAGATCTGTTGTCAGCTTCTGAATATTCGACTGCAGCAAATTGACAGACGTGACTACATTCCCGACAGCCCGTGCATTTTGTTGCATCCACCTCAGCAAGCTTTTCCGATTTGAACATCAGCGGCATTTTAAGTCCTATCGTGCTTCGCAAGGCAAGACACGATTTTAATTCGCAGTTACATATTGCCCCGATAAAGGGGGTCTGAAAGGTCCAGACGCTATGGACCAGTCCCTGGTGGTCCAATTGTTTAATTTGATCGAGGACCTGTTCCTTGTTCAAGTGGTCGAATTGAGAAACATCAGGAGACCCGAAATAGTCCATATCGAGATCATTAAACCATTCAGCCGCTCCGAAGCTTATTCCGAAACAGACGCGGGTCTCTTTTTTGCTGAACGCCCAGCGGCATCCGCAGGGCAGTCGTACCGCAGTATTGCAGATCGCAAGGATTTTGTCGACATCTTCAAGGGGAAGGACCTGACCGAAATGTGTCGATTTCATTTCCCTGATATAGGGGGCCCTTATTCTCTCAAGAAGTTTAGGATTGCGAACAAACATCTGCTCCATCCGGCTGATCTTTTGATTTCCCTCATGCACCATCTCTTTGTAGAAGTTCTTGATCATGGACTTACGATTGAGGATCGTTTAAAAGCTCGGTCGAATAATTCTCTGACGTTGAGATACCATTCCTTGCCTTCACCGTGTTGGGTGCAGAACTCACACATTAATGCGCCTCCCGAGCGTTTGTTCGTGACAAGAGCATTATAACAAATTATGTAGGAGGATCATGCATCGCTATGGAGAGTCGGGAAACGGGGACGGACCCTTTGTCCGCCCCCGGTGATTGATTACTTATGACACTTCTGGCACTCGGTAGTACCGAAGGCCGTCTGGCCGTCATGACATTTGCCGCAGAACTTGTTTTGATAGAGGGCGTCCATCTTCATTCCGGAACCGCCTTTCTTATATTTGAAGATCGACGTATGGCAGCTGCCGCAATCGAACATTGCGGTATGCACCTGGTGGCTAAATATTGCGGCCGGCATATCGCCGGAAGGGTAACTGAAGTCTTTTTTCAGGCCCGCCATGTTATGGCACTTGGCGCATTCCTTTGCGGCGAATGCAATCCTGCCGTTATGACATCTGCCGCAGGTGCCGCCTTTATACATCTCGTCCATCACGATGTTCGAAGTGCCCTTTTTCATTTGGAAGAGCTTTGGGTGGCACTCGCCGCAGCCGTATTTTCTTGCATGGTTTTGGTGGGAGAACGTCACCGTCAGTCCTGAGGCGGCGTAGGTAAATACCGTCAGATTATGGCAGTTGTTGCATGTATCTTTGTTCAAGGTCATTTCCTTGTGGGGCATCATGATGTGGCATTGGTTACAGTGTACCCCAAGGCCGAGATGTTTAGGGTGGGAAAATTGCCCCTTTGTGTCAAGGGAAAATTTTTCATAGGGATGACACTTGAAACAAGGGAGAGAGGAATCCTTCAAAGAGGCTATCACGGGTGATTCCTTCTCCTGGACAACCGGCTTTTCGCCGGCCTTCCATCTGTTACAGGAAAAAAGCAGTAAGACGAGGAACAGTACCGCTGATCTTCGTGCCATCTTTCCCCCTAGTCCTTCGTATGCTTTTTCGCATCCGGGAATAGCAGCTCGTATTCGATGGGGTGGTGATGCTTTAACTGCGCTGTCGATATCTTACCGGTTATCCAGAGCCAGCTCATCGGGAAATTTTCCGGTTTTAGGTGCTCGTTATAGAAATGCCAGAAGAGGATGAAGACGATCGCCAGGAGTGCTTCATCGCTGTGCATGATCGACAGAAGTTCCCATATCCAGGCCGTGGCGAACCTGGGGATAATATGAGATACGAGCATTGGAAAGGCAAGGGAAAAACCCGAAAAACCGATAATGAACATACCCCAGAAGACCGCCCAGTAGTCAAATTTCTGGGCATAGGAATATTTTCCGAACCTCGGCTTCTTCTTTGACAGACCGAAGAAATACAGGAAATTCTGTATCACATCAAAGACATCTTTGGGGAGGGGTATGATCGTTGTCTTTAAATTTATAGTCATCTGCTTCGTGGCGAATAGATAGAAAAGGTAGATCACATGCCAGATGAAATCTAGGAGCATGGTCACCCCGGCGACCCTGTGGATTATTCCGGCGGTTTCAGGGCCTCCCCAGACGCGTATCCACCAGCTCGATACGCCCGCCGGCTCATTGGCATATTTCAGGCCCCAGCCTGTAAAACTCAGGAGAAGAAAAGTCGTAAACATGAGAACGTGTTGTATACGGAACGTTACATTGAACCTCTCTATTTCTTTGGGTATTCCCTGGGTAGTTGTCGTGTTGGTCTGGCTCATTATTTGTGCCCCCCTTTTCTGAAGATTGCGTCCCTGATGTCGGAAAATGCCTCGAGCAGCACATGGGAGATAATAAAGGTGAAGACACCCAGCACCAGCAGTATCAGCGCCTTCTCCGTATAATGAGGTATCGGTCCGGGACGTTTATGGGTGATGGCCGGTATGAACTTCTCGTTGGCCCCTTTATGGCACTTGCCGCATGTCTGCAACCTGTTATTGCCAACAACAGGGGAATCCGGATCATTTTTTGACTTAATATCGTGAGCATTATGGCAGCTTGCGCAGACCGGGACTTTTGTATGCCCCAGATGGAGTTTCCTCCCGTGAAAACTCTCCTCGAAGCTGTCCATCACATTTTCTTCCAGTTTATATTTCTCTATTATTTGTTTATCCCCGTGACACTTGCCGCAGGTTTCAACCTGTTGCTCCCGGCTGACCTTCGAAGCGGGATTCTTAACAGGGACAATATAATGAGGCGATCCGTGGCAGTCGATGCAGAGCGCGCCATCCGTCTGGTGTTTGTCCGTAATGTTTCTGCCGTGGACGCTGGTGAGTACTTTTTGGTAAATTTCGCTGTGACACTTGCTGCAGGCAGCCGCCGCCACTGGGTCGACCGGATATTTCTTGGAGATCTTTGCTGAAAGTGAGAGGACGTCTTGAGGCACCGATGCCCCGGGCGAAGCGTGGGGATTGTCCGTGAATTTCATATGACAGTCGGTACAGGCCAATGCCCCGTGGACTGAGGCCTGGAACTTTTCGGAGTTAATATTCAGCTCAATGAGATTACCACCGGTCGTCTTTATCCTTCCTTTCATCGAGCTGTGACAGGCGAGACAACCGGCCGATTCCTGCGCACTGACGGCGAGGGGATGCAAGAGGGCGAGAACCAACAAAGGTACTACAAAAATGACCTTTCTGTATGGCATAAGCACCTCAATAATTAAATTATAGCTATTGCGTAAGAATAGCTTGATGAAGCTATATCTGGAATTGCCAGGGGTATATATACACAAAATTACCCTTTCTTGTCAATGTAACTAATTTTATGGAGTCATTAATCATAAGGGATAGATGCATCCCGTATTAAGGTGCAGAGACCGGCGGAAATCTCTAACGCTCATGAAAACCGACTATGGATATCTTCGATTTTTCGGCTTTCTTCAGCAATTCTTCTCTGTTGAGAAGAATGCTTTTCTTTGCCTCAAGGGCCAACACGCGCGCCTTTGCCTCGATCATTGCCCTGAGGGTGTCCATGCCTACTACCGGCACATCAAACCTCATGTCCTGCTGAGGCTTGCTCACCTTTATTACGACGGCCCCGTGTCCGGCAAGTGTCCCCCCTCTTCGTATCGCCGCGTCGGTTCCCTCTATCGCCTCAACTGCCATTACCGCTTGATTTTTCACAACCACCGTCTGTCCGATGTCCAATCTTCCCATTTCCTTTGCCATCTTGAAGCCAAAGGCAATGTCCTTCCATTCATCTTCAGATGGGGCGCTTTTGGTTAGGGTGCCTTCGGGAGTCAACAGCTGAGAACTGAAATCGGTCGTATTTAAAAGTGTGATGCCGTCTTTTTCGAGCTCTTTCGTTATGGCAAGAAGTATTGCATCGTCGCTCCGGTCCTTCAAGGAAAAGAGAACCTTAACCGCGCGAAGGTCGGGTGTGATCTTGCTCTTATAGAGAAGTGATTTTGGGACCTTCCCGGCCATTACCGCCTCTTTTATGCCTGCTTTTTTTAACGCGTCAATAACAGAACCGAGCTTGCCGACGTTGATCCATTTTATCTCATCGACGGCAGAAGCGATCGCCATTTCACAAACAGGTTCAAGTCCGATGGCGAATACGAAATATCCCCTTGCGCGGGCCTCCTCCGCAACGGCAATCGGGAGTTCACCACTGCCGGATATAAGACCCAACTTCTTCATTAATCTATCTGCAGATCCCCCGTTTATTTTTTTCAATGAATTCGACGAGATGTTTGACCTCATTGGAGGCGGGGAAATCCTCTTGCACTTTCTTCAGCGCGTCTTTAAGGGTGCGCTTCTCTCTGAAAAGTATTTTGTAAGCTTTTTTTATCTCGGTGATGGTCTTTTCAGGGAACCCGTGCCTCTGTAACCCGATAGTATTGGGGCCGAAGAGCTTTGCCCTTGCACCCGCGGCTATCATGTAGGGCGGGATATCCTGCCCTATGCCGCTGAAGCCGCCCACCATAGCGTATGTTCCTATCCTAGTGAACTGGTGGATGGCGACGACGCCGCCAATGTATGCATGGTCCTCAACAAGGATGTGGCCGGCGAGGGTCGCCGCATTCGTCATGATGACATTGCTGCCGATCTTGCAGTCGTGGGCAATATGTACATAAGCCATCAGGAAATTGTTGTCGCCAATCGACGTGGCTCCGTCGCCGCCTACGGACGCCCGGTGGATAGAGACGTATTCCCGCACGATGTTACCGTCCCCGATGGTAAGCCCGGTCTCTTCGCCTCTGTATTTGAGGTCCTGCGGAGGGAAGCCTATGCTCGTGAAGGGATGGAAGACACAGTTCTCGCCGATCTCGGTAATGCCTTCGACTATTACATTCGAAAGAAGTCTCGTCCCTTTTTTTATTCTTACGCCGCCTTTTATTATGCAGAAGGGGCCTATTTCGACATTACCGTCTATTTCTGCTTTTGAGTCCACTATCGCAGAGGGATGTATTTTCGTTTTCATTATCTTCAGATCTCCTTGTCCGTTACCATCGCGGTGAATTCGGCTTCCGAGACCAATTTCCCATCGACGGTTGCCGTGCCGGAAAATCTCCATACATTGCCTCTTTGCTTGAGCACTTTTATATCCATGATAACCTGGTCGCCCGGCACCACGGGGCGTCTGAATTTTGCATTGTCGATACTCATAAAATACACTACTTTTCCTTCAACGCCGGAACTAAACGCCATGACCCCTGCAACCTGGGCCATGGCCTCTATGATGAGCACACCCGGCATGATCGGCTGCCCCGGAAAATGTCCCTGGAAGAAGGGCTCATTAATAGTGACGTTCTTCACCCCCGTTGCGCTTACGCCCGGCTGAAAATCGGCAATCCTGTCAACAAGGAGAAACGGGTATCTGTGAGGAAGGAGTTTCATTATTTCATTTACTGTCATCATAAGTATCTCCCTTTTCCAATTTATTTAGTCTTTTTTCAAGTTCTCTTATTTTTTTGTTCATTTCGGGAAGTTTCGCAAATGCCGCCTGTGCCCGCAGCCAGATATTATGCGGAATAGCAGGAGATCCCGAATACGTCCCTTTTTCCACGCGCCCGGAGATCCCGGATTGTGCGGTGAGTATCGTTCCGGAATCTATTAAGGCATGGTCTGCCACGCCTGCCTGGCCTGCCAAAACCACGAAACTCCCGATCTCGCTGCTTCCCGCGATCCCTACCTGGGAGACGATCAAAGATTTTTCACCTATTTTTACGTTATGTGCGATCTGCACCAAATTATCTATCTTCGTTCCCTGACTTATCAAGGTGTTACCCAGGGTAGCCCGGTCTATAGAGACGTTCGAGCCGATCTCGACGTCGTCTTCGATAACGACCCCTCCTACCTGCGGTATTTTATAATGGATTCCGTTTTCGAAAGCGTAGCCAAAGCCGTCTGACCCTATGACCGTGCCGGAATGAACGATTACCCGATCCCCGATCGAGACTTTTTCCCTTATCGTCACGTTTGGGTAGATAATACAGTCGCAGCCGATCTTCGATTCCTTACCTATGAAAACACCCGGCGATATGACCGTCCTGTCGCCGATACACGCATTTTTTTCCACGTAGGCAAATGCGGATATGACCACGTCCATGCCTATTTTTGCTTTATCCGAAACATATGCACTGTTACTTATACCGGGTTCATGGTGCCCAGCGGGATAAAAGCATTCTATTGCCTTGGCAAAAGCATAATGCGGATTTTGCACTTTTAGCTGGGCTATGCCTACATCTTCGAATGGTTCATTGACAATGACGCAGGCGGCCTCACTTCTACGTACTTCTTGCAGAAACCTCGTTGATGACGCGAAGGTTATGTCCCCTTTTCTTGCGTCCTTGATGCCCGCGACCCCTATAATTTCTATACCCGGGTCGCCTATTATCGTACCATTTACGATTTCAGAAAAATCTTTTAATTTCATCGAATAACCCTGTGAATCAGAAGGTCAGGCACACGCCCGACAGCCTGCCTTTCATGACTGCCCTTTTCCCGATAGAAAAAATAATAGGTCAAATTAGCATTCCGGCAGTTTGTTCTCAAGATAAAGAAGGCCCCCTACTCCTAAGAAGCAGGAGGCTCGAAATGGAAATACTACTTTGGTACAGACAACGTTATTTCTTGCTCTTTGCCCTTGATGACTCATTATATTTCTTTATCACGACATCCGTCAGGTTGATGTCTTTTTTGGAATAGAGGACCAGTCCATCCGCGTTCTCAAGGATTATCGTATACCCTGCCTCTGCTCCCATTTTTTCGACAATGGCCCGTATGTCTTTTAGAATGTCACCCGTGAGTTCGCTTTCTTTTTTCTTGACTTCACTTTGGGAATCAGTAACCAGTCTCTGATATTCTCTCATTAATTTTTCGAGATCCTCTTCTTTCGACTTCTTTGCCTCGGCTGACAAGACCGAGGACTGTTTCTCAAGGTCCGCCTTCAATTTTTCTATCTCCTTGCCTTTTTCATCCAGGACGGACTGTTTTGATTTGATCAACGTCTCGAGGTCGGCCTTTGCTTTCTTGCCTGAATCCGATTCGTTTAAGGCCTTCATCAGATCGACGATGCCGACTTTCATATCAGCATGCACACTGCTTCCTGCAAACAGAACCAGGACAACTACCAACAATAACGTTTTTTTCATCATTTTTTTCTCCTTCTCCTTTAAAAAAAGCTTCCGAAAGCAAATTCAAATTTGCCGGCACTTTCACCGGGTCTTTTCTGTATATTATATCCCCACTCAATCCTGATAGGCCCGATCGGGGAGATCCACCTGATCCCTGTGCCGGTCGTATATCTTAAGATGCCAAAGGAATCGGATGTGGCATTCGCGTTCGCGCAGGAAGATCCCGAGCATCCGTATGAGTTGCCCGCATCGAAAAAGACGACACCCTTCAACTTCATATCGGGAAGGATGGGGAAGACGTACTCGGCATTGAAGATCAGTTCCGACGTACCGCCGATTCCATCGAGAGTGGCCTTATCTATCGGCCCGGCTTCAGCGAACCCGAGCCCTCTCACTGTGTATATGCCGCCTACAAAGAAATTTTCATAAAGAGGGACTGTCTTATCAAACAGCCCCTTTATATACCCGATACGGCCCCTCAGCATGATACTCGTTGGGCCGATCGGAAAGTACCAGGCAGAATCCGCGGCCGCTTTGATGAAGTAATTATCGCCCCCGATTCCGGCATACGTTACTGAAAGGGCATTTCTCGACCCCCGCGACGGATCCAGGTAGTTGTCCCGTGAATCTCTTGCAATAGTCGGAGTGATGCTGCTCGTAAGCTTTGTCCCCTTCTGATCGAATATTATCGGCGATGACCCTGGTGTGATATTTGAGAGAGTGGCCCTCTCAAAATTATATGACACATCGGCGTTCCAGTATTCGCCGAAATTCTTTCCGAGGCCGAGGAAAAACCCGTATGCCTCCTTGTTATATTCCGTGTAATTGCGCGTCGTTCTATATATACCCGTATTCAGGGCAATAGGTCTATCGAGAAACCACGGCTCCTTAAACGAGATTTCGTAAAGCGAACTCAGTCCGCCGAGTTCTCCCTTGATTTTCAGATACTGACCTTTCCCGAAGAGGTTTCCCTGTGTCAGGTCCGCGGTCGCGATGAATTTATCCACCGAGCTATAGCCCCCGCCTATACTCAGGAAGCCAGTGGGTTTTTCCTTGACTCTGACATCGAGGTCTACCACCTTTTCTTCATATTTTGGCTTTGGCACTATGTCGACGGATTCGAAAAATTGGAGGTTATTGATCCTCTCATACGTTCTCTTTAGTTTGGAACTGCTGAAGATCTCGCCTTCATCGAACCTGATTTCACGCCTGATGACCTTGTCCCTTGTCTTTGTATTGCCCGATACCTCGATTCTTCCGACCCGGTATTTCTCTCCCTCGCTTATAGAGAGGGAAACGTGTACGGTCTTGTCATTTTCATCAGGGACGAGATCGGGCATCACAGAGACCAGCGCGTACCCGTTATCGGAATAGAGGGCGGAGATCGCCTGTATGTTTTTTTCGAGTTGGCTCTTGCTGAACACACTCTTTGGTGAAATGGTAATCAGTTTCCTGATAGCGGCATCATCGTAAACCTTGTTCCCGCTAAAATCTATAGAGGAGACCTTATACTGGTCGCCCTCGGATACCCTGACCGTTATGGTCATGCCTTTTCTTTCTTTGTCGACCGTTATCTCGGGTTCGGCAACGACCACTTTGATATACCCGTTATCAAAATAAAGGGCCTTAATCTTATCAACATCCTCGTCCATCTGGGCCTTTTTGTAATATCCCGACGATGTCACAAATGAAAAAAGCCACCATTCCTTTGTTTTCATCGCCTTTTTGATCTTTGACGAAGAAATGTGCTTATTGCCTTCGACAAAGATTTTCCTTATTTTTATCTTCGAGCCTTCGTCGATCTGGTAGGTAAGTCCTATCTCATCTTCGGATATCTTCTTGGTGACCGGTACTATGTTGGCGAGCCAATAGCCTTCCTCCTCATAAAAACTCTTTAATTTGAGGGCATTATCCTGTATCAGGACCGTATCTGCGATCGCCCCGGCGGTGATTGTTATTTTTTCCTTGAGCTTGGAGTCCTCAATTTCTTTGTTGCCCTGGAAGTCAACCTTAACTATAGTGGGTTTTTCCTTGACAATAAAAATAAGCCTGACGCCGCCTTCAAAGGGTTCTATCTCGACTTTTACGTCGTCGAAGTATCCCATTTTGAAGATAGACTTAATATCTTCATTTATTTTGTCCTGAGAAACAGGTTCGCCTATCCTTTGAGATATCTTGGCTTTTATCGCCCCTTCTTCTATGCGCTTTAACCCCTGAATATTGATCTTGTTTACAGTCGGCAGCTCCTCTGCAAAGACGATGCCCGATGTAAAAAAGACACACAATAATATAAATAACAATCGACGCATATTTTTCTCCGTGCTCTATGCTGGGTTCAGTCTTAAAACTCGATAAGTATAGCACTGAGACAGGGGGAAAAGTAAAGCAAGAAAATGGGATAACAATGCAGAATGAAGGCCATTTTTAATTTTTTTGACGTCAAGTCAATAAATAATTATAATTAATAGATTAATTTATTTTATTTGACCAACATATAAAAGGTGTTTTAAGCTTTTTAGCGCTTGCAATTTGGCGCTTAATTGGGCTACGAAAAAAAATCACCATAAAGAAGGAGGATTAGATGAAGAAGTATAATACGCCTTTACTTGACGAGTTGGAAAAAGGTCCATGGCCGAGCTTCGTCACCGAGATGAAGAAGGCCGCCAAGAAAAACGAGATGTCAAACGATGCAGTAGGACATCTTGAAAAGTGTTACACCACCAAGATGGGTTACTGGAAACATGGTGGTATAGTCGGTGTCCTCGGTTATGGAGGCGGGGTCATCGGAAGATATTCTGAAATAGGTGATGAGTTCCCGGGAGTAGCGCATTTCCACACGGTGAGACTTAACCAGCCGAGCGCTTTCTTCTATACGAGCAAGGCACTGAAAGAGATATGTGACATCTGGGACAAGTATGGAAGCGGTCTCACAAACGTGCATGGTTCAACCGGTGACCTTGTGCTTCTCGGCTGTAGAGACAGAAGCCCTCGAGACTATATTCGCAGAGTATTCTTCCCGCGGATGGGACCTGGGCAGTTCCGGTTCAGCGCTCAGGACCCCGAGCTGCTGTGTAGGACCGGCCCGCTGCGAATGGGCCAACTATGATACCCTCGGTCTCAATTACGCCCTCACCCAGGAATTTCAGGATGAGATGCACAGGCCGATCGTTCTCGTACAAATTCAAGTTCAAACTCTCAGGCTGTGCCTGCGACTGCGTTGCCTCTATCGCCCGTTCGGACATGTCCATCATAGGCACCTGGAAAGGCGATATCCAGATCGACCAGAAGGAAGTCAAGAACTATTCCTCCAAGATGGATATCAATGCTGAGATCGTCAATATGTGCCCTACCCAGTGCATGAGCTATGACGGGAAAGAGCTGAAGATCAACAACGCGGAGTGCAACAGGTGCATGCACTGTATCAGCCAGGATGACAAAGGCCTTAAGGCCGGGCAAAGAAAAGGGAGCTACGATCTGCATAGGCAGCAAGGCCCCGATTGTTGTCGGCTCGCTGCTTTCATGGGTTGTAATCCCTTTTATAAAGCTTGAGCCGCCTTATACGGAACTGAAAGATTTGATCAGAAAGGTCTGGGATTGGTGGGATGATAACGCAAAACCGAGAGAGAGGATCGGCGAGGTCATTGAGATGAAAGGTATGAGGTCGTTCCTCGAGGCTATTGGCGTGCCGCCTATGCCGCAGCAGATCAAAGAGCCGAGAAAAGATCCGTTCATGTTCTACACCGAGGATGATGTCGCATCATATAAGGCAAAGGAAGCCGAAGAGAAGAAGACCGGAAAATACAAATTCTAAATAAATATTTATATTAAGGAGGAATATAAGATGGCATTACCACAGAGAAAAACAGACATAGGGCCGCCTCATTTTGAGCAGTTTCTGCCGCCCGTAATCAAGAAGAATTACGGCAAGTGGAAATATCATGAAGTGATCACTCCCGGCACCATGGTGCATGTTGCCGAAAGCGGCGACAAGTTGTGGACGGTAAGAGTGGCGTCCCCAAGGCTTTTGGCCACCGATACGATCCGTGAGCATTGTGATATCGCGGAGAAATACTGTGGCGGGCATCTTCGTTATACAACAAGAAACAACGTCGAATTTCTCGTATCCGACGAGAAGCAACTCGAACCCCTGAAGAAAGACCTGACCGCCCGCGGTTTCAAGATGGGCGGTATCGGCTATGGTATCACGAACGTCGTGCATACCCAGGGATGGGTCCACTGCCACAGCGCTGCAACAGACGCATCAGGGCTTGTGAAATCGATGATGGACGAGCTCTATGAATATTTTGAGTCTAAGAGGCTCCCCAACAAGGTCAGACTCGCGGTCGCATGCTGCGTGAATATGTGCGGAGCGGTTCACTGTTCGGATATCGCTATCGTTGCCGTTCATACAAAGGTCCCTACAGTCAACCACGAGAACTTTAAAAATATGTGCGAGCTGCCGACAGTCATCGGTTCGTGTCCTACCCGCGCGATCAGCCCTGATCCTGCAAATAAGAGCGTCAAGATTAACCCTGATAAGTGCATGTATTGCGGTAACTGTTTCACCGTATGTCCGCCTATCAGCATCAAGAACCCGGAGACGCGACGGCATTGCCATAGTCGTAGGCGGAAAGGTAAACAGTTTAAGAAGCAATCCTAAGTTCTCGAAGCTTGTCATCCCCTATATCTCCAATGAACCGCCGAGATGGCCTAAGGTCGTCGCTGCCGTAAAGCATATCGTTGAGGTCTATGGCGCGAATGCAAGAAAGCATGAAAGGATAGGCGAGTGGATAGAGAGGGTCGGCTGGGAGAGGTTCTTCTCGCTTACCGGTATCGAGTTTACATTCCAGTCTATCGACGACTTCACGTTCATGAGAGATACCCTGAGGACGTCATCAACGTTTAAATGGTAGTATAATTCTTAAATAGGAGTATAATTGATTGAGGCAGCAGTTCAAAAGACTGCTGCCTCGGGATAAATCTGGAAAAAATATATCACGGGGGTAGAGTACATGGAGACAGCAGAACTGCAAGACAAGATTTTTGCCTTCGTAGAAGCGGCAAAGGGCAAGAAGAAGCTGAAAGAGAAGGATATCCTTAAGGGTGTGTCCGCCGAGCAAAATGTATCGCCCGATGATGTCAAAAAGGCCATGAGAGCGATGATAGACGTGGGAAGACTCATGTATTCATATGGAGGCGGAGCCAGTTCCGTCGAGATCCCGAGTGAAGAGTATCTTAGAGAAAAAGGTCTCATAAAGTAATAATCATTTCAATGCTTACATAATACAGAGGGGCATCGGCCCCTCTGTGCCCGCTGTTTTGGTCCTCTGCCTTATTGCGCAGGATTATGTTGTCAAGTGCCAATTTGTTGAAAATCTGTCTCTAATTGAGTCACAATACCGATAGTTCTCTATTGTTGACCAAGGTAAGAATCTCACAGGAGAAATTGTGCAGGCATGAAAAAGGTTTACCCTAGGGTCATTATCGCCGGTCTGAAAGGCGGGTCTGGAAAAACCACCTTGTCGCTCGGAGTTATCGCAGCGTGGAGAGAACAAGGATTAAAAATAGCCCCCTTTAAGAAGGGGCCCGACTATATCGACGCGGGCTGGCTATCTGCAGCAGCAGGACGTCTTTGTTACAATCTGGACCCTTTTTTGGTCGGAAACGAAAGGGTCCGATCTTCCTTCACAGATCACTTCCGGGGCGCTGACTGCGCAGTTATTGAAGGTAACAGGGGGCTGTACGACGGGATGGACTCCGCAGGCACCTTCAGTACGGCCGAACTCTCAAAGGCACTTAAATGCCCGGTAGTTCTCATCATCGACTGCACGAAGGCCACGAGGACGGTAGGGGCTATGCTCATTGGCATGCTGAAGTTTGACAGGAAGGTCAAGATAAAAGGAGCGGTGCTGAACCAGATTGCCGGATCCAGGCATGAAAAGATCATCAGGGAAGTCATCGGGAATTACTGCGATGTGCCTGTCCTCGGCGCCATCCCTAAGCTTGGCGATGCCTTGTTCTCGGAGAGACATATGGGCCTTACCCCGTTTCAGGAACATCCGGACGTGGAAAAGGCGATTTCCCTCGCCGCTGAGGTCGCCAGGAAATATGTAGACCTCGAGAGCCTGAAGGAGATAGCGCAGAGCGCTGCGGGTGCGGTGTCTCAGGCTTCTCCGGGTGTTTCTCCTCCGACTGCTTCTCAAGAAGGGCCGGTCATAGGGGTGATAAGGGATTCGGCTTTCCAGTTCTACTATCCCGAAAATTTTGAGGAGCTCGAGAGGATGGGCGCAAGACTCATAGAGGTTAGCGCCCTCACAGAGAAGCGACTTCCGGAAGTCGACGCCCTCTATATCGGAGGAGGGTTCCCGGAGACGCATTCAATCGCGCTTGCCGAAAATGTTTCATTCCGCAGGTCACTCTTTAAGGCGGTTGAAGAAGGGCTCCCGGTGTACGCGGAATGCGGGGGGCTCATGTACCTGGGCAAATCGCTGCTGCTCGATAAGAAGAGATATCCGATGGTCGGCGTATTTCCGATAACATTCAGTCTCGAAAGAAAGCCTCAGGCACACGGCTATACCGTTGTTGAGGTTTCCGGCGAGAACCCTTTTTATCCGAGGGGAACCGTACTGAAAGGCCATGAATTTCACTATTCAAGGGTCATAGAGTTCGGGAAAAGGGATGGGGTGACTTTTTCGTTTATGATGAAGAGGGGGCAGGGGATAAGGCAGAAGTCGGATGGTGTGTGTTACAGAAATGTTTTGGCCACCTATACTCATTTGCATGCGTACGGAGCACCTCAATGGGCTGAAGGGCTCGTCCGAAAAGCGGCAGTATACAAAAAAGGAAAGGGGCCCGGGTGTCACAAAGGGAAAAGATAATAAAGCTGATCGAAGAACGTGATTTCGCAGGACTTCTCTTGTTTGCAGAGAAAGACCGCAGCATCTTCAGGACCCTCATCTCCCTTTCGTACGATAAGGGGTCGGTTATTTCCTGGAGGGCGATAGAAGCTATCGGCAAAATAGCAGGACAAAAGGCGCGGACGGAACCCGTACTCATCAGGCACCTTGTGCAGAGAATACTCTGGATGATGCGCGAGGAGTCGGGGAACAATCCCTGGAGTGCCCCTGAAATGCTCGGCGAGATAGTGAGAAACGCTCCGGAAGATTTTTCGGACATCATACCGATCATTGCCTCTTTCCATGATGAGGAAATGCTCAGGAGAGGCGTTTTGAGGGCATTGGTAAGGATAAGCGAAGTGAGGGCTGATCTTATGGGGGGGGCTTCTTCACTTGCGGGGCTCTATCTGGGTCATAGTGATGCCGCTACAAGGGCCTATGCGTTGAAACTCGCGGGTAATGCAGGGCTGAAGGATCTACTTGCGTCCGCGGAGGCGCTTAAGGAAGACCCCGCGGTCGTCTGTCTTTATTCTGACGGGGATTTTGAAAGTATTGCTCTGAGAAAAATTTCGGAAGAAACTGTTATACTATTAAGTCCGAAAGGGAAATAGATGGTAGGAATCGCCAACGAGTCATTATTGAATTGTCCGTTTTGCAGCCGTCCCTTGGATCCCCCAGCCGAAATCAAGAGCCGGTTCGGGAGTTCCTTTGAGGGCGGAAAGTGCAGATGCGGGGCGGTCTATGTGTATGACAGTACCGGGCATAATCTCGGAGATGCCTACATAGATGCTCTTGGATTGGCGTGCGGAGACGACATGGAGATGGCCTGGAGTCTCACTCCCGATGAGGACTACACGGTCCTGGAATTCGGCTTTGACCGCAGACGTAACAAGCTGGGGGGAGAGCCGAAGCGCAGGAATAATTCGCCTGTTTTTATATTTCTTCAACTCAACAAACCCGGTGCGTAATCATCTGCCATCATGACAATAATCCAGTCTCGTTGCCGGCGGGTTATTGAAAAAACTGTGGATTTTATAGAAATAAACAAAGGTGATTGCTTGATAAGTTTTTTTTATTTGACCAAAGACGGGTATCTGTATTACTTTTTATAGCTCGGTCTGGTAATTGTGAGAATCGAAATTTCTGATATTCCGGATAGCAATGTGCCGTTTTCAGAGTGTGTTCTGTTTCGAATTGTTGGGAGTTGTATCCCTTCAAAATTTGGAAACCTATTTATGAAGAAAGGGGGAAGAAAAAATGCCGACAATGGACTTTCAGGGAAAACAGGTTGAGGTTGACGATGATGGTTATCTCTTAAACCTCGACGACTGGACCAAAGAGCTGGCCGAAGAACTGGCCAAGGGAGATGGAGTCACCCTCACCGATGCTCATTGGGAAGTCATCAACTTCTTAAGAGACTACTACAAGCAGTATCAGATCGCTCCTATGATCAAGATTCTTGTCAAAGAGATCGGAAAGGCTATGGGGCCTGAAAAAGGCAATACGAAATACCTTTACGAGCTTTATCCGGGCGGACCTGCAAAACAGGCATGTAGGTATGCTGGCCTTCCGAAACCTACTGGCTGCGTATAGTTTTCTTGTGTAAGCAGTATGTGATGCGGCGCTCCATCGTTAACCCGGTGGAGTGCCGTTCTCTCACTCGGCATGCCTCCGAGAGGGGGCAAAAGCGGGGAGGAACTTTCTGTCTCAAATGATAACGATGGAAGAGAAGCTACGACACTCGACAATTGACAAGACACCTGGAAGCGCTTTTACAAGGGATGCGATAGTTTTGAAATCCTCAGGAGCGGCGTTCACATCGTATGACACTTGAGAAGTTCCTCTCTGAAAAAAGAGCCGATGTCCTTAAGAAGTGGTTCGATCTTGTACTGGAAACGTATCCGTCTGATACTTCAACTTTCCTGAGAAACCAAAAGAATCCCTTTGCCAATCCTGTTGGGCATGCCATTTATCAAGGGATAGAAAAAATCCTTGATGAGCTGATTAGCCCGACTTCCGGAGAATTTGTCGAATTTCTGGACAACATTATCAGGGTCAGGGCGGTCCAGGATTTCTCACCCTCTCAGGCGATTTCCTTTATCTTCTCCCTGAAGAAGGTGATAAGGGAGGAGCTTGGACAGAGTTTTCAGGGAAACCTCCCTTATGAGGAGGTTCTTTCGCTTGAGTCCAGAATCGATGCCCTGGCGCTTGCCTCGTTCGACCTCTTTATGAAGTGTCGTGAGAAGCTTTACGATATTAAGGCCAATGAACTGAGAAATATGACCTTCAGGTTATTGCAGAAAGTTAACGATATTGGTGAGGGCGAGGACAAAAAAAACGGTCTCACTGAAAGCAATGATGATAACGCAAAAGAAAAAGAGGTAACTCAATGAAAATCTTGCTACCCTTATTTACCGTCATAGCGCTTGTCGTGATCGCATTTGTGGGGGTGCAGGCGAACCTCCAGCCCGTGTTCGGGATTGTTATTCCGTATGTTGCCGTCACGATATTCATCGTAGGATTTGTGATTCGCGTGTTTAAGTGGGGGAGTTCGCCGGTACCGTTTCGCATACCGACGACCGCAGGGCAGATGAAGTCGTTTGCGCCGTGGATCAAACAGAACAAGCTCGACAACCCGTCGAGTCGTCTCGGGGTATTCGGAAGGATGATCCTCGAGGTGTTCTTCTTCCGCTCTCTTTTCAGGAACACCAAGACACAGCTTTATCCAGGCACTAAGCTCGCTTATGGCTCGGAGAAGTTCCTTTGGCTCGCGGGGCTTGCGTTCCACTGGTCGTTTCTTATTATTTTTGTAAGACATTTTAGGTTCTTTATGCAGGATGTGCCCTATGTCATAAAGACGATAGAGGGGCTGGATAGTTTTCTGCAAATTGGCGCCCCACTGCTCTATATGACCGACGTTGTTTTAGTGGGGGCAGTGACGTTTCTGTTTTTAAGAAGGGTCTTAATGCCCCAGATAAAATATATCTCTCTCCCTGCCGATTATTTTCCGCTGTTTCTCATACTCGGTATCGCCATTTCAGGCATTATGATGCGGTATTTCACGAAGGTGCCTGTCGTAAGCGTGAAGGAGCTTGTTATGGGGCTGCTCTCGTTCAAACCGGTTATTCCCGAGGGTATCGGATCTGTTTTCTACATACACCTTTTCCTGGTCAGTGCTCTGCTGGCCTATTTCCCGGCGAGCAAGCTCATGCACATGGGCGGTGTTTTCCTCAGCCCTACGAGGAATATGGCAAACAACAGCAGGGAGGTCAGGCACATCAACCCGTGGAACCATCCGGTACATGTGCATACCTACGAAGAGTATGAAAACGACTTCAGAGAAAAAATGAAAAAGGCCGGTCTGCCGGTCGAGAAGGAGTGAACATGGCGACTAAAGTAACTACTCCAAAACCCGATGAACTGGCAACTTCTATAGATTTTACCCCGCCCAAGACCGAGTGGATGGATACCCCTACGGTAATAAAACCAGGGACATTCTGCTGGGGCGCAAAGGGAAAGAACCTCGATATCGTGGAGTTCCCCAACGCAAGGGACTGGAACCCGTCAGATGAGGACTGGAAGCTCCCGGAGAACTGGCAGGAGATATTTTTAAAAGGGATGCAGGACCTCCTTAGTAAATACCGCTCCTTCAAGGTCTTTATGGACATATGCGTCAGGTGCGGCGCGTGCGCCGACAAGTGCCACTTCTTCATAGGCTCGGGGGACCCAAAAAACATGCCCGTGGGGAGGGCTGAACTCCTGAGGTCGGTCTACAGGAAATATTTCACGACATCCGGAAAGATCCTCGGAAAGACCGCGGGGGCCAGGGAGTTGACCATCGATGTACTGAAAGAGCTTTGGTACTATGCGTACCAGTGCACCGAGTGCCGCCGCTGTTCGCTCTTCTGTCCTTACGGGATTGATACCGCTGAGATAACGATAATGTGCAGGGAGCTTTTGAATCTGCTAGGATTAAACATTGACTGGATATCAGGTCCCGTGGCCAATTGCTATATGAAGGGCAATCACCTGGGCCTCGAACCCCACGCCATCATGAACAGCATCGAGGGCATGATCGACGACATAGAGACCGTCACCGGTGTCAGGGTGAACCCCTCTTTCAACAGGAAGGGCGCGGAGATACTCTTTGTCACTCCATCAGGCGATCTCTTTGCCGATCCCGGCACCTTCACATGCATGGGCTACCTCGCATGCTTTTTCACGAACTTGGTCTTGACTACACGTGGTCTACATATGCATCTGAAGGCGGCAATTTCGGCTTCTTCACGTCCAATGAAATGGCTAAAAGGCTCAACTCAAAAATATATGCCGAGGCCAAACGGCTAGGAGTGAAATATATCATCGGCGGGGAGTGCGGCCATATGTGGCGTGTCCTTCATCAATATATGGATACCTGGAATGGCCCGACTGATTTCATGGAGGTGCCGGTTTCCCCTATAACCGGGACGAAGTTCGAAAATGCAAGGTCAACGAAGATGATCCATATTGCGGAGTTCACGGCAGACCTTATCAAACACGGCAAACTGAAACTCGACCCGTCGCAGGAATGACGACCTGTCGTGACCTACCATGATTCCTGCAATACCGCAAGGGGCATGGGGCTTCTCGAAGAGCCGCGCTACATTATCAAAAATGTCTGCAACAATTTCCATGAGATGCCGGAGAATACCATCAGGGAGCAGACGTTCTGCTGCGGCAGCGGTACGGGCCTCAACGCGAGTGAAAATATGGAACTGAGGATGAGGGGCGGATTCCCGAGGGCCAATGCGGTGAAGTATGTCCAGGACAAGCATGGCGTCAATATGCTTTCGAATATCTGTGCAATAGACAGGGCCACTCTTTCAGCCTCCATGGATTACTGGGTCCCGGGTGTCAGGGTAACAGGGGTACACGAAATGGTAGCCAATGCCCTGATCATGAAAGGCGAAAAGGAGAGGGAGACCAATCTACGCGGTGACCCCCTGCCGGGAAAGGAGGGCAACTGAGATGAAGAACTCAGTGGAAGATAGTCATCGGGGTGGTGATTGCCTTCGTGGCAATTTTCGCTTTCCCCTTTTACTATAACCTCGGCAAGGCCAATGCGAAACCCGAGTTGAAATTCGACACACCGGTGATCCTCCAATGGGAAAAAGAGCATGGCAAGAAAGAATGCGTTGAATCGAAGGCATTTATGGGGGCGGAACATATGCAGCTGCCTAAACCAATGGAGGGATTCAGTCGTCCGAAACGGTGACCGCATCTATGTGAATTCCGAAGGCAAGGAATTTACCATGAGTCTTCAGAATGGATGCCTAAATTGCCATTCGAACAAGAAGGACTTCTGTGACAAATGCCATAATTATATGGGGGTAAAACCATATTGCTTCAGTTGCCATATCGCACCGAAGGAGAAAGAGTCATGAGCATAAATAGAAGACAATTTTTAAAACTGGCTGGAGTTTCAACAGTGTTGGGGATCGGTGGTCCCGCTGTCTTTAACGGCATGGGAGGCAAGATACTGGAGGCGACACAGACGCGTCCTGACCCCAGGTCGCTGACGGCCAAACGGATGGGGTTTTGTCGTCGACGTGAGCAAGTTAAAGGCGCCCGAAGATTATCAAAAGTGTATTGACGCATGCCACAGCATCCACAACGTACCTGACGTTTCGGCAATCCCAAAGACGAGGTGAAGTGGATCTGGAAGGACAACTATGAGCGTACGTTCCCGACTTCTACGGAAGACGAATATATGAACAAGGAGATAAAGGAGAAGAATTTCCTCCTTTTCTGCAACCATTGTGAACAGCCTGCGTGCGTCAGGGTGTGTCCTACAAAGGCCACTTATAAGCGCAAAGACGGAGTAGTGATGCAGGATATGCACCGGTGTATAGGTTGCAGGTTCTGTATGGCGGCCTGTCCTTTCGGGGCGAGGAGTTTCAACTACCGTGATCCGAGACCTTTCATCAAGAAAGAGAACCCGAAGTTCCCCACGCGAATGATAGGTGTGGTCGAGAAATGCACCATGTGTTATGAACGGTTGGCGATCGGGCAGATGCCGGCATGCGTCGAGGCATCCAACGGGGCGATCGTGTTTGGTGATCTTTCTGATCCGAATTCCGAGGTGAGGAAGATAATAGAGTCGAAGTATACTATCAGACGAAAGCCCGAGTTAGGAACACAGCCAAGTATTTACTACGTAATAGGAGGTAGGGAATAATGCTTGAAAAAGCTCTTGTTGGCAGTAAACGATATTGGCTGTGGATAGGCGCGTTACTCGTCGTAATTGGAGTCGGCGTTCTCCAGTATCTCAGGCAGTTCAGCTACGGCTTGGGTATCACCGGACATGAGCCGGGACGTATCATGGGGACTCTATATCGGCCAGTTTACCTTCCTGGTCGGTGTTGCCGCCTCTGCCGTGATGCTCGTTATTCCTTACTATCTGCATGATTTCAAGAAGTTCGGCAAGATAGTGATAATGGGTGAGTTCCTCGCGGTCTCGGCCGTGATCATGTGCGTCCTCTTTATCTTTGTCGACATGGGGCAGCCGATGAGGATAACGAACGTTATTCTTCATCCTACCCCAAACTCAGTCATGTTCTGGGACAGCGTTGTATTAATGGGCTATCTGGTCCTTAATATCGTTATCGGGTGGACAACACTCGGCGCAGACCGTAAAGGGGTAAAGCCCCGCCGCAGTGGGTGAAGCCGCTTATCTATCTGTCGGTCCCCTGGGCGGTCAGTATCCATACCGTGACAGCCTTCCTGTATGCCGGCATACCCGGCAGACATTTCTGGCTGACGGCCGTGATGGCTGCCCGGTTTCTTGCATCTGCCTTTGCCGGAGGTCCGGCTTTCCTAATTATTCTGGCCCTTCTTGTGAGGAAAATGACCAAATTTGACCCGGGTTATGAGCCGATCCAGGCACTCGGCAAGATCGTAACGTATGCCATGTTCGCCAACGTTTTTCTCCTGGGGATTGAGTTCTTTACCGCCTTCTATAGCAATATACCCGGCCACATAAGTCCTTTCAAATACCTCTATGCCGGCATCGAAGGCCATGATAAACTCGTTCCGATCATGTGGACTTCCAGTATCCTTGCGGTGGTGGCACTGTTTCTTCTGGTCTTCCCCGGATTCCGCAAAAACGAAAACCTGCTTGCCGTTGCCTGCGCGTCGCTTTTCATCTCTCTTTGGATAGATAAGGGGTTTGGGTTGGTCATCGGCGGGTTTGTGCCCAACATGTTTGAGGGCATCACAGAATATTGGCCGACCGCGCCTGAGGCGATGATAACGCTTGGTGTTTGGGCTATCGGATTCCTGGTACTGACCGTACTCTATAAGGTTGCTGTATCTGTCAGGGAAGAAGGCGGATATCACGAATAATTACTGGATTTTATAAAGAAAGTTATTTATAATTAAGAAAACCAAGATTCTGGTTAATGACTTAAAGGAGGATAGTATAATGTATCTTGTTTCTGTGGACGCATCAAAGTGCGAGGGTTGTGAAGAGTGTGTGAATAACTGTCCTGTTAGCGTGTTTGTAATGAAGGACGGGAAGGCGTTTGCCGAACAGCCTGATCTCTGCGAAGGCTGTCAGACCTGTACCAGTGTCTGCTCATCCGGCGCGGTCACCTTGACTGAAATGTAAGTAAAGAATCTCTGTTTTTTTGAAGGGCGATGGAACTTCCGTCGCCCTTTTTTTCTGCTCCGTATGATGTAAGTCATATCCCTGCCCGGAGTTTTGTACTAGACTGAAGCATATTGGTTTTGGCCATGCAGCGTTCACCAACAGTGAGAATTTGAGCTATGGACGATAGGACAGAGGGGTCAGAGATTTCTGCGGAGGATCTGAGGGCGGCCCTCGGCGATATGAAGACGTATGTCGATGTGACCGAAGAAGATCTCCTCAATATCTATTCGCTCGCTCTCCGGCATGCAAAGGAGAGACTGGCCCTTCATAGGAAGGTATCGGAAGTAATGACGAGCGAGGCGGTGTCTGTAAATGAGGATGCCGACGTCGAGGAGGCGATAAGGCTTCTTTCAGGTCATAGAGTAAGCGGGTTGCCCGTTGTAGATAAGGAAAATCGTGTCGTAGGGGTAATCACCGAGGCTGATGTTCTTTCTGTCATGGGTATGAAAAGGGGGCATACTTTTAAGGATATCGTGGGGCGCCTGTTGGGTGAGCCGGTGCCTGGGAACAAGGCCGGGAACACGGTCCGACAAGTTATGTCATCCCCTCCAATATCGACGACACCCGACGCACTCATACTGGAGGTCGCGGGAATATTGGAAGAACGAAGGATCAAGAGACTTCCCGTGGTAGATGAAAGGGGCGTGCTGGTCGGCATTGTCTCAAGGGCCGATATCGTAAGGACGGTTGCCAAAAAATGACGGGCTTTTTTGTGAAAATCAAAGGCGGTGCAAAGGGTCCGCCGGGTGTGGGGATGACGGAGATACTATGGGCGTGGCTCGGTTCCTCAGTGGGGATAGCGCTATGCGGATATCTTTCTGCAAAATATTTTGAACCGAGAGATATGAGTCTTATAATTGGTTCCTTCGGTGCTTCTGCAGTCCTTGTTTATGCCGCAATAAAGAGTCCCCTTGCGCAGCCGAGAAATCTCATTGGGGGGCATATCCTCTCAGGGCTTGTCGGAGTCGTATGCTTTAAGTTCTTCGGAGATACGCTTTGGATAGCCTCTGCGATGTCGGTCTCCCTTGCCATTGTGGTGATGCTTTTGACGAAGACACTGCATCCCCCAGGCGGCGCCACTGCTTTAATAGCGGTCATAGGAGGAAAGAAGGTGCACGCCCTGGGCTTCCTCTATGCACTTGTTCCCGCGGGACTAGGCGCCGTTGTCCTTCTGATTATTGCACTCGTCGTGAATAACCTCTCCAAGAGCAGAAAATATCCGGAGTATTGGCTCTGATTCGGGAGATCCTATTTCCCCCAGTCGGACTTGACTCTTGATCGGTGGTGGATATATTTTTCAGCCGAGAGGGCGGCAAGGCAACCGTTGGAAGCGGCGATCACCACCTGTCTTACCTCGGTGCAGGTCACGTCGCCCGCTGCAAAAACCCCGGGCATCGACGTTTCCATCATACGGTTTGTCTCGATGCATTCCGCTTCGGTAAGTTCAAGCGACCCATAAAGGAAATCGACAATCGGCCTGCTGCCATGGATGTACACGAAGACGCCGGACAGCAGTATCTCTTTCTCTTTTTTGTCAGGGCCGATCAGTCTGATCTTTTCAACGGTTTCGTTCCCTTCGATAGCGACTACTGAACTTTCCGGTATTACCGTGAGGTTTTTCGCTTCGAGCGCGTCATGACCCTCGCCCTTGAGTTTCGGAGTCGGCGAAATCAGATATACGGTTTCGGCAAACCTCGTTAAATAGCCCGCTTCTTTTGCCGCCTCCTCTGAGTTGCCGATGACGCATACTACCTTGCCCTTATAGAATGCGGCATCGCAAACAGCGCAGTAACTTACGCCCCTGCCGAGGAAGTCGGCTTCGCCCTTTATGGTGGGCTTTCTTCCCATTGAACCCGTCGCGAGAATTACCGCCTTCCCCCGGAAGCTCTGTTCCATGGTGAATACCTCTTTGACATCAGAGTCGAGTTTTACCCCGACAACCTGCGCTTCAACGTACTCAGTTCCGAAATTGACCGCCTGCCTCCGGAATATATCGAGAAGTTCTTTGCCCGATACGGGCGATAAAAGTCCCGGATAATTTTCAATGTGACTCGTGTAGGCAAGGGCTCCTGCGGTTGCTGATTTGTCAAGGACGATCGTCCTGAGTTTTGCCCTAGAGGCGTATTGCGCTGCGGAAAGCCCGCCCGGTCCTCCGCCTATTATGATTACGTCATATATGCTCTCAGCCTCGGTCATGTCTCCTCCTTGGTCATTTATTGCCGCTTCTTCAAATATTTAACCATACTCGGTCAGGACTTGTCAGCAGGAAGGGACCGCCATTGCATGCCGGGTCAACCTCTCATATAATGTAATTAGACGAAGTTAGATTTTGGCCAAACAAGGAGTATCGTATGGAAAAAAAAGAAATTACGCAAGCTATTTCGGATTATCTCAGGACCCATAGGAAAATGACCCTCGCTACGGTCACGCTCGACGGCAGACCCCTCGCCCATACCGTTGAATACGTGTCAGACAACGGCCCTGTGTTGTTCTTCGCGACGAAGAAGACAACGAGGAAGGCCCAGAATATCATGAAAAACGCGAATGTTTCCTTCGCAGTAGATGAGGACTATGACGACTGGATGAAGATCCGGGGGGTACAGGTAGAGGGCCGTGCGACGATCCTCTCAGAGGAGAAGGATATACAATATGCCGCGAACCTGTTCTTAAAAAAATTCCCTTTTGTGGCCGAATTTACACCAGACCCTGATATGGTCTTCGTGAAGATCGAGCCGGTTGCCGGCTTTTTTCTGGACAATACGAAAGGGTTCGCACACAGGGATGAGGTGAAGTTTTAGAACCTTTTTAGAATATGGTAGTAAGTATCTCTCTGCGCCGGTTTAAATCCCGCTGAAGAGATAGCGTTGACGATGTCATCTTTCGACACCTGATAACTTACCCCTGTAGAGGCAACCACATTTTCCTCTATCATCGTCGAGCCGAAGTCGTTTGCTCCGAACCTCAGGCTGACCTGAGCGAGTTTCAGTCCCTGCGTCACCCACGAGGCCTGGACGTTATCGACATTGTCGAGATATAGCCGCGAAAGGGAGAGCACTCTGAGATAATCCACTGCACTGGTCCGGGCGTATCGCGCGCCCCTGCTTAATTCAGTGTTCCCCGGCTGAAACGACCATGGGATGAAGGCGGTAAACCCTCCGGTCCTGTCCTGCAGCTCCCTGATGGAATCGAGATGTTCGATAATGTCCTCCGGTTTTTCGATACTGCCAAACATCATCGTTGCGGTTGTCCTCATCCCTAGTTTGTGTGCGTTTTCCATGACGGCCAGCCAGCGGGAGGAACGTATCTTTTTCGGACTGAGTATCTCTCTCACCCTGTCTGAAAGAATCTCCGCTCCGCCTCCAGGTATGGAATCGAGACCCGCCTCTTTCAATATCCCGAGGGTCTCCCTTATAGTAAGGGAAGAGGTATCGGCGATATAGCATATTTCCGGAGGGGAAAAGCCATGGACGTTTATGTCGAACCTCTTTTTAATCGAGGTCAGCAATTTCAAGTAATAGTGAATGTCGAGCGAGGGGTGAAGTCCGCCCTGGATCAATATCTGGGTCCCGCCCAGTTCTAGCGTCTCTTCGATCTTTGCAAAGAGCGTTTCGTCATCAAGAAGGTAGGCATCAGGAGCGTCTTCGTCCCTCCAGAAGGCGCAGAACCTGCATTTGTTGATGCATACATTAGTATAGTTGATGTTCCTGTCGACGATGAAGGTAACCATGCCTTCCGGATGGAGCGCCTTCCTCATTTTGTCGGCGGCGGCCCCGAGATCGAGGAGGTCGGCGCGCCTGAACATGGCGAGCGCTTCCCTCTTCGTGATCCGCCCTTTAGCTCTATCTTTTCCCATCTTGCCTGATTTTTCTGTAAAAAGAATCTCTCTCGACGGGTACCTTCCCGGCCTTCCTGATCATATGGACTAACTGCTCCGCCGAAAGGCGCTCCCCGGTCAGTCCGCCGGCGGAGTGTGTGATCTTTTCTTCGATGATCGTACCGTCGACGTCGTCGGCCCCGAATTTAAGCGCGAGCTGCGATATCTTTTCACCCAGCATTATCCAGTATGCCTTTATATGGTCGAAATTATCGAGGACCAGACGGCTTACCGCGATAGTCTTGAGGTCGTCGATTCCGGATGTATATCTCCCTTGTATGTGCGTGTTCTTCGGATGATACGCAAGAGGGATGAATGCCTGGAATCCTCCTGTTCTGTCCTGGAGTTTCCTGAGTCTGATGAGATGGTCGACACGGTCCTCATATTTTTCGACGTGTCCGTACAACATCGTGGCGTTTGTCCGTATTCCTGCCCGGTGAGCGGCAGACATCACCTCAAGCCACCTTGTGCCGGATATCTTTTCGGGACAGAGCCGGTTCCTGATTGCAGGGGCGAATATCTCTGCACCTCCTCCAGGCATCGAGCCCAGGCCGTTTGACTTCAGCGCGGCGAGTGTATCTTCAAGACTGAGACCGCTTATTTTTGACATATAGTCCACCTCGACCGCCGTGAATGCCTTGATATGCAATTTGGGGAAGTGATTTTTTATGGTTGAGATCATTTCGAGGTAATATTCGAAGGGCCAGTCGGGATGGAGTCCGCCTACAATGTGGACCTCGGAAATAGGGCGACCGGTAAGTACGAGAGGCCGAATTTTACCCACAATTTCTTCAATAGTCAGTTCGAAGGCGCCCTCTTGCCCGGCAGACCTGCTGAAGGCGCAGAACCTGCATCTATTGACGCAGACGTTCGTCGGGTTGATATGCCTGTTGCGTATAAAGTAGGCCTTGTTCCCGTTTTTCTTTTCCGCAAAGGAAAAGGCGATCCTGCCCAGGGAAAAGATATCATCGGTCTCAAAGAGCTTGAGCGCGTCACGCCCTGCCACGCGTTTGCCGGAGAGGATCTTTTCTTCTATCTTCTTGAGCACACTTAATTATAAATCAAATGGCATCGGGAAGACCAAATTAATAGCCATCGGAGCCTAGAAAAGGAACACGCGGATCATGGCCATTTCCGTTCTTTAACCCGAACTGACTTGGGTTTTGTTGACGTAATTTGTCCGTATATGGTATAAATTAATGCTCCTTGCTCTTTCCTTTGGAAAGGGCTTTAGTCCCTGCCACGGCGGGGAAAAATCCATAAGGAGGTGTTTGAATGAACATCTACGAAAATATCGTTATCCTCAACGCGGCGCTTCCCGACGAAGAAATCAACGCTGCGCTCCAGAAGATCAAGGATTTGATCGTCAATGCCGGGGGAGAGGTCCTTAAGACCGACATGTGGGGCAGGAGGAAACTGGCTTATGAGATCAAGAAGCAGAACAAGGGGATGTATACGCTTCTTATATTTAAAACACCGCCTGCTACAGTCAAGAAACTCGAAGAGTTTTACAAGGTCTTCGATCCTGTCATCAAGTATATGGTGATCAAGCTTGGGCCGAAGCAGGTAAAGCACTTTGAGAGCATCCAGGCCGCCGAGGCGGAACAGCCGAAGAGCGAGGCCTAAATGTACAACAAGGTAATACTCATCGGTAATCTTACCAAAGACCCCGAAATGAGATATACCCCGCAGGGAACTCCTGTGGCCACGTTCAGTCTTGCCATTAACTATTCTTACAAACAGGGCGACGAATGGAAAAAGGAGACGACCTTTGTCGATATCGTCGTCTTCGGTAAGCAGGCCGAGTCCTGCGGCCAGTACCTGAACAAGGGCAGTTCGGCCCTCGTTGAGGGGAGGCTCCAGGAAAGGCGCTGGGAATCGGATGGACAGCAGCGGAGAAAATTCGAGGTCGTTGCACAGTCGGTCAAGTTCCTTTCATCAAAAAAGAGCGGGACACAGGGCGGCGGAGGAGGGGAAGATTTCGCACCGCCGGAAGAGACGACCGATTTAGAACCGTTTTAACAATTTTCAACAATAAATAAAATTAGACGTCGGATATATGTTCGAAAGGAGACACAATGGCGTATCAACAGAAGAGATTCCAGAGAAGAAAGTTTTGCAAGTTCTGCTCTGAAAAGACGGAATTTATTGATTATAAGGACATAAGGCTCCTCAGGTCGTATCTGACCGAAAGAGGAAAGATACTTTCCAGGAGAATGACCGGCACATGCGCAAAGCACCAAAGGGAGCTGAATGAGGCGATCATGAGGGGCAGAAATATTGCTCTCCTTTCCTTTGTAGAGAAATAAGATGAGGGTCCCCAAGTCATGGGTGCCGATACTGGCCAAAAAGGTGTCGGAGAACCTGACTTCCAAGGAAGTTGTGAGGATTACGGTCCCCATGGATAAGTTCATCGAAAAGACGGAAGAAATCATAATAGAAGAACTTGCTGTGGAAGACAGGCTCAATGACGAGGTGAGGGAACTGCTGAAGAAGCACTCTACAGATATCGAACGGGGCAGGATGGATTACCGGAGGCTTTTTGAACTGACTAAACAGAAACTCGTAAAGGAGAGAAACCTCGTCCTATGATGCTCTCCGAGGACAAGATATCCCATCTCAGTCATGTCCTCCTCAAGGGCCTGATTCGGCAGGGCCTGGTAGAATTGGTTGAGGACGAAGGCACGATACGGCGCGAAATTAAACGCACGATCATTTCGGAACTGAAGGTAGGGGAGGAGATAGATCAGATTGTCAGGAAGAAACTCCAGTCGTTTTCAAAGAAATTGATAGAAGGCAGCCCCGAATGGGAAGTACTCTACAAAAAATTCTTCCGGGAAGAGGAGATAAAGAAGGGCAGGGCCACCGGCTGAAGAGGGGCGCGGCGCTCCTCTTGCTTGTCGTCTCCTGGCTTTCCCTGTTGGCTGATTTCCCTGCAAGACGCCCTGTCATCTGGTTCCCTCTTTCCGCTGCAACTGTCTTGCTATACGCTTTTCTCATTTTCAGAGCTGAAAAAAAAGAATTGTCTGCAGAGTTTTTATTGGCGGTATTGATAATCCTGGCCGGAGTTATTTCGGCTCTGAGATTGCAATGGCTTAAGCTGGTCTTTTTCCCTATCGTTGTTGCTCTCGTTTATTTTTATCCGTTAAAGACGGCCCTTCGTCTGTCTCTGCTTCTCCCTGCCGTCGGGATGAAGGATTCTCTCCCCGCTCTCATATCTTTTTTGCTGCATAAGGGACCATTTCCTTCGGGAATCCTTATCGAAGAAGCGTCATTCTCTTTATTCCTGATGCTTGCGGCATTAACGGCTGGAGTGATGGTTGAAAGGCCGAAAAAAGAGAAAGAGGACATCGAGAGATCGTTGCATGAGATCAGGGACAAGGCAAGGGGGATCACTCGCGAAGCCGAGATGGAATCTTTGAGCAATGACGAAATGATGGTCCATTACGAGGCTTTCGCGCGCAGTACCGACGAGGAAATAACGGAGCTCCTCCTCACGATAAAAAAAGCCGTCTTGGCCGACTCGGCCAATTTTTTTGTTCCTTGCAGCGGAGGAATTGAATTGAGATGCACAACGGAGGGAAAAGACGACATCGCTACGAGTAGTGGAGGGGTTATCGCCAAATGCTTAAACGACAGGAAGACTTTTTCATCCGGCGAGCTCGACGAAAAAGAGATTGATCTTGGGTATCACAAAACAGGCAAAATGAAAATTACCTCCGTGATTGCCATCCCGATTGTGGAGAGCTCGGCAATGATTGGAGTGCTGACCGTCGACAGCTCCCGTTATCAGGCTTTCAGTGGAATAGAGGGAACGGAGAAGACGGTCAGGATGTTCGCCGACCATCTCATCAGGATCCTCGAAAGACAGAGGATATCCATGGCGCTAAACCGTGAATTGTCAGGGTTGAAGATGCTGGAGAGGGAAAGTTCGTCTCTCGTTACCTCACTGAAGATAGATGAGATTTCCGAGAAGCTTTGCAAGGTGGCGGTGAAGATATCCGGTGCCAGGTCATTTTTTTTTATCATTCAGGGCAGGAAGTTCGAGTTGAAGTATCATACCGGAGCCGCGCCGCAGGGTACAGCCCTTTTTAACCTGGGGGGAACCATTGTCAACTTTGCAGTTGAAAACAGGCATAGACATTATGTCCCGGATCTGAGGGAGTACGCCTCTGTTAAGGTCATGCCGTTTGAGACGGAAAACGTCCTGTCGGTTATGGCGATTCCCATGATATATGAAAAAAATCTCCTCGGTCTGCTGGTCATGCTTTCTGAGGAAACTGATTTCCTCGATGCCTCCCGGATAAATCTGCTGGATATTTTCTGCAACCAGGCTTCAACATCCATAGCGAATGCGCAGTTGCATGCAAGGATTGAAAAAATGGCGACGACCGACGGTCTTACCGGGCTTTTCAACCACAGGCTGTTTCAGGAAAAGCTCTCGGACGAGTTCAAACGCATGAACCGAATTTCCGGGCCCATCTCCCTTATCCTGGCAGATATCGATCATTTCAAAAAGGTGAACGACACGTACGGCCATCCTGTGGGCGACCTTGTACTTAAAAGGGTTGCGCAGGTGATAAAGGAGACGATCCGGGATATAGACATCCCCGCAAGATACGGAGGAGAAGAGTTCGCCGTTGTCCTTCCCGGGACCTCCGGTGAGGGGGCAGGGAATATCGCCGAGAGGTTGAGACAAAAAGTTAAGGAGAATCCCTCTTCTGTAAACGGCAGGCAGATTGACGTTTCAATCAGCATTGGTATAGCAACCTCTCCATCCGATGCGAAGAGCAAAGAGGACCTCATAGAAAAGGCGGACAAGGCCCTCTATCATGCAAAACACAGCGGAAGGGACCAAAGCGTGCTCTGGTCCTCTATTTCATAGCGATGGCGTTTGTCCCTGATGTGACGGAGGAGGGGGTCAAAAGGGAACGCACCCGGGCGCGCGAGCTCAGACAGTCGCAATGGTGGAAGCGGAAACGGTCCGAAGGTGTCTGTTATTTCTGCGGCAAGAAATTTCCCCCCAAAGACCTCACCATGGACCATGTCATTCCTCTTATCAGAGGGGGAAAGTCTACGAAGGGCAACGTCGTAGCTGCATGCAAAGAATGTAACAATAAAAAGAAGCATATGTTGCCGCTCGAATGGGAAGAATACCTTCAGAGGCTGAAAGAGGAAGAAATCTAGGCCGGCAGTTTTTTCCCGTCGGGAAGTAGGTCTGCCGGGGGTTCCTTTCCTGTATCAATAAGCTGATATCGTGCGCACTTCACGCAATTCAAGGGGTCTTCGCAATAGCCGGTCAAAAAGGGTTGCAACTGTATAATCCGCACGGAGGTCGTAAGAAGATTGTACATGGGACAGCCTTCCATATTTTTACACTTAAATGACATCCAGCCCTCTTGTTACAGATTAGATCATATGTTAACGCGAAACGGATGGTTTTTAGGGTAGATAATAAGTCTATTATAAAAATAAATAGGTCACTTAATCCTCGAACCTTCTTCGACATCTTTTTCGGGGACGAGGATTACCGGGATTCCGTCTTGACCCGTTGCGGCCAGAAGCATGCCGTTTGACTCATTGCCCATCAGCTTTGCCGGCTGAAGATTCGTGACGACTACTATCTTTCTTCCGACGAGGTCTTCGGGGGCGTAGGCCTTGCCTATGCCGGCTACGACCTGTCGTATCTCTCCGGTGTCCACCTGCAGTTTCAGGAGCTTTTCAGATTTTTTTACCCGCTCGGCGCTGACCACTCTGCCGATCTTCAGCTCCACCTTCGTGAAGTCGCTTATGGATATCACATTTTCAGCCAATTTTGTCTTTTCCGCAGGCACGTTTTTCGTCAAAGCCTTTTCTTCTTCCTCCCTTTTCTTCTCTATCCTCGGAAATAGCTGCTCCCCCTTTGAAACCCTGACCTCAAAATCAGGTCGCCACTCCCAGGTGAAAATGTCGGGGTACTTTCGGCCGGCAGACGCAGAACGGCTCCCGGATATCTCATCGGATATCGTCCTTCCAAAGCCTATCTGTTTCCATATCTTCTCGGCTGTTTCCGGCATGAACGGCGAAAGAAAAATTGCACCTAAGCGGAGGGCGTTCCAGAGACTGAACATGACAGTTTCGAGCCACTGTGGATTTGTCTTTAACAGCTTCCATGGCTCCTGCGAGGCAATAAAGTTGTTGGCAGCACCGATGATCTCCCAAATATGGTCAAGGATTACCGTAAAACGAAGATGAGACCAATGGGTGAAATTATCATCATCGATAAGAGGCCCGATATTGGCAGCGCAAACACGGGCCAGATCATTAGTGGCCGTTGCATTTGTTTCAAAAGGCAGAGGAATTTTCCCGCCGTAATATTTCTCAGCCATGGTAAGGAACCGGGAAAGAAGATTCCCAAGATCATTGGCAAGATCGGTATTGATACGCCGTATTAATGCATCTTCGGAATAATCACCGTCATGGCCGAATGAAACCTCCCTGAAGAGGAAATATCTGAAGGCATCGGCTCCATATTTTTCTACGATTGCGTTTGGATCGACCACGTTGCCGAGAGATTTCGACATCTTCTTCCCCTCGATTGTCCACCAGCCGTGGGCAAAGATATTGCCCGGCAACGGCAGGTTCAAGGCCATCAGCATTGTGGACCAATATACCGCATGCGTGGTGAGGATGTCTTTTCCGACAAGGTGATGATCGGCAGGCCACCAGAATTCGCCGAGTCGTGCCCTATCGGCGCCCGGGGCGAGATACCGCGTCGCCGAAAAATAGTTTACGAGCGCATCGAACCAGACGTAGGTGACGAAGTTCCCGTCGAAGGGGAGGGGAATGCCCCACGAAAGCCTGTTTTTGGGCCGAGAGATGCAGAGGTCGCCAAGGGTATTGTTTCTCAGAAACCCCAGGACCTCGTTCCTTCGGGTATCGGGCAGTATATAGCCGGGGTTTTTTCCTATATATTCAATCAGCCTTTCCTGATATTTAGACATGAGGAAAAAATAATTCTCCTCATGTATCTGTTCGACGGCGCGGCCGCAGTCCGGACATTTGCCGTCCATAAGGTCCTTCTCTGTCCAGAACCTTTCGTCAGGGGTGCAATACCAGCCGGCATATTCTCTTTTTTCGATCTCTCCCCTGTCCAGTAACATCTGAAGGAGCCCCTGCACGGTCTTGATATGAGCGTCATCGGTCGTGCGAATGAAACCGTCGTTCGTTATGTTCAGTCTCTTCCATAGATCTTCGAAATTACCGACCATAAGATCGGCGTGCTCTTTTGGGGAGCGACCTTTCTCCTTCGCCGCCTTTTCGACCTTCTGGCCGTGTTCATCGGTCCCGGTAAGGAAGAACACCTCGTTCCCCAAAAGCCGGTTGCGCCTGGCGAGGATATCGGCCGCCACCGTAGTATAGGCATGCCCTATGTGCGGGATGTCGTTGACATAATAGATTGGTGTGGTTACATAGAATTTCTTATTCATTTTTGTCGGTTTTTTTCCTGTATCTCCTTCTTCTCTTACGCTTTTTGAACCCCTCGCTTTTTTTCTTCTCATCCTGTGTTTCCGGCTGAGAAGGGGTATCGCCCGAAGGCTGTACATCAGAGCAGCAGGGAATCTCAGGGCCGATCAGGGAATCCGAAGCGGAATCGGACGCCACTTCCTCTTCCTTTAGGGGGATGGCTTTCTCGTTGGACCGCACGGTATTTCCTGCTCCTCCTTCGTTATACTCGTATCCAAGACAGCACATCAGCCTCCCGCAGATGCCGGAGAGTTTACCGGTATTCAGAACAAGTTCCTGCTGCTTTGCCATCTTTATCGAAATGGGCTCAAAGGAGGTGAGGAACAGCTTGCAGCAGAGTTCCTTCCCGCAGAGGCCGAGCCCCCCTACCATTTTTGCCTTGTCGCGTACGCCTATCTGGCGCATTTCGATCCGCGTCTTGAACTTTGCGGCAAGGTCTTTGACCAGCTCCCTAAAATCTATTCTGCCGTCGGCGGTGAAATAAAAAACGATCCTCTTCCTATCAAGCGTCACCTCAGAACAGACCAGTTTCATAGGCAGGCCCCTTGCCATGATCCTCTCCAGACAGAAACTTTTTGCCTCCCGCTGGAAATTCTCATTGTCCTGCTTCTGTATTAGGTCCTCTTCGGTTGCGACGCGCAGCACCTTTTTCAGGTCTTTTTGAGGATTTTCAAGGGAACTCGGACCGGTGATGACCTGGCCAATGCTCAGCCCGAATTCCGACTCCACGATCACGCGGTCTCCCTTGGCGACTTCAAGTCCGTTAACCTCGAAATCATATATCTTCCCGCAACTTTTGAACCTTATTCCGATTACATTGGACATTCTACAATACAAGCACCTTTCTCAAAAGCGAAGCTGTGTAATTCCATGTTATGGATTTATTGAGGTTGAACTGTAACAGCCTTCTCATACGGCTCAACTCCTGATGAATATATATTATAACTTTTACGTCAACGGATTTGCTCAAGCCGCTGAGATACCCTTCAAGGTCGACATTGACCAGATGCGCCGGGTCGTTCGTCAGTTTGAGTACGGTCATGTCCCTGAAGAAGACCAGCACATGGTCGAACCATCGTTCCATATCGTCTCGTGACGACCAACCGTCTTTTTCAGCAAGCAGCATCCCCCTGAAAAGGTTCAGAAACCATGTCCTTTCTTCCGCGAGATCAGAGGACAATGCAATTCCCGGGCGTCCCATCGATAGTCTGGCGGCCAGGGAAAGTTTTTCAGCATCGTTCTCTTTTCCTGCAAGTACCCGTATGCAGGATTCAGTCGGAAGGGACGAAAAATTGATCCGGGAGCAGCGCGACCGTATGGTCGCCGGGAGAAGATCGGCCTTGGAAGTGACGAGGACGATGACACTGTCTTCCGGCGGTTCCTCGAGCGTTTTTAAAAAAGCGTTTGCGGCCGAGATATTCATTGTCTCGGCATCGTCGACGATGACTGTTTTTTTTCTTCCCTCAAAAGGTTTATAAGAGAGCGCATCGTCTATCATGCGGATCTCATCTATCCTTATCAGCCTTTCTTCCGGGGACACGAGGAGAAAATCCGGATGGACCCCCGCCCCGATTTTTGTACATGATTCGCACTCGTCGCAGGCATCGACGGGACCGTCCTCCGAAAACTGCGGCCCTGGTCTCGGGCTCAGGCAGTTTACTGCTTTCGCGAAGGCGATCGCGACGGTTTTCTTGCCCACTCCCGCTTCTCCACAAAAAAGGTAGGAAGACGCGACCTTCTGTCTCTTGAGTATGCCCAAAAGCATCCGGACCGCCTTTTCCTGGCCGATGATGTCTCTAAGCGACACGGCTACTGCATCCCTCGTGTATTTCTCCCTCGCGGCTCATTTTCGAGATGTATCCAGAAAAGTATCCACAATGCCGATAACTTTTCCTTGCACCGCTTCTACCGTGTCCGAGCAGCCGAGCAGTTTTACCCGCTCCTTTTCTTTTGCGGCGATACTTATGAACCCCTTCCTGACTCTTTCATGAAAAGAGACGTCCTCACGTTCGAGCCGATCATTTTTCTGTATCTTACGGTTTCTCATGAGTCCGGTTTCTACGTCCATATCCAGAAGTACCGTGAGGCGTGGCCTCAATCTGCCGGTGGCAAGGACATCGAGGGAGTCGATAAGCTTCAGATCGAGACCCCTTCCGTATCCCTGATAGGCCATTGTCGAATCGCTGAACCTGTCGGTAACCACCACGTCTCCCCTGAGCAGTGCGGGCATGATAATCTCCTTTATATGCTGGACCCGGGCGGCGTTATAGAGCAGCAACTCCGTAAGATGGTCCATATCCGTGCTCTCGGGTGAAAGCAGGAGCTCCCTTATCTTGAGGCTTATCCTGGTGCCCCCGGGCTCAGCCGTCTGCGTGACCCTGAAGCCCTTTCCCCTCAGGTATTGCGCAAGCAGCGAAGCCTGTGTGGATTTGCCGGTGCCCTCAATGCCTTCGAAAGATATGAAGATGCCTTTCATGTAAGTGCCTCTTTCAGCCTCATCAGGACCTGAAAGACCTTGAGTGTTTCTTCAACGGTCCTAGATCCGGTGCCGCACGAAGGGGTGATGATTATGTTCGAGAGAAGGACCTTCTCCGGAACATGTCCGGAGAGCTTTTCGATCCCCTCTAAAAACCGTTTCGTCACTGACTCCGGAGTCTCAACGGTTATCGCATCCGATGTGGGGACGATCCCCCATGCAAGGCGGCCGCCCCGGTCGAGAAAGTCCCCGAACTCATCCGGATAAAGGGCGATCGTATCGACATAATCGTATGCGTCGAAGTTGATGATGTCCGCCCCGCACCGGATCACTAGCGGCCAGTTTGCATTGCCGCAGCAGTGAATGCCGGGGATGCCGCCTTCAGAACGTATAACTTCCGCCACCTCACTTATGAGCCTCACACTTTCCTCTTCACTTACGCCGAGGTAAGCCGAACTGCCGAGTGCAGAGAGGATCGGCTCGTCGATGAACACGATCACCTTTGCCGCATGTGCGCTCAATGTCGCGATTTGCCACCTCGTTTTTGCCTTCAGAAGCATCAGGGAAATCTCACGCAGCTCTTCGTCGAAATATATCGGTTTCCCCCCGGCGTCTTTCAGCCCGAGGGTGAACGTAAGAGGGCCCGTAACATGGCCTTTCAGAAGATCGAACTTCCTATCTCTTATGACGTGCATGAAGGTATGAAGGCCCTTTGCGTAGTCTTCGGACATCGCTATCCTGCTTCTGTCATTCCAGCCTTCATAGAACCTCTCCAGCTCATCCGACCCGCTTTTTTCGATCCAGGCCGTCTGCTTCTCCGTGTCGATCCTGAAAAAAGGCATCCCCTCGGCATACTGGGGGATCATGAATTCTCTGAAGGATATTCGCGGGAGCTGGGGCCAGAAGGGGATGTCGAAGGTGTTCAGAATGAGCCTGCATGCATCCTCGGCGTTTACGTGGGGCAGGCTGCCTATCCCTGTCGTGGAAAAAGGTTTGATCATCTATGAATGATACCTTATCGGGCCGCGTTGTTTCAAAGATTTTTGGGACGCTCTGAAGGGTATCAAAATTGAAATACATTGTCCTGAAATCTCCCTTACCCCTCTTTGCCGAAGAGGGGAATTATACCTCCCTTTGGCAAAGGGAGGTTAGGAGGGATTTTATCACTTAATGATGTCCTTATTCTGAGACAGTCAATAGGTAGCGCTCCGGCCCATAGTATATAATAAGAAACCAATGACACGATTTATTTTTCTTCTTTTTATATTGCTTCCGGTAATGGCCTCAGCAGCCATGGCGGACGAAGAAATTGCGGCCCTGCAGCGGCAGACCGCTGAGCTGCCCGTAGGGGAGCGTATAGCGTTTTGGGCAGAGCAGTTTG
The DNA here is from genome assembly GCA_963811165.1 of uncultured Nitrospiraceae bacterium. GTDB lineage: Bacteria > Nitrospirota > Thermodesulfovibrionia > Thermodesulfovibrionales > UBA6898 > Sulfobium. The sequence continues at coordinate 259,128 of CAWEQH010000008.1, forward strand.
TCGGAACGCCTTACGACACGGACCCGCTCGGCGAATATGTAAGGAAAAGTGTGATCGTTGAGGATGAAAGAGTGGATTGCATGTATCTGACTTTCAGGGCCGTAGAACTTGCAGTGGGGAAGGACCCCGATGATTCCTTGCGCATTGCTCTGGACATTCGGTTCCTTCACCAGGGGAAGGTCCAGGGCGGGAAGATCGTCAACTATGAGGACAGGTTTCAATACGGCGAGGATATGATCGAAAGCGGTAAGTGGGGGAAGGAGATAACGTCGACATTGGGAGAGACGCTCGTTATTCCTGGACTATCAGGAAAGGATATAGCTTTCATACCCTCGTGCGATGTCTTTAGGACTTTCGGCAGTCTCAGAAGCGGCGATATCGTTTTTTTTGTGAACTTCCCGGATAAGATCGCTTCGGGAACAGTTGTCGGTCATATCGGGATCATCAAAAAGGAGGCGGACACGATATATCTGCTCCATGCCAGCGGAAGAAAAGAGATGGGCGGCATCGTGAAAAAAGCCTTCTTTAGGGATTACCTTTCGAAAATGCCGTTTGCGGGGATAAGAGTAAGCCGTTTCCCTGCGGACGTGCGAATGTCCGAATAGAGCTTATCCTGAAATAATGAAATAAAGTATGAAAGCGACAAGATGTCCAACCTTTATTTATTCCGTCTTCTTTGATGTTTGGTTTTCCTGAGCAGTTTTTTATGTTTATGCTTGCTCATCTTTTTCTTACGCCATTTTACAACGCTCCCCACAGACTCACCTCCTTTTCTTAAATTAATAGTTAGCAGTAAACGGTAAGCAGAAGAATAACAAGATCCGACAATATTCTCTTCACCGCTGTTGCTTGCTTTTATATTCTCTGGCCTGGTCCATAAAAGCTTCCAGCTGGATTTCAGTGGTCAGAGACTCCGTGCCGTCATAGGGTATGCTGAGACACGGAACGCCAAAGTCCGTGCTGAGACCACGCATCAACCCGCTGACGATCGTACCCGGCATGCAGCCGAAGGGCATCGCATTGACAAGTCCGGAGGCCCCTCTTCCTATTAAGTCGATGCTCTTTCCTATGCTGAGGATTGCCTCCCCCTCGAAGGAGGAGTGGAGGTAAGGACCCGCTTTCGCCAGTATCTCTTTCGTATCCGGTTCGTCGGGGTTCGTAAGAAACCCGCGAAATGCCTTCCTAATCCGTGCTCGATCCTCTTTTGAAAGAACCTCTTCAACAGAAGACTAATAATACCAGACCAGTCTTTTTTTATCAAGACTCTCCGAAGACCCATATAGTTGACATACGATATCCACTCATCAACGGGTGCGAGATAGGCTTCGCCGCCCATGGCTTCGATTTTCCTGACCAGGTCTTCATTAGAGAACCTGTTGGACCGCACGAATATTTCCCCGACGATCCCAATCAGCGGTTTTTTCTCCCCGGTCCTCCCGATGTGTTCGAAGTCCGCCCTTGCATTTCCAAGGAGCGTCCCGATATCGCCGTCGGCGCCTCTAATGGATTGGCAAGCACGCCTCAGATAGTCTCTGTATAACGCGTCGGCGGAGCCGCCGACGATTTCATACGGACGTGTTTCATGCAGGCATTTGTGAAGCATCTCCAGTGCGACAATGCCCTTCCAGGACCTCATCGCAAAATTGCTGCCGACAACGCCGAGATGTTCGTAGAAGTTTTCATCCTGGTTCGGCGAGAAGACTGGAACATCTTCATATCCGAGTTCTCTTATCACCAGCCTGTGGAATATATTGTACTGTCCGAATCTGCAGGGGCCGGAGCCCGAGGGCATGAAGAAGGCTGACCTGTCAGGGACAAAGCCCGGCTCCAATATCTTTTTTACCATATCGCCCGTAGTCACCGCGCAGGGATAGCATTCTTTGCCCGAAACGAATTTCTTGCCGAGGTCCACCGCATCTTTCGAAGATTCATCGAGGACCACCGCATCCACCCCACAGTACTCGAAAGCCGCGGCGAGGGCCAAGGCATGGTCGGACATCCGGGGGATATAAATCGTCCGTTTTGCATGGCGGGTGACCGATGAGCGGGTTCAAGGGCATTCTTTTTTCGTCTGTTTCCCGGCTTGTTCGCGCCCGGGCTGGATCTTGATTCTCGATGCTGTCGAGGAACGCCTCGCACCTGGTGATAGCCCCTGCATCGGCGCTGTGGGCATCTATCTCGAGATGAAGATAGGGTTTGCCGGACATCTCTTCCTCAAAGAACTTGATGATGAAGGAGTCGGGGCCGCATGAAAAGTTACCGATATAGACCGCATGAAGAAGGGGGTTGGCCCTGACGATTCTGGCAGCGCCAATATCCTCTGGCCGGCCCTCCAATACATATTGGGCCAATCCTGATCGATATCGGAAAAGGTTCGATAGGCAGGAAATCCATAGGGATCGAGAGGACGCCAAGGTCTGCAAGCTTCCTTGGGATATTGAGGTTCATGCCTGTGTCAAAGGAGTTGTAGGCCCTACCCGTAATAACGACTGCCCTTTCCTTTAAGGACGAAAGGATTTTTTCCCCCTCGTTCCTGATCTGCATCAGAAATTCTTCCTGCGCCGCCCGCGCGGCGGCCAGCCCTTTCGATACCCGGGATGAGCTGATCTTAAACGGTTTGAAGACCCTCTGAAGTTCTTTTTTAAGGTAAGCGGCCCCTCTGGACATGTCGACTACAGGAGTAAGAAACTCCGCGCCTTTGAAGGCGACCCTGGCCGAATACGGTATCGTCTGGGTGTAAGGACAGGCAAATCCCCTTTCGAAGGCATCACCCGGTGAGTTAAGATTTACGAAGCTCGGTATGAATATCGTCTCCACCCCGCGATCAAGAAGGTACTTAATATGCCCGTGAGCAGTTTTTATCGGGAAACATGTCTCGGAAAGTACGCTCTCAAGGCCGAGGTCGACGATATTTCGGTCGGTTTTGCCGGACACCTCCACTTCGAATCCGAGTTCCCATAGGAGCGTCGTCCAGAAGGGGAGGTAATCATGAAAGTAAAAAACATAAGGGATACCTATTTTTGGGCGTGAATGGGTGCTCTTTTGTGATTGCGGCAAGGGCGAGGCCATCTCGCTCATGTCGGCCTGCCTATTTAGGTGTGCTCTCCAGAGTAATTCGTCCCTCAGGGCAAAGAGATCCGGAGGGGCGTTTTCTTTCCGGCCCTTTCTCACGTCATACTTTTCGCACCTGCCGCCGTAAAAGAGATGGCCTCTTTCCCCCTCGACTTTTACCCTGTTGATTTCACATACGTTAGGGCACCCTTTGCACTCGAAGGAAGATATCTCATAGTGCCTTTTTGACAAACCAAAACCCTTGAATTTGGTTCCGGATTCCTGTAGGGGCGGGGTGACCCCGCCCCTGCCGCTGTTCATATGCTTCATCGCGATCAGCGCCATGCCTATAGCGCCTGTTACGTCATGGTTTGGGGGAACGGTGATCTCTCTGTCTAGGTATTTCTCGAAGGCGGCGACCACCGACTTATTGAATGCCACTCCGCCCTGGAAAAAAATCTTCCGCCCTATCGGACGTTTGCCCACAACGCGGTTGATATAATTCTGCACGATCGAATAAGAGAGTCCTGCAAGGAGGTCTTCCCTTTCCGCTCCGCGCTGCAGGTTGGTCATCAGGGAATTCTCCATAAAGACTGTGCAGCGCTCCCCAAGTCTGCAAGGATTCAACGCCTTCAGCGCAAGCCGTTCGAACTCATTTTTAATCGGGATGCTCGAGTTTTTCCGCCTGTTCCTCAAGGAAAGAGCCTGTGCCTGCTGCGCACGCCTTGTTCATCTCGAAATCCACGACCACGCCGTTTCTGAGAGAGATGAATTTCGAGTCCTGGCCGCCGATCTCGAAAATGGTGTCAACGTCCTTATCTATAAGGGCCGCGGCCGTCGCCTGGGCAGTGATCTCGTTTTTTACGATGTCCGCCCCAATGTAATCTGCGATCATGTATCTCCCCGACCCCGTAGTCCCTACGCCGCATATCAGCACGTCGCTGCCTATTTCAAGGCCGATTTCTTCCAGCCCCTGTTTAACAGCCTCTATCGGTCTGCCTGCGGTCATCAGATAACGTTTGGCAAGCAGCCTGCAGTCTTCATCTATGACCGCAAGGTTCGTGCTTATCGAGCCGATATCGACTCCGAGATAGGCGCGTAAAGGCCGCGAAACGTGAGGCGAGAGGGGAGAGGGGTTTCCATTTTGCAGGGGCGGGGTTACTCCCGCCCCTACTGTCTTTAAGGTGTCTTTCAAAAAAATCCTCCCCCTTCTGTACGAGAGGTTTATGTCCTTTCTCAGAGGGCCTGCTCGAATTCAGGAATTCTTCCAGCTTCCTCAAATCGAATGGCTGAGGTCTCTTTGCCTCCATATTCTTTAATCCGGCTCCTATGGCCCCCATCAACGCATGTTCTTTGGGCACAATCAGGTCTTCGATCCCGAATATCTCTTTAAATGCCCTTACCATGCCGGCGTTTGCGGCGACGCCGCCTTGAAAGGATACAGGGCGGCTTATCTGCCTTCCCCTGGCGATGGAACCTTTGAAGTTTCTTGCAACGGCGAAACAGAGGCCCGCGACAATGTCCTCTACCGGGGTCGCGATCTGCTGGAGGTGGATCATATCGGATTTGGCAAAGACGCTGCACCTTCCTGCGATACGCGGAGGGGTCTTGGATTTAAGGCAGAGTGAGCTGAATTCCTCGATAGAAAGCCTGAGCCTCTCCGCCTGCTGGTCAAGGAAAGAGCCCGTGCCTGCGGCGCAGACAGAATTCATCGCGAAATCTTTTGCCGAAAGGGAGTCCTCGCCCAAGACGATGAGTTTGGAATCTTCGCCGCCGAGTTCGATTACCGATTTGACGTGGGGATAGAGCCTGCGGGTGGCATACGCATACGCCACGACCTCATTGACAGGTTCGATGCCGAGTATTTGGCCGATCAGCCTCCCTGCCGAACCGGTGAGAGAGAGTGAAAGATCCTTACCCCCTGCCCCCGTCTCATGTTCTGTGGCTTTTATTAATATTTCAAGCGCCTGCGCCAGAGGCTGTCCCTTGTGCCTCTGATAAAAGCTATGCAGCATCTTGCCTTCTTTGTCGAAGACAACAAGTTTGACACTGACCGACCCTGCGTCGAGAGCGATATATTTCATCAGATTTCTTGGCGAATAAAATTTCTTAGATTATACCACAGATTTTTTACATTACATGACTCAGGCATGGACGGTCTACGGCACTGCGAACCGACCGTACTGTACATTGACGCGCGGCTTTTGTTCAACTCCACTTCTGATCAGAGGGAGATGATGTCTCAGTCACGTTCTTACGAGGGCAGAAGCAGGCGAGAATACTTGTGCCTCTCAATTGGCTCGGAAGTACGTGACGGTCAAGGATCATAATATATGATATCAGCTTATGGACCAGCTTTCTTACGCCGCCTGGTCCTGTAAGCTTCGTCTCCCTTTTTATCCCAAGCTTGGCGAGAACATACGCAGCGGGGTACACCAATCGGAAGAAGTATCCTCGCCATTTGATCTTCCAGCCGAGCCGGCCAGCGAGGTCTTCGATCATCTCCAGCGAGTATCTCCTGAAATGACAGTAAAATTCATCGTAATTAGACCACAGCTCCTGGCGGGCAGGGACAGTAAAGATCACATGGGCTGCATTTGGAAATGCATCGGCCAGATTCTGCAGAAAAGAGACGGGATCAGGGACATGTTCAATAACGTCAAGCAAAAGAAGCGCATCATACCGCTGTCTGTCAGCGGGAGAGAGGTCCATGGCATCGGTCTCGACCCGAATAAACTCCTCGGCCCCGGGAACAGGCGAGGCTTCTGAAATCTCTACGCCCGAACAGTTTACCCCTTTGTCTCGCAAGTACTTGACTGTGATCCCTCGCCCGCATCCTATATCCAGAACAGCGGCATCAGGCACAGCAAGCGTCTTTACCGCATGTGCGATAACGCTGTTTCGCGCCAACTGCCACCAATGGTGCTCTATGCCGTCTGGATATGCATGTTCGTATTGATTCTGACAAAAGTTAGTACTCATCAACTGCTATAGAAAATATATGACTTGCTACATAATTCATCAAATCGATCTTCCATAATTTGACTATAGCATTATTGAATCGATCGAGAAAAGTATCTCTGATGATTATGCTGCGATGAAAATCGGACTTGATTATGTTTTCCTGAAATATCGTTATCGTTCATTGATTATGGTAAGGCATTATATGACAAATTGGACGGCAGATCTGTATTGATCCCATATTGCCTTTGATTGCCGTGAATTGTTTTTCCTGGTCTTTAAGTGACAAAAATTGTCATTCTTCTTGACTTTTGTTATCTTTTCGAATAATTTATATGTGTTTCTACCAACTGATTAAGATTTTGATAAAAAAATGCAGATTGGCATACTAAATGCTTTAATATTTCACAATAGATTCCTTAAATTATTTTAAGGAGGTGATGATTAAGGCTTTATTTTTGGTGAATTCTGCGACCCTTGGTCGTAATATTCTAAAGGAGGTTTGATTATGTATAAGGCAGTCAATAATTTGAAGGATCAAAAAGGTTTTACCCTCATCGAACTCCTGATCGTTGTGGCAATTATCGGTATCCTTGCGGCAATAGCGATCCCGGGCTACATCGGCATGCAGGAAAGGTCGAGGAAGGGCGCGGTCATACGGGCTGCAGGAGCTTCGGAACCAGAACTCCAGGCATGGATCAATTCGGCAAAAAAGGGCTTGGCCAAACAGCAGGAAAATGTCATTGAGGTTGATTCAAACGGTGACGGTCAGATTACCTCTGACGGCAAGGACGAGAACAATGGTTCATTAGGAGCCGACTTAATTGCGGGGAATCTTTGTTCGGCATATATCTCCGCCAAATGGAACCTGAATAAAGAGCTGTCGCCGTGGGATCCGACCATAAGCCTCTGGCATGATGCGGGCCTAGTTGCGACGACAAATATCGACGATACGATGGCTGCTGATGCCGCCTCGCTATCCCGCATTAATTGCGCACAGACGAGCAACAGGATTGACCTTTACGCAGTGGATAAGGCCAACGGTGTTCTCCACAAGAAGTCTATCTATTCGGACTAGTTTTGAAGCGGTTATCCAATCTTTCCACCAGGGACTTGTTCCCTGGTGGGTTTTTTTATCTGGCGATACTCATCCTGTTTCTTTCATTCGGGTTCATACTCCTGTCACAGAGGGTATGGGACTATGACTTCTGGTGGCATATCGCCACCGGGAGATATATTGTCGATAATGGGCATCTTCCCAACGCCGACCCCATTTCCTTCACATCTGTTCTCCCGGAAAACAGCAATCTCTATCCCGAAAGGGAAAAGTTTATTCTGACCCAATACTGGCTTGCTCAGAGCCTTATGTATGTTCTGTACCAGAAATTCGGTGCGACGGGTATCGGACTCCTGAGGACGATATTGCTCCTCGGTGCATTATATGCCGTTTACCGTGCCCTGAATAAACGCGGGGTCGCACCTTATATAACTTATCTCTCGCTTTTTCTCGCGGCAAGCAGCCTGAACAGGTTCTTCGGAGACCGGCCCGTGCTCTTTACTATCTGCTTTAGCGTCGTATGTTTCGTTATGGTTGATGACTTTGTGCGCAAAAAAAGCAAGGCCTTTTATTTCCTCCCCATTCTGATGCTGGCGTGGGCAAATCTCCACGGCGGTTTTATCCTCGGAATCGCAATTGTCCTAGTCTTTATGGCTATAGAGTGCGCAAAACTGATATTCGGCAGGAGCAGTTTTACGACAAAGGAAAAGATAATTTTCTTTTCGGTATTGCTTCTTGCGATAGGGGCCTCAGGGATAAACCCCAACGGCTTTTTCGCATTTCAGATCGCTTTTTCCAAAGAATATGCCCCTTTTTATCAGGGAATACAGGAGTACCAATCGCCTTTCTTTATTAGTAAGATGCAATTCGCCAGCCCCGACTATGCATATTTATCCGCACTATTTCTGTTCCCTGTTATCCTCATCCTGCGGAACAGGAAGTTCAACCCCGCGCATTTTATACTGCTCATCTTCCTGGCCGCAGAGAGCATATCGGCTGGCAGGTTTGCTGTTTACTATGGGCTCATTGCTTCCCTGGTCCTTGGAAATGAACTGGATCTCTGGCTAAAGGAACATCAGGACAAGTTCGTCATCAAACAGGCCCATCTGAATATCGCTTTTTCCATAATCATGTTGGCGTCTTCTGTCCTCTACTTTGGCTCTTGGGCAAAACTCGATGCGTTCAAGATGAGAGAGTCCTCATGGATCGTCCCTAAAGCAGCGGCAGACTTTATCGGGAAGAACCATATAAGGGGCAATATGCTGAACGATATGGCGACAGGGGGATACCTTGCCTGGCGGCTCTATCCCGAAGTGAAGACCTTTATTGATACCAGAGCTTTGAACTATACTGTGATGAGGGAATATGCCTGGATGGCTAGGGCTACGGAATCAGCCTATGGCAGATCCGTGACTCCCGGCAAGACCCCATTATGGAAAAGGCTGATCGATCATTACAAGATAAACGTGATCGTATTCAGCCCGCTGGATGTATATGGTAATATATTGCCTCTCATCTTTAAACTCCTCGATGACGACAATTGGGTCCCGGTCTCTTCCCATGTGACGGCCATCGTTTTTGTGAAGAACGTACCCTGGAACAGGCCCATAATAGAAAAGTTCAGAATTCCAAAGGATGTTATTTATAACACCATCATCATGAAAGCATCTATAGCTGGGCAGCGTTACGAGAAAAATCCGTATTATTTAGGAAGTCTTGGGGATGTGTTCCTAAAGATGGGAAGAAATGAAGATGCAATCAAGGCATTTGAAGATGCCCTAAAAAGGATGCCCGATAATCAGGAGATCAAGGATAAATTAGACAATCTGAGGAAAGAAAAAGCGGAGGTGAAGAAATGAATAAAAAAGGTTTTACGCTTATCGAACTCCTGATAGTCATAGCGATTATCGGTATCCTTGCAGCCATCGCCGTCCCTGGCTATATCGGCCAGCAAAAAAATGCTGCGAGGACAGAGGCATATACAAATTTACAAAATCTAAGTCTTCTTGAGGCGCAGTTTTTCGCGGATAATGGAAGATACACACTAATTATCGGCACTACAAATAGTAAAGATAATCTCGGAAATGTGCAAAAAATTCAGGCGGGTGGGAGCCCCGCAGATCCCACTAATGCCTTGCCAGGGTTCAGGCCCGGGGCCGGCCTAAACTTCAGCTACTGGATTGTAAACGGGCGACAGATAACAAATGCCAATATCCTTGATGGAACTAATACCGGCACCGCGGCTGTCGCCGCCCCGGCACAGTGTTTTATTGCTTTTGCCCAAGGTAATACTGTTGGAAGGGTCCCGAATGAAACCTTTGCGATAGACTGCAATAACGTCAAAAACTTCTGATGTCTACGGCCCCAGAATTTTCTATCATAATACCTGTTTGTAATGAAGAGGATAATCTCTCTGCCCTCTATGATAGGCTATCTTCTGTGCTGGGGAAACTCGGTACCTATGAAATCATCCTTGTCGACGACGGGAGCAAAGACAGAAGCTGGCAATTGATAAAAGAACTCCACGAAAAGGACGGACGCGTCAGAGGCGTCAGTTTTTCAAGGAATTTCGGCCACCATATCGCCATCACTGCAGGGCTTGACTATGCAAAGGGCCGGACGATAATCCTTATGGACGGCGACCTTCAGGACCAGCCCGAGGAGATACCGAAACTATGGGGAAAGTTATGTGAAGGCTACGACCTTGTCTACGGCATCAGAAAGGTAAAAAAGGATTCCTTGATGAAACGCTTCAATTCCTTTTTATTCTGGTGGTTACTGAATAAACTATCGGGGATAGATATCCCGCGGAACCAAACCCTCCTGAGGATTTTCGACAAGAAAATACTGGATGTCCTTAAGGATATGAGGGAGAGGGCAAGGTTTATCCACGGGATGATCGCATGGACAGGGTTTCGGACCGCACTTTTTGAAGTCGAGCATGCACGGCGGGAGCGCGGTGTGAGCAAATATAACACGATAAAGCTCTTCAGGCTTGCGTTTAACGCCGTCACTTCTTTTTCCACAGTCCCTCTAAGGCTCGCAACGTACCTCGGTCTTTTAAGTGCAGGGGTCGGGCTTTGTTATGGGTTTTATTTTTTATACAAAAAGATATTCCTCGGAATCCCGGTCCTGGGATATGCCTCTATTATCGTTGCCGTTCTCTTTGTCGGGGGTGTCCAGCTTTTAATACTTGGAATCATCGGGGAATATCTGGGAAGGGTTTATCAGGAAGTGCAGGCAAGACCTATCTACATTTTGAGGGATACGGTGCTTGATTAAGGAACTTGCATGGGACAGCGCATTTTTTAAAAGGAAGATCGGCACATTAACCAAGGTACCGTCCGACGAGGTTTTGCGAAAACTTCTCCGCAGGGCGCAGAAAGACAACTATCTCTACCTCACATCCAGGGTCAGCATAAGAAGCGTGTCGGAGATTCAGCTCCTTGAAAAAAACGGGTTTTATTTGACCGATGTAGGTGTAGTTTGGGAAAGACAAACCAACGCGGATTTTAGTCCCTCAATTTCAGTTACAGAGGCAAGTAGTAGGGATGCAGCTATGCTGAAAAAGATCAGCGGGGGTCTTTTTAAAGACGGCCGTTTTTATAATGACCCTTTTTTTTCTTATGATGAAGCCGAAAAACTCTATCAGGCATGGATCGACAGCTCTTTCAAGGACAGAGAGATTACGATATTTCATGTTGCGAAAAAGGGGTTTATTACATGTAAGAAACTTTCCAGGGGCAGAGGAGGCATCCCTCTTATTGGTGTGATAGCTGGAGATCAGGGGAAGGGGATAGGAAGCAACTTGGTGTATAAGGCGCTCGAATGGTTTAGCATGGCCGGGATGAAGACTGTTACAGTCCGGACCCAGGCGAACAATATAAAAGCTATGAATTTTTATAAAGGTATAGGATTTAGTGTAAAATATGTGGACGCGACGATGGGGTTAATCTTGAAGAAGGGAAGTACAGAGGAATAAGCAATGTTGTTTGGGTCTCCTAGAATCAATTGTAAAAATGTGATGTGCAGTAGCAAAAAAAACTGTCGCAAAGAAAACTCCACTATCCAAATATCATGAAACCTCTATTGTCTATTATTATACCCGTCTTGAATGAAGAAAAGGTTTTTCCGGAACTCCTGAACCGGATCGAGACATTATGTCTAAAAATGCAGGATTCGTATGATTATGAAGTATTGTTCATAGACGACGGCAGTGTTGACGGGACCTGGGAAATGATAAAGGCAGCCGCGGGGAAGCGCGAATATATACGGGGTTTTTCCTTTGCCCGTAATTTTGGTCATCAGATCGCGCTAACGTGCGGGCATGAGTATGCGAAGGGCGATGCTATCTTAACGATGGATGCAGATCTGCAAGATCCTCCCGAACTGGTCGAACAGATGCTGTGTGAATGGAGGAACGGAGCGGATATCGTATTAGCGAAGCGAACCGCCCGTCAAGGTGAAAGTTCATTTAAACTAATCACCGCGCATGCATTTTACCGGCTCTTGGGTTTCCTTTCCCCTGTAAAGCTGCCTATCGATGTAGGGGACTTTCGTCTCCTCAGCAGTCGCGCAAACAAGATTCTAAAAGACATGCCGGAACGTTCTCGGTACCTTCGCGGCTTGGTGGGCTGGATTGGATTGCCGACAAAGGTTATTGAGTACGAACGTCAGCAGAGGATGGCTGGTGAAACGAAATTTTCCCTGTCAAAGATGATAAAGTTTTCTTTGGATGGAATCATATCCATGTCGAGCAGGCCCTTAAAGTTGGCTTATATGTTTGCCCTACTCGGAAGTTTCCCTTTTTTACTTTTCTTATTGGGGAGCTTTATCGCATGGAAATGGTACAACGTCAGAATGGTTCCAGGCTGGGCTTCACTATTGCTGGCTATTGTTATCTTTGGATCTTTGATCATGATCATGCTTGGAGTGATCGGGGAATACGTCGCCCGGATCTATGACGATACCAAACAGCGTCCCCATTTTGTCCTTCGCGAGACTACTGAAGATGCCCCGTCTTTTTTGAGAAGCCATGAACCGAATTGAACGCGAGCGTGTGCACCACAACAGGTGGGCACAGGAGGAAATACCCGATGTGTCTGGTGACTTTGATCACTTTCTAGCCCTTGAAAACAGGTGGATCATTCAACATCTTCCGCCCCTTGCCGGACTCAAAATTCTGGATATCGGATGCGGGTTGGGAGAGGCAAGTCTTTTTTTTTGCCCGCAGGGGGGCGTGTGTAACTGCAGTCGATCTTTCGGTAGAAATGGTAAAACACTCTATAGCTGCGGCTCAACGTGAGGGCTTGGGTATTAAGGGAATAGTAACTTCAGCAGAAGAACTAGAGACTGGCAATGAAAAATATGACGTGGTTTATATAGCAAATGTACTTCATCACCTTGAACGCCCTCCAGATTTAATAAGGAAAGTCGCAAAGGTGCTGAAGCCCGATGGTATGGCCTTCTTTACAGAGCCCTTACGATATAATCCTGTGATTAATATATATCGGCGTATGGCCGATAACGTCCGCACAAAAGATGAGCGTCCAGTCGGATTTGATATTCTTAAACAAATGGAAAAATATTTCGCCGACATACAATGCAGCACTATGTGGTTTTTGTCATTGGTCATTTTTTTGAAATATTTTTTTATCGATGGAATTCATCCCAATACTGATCGCTACTGGAAGAGAATTCTGAGGGAACCGGAGACCACCCGTCGTTGGATGGAACCCTTGATCAAAATGGACGATTTTCTATGCAGATACATACCTCTGGTCAGATATCTGTGCTGGAATATTGTTGTTGTCGCAAAATGCCCCATTACCGGTGAGATGGAATGACTGGTTCATGGTGGCCCTCAGTAAGCGATCCGCGTTATAGCCTGATTGCGAATGCATACCGAAGCTTCGGACGGTGGAGCGGGGCCTACTCAAAAATCAGAATGGCACTTTGTCCCCTTCTTGATATCGAAAGGTCTTTGCCCGCAACAGGCAAGTTGATAGATGTGGGGTGCGGCGCCGGCTTGCTTTTGCAATGGCTCGCTCTTGGCCAGAAAAATGACAAACGACAATTAATAGGTATGGAGATTGATTCCCGCCGCGTCGCGTTGGGAAAACAGGTGTGCGACAGGCTCGCAGTAAATGGTCGTATAGACCTTCGCCTTCAGCCTTTCGGAAAAGAGAATCGCGATAAAGATCTGACAGCTGTAGTTTTTGTCGACGTCCTTCATCATATGGAGTACGACTTGCAAATAAAGATGCTATCGCATGCTTTCGAGTTGCTCGATCATGACGGCATGGTGCTAATTAAAGAGGTCGGATCCACGCCGGTCATGAAATTCTGGTATTGTTATGTCTTCGATGCGATGACGCGAGCTACACACATCACTCAGGGTAAGGTCGGATATTATCGTTCCCAGTCCGGATGGGTGTCGCTTCTTTCGGAATGCGGCTTTCGGCCCTGCGTTACCCCGGTCAAGCACATCGATTTTGCGCCTCATATACTGATAACCGGCAAGAAGCCGTAAGGGTTTTTGAATGGAAAAGCAGATTAACCGACAGAAAGACATTTTGGAGACCGTCCCCCCCATTCTTCGCTGGAAAGGCCTGCCCTGGCTTGCTTCGATATCAATCGTTTCGCTGTACGGGTTATATTTTTTTGCTGCACATCATCAGTTGATTGTCAACGATTTTTTCGGCCATGTATGGATGGCGCTTGAAGAGCGGGAAAGGGGCCTGGGAAGCTCAACAAACAGTGTGATACCGGCAGGATATCCCATTCTCTTGAACCTTTTTCATTCATTCGGTCTTCAATATATGGATGCGGGTTGTTTATTGACACTAATAGCAGCCATACCTTTCCTTGTCTTTGTTTGGAAGGGGGCGTCTCGATGGGGAGAATCGCCGTGGGCAGGTCCTGTTGCATGGCTTATGACAGCGACGTCTTATCATTTTTTGTTGACGGTAGCCACACCATTACCTGACATTATTGCTTTATCAATGACCATGCCTTTGATGGTCCTGGTATTCAAGCCTGATCGCTCATCACGTATTTTAGTTCTTAGTGCTTTTTTTGCAGGACTTGCCTGCGGTATTCGTTATACTTTTATCCAAAGTGTAGTCCCCCTGACGATATTATTGCTATTTTTTTCTCGTTCCGTACCCTGGGGCAAACGTATTCGCGAAGCATTGATCATCGTTGCAGGTTTGACAGTTGGTCTACTTCCTGAAATTATATTTGCATTGCGGGCCGGTCATATACCATTCCAGAATTCTTCAAAATATTATCTGAGGCTTATAGGTGGAGAAGCTGATTTTTTGATGTGCGGCACCCAACTCCGGAATATGCCGTCGACTATTGATTATATAATAAGGCATAGTGACAAGATATTACCTGCCTGGGGCTATGGATTTATTTATAATTTTGTGATTTTTGTCTTAGTTCCGGCAGCTATTTTGTGGCTGACTGAAGAATGTGGAGCGAAGATGAAGCAAGAGCGGATGAATGCCCAAATTCGTCGGGAACTTATTTCGCTTTTAATTTTTGAAACTATACTCCTCATTCCCATTTCATTGAGACAGCCGCTGCCTTATTATGTTATGCCCTTGCTAATATGTATATCGTTTATGATCGCGGCAATTCCGATTGTCAAACTTGCTGGTATGAATAAACTGGCGCTCGGCTTCCTTATTATCTGCTTGTCCGCTGCTTCAATATTCCAAGTTCGTTCAGCCGCGCTAACCTTGGAAAACAATCGCCTTGTGGCATTTAATAGCGTCATTGCAGGTGACTTATATGGTTTGGGAATCCGTGATTCAGCCGAGGTGCTGAACCTCGTTGCACCGTTCGGATTGTACTGGCCTTACGGAGATAGATCACCACTATTATACTATACGGCTAAAGAACCGGGATGGTTATCGCTTACCAATACACTTGATCAAAAGAGGCCTTTTATTTATCAAATAACAAAAAACGTGGTAGCAAAGTTCCGAATCGTGTTGACGAGGCCGCTATCGCCAGGGGAAAAGAGGGAATTTTTGCCCGGGTTCGAATTCGTGAAACAAGTTGGAGGAGTGCAGATCTATAAGTCCGCTATATTGCAATAATATATTAATAGCATATGGCAATTTTGCAAAAAAATAATACTTATGAAAAAGATAGAGTTTTTTGAACATTCTATTAACGATGAAGATATTGAACGGGCGAGAGGCGTTCTTAAGTCGATATTTTTGACCACCGGGAAATTGGTTGAGGAGTTTGAGAAGTCCTTCGCGGCGTATCTTTTAGCTGATAATGCCATAGGTCTGACCAGTTGTACCGCTGCCCTCCACCTGAGCCTTATTGCACTTGGTATCGGCCCGGGGGACGAAGTGATCACCACTCCGATGAGCTTTTGCGCCACATCAAATGCAATTATGCATGCGGGAGCCAGGCCTGTATTTGTGGATGTGGAAGAGGAGACGGGAAACCTAAATGCGGAGCTGATTGAGTCGGTCATTACCGAAAAGACTCGGGCCGTCATCCCTGTGCATCTTTACGGCCAGATGTGCGATATGAAGAGGATCAGGGAGATTGCGGACAAGCACAAACTCAAAATCATCGAAGACGCCGCACATGCCATCGAGGCCTCAAGGGATGGAATCAAGGTTGGGCAACTGTCGGACACGGCGTGTTTCAGTTTTTATGCCACAAAAAACATAACATCCGGAGAAGGCGGCGCGCTGAGTACGAACAACCGGCAGCTCTCCGAGGATCTGCGGATGTTGAGGCTCCACGGGATAGACAAGGGGGCCGCCGACAGATATACAAAGCGTTACGAGCATTGGGACATGCCGATGTTGGGGTGGAAATACAACATGGACAATATCCAGGCCGCCCTTCTCATCGGTCAGCTTAATAGGATCGAAGACCTTCTGGCCAAGAGAGATTCCCTCTGGAGTGAATATGAAGAAGCATTGCATGACATTAAGGGGATCGGACTCTTAGAAACCCTTCCGGGCGTCAGACATGCGCGGCACCTTTTCACGGTCCTTGTTGACCCAGTGCGAAGAGATGAAATTCTTTGGGGACTTCAGCGAAGGGATATCGGCGTTGCCGTAAACTACAGGCCGATTCATCTCCTTAAATACTATAGGGAGACATTTGGGTTTCGTGAAGGAAATTATCCGGTTGCCGAGGACATCGGCAAAAGAACGATATCCTTACCTTTTCATACTTTCCTGGCAACCGACCAAATAAAATATATTGCGCAGTCCCTTAGGGACGAGCTTTCACATTAAACGGCAAGGAGATATACATGAAATCAGTTCTCGTGACCGGCGGGGCCGGCTTTATCGGCAGCAATTTTATCAGGCACATTTTTTATAAGTATCCTGAGTATAAGATTGTTGTTCTTGATGCACTGACCTACGCCGGAAATATCGAGAATGTCCCTGCCGAGATCCGCGATTCGAACAGATTCGAATTCTGGTACGGTAATCTGAATAACCTTGATCTCGTCAATGACCTTGTGGAAAGGTCAGAGACCATCGTGCATTTTGCGGCCGAGACTCATGTAGCCCGCTCTCTTTATTTAAACAGAGTGTTTTTTATTACGGATGTCCTGGGGACTCAGGCGATTGTGAATGCAATCTTGAGGCATTCAGATAAGGTCGAAAGGTTCGTCCACGTATCGACTTCCGAGGTGTACGGCACCGCACTAAGAGAACCTATGGATGAGGACCATCCGATTAACCCTACAACGCCTTACGCAGCGGCGAAGGCGGGAGCGGACAGGCTGGTCTCCTCTTATGTGGAGTCTTATGACATTCCGGCAGTTATCGTGCGGCCGTTCAATAATTATGGTTCCCGCCAGCACTTGGAGAAGGTGATCCCGCGTTTCATCACAAGTGCGATTTTGGGAGAGCCGCTTACGATTCACGGCGATGGTTCGGCAGCGAGAGATTGGCTTTTTGTCGAAGACACTGCCGATGCCCTTGACAGAGTTATGCATGCGCCCCTTAGCGACGTTAAGGGCGAAGTGCTTAACCTCGGGACGGGAATCAGCATAAGTGTCCTGGATATTGCAAAAAAAATTATCGAGATATTCGGTCTTGATGACGTCCATCTGACTTATATCGATGAGAGATTTGGCCAGGTCCAGAACCATATCTCCTCGACGGAAAAGGCCGAAAGGATAGTGGGGTTCAGGGCTCAGACCGCGTTTGACGAGGGTCTGCTGAGGACGGTCGAGTGGTATAAGAAGAATAAGGTATCATGGGAAAAACAGATGGCCATGAGAAAAGTGCCTGTGAAGAAAAAATCAGGAGAAATCGTCTGGTATTGAACATATCCTAACCTGATCTTGCCCATCCGTGCAGCCACTCTGTGCTGCTGTGTTAAAATATCCAGATGTCCAGAAAAGAACTTATCATCGAAGGCGCCAGGCAGAACAACCTCAAAAACATTACCCTCCGTCTTCCCCACAATAAGGTCATTGCGGTCACGGGGGTCTCCGGCTCCGGCAAGTCATCTCTTGCATTCGACACCATCTTTGCAGAGGGCCAATGGCGGTTTATCGAGTCTCTTTCGACCTATGCGCGGCTTTTTCTCGAAAAACTCGACAGGCCCGACGTAGACGCAATCCATAATATCAGACCGGCTATAGCCCTCGAACAAAAAAACCCTGTTCGTGGTTCTCGTTCCACTGTCGGCACGCTTACGGAGCTTTACGAGCTTTACAGACTCCTCTACGCAAAGGTCGCAACACCTTATTGTCCAAACTGCGGGAAGGAGATAATGAGGTGGGACCCGTCCCAGATAGTGTCGGAGCTTATGGAAAAATACGAGGGGAAAAAGGCGGTCATCGTCTTCAGTACTAATGATCCTGCCGGAGAGCTGAAAAGGCGGGGATTTCTCAGGGTCTGGCAAGAAGGGGAGATCAGGGACATTGCCGAGATAGAGGAAGGCGGCACGGAAACCAAAGGTAAGGGGAAAGAGTCTGTCCCAGGCACTCAGCCCCCGGTTCTCGATATTGTTCTGGACCGGCTGGTGATGCGCGCCGCGCCGAGGCTCGCGGATTCAGTCGAGATGGCCTGGAAAGAAGGAAAGGGCGCTTTGAAAGTGGTCATCATGGCCGACACGGGGGCTCCTGAGATCAGGAGGTTCTCGTCGGAAAACGCCTGTGAAGAGTGCGGGGTCGAGCTGCCACTGCCTACGGCCATACTCTTTTCATTCAACCACCCTGTGGGGGCGTGTCCGGTCTGCAAAGGCTTCGGCAACACCCTGCTTTACGACGAAGACCTTATTATTCCCGACAAGACGCTTTCTTTAGCACGGGGGGCGGTAGACCCCTGGAACAAACCGGCTTACCGATGGTGGAAGAAACAACTCCTTGATAAGGGAAAAAAATCAGGGCTCGATATGCAAAAGCCCTATGGCGATTTTTCACCTGAAGAAAAAAAGCTCCTTTTCAAAGGGACAGACGGTTTTTACGGTATCGACGACTTTTTTGAAGATATGGAGGGCCGCAGGTATAAGCTCCACGTGAGGGTCTTCCTCAGCCGCTACAGGAGAGGGTTTACCTGTCCCGAATGTCATGGAAAGAGGCTCAAAAAAGAGGCCCTTGCCTACAAGGTCTCAGGACTGGATATAGCGGAACTCTGCCGGATGTCCATTTCAGAGACTGTCAGGTTCTTTGAAGATATCGATTTGTCCCCTTTTAAGAAAAACATATCCAAGGAACTCTTGCGGCAGATTGGGATGAAGCTCAAGTTCCTTGAAAAGGTCGGCCTTGATTATCTTACCCTCGACCGTTACGGCAAGACCCTTTCAGGCGGAGAATATCAGAGGATCAATCTTTCAAACCAACTCGCCTCACTGCTGACGGGAACTCTGTACGTCCTGGACGAGCCCACGGTGGGACTTCATGCAAGGGACACGGAGAGGATCGCAAAAATAATGACCCGGCTTTCGGAGCTTGGCAATACCGTCGTTGTCGTCGAGCACGACAGGGGGATCATCGGCTCTGCCGAATGGATCGTTGAACTCGGCCCAGGGGGCGGCCGAAGGGGAGGCGAGGTCGTTTTTTCAGGTTCGGTCAAGAATTTTCTTAAGGCCGATACGCTCACCTCACGATACATGAGGGGGATCGAAAAAGTGGGTATCCCTGCCAGGGCGAGAAGGGGTCCCGGGGCGACCCTGTCATTGTCCGGAGCCCGGGGCAATAACCTTAAAGGGGTTGATTTCAGGATGCCGCTCAATAGCTTGACCGCCGTCACGGGGGTATCGGGTTCAGGCAAGAGCAGTCTCGTTGTCGAGACGCTTTACAGGGCGCTCTCAAAGAAGTTCAAGGCCGGGAATGAGCCGCCGCTTCCCTACGAAAAGATGGAAGGCGACATTTATCTTAAGGGCGTTAAATTGATCGACCAATCTCCTATCGGGAGAAGCCCGCGCTCAAACCCTGTAACCTACCTCAAGATCTTCGACCATATAAGAAAACTCTTTTCCGAGCAGCGGGAAGCCAGGGCCTACGGCTATGGTCCGGGTTTTTTCTCGTTCAACGTCAGCGGCGGCAGATGCGAGACCTGCAAAGGGGAAGGTTACGAGCTTATGGAGATGTATTTTTTCGAGGACCTCTATATTCGGTGCGAAAAGTGCGATGGGAAGAGATACGGGCCCGAGGTCCTGAGGATAAAGTATAAAGACAAAAATATAAGCGATGTCCTGAATCTTACTGTCGATGAGGCATATATCTTCTTTGCCGACCAGCCGAAGATCAGGTCGCAGCTTCAATTGCTGGTCGATACAGGTCTTGGCTATCTGAGGCTGGGACAGCCCGCGACAACGCTCTCCGGCGGCGAGGCCCAAAGGCTCAAGATTTGCGCCGAGATGGGCTCGACAAAGCCGCGGGGCCTGCTTTATATCCTCGATGAGCCGACGGTAGGACTTCATTTCGCGGACGTGCAGGCGCTCCTTGACGTCCTTAGCAGACTTGTCGAATCAGGCAATACGATACTTGTCATCGAGCACAACCTCGATGTGATAAGGGCGGCGGACTGGATCATAGACCTCGGTCCGGAAGGAGGAGACAAGGGTGGGCAGATCATCTTCGAAGGCACGCCCTTACATATTATGAAATCCAAGAAATCTTATACCGGTGAATATCTCAGGCGGTATAAGTGAGCTTTGCCCAAATACGACGTAACGAATACTTAGGGTCCATTTCGCGGCCCAGAATTCACCATCAACTTTGCGCGGGGATGCTATGCGAACGGTTTCAGCGGGCCGTATTGTCACACCGCAAGGTGAGGCGGCCCGGTGCCTCGGAGCTTGTCCGCCTGAGGCGGGCGAGCGAAAATGAGAGAGAATGTTTTCCCTGCGCAGATATCAGTTTTCCGTGTCACTTTGGTGAATTGAAAAATCGGGATAATTGAAGTATCCTTAACAAAATATGAAGAAGATTTGTTTCTTTCTTTTCTGCCTGATCATCGTGGCCTCGGCCTGTAAAGGGAAGACTGAGAACGCGGCCCGTGAATCGCCGGTCAGGACGGACGGAGCGCCGGCCTACGGAGATGCACTGGTCAATGGGTCTATCGGAGAGCCGACCATCCTTGTCCCGATGCTTGCCGGAGACAGCGCCTCACACGAGGTCGCGGGGATGATGTTTAACGGTCTTGTCAAATATGATACGGACCTCAGTGTGATCGGTGATCTGGCTGAATCATGGGACATTTCGGCCGACGGACTTATGATCACGTTTCATTTAAGGAAGGGCGTCAAGTGGACCGATGGGGTAGAATTCACGGCAGATGACGTGATGTTTGGCTATAAGACGATCATCGACAAAAAAACCCCCACCGCATACAGCGAAGATTTCCTTCAGGTAAAGAAGGCAGAGGTCATCGACCCGTATACGTTTAGGGTCACCTACGATAAACCTTATGCCCCCGCCCTTACTTCATGGGGAGGGCTCGTGATACTTCCCAAACATCTGCTTGAAGGCAAAGACATCACAAAGACCGATTTCGGGAGAAACCCGACAGGCCTGGGGCAGTATAAACTCACGAAATGGGTCCCCGGGCAAGAACTGGTGCTCGATTCAAACCACGACTACTTCGAGGGCAGACCGTATATAGATCGGTTTATCTACCGGATAATTCCGGACCGCGCCACGATGTTTCTTGAACTCCAGACAGGCGGCGTGGACATGATGGACCTTACGCCCATACAATATACAAAGCAGACCGATAGCGATTTCTTCAGAAACAATTTCCAGAAGTTCCGCTATCCCGCAGTTTGCATATACCTATATGGGGTTCAACCTGAGGCACCCTTTTTTTAAGGACAGGCGCGTGAGACAGGCGATAGCCTGTGCCATAGATAAAAGCGAGATCGTCGATGTCATACTCTTTGGGCTTGGGAGTCCTGCCACAGGGCCTTATGTGCCTAATACGTGGCCCTATAATCCAAACGTCAAAGAATATAAGTACGATCCTGAGAAGGCAAAACAGCTTTTAAATGAGGCGGGGTGGAAGCCAAACAGCAACGGGAATAATGGAGAAAGACGGGAGGCCCTTCGAATTCACTATTCGAACCAATATGGGCAATACGCTTCGCATGAATACGGCGACCATTATCCAGTGGAGGCTCGCCAAAGTCGGCATCAAGGTCAAGATTGAGGCCATTGAGTGGTCTACCTTCGTAAACGAGTTCATAGACAAGAGGCGGTTTGAGGCGGTGATTCTCGGATGGTCCATCACGCCTGGACCCCGACCAGTATGACATCTGGTATTCCGGGAAGACGAAGGAGAAGGAGTTTAATTTTGTCGGTTACAATAATCCCGAGGTGGACGCGCTCCTTGAAAAAGGGCGGCGGACATACGACATCGCAGAAAGAAAAAAGGCATATTACCGCATCCAGGAAATACTTGCCGATGAACTTCCCTATATCTTCCTCTATGTCCCTGACGCAACGCCCATAGTCCACGCAAGGTTCAAGGGGATCAAGCCTACCCCGATAGGCATCACGTATAACTTCCCGAAATGGTATGTGCCGAAAGAGTTGCAGCGGCACCACATGGAGCCCTGAAATGATTGCCTATCTGATAAAGAGGACCTTTGAGATGATCCCGACACTTTTTGGTATCACCCTGATCTCTTTTTTCATCATCCATCTTGCGCCCGGCAAGCCTACCGACATATTCACTGAACTAAACCCGAAGATCACGCCTGAGGCGAGGGAGAAGCTCGAAAAATATTACGGTCTCGACAAGCCGGTTATCGTCCAGTACGGCCTCTGGCTGAAAAGGATCGTCAGGCTCGATTTCGGTGAGTCATTTTCTTCGGACCACAGGCCCGTGATCGAAAAGATCTGGAACGGTAAAAAACCTCTCCTTGAGCGCAGGCTCTTCGTCACGTTCATGATAAATGTGCTTTCGATGGCGGTCATCCTCCTTATTGCCATACCGCTTGGCATCTTCTCGGCGACCCACCAAAATACCCTGTACGACAAGATCGCGACCACAACCGTTTTTGTGGGGTTTGCGATGCCGACGTTCTGGCTCGCCCTGCTTCTTATGATCCTCTTCGGCGTCGACCTCCGCTGGCTTCCGATATCCCAGCTTAAGTCGATGAATTATGATTCGCTTTCCTTTGCCGGGAAGGCCTGGGATCTGACGAAACATCTCATCCTGCCGATCTTCGTCTCGGCATTTACCGGTCTTGCCGCTGATTCGAGGTTTATGAGGAGCAGCATGCTTGAGGTGATAAGGCAGGATTTTGTAACGGTCGCCAGGGCCAAGGGCCTACCTGAGAGGCTCGTCATATACAGGCATGCCTTCAGAAACGCCCTCCTTCCCATTATTACGCTTATGGGACTGAGTGTCGGGGGCCTGATCGGCGGAAGCGTCATCTTCGAAAATATCTTCGGTATTCCCGGCATGGGCCAGCTCTTCTATATGAGTGTGATGACAAGGGACTACCCGACTGTCATGGGGATATTGACGATCGGCGCGTTCCTGACGCTCCTTGGGAACCTCCTGGCAGACATAGGATATATGCTGGCCGACCCTCGGATAAGGGCGAGATAAATGGGAAAGAAGACCTTGCGGAACCTCTTTTGGAAACGGTTTAAGAGAAACGGTCTTGCATTAAGCGGCGGTGTTATCGTGCTCTCATTATTTTTTATGGCGGTCTTTGCGCCCGTGTTGTCGCCCTATGACCCTGACGTGATCGACAGGCATCACGTCCTGGCACCTCCTGACATCCATCACCCCCTCGGTACCGATGACCTCGGAAGGGATGTCCTAAGCAGGATGATCTTTGGGGCGCGGATCTCGCTTGCAGTCGGATTTGTTGCAGTAGGCATCGCCACCATTATCGGTATGATCTTGGGAGCCGTCGCAGGATATTACTCCGGCTGGACAGACAGGATCATAATGAGGTTCATCGATATCATGCTCTCGATCCCGACGTTTTTTCTCATCCTCGCGGTCATCGCCTTCATAGGCTCAAGCATATGGAACATTATGATCGTTATCGGCTTGACCTCCTGGATGGGCGTCTCCAGGCTCGTCAGGGCCGAGTTTCTTTCGCTTAAAGAGCGAGAGTTTGTACTGGCCGCGAGGGCCATCGGCGCAAGCGACCTCAGGATCATCTTCAAACATGTGATGATTAACAGCATGGCCCCGGTCCTTGTATCAGCGGTCTTGGGGGTTGCGGGCGCGGTGCTTGTGGAATCGGCCCTCAGTTTCCTTGGCATAGGGGTGCAGCCGCCGACGCCCAGTTGGGGGAACATCCTCAGTCTCGGGAAGGACTATATCGAGCTGGCCTGGTGGCTCTCCGTATTCCCCGGCCTTGCGATATTGATTACTGTTCTTGGCTATAACCTCCTGGGTGAAGGCATACGGGACTCGATAGACCCGAGGCTTTGGGAATCAGAGAGAAGATAGAGGATGAATCGTGTATCATGGTAGTTGATGAAAGAAGAGATCCTTAGCGATGCGGCATACGCCACGCCTGACCCTGATCGGGCGCTGAATAACCTATCCTCTTTTATTGCGCAGAACCCCTCAAGACAAGGCGACCTTGAAGCCAATATAAGAGCAGTCTCCCTGCTATTTAGCTTCAGCCAGTTTCTGGCGAATTACTGTATCTCAAATGCAGACGTTCTGTTCGATGTCCTTAAGGACCTGGATCCGCCGCAGGACAAAGAAGCCCTTTTTTCGTGTTTAAAAGAGTTATTGGGAGAAAGGTCCCTTGAGTCCCCGCACACCTTCGGATCGCTGCGGCAGCGGTCCCTTGATATGCATATGGCTGCGGTCCGGGCATTTAAGATGAAGGAGACCCTTAGGATAACGCTCAGGGACATCTTAAAGAAGGTAGATGTTGTAGAGGTCATGTATGAGTTGAGTGCCCTTGCTGATGCGGTCATAGAGAATTCCCTTTCAGTCGTGAGACAATCGATGCGGGAAACGTACGGCGCCCCTGCCGGCGATGCCTTTTCAGTCATCGCGCTGGGGAAGCTCGGCGGAGAGGAGTTGAACTTCAGCTCCGACGTGGACCTCATCTTCGTATATGGCTTGGAAGAAGGGGAGACAAGCGGGGTGCTGACCGGCCAGGGAGTGAAGGTAAACAGGCTCAGCAGCCACGAGTATTATTGTAAGACCGGTGAGGCGCTCACGCGCTTCCTGTCACTTAACACGGCCGAGGGGTTTGCCTACAGGGTCGATCTGAGGCTCAGACCTCAGGGGCAAAGAGGTGATATTGCCCTTGCCCTGCACGGGTACGAGGTGTATTACGAGTCGTGGGGCAGGGCATGGGAGCGTGCGATGCTGATAAGGGCGAGGCCGGCCGCCGGCGATGAAGAGCTTGGGAAGGGCTTTATCGAGATGATAAGGCCGTTTGTCTACCGAAAATATCTCGACTATGGGGCGATAGAGGAGATAAGGAGCCTCAAGACGAGGATCGATTCGACCTTCAAAAAAGGGGACATAAAGAGAGGGTATGGCGGAATACGGGAGGTAGAATTTTTCGCTCAGGCCCTGCAGCTGATGTACGGCGGGAGGGAGCCTCTTTTAAGGGGCAGAAGTACCCTGAAGGTCTTAAACATGCTCTTTCAGAAGTCCCTCGTAGGACAGGAGGACTACTTTATCCTCTCTGACGATTATCGGTTTCTAAGGACGCTCGAACATAGGCTTCAGCAGCTGAACAACCTGCAGACCCATACAATGCCCTCGGGCGGGGCCGAGCTTGAGG
Organism: uncultured Nitrospiraceae bacterium; assembly: GCA_963811165.1. GTDB lineage: Bacteria > Nitrospirota > Thermodesulfovibrionia > Thermodesulfovibrionales > UBA6898 > Sulfobium. The sequence goes on from CAWEQH010000008.1 coordinate 284,437, forward strand.
CCCTCGGCAAGAAGATGGGGTTCGTGGACGCAAAGAGCTTTACCTCAGACCTTGAGGGCCGCAGGGCAAAGGTAAGGGAAATATACGATTCCCTCTTTTCGGGGCAGAAAGAGGAGCCTGCGCCCAGCGGGCCCTTCTTCGACGAAGATCTCTCAGATGCCGAGCTCAGGGAGTACCTTTCGGCCACCGGGCTCAGGGATGTCGATAAGGCGATCCGCAACGTCAAATCCATAAAGGACAGCATCTTTACGTTTCAGACGCTAAGGGGAAGGAGGTTGTTGGGCAGGATACTTCCGCTTTTTATCGATTCCGCATTAAAGTCCGGTGAGCCCGATATGGCGCTTAACTATCTTCAGTCCTTTGCCAGTCTCCTGAGCGCCAACGAATCCTACATCGAGATATTCAGCAGGGAAGGGCGGCTGATCGATATGCTCACCTATGTCTTTTCGCAGTCCGAGTATCTATCGAAGATGCTCCTGGGCAGACCGCAGTATCTTGAGATGATCGGGTGGAAAGAGAGAACGGCAAAGAGCCTCAGGCAATTAAAGGAAGAAATAAGAAACAGCGTTTTAGAGGGCAGGTCGCTAAACGACGCGGTGCGATTGGTGAAACAGACTGAGGAAATCAGACTGGGAATGCTTTTTTTGCAGAAAAAAGCCGGGGCCACAGAGGTGGTCAAGGGCCTCTCAAAGACGGCCGAGGCGGCATTGTCCGCCTGTACGGAGAGCCTGAGCGAAGAGGCCGAAGACCTGGCGGTCATCGGCCTGGGCAAACTAGGCGGACGGGAGATTACGTTCGGCTCTGACTTAGACGTGATATTTGTCTGCCCGGATGATCCCGGGCAGGGGGCGACCAGGGTTGCGGAGAAACTGCTAAGGATGCTCATCTCCTACACTAAAGAAGGTGTCGCATACCGCATCGATACGAGGCTCCGGCCGGAAGGGGAAAAGGGTGTTTTAGTCTCGTCCTTGGAGAGCTTCGAAAAATATTATGCGAAGGCAGCGGCCTTCTGGGAATTTCAGGCGCTTCTTAAGGCGAGGCCCGTGGCCGGGAACATTAAGACAGGTCTATCTTTCCTCGAAATGGCAAGGGGGACCCTCGTGTCCAGGGGATGGGGGATATCGGCCCTGAACATCAGGCAGATGAGAGAGAGGATAGCGAGGGAGCTTTCAAAGGAGGCCCATGGGTATGATGTCAAGCTCGGTCCGGGCGGCATCGAGGACATCGAATTCACTGCGCAATATCTGCAGCTTGCCCATTGCAGGGTCCGGCAGGAGCTTTTAGTGCAAGGCACGGTGAAGGCGCTCGGGCGGCTCCGGGCGGCGGGACTTATTCAAGAGGAAGAGGCGGAGTCGATGAAGGATGCATATCTTTTTTACCGCACCCTTGAGAGTTTTCTCAGACTCAGGGGGGAGCATATCCTAAAGAGAGAAAACGAGAGGCTGAGATACGCCGCAGAGTTCCTGGGGTTTGCGCAGATAGGGACCTTTGTGGATGTCTTTGAGGAAAAAGAGAGCGGGTCAGTAAATTCAGGGACAGGTATCTTACCGGCCTTTAGCCTTATAAAGTGTCATTACCTCTTCCCGCGTGACCACCGCTTCGACAGTATGCCCGAGCGCCTCGATATTTTCCCGTCCCCCTTCCTGTCTGTCAACGAGGGCGATCACCCGGACGATATCTAGACCGGCCTCCCTGGCCTTATCGATGGCCTCGATGGTCGACTTACCCGTGGTGATGACGTCGTCGACGATCACGACCTTGTCGCCGCCTATTATGTTGCCCTCTATCCATTGCATCGTGCCGTGGGGCTTTGCGGACTTCCTGACGACAAACGCCTCGAAGGGCCTGCCCTTGAGGTAGGAAGTATAAGCCACCGCGTCGGCAATCGGGTCCGCCCCGAGGGTGAGGCCGCCGATCCCTTTTGCATCCGAATCTTGTATCATCCCAAAGATGATGTTCCCGATGAGGTGCATCCCTTCGGGATGGAGGGTGACTGCCTTACAGTTGAAATAATAATTGCTCATCCTGCCTGATACGAGCTTGAAGACAGGTTCTTCGCTGTATTTAAACGCCTTCTCAAGCAGAAGTTCGACGAGCCGCTCTTTCATCTTCATAATTTCCTTTCAGAAGGGATTCGGGTAATTATTATAAACGATACAGGGTACGAGGAAAAGGGAGAAATTGCTTTGACATGGATAAGGGATGCGGCGGGCGGTTCTGCCCACCGCATCGCAGGGCATCTACATCTCTCTGACTTCTATGCACTTATCGGGGCATACCTCGACACAACTCATGCAGCCGACGCATTCCCCTGCCTGATAAGGGTCGGTCTTGCCGTTGGCCCCCATCTGGTATACCCCGACCGGGCAGATGTCCACACACTCACCGCAGCCCGTGCAGCAGTCAAAATTCACGTTGACCAGATACATTTGTTGCCTCCGTTTATTATGTAGAAGTTTTTCTTCAATCTACCGGCGTCACTACCGCCATCACTACAAACCTGCTTCCTTTGTCGGCCTTGAAGCCGTGAGGCACAAGCGGGTCGCAAAGCACGCAGGTTTTCTCGCCGGCTTCCATCTCTTCATCCCCGACCTTCACCGTCCCTTTCCCCTCGACCACATACATGAGCAGGCGAAGAGGGGCCTTGTGAGGCGTAAGTTCCTGGCCGGGTTCCAGGCACATAAGGGCGATCCTCATCTCCGGTTTGTCGGAAAGCATCTCCCTTCCTATTTTGTCGGGGTAGAACTTTATCAATTTCTTCAGATCAAGAATTTCCATAGTTGCCTCCTTTAGTATATCTAATTATCGTACAGCGAAAGGGGAATTGCTATGATAAGGGTCATACGAAAAAAGAGTATCGGCCCGAGGGGAAAAAGTGTCTAAAATTACGTGGCATCCGGAGGAATCTTCCTGTTTCCCTTTCGGAATGTAAGCAGCCCGAACCTCCGGCTGTTTCACTTCCGCTCTTCCTCCCTCCCGTGCTATCTTATGGTATGTTTTATTTAAAGACCTTTCTCTTTCTTACCCTCACCATCACTCTGGCGCCTTTTTATTTTGTTGTCCTCCTTCTTTTTTACCCCTGGCGGCGTAGCATCGGTCCGAAACTCGTCCGGATCTATTCCGGAATCTGCCTTCTCATTTATCGGATCAAAATAGAAAAGGTCAAGAATTATCGTACATTTAAGAAAAGCAAAAAAAGGGTTCTCATCATTTCAAACCACTCAAGTTTTCTGGACATCTTCGTGCTTTCGAGGTTGTTTGAAACGGTATTTGTGAGCAAGGCAGAGGTCAAGTACTACCCGGTCATCGGGCAGATCGCCTGGTTAATGGGCGTGGTCTTTTTTGACCGTGGTTCATCAAAAGAAAGACTGAGGGTGCTTAAGACGGTGGCAAGCGAGCATACAGGCAGGGTTATCTCGGTCTTCCCGCAGGGCACGACCGGCCGCATCAGCGAGCGGTTGCCTTTCCACAGGGGCATCTTCAAGGTAATGGAGATGGACCCCGACATCACGTTGCTCCCTGTGACGCTTTATTACAAAGAAGATGCCGATATCGCATGGAGCAGGCAATCATTAAAGGAAAATGCGATGAAGGTAAGCGGAAAAAGGAGGGTCCATCTTAAGGTGATCATCCATGATCCCCCGACGATTGAGGATTGCAAAGGAAAGAGCACGGCCGAGATATGCAAAATGGTTGAAGGGACGGTGTTGGGGGCGCTACGCAAGGATTATTAAGAAACATGCCGGGCACGTTTCAACGTGCCCCTGCCTCCTTTTGCCCCTATGTCAGCAGGTCAGGTGAAAGACGCCGATGACCTTCCTGTCTTTTGGCTGTGAATTGAAAAGCGCAACCGCACTGGTGGTCTTTTCGGCATATGTCTCTATCCCTTTTGCTCCGAGGAAGTCTATTGTCTCCTTAGGGACCACCATCTCGCCCCAGTTCCCCGTGCCGATTACGACGGTATCCGGGCTTGCCGCCAAAACGTCCTTGAGGTCCCCCTTCTCAAGATAGTGTCCTTCCCTCCTCCACCACGAGGCGTCGACCCTGCCGGGATAGACGATGACGTCCGAGGTGTAGGTCTTCCCGTCGATGACTATTTTTCCAAAGCTATAATCGTCGATATGCATGGTGTCGGCCTATGATAAAATATAGCACAAATATTTATCAGCGCGAACTTTACCTGTGTGCATATCTCTCTTTCTCCTCTTTTCCCGTCACCGCCGTCCATGGTATCCTATGACGTCGCTGTGAAATTGGGAGAGACATGTATCTATTTTTCGACACTGAAACAACCGGCTTACCCAGAAACTGGAACGCACCTGTCTCAGACCTGTCCAATTGGCCGAGGCTGGTCCAGATTGCCTGGCTGCTCTACGATGCGGATGGGAAGAAGGTCTCCGGGCGGGACTATATCGTGAAACCGCAGGGGTTTGTTATTCCTCAGGAGGCGGCAAGGATACACGGGATCACTACCGAAAAGGCGAATAGTCACGGCGTTTCTTTAAAGGCGGCCCTTGAAGATTTTTCCCGAGCACTCGATCGGGCGAGTTATCTGGTGGCGCACAATATGCGCTTCGATGAAAAAATAGTAGGTGCCGAGTTTCTCAGGGAGGGCATTAAACACAAACTTTTTCAAACTGATAAGATCTGCACAATGACCGCAACGACCCACTACTGTAAGCTTCCCGGTATTTACGGCGACTATAAATGGCCGAAGCTGTCGGAGCTTTACTTTACGTTGTTCAACGATACATTTGAAGAAGCCCATAATGCAGCCGTAGACATCGGAGCTTGCGCCGAATGTTTCTGGGAGCTGAGGCGAAGAGGAATTTTATAGCGAGTGTGTGTCTCTCGTTGGGAGTGGGTCATTCAAACTGACCTGCTCTCCTGTCGTTTCTTCCCTTTTCAGTGAGTCGCTTCCCATGGTATTCTATTACTCATTAATCGGATGATTGCATGAAGAGATCTGACTATATCATATGGATCGGCATGGCTGCGGCGGCGGGCGCCGCCGTCGGTTCGCTTGCCGGCCGAAAGCACCCTGCAAAAAGCGGGCTTCTGGGCGCTGCAGCAGGCGCTATTGCCGGTTCTTTGGCTGCGGGGGTCTATGAGTATGCCACCCGGGAGGAGATCCCCTATTATTCGAGTTTGTCGCCCCTTTACGACGAGGCCGAAGTCGCCTAATCCGCAGATACAGGCTTGTCGAACAACGGCTCCCAGCGCTCCTTAAATCTGCGGAAACTGCCCTCTTCAATCGCCGTCCGCATCTTTCTGAAAAAGTCCAGGTAGAAATAGAGGTTGTGATAGGTATTGAGCCTCATCGAAAGTATCTCTCTTGAAAGAAAGAGATGTCTCAGATACCCTCTCGAAAAATTCCTGCACGTATAGCAGCCGCAGTGGGGGTCGAGCGGGCCGATGTCGTATTTGAACTCCTCCCTCTTTATGCTGATCCTGCCCATGCTCGTAAAGAGCGTGCCGTTTCTTGCATTACGGGTAGGCATGACGCAATCGAACATATCAAAGCCCGCATCGACCGCCTTGAGCATATCTCCCAGGTCGCCTATGCCCATCAGATACCGCGGCCTTTCGGCAGGAAGAAGCGCAGCACTGTAACCGATGATCTCGTGCATCTCCTCCTTTGTCTCTCCGACGCTCACCCCGCCGATGGCATAGCCGTCGAACCCGATCCCGATGATCTCATCGGCGCTCTTATGTCTGAGGTCTTTGAACATGCCTCCCTGGACGATGCCGAACAAGGCCTGGCCTTCATTTTGAAGTTCCCTGCACCTCTTTGCCCACGAGGTGGTGAGCTCCACTGATTTACGCGCATACTCGTACGTTGACGGATAGGGGATACATTCATCGAAGGTCATGGCAATGTCTGAGCCAAGGAGGCCCTGTATCTTCATCGCCTCCTTGGGGCCTATGAAATGGGGTGAGCCGTCTATATGGGACCTGAACTGTACACCCTTTTCCTCAATATTTCTCAAGGTGGAAAGACTGAAGACCTGGAACCCTCCGCTGTCGGTGAGGATCGGCTTATCCCAGTTCATAAAACTGTGGAGCCCGCCGAGCTTTGCGATAACGTCTGTTCCGGGTCTCAGATAAAGGTGGTAGGTATTTCCCAGAATTATTTCTGCGCCGACCTCCTTCATCTCATCCGGCGACATCGCCTTTACCGTCCCGATCGTCCCCACAGGCATGAACGCAGGGGTATTGACTGCTCCCCTCGCAGTTTCAATGACGCCTCTTCGGACGGGTCCGTCTGTTCGCAAAATCTTGAAATTCATCGTATATCGGTCCTCTGTGAACGATTAAACTCAGGCATGTATTATACGCGAAAGACTGCGGGAAACAGGATGGCAGTTTATTACTCCTTGATAATCAAAGCATACAGCCCCTGCCGCTACTTCCCGGTTGTCGGCCTTCACCGCTAATGGCGGAAGGCAAAAAATCATGATTATAATCATCAGCACGATAGTTTTTGTGACATAAATCTGTCGAAACTCGGGACTTCAAGGTGTCTGCAGTAATAGTTCTTGTTTTTAGCAGACGTAACGTATTATCATTAATAAATTTTTGACGACATGGGGACCGAGCAGACAGTGATGGTTTTGATGCGATAAGCATTTTTGCGGCATGTCTACGAAAAAGCATAGAATAGCCGATGGAAACAATCATAAAAGATCTTGACGAAAGGGTGGCGAAAGCGGTCTCTCATTACTGGTTGACCCGTGAGAATCAGGCTAGAAAACAGGAAGGATCGGGACGCGCGGACCAGGGGTTGCGAAGCGCTGTAACAGGCGGCGCTCAGATGGATGGCTTTATCGGCTTGTTGACTGAAATCGTAGTTGCCGCCGGAATTGATGAACGTCATGTTTTTCATAATAAGAATCTTGAACTCCCCGGCTTTTTCAGACCCACAAAAGAATGGGACCTTCTGGTAATCAAAGATGGTCAGCTGCTCGTAGCGCTTGAAGCTAAATCACAAGTAGGGCCTTCTTTCGGCAACAATTTTAATAACCGCACTGAGGAAGCTATGGGTAGCGCCCTTGACCTCTGGACAGCATACAGGGAGGGCGCTTTTAACAAGACAATACGGCCATGGCTTGGGTATATCTTCTTGCTTGAAGACTGCAAAGAATCTCAGAGCGCAGTGAGAGTGAAAGAACCTCATTTCAGTGTCTTTGAGGAATTCAAGGGCGCATCATACGCGAAGAGATATGAGCTCTTCTGCAGAAAGCTCGTAAGGGAGCGGCATTACAATGCATCGGCCTTTTTTATCTCCGACAGGCAAGTCGGTCAAAAGGGCGCTTTCAAAGAGCCTGCCGAAGACCTGACTTTCGAGCTTTATGCGCGGTCGCTCGTGGCTCAAGTTGCCGCTTTCTGCAAGGGTTAGCGATGAGCACATTAACGCAGCTGGAGAAACAAATTACAACCCATCGCCTTATTCAGGGCGATAACCGTTCACTGCCTTTTTTGCCTGACGGGTCTGTGCACCTTGTTATTACCTCTCCTCCGTACTGGTCGTTGAAGAGATATAATGAGAATCCAGCACAGATGGGCCATATTGTTGATTACGAAAAGTTTCTTGCCGAGTTGACTAAGGTATGGAAGGAGGTTTATCGCGTTCTTGTTCCGGGCGGCAGACTCGTCTGCGTGGTCGGGGATGTTTGTTTATCCAGAAAGATACATGGCAGGCATCTCGTCATGCCTCTGCATGCAGATATAGCGGTCATCTGCCGAAGGCTCGGCTTTGATAACCTTAACCCTATCATCTGGCACAAGATTTCAAATGCAACTTTCGAAGCGAACAACGGCACCAAATTTCTGGGAAAACCCTATGAGCCGAATGCGATCGTGAAGAATGATATCGAGTTTATTCTGATGCAGAGAAAACCCGGCGGCTACCGCAAACCGACTGAAGAACAGCGCAAGTTAAGCATGATCGCCAAAGACGACTTTTCGGAGTGGTTCAGGCAGTTCTGGACCATTACAGGCGCCTCCACCCGCAACCATCCCGCGCCTTTTCCCTATGAACTTGCGTACCGGCTTGTGAAAATGTTTTCTTTTTGGGGCGACACGGTCCTCGACCCATTTTGCGGGACCGGCACAACAATGCTTGCTGCAATGAAATGCGGGAGGAACAGTATCGGCATTGAGATAGATGAAGAATATTGCCGCATGACCCTCGACCGCCTGAAAACAGAGGCGAAGGGTTTGCCTGCCGAAGTCAATATTGAGTTTTCCAAATTGAGCGACAATGACGGCGTCTTTGCTGTTCATGAAGAGCCTGCGGTTTATAGGGGAAAAGTCAGAAAAAAGACAGCAAGGGGGAAGGCGGCAAAAAAATAGGAATGTGTCCCATTTATGCACCGCAATAAGAGCCGTGATCAAATCTGGCAACTCACTTATAATCAAAGATGCAGTAAGAGAAGATAAATCAGCAATATTGTCTGTCATAGGAAGTTATCCTTATAGATACGATAAGCCAATTGCAAAGGATACTATGATTACTTCTTTTCTTCTCCTGAAAGCCACCTTGGCGGGACATGATAGATATGCGGAATCATCTCATGCATCTTTATTTTGAAATAGATTTAGACATCCTATGGGACACAGTTGTAAATGACCTTCCTCCCCTTGTCAAAGAATTCGAAAAAATTATTTCTCAATAGCGTCATAACGCATTTCTTGACTTCAAAACAGGCCCTCGGATAAGATAATATGCTGTTCGAATTTTATCCTCAGGGCCTTCGTAGTGACCGGTTCAGGGGATTCAGGAAGGTATCTTTTAGGTGAAAATTGCCCTTGGTTGTGACCACGCTGGTTTCGGGCTGAAAGAAGAGATCTTAAGCCTGCTGAAAAATCTCGACTTCGAAATTGCCGATTGCGGCACAAACGGCACGGAATCCGTGGATTATCCCGATTTTGGAGAAAAGGTCTCCGGACTTGTCTCTTCGGGAAAGGTCGGTCGGGGCATCCTGATCTGCGGGACCGGCATAGGCATGTCAATGGTGGCCAATAAATTCCCGAATGTCAGGGCATCGCTCTGTAACGACCTTTTCACCTCAAAGATGAGCCGGCTCCATAACGATGCGAATGTCTTGGTCCTTGGCGGCAGGGTAATCGGGAAGGACCTTGCGTATGAAATCGTAAAGACGTGGCTGTCCACCCCTTTTGAGGGAGACAGGCATCTGAAAAGGTTGAACAAGATCAAAAAAATAGAGGAAAGTTTAAGGACCAATGGAAATGGATAACCTCAAGCTGACCGATCCCCAGATTTTCGAGGCGATCGAGAAGGAAAGATGCAGGGAGCATGACAAGATACTCCTCATCGCCTCCGAAAATTACGTGTCGGAGGCGGTACTCGAGGCACAGGGCTCGATCTTCACCAATAAATACGCCGAAGGATATCCCGGCAGGAGATATTACGGCGGATGTGAATATGCCGACATAGTCGAGAACCTCGCCGTCGAAAGGGCAAAGGCGGTCTTCGGGGCGGAGCACGTCAACGTGCAGCCTCATTCCGGATCGCAGGCGAATATGGCCGTCTATTTCTCGGTCCTTAAGCCGGGCGATAAGATACTCGGCATGAACCTGAGCCACGGAGGGCACCTCTCTCATGGGGCGTCCGTGAACTTCTCGGGTGTGCTTTATAAAAACGTGCCTTACGGCGTGAACAAAGAAGGACTCATCGACTATGACGAAGTAAGGAAGCTTGCGCTTGAGCAGAGGCCGAGGATGATTGTCGTCGGTGCCTCAGCCTATTCAAGGGTGATCGACTTTAAGACATTCTCTGAGATAGCGAAAGAATCCGGTGCATACCTCATGGCAGACATTGCACACATCGCGGGGTTGATAGCCGCCGGGCAGCACCCTTCGCCGGTACCTTACGCCGACTTTGTCACGACGACGACGCACAAGACCCTGAGGGGGCCCCGTGGGGGGATGATCATGTGCAGGGCGGAATTTGCGAAGGCCGTGGACAAGATGATATTCCCGGGCATACAGGGTGGGCCGCTCGTCCACGTCATCGCCGCCAAGGCGGTGGCGCTAAAGGAGGCGATGAGCGAGGATTTCCGCGCTTACCAAAGGGGAGTGATCGATAATGCAAGAACACTCGCCTCTGAACTCGTCAAGAAGGGGTTCAGGATAATCTCGGGCGGCACTGACAATCATCTTATGCTCGTGGACCTGACGAGCAAGGGGATCACCGGCAGGGATGCCGAACAGGCGCTTGACAAGGCGGGGATAACAGTGAACAAAAACGCAATACCCTACGATGAGAGACCCCCGGCGGTGACCAGCGGAATGCGGCTCGGCACGCCGAGTGTTACGACGCGCGGGATGGGAACAACGGAGATGATCGAGATAGCCGACCTTATCTCCGCCGTGATAAATAACAGTCAGGAGCCGGAAGCCATCAGGACCAACGCCCGACGCGTCGCGGCGCTCTGTGACAGGTTCCCCATTTACCGGTAATAAAGTTTCAGTGTCTTGTGTCTGTGACACTGACACTTATGCAATATGAAATGTCCTTTTTGCGAGAACCTCGAAGATAAGGTCATTGATTCAAGGACGAGCAAGGAAGGCAACGCCATCCGCCGCAGGAGGGAATGTCTGAAATGCGGCAAACGTTTTACTTCATATGAGCGGGTCGAGGACGTTGTCCCGATGGTCGTCAAGAAAGACGGCAGGAGGGAGCCTTTCGATAACGGGAAGATAAAGAACGGACTCCATATCGCCTGCAAGAAAAGACCGATCGAGACGGACAGGCTTGACGTCATCGTCGAGGATATCGAAAAGAAGCTCATCGGCCTTGGCGTAAAGGAGATCCAGAGCACATGGATAGGGGAGCAGATAATGTCCGAACTCAAAAGTCTCGACAAGGTCGCCTATGTGCGCTTCGCCTCGGTCTACCACCAGTTCAAGGACATCAACGACCTCATGGATGAAGTAAAAACACTCTTTGAAAACAGGGAAAAAAGATAATGGTCAAGCCTCGTCTGTTGATCATAGAGGACGACGAAACAGCTGTCTTAGTCTGAAGGTCTTTTTCGAGGGCAGGGGATGGGGGTAGCTCCTTCCCCGGCCGGGCGGGCGGGGCTCCGCCTGGCGGTGAAGGAGAAAAATATTTACACTGAGACTTTTTATGTTACCCATCCTTTTAAAATAGGCGACCCCGAACCGATATATTATATATATAGTTATGTATGAGGATAACCCTGTAGATAAAAAAATCGAAGCAATAGAATTAGTGCGATACTTTACTGAGCGGGGCGCGTGTGAGGGAAAAAGACAGGGCGCTTAAGTTTACAAAATGACCTGTTTTGTGATATAAAATTAAGTTCTTGGGGAGTCGTCCAATGGCAGGACGGTAGACTCTGGATCTGCTTATAGGGGTTCGAATCCTCTCTCCCCAGCCATAAAATCAGTAAGCAGTGACGAGTAGACAGTAAGGAACAAAAAATGGATTACCCGTTGTTCGTTTATTTTATTAACTCATCACTACTTTTCACTGCCTTTATATGGTCCCATCGTCTAGCGGTCTAGGACGTGGCCCTCTCAAGGCTAAAACACGGGTTCGATTCCCGTTGGGACCGCCAATTTCTCCTCTATAAAGGAAGGAGTTGCACCGCAGTCGCCGTTGTTTGTCCCTTCTGCGGTGTCCATTTTGTGTCTTCGATCTCTGCCACTGCATCCCTGGGGCTGTCCACTGAGAACCTTCACATGATACGGAAGCTGCCCTTCTGGTGAAGTCTCGATCCTGTCTCAGATCAAAAAAAAGAAAAATTGGATGGCGTATAAAACGTAGTATAATGTGGAGGATAAGCAGACTTTTCTATTTGATTTCTTAAGAAGGTCATCAAAAAAAATGCCACGCACACTATTAGTAAATACATGAAAGATAAAAACAAAACTCCATCCCAACTCTTACGAGAGTTAACAGAGATAAAAGAGAAATATAAAATAACGAATGAATCACTTATTTTTTTTAAAAAAGCACTGGAAACCATGCAGCTTGGAGTTACCATTACTGACCCGAAAGGAAAAATTCTTTATTGCAATCCGGCCGAAGCAGAGATGCATCTTTATCCCGCAAGAGAATTGATTGGCAAAAACGTGAGAGAGTTTGCCCCCTCTCACCTCTGGAACCCGCTTACAATAACAAAAATTACAGCGATGAACAGGTGGAAACGGGAAAGTACTAATACGCGAAAAGACAATAGTCTCTTTCCTGTGAAATTAATGTCTGACGTAGTCAAGAATAAACGGGGACGTCCAATCGGCATTGTAACAACATGTGAAGATATAACTTACTACAAGAAATCGGAAGCGAAAATTGTGCGTTTGGCATACCAAGACACATTGACCGGGCTTCCAAACCGCTATTTATTGAAAGATCGCTTGACACAGGCCATTGAGGCTGCAAAGAAATATAATCGACAAATGGCCATACTATTCCTTGACCTCGATGCATTTAAACGCGTTAATGATATGCTGGGCCATGATATAGGAGATAAACTGCTGCAGCAGATTGCGAAGCGGTTAGTGAAATATATCCGTACGAGCGATACTGTTGCTCGTGTAAAAGGGGTCGATATAGGAAATACTGTTGCACGTTTGGGAGGAGATGAGTTTACTATACTGCTGTCGGAAATCAAGCATATACAGGACGTGGCCAAGGTGGCGCAACGAATCCTGGATTTATTTTCCAAATCTTTTAAGGTGCAGGGCCACGAAATATTCGTGAGTTTCAGTATCGGTATTGCGGTGTTTCCTCATAACGGTGAAAATGCGACCTCCCTTCTGAAAAATGCCGATGCGGCGATGTACAACGCAAAGAAGAACGGCAGGAACAATTTCCAATTTTATACAGAATCTTTGAACAGTATCACCGCCGAAAGGTTCTCTATCGAGAACCAATTACGCAAGGCATTGGATAACGGAGAGTTGCAGCTATTTTACCAGCCTCAACTTGATATTGTGGCAAAACAAATTATCGGGGTCGAAGCGCTCCTGCGCTGGACCCATCCAGAGAAGGGTTTGCTTTCAGCGGCGTCCTTTATCCCGTTGGCTGAAGAAACGGGTTTGATCCTCACCATTGGTGAATGGGTCCTGCAGACTGCATGCCGCCATAACACGTCTTTGCAAAAAGCAGGATATAAACCGATGCGTGTGGCAGTGAACATCTCCGGCCTCCAGTTCAAACAAAAAAGCTTTGTGAAAACCGTTCAACAGGCTCTCGATAGCGCTTCTTTAGATCCCCATTACCTTGAGCTGGAACTCACAGAGAGTATCTTGATGGACACAACCGATCAGACAATAATGCGTTTAAAGGAACTAAAATCAATGGGTGTGAGAATCGCAATTGATGATTTCGGCACGGGTTACTCCTCATTGAATTATTTACATCGTTTTCCCATAGACACACTAAAAATAGACAAATCATTTGTACGGGACATATCTATTAATCCTGATGACAATGCCATTATCACTGCGATAGTTTCTTTGGCATGTAATTTAAATTTGCAGGTTATTGCCGAAGGGGTTGAGACGACACACCAGCTTTTATCTTTGTATCACCTGGGAAGTACCTTGATGCAGGGAGATCTAATGAGTCCGCCACTGCCTGCCGATACACTGATACAATTACTAAGAAGAGAAGATAAGGCATTTGAATACTTATGGAATACATTGTAAATACATTGTTGCGCATGATATGCGCGAGAGGTGCTGCTATATCCCATTACGCTGATTCTACCCTGTCTCTCTTTCTCTATTGCCTTGTAAGGTGCAGGAGCGCCTTCATGGCTGTCACCGCGCTGTTTCTGATCGTGTTGTTCGGTAATCCTGCCCTTGCAGGTCGTCCTGATGAATGCGCTCCGGCCTCACCCGCTTTCGATGAGGCCCTCTTGAAACAGATCAATCGATACCGCGCCGAAAACGGGCGTGCACCCCTGGTCTGGGACGAGCGTCTACGCGTGTCTGCAAAAGGGCATAGCCGCCGCATGTGCGAAGAAGATACCTTAAGTCACAAGGCGTTCGGCGAGAGATTTCGCAACTCCAGACGAAAATACTGCGTCGAAAACGTCGGAAGGAATGCCGTCACAGGGACCGACCAGTTCAGACAGTGGAAGGAATCGGCAGCCCATAACGAAAACATGCTGGACAAGCGCATTCATATTGCGGGAATTTCCAAAGCAGGATATTTTGTCACCTTCTTTGCCTGTGAATAGTCCGCCAACTACTGTTGGATGAGGATCTTAGAAACGCGGCGGTGCATTATTTCTCGCGGGCTCAAAGGATCATGAAGGGGAGTTGATGAGCCGTACCGCTGTCCTGGGACCTGGGATCTCGATCTTCTTCTGCTGAAACTGTGCGAGCACCGACTGGTAAACCTCTGCCTGTACAAAGACAAAATCTTCAACGCTCACCCAGGGATTTATCTGCAGGGTGATGCATGATTCTCCCAGCGAGGCAATGCCTGTGACGGGAGCAGGTTCTTTCAGGACCCGTGGGTTCTGCTGTAAGACGGCGCTTACCGTCCCAAGGGCAAGGTCGACGTCGGTGCCGTAGGCTATGCCGACAGACAAATTCAGCTGACGAATCTTGCCATAGTTGTGGAGTATCTCCCCCACGATCTTTCTGTTTGGCACGATAACGCGGGAATTGTCCAGATGCAGCAGGGTCGTAGAGAAGAGGGCGATATCGGTAACCTGTCCGTAAACGCCAAGCACTTCGATGTATTCGCCTATGGCGAAGGGTTTTGTGAAAATGATGGTCAGCCCTGCAACCAGGTTGCCGAGCAGTCCCTGCATAGCAAGGCTTGCGCCCACGCCGGCCACGCCGATGCCTGCTATCAGAGGGGTGATTTGGATCCCCATCTGGCCGAGCGCCATGATCCCGATAAAGGCTATGACCAGTAATTTGACGGCCCTGACGATGAGGGCGATAACCGGTTCATCAAAGGCTTTTTGGGTGAGCCAGCGCTTCAGGATATTGCCGATCCAGCGGGCTATGAGCACCCCGATGCCCATAAGGATGATTGCGGTGAGGATCTGGATGCCGTGCTCTATAAAATAGGTTATTATCTTGCCTGCAACTTCCGGCGACTTAAATCCTGATGCTGATTGCTCAGCCATGGTCTGCCCCCCTTTTAAAAAGGATAGCACGCGCATAGGTAATTCACAACAAATTTTGTCTTTGTTGATATGGGAGCCAAAAGTCCAAAAGCGAAGACCTGGAATCCCGTGAAGTCCGGGGATCTGAGACCGTTCTCAGTAAAGCATACCCTGACCCTTGGTCTCCTTTTTCTTTGCTCTCCCGAAGATCTTTATCTTCCCGTATTCCCCGTCATATCCGGGGGAGATGGAGACCTCTCCTGTACGCATCTGTTTAATCGCCCGCCCGAGACGCACGGAGCCGGCGGCCTCGATATCTTCAACCGGGACGTCCAGCAGGATTCTCAACTCATTGCCGAGCTGTCCGATAACCTTTTCATATTCATTTCTCACCGCCTTGCTTGCCACGCCGAGCGTAAGTGTCTCTGCGATAATTTCGTGCAACGGAATGACTGAATGAAAAGGCGGAGCTCCTTCGGGCCTGAAGCCCTCTTCCCTGTCAGCGAGACTTTCCACCCTATGCATGACCCCGATCGTCACGCGCTTCCCGCAGACCGGGCAGAGATTGTTTCGAATGATGGACTCTTTCGGCAGAAGGCATGAGGCGCAGGACCTGTGTCCGTCGTAGTGGTATTTCCCCTCCTCCGGGAAGAACTCTATCGTGCCTAAAAGCCCCTTCCTTGTCTTTACCGAGTTCAGGATGTCCGCATAGGACAGCCCGGCATCGAATATGGTCGCTTCGCGGCCGATCTTCATGGGCGAATGGGCGTCTGAGTTGGAGATGAGGGTGAGCCCGTCCAGTGCCGAGAGTCTCCAGTTCATGGCGGGGTCCGAAGATAACCCCGTCTCGATGGCATAAATATGCGGGGTCAATTCTTCGAAACATTCATCCAGGGAGTCAAACCCCGAGGCAGCGCCGAATACGGAAAAGTGAGGGGTCCATGCGTGGGCCGGGATCAGGATAGAGGAAGGTGAAGAATCCAGTATGATCCTGAGCAGTTCCTTTGCATCAAGCCCCAGGATGGGTCTGCCGTCGGCAGAAAGGTTCCCTATCTTAGAGAGTGACCCATTGATCCGCCTGGCATCATCGAACGAGGGCGCCAGCACAATCGCATGTATCTTCCGCGTCCTGTCGTTTTTTCTGTAGATACAGCTGATCTCTGCAGAGGGAAGAAAAAAAACATCGGCCTTGCACGAAGCCGGGACGTCTTCCTGGCGGAACTTTTTTTTCAGTGTGAAGAGGCCATTGCCTTCCGCCTCTGTTTTTTCCCGCAACTCTGCAAGCCATTGAGGATGAGTGAAGTCTCCGGTGCCTATCACTGAAATGCCTTTCAGTTGGGCCCATTTCCAAAGCGCCTCAGGGGACATCTCTTTGCTGGTTGCCCTGGAATATCTGGAATGGATGTGGAGGTCGGCGATAAAACGCATTGAGGATTATAGCATGACGCGGCGGAAGATGCCGTCTCGTTGCTCAAACGGTCTTCTCCTGCCGTGTAAGGGAATGAGAGAAGGGAGCCCGTTCAGAATTTTTTGTGATCGACAGATTGTCAAGATAGTAGGCGTTTTCTTTAAGCCTCGGGTCTATTAGTTTATCCCTCAGCCTTTTTTTTAAGATGTCGCACAAAAAAATACTTCATGGCCTCCCCTCTCTCACGTTTGTTCAACTAGTATTGTCACAATAAAGTTTTTTGGATTATCTCCACGCAATTTGTTTACGCTCCCTGTTTTCTATATTTTTTTGAGGGCCTTATAAAGTCCGGTAATGAGTTCAGCGGACTTTTGGTAGTCCAGCGTTTCGGCGGTATCACCCGGGGAGTGGTAGTTGGGGTTTCTGTAGAAAGCGGTATCGGTTATCATGAATGCCGGATATCCGAATTTCCAGAAATTCCGGTGGTCTGAAAAATCCACTCCCGGAATGAATGCAGGGGCGCTGAGGGATTCTATCGGAAACGGAGAAACCTCCCTGAAGGCCCTCTCCACCTCGGAAGTGAAGGCCCGAGACGAAAGGTTGCCGACAAAGGAGATAAAATCCCCCCTCTTCGGGTAGAAAAGGGAAAAGAGGGAAGCCGGATAGATCTGACAGCCGTCGTAGCTGCAGAAATAGCCGAGCATTTCCAGGGATATCATGCCGTGCACCTTAACGCCTTCGTCCTTGAGCCCCTTTGCATAGAGATAGCTGCCCATATATCTCGTCATAAACGCCGGGAACTCTTCAAGCGTGAAAGCCACAAAACGGACCGTCCTTTTTAGGGGATTACGAGCGGAAAGACGTGCAAGTTCGAGCATGCCGGCCACCCCGCTTGCGTTATCATCGGCTCCAGGCGTGCCGACCGCGCTGTCGTAGTGTGCGCCGATTATGATAATGCCGTCTGCCGGAGCGGCGGTCCCCTTCACCTCGGTCCATATGTTGTAATACGTATTTTTTCTGTAGGAAACCGCCTGTTTTTCAGCGGTGCATCCGAAGGAACCAAATTTTTTTTCTATAAATTCTGCGGCAAGGCCGAGTTTGCCTACCTCGAGATAACTCCTTTCCCCGATTTCCTCCGATAGATAAAATACCGTTTCTCTAAACCGGGACTCGACCTGCTCCATGCGATAAGTGTAAAACGCTGCGCGCAAAGAAGCAATGCTGCTTTGTTCTTTTTTAAAAAGGGGAAGTAAAGAAATTGCTTATTGGACGGGATAATTCGTGCGCCGGGGTAAAGGTATTGCTAAAAAAGGTCCAAATCTATTAAAATTTAGTATCTAATTTCAGGAGGAACGAAATTGAAGGCAGGAATTCATCCGGAATACAAAGAAGTGAAGGTCAGCTGCGCCTGCGGCGAGATCTTTACGACCAGGTCGACAAGGAAAGAAATCCATCTCGATATCTGCTCCAAATGCCATCCCTTCTACACAGGGAAACAGAAGCTCATGGATACCGAGGGCAGGGTGGAGAAATTTAAGAAGAAATACGCGAAGAAGTAGATAGGCCGCAAGACAATATTGAACAGGAAACCGTTGAGGTTTCCTGTTTTTTTCTGTCTTTCTGCATGCGTGGGAAAAGAGTGAGGTATTTACTATGAAAAATGTCGGTGGACAGGCCGTTATCGAAGGCGTCATGATGAAGTCGGCCCGGAACTGGACGGTTGCAGTAAGGGACCAGAGCGGCACAATCCATCTCAAGGGAGAGAAGCTTGCCCAGTTGCCCCGGGGCTTGAAGCTCCCGATGATAAGGGGCGTTATCGCCCTTTTCCAGGCGCTCACTCTGGGGATAAAGGCGATCGAGTTTTCAGCGAGCAAGGCGTATAGCGAAGAAAGTGAGGAAACCCTCAGCAAGCTGTCCATCTCACTGACCATTATGTTTTCGGTCCTGCTGGGTGTGGGCCTTTTTATTCTTCTGCCGTTATATGCCACGAAACTGCTGGGCCTGGTCTTACAGGGGATATCGAAGAATTCGTTGTTCTTTAATCTCACGGACGGCGTCATCAGGGTATTTATCTTCCTGCTTTACATTGTTCTGATCGGGGTCTGGAAAGAGATGGCGAGGATATTCATGTATCACGGCGCCGAGCACAAGGTCATCCATGCATATGAAGGAGACGAGGAACTGACGGTCGAAAACGTCAGGAAATACAGTCCCCTCCATCCCCGTTGCGGGACGAGTTTTCTGATGATCGTTATGGTCGTGAGCATCCTCATTTTTTCATTTATCCCCCAGCACTGGCCGTTTCTGTATAAGTTTCTTTCGCGGATTATCTTCATTCCGATCATCGCCGGCACTTCCTTCGAACTGCTGAAGTTTTCCGCAAAGATGAAGGACAACCCTGTCATGAACTTTATGATACAGCCCGGCCTTATGCTGCAGCGGCTTACGACGAGGGAGCCGGACGATTCACAGATCGAGGTGGCGATCAGGGCGCTTGAAGAAGTACTGAAACTAGAGGAAGGGCATGCTTGATAAGCTCCTTGAGATAGAAAAGAAATACGACGATCTGACGGCCCTGCTGAGCGATCCGAAGGTGATTTCGGTACAGTCTGAGTTTCAGAAATATTCCAAGGAGCACTCCGACCTTCAGGCGATAGTGGGCAGGATAAGGGAATACAAAAAACTTCTTTCCGACATCGAGGAAACGGAAGACATGCTCAGAAGCGGGGACATTGATATCAAGGAGCTGGCGCAGCCCGAACTCGATGAACTGAAAAAGAAGAAGTCCCCCTCGAGGAAGAGTTGAAGATCATGCTCCTCCCTGTTGACCCGAGGGACCAAAAAAACGTCATCCTCGAGATAAGGGCGGGGACAGGCGGCGAGGAAGCCGCCCTCTTTGCGGCAAGCCTCTTGAGGATGTACACAAAATATGCCGAATCAAGAAGGTGGAAGATAGAGATCATCAATATGAACGCTACCGGTCTGGGCGGCATCAAGGAGGTGGTCGCCTCCATTCAGGGCAAGGGCGCTTACAGCAGGTTGAAGTATGAAAGCGGCGTCCACAGGGTACAGCGCGTACCCGCAACCGAAGCGTCGGGGAGGATCCATACTTCTGCAGCGACAGTAGCGGTGCTTCCCGAGGCGGAGGACGTGGACATCAAGATAGATGCGAAGGATTTGAGGATAGACACGTTTTGCTCATCAGGGGCGGGGGGCCAAAGCGTCAATACGACGTATTCCGCAGTAAGGATCGTCCATGTGCCCACAGGTCTTACCGTCCAGTGCCAGGACGAGCGCTCCCAGACCAAGAACAAGGACAAGGCGATGAAGGTCCTGAGGGCGAGGCTTTATGAGATCCAGATCGAGGAAAAGGAGAAAGAGAGGGCCCAGCAGAGGAAGTCCCAGGTCGGCTCAGGAGACCGGTCCGAAAGGATAAGGACCTACAATTATCCCCAGAACCGGATTACAGACCACCGCACCGGCCTGACGCTGCATAAGCTCGAACAGGTCCTTGAAGGGGCACTCGACGAGGTCCTGGATAACCTTATCACCTATTTCAATTCTGAAAGGCTGAAAGACCTGTAGGCAGACGTTTCCCAGGGCTGAAAGAGAAAAGAGAAGCCCGTTCCGGATTTTTTGTGATCGACAGATTGTTCAAGTAACGGGCGTTTTCTTTAAGTCTCTGGAGCTGCCGGTCAATCCCTCAGCTTTTTTCTAAGGTGTCGCACAAAAAATACTTCACGGCCTCTCTTTTCTCTTCTGTTGAGTTTCACTATCATCCGGGCAAATGATATTATGAGTACGATGCGATTGCTTGATGTCTTAAAGACTTCTACCGAGTATCTCGAAAAAGCCGGGATAGAGGACGCCTTTGCCGATTCCGAGATGCTGACCCTGCATTCCGCCGGAATAGACAGGCTTGAGGCGTACATGGAGAACCCTGAGATATCGAAAGCGGTCCTTGCAAAAATCCGGCGGCTTGTAAGACGCAGGGCAAAAGGGGAACCTGTGCAGTACCTCGTCGGCCATATTGAATTTCTTGGCCTCAAAATACATGTGGGCAAGGGTGTGCTCATCCCCAGGCCCGAGACTGAATTACTGGTTGAAGAGGCGATAAGCAGGGGCGGGGTAGCCCCGCCCGTACAAAAAGCAGGTGCCAAAAAGCCAAGAGTCCTCGACCTTTGTACCGGAAGCGGATGTATCGCGCTTGCCCTTGCAAAGGGGTTGCCTCATGCGGATGTTTACGGGACCGATGTTTCCAGGACGGCCCTCCGATATGCAAAGAAAAATGCCCGGGAAAATAGCGTGGAAAATGTTGCCTTTCTGTGTGGGTCTCTTTTTTCACCGCTGAAGCCGGGTACCTGTTTTGACCTTATAGTCTCGAATCCCCCCTATGTGAAAAGAGCGGACATAGCGGGGCTTCAGCGCGAGGTAAAAGAATGGGAGCCTTTAGAGGCGCTCGATGGGGGGGTAGAGGGTCTTGATTTTTATCGTCGCATATTCGCTGATGCGAGGGGACACCTCTGCAAGGGCGGAAAGATCATCGTCGAACTGGGGTTCGGCCTGTCAATGGACGTTGAAGCGCTGGCCTCGGAGCAGGGGTATAAAAAGATTGAGGTAAAGAAAGACTACGCCGGAATCGAAAGGACATTGAAGGCTGAACTCTGAGCATAAGATCTTGCTACAATAATTAAATAAATAACCTTAAACGGGGTTGAGACATGAAAAAACTATTTGAAAAAACAACAATCAACGGGATGATGCTCCAAAACAGGTTCGTGCGGTCGGCGACCTGGGAAGGAATGTGCGATAATGACGGACGCCCGACGCCGAGGCTTGCCGACTGCTACCGTGAGCTCGCTGCGGGGGGCATCGGCCTGATCATCACCGGCTACGCGTTTGTCAGACCCGACGGCAGACAGTTGCCGGGGAAAATGGGGATCCATTCGGACGATTTTGCCGCTGAGATGAGGGCGCTTACCGAGGCTGTCCATGACGAGGGCGGCAGGATTTGCATGCAGCTCGTTCACGCAGGAGGTCAGACCACTACAAAGACGGCAGGCAGACGCCCTTTCGGACCTTCCCCTGTGAAGGTCGAACAGTTTCCCGAGGAACCTGAAGCGATGCGTAAAGAGGACATAGATGAAGTCGTCGCGGCCTTCGGAGAGGGCGCCCGGCGGGCAAAGGCGTACGGCTTCGATGCGGTCCAGCTCCATGCTGCCCACGGCTATCTCATTAACCAGTTTCTTTCTCCACTGACCAACCGCAGGACCGACAACTATGGCGGCTCTGTTGAGAACCGGTGTCGTTTTCTTTTAGAAGTATACCGCCGCGTCCGCTCTGCGGTCGGGCCCGATTTTCCGGTACTGGTGAAATTAAACGGCTCCGATAATCTCGAAGGGGGCCTTGTCCTAGGCGATGCTGTCTACGCCTCACGCCTGCTGGACGAGGAAAAGATCGACGCAATAGAAGTCAGCGGGGGTACTTCCGCCTCCGGCGAAAATACCCCCGTGAGGATAAAAATCGATAATCCCGATCGGGAGGCTTACAACCTCGCACTCGCCAGAGAGATCAAAAAAGCAGTTCGATGCCCCATTATGGTTGTCGGCGGGTTCAGGTCTCTTGAGGTGATCGATAAGGCGCTCAGAGAAGATGGAATCGATTATATTTCGATGGCCCGCCCCTTCATCAGGGAGCCGAAGCTGATCAAACGCTGGAAAGAAGGCGACCGCTCCCCTGCACGCTGCATCTCCTGCAACGGCTGCTTTAAGCCGGGACTCAAGGAGGGCGGCATCTACTGCGTGGTAGAAAAAAAAGAAGCGCAGAAGCGGGCTACTGATTAAACTTTCTTCCTTTCCGGCGAGTGGACAAACCTTCAGTTGTGCGGTAACGGTATAAATAGAGAAATGAAAAAACGCAAACTTGGCAATTCCGGTTTGGAAATCGCTCCTCTGGCATTTGGGGGCAATGTCTTTGGATGGACAGTTGATGAGTCAACGTCCTTTGCCTTACTCGATGCGTTCGCGGCATCCGGGTGTAATCTCATCGATACCGCGGATTCCTACTCCAGGTGGGTCCCCGGCAACAGAGGCGGAGAATCCGAGACGATCATCGGCAAGTGGCTGAAGAGAACCGGGAACCGGAAGAAGGTCTTGATTGCTACTAAGGTCGGAAGTGAAATGGCCTCGAATAAGAAAGGACTGTCGAAGGCCTATATCGTGCGCGCAGCCGAGGATTCACTGAGACGCCTGCAGACGGACTATATTGATCTGTATCAGTCCCATTTCGACGACCCTGATACGCCGTTAGAGGAAACTCTGGAGGCATATTCACAATTAATCAACCAAGGAAAGGTCAGGGCCATCGGCGCTTCCAACTACGGCGCAGAACGACTTTCTCAGGCGCTTGAGGTCAGTAAAGAACGTGGATATCCCGCCTACCATAGCCTGCAGACTTTATATAACCTTTATGACCGCGCCGATTACGAAGCACATCTCGAACCCCTTTGCCGTGCAGAAGGATTGGGTGTGATCACCTACTTTTCGCTGGCCAGCGGCTTTCTCACGGGCAAATACAGAGCGGAAAATGATTTATCAAAGAGCGCACGAGGCGAGATGGTCAGAAAATATCTGAATGGGCGGGGATTCCGTATTCTCAAGGCGCTTGATCATGTGGCAAAACAGCATGATTCAACTCCTGCCAGAGTTTCTCTGGCCTGGCTGATCGCTCGTCCCGGAGTCACCGCCCCTATTTCAAGCGCCACGAGCCTGGAGCAATTAACCGATTTAATCGAAGCTGCCAAACTTACATTAAGTCCTTCTTCCCTGGAGCTATTGAATCAAGAGAGCGCATATTAACCTGCTTTTGCGGGTATAATGTATTTACTTAATCTCTCTATCAATTTAAAAGGGTCGTGCCATGCAAAACAGAAGGAGATTCAAAAGATTTACATTAAAGGTCCTGGAAATTCGTGGCCGAATGATAGCTGCGACTGAAGTCAAAGTCGTCGACATCAGTATCGGGGGGATAAGGCTAAAGGCGAATCGGCGGCTTAATATGGGGAATGAATATGCACTTAAATTAGAGGCTGCGGATAGGGCCCTTTCCTTAAGAGGCGTCGTTGTCTGGTCCTCACTGAGTGAAAACATGGAAGGGTCCCGCGGGGAAGTCGTTCCCATTTACACGGCCGGCCTGAAGTTTACCAATATTTCTGCCGATAAGATAACCCAACTTCTTGATTTTATTGAGGCGCACAAGAAGGAGGAGGTATATGTGGTAGGAGGCACCAGGCTTAATGTCAGGTTTCATATTAATGACCCGGAGAAGGCTGTTTTGAATTATCCGGCAAGTTATAAAGTAAAGAAGATCAGTCTTGGAGGGATGTTGATTGAATGCGTGCAGGCCCTGGAGGTCGACAGCAGGATCCCCATGGAGTTGTCTCTTCAAGACGACAAACCTTTGAAGTTTGTGGGAAGAATTGTTTCATGCCAAGTCACGGAAGACGGCGATCCAAAGCAATATGACATCGGGATAGAGTTCTTAGGTTTGACAAATAAAGATAATGAAATGCTTGCCACATTCGTGGCATATTGTGCGGCCATAGAGGAAGGAAACGAAAGCTAGCAGTACGTTCACCGCAATCTGCTCCGCGATCATCCAGGGCGAATACTACTATTTTATGAAGCGACAGGGCAGCTCCGATGACTATTCTTCGCACCTGCAGGGATGGTAGATGAGCAGGACGGACTTGATCTTCGCAAGCGCCTCTTCCTGCGTCTTTCCGGTAGCGCGGTAGCCCGGTAGATCCTTGGCCTCGGCGACCCACTGATCGTCGTCGTCCTGATAAATAATGAACTCCCGCATAGCTTAAATATACCATATCCTGTAAGCACCCGGCGACAACTACGCGCGCGCCGATTGACAAAATAGCCGAAGCGTGATCAAATGTAATCGGAGGTAATCTTCAATGCGGCATTATATGACGGGCGGAGGTGCGGGATGAAAAGACTTGTCACCATTTTGTTTCTTTTCTCAGTGATCGTATTACTGCTAGGCGGATGTGCCTATTACTACCCGTACGGTTACGATCCTTATTACTACCCCGATAATTACGGTTATATCGGTCCTTTTTATTATTACTCCCCTTTGGGCTACTACTCGTCTTCCCCGTATCCCTATGCGTATCCGGAGGAGTACTCTTCCCCTTCCACCCGATTTTATTTCGGCGAAAGGCCGGAGGACTTCAGGGAGCGGCAGTTCGAGTCAGGTGAGCGGCCCGGTGGAGAAAAATAAAACGGTCAGGCTTTGCCTTATTGAATTTAGAAACATGTTTCGGATCTATCTCAAAGTAATCGCTTTCTCAGGACACATTTCCTGACAGCAAAAGCAAGCGATGCACCTGGCCGCATCGACCTGGGGGATATTTTCAATCATGGACAAAGCAGACACCGGACAGTGATCAATACAGGTGCCGCAGGCGGTGCACTTGTCAGGATCTGCCTGCGGCCGAAGGAGTGTTCGATTGTGGATCATCGACTGCACGGCTTTGTTGCGCAGGACCGCTTCCCCGCCCAGAGGCGGAAGCCTGAAATCGGGCAGCCGTTTCAACTCTCCGATGACCTCGATCGAATTGAGTTCGTAGTCACCCAGACCCGCCTCTTTTGCTTTCTGAAGGAAACGCAACCGGCGGGGATCACACCCCATCATCGTTGCAATGACCGCATCAACCGCAACGGCATTGTCAGAGGCGAGGATCAGTCCGATATTTCTGAGGTCAGGCGAGGCGGGACCGTTGCCCTCCATGCCGACCACGGCGTCTACGATGAACAGGTCCGGCACCCGGAGCCGGAAGACATCGACGATAACTTCATGGAAGCGTTCAGGACTGCCGGCCGCCTTGTGAATCATGGCTTTCTGAGCACCGGGTAAAATACCGTAACTGTTCTTGATCGCTCCGGTCAGAACGGTCAGGCCGTGCGTCTTGAATTTCGGCAGGCTGATAACGATATCAGCGTCAAGAACAGCGCTGGATACGCTCACGGTCGGCATGAATTTAGCGTTGAAAGCGACCTTCCGGGAATCGGTCCCGATGTTTTGATAGTGGCCTTCGGCTGCTTCCATCAGGCCCGTTTGGGTGAAACTTGCCTCGTTTGCACCGTAGCTAAAGAGACCCGGATTGTCGCCCACCACGATCGAGGCGGCACCCATTGTCTCTACCTTCTCCACGACAGCGCGAAGAACAGCAGGGTTGGTGACAATACTTTCCTGTGCCGTTGAAGCACGAAGCACGTTTGGTTTTATCAAGACTTTTTTCCCTTCTGCCGTAAAGGGAAAGAGTTCGAAAGCCCGGTCTACGGCCACACGGACATTTTCATAGGTGGCAGGATGGATCAGAACCTTTGACATGATCAGACTCCTTAATGAAAAGAATTACCCCGACTTAGTCTACGCCCCTTTTGATTCACAAGCGGTTACCCAATGCTTTCATTATCGCCGACTCTGGCCACTGTCGCGGCCGTGCTCTCCTTAGTATTGTTCGCAAAGAACGTTCCGGCCCTTTCCCTTGCTTCATCCATACTGCTGCTTGACTGGACCCTGGACGCCAGAGAGTGTCCGAATTTATAGTTCCGCGCGAAGTAGTGGGTAAATTCCTTCAGCCTGCCCAAGCGGTACACGGGGCGATAATCCGCGTTCAAGGCTTCGAGAAAGGCCGCGTACATATCCGGCAGCGACACTACGCGCTCCGTGATATCGCCGCCGAATACACTTCTGGCAATTTCGGCGAAGAGCCAGGGCCTTATCACCGCCCCCCGTCCGAGCATCAATCCGTCGGCGCCGGATACCCTCAGGCATTTTTCCGCATCCTCTACCGAGAAAACTCCGCCATTGGCGATAACGGGTATTTTGATGCATTCCTTTATTTCGGCTATATATGCCCATCGCGGATTTCTTGCAAAGGGCTCATGTTTGAACCGGGCATGCACCGTAAGCATATCAACGCCCTCACCTTCGAGCATGGAGCAGAACGTCTTTAATTTCCCGCTGTCTGAGTCGCTGCCGAGGCGGATTTTCGCACTCAGGGGCAAGGCGGTGCGCTTTCTGGCCTCGGCCACGATGCGGCGAGCCTCATCCGGATGTTCCATCAGCATGCCGCCCGCGCCGAACTTGCTGACCGCCGGCGATGGGCAGCCCATGTTCAAATCGATAGCGTCAGCCTTCAATGTGTGAAGCGCATCAATGGCCCGGCCTATCTCTTTGTCAGTGGAGGTGAGGAGCTGATAGGAAAGAGGGCTTTCCCTTTCGGTTCTGATCAGATACGGGGAGATGCGGGGATTTTCAGTGGGCAGTCTTCTTGCCGAGAGCATTTCGGTAGACAGACAGGCCGACGCCGCCGAAGCCGATCATTATCCGCCTCAGGGCGCTGTGGGTAAGGCCCGCCATCGGGGCAAGCAGAAGGGGCGGATCAATAACCAGATTGCGGATCCGTATCGCCTGCGGCGGTGTCCGCACGTTCATTTCAGCTTTCATCAGCAGTACGGGAAATATACCCTGTTTCCCCTCTCTCTTTCCTCTGACTTTCTCATATCCCGTTTCGATCAAGGTTCATACGCGCACAATTTTATCATATTTAGGAAGACACATTCTCAAATAAGTCTTGTCATCAGCGATCGTTGCATATTATTATTAAGCACTCCGGGCCTCTGCTGTCACGGGATAGTTAATAAATCAGACATGCTAAACACTCAGGTCACCGGAAGTCGGTGATCTTCGAAAAAGATGCATCACCAAGGGGGGATTCGTGAAAGAGAGATTATGTTTGTGCTTCAAAATTCTGGCTGGTCTGCTTCCCATGTTGTCCATATTATTTCTTTTCATGGTCCAGGCGGCGGGGGCGGTTACATTGTCCGTTCAGGATGGCGGATCCCTCTGGCCCGCATCTATGGTGGGAAATTACGTAGAAAACGGCACCCTGAACGGGGTTCCCCGGTATGACGGCCCGGGATGGTACATATACAGGGTAAATATCTGGGGGGCAAACAACTGGGTAGTGAGCAATACGCTGGGAAGCGCGGATTACAACAACTCGACGATCGCCTTCTATGTAGACAGTGACGCGACGACGCCGCCTCTGGGTACAGGCTGGTACAATACCAACTCGGGCAGCGGCACGATCATCATCGCTTCCGGCGGCACGGCGACGCCACCCGCCGCTCCTACGATTTATAGTTTAGACCCCGACGGCAACGGCATGCCGCCTTATATTACGAGCGCCGGCAATACAATTGTGTACTGGTCTGCCGTGACCGGTGCAGTGGGATACAAACTCGACGTAGCAACGAACAGCACATTTACGGCATTCGTGCCGGGTTATAACGGTCTGGTAGTCACCGGCTCTCCGATTCCGACCTACCGCTCGGTTTCGGGGCTGACGAGCCCGGGCACTACATATTACTTTCGGGTCCGGTCCTATAACGGTGTAGGCGACAGCGGCAACTCAGGCACACTCATGAGTACCACAATTCCTTCTGCTCCGACTGCAACCGCGGCATCCGGGATCTATGGCCATGAGTTTCAGGCCAACTGGAATGCGCAGACCGGTGCGTCTTACTACAAACTTTATGTCTGCACCGACGCGGGCTTTTCGGGATGTTTGTCGGGATATAATCCCTCTTCGGAATACGGAACGTCTTCATCCCTCACAGGGCTGACACCTGCAACTACCCATTACTATCGCCTCAGGGCCTCAAACGAAAACGGCGACAGCGGTTTATCAAACACCATATCGCTCATCACCAACTCGTTGCCGGTGCTTGGCGGAACTTTCACCACAGCAGGTGCGGTCAACGACAATTCGACGATCGCCCCCTTCTCGGGCGTGACCGTTTCGGATCCCAACGGCGACAACGTCTCGGTGACGATCACGTACGACTGGGCAAACGGGACCCTCACGGGTACGGGGCTTAGCGGTTCGGCCGGAAGTTACGTGCTCGGTCCGGCAACCCAGGCGGCGGCAACTGCCAACCTTCAGGCGCTTGTCTTCCACCCGACGCTACATCAGGCTGCGCCCGGCTCGACAGTGGTGACGACCTTCTCTCTTACGCCTAACGACGGCAAGGATGACGGCGCCACCAACAGTTCGACGGTAGTTACGACGACGATGACGAATCTCGGACCGACCTTCGTAGGCGCAACCAACACTCTTACTGTGAGCCAGGATGCCTCTGCCACGGACATCAGGGGGCTGCTGCACGTAAGCGATTCCGATTCAGGTCAGACCGAAACCTGGACACAAAGCGCGGCGCCGAATCATGGCGGCACGCTGAACTTTGTAGGTGCCACAGCCGCATCCGGCAGTACGGATATAACACCAGGAGGCACTATCACCTACGCGCCGGCTCCAGGCTATAGCGGTACGGAGACCTTCACAATCCAGGTGAGTGACTCAATGGCAACGGCGACCCGGACGATCACTGTAACGGTTGTGCCCCCTCCCACTGTAACGGGAATCACCCCTGCTGCCGGCCCACTGGCTGGAGGAACGGCTGTAACGATAACCGGCACCAACTTTACCGGTGCGACCTCGGTTACGATAGGCGGCGCAGCCGCCACCGGTGTGGTCGTGGTGAATGGTACTACAATCACCGCCGTAACTCCGGCGGGGACTGCCGGCGCACAGAACGTGGCCGTTACTACGCCTGGCGGCACCGGCACAGGTACGGGCCTGTTTACTTACATGGCGCTTCCCACTGTAACGGGAATCGCCCCCGCTGCCGGCCCATTGGCTGGAGGAACAGCTGT
This sequence comes from uncultured Nitrospiraceae bacterium, assembly GCA_963811165.1. Taxonomy (GTDB): domain Bacteria; phylum Nitrospirota; class Thermodesulfovibrionia; order Thermodesulfovibrionales; family UBA6898; genus Sulfobium. The sequence continues at coordinate 313,771 of CAWEQH010000008.1, forward strand.
AACGATAACCGGCACTAACTTTACCGGTGCGACCTCGGTTACGATAGGCGGCGCAGCCGCCACCGGTGTGGTCGTAGTGAATGCCACTACAATCACTGCCGTAACTCCGGCGGGGACTGCCGGCGCACAGAACGTGGCCGTTACTACGCCTGGCGGCACCGGCACAGGTACGGGCCTGTTTACTTATATGGCGCCTCCCACTGTAACGGGAATAGCCCCTGCCGCCGGCCCATTGGCAGGCGGAACAGCTGTAACGATAACCGGCACTAACTTCACGGGTGCGACCTCGGTTACGATAGGCGGCGCAGCCGCCACCGGTGTGGTCGTGGTGAATGCTACTACAATCGCTGCCGTAACTCCGGCGGGGACTGCCGGCGCACAGAACGTGGCCGTTACTACGCCTGGCGGCACCGGCACAGGTACGGGCCTCTTCACATACGTGATGGCTCCAACAGTAACAAGCATCATCCCAAATAGCGGCCCGACCGCTGGAGGGACATCGATCACCATCACAGGCACTAACTTTTTGGGGGCTACCGCCGTCAATTTTGGGAGCACCGCCGCTTCAAGCTATAGCGTCATCTCGAATACCACGATTTCTGCCGCCTCTCCCGCACAAGCCGCAGGTGCCGTTCAGATTACCGTCACTACGGTGGGAGGTGTAAGTTTGGGTTTGGTTACCTTCACCTATGTGCCGGCGCCCACAGTTACGGGCGTCTCACCGTCCAGCGGCCCAACGGCCGGGGGAACTACGGTTACTATTACAGGCACCAATTTTACTGGAGCCACCGCGGTCGCTTTCGGCGGCACGCCGGCGGGTAGTTATACCGTCGACTCTGCCACTCAGATTACCGCCACAACTGCCGCGCATGCTGCAGATGCGGCCCAGATCACTGTAACCACGGTTGGAGGTACCAGTTCGGACCTGGCTAACTTCACCTTTGTCGCACCGCCCATTGTTAATTCGGTCTCTGTTCCGGCAAACGGAACCTATGTCGCAGGACAGAACCTCGACTTCACGGTAAACTTCAGCGAAGCGGTAACAGTGGATACAGCAGGCGGCACGCCGTATATCCCGATCACTTTAAACATCGGCGGTACGGTGCAGGCCGCATACATTTCTGGCAGCGGCAGCAGCGTCCTGACATTCCGCTATACCGTGGTAAGCGGAAACGCCGACCCTGACGGGATAACGCTCGGCGGGTCGATAACGGCCAACGGGGCAACGCTGAGGGATGCCGTAAACAACGATGCGGTACTGACACTCAACAGCGTGGGTTCAAGTGTAGGGGTGCTTGTCGATGCCATAGCACCAACAATCAGCATTTCAACGCCATCGGCAGCAAACACAATCTCCGGCCCGGTGGACTACACGATTACATATACCGGTGCGGATACAGTTACCCTGGGCAGCGCGAACATCACACTCAATCCCACCGGAACGGCAACAGGGACAGTCTCGGTAAGCGGGAGCGGGACAGCCAGCCGCACGGTGACCATATCGGGCATCAGCGGAAGCGGCACCCTTGGCATCAGTATAGCAGCCGGCACCGCATCAGATAATGCCGGTAATACTGCACCTGCTGCCGGGCCGAGCGTGACGTTTATTGTCTGTACGAATAGCTCGATCACTGTATCGAACAATAACGACAGCGGTCCCGGCACGCTCAGGCAGGCGATAGCCGACATCTGCCCGGGCGGCACGATTGGATTTAGTGTAACAGGAACGATCGGACTTACTTCGGGAGAACTTGTGGTCGATAAGGACATGACTATCTCAGGGCCCGGGGCGAACGCTCTTGCGATAAGCGGCCTCGACGCCAGCCGGGTGTTCAATGTAAAAGCAGGAACGACGGCGACCATACAGGGCATTACGGTCTCCAATGGATCTGTTATGGGTCCGGCCGAGTATGGCGGCGGTGTTTATAATTACGGTACCTTGACCGTGACGAACAGCACGATTGCGGGCAATACTTCTGATGTTGACGGCGGCGGCGTTTTCAATTGGGGCACCATGACGGTGACAAACTGTACTATATCGGGTAATAGTGCTTTTGGTGATCACGTGGCTTATGGCGGCGGCATTCGAAACGCTGGAATCATGACAGTGACGAACAGCACGATATCAGGCAACCGTGCCGGCGGTTATGGCGGCGGCATTTACAATGACGGCACTATGGTCATGACCAATAGCACGATATCGGGCAACAGCATCTTCGCCGGCGGTGACAACGGCGGAGGCATTTACAATAGCGGCACCATGACCACGACGAACGTCATCATTGCAGCTAATATAGCCACTGCCGGCGCGAACTGTTGGGTAGGTGCCGTTATCACTGACGGAGGCAATAACATCGAAGACGGCACCACCTGCGGGTTCAGCGATCCGACATCGATGAGCAATACCGATCCTATGCTCGATCCGGCCGGTCTAAAGGACAATGGCGGGCCCACCAAAACGGTTGCGCTTGTTGCCGGAAGTCCTGCAATCAATGCTGCAACAGGGTGTCCTGCGACCGATCAGCGCGGCATTACGCGTCCCCAGGGAGCTAACTGTGACATCGGAGCATATGAGTTTGTGACAGGCACGACCGTAACCCTCGGCTCGTCTCAGAACCCCTCGGTCTTTGGTCAGTCGGTGACATTTACGGCTGCGGTAACAGGCGTCGAGAGCGGTACGCCGACAGGGACGGCGACCTTCTTTGACGGAGCGATAGCAGTCTGTAGCAGTCTGACACTGGACGGAAGCGGCCGGGCAACGTGCAGCACCTCGACATTACCCGTTGGCGCACGAAGCATAACAGCAGTCTATAGCGGCGATACAGATTATGCGGGATCCACGTCAACGGTCCTGACACAGACGGTGAATCAGGCTTCAACGACGACCGCTATCATCAGCGACACCCCTGATCCGTCTGCGGTGGGCCAGGCTGTCACGGTTAGCTATATTGTGGGTTTTATTAGCGGGAGTGGCGTGGTGAGCCCTGGTGTGACGCCGACCGGTAATGTGACCGTCTCAGATGGAGTGGATAGCTGTACCGCCACCGCGGCTGCAGGCTCCTGCAGTCTGGCCCTGACAACGGCAGGTGCGCGTACCCTGACTGCAACCTACGCGGGAGATACAAACTTCAACGGCAGCATCGGAACAGCCCCGCATGATGTTTTGCTTCAGCATCTTCTGAGCGTCTCGGTAACCGGCAGCGGTACCGTGACCGGCAACATAACAGGCGTCGAGGGCAACGGCCTCCACTGCGGTTCGGATTGTTCCGAGACCTTCAATCAGGGGACGGCCGTGACTCTTACTGCAACTCCCGCAATCGGCTGGAAACTAAGCGGTTGGTCAGGTGATCCCGACTGCTCCGACGGGCAGGTAACCCTGAACAGTCCCCTGAATTGTATGGCAACTTTTGTCCTGAACAACAGCGTCGTCATACCGTCGGCAACAGGAAACGGCAACATCGCACTCACTACGAACAGCCCCGGCTGCGGGTTCATTACCTGGGGAGCAAAGACCGAGGCCCAGGTGGGCGCTGATACGTCCTATGAATACCCTTACGGCCTTGTGGAATTCACACTCAACTGCGCCGTTGCGGATGTAACGATAACGTTCCCCGGAAATATCGGAGGGACAACGTACCGTAAGTACGGCCCCACGACACCCGGCAATGCCTTAACAAAGGCCTGGTACACCTTCAGCAACGTCACGGCAAACAGCAGCACTTCCATCACCTTGCATCTTACGGACGGAGAACTGGGAGACGATACGGGCAAAGACGGCATAATAGTCGACCAGGGCGGCCCGGGACAGCAGTCGCTTGCCGTCGCCGTTCCCACGATGAACGAATGGGGGATGCTGCTTTTTGTGCTGTTTGCAGGCGTAGGTTCTCTGTATTATCTTAGGAGAAGGAGAATGCCGAGGGTATAGAAATGTTGCTGGGGCTATCGTTGCCGGCCCACTTCTTTGAAATAATCGGGGTAGCGTTTTTTTGCGCAGTCCGGACAGAGATGCTGTGGCTGAACTCCGCTTCGGAATGGTAAAATAGCGGAAAATCCCGGGGAGAAATATTGGACAAACTTGTTATCAGGGGCGGCAAGCCGCTTAAAGGAACGGTAAAAATAGGAGGGTCAAAAAATGCGGCCCTTCCTATCATGGCGGCTTCCTTACTTGCGCCGGGGGAGCATCGTCTTGGGAACGTGCCCGACCTCAAGGACGTCAGGACGATGGGGAGGCTTCTGGCGAACCTCGGCGCCGGGTTCCACCTGGAAGACAACTCGGCGATCCTCGACTGCAGCAAGATCAGAAATTACGAAGCGCCGTATGAACTCGTAAGCACAATGCGGGCGTCTGTCCTTGCGCTTGGACCTTTGCTTGCCAGGCTCGGGAAGGCGAAGGTGTCTCTGCCGGGCGGCTGCGCGATCGGCGCCCGGCCGATAAACCTGCACCTGATGGGATTTGAGAAGATGGGCGCCTCTATTACCCTCGAAGCCGGGTATGTATTTGTGAAGGCGAAGAAGCTAAAGGGGGCGTCGATTTATTTCGATATCCCTACGGTGACCGGCACGGAAAATATAATGATGGCCGCTTCCCTTGCGGAGGGGAAAACCGTCATCGACAACGCCGCCCGGGAACCTGAGGTCGTCGACCTGGCAGACGCCCTAAAGTCTATGGGTGCGAAGATCACCGGCGCCGGGGAGGGCGTCATCGAGATAGAGGGGGTGTCAGGCCTGCGGGCGCTCAGGCATGACGTTATCCCGGATAGGATAGAGACAGGCACCTTCATGGCGGTCGCCGGCATCACGGGCGGGGACATTACGATCAAAGGGTGCAACCTCCAGCACCTCGATGCGGTAATAAACAAACTTAAAGACACCGGCATGAAGATCCGGCCGATCAAGACCGGCGTGAGGGTCACCGGACCTCAGAGGCCGGTGTCCGTGAACGCCAAGACGATGCCTTATCCGGGGTTCCCGACCGATATGCAGGCCCAACTCATGGCGATGATGTGCATTTCGGAAGGGACGAGCGTCATCTCCGAGAGCATCTTCGAAAACAGGTTCATGCACGTTGCCGAATTAAGGAGAATGGGGGCCGACATCATAATCGAGGGCGGCGTGGCAACGGTCCGCGGGGTCGAGAAACTCAAGGGAGCCCCCCTTATGGCTACCGACCTGAGGGCGAGCGCATCGCTTATCGTTGCGGCCCTTGCGGCGGAGGGCGAATCGACGATACACAGGATATATCACCTCGACAGGGGCTACGAACGGATCGAGGAAAAGCTCCGAAAGATAGGCGCGGATATAAAAAGAGAGAAGGAATAGTCCCTCCTTCATTTACCCGTACGAAGGCGGCAGGTCAACTGCGGGATTGTAAAGAGGCCTTAATACCCGTGCCGGAGATACCCCCCCCTACCAAGGTAGGATTGACGCCATTTTCAGGGGCGCATATAATTTTGCAAGCTGACGTTTCTAAAGAGAGATGCCTGCTTTCTTACGGAAAAGCGCCGGCAAACAATAAGAGGGATGGGCCCGCAGGGGACCCGGGGAGGATACTGATGAGAAGTCTGATCTTGTTACTTTCAATGTCTGCAATTTGTACGATTTTTTATGCGTTGTTTAGGGTAGTAACCCTCACGAAAAAGATTCCGGGGGGACTTGTGAAGCAGTACTGGAGACTCTTTTATTACCTGATCGGTCTCCTTGCGGTGGGGTATCTGACGGTGCCTCTGTTTCCTAGGCTCCCGGAGACTTCTAAGGAACTCATCGTATCAATTATCTTTTTGGCCGGAGCGGTTTTCGTCCTGAAAGTCATTGACCTCTTTTTCAAGATCGTACAGGAGATAGGTCTATGAGCATGATTGAGGTCAAAGGTGATTTGATACACTGTGTTCGCGAAAACCTGGGAAACATTGCCAGTACTTTTTTCCTGAAGCGGGCTTTATCTATGATAGAAGCGGCGTCAGATGACAAGGAGGGCCTGTGGGAAGCCTCTTGCAAGGTCAGCAGCCTGACCGAACTGTTTATCGACACTGACCTGGCGGAAAAAGTCCGCGAGGAACTCAGGACTAAAATTGAAGAGGGATGTAATGGGGGCCGTCTGGCTGACCGGTTACTACCCGCAGATAATCATTGACCCAAAAAAATGCATTTATCTCCATGCCTCCGAAAATCAACTGTTCTTTTCAGGATAAGCCTTCAACAGGCATGATTTGCAATTTTTTTCTCCCCTTCCGCACAGCCCTGAAATTCCCTGATGGCAGAGGGCAAAGTCGTATTTAAGCGGGTCTTCCGGGTCGAAGTTTTTGAGCGCCTGAGTCACCTCTACCGCCATTTTCCAGTCCTGGGTCTTCCTCCCGGTAAATCCCAGGCACCGGGATATCCTTGCAATATGGGTATCGAGCGGAATAACGAGTCTGTTTTTCGGTATCTCCTTCCATATTCCGAAGTCGATATCTCTGTCTCTGACCATCCACCTGAGAAAGAGGTTGGCCCTTTTACAGGCACTGCCGTTTACCGGGGAGGGCAGGAACTGGACAAGCCCCGGAGGTCTTGTGTCCTTTCCGTATACTTGCGAGGTATCTGTCCTCAGGAACGCCTCCACGAGACCCGCAAGCCCTCTTCCTATGTCCGGATCATCGGGGTTGTAAAAAAACCGAAAGGCATTTTCGAGGGAAGAATATTTTTTTACTATCCTCTTAAGAAGGAACAAAAGGCAGACGATGTCATCGTTCTCATTGAACCTGTATCGTATACCCTCAAAAAGTCTCCGGTTTTTTTTAACCGAGAAACCCTGCAGAAAATCATAAGGGTTTTTTCCCATCGGCGAGAGGATATTTTCGACGACCTGAGAAAAGAGTTCCACTCTTCCATAGGCAAAAGAAGAGGCGATAAACGCGGAGACCTCGATGTCTCGCGGGTTTTTGTACCTGAGTGGAAATCTTATCGGGTCGTGCGAAACCCTGCCGGAGAAGTCGTATCCCCCGTAGAACCGGTCCAGGACCTTTTTGAGGCGGGAAGGTGTCAACGGCCCGGGGGAACGGTCCGATCACCGGCGCCCCCTTCGGCGGGCAGAGAGAAATAGAAGGTCGCCCCCGAGCCGGGCTCTCCTTCGGCCCATACACGTCCTCCATGCTTTTCGATGGTCCTTTTGACGATGGCCAGACCGACCCCGGTGCCCTTATATTCTTCATGTAAATGGGCGCGATTGAAAAGTCCGAAGAGTTTGCCGGAATATTGCATATCGAACCCGGCCCCGTTGTCCTTCACAAAGTAGACGTTTTCGTGTCCGTCCCTGTTCCCCCCTATCTCAATTATGGCATCGGCCCTTTGAGTTGTGAATTTGACCGCATTCGAAAGGAGGTTGACGAATACCTGTCTGACCATAGGGGGGTCACCATAGGCCGGAAGAATATTGTCGACCCTGAGTTCGATCCGCCTGTCCTCGTAAGCGGCCTTAATCTCTTCGAAGGTCTCTTCCGCCAGGGCCTTCATGTCTATTGTCGATTTTTTGAGCTCCTTCGTGCTCACCCTGGCAAAGGCGAGGAGGTCTTCAATAAGCTGAGCCATCTTCGCGGAGTTTTCCCTGACGGCCTTCAAAAGATGTCTGCCGTTGTCGTCAAGCTTATCTCCGTAATCCTCCAGGAGTATTTGTGAAAAACCGCCGATCACTATCAGCGGTGACCTGAGGTCGTGGGATGCCGAGTAGCTGAAGCTCTCCATATCCCGGTAAGAGGCCCGCAGCTCCTCGTTTACTTTTTCAAGTTCGGCCGTGCGCTCCCTCACGAGTTCTTCGAGATGCTCCTGATGTTTCCTCACTTCCCCTTCGGCTTCTCTGAGTTTGGCGCGGTCCCCCATTTCCTTGAGCGCCCTGAGCACAGAGGGCGCCAGACGAGACAAACGCTGTTTCACGACATAATCCGTTGCGCCGCTTTTGAGCGTGTCTATTGCCAGCTCTTCCCCCATCTTTCCTGAGACGAATATGAATGGGGCGTCCGGGCACATGTTCATTGCTATTGCGAGCGCCTCGAGGCCGTCAAAGGAGGGGAGGGAATAATCGGCAAAGATCATATCAAAGGCGGTGCAGGTCATGGACGCAATAAAATCATCGCGGGTTTCAACCCGGACGGCGTCGCACTCAATCCCCTCGGCATTGAGTGTAGCCCTAATTAGCTCTGCGTCGTCAAGGTCGTCTTCGAGATGGAGTACCCGCAGTTTTAATTTCATACGGTCATAAGGGTTTTACCGATCTATCGACTTTTCCCGAGGCTGCCCGGAGGCGGCTCGTTGATGATAGACCAGAAGGCCCCAAGATTTTTGATGGCATCGACGAACTGGTGAAAATCAACGGGTTTAACGACATAGGCGTTCGTGCCGAGCCTGTACCCTTCGATCATGTCCTTATCCTCACGGGAAGAAGTGAGGATGACCACCGGGACCATTTTCAATGACTCGTCACTCTTCATTGTGCGGAGGACCTCAAGGCCGTCCACCTTGGGGAGCTTAAGATCGAGAAGCACCACGACAGGGTTGCCCGGTTCCCTGGCCGCAAACTTCCCCCGGGTATAAAGATAATCGAGCGCCTCCTCTCCGTCGCGCGCCACGACAACTTCATTTGCGAGATTGTATTCGGCGAGGCCGGTCAGGGTAAGTTCAAGATCATTCGGATCGTCTTCAACCAGTAAGATGCGCTTTAGTTGCATTTTGTTCCTCCTTGGTTACGGGGAGAGCAAAGTAAAAGGTAGAACCCTTATCTATTGAACCCTCGGCCCAGGTCCTGCCCCTGTGGCGCGCGATGATGCGCCTGACATTGGCCAGCCCTATGCCTGTGCCTTCAAACTCCTCCTGGCGATGGAGGCGCTGAAATACACCGAAGAGTTTTTCATGATACTTCATGTCGAAGCCGACGCCGTTGTCCCTGACGAAAAATACCCTCTCGTCTTCATTCGGCATGCATCCTATTTCGATAAGCGCCCTCTCCCGTGTCGCAGTAAATTTTACCGCATTTGAGACGAGGTTCACAAGCACGAGCCTCAGCAGGGAAGGGTCTCCGTACACTTCCGGCAGCGGACCTATTTTCCAGGAGATATCACGGTCCTTTATTTCAGGCCCCAATTCGGCGATGGCCTCTTTTGCCAGTTTCTCAACACGCACCACCCTCATCCTCATATCAGACCGTCCTATACGCGAGAAGGCGAGGAGGTCGTCAATGAGGAGTCCCATCTTCCTTGCAGAGGCGGCTATCGTCTTCATGTAGCGGCGGCCTTTTTCATCCACATGCTCCCCCGCCTCTGCCTGAAGGAGTTCGACAAATCCCGTAATATGCCTCAGCGGAGCGCGAAGGTCGTGCGACACTGAATAACTGAAGCTTTCGAGTTCCTTGTTGGCTGTCTCAAGGTCGGCAGCCTTTTGCTTCAGTTCGGCGTTTATGCGACCGAGTGATTCGGTCATGCAGTCGAAGGCCCGTGAAAGCTGCCCGATCTCATCGGTAGCACCCGTTCCTACCCGGCATGTGAGGTCCCCTCCCCCTATGATTTCCGCGCCCTTTTGCAATGCCGATATAGGTCTGGAAAAGGACCTTGCGATGAGCAGGGCCAGGGCGATTCCTAGAATTATGACGCCCCCCCCAAAAAGGATCGAGATGTTTCTTAACTGATCGACGGGGGCATACGCCTCTGCAGCGGTGATCTTCGTCACCAGCCCCCATCTTAAGAATGGCATATACCGCCACGCCGCAAGCACCGGCGTTCCGTTGTAGTCAGTGGTCACTCCGGAACCCTCTTTCCCTTGTGCGGCCATTTGGGCTGGGAATGCCTTTCCTCCATCAAATGCGACCGATTTTGTGAGCGCTGCACTTGGGTCATTACGGAGCGGGCTCAGGAACAGAACCGCACCGCCTTCCCGTTTTACGATGAGAGCCTCACCAGTCTTCCCCAGGCCGGTCGTCTCCCGGATGAATGCAAAAACAGGTTCCATATCAATTTCTATAATAAGTTCTCCCAGGAAGACGTTTTTTGCATCATAGAGCGGCGCGGCGGCAACCATTTCAAAACGGTCATGGTCGGCCTTGTTTCCGAAGACGTCGGAAAAGTAGATTCCCTTTTTTCCCCCTCAAACGCCCCGACTACCGGAAGCGGTTTATTTATATCCGCCTTATGGCCACTGGCGCTTGCGTATACAACCCTCCCTTCGGGATTGGCAAGCATGATGTCTAGATAGCCGTATACTGTCTGAAGTGGTTTCAGCCGTACATCCATCTTTGCCGATGCCTCTTGAAAGGCAGTATCTGCCGTATTATGGGCGTATCTGGTGAGTATCGGCAAGTTCATTTTTATGTCAGGGATGTTCTGCGCTGCGGCGACGTCTGTCTGCCGCTCAAGGAAGAATGTCTCGATCTTGTTTTTTTTCAGGTCGGCGATATGATCGAGCTGAGAAATTCTGACGGCCCTGAGCACGCTCCGGGCCTCGTGGAAAATCAGGGCCCCTAAAAAAACCGTTGGGACAATTGCCAATACCGTAAAAGCCGTGATCAGTTTGGATTTTATGGACATGCCTTTGCCGTTCTCCCGAGCTTTAAATATCCTTTCTCAGTAGTATAGCAAATTTATTTCGGAGGGAAGGGCCTCTTTTTACTTAACCAGGTGAAACGGCACACTCGTCGATACGACGCCTTTTTTGAAAAGGAGAATACCCTTTATGAGCAGGGCGGTCTGGTTATGAAGGAGGTGGTGCCACCATCTGCTCGGCACAAATTCCGGAAGCACGATAGTGATCACGCCGTCAGGATATTCATTCCTGACTTCTTCAATATAATCGAGAAGAGGCTCTATAATGGAGCGGTAGGGCGATTCGAGGACGACGAGGGGCACACCCATACAGTGCTGGTCCCATTTGGTCTGGATCTTTTTTGTTTCGACCGGATCGAGACAGATATACAGCGCGACGACGTCGTCGGACAGCGCCTTCCCGTACTTGATCGCATTGAGGACAGCCATCTGGATACCGGAGATAGGAATGACGACGGCGTGGTGTTTGAATGCGCCCGCCTTATCGAGACAGACGGTGAGCTGGTCCGCCACAGAGAGATAGTGGGCATGGATCTTTGTCGTCAGATACACGAGCCCTGGTATGGCTATGAGCACTATCCATGCGCCGTGGAGGAATTTGGTCGATGCGATGATTACAAGGACGATCGCTGTGGTGACGGCCCCTATCCCGTTTATTACCGCGCTTTTGACCCAACCCTTTCCCCTGTCTTTCAGCCAATGTTTGACCATGCCGGCCTGCGAAAGGGTGAATGCGCAGAAAACGCCTACTGCATAGAGCGGTATGAGCGCGTGCGTGTCGCCCCTGAACATGACGATCAGCAGGATTGAAAAGAGACCGAGGATGAGGATGCCGTTTGAGAATACGAGTTTGTCCCCCCGGTTGCCGAGTTGCCTCGGCAGGAAGCGGTCGGTGGCCATGATAGAGGAGAGCCTCGGGAAATCGGCAAATGAGGTGTTTGCGGCAAGGATAAGGATGAGTGCCGTCGAAAACTGGATCACATAATAGATGATCCCCTTTGAGAATACGGCCTTTGCAACCTGGGAAAGTACCGTCTCATTTTCACTCGGCAGAATTCCGTAATGGTCGGCCAGAAAGGTTATGCCCATAAAAAGAGTGGCAAGAATCGCGGCCATCCATATGAGGGTAATGCCCGCATTTCTGGATTCAGGCGGCTTAAATGCCTGCACGCCGTTTGCGACCGCCTCAATCCCCGTAAGGGCTGCGCATCCGGATGCAAAGGCCCTCAGTATGATGAAGATGGGCAGAATGTTTGTCGACGCCTCCTTGAATGCCGGCATGGGCGGGTGCGGCATCGTGAGATATTTTTTTACGCCGAAGACCATGAGCAGATACAGCGCAGCGATAAAAATATACGCGGGGATGGAAAATATCTTGCCGGATTCCCTCACCCCTCTGAGATTGCCCGTCATGATAAGCAGAATTGCAGCAATGCATAGCGCGACGTTATGTTCATGAAGGGCCGGGAAGGCAGAGGTTATCGCGGCTATTCCGGCCGATACACTGACCGTTACCGTCAGGACATAGTCTATGAGCAACGCCGAGCCGGCAATAAGTCCGGGATAGGTGCCGAGGTTATCTTTAGCGACTATGTATGCGCCGCCGCCGTTTGGGTATGCGTGGATGGTCTGGTAATATGACATCGCCACAATGGCTATCAAAGTAGAGATCGCGAAGGCCACCGGCATGGAGTAATGGAGCATGGCGGTGCCTGCAAGGACAAGGGCAAAAAGTATCTCCTCTGTTGCATAGGCCACAGACGACATGGCGTCTGATGAGAAGATCGCGAGGCCGGCGATCTTTGTGAGACGCTCATGTTTTTCCTTGATCGTCTCGATCGGACTTCCGATAAGAAAACTCTTAATAGACATTAATGAATATCTCCGTTCTTAACTCTTATCAGAGGTAGTTAAAGTGTATATCATTTTTTGACGGGGCAAAACGGAGGGGGAAAAAACCGCCGGGAATATAGCGGTCCCAATCTCTGTGCATTGCCCTTCCAAACGCCTGCGAGGTTAGCTGACGGGCTTGGGATTGGAAGTCCCCTATCTCCGTTTTCCGGAGAATACGCCCCTACCATCGGTTCCCCCGCATCCGCCTCAGGCGGATTTAGGCTACAAGTTATTCGTAACTATAAAACCCCGGAAATATTTTTGTCAACAGAACTGTTTAGAACCCATCTGAAAATTAGTCATGCCGGCGAAAGCCGGCATCCAGTGACTTTTGGTATTTTATTAGCAATTCACAACTCCATGTCTCTAATAAGAACACAGAAGAGTCACTAGATTCCGGGTCAAGCCCGGAATGACCGATAAGAACATCAACCAATTTTGAGATAGGTTCTAAATAAACACAGTGTGCCGACTCGTTGCTATGCCCCGGAAGAACTGACCCGACCAAACAGTTCCCTAACAAAATTGTATATCTGTGACAATTATGTAAGGAGTGACAATCGGCTTTTTGATCAAAATCAATGAGTTGCAAACTGGCATGGATCTGGTAATACTTTGGGCATGGAGAAGGTTATGGATTCGCTCAAAGACAAGATCCGAGGGCTGGAAAGGGAAGAGATAATCAATGCGCTTCGGGAATGCAACTGGGTCATGGCGCAGGCAGCAAGGAAACTCGGTATTACCGAAAGGATGATCGGATATAAGATCAAAAAATACGGCATAAGGATAAAGGAGGTGCGATGGATCGAGGATGAATGAAGGCCTCAAGGAAATTATGTAACTCGATGTGTGCAATCCTATTAAAAAAAATTTCTCAAAAAGGGGGAAGCAATGAAGAGAAGTATTTTGAAAGCGAGCAATGGTTCTTATGTTGATTTTGTTTGTTTCGAGGGCATATGCCGAAGACGCAAAACCGTCGGGACTGAACGTGGACGATATCAAAAAAGCGCTTGGATTGAGCATCTATGTCCAGGGCGGGTATACCTATAATTTCAAAAACCCGGATTCCGGGGAGAATGATTTCAGGGTGTTTGACCACAAGTCCAATAGCTTCACTTTTGATCTTGCCGAGCTGATGTTTACGAAAGATGCTCCCCTTGGGGGCGTCGGGTACAGACTGAAATTATCTGCCGGAGAGACGGCGAAGTGGATACATTCGCGGGGGCTTGGCGACGTGGGCAAGGACGAGTTCGACCTGACCGAGGCTTATATCGACTATCTTGCGCCGATAGGCAAGGGGCTTAAGTTCCGGTTCGGAAAATTCGTCACCATGCACGGGGCCGAGGTGATCGAGGCGAAGGACAATTTCAATTATTCGCGCGGGCTGCTCTTTAACTATGCGATCCCCTTCACGCATACGGGTCTGATGGCGGGATATGCGTTCTCCGACCAGGTAAGCGCCAATCTCTATGTCGTAAACGGCTGGGACAACACCGACGACAACAACAACGGGAAGACCGTTGGGGCGACTCTTGGCTGTACACCCGATTGAGCCGATCGCGTTGACATTTAATTTAATGTATGGTCCTGAAAAGGACGACAACAACCACGACAACAGATTTCTCTTTGACTGGGTCGGCACCTTTAAGCCGATTAAGAACGCCACAGTGGTCCTCAATACCGATTATGCTACAGAGGAGCATTCGGCAGCTGACGGCGGGACCGCAAAATGGTACGGGATCGCGGGATATGTCAAATATGATTTCAGCGACCTCTTTAGCGGAACGATAAGGGCCGAGTATTTTGATGATAAGGATGGCACTGAGGACAGGCACCGCGCAGAAGCTTAAAGGAGATAACGCTTACCCCTGAATTCAGGGTTGCAAAGTCGATCATCGTCAGACCTGAATACAGACATGACTGGTCTGACCAGCAGACTTTCGATGCGGCAAGCAGAAAGAGCCAGGATACCATTGCGCTCGGCGTGATGTATACGTGGTAAGGATCAATTAAAGGCTGCGTCCCGGCCCCGGCAGAGGCCGGGACGCGATAAACAACACTAACAAAAGGAGTATATCATGTCAGAAACAACAAATGCACCAGTCACCAGAGGGACACTAGGCCTGACGGGTCTTACCATGAACGCGATGGCGCTGATCGCGCCCGGCGCGTTTCTGTGGCTGACCTTCCAGATGCAGTCTCTATACGGCGCGCCGATGGCGGGCATGTCAGTATGGTTCGGCATATTCTTCGCACTTTTGCTATGTTTTGCGACGGCTATCAGCTACTCAGAACTGGCGAAGCTCTATCCGGGACCCGGTTCGTCATATCTTTATGCGGAGCAGGCATACCTGTCAAAGACGCATGCCTACAAGTTCGCCCGTATCGCAAAGTTTATCACGGGTTGGGCGAGTCACCTTTACTACTGGGTCTACCCGGCGTAATGGTCGGCGTGACCGCGATCATCGGCGGATTTCTGATGAACCAGTTCTGGCCGGACACCTTCAGCGGCACCTATAACAGTCCGCTCTTTATGTGGCTCTTCTGTATCGTATTTGCGCTCGGCGTGGCATACATCGCCTACCGAGGGGTGACAGGCACGACAGCGGTCAACGTGGTAATCAATATCATCCAGATCTCGGCGCTGCTGGTCTTTTCTGTGATCGCTATCGGCTATCGCGTACAGCATCCGCAGGGCTCCACAGGGTTCCACCTCTCAAACGGCATTGCCGTGAACTATCAGGTCGCCCAGGAAGTAGTCAAAGACGACAAAGGGAATCCTCTGCCGGTTCTGGATGAAAACAACAAACCGACTGTGGACAAGGACGGCAAGCCTGTCTATAAGATGCAGGACGCCCAGGACAAAGACGGTAATCCTGTCCCTGCCGACAAGGACGGCAAAGCCGGTAACCGACCCGAAACTCGCCGCGCCGTTTACTGTCGACTATTCCCCGGAAGGCGCGATCACAAAGGACGACAAGGGGAATGGAGACTTCAATTATCATTAGTACGCGAAATCCGTGGTCTCTCCGCATGGGTTCAACTATATCTTCATCCAGGCGGCGATTGCGATACTGATCCTGGTCGGGTTCGAGTCGGTGACTGCGATGGGTGATGAGGCAAAGCATCCCAAAAAAGACATTCCCCGGGCGGTGCTGCTGTCGCTGGTGATCCAGGGAGCGGTCTGCTATCTGATCGAGTATTTTGCCGCAGGCTATATGCTTCATAACGGCTACACGATGCCGAATGGCAGGCGCTTCCGGCGCTCCGATCGGCGACATGATGGTCATCGTCGGTACATGGCTTTTCGGCAGCTACGCTGCAGGCAAGGCGTTTATGCTGGTCCAGGCCTTCACGGTGTTTCTGGCCCTCATCGGCACGACCCTTTCCTGCCTCAGCACCGGCGCCCGCGTTACCTATGCCATGGGCCGCGACGAGGAAGTGCCGTCGCACTTCGGCTTGCTGCATGGAAAGACGCTGTCGCCCCACCGCGCGATCTGGACGCTGGCCGTGATCTCGGCGATCATCGGCATCATCACTGTAACGGTCTATCTGGGCGGCACAACTCCTGCGGCGCTTGACAAGCACAACTTCTGGTACAGCTTCGGGATCTTCTGCTCCGGAGACCTATGCGGCGCTGCCCAACACGCTGGTCATCATGACGCTGATCAGCAACTTCGGCACATTCCTGCTCTACATGATCACCTGCTGGATCGCGATGGTGGCCTTCAAGGAACACCACACTTTCAACGGTTTCAAGCATGTGGTCATCCCGATGTTCGGATTGCTTGCGAACCTGGTCATCATGCTCTTTTACCTGATCGGGCCGTTTACGGTCGCCGGCATGAGCTGGAAGGAGCCTTACATCGCGCTGGGGGTCGTCGCGCTCTGGGGCATTTACGGGGCTGATCTACTTCCTCGAAGCAGCAAGGCCAAGGGCAAGGAAGTGCTTCTCAGCAGCAAACCTGCGTGAGCGACATCAACTATAATTTCAAAGGCGCAGGCCTAGTGCCGGCCCCTTTGAGGATCCACAAGGGGTGCACCCTACTGCGGTTACGAGACTGTTAATAACAGTCTTTTACTTTCGTAAAATAAATGTTAAAGTGATTTAATTATGGAACTGACCTACGCTGAACTTTCCTCACCCGGACCGGCCCGCGAGAACAATGAGGATTTCGTCGGCTTCTGGCAGCCGCAAACACTTGAGGAAAAGCGCAGCCTCGGGGCGGTAGCAGTACTGGCTGACGGTGTAGGAGGGATGAACTATGGCGAAGTTGCCAGCCGGCTGGCGGTAGAGACTGCCCTCAAGACTTTTCGCGAGACGCCAGGGGAGCAGACCCCGCAGCAGCTCATTACACAGATGTTCAATGCAGCCAATCTCGCTGTCTACGACAAGGGGATGGAGGACCACGGCAAGTCCCGCATGGCAACGACCCTGGCAGTCGTGGTGCTGCGCAACAACGAAATCGTCGGTGGGCAATGTGGGAGATTCGCGCGTCTATCTGGTGCGCAAGGCCACGATCAAGCAGCTCTCCACGGACCATTCCTATATCGGCATGCAGCAGAAGTTCGGCCTGATCTCCGAACAGGAGGCCAAGACCAGCGAGAACCGTTCCATCCTGACCCGAAGCGTGGGGCATGAGCCGGTGATCCGGGTGGACGTGGAGAGCGCCACGGTATTTAAGGGCGACAAGGTCGTGCTCTGTTCGGACGGCCTGTATGCGCATGTGGCCGACAGCGAGATCGCCGACATCGTATCGCGTTTTTCTCCGGCCCAGGCCTGCCGTCAGCTCGTTGCCCTGGCAGAGCAGCGCGGCACCGACGATAATCTTTCCGTGCAGGTCATCCAGATCAACGAAGTCGAGAAAGTCGCGTTCTATCGCGGCGTGGCGATGTATCAGGAGTCGGCAGACCCGACAACCAAATATGAACTCCGGCCCGGGCAGACCCTTGACAACCGTTTCCTCATCCTTGAGACCATCAGCCGAAGCGGGATGGCGACCATATTTAAGGCGACCGACCTAAAGACCAAAGAGACCGTGGCGGTAAAGGTCCCGCTCATGCAGTTTGAGAGCGATCCGGGCTTTTACTCCCGGTTCCAGCGCGAGGAGGAGATCGGGATCCGTCTGCACCATCCCTACATCCTGAAATTCATTCCTGTTGAGGAGGGACAGCGCAGCCGGCCGTACATCGTGACCGAGTATCTGCGGGGCTATACGCTTTCGCACCTGCTTAACAGCGTCCGGCCGATGCCGGAAAAGGACGCGATCGAGCTTGCCGGACGCATCTGCGGCGCACTTGTATATATGCATGAGCACGGCGTCGTGCATCGGGACCTCAAGCCGCAAAACATCATGCTCTGTAATGACGGCACGATCCGGATCATGGACTTCGGCATCGCCAAGGCCAAGGAAGGGAGGCGGACTTACGTTCACAGGCTTTACGCCGGCTGTCGGCACTCCGGATTATATGGCCCCCGAGCAGGTCAAGGGGAAGCGCGGGGACGAGCGGACCGACATCTACAGCCTCGGCGCCATGTTATATGAAATGGTAGTCGGCAGTACCGCCGTTTGAGTGCGAAAATGAAAATCCGTTCGTGATCATGAATGCCCGCGTCACCGGCGACCCGGTGGCCCCGCGAAAACGTAATCCGAACGTTTCGCCTCAGGTCGAGGAGATCATGCTGCATGCCATGGAACGCGATCCGGGGAAACGCTATCAATCAGCCTCGGCAATGAAGGCAGAACTGGACAATCCGGCGGCCGTGCAATTGACCGGCCGATGCGACCGGCTTCAGACGCCGACCCCGTGGAAGCGCGGCTGGAAGAAATGGCTTCTGATCGCACTGGCCGTTACTGTCCCGGTCGTCATTTTCATCCTCTTGGTTTTGCTGATTATTCATCGCGGCCCTGCGCGCTAAGCTTCAAGGATTCTTTACGCCCTCTCTTCCCCTTTGTCATTTGCCGACGTTATTGTCGTCCTATCACATTTTTGTCGCAGCTCAGCCCGGCCAAATCCTTTCAAAACCGCAGCATATTGTCTGGCATGCCGATTGCTGCTATCTTTTAAAAAGGAGGCTCCCATGAAGAGAATAGAAGCCATTATACGTCCAACCAGAGTCGGGAAGGTCTGCGCCGCCCTTGAAAGTGTGGGCCACCCCGGCCCCAGGGTTTCCCAGATTGAAGATAAAAGCCAAAAAGGCACGGGGTATCTGTTAAGGGGTGCGACATACAGGGTGGATCTTGTGACCAAGTCGAGGGTCGAGGTTATCGCAAAGGATGCAGAAGCGGACAGGATCATAAAGGTCATCCGTGACGCGGCCTTCACCGGAGAAAACGGCGACGGCGAAATATTCGTCTATGCGATGGAAGATGCCATACGCATAAGGACCGGGGAAAGCGGAGAGGCGGCGATATACTGATGACGTATCTGGCCTGGTTGATTTTCATAGGCGCCGCAACTCTTGAGGTCGGAGGCGATGCGGTCATCCGCAAGGGCCTTCGCGGAAGCGGTCTGATTATCATCATGGCGGGTTTTGTGATGCTCGGTTTTTACGGCGTCGTCGTAAACATGGTGAGATGGGATTTTTCGAGATTGCTGGGAGTATATGTCGCAATCTTTGCGGTAATAAGCATATTGTTCGGGAGGTTCGTCTTCAAGGAAAATATACCTCTTTCGACGTGGCTCGGATTGACAGTCATAATCGGCGGCGCGATGATAATACAGTTCGGCAACAGAATTGAGTTGCCCTGAAGAACTTGAGCCTGGCATGACAGATGCGCTGTGCGCGCGGCGAACGCGAGACGGTGATGAGGAGACGGCAATATGAAACGAGTCTTGAGAATAGGATTTTCTTTAACGGCTTTTTTGCTTTTGGCGGGCATCCTGTCTGCCGAAGACCAGGTGCGGAAGGCTAACCCTCCTTCTCAGGCTGGGCAAGTTGCGCCTGCTCAGCCTGCACCTGCTGTGCGCTCCTCTGCGGCTGGACCTGCGGGGCTGCCTAAGCCTGATCCGTCGGGGACGCATACCGGAGGAGCCGGCGATGTTATCGGCGCTTCACCCGGCGCTCCCACTGCTAATGATCTGAAGAGACTGGCGACGAACGAGCCGCTTGCTCTAAAAGTGGCGGATGTAACAGGCCATAATAGGGTCGCCCTTCATTTTGTCTGGACGCTCCTCTGCGGCTTCCTTGTTTTTTTCATGCAGGCGGGCTTTGCCATGGTTGAGACCGGCTTTACGAGGGCGAAGAACGCGGGCCATACAATGGCGATGAACATGATGGTGTTTGTCTTTGCGGTGCTCGGCTACTTTATTGTCGGCTACGCTTTCCAGACAGGCACCAAGGGGTTTTTCCTTTCCGGGGAGGCCTATGACGCATCGATCATCACGCTCTTTCTGTCCCAGGTAGTTTACCTGAATATCGCGGCCACCATTCCGACAGGCGCAATGGCCGAGCGCTGGACATTCAAGTCATTCGTCGTCTCTGTTTTTTTTACCGCGATGATTACCTACCCGATTTATGCAAACTGGGTATGGGGCGGCGGATGGCTGTCGCGGCTAGGCAAGGACTTCGGTCTCGGGCATGGGGTCCTTGATTTCGCCGGATCGTCGGTGGTCCATATGGTCGGTGGGGTTACGGCCCTGGCCGGTGCGATGGTACTTGGTCCGAGAACGGGAAAATTTAAGGCAGACGGAACTCCTAATGCAATCCCCGGACACCATATACCCATGGCCATCATCGGGTGCCTGATACTTTTTTTTGGGTGGTTCGGGTTTAATTCGGGGCCGGCCCTTGCGGGAGGCGATTTAAGAATCGGCGTCATAGCGGTCAACACCGTGCTTGCGGCAGCGGCGGCTTCTTTTTCGGCAATGTGCTATATGTGGCTCCTTTACGGCAAGCCTGACCTTTCCCTCTCTGCAAACGGGCTTTTGGGGGGACTGGTTGCCATCTCGGCGCCCTGTGCTTTCGTAAGTCCTTTCGGGGCGGTAATCATAGGGCTTGTCGCCGGCGTCCTTTGTTGTGCCAGCGTCTTTTTTGTAGAACGCAGACTGAAGGTGGACGACCCTGTCGGCGCCGTATCGGTCCACGGCACATGCGGCGCATGGGGTCTTATCGGGCTCGGACTTTTCGCCGACGGCACCTATGGCGATGGCTTAAACAATGTCCCCGGCACGGTCAAGGGGCTGTTTTACGGCGGCGCATCGCAGTGTGCGGCCGAGGTCATCGGCGTCGCCGTAAACTTCGTTTTTGTATTTGCCGTGATGTACGCTTTTTTCAGGGTGCTGGACAAAATAATCCCTCTGCGCGTATCGGAGGAAGTCGAGTTTGAGGGCCTTGACCAAAACGAAGTGTCTGTTACGGCATACCCAGAATTCAGTATTAAGTCCCGCAGATAGAGGGGCATGAAAAAGGTCGTAGTAATGATTAAACCTCTTAAGTTCGACGAGTAGGGGATGTGTTGGACGCCATCGGCGTCCATGGTATCCACTCTAACGAGTTGGTTGTCAGCTGACCCGCCCGGCAATCCCGCTTCTTCATTTATTGGGAGGAAGCAATTTCCCGGTCTGATTCCTCTTGTGAACTCCCTTTTGTAAGTATAAAATAAGAGTTCTTATTAAGGGGCTCCCATGGCGGACAAACAAAAATCGATAAAGGACATTACGAGGTCACTAGGCCTTGTCTTTGGGGACATCGGCACCAGCCCGATCTATACCCTGACCGTTGTCTTTCTCATACTCGCGCCGACGGCGGACAATGTCATCGGCGTTTTGTCGCTTATAATCTGGACGCTCGTGGCCCTGGTGACGGTGCAGTATGCCTGGATCGCGATGGACCTCAGCCACAGGGGCGAGGGAGGGACAATAGTATTAAAGGAGATACTGGTATCGAACCTGAAAACAAAAAGGGGCGTTGCCTTTGTGTCAATATTGTCCTTCGTAGGCATTTCGCTTCTCATGGGTGACGGCGTAATAACGCCTGCGATCAGTATCCTCAGTGCCGTGGAAGGCGCTGTGTTGATACCCGGACTTGAACACCTGCCCAGGGCGGCCATAGTACTTGCGGCGATGATTATCGCGATTGCCCTTTTTGCCGTCCAGAGTAAAGGGACCGAAAAGGTGGCAGGGGCCTTCGGGCCGATCATGGTCTTCTGGTTCTTCTCTCTCACCCTCGTAGGGCTTGTCTCGATAGCCGATGCTCCGAGGGTTTTTCTGGCGCTCAACCCCTATTACGGGATAAAGTTTCTCCTGACGAACGGGTTTAAGGGCTTTATCGCCCTTGGCGAAATCATACTCTGCGCCACAGGAGGCGAGGCGCTCTACGCTGATATGGGACATCTCGGTGCCAGGCCGATACGCCAGGCGTGGGGAGGAGTGTTCGTGGCCTTGGTTGTCAATTATCTGGGGCAGGGCGCTTTTCTGCTTAGCCATCCCGGCGTCAGGAACATCCTTTTCGAGATGGTCTTCCATTTTGCAAAGCCCTTTTATATACCTTTCCTTTTAGTGAGCATCATCGCAACGGTCATCGCGTCGCAGGCGATGATAAGCGGAATGTTTTCGATAGTGTATCAGGGTATAAACACGAGGGTCATGCCGATGTTCAAAGTGGACTATACCTCTCAAGAGAGGAGGTCTCAGATCTACATAGGCGCGGTCAACTGGTTCCTGCTTCTTGCCGTTTTGTTCATAATGGTCGAATTTAAGGAATCCAGCCGCCTCGCCGCCGCTTACGGACTTGCGGTCACCGGGACGATGACGCTTACGGGTATCATGATGATCTGGATATTTTCTCTTAAGAGGCAGCCGCTCTACGTAGCGATAGGTGTGGTCGTTACGGGTATAGACATGATGTATCTCGGCGCGAACTTCACGAAGATACCACACGGCGGGTATTGGTCGCTTATCATCGCCGCGATACCTCTTGCGACGATTGTCCTTTTTACCCAGGGGCAGAAGAAATTGTACAGGATGATGGACTTCATGCCCATCGATGAATTCCTCCGCAAATTCACGCGGGTCTATGCAACTACCGAAAGAATCAAGGGCACCGCGTTGTTCCTGCTAAAGGACGTAAAAGAGATCCCGTTTTATATCACCCAGACGATGTTCTATCACGGCATTCTGTACGACGAAAACATCTTTGTGTCGCTCATCAAAAGGGACGACCCTTACGGCATCACCGGCTTTTTCATGGAGGACCTTGCAACAGGACTGAGGGTCTTTCATGTGCAGATGGGTTATATGGAAGTCATGGAGGTCGAAGAGATACTGAGGGAAGCCGGGATAGAGGAGCGGGTGATCTTTTACGGACTTGAGGACATCGATACAAAAAATCTAATTTGGAAATTATTTTCCGTAATCAAAAGACTAACGCCTACATTCATACAATTCTATAACTTCGCGCCGAAAAAACTCCACGGCATATTCACAAAGGTAGTCCTGTAGGGCCGGTGCCCCTGATTTTTTTTGTCCTCCCTTTTTGCCGTCGATAATGATAAAATAAGAATATTTTATAGTTTATGAGGAAAACGGATGACTGACCCATTGCAACCCGATACCCCGGCAGTAAAGTTGCTGCGCGATGCAGGGGTTGCGTACACAGAACACTTATATGTGTACGAAGAAGGCGGCGGTACTGCGGCCTGCGCTCAGTCGCTTAAAGTAGACGAACACTCGGTGGTCAAGGCGATTGTCCTCGAGGCTGACGGGAAACCCCTGATCGTCCTCATGCACGGCGACATGAGGGCATCGGCGAAGGAGCTGGGAAAGATTGCAGGGGCCAAGGCGGTGTTACCCTGTCCCCCTCAGAAGGTGGAAGGGTATACCGGGTATGAGGTGGGGGGAGTTTCCCCCTTCGGTACTCGCGTCGAGATACCCGTCTATATGGAGGAGACGATCCTCAATCTCCGGAAGATCTACATCAATGGGGGAAAAAGAGGCTATTTAGTCGGTATCGATCCCTATGATGCAGTGAAAGTCCTTCATCCCACCCTCGTGAAAGTCGGCTCTTCCCGGGCCGCCTGAGTGGTCCACATTTCTGGGAGTTCCCAGAACCAGGGGGCGGACAAAGAGACCGCATAGAGTCGGGGTCCGGGGACGGTTCCTTCTTTTGCAGGTGAATGTTATTTCGGAGCCTGACCCAGTGGGCAATATCCTGATAAATAATATTAATAAACCTATAGTTGCGTTGATAACGCCGGGTGACTGTGATAAACTCCTCCTGCTTGGAATAATGAAAGTCAGGGGGCCAATAATGACATTAAAGGAAGTAGTAGAATCGAAACCCCTCAAGATGGTCACCTGCAGGACAACCTGTCTCGTCTCCGATGCGGTCACCGTTATGGACGGCCATAACGTGGGGTCCATTCTCATTCTTGATCACCAAGACAAACTTGCCGGGATCTTCACCGAAAGAGATATTATGCATTGCTTTGCAAAAAATATTTCTCTCCGCGAAGAGGTGATTTCCAACATCATGACGCCAAACCCGATAACGCTCAATTCCACCGAAGAAATCAGCGTTGCGGTCAAGGTCATGTCGGAAAATAAAATCAGGCATCTTCCGGTCATGGAAAACGGACGGGTGATCGGAGTTGTCTCTTACCGGTACGTGGTTTCGTATCTGCTGCCCGAGGTCATCTACATGGCAGACGATATTAGCTAGGGGATTCCCATACAGGCGTTTTCGGGACCCGGCAGGCGATTCCCCCTGTTTATTGATTGGAACAAATTCCGTGTGTTAAAGTAATAAGTGGCTGCGGGATATCCGCGGGTCTCAAGGAAAGGGACGAAAAGGCGAAAGACAATTTTTTTGGTTGGATCTGACTCCATATTTTCCCATCATGATTTCCTTTGTCTCAGGCTAAAAAGGTATTGAAAAGAAGCGGATAATTTAATATAATTAATGAATCCATAGGGAAAACTTATGAATGAGATATTCGACAATATCATCGCGAAGCACAGGGAGAAGGACGGAAACATCATCTCTTTGATGCAGGATACGCAGGAAGAGTTAGGGTATATCCCCAGGGAAGCGGTTACGTACTTTTCGGAAGCGCTCGACCTCGCCCCAAGCCGTTTTTACGGGGTTCTCACCTTCTACTCCCAGTTCCATCTTAAACCGAGAGGGAAGAACATCGTTTCCGTCTGCTGCGGTACCGCTTGCCACGTCAAGGGAGGCAGCAAGATCGCAGAGAGGGTCCAGAGGGACCTCGGCGTTTCAGCCGACGGAGAGACGACGGAAGACAAAAAATTTACCTTTGAAGTGGTGCGGTGCGTCGGGGCCTGCAGTATCGCCCCGGTAGTATTGGTAAATAGCAGGGCCTATGCAGAGATGACGCCCGACGGTACATCGAAGCTCATTAAACAGCTCCAGAAAGAGGAATCCGGTGTCCGAAGCTGAAGAGAACAAGAAAAAGGTAGTCGTCAGGGTCTGTATCGGAACGGGCGGTCTCGCGGCCGGCGGCAAGGAGGTCATCGCGGCGTTCAAAAAGGCGATCAGCGACTTCTGCGTCGATCTCGATCTCGATTTTACCTGCCATTACCAGAAGGTGGGTTGCCGGGGGTTCTGCGCGAGGGACGTCCTTGTCGACGTGGTTGACGGCGACAAGAGCGTGACGTATCAGGGAATCAAGCCCGACAATGCAAAGAGGATTGTACAGGAACATCTGATCGAGGGGAATCCGGTAACCGAGTGGCTTATCGAGGACTCGTACTACGCCTTCCATTCAAAACAGCACAAAATCCTTCTTAAAGATTGCGGCACGATAGACCCCGAAGACATTCATTCTTACATAAACAAAGGCGGATACGATGCGATAAAGAAGATTCTTTCGGGAATGACACCCTCGGGAATGACACCCAATGAGGTGATCAATGAGATCAAGGCCTCGGGTATCCGCGGCAGGGGAGGAGCAGGGTTTCCGACCGGAGTAAAATGGGAGGCCTGCCGCAAGGCGCCGGGCGATGCGAAGTACATTGTCTGTAACGCCGACGAGGGCGATCCCGGTGCATTCATGGACAGATCGATCATCGAGGGCAATCCCCATTCCGTGATCGAGGGCATGATGATCGCCGCCTATGCAATCGGCTCGAATCTGGGCTATGTGTATATCAGAGCCGAATACCCGGCGGCTGTCGAACGGCTGAAACTTGCAATGGCCCAGGCCCACGAGGCGGGGTATCTCGGGAAAGACCTCTTCGGTTCCGGCTTCAGCTTCGACCTGCGCATCAAGCTCGGCGCGGGCGCCTTTGTCTGCGGCGAGGAAACCGCCCTCATCGCCTCGATCGAAGGCCAGAGGGGAATGCCGAGGGCAAAGCCCCCGTTCCCCGTCCATCGCGGGTTGTGGGGCAGGCCGACGGTCATCAACAACGTCGAGACGCTCGCCAACATCCCTATCATCATGAGACAAGGCGCTGCCTGGTACTCCTCGATAGGCACGGAGAAGAGCAAGGGCACAAAGGTCTTCGCCCTGACCGGCAAGGTCAAGAACACTGGTCTGATAGAGGTACCTATGGGGATACGCCTGGGCGAGATCATTTACGATATCGGCGGCGGCATTATCGATAACAAGGCGTTCAAGGCGGTCCAGACAGGAGGTCCCTCAGGGGGCTGTATCCCTGCATCGCTTCTGGACACCCCCGTTGACTATGAATCCCTCGCCAAGGTCGGGTCCATCGTCGGTTCGGGCGGGATGGTCGTGCTGGACGAGACGAACTGTATGGTGAACATCGCAAAGTTTTTCCTCGAATTCACCCAGGCCGAGTCTTGCGGCAAATGTGTGCCTTGCAGGATCGGGACGAAGAGGCTGCTCGAAATCCTGACGCGCATTACGAAAGGCGAGGGCAGGGAGGGTGATATAGAGCTCCTCGAAAGGCTGAGCTACAGCGTCAAATCCACGTCTCTCTGCGGTCTCGGTCAGACAGCGCCGAACCCGATCATGAGTACCCTCAAGTATTTCAGGGAAGAGTATGAGACCCATATACGGGACAAGAAGTGTCCGGCGAAGGTATGCAGGGACCTCCTGATATACTCGATTATCGAGGCGAAATGTAAGGGATGCGGCGCCTGTGTAAAGGCATGTCCCGCAGGCGCGGTGACGGGCGAGAAAAAGAAGCCCCATGTAATAGATCCGAACAAATGTATAAAGTGCGGCGCGTGCTTCGATGCATGCAAGTTCAAGTCGGTGGAGAGGGAGTAGGACTGATGGTGAAGCTCACAATAGACGGAAAAACGATACACGCCCCTCAGGATGCGACGGTCCTGGATGCGGCAAGGCTCGCGGGCATTTCGATCCCGACCCTCTGCCACCATCCGAAGCTTACACCCTTCGGCGGATGCAGGCTTTGTATCGTCGAGATCAAGGGGGTGCCGAGACCGGTCACCTCGTGTACGACACCTGTGAACGAAGGGATGGAGGTGACAACCTCAACTCCGCAGATCGAGGACCTGAGGAAGACTGTTCTCGAACTCATCCTCTCCGACCATCCGAACGACTGCATGGTATGCGAAAAGACGGGTGCCTGCACGCTCCAGGAACTCGCGTATGTATACGGGATCAGGGAAAATCCCTTCCAGGGAGAAAGAAGGGTATACCAAAAGAAAGACGGGAACCCCTTTATCGAGAGGGACCTCGAAAAGTGCATCATGTGCGGAAGATGCGTAAAGGTCTGCGACGAGGTCCAGGGGGTCGAGGCGATCGATTTCGGCTATCGTGGGTTCCAGGCGAAGATCTGCACCTCCTATGAGGATGACCTCAATTGCGAGTTTTGCGGACAGTGCGTTTCCGTATGTCCGACAGGTGCCCTCACAGGGAAACTCTGGGCGCAGAAGGGGAGGCCGGGAAGTACGAAGGAAGTCGATACGGTCTGTCCCTATTGCGGAACTGGGTGCAATGTCACCGCCCACGTAAAGGGCAACGAGATAGTCAGGATCGCTTCCCGGGAAGACACCCCCAATGAAGGGTGGCTCTGCGTCAAGGGCAGGTTCGGATACCAGTTTGTCAATAGTCCCGACCGTCTCACGAAGCCCCTCATAAAGCGAGACGGCAAGTTCGAAGATGCGTCATGGGACGAGGCACTTGATTATATCGTATCCAGACTCAAAGAGATAAAGTTAAAAAACGGGGCCGACGCGCTTGCCGGACTTTCATCGGCGCGTTGCACCAATGAAGAAAATTACGTATTCCAGAAGTTCATGCGCGCAGCGGTCGGAACGAATAACGTCGACCATTGCGCACGTCTCTGACACGCTCCCACCGTGGCCGGTCTGGCCGCTATCTTCGGTTCAGGGGCAATGACTAATTCCATCCGGGAGATAGAGGGGATGGAGGTCATCTTCATCGTCGGCTCCAACACGAAAGAGTCACATCCCGTCATTGCCAACCGGATGATAAAGGCATACCGTAGAGGCGCGAAGATCATCGTTGCCGACCCAAGGAGGGTGCCGATGGTGAAATTCGCCGAGGTCTTCATGAAGATGAAGCCGGGGACGGACATCGCCCTGTTAAACGGCATTGCCAATGTGATCGTTAAAGAAGGTCTTAGCAACGAGGAGTTCATAAGGGAAAAGACCGAAGGGTCCGAAGCGTGGAAGAAGTCCATTGAGGAATATACTCCGGAGCGGGTTGAGAGCATAACGGGGGTCCCTAAAGATGATATCATCAAGGCCGCCAGGCTCTACGGCCCGTCAAGGAAGGCTGGCATCTTTTATACCATGGGGATAACCCAGCATAGCTGCGGAACGGACAACGTACGGGCGATCGCAAACCTTGTGACCCTCACCGGCAACATAGGGCGTGAATCAACGGGCGTGAATCCGCTCCGGGGACAAAACAATGTTCAGGGCTCTACTGACGCAGCATGTATCCCGAATGTGTATCCGGGTTATCAGCGGGTGGACCTTCCGGAGGTTAGGCAGAAGTTCGAGGCTGCCTGGGGTGTTTCCCTGCCTTCCACACCGGGACTTACCGCCACTGAGATGATGGATGCCGCGGCCGAAGGGCGGATCAAGGCGATGTACATCATGGGAGAAAACCCGATCATCACCGACCCTAACATGCATCATACTATAAAGGCGCTCGAGAGCCTCGAGTTCCTTGTGGTCCAGGACATATTCATGACCGATACGGCCGAACTTGCGCATGTGGTCCTTCCGGCGGCCTGTTCTTTCGAGAAAGACGGTACTTTTACCAACACCGAGCGAAAGGTGCAGAGGGTGCGCAGGGCGGTCGAGCCGCCCGGCGAGGCAAGAGAAGACCTTTCTATCATAATGGAGGTCTCGAAGCGGCTTGGATATCAGATGAACCACAATTCTCCAGAGAAGGTCCTGAAGGAATATGGATCGCTCTGGCCGGCCATGGCAGGCATTACTTACGGCAGGCTCGATGAAAAAGGTATTCAGTGGCCGTGTCCGTCGGAGGAGCATCCCGGAACGGAATTCCTCTATAAAGACGGCTTCCCCAAAGGCAAGGTCCCGTTCATCCCTGTTTCCTACAACCCTCCCGCTGAAATTACCGATGCGGAATATCCTTTTATCCTGACGACCGGTAGGAACCTTTTTCAGTATCATTCGGGATCGATGTCGAGGCGTGTGAAACCTATCGAGGAGCATGCAGGAGAGCCCTATGTCGAGATACATCCCGAAGACGGCCGAGGACTCGGGATAAAGAACGGCGACAGAATAAAAGTCTCATCCCGGCGGGGAGAGATAGAGATCAAGGCGAGATTTACGAAAAAGGTATCGCAAGGCACGGTCTTCATCCCCATGCACTACCGCGAGGCGGCGGCAAATGTGATCACCAACGACGCCCTTGACCCGGTTGTCAAGATCCCCGAGTTCAAGGTCTGCGCGGTAAAGATAGCACCCGCAAAAAAATAACGCAGTCTTTTAGAAGGAACGGTTCCGTACACAGAAGGGTCACTTTGCCGGGAGCGTAACGGTGACCGAAAAGAGTTTCTCGTCTGTCTTGTTGATAAAGACTTCCCCGCCGTGTGACCGCACGATGTAGCGGACGATATAGAGCCCCAGCCCCTTACCCTCCGCATGAATATGGGACCTTTGGCCCCGATAAAACGGCTCGAAGAGGTTTTCCAATTCCTTTTTTTCGATAGGTTCACAGGTGTTCGAGATCGTGATGAATATCGTCCCCTTCCTGTGTGAAAGAGAAAGCTTGATCGATCCGCCGGCCGGGGTATACTTCACCGCGTTGTCCAGGAGGTTTTCTATCGTTCTCCGTATGAGGCCCTCGTCGCAGATGCAGTTAATGCTCGGCATTTCGGAGATGTCGAGCGAAACCTGCTTCGTCCCGGCAGCAGCGGCATAGGAGGAGATGATTTCCTCGATGATCTTGTTGATGTTGGTCCTGCTCGTCGACAGGTCGAGAGGTTTGAACTTCGATGATGAGAGGAGGGCCAGATTGCGCAGGAGGTTTA
Source organism: uncultured Nitrospiraceae bacterium (assembly GCA_963811165.1). Taxonomy (GTDB): domain Bacteria; phylum Nitrospirota; class Thermodesulfovibrionia; order Thermodesulfovibrionales; family UBA6898; genus Sulfobium. The sequence continues at coordinate 343,653 of CAWEQH010000008.1, forward strand.
TTATCCTGTCCGTCTCCTTAAGGCCTGAGCCTATGACCTCCTTGTATTCTCCGGCGGGACGTTCCTTCCTGAGGGCTACCTCGAAGTTGCCCTTTATTGCGGTAAGGGGAGAACGAAGTTCATGGTTGATGTTGGACAAGAAGGTCTCCTGAAAAGTGCAGAGATCGGATATCGGCCTCATCGCGTGGCGCAGGAGATACCTGCTTGCCAGATATGACAGAAGAAGCATGAGGGGAGACAGTATCAGGGCCATCCGCAGAAAATCCCGCTCGAGTCCCGCCTCGCCGTGCAGCGAGACGGCTGCCCTTCCCGCATTGGCGCCATCGAGGGGAAAATAGGAGATGAGGCAGCGCTCCTTGCCTACCATTCTGGTCTCGAACTCTTGCCTTCCCGCAAAGGCTGCCGCAAGCAGATCATTATTTAGTTCAGGATAAAAACCGACTGAGTTTCGCGTGGAAATCACCACCTCGCCTGCCTTATTCAGGATCTGAAAGTAGTTTTCGTCCACGAATTCCGTGAGGAACGAGGGGCCGGTATCGCGGTAACGATCGAGAAATTCGTCTTTTATGTCCTCTGTTAAATGCCTTTTTACGCTGGCCATCAGACCAAAATGGAGGACGATGAAGCCGATCACCAGGATCACACCGCTGAATGCGACGATGACTGAGGTGAATATTGCCGTAAGACGCTTTCTGACGGGCTCAATCATAGGAACCTGGGAAGATGCTCACGCGATGACCGCAGACAATTGAGGGATCTTTCAGTTTTTTTGGGAGAATGCCCTTTCATATTTCAAGTTTATCGTAAGTGGGAAAGGAGTCAAGTTTGCCCCAAAAAAATACCACCTCGAACAGCTCGGGCCCATGATGGGGAGGTGCCTGGCGCAAAACCACTCATTTTCACAATCGGGAAAGGAAAGTATCCCCGGGTCTATTTCAATTTGAAATCGACGCGGCTGTCTTTCAATTTTTCTTTTTTCTCGGGTGAGAGCGATTTCGGTTCAACCAGGAATACCCTCTCAGGTTCGACCTGATTCGATTTTAAAATGAGGTCCTTCACCTTTAGTGCCCGCTGTGAGGCGAGAAGTCTCAGGTCGTCGTCCTTCACCTCGATATGGGTAAGCATCAACTTTTCCATTTCTGCCGGAGGCAGGTCCTTCGCGATCCCTATGAAGTTTCTCGGCTTCGGAAACTTTTCCTGTTTATAGGCCATCTTTAGGTATTTGGGATATTCCTCCTTTTCAATCTTCACCTCGTCCACCGGAACAGGCGGGAGCCCTCTTTTTACCATATCTTTCAATTTCTGGGCCTTGATCTTTTTGTTGAAGAGGTAATCTCTCAGTCCCTCCCTGTCCTTTTCGATGTCGACGTGCCCCTCTATCTCGAGTTTCAGGGCAGGCCTGTCGGAGAGCGCCTTGGTAAGCTTGTCGATCTTTTTTACTCCTTCCTCGTTTATGTCCGCGCTTCCGTAGCCGAAATCGAGGTAGCTGAGTTCCTCCCCGCCTCCGCCGAAGATCGCGCCTAAGAGCGCAAAAGGGGACGTTGCAGCCTTTGCGAGCAGGTTCACAATTATCTTGAGTACTATCCTTCCCACGCTGAATTTTGGGTCATCGATGTACCCCGTTACCGGGATGTCGAGTTTGATCTCCCCCTTCCTGTTCTTAAGAAGAGCTATCGCCAGCCTCACCGGAAGTTTTGTGGCATCAGGGCTCTCTACTTTATCGCCAAGCGTGAACTGGTCGAGGAATATGGTGTTTTGGGAATCGAGCTTCTTTTTCACGATAAGGTATTGCAGGTTGAGTGCGAGCTTGCCCTTCTGGATGGTATAGCCGACGTATCTTCCGGAATAAGGAGTCATGGGGCTCAGGTCCATATCCTTGAAGTTGACCTTCAGGTCGACGTAGAGGTCTTCCCTCAGCGGGTTTATCCTGCCGGTGATTTCGAGAGGCGCATAGTCGCCGAGCTTTCCCTTGAGGTCGAGATCGGCGAACTTATCTTCTTCCGAAGAGAGCCCTGATATCCTGCCGCCGATTTCAAGGAGGTTTGCGGAATAATTCGGTTCGATATGTCTGTCGGAAAAATTGATTGTACCTCCCTGGAGGGTCACGGTCCCGATCTTTATTATTTTTGGCGCCGCGGTCTTTCCGCCGGTCGCCGGAGGGGTCAAATCCTTGGCCGGTCCAGTGGCCGTCGGCGCCGGCGGCCCTGATTCCACGATGCCCTGAACATTAAGTGACCCATCGGGGTTGATGATCAGTCGTGAATAGAAATCTGTAAGGGCGACCTCCTGTATAGTGACAAACAGAGGATTGTATCCCGCCTTTATGCCGTCGAAGTGCAGTGAGTTCCATTTCAGGAAATCGTCTGCATTTGCCTTGTCAAGCGAAGAGAACTTTGTTAGAGAGGCCTCGCCGGTGTATACCACTTTAGGGCCCGTATCTTTTTCATAAGACAGGGAAATGTTTCCGTTTGCCGAAATAGCTCCCTCGGTCAGGATGACCTTTACCTTGTCGGTGAAGTAGGGCTGGAAAGGGACGACATCCATGCCTTTTACACTGAGTTTCAGGTTAGCAGACGGAGGCGTGAGGCCCAACGTTCCACTTGTCGAGAGAGAACCCTTCTTGTTCAGGAGTAAAGAAAGAGAGACCCTGCCCCTGCCTTTTTTTGCCGTCGTGATATCCTTCCCCGCGACCCTGATGTTGTCGACAGCCATTGTGACCGGTTGCTGCGGAACGAGGTCGGCAATCTTCACCGCATATCCCTCAAGCGACAAGGCCTTCACATGGACAAGCCACGGTTTTTCGGCCTGCACCTTTTTTGTTTTTCGGGGCCCCGCCTCCTGAGGCGATGCCGGGGGAACAAGGTTCTCCACGTTTAGTTTTCCGTCAGGGAAGCGCTTCACGAGCAGCAGGCCTTTCTGCGTAGAGAAGTTGCCGACCACAAGCTCTTTCTTTGATAAATCGACATCCGTTTCCTTTATTGAAATAACGGGTATCTTAAGAAAATCGTCTTTCTCCCCCCTTTTTCTAAGCCTCAGGGAATTAAGGGCGGCCGACATCGCCGAAAGTCTGATATCCGGTTCCTCACCGGTTTTTGAGAAAATGTACCGGGTCTTCAGATCGAGTTGAGCATCCTCGATATCAAAGAGCACTTTTTCGCTGAAGTAAGGTGAATATTTCTTGAGAGGGACCCCTTTGACCTCCACGCTGCCTTCGGCTGCCAAAGGGGAGACGGAGAAATCTCCTGTGGCTTTCAGGCTCTCCTTCGCCTCCGTCTGCAAAGACAGAGCCACCGCAGTCTTTATATTAGGCCTGTTACTGAAATGATCTATGTTCAGACCGATATCTTCTATCGTCGTCCTGAAGGTGCCGGTCTTCAGCGAATCTGAAAAGGATATCTTGCCGCCGGCCACCTTGATCTCATCTGCGTCGATTGTCATGGGTTTTGAAGGTTCTTTTTTCTCTGCGGAGCCCTGCGGGACGAGGGACTCCAGATTTGTTTTCCCTGCTTTGTCTCTAACGATGACGATCTCGGGCGATTGGAACAAAAGCCTTGAAAGATGTAGCTTTTGGGAAATCAGGTCTGACGCTGCGATAGAGATATCTATCAGGGGCAGGCCGATAATGGGGTTGTCCTTTTCATCGGCAACCTTGATCTGTTTGACAGTGATGTCCCCCGTCAGGGCGAGGGTGGGGGCTTTCGTTTTGTGCTGGGTGTAAGAGACTGCGAGCTTGGTATCGACGAAACCTGAAAGGAACTTGTAGTTCATTTTAAACGGGACATATGCCAGATAATACGGGATATTGAAGTCTTTCATATTTATATCAAAGGACGTCTCGTGGGAGTCGGCGAATAGCTTTGTTTTTCCTTTGAAAGAGACAAGGGTGTCGTTTATTTTTGCCTCAAACAGGGGTTGGACGAATATATCTATATCGTGAGGGAGGTCCGATATGAACGGGATCTTTATGACAACATCCCGCACCTTATGTTTCGTATGCTTCGGCCCGTCAAGAAAATCAGCGCTGCCGTTCACTATCTGGATATTGTTAAGGGAAAACCTCAAGGGGTTCGCTTCGGGTGTGGTCTTTGGTTTCCCTTCTTCGAGCAGATCGGAAAAATTATACGTTGCGTCTTCATTCCGTATGACATTAACGTAGGGGCGGTCGATCTTAATTTCCCTTATAACCGGCCCTCCCTTCCAGACGGAGGCTGTCTGGAGGTTCAGATAAAGTTCATCAAAAGAGACAAACGTGCCTGAATTCGCACGGTCTTTGACCATGAACCCTTTAATATCAACGGATAGCATAAAGGGATTGACCTTTATCTTCTCAATAGTGACTTTGCGATGGAGTTTTTCCGAAAGCTTACTGATCAGCACAGATTTCAGGACAGGGGGGACTATGAAGAAACCCGTGATGGTAAAGAGGACGAGGAATATCAGCGCCCCGGTGAGGACCTTTCTAAGCCGCGGCCTCTCTCTGATCCCGCTCATCAGTTCCATTGAAATCTTCCTTACTTACCGAAAACGGTTTTGAGTAAGTCTGTGGCCCTCGCTGCAGGGTCGGTCCTGATCTTCTTCTCCTCCTGGCCGACCATGTAAAAAAGGCCGTCCAATGCCTTGTTGGTCACATAGTCATCGAGATCGAGAGACTGTTTATTCATAAAGGGGACAGATTCATATTTCCCGATCATTTCCTTGTAGGAGCGCGTACACCCGACCTCGTCTACGCTCGCAGAGACAACAGGTTTAAATGCGCCATAGAGCTTGTCATGAGTCTTCTGTTTGAAAAACTCCGTTGCAGCAGTGTCGCCTCCGCCAAGGATCTTCCGCGCATCTTCGAAGGTCATCTCCTTGATCGCATCAACAAAAAAAGAGGCTGCCTTGGGTGCTGCTTTCTCGGCGGCCCTGTTCATGCTGAGAACAAATTCGTCAACCTCCTTTTGGTACCCGACTTTTCTGAGGACATTGCCTACCTTCTGGATCTCTTCGGGCATCAGTATTTTGATCGCCTGATTCCCGAAATAACCGTCTACGCTGGAGACGTTTTTGACCGCTTTTTCGGTGCTGATGGACAGGGCCTCCTTAAGCCCGGAGGCTGTGGTGCCCTCATCGGGTCCCCCTTTCTGCGCACTGCCGAAACCCTTCATCATGTCCGCTAAGCCGGCATAGGCCTGAGTTGATGACAATGCCATAATCAGAATGAGAAGAAATGCCTTTTTCATAATTTTTCCCTCCTTATTAACGGCCAATCCTTGTCCCTCTCCATGCATTTATCGTGTGTCCCGGTACATGCACACACTCACGGCATCTTCAATTCAGAGGTGCAGTGGCCGCAGCGGACAGCCTTTATAGGAATGACGGAGAGACAGAAGGGACATTCTTTGGTTGCCGGGGCTGCAGCCGAAGCTTCCTGTTGTCTTTTGAGGGCATTGATGCTGCGGACAAGCAGGAAAACCGAAAAAGCGATGACGAGAAAACTGATGACAGTATTAATAAAGACCCCGTAATTAATTGTGACCGCGCCGGCTGCCTTTGCCGCTGCGAGAGACCCGTACGGCCCCGCGACCTTGCCCTCTTTAAGGACTGCAAAGAGATTCGCGAAATCGACATTCCCAAGGAGCAACCCGACGGGAGGCATAATGATATCGGCAACGACTGAATTGACTATGGTTCCGAAGGCCGCGCCGATTACTATGCCGATAGCCATATCAATCACATTCCCCCGCATTGCGAATTCTTTGAACTCTTTAAGCATGCTCTGCCCCCCTTTCCGACATGTAGTAAAGCTGGCTTATCCTATGGTTCAAGCCTATCACCATCTGTGCCGGAATGCAAACATCTTTAGCTGCGATGGGAGCTTCCTTCTCTCATGGATATCGGACGCATCACAGGGCCTTCAGTTTCCCGGGCGATGGCTTTATTTCTGTCGGCACCGAAGAGCAATGCAAACGACACCCGCCCGGGGCACTTAAGTCTGCAGGGTAAGCTTCTACTTTAAAGGAAGGAGGGGGAATGGTCGGGGCGAGAGGATTTGAACCTCCGACTTCACGGTCCCGAACCGTGCGCGCTACCGAACTGCGCTACGCCCCGAACGGAAAAACAGTATCAGAATATTAAGCGTCTTGGCGGAGTAAAGTCAAGTCGATATGGATCGATTATCTTTGGTACACTCTAAGGATGGAACCCTATAAGACAGTACCCGTCCTGAAGATCAAAGAGGGGTCGGCAATGGAGACAGAGGACCTCATCGCCGTCGAAAAAAAGCTGGAGATTTCGGTAAACGGCAGGAGCGTGATCGGCCTTTATTGCACGCCTCTTATGGTCCGTGAACTCGTAACCGGCATAATCCATGATGAAGGACTCATATCGGGCGAGTGGTGTGCGGAGAGGATGACTATCGAATACGGCGATGAGATCAAGGTGGATGTCCCCTCGTCGGGCACCCTCAATGAAGGGCGGAGGACGGTCACTTCCGGCTGTGCAGGCGGTATCAGTTTCGGAAGGGAGTTGGAGGCGAAGATTACCGACGGCGTTTCATTCCGTCAAGAGAGGATTAAAGCCCTATTCAGGGAGTTTCATCAGAAATCCGATACCTATAAGCTCACCGGAGGGGTGCATAGCGCAGCTTTGACCGACGGCGAAAAAATACTTGCCTTTGCGGAAGACATAGGAAGACACAACGCCGTGGATAAGGTCATCGGATATTGTCTCCTCGAAAACCTTCCCTTTGAAGGCACGATCATGCTGGCCAGCGGAAGGCTTTCTTCGGAGATCGTATCGAAATGCGCGCGGTGCGGGATACCAGTCCTTGTCAGCAGGGCGGCTCCGACGAGTCTTGCGATAAAGATAGCCGAATCATCCGGCCTCACCGTTATCGGCTTTGTCCGCGGAGAGCGCATGAACGTGTATACGGGAAGACAACGGATACTCCTCTAAATACCTGACTCCTGAACAATTCTATAGAATTTTACTGAATTGTCACTAATCTGCAAAAAACCCTTTTCATCCTAAATTAGGCGGCAGGGACAGTTTCATTTTGAAAAAAAATATGGATTTAGTTTTCGAAACTGCTATAATGTGCCCATGAAGCGGATTTTATTGGTAGCCGTTTTTGTCCTCCTTACCTATACGATTTCCCATGCCCAGCCCGTGGCCCGCTTTGCGCAGGTTGAGCAGGATTTCGGTACCGTAGCTGATAAGGACATGATTGAGCATGTCTTTGAATTCACGAATGCCGGAGACAGCGACCTGGTAATAGAAAAAGTCGTAGCGACCGCGGGCAATACCAAGGCAAAGGCCAGTGCCGGCCGTTTTAAACAGGGAGAAAAGGGGAGCATCACCGTAGTAGTAGATATGCGGGGGAAAAAGGGGATTTTCCTAAAAACTGTAGACGTATATACAAATGACCCGATAACACCCGTCACGACTTTGTCGGTAAAGATTTCAGCCAAGGACCGGATCCATATGGGCCAGTACAAGGCGACCGACATATTCCAGGAAGACTGCAAGTCATGCCATGTGGAGCGCGGGAGAGGGAAAAAGGGGTGGGACCTGTTCAAGGCGGATTGTTTTATGTGTCACAATGCGGGCAAAAATACATCGCTGTCGACAATGAGCAAAAAACCGGTGAAGGAAATGCTCAAGTCGATCAGGGAGGGCGTTGCAAATACCCTTATGCCTGGATTCGATGTCAGTAACGGAGGCCCTCTGGACGAATCCGACATCCAGTCCCTGATCGAATTAATCAATCCTGAATAAAGATTCGGTGTCTTATCCCCGCAGAACGCCGGGAGATCCTTTTCATGATGTCGCCTGAGAATTCCACTTTTCCGCTACAATCACTTTTTTGCATCTTTCTCCCTAAAATAATATGATCTAAATATGGCAGAAACGTGGCGACTGATAGATTCCGGTCCCTGTAGCGCATCGTACAATATGGCGCTCGACGAGGCGATTGCCACCCATCTGCGCAGAGAAGGCCTTCCGCCTGTGCTGAGACTCTACAGATGGGACCGGCCCTCAGTAAGCCTCGGGTGTTTCCAGAAGACCTCGGATGTCGATATCGAATACTGCGGGGCAGAGGATATCCCGATAGTCAGACGACCTACCGGCGGCAGGGCGATACTCCATGACGACGAACTGACCTACAGTTTTTCCGCAGGGACTGTCCATGGGCCTTTTTCGAAAGGGCTTCTGGATAGCTACAAAAAGATAAGCGCCGCATTTCGCCTGGCCTTCAAAAAGATCGACGTATCCGCCGAATCGAAGCCCCGAAGAGAGAGGGGAAGGGTGCTTGCGGGCAGCCCCATGTGCTTTCAGTCCAGTTCCTACGGAGAAATACTTGTCCGTAATAAGAAGGTGGTCGGCTCTGCCCAGAAACGCTGGGATGACGGCCTTCTTCAACAGGGCTCCATCCCCTATTCCTATAACGAACAACGGATCCGAAAGATCTTCGGTGAAGATAAATATACTGCCTTGCGGGACTGTACTATAGGCCTCAAAGATGTCGTGCCGGAGCTGGATGAAGCCAGGTTCAGGGAAATCATCGCGGCCTCTTTTGAAGAGGTCTTTGGTATCAGCTTTGTTCCGGCCCTTCCGTCTCAGGAGGAGTCGGCCCTTGCCCTGGAGCTTCAGAAGAAGAAATATCTTCTGGCCCGCTGGAACTTTCCGGGGTAGTTTCCACAGGTGTCTCAATCGGGGAGGGCAGATTTTTTTTCATCTCCATCTCGAAATAGTAGTTGAACACGACCGCCACTATTACCAGTCCGAGATATCCCTGTACGACGTACGAGATGATATGAAAGGGAATGGATATTATCGTCCCTATGATGGGGATAAGATTAAAAGGATAGACAATAAGCATCACAAGGAAGCTTACGATGATATACCCTATAAGGAGAAGTGCATAAAGCCAAAAAGCGTTCTGGTGGACCCATACGAACTTGAATCCGTCCCTGAACGACCGCACTGCGCCCTCGCCCCTGAAGAAAAGCACTGCGATTCCGTAGACGGTTACAGAGAGGACGCCCAGGATGAGACTGACGCCGATCAGAATAAGTATCAGCGAGAAGAAGATCCCGAGGAAAAGGGCGAGTGTAGAGTCCTGGCCCTTGGCGGCTGAAACGACCGCAGCTATCCCGCCTCCAAAGAGGCCGAGGATAAATGCAATGAATATGAATACGAGCCCGACGAGGAGCGAATACCACATGATCGGGAAGAAGAATTTTCGGGCCTCCCGGAAGAAGGACTTCATGCTGAATTTGGAAGAAGGATCGAGGATGCTTCGCCCGATAATGCCTACCGAACCGCCGAAGATGTAAAGTCCGAGGGTCGTTACCATGAGGATATAGAAAAGAAAGCTTGATAAGACGATCATGACAAGACCGAAGTATTTCGAAAGAAGTTCGGCCGGGTTTTTGAATACGCCGATGAAGTCCTTTATTTCAGTAAGGCCCGTGAGGTCCAGACCGAAGATGATGAAGGCGATGCCGAGCGGTATCCCTACCATGATAAAAAACGCGATACAGTTGAAGAGCATCATGCCCGCCTGCACGGCAACGAGTTGCCACCTGCTGTTTACAAGCCTGAAACCGCTTTTTATCGCCTCGGAATACGTCACTTCATCTCACCTGAGTAAAACGTTACCACAGATCGCGGGAATTAGCGTATAAAAGTTATGGCACATCTTCGTATTATACATCCTCGACCGCGATCTCCTCAAAACAATCTTTCGGGATTTCCTTCAGAAACCGTGAAGGTTTCAGAAATCCGAGTGAATTCCAGTCCTCCGAGGAAATAGGATAACACACGTATAAATCTTCTTTTGCCCGCGTTACTCCCACATAAAAGAGTCTCCTCTCCTCTTCCTCATCGTCACTCCTGAGAGACTTTGCCGAAGGGAACCGGCCGTCGTTCATCCCGATAATGAATACCGCCTCCCACTCGAGCCCCTTTGCCTGGTGGACCGTCGAGAGGACCAATTTCCCGCCGGGAAGGTCCGCCTCTTCTGTTTGGGCCTCGGTCACCCCCTGAAGCGCAAGGTCGCTCAGAAACGTATCGAGCGAGTCGTACCTCAGCGCAAAGCGCGACATCTGCTCGATGTCTTCTATGCGCATCTCCGCGTTGGGATAATTGTTGTAGAGGTGGTCTTCGTACCCGTGCCTCAGGACAAAGTCAATCGCGGCGGATGGAGAGGAAAAATATTTTTCCTCCCGCAGCTCTCTGAGTACATCCAGGAAAAGGCCGAACCCGCCGCCGGACTTTTTGGGGATCAGCCGGTAGGCCTCCGCGATCAACCCGACAGGGTCTTCCGACGCGCGAATGAACTCCCACACTTTACCGGAGGTAATATTTCCCACTCCGCGGATAAGCTTCATGGTCCTCTTCCAGCTGATCTCGTCGAAAGGGTTTGTTATTATCCTCAGGTAGGAGAGGATGTCCTTGATATGCGCCTGTTCGAAAAACTTGAGCCCCGACCGGATTTCAAAGGGTATTCCTCTGCGCTGGAGTTCCATTTGGAGCTGCATAGACTGGTAATGCGACCGGTAGAGCACCGCCATCTGGTCGAAAGGCCTGCCGTCTGAGTTCATGTCCATGATTACAGAGGCGACGAACTCCGCCTCTTCGAATACGTCTTTAAGGGGCACTACGTTGGGCGGCTCGCCGGACGGTACGACCGCGTGCAGTTCTTTTGCGAACTGCCTCCTGTTATTTGCGATGATGCTGTTTGCGAGGTAAAGTATCTCCGGTGTGGAGCGGTAGTTGGTCGTCAGTTTAAATATCAGGGCATCGCGGTACCTTTCGGGAAACTTGAGGATGTTTTCGAAATCCGCTCCCCTGAAGGAATATATCGACTGTGCATCGTCGCCCACGACCATCAGGTTTTGATCTCCTCCTGTGGTCAGGTCGATGATGTCTGCCTGAAGCCTGTTTGTGTCCTGGTATTCGTCCACGAGGATATGTCTGAACTTCAGGGAATAATACTCCCTTATGTTGTCGTGCTGCTCGAATATGTATTTCCATTTAACGAGGAGGTCGTCGAAGTCCGCGAGATTGAGCGCGACTTTTTTATTTTCATAAAGGCCGATGATCTTTTCGATGTCGTCGAGCGCATTTACAAAATGGGGGAACCTCTCTATGACAATATCCCCGGCCGGCAGGCCCGTGTTTTTCGAGAGGCTGTGTATCTCGGAAAAGACCGCGCCCCTGGGGAGAACGACGTCTTTTTTATGGACCTCCGCGATACAGGACTCGAAGAGTTCCTTCGAGTCTTCCCTGTCGAGTATCGAAAACCCCTGCTTGTATCCGGCGAGGAGATAGTGCTGCCTCAGCATGAGGTTGGCGACATGATGGAACGTGCCGCCGAAAATTCCCATAATATTCCTTCCGACGAGCCTCTCCGCTCTCCGCATCATCTCTTTAGCCGCTTTGTTGGTAAAGGTAAGGAGAAGTATGTTTTCGGGCCGTGTGCCGGCCTCTATAAGCCTTGCCACCCTGTACGTGACGACCCTTGTTTTTCCGGTCCCTGCTCCGGCCAGAACGAGCGCCGGCCCCTTTTCGTGCATGACGGCGGCATATTGCTCGGGATTGAGGTCTTTCTCGTAGTCGACCGTGAAGACAGGTTCTTCCCTGTGGAGACGGTATTTCTTCATACGTGATATTTTAGCAGAGACCCGGGACATAAAATACACGAGTTTCCATGAGTATAACTCTCCAGTGAAGGATGGCTGTATGAGGCAAGCTTACTCAATGAAAACCATGGAAGATACTAAGTGTATATGGCGAAAGGGGATAAGAGGATGAAGAAGATAAAAAAAAGGCCTGCGAAATCACAGGCCCTTGCTGGGTGGTAATGAGAATGTTTTATTTCTTCTTCTTGGGGACTTCCTTCGGCTTTGGTGCCTCTTTCGCGGCTTCTTTCGGTTGCGCCTGAGACCAGTTATTCAGGTCATGGGCGATGTTATGGCACTCGCCGCATTTCGGGAACTTTTTCATGATGCCGGCCGGATGAGGTGTGCCATGGCAGTCTTGGCAGTGGGGCACGGTCTTGTGCTTTTCCTGATGGCAGAATGCGCATGTCAGCGCCTTGTGCTTGGCCTGGCTTGCACCGAGGAGATCGAAGGCCTTTTTGTGACACGTGCCACAGTCCTTTGACGGGGTATCGGCAGCATAGGTCACTTGCTTGGGCATATGTGCCTTGTGGCATTTCTTGCAGTCGGCGACAACCATTTCCGCCGAATGTGGTTTGTGGCACTGGGTGCACTGAGGGACCTTGCGGTGAACACTGTGACAGAAGGAGCAGTCAAAGGCGCTATGCTTGCTCTTGTTGTCTTTGAGTTGAGCTATTTGCCGGGTGTGGCAGGTGGCACACGCATCCGTTACTTTGCCCGAAAAAGAGATATTCAAAGGCGTATGCGGATTCTTGTGACAGCTGAGGCAGCCCTTAAGTTCGAAGTGGGCCTTTCCCATATGACAGTCGCTGCACTGTGGAATGGGTTTCTTGACCGTCGGCGGATGGCCGACATGACAGCCCGTACACCCGACGTCCTTATGTTTTCCTCCGGCGGTCGCTATATCCGCAGGCGGAACTTCATGGCACTTTGAACAGTCTTCGTTTGTCAGAGCGGGTTTTGTCTGGGCATGCGCCGTGCCGGCACAAATCAGAAACACCGGGATCGTCACTACCAGGAACAATACGGCAATGATTCTGCTGCTTCTTGATGATTTCATCTTCCCCCCTTATGAATAATTTTTGAAGTGGTGCGGTACTTCTTTCACCATACTCATTTAGGATATAAAGAATGCCGCACAGTGCCAAGATTATGCCATAGTTCCTTGCAGCAGTCAACGGGGTTGTGTTTGCTTTTCAATCTTGATAAAAAAAGCGGCAAAAGGGTATATTATCTAACTAATCTTTTCCGGAGGTGGCAGATGTTTACAGGATTGGCGTACGCGATGGGGCCCAACCCTCAGGGTGGGCAGGGTGCCGGCGGCGGAATAATGGGCTTTCTTCCACTTATCCTTATTTTCGTAATATTCTATTTCCTTCTTATAAGACCCCAGCAGAAGAGGGCGAAGGAACAGAAGGCCATGCTGGACAATCTTAAAAAGGGCGATAAGGTAATTATTTCCGGAGGAGAATTCGGGATTATAGAGGAGGTAAAGGGCAACACGGTTGTAGTCAAGATCGCCGAAAACGTGAAGGTCAAGTACGGCAAGGCATATGTCGCTGCGCTGAGACAATCGGACGACGAATAAGGTAAAGAAGTCCGCTGTTGGAGGCTGCCTGAGCGATTATCTCGCCTGACCTGTTTCGTAAGCTGGATCGAGAGACTAAAAAATGAGAGTGAAAGATATCGTCGATATTATTGCGGAGGTTCAATGAAAAAAAATATTCTCTGGAGGATCCTTTTCATAGGGTTCACACTGCTTGTCGCGGTGGTTTTCTTTCTTCCCAATACACCACTTTTTAAATATATGCCGGAGTGGTGGAAAAAGGGCATGCCGAACAAGGGCATTATCCTTGGACTAGACCTCCAGGGAGGGCTTCACCTCGTCTTTGAGGTCGAGGGCGATAAGGCGGTAGAGACCTCTACCGACCGCTACGTGTACATGATCAGGGATATGCTGGCCAAGAAGAAGATCCAGGCCGAGGTGAAGAGGAACGGCCTCAATATAGAGATATCGCCTTCGGGTCCTGAAATAGCCACTGCCGTCAAAGACGGCTACCCTATCCTTGATACGGTGTCGTCGGGACAGCCCTTTGTACTGAAGATCTCCGACAAGGAAGCAAAGAGGATAAAGGACAGCGCCGTAGACCAGGCGCTTGAGACGATCAGAAACAGGATCGACCAGTTCGGTGTTTCGGAGCCGAGTATCCAAAGGCAGGGAGAAAACGAGATCGTGGTCCAGTTGCCGGGCGTAAAAGACCCGAAGCGCGCCATAGAACTCGTCGGCAGGACTGCACAACTGGAATTTAAACTCGTCGACGACGAATCGCCGATTGCGGCGCAGCTTCCCCAGGTGGTCCAGCCCGGGGATGAAGAGAGGGTGCTTGGACAGTTCGCCGATAAGATCCCGGCCGACGACGAGATCCTCTTTGAGAAAAAAGTGAACAGTGAAACAGGCGCCGCGATCAAGATACCGATCCTTCTTAAAAAGGAGGCGGCCCTTACCGGCAACCTCCTGAGCGAGGCGAAGGTGAGCCTCGGTAGCCAGCGCGCCGAACCGTATGTCTCTATATCGTTCAACACCGAAGGCGCCAAGCTCTTCGATGAGGTGACCGGCGCGAATGTAAAGAAAAGGCTTGCTATCATATTGGACAATACAATCTATTCCGCCCCGGTTATCCAGGAGAGGATATCGGGCGGCAATGCGCAGATCACCGGCAATTTCAGTATGGATGAGGCGAAAGACCTCAGTATCGTATTGAAAGCGGGCGCACTTCCCGCGCCGCTGAAAATGCTCCAGAACGTGACCGTGGGACCTTCGCTTGGAGAGGACTCGATCAGGGCGGGGATGCTTGCCGGGGTGATCGGCACGGTTGCGGTCATCATATTCATGATCATATACTACAGACTTTCCGGAGTTATCGCCGACTTCGCCCTCGTGCTGAATATCGTTCTTCTGTTCGGCGCAATGGCTTCCCTTAACGCGACGCTGACCCTTCCGGGCATCGCCGGGGTTATCCTGGCCATCGGCATGGCCGTCGACTCAAACGTGCTGATGTTCGAACGTATCAGAGACGAACTGAGGACCGGAAAGACCCCGAGGTCGGCCGTCGATTCGGGATATCACAAGGCATTCTGGACAATCTTCGACTCCCATGTGACGACCCTTATCACCGCCGTGGTCCTCTTTCAGTTCGGGACCGGGCCGATAAAGGGCTTTGCGGTGACCCTGAGCCTGGGTGTTCTCATAAATCTATACACTGCGCTCATAGGGACAAAGACGGTTTTCGATCTCATCAACTCCAGGCGTGACGTGCAGAAATTGAGCATATAGCTTACAACTCGTAGAGGAGGCAGGATGTTAGAGATTATCAAAAACACAAATATAGATTTTATGGGAAAGAGGAAGTTCGCATTCGTCTTTTCGGGCATCCTCGCGATCATCGGTATCATCGCGATTATCCAGGTGGCAAACGGACGGGCGAATCTCGGGATCGATTTTGCGGGTGGTACGGCGATACAGCTGAAGTTCTCGAAGCCTGTTGCACTCCATGCGGTCAGGAGTGCCCTGGAAAGCGGCGGGATAAGAGACTTCGAACTGCAGGATTTCCCCGCGACGAACAAGATCCTCATACGGGTGAAAAAATCAGAGCAGCAACTCGGTAAGTCGGCGGACGCCATTACTTCAGTAATAACGCAGAAGATGCCGGACAATACATATGTTGTGGATTCCACTACCGAGATAGGCCCCAAGGTCGGCGGAAGACTGAGGGCGGCTTCGGCCAGTGCCGTGGGGTGGGCGACGCTCGGCATCCTTATCTATATCGCTGTCAGGTTCAAGCTTAATTTCGCCGTCGGCGCGACTATCGCGACCTTCCATGACGTGCTTGCTGTTCTCGGGATTTTTTTCCTGCTCGGCAAGGAAATCAACCTGATCCTTGTGACGGCGCTGCTGACAATCGCCGGATATTCCCTTACCGACACGGTCGTCGTCTTCGACAGAATAAGAGAGAACCTCAAGGCGAGGCTGAAAGACCCCGTCGAGACGGTCATGAACGGCAGTATCAATGAAGTCTTATCAAGGACGATCGTTACCTCCATGACGGTCTTCATTACTTCGCTGGCGCTCTTCCTTTTCGGCGGTGAAGTGATCCATGATTTCAGTCTCGCCATGCTCATGGGGGTGATCGTCGGGACCTATTCATCCATATTTGTTGCGAGCCCCGTGGTATTGCTCTGGAGAGGGAAGAAGCCAATAGGGAAAAGATAGCGCGTGACGCGTAATGCCCCCGCGTAGCGGGCCGGCGGGCTGCGAAGGAGACGGGAGAAAGGCATGCAGTGCGGGTTGCGCATAACGGGTCCTTATGAATAGACGATGGCTCCTGAACAAGACAAACCCCGAATTTATCCAGCATATATCTAAGACCGCATCTGTGTCCCCGATCTTTGCCCGGGTGCTGGTGAACAGGGGACTGAAGTCCGCTGCTGCCATTGCCGATTTCCTCGCCCCCGCGGTTGCGCAGTTGTCAGACCCCTTTGATATTAACGGCGTGGATGCGGCTGTCAGGAGAATTAAGGCGGCCATAAAAGGAAACGAGCGCATATTTGTCCACGGCGACTATGATGCCGACGGCATTTCCGCAACTGCGATCGTATATCATACGCTCAGGGAACAGGGGGCCGACTGTCTGTACTTTATCCCTGAAAGGTTCGGTCATGGCTACGGGTTCCATCCACACGGGGTGCGGGAGGCGAAGGACGCCGGGGCCTCGCTGATTATTACGGTCGACTGCGGGATCACGTCCTTCGAGGCGGTTGCTGCCGCACACAGGGAAGGTATCGACGTCATCATCACCGACCATCATGAACCGGCCAAAAAAGCGAAGCGGGAATCGCAGGGCGAAGAAGACAAAGCCGCGATCCTTCAACCGGCCGGTCCCCCGACCCGTGACAGTATCGTGCCCGATGCATTTGCGGTCATAAACCCCAAGATCTCAAATCAGGGGACTGCCGTTGAAAACCTTTCGGGGGCCGGGGTGGCGTTGAAATTAATGCATGCACTCTGCGGAGGCAGTCTCTCAGATATGCTTCCCCTCTTCGACCTGGCGAGTATCGGGACGATCGCGGATGTAGTGCCGTTGACTGGAGAAAACCGCGTGATAGTGCGTAACGGACTGACGCTTATCAATAGGGGGAATCGTCCCGGGATAAGGGCCCTGATGAAGGTCGCGGGGATGGAAGGGCGGGAGGTAAGGGCGGGAAGGCTTGCATACTCGGTGATCCCCCGGATAAATGCGGCAGGAAGGCTCGCTGCATCGAGAGACGTGGTGAAATTGCTGACAACCGACTCCGAAGACGAGGCATGGGAGATCGCGGTCTGGCTGGACAGACTGAATACGGAGAGACAACGAATAGAGGAAGTCATATTCCAGGAAGCACTTAAAAAGCTCGATGCCAAAGATACATGTTCTGCAATAGTCCTCTCGGGCCGTGGATGGCATGAGGGTGTTATCGGGATAGTTGCGTCGCGGATAGCAGAAAAGTTTTCGAGGCCCACGGTAATATTTTCGGTCGAAGACGGGGTCGCGAAAGGTTCGGCGCGAAGTGTCCCCTCCTTTGATGTGTGTGGGGCGCTGTCGGACTGCAGTGATCTGCTTATCAGTTACGGCGGGCACAAACAGGCCGCGGGGGTCAAACTCGAAGCGTCGAAACTGGGCGATTTCGAAAAGAGGCTCAGTTGCCTTTGCGGGGCCGGGGAGATCAAATCCGCTGCGGAGATAACGATAGATGCAGCCGTGAACCTTTCGGATATGAACTTCGGGCTGATCAGGGAGTTGAATATGCTTGAACCCCTGGGACTCGGTAATCCCGAGCCTCTTTTCGGCGGGCGGATGCTGGATGTGCTGTCCCCGAGGATGGTTGGGTCCAAGCATGTCCGAATGAAGCTCTGTCAGAGGTCCTGCTGCGTCGATACGATAGGGTTTGATATGGGGCAGGCTATCGACAAATTCGATCTTTATGAGACCATAGATGCGGTCTTCACTCCTACCATTAACGAGTGGAACGGGGGGCGATACCTTCAGCTGGTCCTGAGGGCCTTCAGGGCGAGTGTGTAGGCGCGTTGTCTTTGGGTCCCAATTCTGCCCAAAGTAGTATAATAGGGAATGCCAGACACGTTGTCACTCAACGGTCTCCTTGACAAGGTCCGTTCATACAGCCACGGGAAAGATCTTGATATCCTCGAAAACGCATATCACTTTTCGAGAGAGGCCCACTGCAGCCAGAAACGGAGCGAAGGGTCGCCCTATATAAAACATCCGCTCTCCGTCGCCTACATACTTGCCGATATCAAGATGGACGTTTCTTCCATCGCGGCCGGTCTCCTGCACGATACCATAGAGGACACGGGCACTACGATCGACAACGTCAAAAGCCTTTTCGGCAAGGAGATTGCCTTTATCGTCGAGTCCCTCACGAAGCTCTCGAAAGTTGAGTTCAGGACGCAGAAAGAGGCCCAGGCCGAAAACTTCCGCAAGATGCTCCTTGCCATGTCCGAGGACGTGAGGGTGATCCTTATAAAATTTGCCGACAGGCTCCATAACATGCGCACCCTCCAGCACCTGCCGGAAAACAAGCGACAGAGGATAGCCGCGGAGACACTCGAAATATACGCCCCCCTTGCCAACAGGCTCGGCATCGGCTGGCTGAGGGCCGAGTTTGAGGACCTGAGCTTTAAATTCCTGATGCCCGATCTCTACGAGGAATTGGTCAGAAAGGTGGCGACGAGAAAAGAAGAGCAGGAAGGCTATATCAGGGAGCTTATCGAACTCATCGATAAGAAACTGAAGGAAGAGGGGCTGCCCGGCAGGGTCAGCGGACGGATCAAGCACCACTACGGGATTTACCAGAAAATGCAGAAACAGAGGATCACCTTCGAACAGGTCCACGATGTCCTCGGACTGAGGATACTGACGGACACGAAGGCGAACTGCTACGCGATTCTCGGACTGATACATTCTCTCTGGACCCCCATCCCCGGAAGGTTCAAGGATTATATCGGCGTGCCGAAATCAAACATGTATCAGTCCCTTCATACTACCGTCATAGGCCCCAAAGGCGAGAGGGTCGAATTCCAGATAAGGACGGAGGAGATGCACAGGATTGCCGAGGAGGGGATCGCGTCCCACTGGAAATACAAGGAAAAGGGGGCTCTCGACGAAAAGAGCAGCAAGTACATATCGTGGCTCAGGGACCTTGTGCAGGTACAAAAAGACGTTCCCGACGCAATGGATTTTCTCGAGGCGGTAAAAGGCGAGGTGGTACCCGAGGTGGTGTATGTTTTCACCCCCAAAGGGGAGATAAAGGAAATGCCCATCGGCTCCACGCCCGTCGATTTTGCTTACAGCGTCCATACCCAGGTAGGCCACAGGTGCGTAGGCGCGAAGATAAACGGTAAGATAGTCCCGCTCAGATACAAACTGAAAAACGGGGACACGATCGAGATCATTACGTCTCAAACGCATGGGCCGAGCAGGGACTGGCTCAAATTCGTCGTGACCCAGAGGGCGAAGACCCGGGTCAAGCAGTGGATAAAGGCCGAGGAGAGGCACCAGAGCGTAGAACTCGGGATCAAACTTTTGGAAGGTGAACTCAGGAAGCATAACATGAGCAATGCGCTCATGAAATCGGATGACATCCTGAAAGTGGCGAAGGCTCTCGGTATGACTTCGCTCGAAGACCTTTTCGTATCGGTCGGGTTCGGAAAGGTTTCCCCCCATCAAGTCGTCAACAGGCTGCTTCCTGAAAAGGTCGCTGAAGAGCCCGAGCCGGTCAGGCTGAGAAAACCGGTCAAGGAACATAAAGGCGTCAGCATCAAAGGGATCGATGATGTGCTCTACCATACGGCGAAATGTTGCTACCCCGTCCCCGGAGACAATCTCGTCGGGTTCGTAACCATAGGCAAGGGTGTTACGGTCCACCGCCGCGACTGCTCCAACCTCGAACGCCTTGTCGTGGAGGACGCCCGCCTTGTCGACGTCGAATGGCAGCCATCAGGCGATGCGACGGCGAACGCCAGGCTTTTTGTCGAGACCGTTGACAAACCCGGGATCCTGGCGAACCTTTCGGCCCTGATCTCATCCGTCAACATAAATATTAACCATCTCGCGGTTTCGACTCAGGACCTGAAAGGGCACATAACCTTTATCATAGGCGTCAAGGACCTGTCGCAGCTGAAAGCACTTATCCAAAAGATAAGCCAGATGGAAGGCATATTGAGGGTGAAGAGATAACAGGGCCGGTCAGGGTGAAATTAACACTTTTTTTGTTATATAATTGCGTATGCCCTTTGCAAATTAAGGAGAAGACCTGAATGAAAAAATATACCGTCCTTGCCTGCTTTTTCGCGATCTCGTTATTGTTAATGCACCGTAGCGTATATGCGTTCGGAGGGTGCGAGGAAAACTGCGAGAAGTGCCATTCCCTGGATCAAAAAGAAGTCCAGGGTATTTTCGAGAAGATGAAGGCGCCCGATATGAAGGTGCTGGACATTAAGATGAGTCCCGTACGGGGACTATGGGAAGTATCGGTCGAGAATAAAGGCAATCGCGGGGTGATGTATGTGGGTTTTTCAAAAAAATATATCATGCCCGGCCCGATATACGAAGTGGAGACGGCATCCAATAAGACACAGGAGAGTCTAAGCGGGCAGAGCGAACCGGCCGACCGGTACGTCGACGTCAAGAGGATCCCGATCGGTGATGCGCTCCTGCTGGGAGAAAGGGACGCCCGCTACAAGGTGATCGTCTTTACCGATCCGGACTGTCCTTACTGCGCTAAGCTGCATGCAGAGCTGAAAAAAGTCGTGTCCGACAGAAAAGACATAGCCTTTTATCTTAAGCTTATGCCCCTCAAATTCCATCCCGATGCCTACTGGAAAGCTCAGAGTATCCTCTGCGCGAAATCCGTGCAGAGGCTTGAGGAAAATTTCGGAAAGAGGCCGATCCCAAAGCCTGAGTGTGAGACGAGGGCCGTGGATGAAACGATCAACCTGGGAAAGGAACTCGGGATAACCGGCACGCCCACATTGATAATGCCCGATGGTCTTGTCGTCGTTGGGGGGAGAGAGGCTGATAAGATCGAGGAGCTTGTCTTAAATCCTAAGAAAAAGGGGTAGAGAGGGAAATTATGAGGGTATCGTTCATATTTTTTGTTTTTGCGGCTTTGGCATGCATGCCGTCCCTTTCTTATTCGGATGTAAAGGTAACGCTGACAAACGGCAGGGAGATCATAGCCGATACGTGTGAGGAGGAAGGCGGCCAGCTCGTTTGTACGAAAATGGGAGGCGCCTTCAATATCGAAAAAAAGGATGTGGGGAGCATCAAGGAGATAAAAGGCGGGGGGGACGAGCCCTTTTCTAAAGAGCCGGCTTCCCCTGTGTCTACGGAACCTGAAAAGAAGACGGACGACACTCCGGGCGTGAGCCGTGCAGACAAGGGAAAGCCGGCCGCCGGCGGACAAGCCGAAGCGATGAAGCGGCTTGAAGAGGTTACACAAAAAAAACGGGAACTGTCCTCCGAGCGCGAGAAGCTGGTGAAGGAAGGAGAGCAGCTTCAGGAGGATCTCAAGAAGGCGCCCGACTGGATGCCTACAAAGCAATATGATGAACTCAACGCGAGGAACGAGCAACTCAAGGAAAAGATTAAGCTCTTCAACGAAGAGACGGGAAGGCTCAATGAAGAAGAGAAGCAGATAGTCGAGGGGCTGAAAAAAGAAAGACTGAGCGGCATAAATGGCACACCGCCTGAGTTCTGGATTGTGTGCCGGAATTTATCCTTCCATTAAGATCTTCACCCTATGGAGCCGACAGGGGCGTAATTGAAAATTCTTCAGATCATCTATGAAAGTTATGGGAACCCTTTTGGGGTCGGGGGTGCCGGCGTAAGGGCATATGAGGTGTACAAAAGGCTGCGGGACCGGCACGAGATCACCTTGCTTTGCATGAAATATCCCGGGGCGAACGATGGATACATCGAGGGACTCAGACATGTCTTCGTCGGAACAGAAAGCAGGAGTCTTGCGAAAAGCGTCATCGCGTTTACTATACGGGCCGGCAGGTTTGTGCGTCTTTTCGGCAACGACTTCGACGTCATAGTCGAGAATTTTCTTCCTTCAACGCCTTTTTTTTCGAGGTTCCTTTCGAAGTCGCCGGTTATTCTGCAGATCCAGGGTGTGATGTACGGGCATTCATTAAGAAAATTTAACCCTCTATACTCTGTGCCGATGTATACCGTAGAGAAGGTATATCCATCGTTTCACGACCGCTTTATCTTCGTCTCGGAGGTTACGCGCGCCAAGGTGATGCGCGGCGTAGGGAGGCCGGTGAAACTCTGCCGGGTAATTCCCAACGGCGTCGGTGACGACCTCCTCGCGGCGGAAACTGCGGAGGGGGATTACATCCTTTTTTTTAGCAGGATAGACGTATATACGAAGGGTATCGATATCCTGCTTGGGGCTTTCGAAAGTCTGGTACGGGAGTTTCCCGGCGTCAGGCTTGTCATGGCCGGATACGAGTTCGATAGTTATGAGAGGCTCGTTTCGGGGCTTCCGGAGGAGATTAAGCATAAAGTCGAATATGCGGGATTCCTGACGGGATTGCAAAAGACCGCCCTTCTGTCCGGTGCGAGGATCGTCGTACTGCCCTCCCGGCATGAATCATCGCCGGTAAGCATCATCGAGGCCGCTGCATGCGGCAAACCGCTCGTCGTCAGCGACATAGAGGAGATGAAGTTCGTCGAGGACAATAATTTCGGCGTGAGATTCCCTTCGGGATCGGTGAAGGGGCTGAAAGATAAGATGGCCCTTCTCCTGAGTGACTGCGCATTGAGAACTGAGTTGGGCGCGAGGGGGCGTGAATATTCGAGAAGGTTTTTGTGGGGCTCCATTGCGAAGGAATTTGAAAATACCTTAGAATTAACAGTTCATGAGCAAAAATAAGAAGAAAGCAGTCAACAATAGTAAAAGGGGTTTATCTCCAGAAGTCTTCGGCGAGAGCAGACGAATGCATCTTGGCGCAGTGGCCTTTTTGTTTTTTTCGACTTTTATTGCGTACTCGGTTTCTCTTCACGGAACATGGGCGCTGGACGACAGTTTTATCGGACAGTTCCAGAACATATCAAGCGTACTCAACTTCCGCTTAGGTTACAGAAAAATCGCCTATCTGACCTTCCAGGTCAATAAGCTGATCGACCCCCTTAGTCCCCTGAATTACAGGGTATTTAATATCCTTATCCACGTTGTGAATGCTTTCCTCCTTTACTGGATAGCCTTTCTGACTTTGCGCCTTAAGGACTTAAAGGATGAATACGGCCGTTATGCATACGCCGTTTCGCTTGTGAGCGCTGTGGTTTTCGCGCTCCATCCGATTAATATCAACGCCGTTACCTATATAGTTCAGAGGATGGCGTCCCTGGCTACGATGTTTACCCTTCTTGCGTTGCTCTGTTATATCTCCGCCAGGACTTCGGGCAGCGTGAAGAAGTCCGCGGGCATGTATGCGGCAACTGCGGCGTGTATCGTACTGGGGATATTCTCAAAAGAAAACGGCGTTATGGCCATCCCCCTTTTATTGCTGTATGACTTCTTTTTCCTTCAGAAAGAATTCAGGAAAGGCCTCGTTCAGGCCGGTATAGGCATCGCAGCGGTAGTGATCGTGCTGGGGGTGTCCTCTTTCTTTCTTGATTTCAAAAAGGCGTTTATCGCCATAGCGGATACACTGTTACGGCCGAACCGGCCGATAGAAGCGTTGAGCTGGACCGCGATTGACGTCTACTGGACGCCGCTTCAGCATATTCTCACCGAGTTCAGGGTTGTGGTGAGATACATATTTCTCCTGTTTGTGCCGCTGCCCCGGTTCCTTGTCTTCGATTGGTGGGGATTCCCGATTTCAACCGGCATCGCAGCCCCGCTGTCGACCCTATCATCGTTTTTCATTATTGTGTCTCTCATATCTTTTGCTGTTTATAAGCGCAAAGAGCTGCCCTTTCTTTCCTTCGGGATACTCTGGTATTTTATTGCGCTCTCCCTGGAAAGCTTTATTGCGGTGGGCGCGGACCTTTATTTTGAACATAGAAACTACCTTCCCGTGGCGGGACTTTTCTTCGGCGTGTCGGCCCAGATACTGACTGCGGGCGCTCTCAGGGAAAGGGTCCTCAGAGGGAGGGTCCTCTGGACCGGAATCGTAGTCCTGTCGTTGTTTCTCGGCCTTTTGACCTTCCAGCGAAACCTCGCCTGGAAGGATTCCATAACCTTATGGACCGATACTGTTCACAAGACCGAAGGGAACCTCAGGGCTATGATCGCACTCGGCAACTCTTACCTCAAGATGTCTGATGTAGCCTCGGCGAAGGAATATTACCGGCAGGTCATGGACATCAGTATGGCCGACAGAAGGGCACAGTTTTTTCAGGATTCGGCATACAGTCTGGGCATGATTTATCTTTTCACGGACGACCTGGAAAGGGCAAAGAGCGTAATAGCACTGCTGGATGCCAAGATGGAGGCGCCCCTGAAGGTGAACATACTGAAGGCCTTTTACCGCTCCTCAACCGGAGACATCGAGGGCGCGGTAAAAATGTATACCCTCATTTTGCCGAAGACCTCCGGGTTGGACAGGGTTATCGTGTATACGCTGCTGGGTGATGCGTATCGCAAAAAGGAGCGGCCCGATGAGGCGTTGAAATATTATAAGAGCGCCGTGGCGGAAGATCCTTCTTTTGCCGCCGCATACTACGGCATGGGGGATGCGTACCTTATGAAGAGGGACCTTGGCAGGGCCACCGATTGCATAAATATGACTCTGAAGATCGCCCCCGAACATGTGCTGGCCCTGTCGGAAATGGCCGAGATACTGCTCACACAGAAAGCCTCTGTCGAAAAGGCGAGGGTCTACGCGGCGAAGGCGGTGGCGCTTGCCCCGGTATTCTATCAGCCTTACCTGACGATGGGCAACGTACTCCTGGTCTACGGGCGCGATAAAGCCGCCGAAGAATATTTCAAAAAAGGGTTAGAGAGAGGCGCGAAAGAGTATATGATCCCTTTTAGCAAGGCCCGGGCATATTTCCTCATGGGTGATAAAGAAAAGGTTTTTTCCAATTTGCGGGACGTCCTTTCGATGAAGGATACCCCGGAAAATCTAAGGAAGATGATCGAAAGAAACATGGACAAAATGTGACGGCCGCCGTCAGGTGTCGCTGCCTTTGTCTTCTCCTCCTGCGCTCTTGTCCAACTCCGACTCCAGGAGCGCTATCTTCTGGCTCAGTTCCTTGATCTTCCCGGATAGGTCCGAAATGACTGAAGAAAAGTAAAGCAGTGCAAGGACTAGGCAGAATATCATCCATGCGAAAACAAGCGCCGGCGGGTATCCTATGCCGAGCCTCTTTGCGAAGGGGTCTATGATTTTGTCGGCAACCGAACCTGCCATCAATGCAATTGCCACTGCGAACCAGGCTATCGACAATTCCTCCCTGAACCGTTTGCTCCTGACAAGTTCGAATATGGCGATGAAAAGGATTATGCCCATGCCGAGAATGATTATTCTGATCCCAGCAGACATTACCGGCCCTTCCCCCTGACGAGGACCATGATAATTGCGAGACACATTTTGAGGACGTAAAGCAGTGGTCTCACCCCGCTATGCATCGACCTGCCGTCGGCATTTTCCCTCATGACTACCGGCGCCTCCGCAATTTTGAATCTGCTCTTATGGAGGGCCATGATGATATTCACGTCGGGATAGTCGAGCGGGTAATTGTCTCCCTCGGCGAGGTAGGTGAACGCGTCCCTGCCGATGAGTTGAAAGCCCGACGTAGGGTCGGTGATACCGACGCCGGTGTATGCCTTCGCGATGAAGGAGAAGAGCTTTATGCCGATCCTTCTCAATAAATCGATCTTGTAACCCCGGCCCGTGAATCTCGAACCGATAACGACGTCGGCCCCGCTGCCCTTCATGACATTTATGAGGCTGCAGGCAGACGAGGAATCATGTTGCCCGTCCGCGTCCAACGTTATTACGAAATCATATCCCCTCTTCACGGCAAACCGGAAACCCGTCTGCAGCGTGGCCCCGTAGCCCAAGTTAAAAGGATGACTCACCACAGGGACGCCTTCCGTGATCGCAGCGTTACGCGTTCCGTCGTCAGAGCCGTCGTCAACGACCAGGATGTCGGAAGAAGGGATGTTTTTTCTTGTTTCGGCGATGACGGAGGCGACCATCTTCTCTTCATTATATGCCGGTATGATCACAAGGTATTTCATGAATATGATCCGAAGACGATCACCCAGTATAGATGCCCGGAAATCATATTTTGTTATTATACGTGACAGGTGTCCGGGTTATCAAGAAATATGCTCCATATCGTTGAAATGGCCTGCCGGTATATGACGATACCGCCGGCTTTGAGGATTTTTTTAAAAAATCTTGCCGTCGTCCGTAACGGGATACTCGCATCTTAAGCGAAAGAATCGGGTATCAGAAATATGATACTGATATGGCTTCCCGACCGCCTTCTTAGCCGGGCGTTTCCTTGACATAGGAAGGTAAATAAATTATCTTATGTAACATAATGAAAAAGAGGTGCTTGATGTTCAGTAGAGTAATCGGTTGTTTCATATCTGCCCTTATCATCATGTCTATTTCGATAGATGCGGCATATTCCTCGGATGGCGGCATGTTGACTCCCGGTTCAACAACTTCTTCGCCGGATAACGCCTTGACGCGTGCGTTACTGCACGGTGTCACGGTGGCAGGTCTTTTCGCCCCGAGTACTATGAGTACGAGGAAGCCCCCCTCTGATTCTCAACCGGGAGCGCAACAACCAGCACAACCTCAACCTGCATCTCCGCAGCAGGCAGCGCCCGCTGCTCAGCCTGCGGCGACACCATCCCCACAGCCTGAAACAGTTCAACCGGCACAGCCTCCTGTACCCGCGACGCCTGTGCCGCAGCCTGAAACAGTTCAACCGGCACAGCCTCCTGTACCCGCGACGCCTGCGCCACAGCCTGAAACAGTTCAACCGGCACAGCCTCCTGTATCCGCGACGCCTGCGCCGCAGCCTGAAACAGTTCAGCCGGCACCACCTCCATTCGCGCCCGCCACTCCGATACCGCATCCTGTTATGCCCCACGCTGTGCCGGCAAAGAGGGGTGATGTCAGTTTTAACTTTGATGACGCCGACGTCTATTCGGTGATACAGACGATATTCGGGGACGTCCTGAGGGTTAACTACATTATAGATCCCCGCGTCAAAGGTAGGGTGAATTTCAGGTCCGTTGCTCCGGTTGCAAAAGAAGACGTGCTTCCGCTGATGGAGGTAATCCTGCGGCTTAACGGCGTCGGCATAGTGGAGGAAGGGGGGCTATACCGGATTGTGCCTATCGCGGACTTGCCCAAGGAACCGGCGCCTGTCGGTATGGGCAGGGACCCCGAAGAAATCACTCTTACCGGGAAGGCGCGGCTTCAGGTGGTGCCTATCAAGTATATCCAGTCTACCGAGATGACGAGGATCCTGACCCCGTTTCTTTCGACGAGCGCCGTGATCGTCGATGTGCCGAAGAGCAACCATATCGTCATCATCGACACAGATGCCAATGTGAAAAGACTCCTTCAACTTGTCGATACGTTTGACAACGAAAAGCTCAAACAGGTGACCCCCAAGGTATTCGTGTACGCTGTGCAGAACAGTAAGGCGAAGGATGTCGCTGCGCTTCTGCAGCAGATTTTTCAGAAGGGGGGAGCATCGACTGCCCCAAAAACATCGACGACAACGACGTCGCAGAGGCCGCCTATCCCCGGTCAACCTACAGCTCCGACTACGCCTTCGCAACAGATATCGGTAGGAGGCCAATCTACAGGGGAGGCGCTTGTTTCGGATATCACGAGGATTATTCCGGATGAGGTCACTAATACGATCATCGTTCTCGCTACGCCGGAGGACTACGGGCTCATACTTGATACGATTCAAAAAATAGATATCATGCCGAGACAGGTCCTCATTGAGGCACTGATAGTAGATATAACCTTAACGGATAATCTGAGTTTCGGACTTTCATGGTCAATGAATACCGATCTTAAGCTGACCGGCTTGAAACCCTTTAAGAATCCATTGGACCTTACGGGTCCGGGGTCCATGGCGTCAGTCAATGCCGGCAACCTTTCATCGACTCCATCTGACAAAGGGTTTACCTTTATAGGTCATGACCCCTCTGGAAACGTGAGGGCCGTGCTCTCGGCCCTTGATGACCGGTCGAGGGGAAAAGTGGTGGCGGCGCCCCACATCCTTGTGTCGGATAATCGCGAGGCGAGGATCCAGGTGGGGCAACAGATTCCCATTGCCACTTCAACTTCTTCTACGCCTATTGCTTCAACGGTGACTCCTGGTACGACCACAACTGCTATTCCCGTTGTGGGCACTTCCACAATCCAGTATAAAGATATCGGAATTATCCTTAAAGTAAAGCCTCAGGTGAACGATAGCGGGCTAATCGCCCTTGAGCTGTCCCAGGAGATTTCCTCGATTAGTGCTAAACCGGTAACAGTTGGGGGGCTGGACGAGGTCAGTATCGACAAGACAGAGGCGACTTCAAATCTGGTTGCGCGCGACGGCGAAACGATCATTATCGGGGGCCTTATAAGGGAAGATACGTCTCATGGGACAACGGGGTTTCCATTTCTGAGTAGAATCCCTATTATCGGGGCACTCTTTGGGACTACGGAAGATACCGCCACAAGGAAAGAAACGATTATCCTGCTCACGCCCCATGTTATCAGAAACCAGCAGGAGGCAAAGAGTGTCACGTCAGAATTTGCCGACCGGTATAAGAATGCTACCAAGGACAACGAGCTGGACAAGTTCATCCAAGGTGGAGGCCGGAAGCAGGGGCCCGAAAAGGAACAACCGAAGGAACAGCCTATAGAGCCTGTTCCTAATTCAAGGCAGAACTGACCGAGGACGCGGAGCGCCGTATCAGGCTGGAAAAAGTGTGGAGCGTTACTGTACATTAAGAAACACAGCCTGTGTGCATAGCGACACACCGGTTGGCAAAACAATAAATATAGTATGCAGTAAAAACGGTGAGTTACGATGCCATAATTGACCAGGAGAATGATGAAAGTCATGGCATATTTATTGCAAGAAATAGTTAAACAATAATTTGTGTAATATATACCGACGGGATTGAAAATTTTTAAAAAAAACTTGACAGGAAAAAATATTGATAATATCTTATACGAAGATGCACGCCGTATGACGCGGGAGAACAGATTTGCGCTGACAACGATGGGGCAAAAGTTTATTTATATCGCATTTTTTTTCTTGATTATTTTTTCAGGATGTTCTATAAAAGAGGCAACAAAAAATGGATCGGATGGAGGGGAATTGAGGGAACGGGTCTGCCACGTACTGGCAACTTAAGGTAAAAGAGGACTTTGTGAAGAGTTACGAATATGAGGCCCCTAATTACAGGAAACAGACAAACATGATAAATTATCTTAAGGGCATCAACACCGATGTAGTGAAATATTTGGCAGCGACCCCGGGCGACGTGAAGCTCGACGGGGACTCGGCGCGTGTCAAGGTGCAAGTGAGGGTCAGGGTAAAGCTGCCTCAGATGAAGAGCGATGAATACAGCACTCTTCTTACGGAGAAGTGGGTTAAAGTTGATGGCGTATGGTATCATGTCCCCGCGGGTATCAGACCGCGCGGCGTGAAATAAATGGCGGTAGTTTTTTGTATAAAGTTGGTCAAAAAAACCAGGAAAGAAGGAGGTGATGGAGGGCACAGAGCTTAGCCGTTTTATATAAAGATTTTCAAGATTCTGATTTAATCAGAGGAATATTATTAAAAAGGAGGAAAGTAAATGTTTAAGAAAGCAGTTTTTCTTGCGTTCATTCTCATGGCATTAAGCTTCGGCTCGGCCTTTGCGATCAGATAGACTCAATGGCTTCGAGCAGTGGCGCCTGTGCCGCCAACCCAGCTCTTCGTCAATCCGGGCGGTCTGGGCGATGCCTTATCTACGGGTATTATAACGTCGAGGAGCCAGGATCAGATTTCTTCACAATCACCAACACAAGCGCAGTCATTGGTGCCAGGGTGAGGCTCAGGTTCAGAGAGGCGGCTACACTGACCCAGGTAACGGGGTCTGCCATGTCAGTGGTAACGGAAGCCAGGAAGTACTCGACTTCGACATATGCCTGAGCAAAAATGACATGTGGTCCGGCCAGCTGGTGGCCAATTCCACAGGCACCACGCTCATCGGTCGTGACAATGATACGTTTGTACAGGTCGGTGACAATACTGCAACCGATATAGGCATTTTCACCACGATGTTTCCTTCCGGCGTTGCCTTCAAGTTTGGTGCGGACAACCTGAACATCACAGGCGATCAGACCAGAGAAGGCTATTTCGAGATCATCCAAGAAGATCAGATGGATGAGAACTGCAATCAACCCACGGCCGATGATCCTAAGCCTTCTAATCCATGCACATGCGGCAATCAGCGGGATCTTCGGACTCCAATAGAAAACGTCCTGATGGGGCATACATACATTGTCAATACGGCCACAACCTCGATCTTCTCTTATGCCGCAACCGCTCTTGCCGATTTTGACGCTTCAGGTTTAGTATTCACGATCAATTCCAACAGGCCGAACCTTAAGGACGACAGCGAGGACGGAACTATTACTCCGGTTAACTATGCGCTGACCAAGTCA
The DNA here is from genome assembly GCA_963811165.1 of uncultured Nitrospiraceae bacterium. Lineage (GTDB taxonomy): Bacteria > Nitrospirota > Thermodesulfovibrionia > Thermodesulfovibrionales > UBA6898 > Sulfobium. Next base: position 374,088 of record CAWEQH010000008.1, read on the forward strand.
CAGATCATGGCTATCTATGATATCCAGTCCTCTATCGACGGCAAGGCTGGCCTGATAGTTACCTTCCCGACAAAGTGGGCGACACATATCGACACTTTCACCGCCGGTAAGTGTGATGCGGCCCCTTCGGATATCTTTGATGACACGTCCGTAAAGGTGACGATATGGGACGACGCGGAAAATGCTCCTACCGTTACCTGTCAGTTCTCGCCTTGCACCACCCCGACGCCTGTTGATCTTCCTAATGAAGTCAACCTCGTCGATATTAATTCAAGCGGGATCTTTACCTCTGACGGGATTGTTCCTGTTGCGACGGCATTTGATTTTGGCTGGATCAACATAGACCTCGTCAATAATGGTTCCGCATCTACTCCTGTTAGCCCGGCTCATTTTACAACGTTCCAAGGGCAAACTACGAACGGTCTCCCGGCCATCGGTTATTCAGTTGAGACATTTGCCGGCGGAAGTTTCTCCGGGTTGGTTCCGCTTCAGTACACAACTAACGTAACCGTAGAATAATATTCTGCCTCTTATTTTCGTGAAAGGGAGGACCTTCGGGCCCTCCCTTTTTTTTGACCCGCAGCAACTTGACGGTTTTTCGACCCCGGCTGACCTACTCCGGCAGCAAATTGACAGAAAATGTCTGCATCTCAAACGCTAAAATGAACCTTCAATCTGGACAACGCATCTTCCCGAAAGCCCCGGCAGATACCTCTTCCCAATTTATAACTAATTATTGCGGCCTTAAAACGCGTTGCAAACCATAAGACATCGCTTTCAGCAGATGTACACACATCAGGACGATAATTCGCAGAGAATTTGTTATAAGACCCCGTAGGGGCGTGATTCATCACGCCCTTTTTATCTGACATGGTGATTCAAATCACTGAAAAATGGCATGAAAAGTGCAATATTAATTTGAGAAAAGGTTAAAATAATTTAATCGAAATCGCCGTGTCAGGTGTGTTAAAATAAAATGCGTCTTATTTTAAAGCGAGAAATTAGGGATAATTTATTGATTAGCTTAAGAAACTCAGGAGGTGTAGGTTATGAAGGGCAGGAGCAAAACAATTTTTGGAGATGAGGAACCCGCTTTTTTTAAGTTGGGGATGAGTAATACAATCCGTGAAGTGCGGGAGGTCAAGATGGGCATCGCGAAAACTTTTATGAGAAGAGCGGGAATGGGGATTATTGTAGTTTTTGCTCTTTTGGTAGGTAGTGCGGTAAGCTGGGGTGATACAACTATTTATGTGTATCAGCAGCTAGCAGTGGCGCATTGACGATAAAGGCAATCGATTGCGATGGAAATAAAGCGACGCCGACGCAGACTGTCGCAATTCCGAACTCGTGTTTTACCCCGACTTTATTCTGGGATTCCGCTGTCCGGCGCGCTGAGACTCAATGGATTTGATTCTCTTAACAATCCCAGCTGGACAGGGACAATTGATGCCACCGGTGTGTTTACAACCACAATGGCCCCTCCCCTCCCAACGGTAACTGTAGCTCAGTTTCAGCTACCGTTGAAGCCTCTGTAGTGAATGCGGCGTTCCCTGACAAAATACCGTGCACGGGCTACACATGGACCGCGTGTTCTGGCGGCGTCATGACGAGAACCGGTGCTACCCCACCGGGGTGTGTTTCGGACCAGCCGACGATGTTGTCCTGCGTGTCAGCCTGTACCAGTTGGACTTATGGTTCCTGGACGCCGGCATCATGCGCCGCCGGAACCATCCAGTCCAGAACGGCAACTGGAATTCCATCAGGTTGCGTCGGACTGCCTGACGCACTAACGGTGCAGAGTTGCCCTCCACAGGCCTGCACGGGTTACAATTATACTTTAGGAACGTGTCAGTCAAACAATACGGCTCCCGTTGTTAGCTATGCTGGTGTGCCGGCGGGTTGTTCAGGCGGAGCTACGCCGGCAACAACCCAACCCTGCGTCTTTAGTGCGCCGACCTGCACGAGTTTTACGTATTCTGCATGGTCGCCCTCGGAAACTTCGTGCACTGCAGGACAGACCCTGACGAGGTCAGTTTTAACAAGTTCACCTACTCCCTGTAACGGAGGCAACCCTGTTACGACGGAGGCTTGCCCTGTTACTCCCGGCGGCGCTACCGCATTAAAGATCAATGATACAGCATCGAAATGGACCGTACCCGCGGGCGGCACTTATTTATTCAGCGCCACATTACCCAGCGCCTGTACAACAACGTCTAAACAGCTCAGGTTTAGCGTTACCGGGCAACAGACTTCTCCGAACGTAGATATAGTAATTAAGAAAGGGTCTGCGCCAACGCGTGCTGATTATCAGAATTTATTTAGCATATCGGGTATCACTGCCGGTCAGTACACCGACTGCGTAAAGGTTACCGGCACCAACTACTGTAACGGAACTGGAACATTCTTCTGGAACTTTTCCGGCACCGGCTCCGGTGAAACCACAATTGCTTATGCGGACTATAGTCTTACCCCTCCGGCCGGGTCCGCAAAGAGGTGGCTCAATGCTCCTATCAACGCCTATGCCTCGGTCCCGAATTTCAGTCAGGCGGGCACGTATTATATGTTGCTCGTCAATACGAGCTCTAAAACGTCGACGCTTGTGAATGCTGCATTTTACTGTTACTGACGACCACGGCAGGACTGATAAAAGAGGGGCATTCACTGCCCCTCTTTTTTTTGACGCTTGCCCAAAGGAATATGCCCTTGCTAAACAAAAAAATGTAATCCCCTGCCATAAGAATTTTTGGTGCAATGATTGCCACGCATTATTACGATGATTTACGCATTATCCGGAGCAACGGGTGGACTGTGTCTTTAACGGGAGTGGTCTTTGAAAGAACGGACTATCTTCTCGTAGAGATGTTTACGGGACGTGCCTTCAGGGAGAAAGGTATCTCTCACCCCGTAGTATTTTTTCGCAAGTTTTTGGAAAAGGCCGGTTTCAAGCTGACGGAGATGATTTCCGAGAACGGCAACGCTCTCCTCCCTTTGTTTTAGATCGAAGGCGAGTTTTTCTATCATCTTGTCTTTTTCGGCACTCTTTTCTTCAATCATTCTTACTTCTTGCAAAAGGGTGTCTGCAACCCGGAGATTATCGAGCAAACGGTCCTCCAAAGAGGGAACGTGCAGGTCATTTGAGAACCACGTTATCACCTCTGCCAGCGTCGGCGGCGCAGCAGGCATCCAGAATGCCTCGTAATAAGAATCCCGAAGGGTAAAGAGCGACCTTGACCTGTTGAGACCTAAGTTGGAAGCTATAAAGGTCTCCTCTTTCTTGAGCATGCTGTAATGATAGCGCATAAGGGCCTTTTTCTTTATCTCTATCACAGGGCCTATATCGACAAGGACATTGAACCTGACCGGATTATATATCTCGTAGAAGGCAAGCAGCAGGCCGGGAAATCCCCGCGACGCCTCTATGCAGGCGAGTGCTGTTTCCCTATGGTCGGGGTGTATTTCCACAGGCGCCGGGACGAAGACAATCTGGGGTTTCAGATCGGCGAAAAGTCCCGCAAGCCGCGACCTGACAGAGTCTCCGTGTTCCGAAAACTTTCCGTCCGGCAAGTCCAGACAAACGAGCGCATGCGCGCCGAGGATCCTTACTGCGTCCTCACATTCCTTTCTCCTTAGCTCGCCTCTGTTGTCCTCGGGAATGTTTACCGCTTCCCCGCGCGAAAGGGCGACAACGGTAAACTGAATCTTGCCCGAATAAAGGGCTATAGTGCCGCCGCAGCCGAGTGACTCGTCATCCGGATGAGGCGCCAGGACCAAGGCCCTGTCGATGTCCGGGAGTCCCAGGGTGAAGTCCGTCAATTGAGACATAAGACCCTCCTCATGCGTTCCCTCCAGATGCCGATATCGTAATGTGCCACTATAATGTCCCTGCCCCTCTCTGAGACCATCCGGTATAAGGTAGCGTCTGAAAGCAGCCGGTCAATGGCACGCATGATCGCACGAATAATATCTTCGGGGCCGCGGCCGGGGAGAGGGACCGACAGCGCCGAAAAAGGCTCCTTCGAATACAGATCTGCGAGAAAGCCCACAGGCGTCCCTATCACCGGCAGCCCGCACGCCATCGCCTCGGCAGCCGCTAACCCGAAACCCTCGTACCTAGACGGAAAGACCATGAAATCAGAAAGACTGTATAGTTCTTTCAAGCGCGCCCGATCAAGCCCCGAAAATGAGCGGTGCCGTCCGCTGTCTGCCGGAGGAGGGTCCCCGCCGGAAGGGGAAGCAATAATCCAGAACAATCCCGGCGTCCCCTCCATCAGCCGCTCCATGATGTCCCTTCCCTTTGGAAGTTCCCACCGGCCGACAAAAAGTCCGACCCTTTCAGTATGCGGAATTCCGTAAAGACTCCGTAGGCCCCTCCGGTCGGCGAGTCTGCGGAAAAAATGCGTATCCACCGGATTGGCTACAACAGAGACGTCTGTGAGACCGTAATATTTCTTAAGTTCGGACCCTACATGGTCGCTGACCGCGATGAGCCTTGCCCCGGCGGCGGAGGCCTGTTCAAGCAGCTCCCCGACGATATATTTGATCTCAAGATATGAACTTAAGGGCAGGAGTCCCTTGAGTGCATCGGCATACCCGCCATGGGTCGAATGGAATATCACGAACGTCCCGAGCCTCTTCGGGAAATACCCGCCGCCATAGTAGCCGTTTGATATGATGAATTCGTACTTATCAGACGGGCGGTTGAGAAGACTTCTTCCGGCCGCGTATACCTGTCCGATGAAAGGGTTGTGCAGCCCGCACGTATTTCCGAATTCAGAGGCGCAGATAACATCCGTCTTAATATGTGAAGATTCAATCAGATCAATGAGGGCATTGGTGAAAGTCTCAATCCCGCCGGTGCAAGTGAAAGGGTTAAATCCTGTAAGTACAAGTGCCTTTTTCATAAGAAAACTCTTTTCTCTTTTTCAATTTTCTCATCGAAGAGCATACACAGTGCGTCATATGACAAAACGCAATTATTCAATCCTCTCTATTTTACAGGATAAAGAAACTCTAGACTATAGCGCCTCTCATTCAGGCACCCCTTATCCCCCGGGAACCACTAACATTAAAGCACACCGGACAGCGACAGGTCTATTTTCAATGCAATAGCCGACCACCTTTTAGTTGCCTTTGGTTATGAACAAATGCTGACTGGGAGAGAGGCGGAAGTTGCCTTTTACTGCCGATAACCTGAGTTCGTTTTTCCGAATTCAGCAAGTTCAATTTGAAAGTCGTGCCCTGCACTTCGGATATTTTCATTGAAGATTTCCAGACAATATTGATATAGTTCTATGTCCAGCCGGTAATATTCTTTGATCGCCTTCTCGACATCGCTGCTGACCTGATCGCGGGTAACGCGGATGGACGGGGTGACGTTCTCCCGAACGTAATAGCAAGACGACCAGCCCAGCTTCTTTTTGAAAAGCAGAATGGATTCGTCGAAGCGCTCTGTAATACCCACGGCCGCACATTTACGCACGTTCTCTTTGGCGAGTTCCAATGCGTTCTGCGGCAAAGGACCCGACAACGTAAGGTTCTCCCAGTTCACACAGCCGCTAAGCATCCGGGTATACAGATTAGCCAGGCCAGATTGCGCCCGCATCTCCACATACTGGAGAAGCGACATGCCTTTTTCATTAACCTCTCTGTAGTGGGTATGCTCGGGAGTGCTCATAGTAAAATTATAATCGGAAATGGCCCTCGCGACAGGCTCGCGCAACATCGAAATATACCGGACCTGACTTCCCAGCCATTGCCCGATACCGAATGGAACGTGCCCTTTCACACACCGGATCTCCGCCCGCTCGGCCTCGGACAGCGATCGTAAGCGATCAATCGAGTCCTGGACTCTTTCAATGCCGTTTCCGTCGATGTCGAAAGTCTTTTGGCCCCCGTATTGGCGATCAAGAATGCGCTGCAGTGTGCTGCCGGCGGCCTTCGGCATGTGAATAAAAACCAACGTATAAGAACTGATAAGAAATTGCTCTTTCAGCATTAAAGTAAAATAGCACGAGAAATGAGAACGTGTCAATCCAAACGGACGATTTTGTCATCGCACCCCCCTTGCATTTCGAGGACCTTTACGGGTGCGGATATGTAGATAAAACAGACGCAAAAATTGTATGATTATACTAACCGCAAGATGACTAATTGGGTAAACCTTGTAAAATATTTCCTCATTAAAGATATAAAGTCCAGATATGCCGGCTCCGGGCTGGGAATGCTCTGGACTATTATGATGCCTATTTTTCAGATACTCCTTTACTGGTTTGTATTTTCGACGGTGATGCGCGTAAGGCCCCACGCTAATGCCCAGATCCCTTATGTTCTCTTTCTTCTTTCTACCTATTTTTTTTGGCTTGCCATCTCCGAGGGCATCTCCCGGTCGGGCACGACGATACTAGAGAATGCCGAAATTGTGAAGAAGGTCCCCTTCCCGATAATTATACTGCCGATATCGATTACCCTTTCGAGCTATTTGCAGAGTATGGTGGGCGTTGTCTTATTTATCCTTGTCTTTACGTTTTCAGGGCTGTCCCACCTGTCCATGTTTATGATAGTGCCTGTGCTCATTCTCCAGCTTCTTTTCTCCGTGGGAGTCGGAATGTTGCTTGCCGCCATTGTCCCTTACATGAGAGACCTCCAGCAGATAATCGGGTATGTGCTCCAGGGAATGTTCTTCCTGTCCCCCATACTTTACAGCCTGGAGGCTATCCCGGAGAATATCAGAGGTCTTACCTATCTAAATCCTGTAACACTTTATGTCGAGTCCTACCATAAGATAATATTAGAAAGGACCCTGCCTGGTCCCTGGTATTGGGGAGCGATGGCCCTTTGTTCGGGTCTGTTTTTATTCCTCGGGATAAAGGTTTTTACAAAACTGAACGAGGGGTTTGCAGACATACTTTGATGAGTGAAGACATCGCAATCAGCATGAAAGACTTGAGAAAGGTCTACCGCCTCTACCAAAAGCCGATAGACAGGCTCAAAGAGATCCTCTTCCGTACACGGTACCACAATGAATTTGTCGCGCTTGACGGTCTTAGCATAAGAGTGAAGAAAGGGGAAACCCTCGGCGTTATCGGTGAGAACGGGGCGGGGAAGTCAACCCTGTTGAAGATAATTGCGAGGACCCTCAAGCCCACAAGCGGGGAGGTCAATATCAACGGGATGGTCTCCTCCCTGTTGGAACTTGGCTCAGGGTTTCATCCCGAATTTACAGGGATTGAAAACATCTATTTTTACGGCTCCCTTTTAGGGATACCCTCTTCTGAGATGGCCAGGAGGGTACAGGATGTGGTCTCTTTCGCCGAAATCGGGGAGCATATCAATTATCCCCTGAAGACCTATTCATCGGGGATGCATGTGCGGTTGGCATTCTCGGTTGCAATGGCAGTTGAGCCGGACATTCTTGTTGTGGATGAGGCGCTTTCCGTCGGGGACCTCTACTTTCAGAAAAAAAGTACGGACAAGATATTATCGATTAAGGAGGCGGGCAAAACCATTCTTTTTTGTTCCCACAGCATGTACTATGTCAACAGGTTATGTGACAGGGTCATCTGGCTGAAAAACGGCCAGGCCGCGCTAGAGGGTTCGGCCCACGAGGTCACTCAGGCTTATGAAACTTACCAGCTCAAGAAGGAACAGGCAAAAAGTGCGGCTCCGTCTGTATATGCGGCTGGAGAAACCGGGCATGTAGCATTTCTTCTGATCCGCAATTTGATCATTACGCCTTTCCCCAGCGTAAGGAGCGGTGAAGACCTGAACATAGAGATAGAAATTGAGGCCCTTGACGACTCTGTTCCCTATAGGATAGCGGCGGTGCTCCGGAGGATAGATAACGTGCAGATTGTCGGTATCGGTACGAGAGCCCACGAGCCACTGCATGGAAGCAGGAAGATCAACCTCTGCCTTCCCGGCATTCAGCTGAAGGAAGGCACATTTTTTCTGAATATCCATGCCATGGATGAGCAGTTTATCCATATCTACGACAGCAAGTCGACCCCTTACTTTACAATACCGAAGGAAAGCATTGAGCCGGGGTTTATCAACATACCTTACCGATGGACTATCTGAGATCTATATTCACACTCTTTCCGGCGGATGAAATCGGGGCCCTCTATAAGTAAAATTCTCGACATAAGACTTTACAGGGCGGGTGATGAGGTCGGCATCACGAGGCTTTTTAAAGAGGTCTTCGGTAGGGGAATGTCTCTGGATGAATGGAGATGGAAATACATCGAAAGCAATCCCGCGAAGGTCTATTCCACAGTCGCTATCCATGAAGAACTCGGAGTGGTCGGACATTACGGCGCGGTCCGCGTACCATTGATTTACATGGGAAGGCCGGCCGGAGGTCTTGCCATCTGCGACGTGATGATACTTCCTCCTTTCAGAGGGATTAAGACACTGAAAGAAATCTCCTGTCTAACTCCCCGTGAGGCGGTCAGAGACGGCATTATCGTCGGGTATGGTTTTCCCGAGAGAAACGCTCTTTTGAGACCGGCCCTGCAGCTTGGGATTTATGAGATGGTGGAAGACGTGATGGAATGCGCTAAGGAAGCAGCTTTCCATGATGATGTGGACCGTTACCGGTTTAAACTTTTTCCACTGGATTATTCCGACGCTAAGATAGACCGTTTGTGGGACAGGTGCAAGACAGACTTGTCGATGGCGGTTGTAAGAGACAGGAGATACCTAACCTGGAGGCATAAAAACCACCCACTTTTCCGTTACGAACTGTGGGGGCTTAAAGGGCGCATCGGAAGCAGTCTGCTAGGGTATGCAGTTTTGAAAAGGGAAAGCGACCGGGTGCTGCTGATCGACTTTCTCTCGACAAAACAGACGCTCCCGGCCCTTATTGGAAAAATCGAAAACCTCATCTGCTCGGGAGGTCCCGGGACTTTGACGCTCTGGGTCCCCCCTTTTATGGAAAAAACCTTCACCACCCTGGGGTTCTCGGCAAAAAAAAGTGCGACTGCCATCCCGCGGACCACTCAGGAGCCTACCCTTTCGAAAGCGGATATCGCAGGGCATTTTTTTTATACCATGGGTGATACTGACTTTTTTTAACGGGTGTCTATTTCCCCTGCGCCTTGCCTGTTATCCTGTCTTCGAAAATCTCCACCCCTGCTTTTTCTTTTGCGGTGAGAACGAACTCGACTTGCCTTGGAATTTTCAGTTCGTTCTTAAGGTAGTCCCTGATCGACGCCTTAACTTCCTCAAGGCCCATGGTCCTCGCTTCCTTGTGGTCTTCCACTTTTATAATATGATAGCCGAACTTCGTTTCCACAATATCACTGATAGCCCCGGGTTTCAGGGAAAAGGCCGCGTTTTCGAAAGGCTTTACCATCTTGCCCCTCGCGAAATAATCTGTGTCGCCCCCTCGTTTTTTCGTGCCGAGGTCGTCGGAATACTCTGATGCAAGTTTCGCAAAGTCTTCCCCTTTCTCGGCCCGCTGACGCAACTCGTTTATTTTTTCTTTTGCCTTTTTCTTCTCCTCATCGGTTGCCTTGGCAGAGACCTTGATCAGTATGTGCCTTGCACGTACCTGTTCAGGCACCTTGAATTTCTCCTTATTAGCGTCATAGTATTGCTTTATGTCCGCGTCACTTACGGTAATATCCTTTGCCAATGCCTTCCCTAAATAGTGGGTTGCCGTAAAGTCATCAATCATATACTGAAGCTGTTCCTTGAATTCCGGATCTTTATCGAACCCTTCCTTCCTAGCCAGGGCCGCCATGATCTTGACCTCGATCATCCTTTTTACCAACGTGATTTTCTGTGCGGGATTATCCTGTAAAGACTTCTGTCTTTCGGCAGGGTAATAGCTTATAAGTCTGTTAAGATCGGACATTTTTATCACAAAATCTCCGGCCTTGGCAAGCACAGGATCGGTTTCCTCTGCGGCCGAAATTTGGACAAAAAGAAACGTTGCTGCGAATATCACCAAAAAAAATTTTGACATCATCAAACCTCCGAAAAAATATTGTTTTTTTACTCTATCACACCATTCAAAGAGAATTCAAAATGGCAAAGAGAAGAAAAATGGCGCATGAGGATGACCCTATTCTTTCTCGATTTGGCGGATCCGGCAGTTCCGAAAGCTGCGCGTAGTTTTTCCTGCCAGCGGCATCAGCATGTCGGTTCCAAAGGCGTGACATGGCTTAGCTGTGCATTGTAGTTCGAAGGCCGACTAACGTTCCGCCTGAAGAGCGTTCTAGGTACCGGCGCCGCTCCAGGTGCCGGTTGCGGATTTGCGAGCCGCGATGTTGCCGCCCGCCCGACAGGCGGTTGCTGAGGCGGAAAAATTTGTTGTCCCGGTGTTGCAGCCTGAGTACCCGGGACTGTCGTTGCTCCCTCTCTCGTTTTTGACTTGGATGGATCGTTGAGAGACACAGCCAATTTTTCATCTCCCCTGGCCATGACGACCTTGTCAGTGTCTATTTCCTTAACGACAAAGCCGCTCAATGCCTCTCCCACCCTGAGTGGTATTTGTTTTTTCCCCCTAGTTGGTGCATTCTGGGGGGCTTTCCTGTCTTCCATGTATGCGATCCGGAGATCGTTTTCTATCAGCGTTCCGTACAGGACGAACTCGGGCTTGGGAAGGGGTATTACGGCAATGTCTTTCTTTTCGGGCGGTATCCTTCTTTCCGGGTGAAAAATGTTTTGTTCGGCTATAAGAAAGTAATCCGATGGTGAAGGGCTCTTGCTTTCTACCGGCTTTTCAGTAGTCTTCGAAGGGACGGCCGTCGGTATTTTCGATGAAGGTGCCGTTAATTTAAGGCTTTTGCCTGAAAGAGGCATGAGCATGTTATTGGCAAAGACAATGAGGACCGCCGCCAGCACGATATTGACCACGCTGAAATTGCTGAGTATCAATCTTGTCCTGCCCATACTATTTGCCACCCGTAAGGGCCGACACGTCCAGCTTTATCAGGAGGTCTCTGGGCTCCCTGAAGTTCCTCACCCTGGTATCGAGTTCTTTCACGACAAGATAAGGTGTCCTCGATTCTATTGAAAAAAGAATGTCTTCGAGTGCCCGTATATCGGGCAGTACCGCGTCTATGCTGACGGTGATGACCTTGAACTTGCCGTGGTCTTCGGGTTTCCCGACACGTTCGCTCGAAATGGACCCGCCCCTGCCTGCGACAATGCCCTTGATCGTTTCTTGGAGCGTGGCGGCCGAAAGAGAAAGCGTCTGTCCCTCGATCAATTTGGTCTTGTCCGCTTGCTGCTCATCTTTCAATGCGGCTATCTGTTTTTCGAGGTTCGGCTTCTCCGCAATGAGTGCGTTTGACTTTTCGAGTATTCTCAAGCCCACTGTCTGCTCCTCTTTGATAGTGTCAAGGTCCGACTTTACCCTCTTGTAGCCATAATTGTAGACCGCAAAGACCAAAAGCCCCAGCATGAGCGGCATCGTGAGTATAAGAGTCTTATTTTTTTTCATTTTTCGGCCTTTCTCCTGCCGTCTTTTTCACTCCGCTGTCCGTTTTTTGGGCTGGTTCGCTCTTTTTAATGCCCTCAATCTCCATCTTAATGACAAACCTGTCCGAATTCATCTTCACGTCTCTGAATGTCGGAGACGCGAACTCGACTTTTTGGAAGAGTTTCGATGCCTCCAGTTTCGGCAGGAGTTCACTGGCCGATGCAGCATAGCCCTCTATATCGACCCCTGTCTCTGTGACCCTGACACGCGTCAACCATGTTGACTTGGGAAGGACGACGGTAAGTTCTTTGATGATATTCAACACCATAGGCCTGTCTTCCTTGAAACCTCTTATTGAGGCTATCTCGGCGGCTAAATCCTTGGTCGTCTTTTTCAAGTCTTCGACTTTTTTTACCTCTACCTTTTTCGAAGCGGCCTCATGCGTTATTTCGGCGAGCCTCTTTTTTTCTACGCGCAAAGGTGCGAGAAGGTAGATGACCCACACGACGATAATAGCCGCCGTCAGTATGACCGTGGATATCACTGGGGGCTTTTGCTTTGCATACACGCCTCTTTTAAGAAGGTTCATTCCCCTGTCACGTTCCTGCAGCGTCTCTATCAGGCTTCCCACCGCGCCATAGGGGACCTCTTGCGAAGTCTGGGCGAACTTTATCCTGGCGTCCGTCGGTCTCAATAATGAGAAGGGTACACTCAGCCGGACCTTAAGTAATTCAACAAGAGAAGGACTGTTATTCTTAAAATGTGCGACGATCTTGGGCGACTTGCCCCGTTCCTTCGAGGCCTCGATAAGCTTTTTCAACGATGCAGAGATAGTCTCCGCCCTGGAGCTGTCGTCGGTCGCCGTAAAGAAGCCGGAGAAAACCTGCACCAGTGAGCCCCCGGTGAATTGTGCCCCTTCGTATTCCTTTTCATCAATCCCTATGAAGAGGATGTCTGAATCTTTTTCCTTCTGCCCGCAAAGCGCGGTAATGCCTGCAAGGTCGACGGTAATTCCGCTTATGGTAAATCCGTTTTCCGAAAGGGAGGTCATATAGGGCATTACCGCATCTGCCCTGGCCGCCATGATAAGCAGGACGATTTTCTCACCGTCCTCTTTCAATACCCTGAAATCAAAAAACGCCTCATCGGAAGTGAAGGGTGTGATTCTGTCCATCTCATAGGCCACGACAGACGCCAAATTCTCTTTTACCGTGGAGGGGAATTCGACCGTCCTTATGATCGTCCATGCCTTTGGGATGCTCAGCGTGATTCCGGTCCTGGGCGCGCCGAATTCGTTTACCGCAAGCGCCAGAGACGATACCATTTCATCCGGCTGAGGATATCTTGAGGTGCCTTCCAAGGGATATGTCTTTGCGCCATACACGGTCGTCCCTGAAAGGAATTTCGTACCGTAAGCAACAGAGATGTTCCCCTTTCCGATTGATACGGCGAGGCCCTTTTGAGGAAAGATCATGTCATCGGCCGGACTGAAAGTGAGTACCCTCTGAAGAAAACTCCCCAGTTTCATCAGCCTCGGGAGCGATCCGTGGGCAAAGGTCGTTAATTTCTTAAGTGTGATCGCTTCCGCCATCGCTCTCCGTCTGGTCCTTTACCGGGTTCTTTGCAGGACTCTTATAATACATGTACTTAACCTTGTTATCTTGTCCCATCACGATCGTCGCCTTGACCGTGTACGGACCTTTTGCGTCGCCTTTGTAAGCCGAAGATTCTATCGTAAAGACGTTGCCTGCCCCCCCCAAGGTAATGAGCGAGTTAAACGGTGGCTTAACGGCCGCGAGCATCCCCTGAATGTTTGCCGCACTTGCAGCATCAGCGGGATTTCCACGCGAACTCACTATCGCCTCAGCGGCCTCGGCTGTTATGCCTGGGACAGCCATCAAGACCTCCTTTGGTGCGGCGTTTGCGTTGATTGGTGCGGCGGCTGCGTTGCCCGGGCCGCTCGTCGAATTTACGGTCAATAAATCTATCAAACCCTTATTCTTTCCGGTGCCGTACAGTATCTCCGGGGTCATTCCCTTTACCAGCAAAAGTTCTTCCAGCGTATCAAAATCGGCGTCCTTCGCCTTATACGGGTTCGGAAGAGACGTGTAGTAGTCACTTTCAGCGCCGTGAAGCCTGGTAAGGTCATCAGCGTCTTTCCAGTCTAAAACGGAGTCGACTATTGTGTCCGCCTGCTCTTCCTCAACGCCGGAATTCATCAAAACGTTCTTCAATATTATAGCAGACGAGTCGTTTAGTGTGTTGATGTTTATCTTACCGGACTCATCGATGATGCTGACCGTATAATATCCGTCTTCCGTCTTGACGGTATTTGGAGTGCCGTCCGTTTTCCATGCCTCGCCGCCCTCAGGGGGGATCTGGGCACCGGGAGGGTTCATTTTTGCGTAGGCGATTTCTATAATGCCCCTCTCTATGCCGGCCTCTGCGAGAAATTTTTTTTCAACACCTTGTTTAAATGCCAGTGAAGCCTGAGTCTCCGTCCGCCCCGTGTAAGAGAAGGCCAGGACAATGACCATAAGCACCGTCAATACCCATAAGACCATGATTAGGGCGATCCCCCTCTCATCTCCTGCTGAAGACTTTAATGGTCCTCCGGCAGACATCATTTCATGATACCCGGAGTGACTGTGGCGGCGTTGGCGACGGCCTTCTCGTTGAGAGACGCGGCGGCCCTTACCGGGATGATGAAGGCAAAATTATTTTGGCCCGACACGAGATGGAGTTTGACCTTCTCGGGGATGTTGATATCGTCCGTCCACTCATCCGTCCAGCTGCCTTTTTCGTCTGTTGGGCCCTTGGAATAATATTCGAAATAAACCTTGTCAAAAGAGCCCAACAGCGGCGTCTCCGTGCCTTTGTCCATGCCCGCTATATTTTCAGTCGCCTTCATGGTCTGTTTTCCGTCGTTGCCGGTCTCAACGGCGTAGGACACCACCGTGTATCCTCTCTGCCCCCCCCAGATTGAATAGTCGGTCGAAAATTTCAGAGAGTCTCTGGCCGCCTTGAAGTAGCGTTTTTTTTCTCCGTTGTCGTCATAGGTGAGGCCTGTCATGGACTGGATCTGGGCCTCGATGATGTTAAGTGATGTCCTCATGCGCTCGAGGGCGTCTATCCTCTTTTCCCCCCTGTCGACGGACTGAATGCCGAGTCTCATCGCCCCCGCCACAATGACGACGATGATGGCGGTCATCGCTATGGCGATCATCAGCTCTAAGAGTGTGAACCCGCGGCTGTCAAGCCTTCTGCATCCGGTGTTTTTTATCATACCTTCTTGGGTATCGCCTTCATGGTCTTGAGCGTTAACGCGCGCTCCTTGACGCCGTCTTTCCAGTGCACAACAAGTTGTATCTGAAGGAGCTTCAAAGGAAGGTTCTCGGTCCTTCCTTCTTCGGCGTTTGTTATTGCAACGTCTATCCTGTATCCGTCCGGCGTTGTCTCCGACGATGACTTCTCGGAGATGTCCTCGTCGTCAAGGACTTCCCGCATCGCCGACTCCGCCTTCATTACCGCCTTCGCCAGATCCTCCGAAATAGCGATCCCTCTTAGGTTTGCCGAGAAAAGCTGGATGATCACTATGAGGGCGATGCTGAGGAGCGCCAGGGCAACAAGGACCTCGAGAAGCGTAAAGCCCCGGCTTGAGGAAAAAGGGAAACGCGGCTTCCGATATGCCGGCATCTATTTCACCACCGCAGAGCCCACGATGGGATCGAGCTCGATGCGGACGGTTTTTTTTGAGTTCCAAAGGACAATTGTGCCGCCCTGGGTTCCGCCGGTGGGAGGAAAATCGAACTGATATTTGCCCGTCTGGACGTCACCCTGCAGCGGGTCAACTACCTTGATGGAAATCCCCGGGGGGATGTCCCTTGAGGTGACGTTATCAATCCCGAATTTGTGCGCTTCCATATCTATCGTGAGAGTCTGTTTTTCGCCTTTTAATTGTGCCAGGGTCCTGGCATGACGAATAGAGGCGACCATTTCCCTCGTCGTTGCGCTGAATTTACTTGAAGGCAGCGAATTGGAAAAAAGGACTGCGACCAAAGAAAGCGTCAAGCCGATAAGAAACATCACGACGATCAGTTCCAGAAGTGTGAAGCCCTTGTCCTTGTCCATTATATTATGTTTCTTAAACAGGCAGATCTGTGATACTGAAGATTGCCATGAGCATCGACAGCACTATAAAACCGATGACCAGTCCCATCCCGAGGATCATGGCCGGCTCCATGAGACTGACGAACCGCTTTATCGCGACGCGCAGGCTCTTTTCGTAGGTTACGGCCACTTTCAAAAGCATGGTATCGAGCTGGCCGGTCTCCTCTCCCACCTTTATCATAGAGAGGGCGAGGGCCGGGAAGACTTTGGCGTCTGTAAGGGGAGCGGCGATGCCCTTGCCTTCTTTTGCGCCCTTCGATACCGCGTCGATGGCAGAGGCTATTACCCGGTTGTTGATGATGTCTTTTGCGTTATGAAGCGCCTGTAACAGCGGAACACCGCTTCTGATGAGGGTCCCAAGTGTCCGCGCGAACCTTGCGGTCTCTATCTTTTTGATCAAGTCACCCGCCAGCTTGAGTTTGAAAGAGTCCCACTGGAGTCGTCCCTCATCGGTCTTGACGAAATTTCTGAAAATGACCCATCCTCCGGCGGCGACTGCCAGCAGTATCCACCAGTAGGAAGCCAAGAAGCCGCTAAAGCCGATGATTATACGGGTCGAAAGCGGTAATTCAGTATGCATTTCAGCAAAAATTACCGAGAACTTAGGGAGGACATAGGTCAGCAGCACGATGATCGACGCCCCTCCCGTAAACAGGAGGATAACCGGGTATATCATCGCGGAAAAGACATGGTCTTTCAGTTCCTTTGATGATTCGAGGAACTCGTTCAGTTTATCGAGCACGACGTCGAGCACACCGCCGGCTTCGCCGGCCCTGATCATATTTACATAGAGTTTAGGAAAGACCCGCGGGTGTTTCTGGAGCGCGTCTGAAAAGGAACTGCCCTCCCTGATAGATTTCAGCACCGCTTTGATGATGTTCTTCATCTCGTTGCTCTCGGATATGTCGGAAAGGATGTTAAGACTCCTGTCGAGCGGTAACCCCGCGCCCAAAAGCGAGGAAAGCTCGGTCGTAAACGTGAGGATGTCCCCGCGCGACGATTTAAGGATAAATCGTTTCCCTAACCCTTCCTTGGGGGTGGCTATGGTGAGAGGGATGACACCCGAGTTTCTCAGACGTTCTGCGACATCCCGTTCATCTGCTGCTTCTATTACGCCTTCCACGATGGCGCCGTCTGTGGTGGTGGCCTTGTAAGAAAAGATCCCCACTATACCTCCTGTGTTACCCTGAGTACCTCGCTGAGAGTTGTGGTCCCTTCCCTTATCTTTTCAATACCGTCTTCCAGAAGAGTTCGCATCCCGTGCTGCTTGGCCGAGTCTCTGAGCTGGTTGGAGTCAGCGCTCTTGAGGATCAGTCTGCGGACGTCGTCATCCACAAGCAGCAGCTCGAAGATCCCCAACCTGCCGAAGTAGCCTGTATAGGCACAGTGTTCGCAGCCTTTTCCCGTATAGATAGTAACATCACTGCTGATCCCGAGCTTCTCGAGACCTTCCCTGTCGGCGGACGTGTCCACCGTCTTACAGGATGGGCAGATGATCCTTACAAGCCTTTGCGCGAGAATTCCCCTGACGGTAGAGGACAGGAGAAAATTCTCGACCCCCATATCCAGCAGCCTCGTGATGGCAGTCGGCGCGTCGTTCGTATGCAGCGTCGAAAAAACAAGATGGCCTGTCAGTGCAGACTGGATCGCTATCTCGGCGGTTTCGAGGTCCCTGATCTCGCCGATCATGATGATGTCGGGGTCCTGCCTTACGATATGGCGCAGCGTGCTGGCAAAATTCAGGCCGATCTGAGGCTTGACCTGGATCTGGTTTACTCCCTTGAGCTGGTATTCGACAGGGTCCTCAACCGTGATTATCTTTCTGTCCGGCGAGTTTATCTTGTCGAGCGCGCCGTAAAGGGTTGTTGTTTTTCCGCTGCCGGTCGGACCGGTGACAAGTATGATGCCGTTAGGTTTTGTGATGACCTGGTTGAAACCTTCGAGAGTTGCCTGCGGAAAACCGAGAAGATCGAGATCTACTACGATGCCTTCTTTATGAAGTATCCTCATGACTATGCTCTCTCCGTGCATAACCGGTATGGTCGAAACCCTGAGGTCGACTTCTTTCGTGCCTACCTTGAGCTTTATCCTGCCGTCCTGGGGGAGTCTTCTCTCGGCGATATTGAGCTTTGCCATGATCTTTAACCTCGAAACTATCGCAGCCTGCAGTTTCTTCGGCGTGGATTCGGTTTCGTGCAGGACACCGTCTATGCGGTACCTGACCTTCAGTTCATCCTCGAAGGGTTCTATATGGATATCGCTCGCCCTGCTCTCGATCGCCCTGGTCAGCACGAGGTTGACGAGTCTGATGATCGGCGCCTCCGAGGCGAGGTCTTTCAAATGCCCGACATCTTCCTCTTCCTCCTTGACGAACTCAAACCCCCTCTCCCCCATGTCCTCGACTATCTTGTTTATGTTTTGGGGCTCGTTGCCGTAAAACTTGGCTATATAATCGCTGAGGGCCTTTGGATCGGCGGCATACACCGTAACCTCTGCCGAGGTTGCCACCCTCAGGGCATCGATAGTCTGGCCGTCTTCGGGGTTTGCCATCGCCACCTTCAGTCTGTTTTGCTTGAGTTCCAGAGGAACGATCAGGCTCTCTCGAATAAAACGGGAAGATATACCGTTCAGGACAAAAGGGACCTTAGGCAGGTCTTCGGCCATCAGAAAGGGACTATTTACCGCGGCGGTATCTGAATCGGACATACAAAAAGTATACCATAGGGGGGAATTTTTTTACCAAGAACAGGCCCTAAGGCTCCGCAGCTAAAGGTAATTTCAGTAAAAGAAAGCATTACTGTATAATACCTGGGAAAGAGGACAAAGGCACGATCAATAGCATGACAAGCGTCATTATTCCTATAAAAAGCGCCGGCAATGAGGTGCGTGATCTTTTGGCCAAATTAAAGGCACAGACCATCCAGTCAGAGATAATAATTGTCGACTCTTCGTGCTCTGATGAAGCAGCCGGTATTGCCGGATCTTTCGGCGCGAGGTTGGTGAAGGTCAAAAAGGGGGAGTTCGACCACGGAGGCACACGGACCATGGCGGCAAAAGTGGCGAAAGGCGACATCCTGATTTTTTTCACACAGGACGTTTTGCCCTTCGATGACCGGTCGACTGAAAACCTCGTGCGGCCTTTCGAGGACGAGACTGTTGGGGCGGCATTCGGAAGACAGGTGCCTTATCCCGATGCCTCACCCTTTGCGGCGCACCTCAGACTTTTCAATTACCCGGAAACGTCCTCTCTTCGGAGCATAGCGGACAAAGAAAAATTTAAGATCAAGACCCCATTTTTATCGAATGCGTTTTCGGCGTACAGGAAAAAAGCCCTTCTCGAAGTCGGCGGGTTCAAGGAGAGACTGATCTTGGCAGAGGATACCTATGCGGGCGCTAAATTATTGCTCGCGGGGTACAAGATAGCCTATACGGCAGATGCAGCGGTCTACCACTCGCACAATTATACGGCCTTCCAGGAATTTCAGAGGTACTTCGACATCGGCGTCTTTCACGAAAGCGAAGGGTGGATACTGGAAGAGTTCGGCAGGGCGGAAGGCGAAGGGATGCGGTACGTAAGGTCGGGGATTTCGTTCCTGATACATCATGGGAAACGCCATCTTCTCCCGGAATTCATGATACGAAATTTTATGAAGTACACCGGATATTTTATGGGAAGGAACTTTGAGAGACTTCCTTTGGGACTGACGAGGAGGCTTAGCATGCACCGGCACTGGTGGGGATGAATAACCGCTGAATCCGCTCTGATGCAGCAATCACGCAAAATTGGTGGTCATGGCTGACCGGTTCTCTGGCGGAAAAAAGGCGCATTATTTATAATAAGGAAGTTGACTTCTGACGGCGTGGAGAGGCGTAATGGTTCCCAAAAAAAAGAAAAAGCAGTTAAGGCCCGGATGGGACGAATATTTTATCAATATCGCCAAGGCGGTCTCTGCGCGCGCAACGTGCCTCAGGCGCAGATACGGCGCGGTCATTACAAAGGACAATATTATCGTCAGCACCGGGTATAATGGGGCGGCATCGGGGGTTAAGGACTGTATGGACGTCGGCAAGTGTACGAGGAAGGAACTGCAGATACCGCACGGCGAGCGGTACGAGCTCTGCCATAGCGTGCACGCCGAGGCGAATGCGATAATCCGGGCCTCTGCTGATGAACTGACAGGCGCAACTATTTATATATCAGGGGCGGACAGCGGGGCGGGCGAATGTCTTTCCGAGCCCTGCATGATGTGCAAGAGGATGATCCTGAACGCAGGGATAGTAAAGGTTGTCTACTCAGACGGCGACGGCTCGTATCATCTCATTAAGCCCGCGCAGTGGCTCAAGAAGCGCATCTGAAGTTCCCGTCCAAACTGTTCAAATATTTATTCCGCAAGCCATTTCCTCAGCAGGAACTTCGCGCCTTCCTTGTCGAGAGGCTCGTTTCTGTTTCCGCACTGGGCGTCCTGCACGCATGACGGACAGCCGCCCGTACAGGGACACTCCTCGATAATTTTGAGCGTGGCAGTCAGCCATTCTCCGGGGCATTCGACGGCCCTTTTTGAGAGTCCGACCCCGCCCTCATGACCGTCATACACGAAGATCGCAGGAAGGCCGAAAGCGGGGAACCCTGTATGGCTTAGCCCGCCGATGTCCCCCCGGTCGCATAAGGCAAACAAAGGGATGGAGGCGATTGCCGCATGTTCGACTGCGTGGAGTGTGCCGCCAAGGTCAAACCCTCCTGATTCTATCTCGCCCTTCGTCTTTCTGTCGATGACGGTCCAGACGCCCTCGGTCTCAAACACATACTCGGGCAGGGTGAGATCGTGAGTAGAGATCCTTACCCTGTCGAAAATCCGTTTCCTGTCATACCCCGTAACCTTGTGCGTCATCCTGAGGGCGCCCCAACTGAATTCGGTGCGGCCGAATCTCCTCTTCCCCTGTTCTTCGATGATCTCAGTTTCTCCACCGCTTAGGGGCTGAGTGTAGTAGTGTGATTTGACTTCTTGGCAGACGGCCTTCTTTTTTGTGATGTCGAGTTCGAGGACCCTGAACTGCCTGCCCCGATGAAGGTATATCGCACCCGGAAATGCCTCCTTAAAGACCCTCCAGCCGCTCAGTTCCCCAATCTGCCGGCCGCCTTCGTTTACGAGAGCAAAACGATCGCCCACTGCCCTAATTGCCACTTCCCGGTGCGGGTGTTTGTTCACGGAAAACCAGACATCCCCTTTTTTTCCCGGGGATAGTCCGTCTTCGGCCGTCAGTTCATCGATAACAGGCATATGCCTGTTCATATCATATACGGCATCGTCCCTCCTTAGGGGAAGTTCTGCTGCCGCGCATGCGAGATGTTTTTTCAGTATGTTTCTGTTCTCTGCATCGATCACTGCGGCCTCATGGCTCTTTGCGAAGAACTCCTCAGGGTGTCTCATGAAATAATGATCGAGCGCGTCCTGGGCGGCTATGAGGACCACAACGGATTCCTCTCCCTGTCTTCCGACGCGGCCCGCCCTCTGCCATGTACTCGATACCGAGCCCGGATACCCGCAGAGGATACAGCAGTCAAGTCCCCCTATGTCGACCCCGAGTTCGAGGGCGCTGGTGGAGACCACTCCGAGGAGTTCCCCGCTGAACAGTTTCGCCTCGATCTCGCGCCTCTCTTTCGGGAGGAACCCCGCCCTGTACGGGCTGATCTTTGTCGCCAGCTCAGGTACGTAATTCAGTGTCCAGGTGTAGATGAGTTCCGTTATCTTTCGCGCCCTCGTAAAGACTATTGTCCTTATGCCGGCCCTCAGACATTGTGCGAAAAGCCGTGTGGCCACGGTATAAGGGCTCTCTATCGGATTGACGAGGAAGAAATGTTTTCCTGCCGAGGGCGCCCCGCTTTCCTGGACCGTCTCGAAGGGAAGACCGGTGAGGTCCCCGGCCAGCCTGGACGGGTCCGCTATGGTTGCGGAGGCGGCGACGAACCTGGGAGATGATCCGTAAAAATCGCAGATCCTTCTCAGCCTCCGAAACACCTGCGCGACATGAGACCCGAAGACCCCGCGGTAACTGTGGACCTCGTCAACCACTATGAATTTAAGATTCCGAAAAAATTCTTCCCATTTTTTGTGGAAAGGCATGATCGCAAGATGCAGCATGTCGGGGTTCGTGAAGATAACGTGTGGAAGGGATTCACGGATATTCCTTCTGGCAAAGGAGGCAGTGTCTCCATCGTACACCTTTCCCGTCTCACCCATACCGAGAAGACCGGAAAGCTCATTAAGGTTTCTCAACTGGTCCTGTTCGAGCCCCTTCAGGGGAAAAAGGTAGAGCGCAGTGCTTTGGGGGTCGTCCATTATGGTCTCCAGTACCGGTATGTTGTACGCCAGGCTCTTGCCGCTGGCCGTGGGGGTCATCAGGACCACGTTCCTGCACCCTCTTATGAGATTGACAGTCGCTGTCTGGTGGAGGTAAAGGCGGTCGATCCCGCTTTGAGAAAAGGCAACCCTGAACTTGTCACTGATCGTGAGTTCGCCATAGCGGGCGGGTACCGGCGGAATATATTTATATCCCGCGACCTGGAGCTGAAATTCCCTGTCTTCATCGAGGAACTTGAGAAAGTCTTTAATAGGCATATCTGATTTTAATACATAAGTGAGATGGAAAACCTGTTTCAGAGGCTTTACCAAAGCCGTCATTAAAAAAGCCGATTACGGCATTCTCATTCGCTTCGCTCCGGGCATCCCCGCTATGCGAAACCTGCTGAAGCCGTTCGAATGTCCCCGGCGCAAAGTTACGATGGCTCCCGGCTTCGGTTTCCGATGAGGGCCAGTTGTCCGTAATTGTGATAATATAAACTAAAGGGAAAGAGAGGGGGTTTTATTATGAAAAGACCAGTCATAGTGATGGTAGTTGCCGTGCTGCTTTTTGGTTCCTTTGCCTTAGCCGACAGCGGCGTTAAATGGTATACGCTAGCCGAAGGTCAGCTAAAGTCAAAGGCGGAAGGCAAACCGGTCATCGTCGATTTCTTTTTCGGGAAGGGTTGTCCGAGGTGCGAATTTCTCGAAAAAGAGGTTTACCGCAACCCCTCCATCGCCAAAAAGATAATGGAAGATTTTATCCCTATAAGGATAGACCTGACCAAGAAACTCTCCAAAGAGGAAAAGGAGTTGGGAGAGAAATACGAATTCAAGAACGACTGTCTGCTCATTTTCCTTGATCGAAGCGGCAACCTCG
Organism: uncultured Nitrospiraceae bacterium; assembly: GCA_963811165.1. GTDB lineage: Bacteria > Nitrospirota > Thermodesulfovibrionia > Thermodesulfovibrionales > UBA6898 > Sulfobium. The sequence goes on from CAWEQH010000008.1 coordinate 396,904, forward strand.
TGAAAGACGCGACCGGGAAAAAACTCTGTTTTATCGACAAAGTGGACCCGGACGAATTTATCAAGTATCTCGATACAGTGAAGTCCGGAATGGGCAAATAAGAGATGAGTGCTCAGTGATGCCGTATTTGACATCCTAAAGGACAATGAGTTATTCTTAGTACCTCGATCGCGGGGTGGAGCAGTCTGGTAGCTCGTCGGGCTCATAACCCGAAGGTCAGAGGTTCAAATCCTCTCCCCGCCACCAATTAAAATCAAGGGTCTGCAGAAATGCAGGCCTTTTTTGTTCCCCTGACCGAAGCAACCGGTAGGTATGCTTCTACCATCTCGCTTAAGGTGATCGAAGGCTGACGATTTTCTGGAAGGGCTGAATAAATACCGCCCGGTTTCCCGAAGGGGAGTCAGCCCTACGTCGTCCCGGTCACGTGCGAATCGACTTGAATGCCTTTCTTCTTTAGCTTATCGAGCAGGGTTGTCCGGTTGAGTCCGAGAAGCAGCGCCGCATTTTTTTTGACGCCTCCCGCTTTTTTCATTGCCTGAAGGATCAAGTCTTTTTCTATCCCGTCGATGAAGGCGTTCATGTCAATTCCCTCCCGGGGAAGAACGATCCCGCACCGGGGCCCGGGTGCATTTCCCGCTTCCTTGGCAGGGGCTTCCACCGGCGAAGGCGATCCATCGAGGAAACGTTCAGGGAGGTCTTCCGTCGAAACGAGGCCGTCGTCGTCAAGGATAACCAATCTTTCTATCAGGTTCTCGAGTTCCCTGACATTGCCCGGCCAGCTGTAGTTCATAAAGTGATCAAATACCGTCGGACTTATCGTCAGCGGTTTCTTCTTTTTCCTTCTGCAGATGTCGCTCATAAAGTGTTCAATCAAAACGGCGATATCTTCCTTTCTCTCCCTTAGCGGAGGGATATGCAGGGGTATCACGTTAAGGCGATAGTACAGGTCTTCCCTGAAAGTGCCTTCTCTTGTTGCCTTCAGAAGGTCTTTATTCGTTGCCGCCAGTATTCTTACATCCGCCTTTATGGTTTTTGTGCCGCCCACCCGCTCAAACTCCCTTTCCTGCAGCACCCTGAGGATCTTTGCCTGGAGGTTGGGATGGAGCTCGCCCACCTCATCGAGAAGGAGGGTGCCGCCGTCGGCGAGTTCGAAGCGGCCCTTTCTTGTGGTGAGCGCCCCCGTAAATGAGCCCTTTTCGTGTCCGAACAGCTCAGACTCAAGAAGGTCTTTGGGAATAGCGGCGCAGTTTAAAGGGATAAACGGTTTAAAGGACCTCGAACTGTTAAAGTGTATCGTCTTTGCGACGATCTCCTTTCCGGTGCCGCTTTCTCCATAAATGATCACAGTGCTTTCCGTATCCGCTATCTTTTCGATGAATTTATGAAGTTTCTCAATCTGGGGGGAGGTCCCGATGAGGCCGTGAAAATCGTATCGGCTCTTAAGTTGTTTTTTGAGCATCTCATTTTCTTTCTGAAGCTTCGAGATATTCAGGGCCCTTTTTATGAGGATAAGCAACTCTTCGTACAGAAAAGGTTTTGTGACATAGTCAAACGCCCCGAGTTTCATCGCCTCAACCGCGGTCTGCACAGTGGCATAGGCGGTCATGACGATAGAGGGCACCTGGATATGAAGCGCAGCAGCCTCCTTCAGGACTTCGAGTCCGCCCATCCCCGGCATAATGAGGTCCACAAGAAAGACATCGAAATGTTCATGCTTCAGCAGTTCGAGCCCGGTCGCTCCGTCCGCAGCCGTGTCGACGCGGAATCCTTCGCCGATAAAAAAAATACTTAGTGCATCCCTTATGGATTCGGTATCGTCTATTACCAGAATGTTATGCATGGTCTTCCTGTGAGGATGCCTGTAGAGGCCGCGTCATGATTTTATCTCCCTTCCATCTGAAGGGGAAGCGCACGACGTAGGTTGTTCCCCTGTCTGTGCTGCTTTCTATTGTAACCTCTCCCATATGCTCAGATACAATCTGTTTGACCACCTGTAGTCCGATCCCGAACTTATTTTCCCCTCTGCCGGCGAAAGGATCAAATACCGTATCGGCTATTTCCCGCGGTATGCCGCAGCCTGTGTCTGCGATCTTGATTATGACCTTGTCCCCTTCGGCCCCGACCGAGACGGTGATCACGCTGTCCTCCCGGGCCTCTTCAACTGCGTTTCTCATAAGAAGGAGGAAAGCCGTCCTCAGCAGATCTTTTTCCATATTGATCGGCAGAGGGTCTCCGGGATAATCGGCAGCGATCCTTACCCGCTTATTCGCTGCTTCCCTCTCTGTAATAGAGACAGCTCTCCCCACGATCCCACCGATATCTTCGTACTGGAAATTCCGTCCCTTGCATCCCAGGAGCGCCTGAAAATCTTTCACCAGTATCTCCAGTTTTTCAGCCTCGTCCCGGATACGGCAAATATTTTCCCTCGCTTTTTCCGAGATCTCTTCTTTTTCGAGGGTTCTCTTGCACAGCCCTCCGATGACGGATGAGGGGTTCCTTAGCCGGTCGGCGACGGCCAGCGCCATAATGTGAGCGGTTCTTTCCGCAACGAGACTTTCAATGTTTTGACTGAACTCTTCGAGGATGTGTCTGTATTCGCTTTCCAGCTGGACAAGGTCTGAGTATCTGGAGGCTTTTTCAACAGCATGCAGCAGTTGCTCGGGCTTGTATGGCTTAATCATGAAATCGAAGGCGCCTTTTTTTATCGCATCGATGGTCTTGTCCATGTCCGCCTGTCCGGTCATGAGGATCACGGGGATATCGGGGTTCATTTCATGAACCTTTACGAGGAGGTCGATCCCCGAAAGCCCTGGCATCACTATGTCCGTGAACACGGCGGCCACATGCAGTTTTTGCAGGCGCTCAAGGGCGTCTGCCGCATTCCTGCAGGCCACCACGTAATATCCGCATTCGTTCAGCAGTAGGGAGGTAGCCTCAAGCGCGAAGATATCGTCGTCGACTACAAGGATAGTCCTGTTTGCCTTATCGCCCATTACACCCTTCCGGCGGGGCTATGAAAAACCCGCATCATTTGCCTGATCCGTCCAGAGTTTCCTCATCTTCGACGACGAGCACGACTTTCGGGCCGCCAGGCAGTGATCTTACCGCCGGTTCGGCGGTAACGACCCCGGCTTTCTCCTCGAGGCGCGGCAGACAGATCGTGAATATCGTGCCTTTTCCCTCTTCGCCCGAAACCACTATCTTCCCCTGGTGCTGTTCCACGATCCCGTAGACCGTGGAGAGACCGAGGCCGGTCCCCTTGTCTTTTTCCTTTGTCGTGAAAAACGGGTCGAATATAAAGGGCCGTGCGCTTTCAGGTATCCCGGTACCCACATCGCTCACAGAAAGCAGCACGTAACTGCCCGCGGGGATCCCCGCATATCTGGCGGCCGCCTCAACGCCGAGATCACGCCCGGAGGTCTCTATCGTCAATTTGCCGCCAGCGGGCATAGCATCACGTGCGTTTAAGGCCAGGTTAATGATTATCTGCTCCATCTGGGTAGGGTCGGCCCTTACAGTTCCGATATCCGGGGCCAGGAGCGTCACAAGCTCGATATCTTCTCCTATCAGACTCTCAAGCATCTTGCGGATGCCCTTGACACAGTCATTTAGGTTCAGCACGCGCGGCTCGATGATCTGCTTTCGGCTGAAAGCCAGAAGCTTGTGGGTCATCTCCGCCGCCTTCAGCGCCGAGCCGCTTATCTTCTGCAAAATCTTGTACTGTGCATCTTCGGGCTTGAGCTTCCGCATAAGGGTCTCCGAGAACCCGATAATCGCGGTCAGATAATTGTTGAAATCATGGGCGACGGTACCGGCGAGTCTGCCTATCGACTCCATCTTTTGCGACTGGTAAAGCTGCTCTTCGATCCGCTTTCTCCGGGTGATGTCGGAGATTAAGCCGTCGTAAGCGACAAGACGCCCGTCTTTGTCGCAACGGGGGACGGACGTGTTCCTGACCCAGCGAATGGAACCGTCTTTATGGATTATGCGGTGTTCGATTGCGGGCACAATCTCGCCGGACAGCACTTTTTCGGTCTGTCCCATTACCGCGTCTCTGTCGGGTTCGTAGATCATCCTGTACCAAAGGTACGGGTCTGAGGCATATTCCTCGGGTGAGTAGCCGGTCAGGTCGACGCAGCCTGCTTTGTGGGAAGTGGCGACGGGAACCCCGTTCTCTATCGTAACTGTGTATATATAGTCTGTCACAGATTCCAGTAAGCGCTTACACCTTTTTTCACTCTCGATCAGTTTTTCTTCGGCCCGGTTGCGTTCCGACACTTCATGTTCAAGCTCCTCGTTGAGCCTCCGGATTTTCTCCTTGGCCGCCGTGCGCTTCGCTACCATCAACTCCGGTTCCTCTTTGGCCTTCCGGAGGGTCTCTTCACCCTGTTTGCAATCGAAGAAAGTCGTAATCCCAGTCCTAATTTCATTTGCCTAAAGGCGCTCCTTCTTTTTCGTTAACGCCGTTATGTCCCCAGAGTAGAGACATATTCACTATATTTATATAGTAGCTCTTTTGTTGTGTATGTCAAATTGCTGACGTTCCGACGGTCTACTTATTATCACACTGTCATTTCCTTGACGCCGGCAGCTGTGCCGTCATCCCGCAATAGCCTGAAATGCCATTGTTTTTGGACTGGCACAGCATTTGTAAATATTCGGCATATAGTAAGGAGGGACCATGCAGGAATATAGAACAGAAACGTGTGAAGAAGAGAAAGAACAGACCCTTCGCGATTTTTTACCGTTCATAAAATATACTGCCAGCAGACTGGCCTGGCGGCTTCCGCCCCAGCTCACGGCGGACGACCTTGTCAGCGCGGGCATGCTGGGCCTACTCGATGCCTTGGAGAAATACCAACGCGGCAGGGCCAAGTTAAAGACTTACGCAGAGTTCAGGATCAAGGGATCCATGCTCGACGAACTGAGGGCGGTGGAGTGGATGCCGAGATCTATAAGAAAAAAGGTGAATACCCTTAAGAAGGCCTATGCCGAGCTCGAAATAGAATTCGGCAGACCGCCTGAGGACGAGGAAGTCGCCGGGGCGCTGAACCTCACGCTCGACGAATATTACAGAACTCTCGGCGACGCAAACGGCGCGATTGCGTTCAGGTTTGAGGACTTCGAGGGCAACGGCTATGCGGAGGACGGACTGAACATCCTGGAGTGTATCCCGGACCCCAACGGATGCAATCCCCTTACCGCCCTGGAAGAGAAGGCCCAAAAAGAGCAGGTTGCAGATCTTATTGATGAACTGCCCGAGAAGGAGAGGCTGCTCCTATCTCTTTACTACTGGGATGAACTTACCATGAACGAAATAGGCAAAATTATGAGACTGACCGAGGGAAGGATCTGTCAACTGCACAATCAGGCGCTGATAAGGTTGAAGGCGAAAATGGAGGGCGCCAATGACGCTAAAGAATGTACGGTAAAGACCCGATAAATGGGTCTGATGACGCAGCCGGGGAAAATTATGTTTCTGATTAAGGACTGGCTTGAGCAACTTCTAGCGCCGATGACTTGAGCCTCTTTGAAGATGTGTCGGTCGATGCGCACGGCCAGGTCGGAGTTCACCAAGACAGTCAAGACCCCGACCTGCTGGATGACTCCGGGTTTCAAGCGAACGGGAGATATATATCGATCATGGTAAGGGTACTAATAGTAGACGATTCCGCCTTTATGAGAAACATCCTCTCCACCATGCTTTCCTCCGACCACGAAATCTCGATAGTTGGTACCGCCCGCGACGGCCGGGAGGCGATCGAAAAGGTCGAAAAGTTAAGACCCGACGTCGTCACCATGGATGTCGAAATGCCTAAGATGGACGGGATAACGGCCCTCAGACATATTATGGACAAGACCCCTGCGCCTGTCATTATGCTCAGTGCCCTTACGAGCGAAGGCGCAAAGGCGACGCTCGACGCGTTTGACCTTGGTGCAGTCGACTTTATACCAAAAAACCTTTCAGAACTTTCGATAAACATCGTAAGGATCAGGGAGTTGCTTCTCGATAAGGTGAAACAGATAGGGATGAAGGGGCTTGTGAGGAGACCCAAGGCCCAGGGCACTTGTACCGTCAGGCCGGCGATTCCCGTGAAAATGGCGCACCGGGTTGGAAGCACGGGCGAAAGGAGTATCTGGATAGTGGCGATCGGCTCGTCGACCGGCGGTCCGCGTGCCCTCCTGGACATCATACCCAAACTGCCGAAGGACTTCCCTTGCCCGATCGTGATCGCCCAGCATATGCCGCCGAATTTTACCGGCCCCTTTGCGCAGAGGCTGAATCAGGTCAGTAATATAACGGTGAAGGAAGCTGAAGAAGGTGAGGGACTCAAGCCCGGGGTCGCAGTGGTCGCGCCGGGCAGCGGACATATGAGGGTGAAGAGGGTGAATGGGAAGACGGTCGTATGCATAAACGGATATAAGGAGGACTTTATTTACCGTCCCTCGGTAGACGCCCTTATGTCCTCTGTCGCGGAGTTCTTTCCGGGCAGGGCACTGGGCGTGATACTGACGGGTATGGGCAATGACGGTCTCAAAGGGCTTATCAAACTGAAAGAAACCGGCGGGAGGATATTGGCACAGGACGAGGGGTCCTGCGTTGTCTACGGCATGCCTAAGGCGGTCGTCAACGCCGGCATTGCGAATAAGGTCCTTGCGATAGATGCGATCGCAGGCGAGATAGTCAACTCTGTTTAGTCGTGTCCTGTCCCTGATTATTTGTGATGGCAAAGAACTACAGAAGCGCCAATGAGCCAGCGATAATGTCCAAGAAGGATTTCCGCATGCTGGCCGAATTCATTCATTCGGAGTGCGGCATAAGGATGCCGGACTCGAAAAAGGTGGTGCTCGAGACGAGGCTCAGACGAAGGCTCAGGGTCCTCGGCATGGACTCATACGCCAGATACTGCGATTACGTCTTTAGCCCGGAAGGTACCGAGCGCGAGCTTTTCCATATGATCGATACGGTCACTACGAACAAGACTGATTTTTTCCGGGAGCCGCGGCATTTCGAATATCTGACCGGTACGGTGCTGCCTGAGATGGTCCGGGCGAAAGGGACCGGGATCAGAACGAAACTGATGGTCTGGTCCGCTGGATGCTCCACAGGGGAAGAACCCTACACCCTGGCGATGGTACTGAGCGATTTTGCAGAGGGATGGCGCGGGTTTCATTTCATGGTCCTCGCAACGGACATTTCCACCCAGGCACTCAATAAGGCAAAAAACGCCATCTACGAAGAGGAGAGGGTCGAACCTGTCCCATGGGAGATGAAAAAGAAATATCTCCTTCGGAGCAGAGACAGGAGCAAAGGTCTTGTGTGCATCACGCCGGCCTTGAGAGAGACGGTGAAGTTCCGGAGGTTGAATTTTATGGAAGGGGACTTCGGAATGAGAGAACCGCTCGATATAATATTTTGCAGGAATGTGATCATTTATTTTGACGCACCCACTCAGGAAAGATTGCTGAACCGTTTCTGCAATCACCTAAATGGAGGCGGCTACATATTCGTGGGACATTCCGAAACGCTGCATAAGCTGGATGTCCCGCTGCTCCAGGTTTCCCCGACGGTCTACAGGAAGATTTTATGAAGCGCTTTTACCATAACCTAAAGACTGTCTATCTCAGACCCTGCGAGGTATATATCAGTCTGAAGGAGCCTGCACTCTAAAGACATGGTTTCTCTTTGGGCTAAAGTAATTAACAAATATGCCGATAAAAAAGGAAACATCTCTCACAGGAGAGTCGGAATGGGGCTTTACAAAAATAAACCCTCGGAAGGGCAGATTGTTCACGTCGCGGCCCGGAGGGTAGGTAAAAATGATCCTGCACTGGAAAAATGCCCATTCGGTGAAGAGGGCACTGACAGTATAAATCTTTCAGGGATATCCAGGGTAGGGAGCGAGCGGAAAACCGCCCTTGCGCAGTTGCCGGAAATCAGGTGGAGCAAGGTCCTGGCCATCCAAAAAGCATTGGTCGAAGGGACGTATGAGATCGATTCGCGGAAGATAGCCGCAGTGTTGATCGATGAAGCGGTATGATGCCAGATGAAGCCGTTATAAAGATATTGAACGAGCAGATAAATGTGTACAAGATGCTTGTTGATCTGCTTCAGAGGGCCTGTCTTCCCGAACTAAACGGCTTGGGTGTCGAGGCGCTTTCAAAGGAGAAGGACACCTTGATTACGAGGTTGAGACTTTTGGAGGAAAAGAGGATGAGGCTTTTCATGAAGCATTTTAACGGTGATGTCAGCCTCCAGAAGCTGGGCGAACTGACCGGAGATGATATCTTCATGGAGATACGATCGAAACTGCTTTCCCTTCTTCAGAGTATCGAGGAATTGAATCAATTCGACGGGCTGGGGCATTTTCTCAACTATATAAAATTAGAGACCACGGTGGGTTTTTTGGGGCTTTCCGGCCGGAATAGGGGCGCGGGTGCTGACATTTCAAGGTAGATGTCACTTTTCGTATCGTTTGACCAGCCGCGCTGAGAAAATAAATTCTTTTTTTGGCCTGGACCTAGACCCGTTAGAACGTCGGCGATGTCTCCTTAGCCCAGGAGGGAGGCAACTTTTTTGACGAGGGAAAGGATCAATCTGTGCCGCGAGAGCTTCGACGGACGGATGAACCTCCTGGCTATGAGCCAATTGAACGGGAATTTCAGATGGAAATTATAGCGCGAAGACCTTACCGCCCTGCCCATCACATCTTCAAACGGAGTGAACCCATCATCGCCTTCGACAGCGTCACCCCTCGTAATTATGCCATGCCCCGTAATCTTTATGACCCTGTGCAATACGAGTCGGCCCTCCCAGTTCCGTAAGAAGGCGATATCGCCCACCCGCAACGATTTGCCGGGTTGTATCTCCACGTTGTCTCCATGCTTAATGAAAGGTGACATGCTGCTCCCGCCTGCCACAAAGACAAGGCCTTTGCCGCTTCCGAGCACTTCTTGAGCTATGTCATGGAAGTTTTCCCTGCCGATGTCGAACATGCCCGATGGTAATCCCTTTTGGAAAAGCGCCATGTATTTCCTCATCCCGAGACGAACCCTTCAAGCAAGTCCGCCGCCTTCTGGTCCGGTGTGAAGTGAAGATCATAGGAAGGTACGGCCGAGACCAGTTTACTGCAAAACGCAAGGATCATCGTCAGTGTCCCAGCGTCGTACCATGGTATGGTAGTTACCGGCATAAGCCGCTCCAGCGCTTCATTAGGACCTATAGCCACAATCCTGTTTGTTTCGCTCTGCATCAGAAAGTATATCCCCGTGAGTGGAAGGTCCTTATTTATAGCAATGCCTGCATCGCCCGGCCATGGCGTTCCGAAGGCCCTGAAACCTTCCCCGACCTTCCTGACTATCACGCGGTCATCACTGAGCGCCTCGTGCCCAGCCGAAGAAAGGAGCCTTGAAATTGTGCTTTTCCCTGCGCCGGATTTTCCCGGAAAAAGACAACCTTGTCCGCCCACGTCAGCGAAGGAGGAGTGGAACAAGGCCCCTTCCCTATGTGCGAGCACGTACATCATCAATAGTTGATCCAGCGGATAGATCAGAGGATTTCTGACCATCTTTTTGCCTTCAACTTCCACAATGGTCATGTCACCGCAATAGATGGTCACTTTTTCGAAGGCGCGATCAAAGCGGGCCACGCATTCCGGACCACCGGGTAAAGAAGGGTTTAGGACCAAATAATATTCGGCTCCCTTTTTACACATGGCCCATGAATCGCCGCATCTGAAGATTTCCGTCAGCTGCCCGGTGCGGGGAAGGTCTTTTATTTTCAGGTCTACAGGAATAGGCTGAGCCCCTGCGTCACGGATGTCTGCGCTTGCAATAAAGGGCTCATACGTTGCCGGGTTGGGCTCAATCAGTAATGGCATATCTACAGAGCGAATGAGGAAGCTAATATCCGCGATCGATATTCTCATCGAGCGCGAGCTGCGGTCCATTACAGGCATCGGATGACCACGTTGGCCATTAAGATCCATACGCTCCAGGCACGGAACAAGGCGAAAAACCGCACGATCCGCCATTTTTCCCGGGCGCTCCATTAGTTGATTTGCAGTTGACAGCCAGCACTTCTTCGGCAGCCAGCGGTATGGTCCTCAATCTTGGTTTGTCATAGGGCTGTTTGGAGATTTTTTCTTTCTTCTGTTTCATGATCATCACCTTTCGATAAACGGTTTATTATGCGTCGATAACGAAGCTCTCCCATCTTGCAGATATAGTCGGAGAGTATGTCCTCCGACCCGCTTTCCAGTCTGAAAAAAGAGGGACAGTAGCCGCAGAGATTTATTTTTTCGCAGCCCCTGCATGCGAACCCGGTACCTGCTTTTTTTCTTCTTATCCGAACTGTGATATCGTCCCAGCCAGCGGAGAACCCGCCTCCGGAGATGTCGTTCTGAATATCCAGAGTCATCATACAAGGTTGAAGCATGCCGTAAGGGTCGACATGGAAACCGGTCACCCCGGCCCCGCACCCGTACAGGTCATCAGTCAATATATGCCCCTTCATTCCTTGAAAGAAATTTTCCCAGAGACGGACCCGCTTAGGGTCGGAAAATTCCCTTTCTATTGCCTCCTCGGGGGAGACCCTGAGACCCAGGGGCGCTTTGTCCCCGTCTGTACAGGGTGATATCGCCGCGTCGAACCGGAACCGGACGCCTAATCCCTCGGCGATATGCTGCATTTCTAATAATTCATGACTGTTTGTTGTCATGAGTATCGTCTTGAGATTTACCTTTATGTTATTTTCCAGGAGCCGCCTTATCCCCAGCAAACACCTTTCGTAAGAGCCTTCGACCCCCGTTACTTCTTCATATGTGCGTGCAGTGGCCCCGTAAAGACTTATCTCCACTAGAAGGGGGGGGAGGTCCCTAAATAGCCCGATGACTTCATCCGTTACCAGAGTGCCATTGGAGAAGACCGTGATCAAGAGCCCTTTTTCCTTTGCATTCCGGTAAATCTCCGGAAAGTCTGTCCGCAAAAGGGGCTCCCCGCCGGTGATAAGCAGGTTCAAGCACCCTGCCTCTGCAATTTCATCGAGCAAAGAAATAATCCTTGCGGTGCCCATTTCACGCGACTGTCGTTTCCGCCTTGAATCATCCCCTCCCAAATAGCAATGAACGCATCTGAGGTTGCAGCGATAGGTGATCTCAAGGCTTCCTGAAAGGGGTATATGATCTCTCGCAGACTTCAGGTAGAACTCGTTCATGTATTCTGCGGCAGTGGGCCATTTTCCATCCGGGCACTGCATCTTCAGCTTGTCCCTTCATGGATCAGCCCCGCTTCCAGGAGCTCCGCAATAAACTCCTGAATGTCGGAGTCGGCCTGTTCCTTGCCCACATCGAACCTGGCGATAATATCGTCACGGATCTCATTCACCTTTTTTTTGCCGTCCAGACCGTCCCATATATATGCCGCGACGGGAGTAAGGGTGAAGATATTTTGCATATCGGCCAGCTGCCCTTTGACCGGAACAAGGAACAGTTCCCCGCCTATCCTGCGGGAGACGACATCCTTGTCGGGCAGAAATACCTTGCCCCATATGTCGCTATGCGATCGGTGAAACGATTCCATAGTCGTCTTTATCTTTATCTTAATCTTATCTTAAGCGCCGGATCGCCCAGGATGCCGTATATGTCGGTCATAAAGGGCAGGGAGCCGGTCAGCTTGTATTTTGCGAGTGCCTGTTTCACCGCGTCGCCGAGGGTCTTTTTCTTGTCTGTGAAAACGGCCTTATAGAACTCCCTGTTCAGTATTTTAGCCTCTGAGTCGTCTGAGAGTCCAGTGGAAGACCATACTGCAGCCGCACCGCCGTTGTCTTTCAAGACAAGCAGACTGCCTAACGTGGAATACCCGGGGATTGCAAATTCACCCGCCGAACATGTCATGGCAGTCACGATGGGAAGTCCTGCTGCATTTGGCAGAAGGGGCATATCGTCAGTAGTCAGCACCCCCTGTCCTGAAAGCTGGTACGGCGAGGCATGGCCTATGTAGTTGAAAAATGCCGCCCCGATGCCGAGGTCATTGAAAAGCATGGTTCTTGCGGTGTTGGCAGAGACCTCCGAAAGGTATACCTTTTCCCTTATATAGTTGTAAGGGAAAAGGGCCGCCAGCCCTTCGCTTTCGGCTGTAAAATCCCCTGCCTCGTCGGGGTTGTCGGCAAGCAGGATTATCCGGTTGCCCTTGGTCTTCTCAAAGTTCTTTATGTTGGTTATGGCATTCTGCAACTCCTTGGGCGTCAGCGCCGGCAGTCTCCCTATCGCCATCTCGGGCAGATGGTTCCCATTTATATCGGCCAGAGAATTGTCGGATGTGGCCAGACCGTATAACGACGGGACCAAAGCCGGAGGGATCAGGTTCCAGCCGAACCCCAGGTTATCCCTGTAGTCCCATGTGCCCTCTCCGGCCAGGACCACGTATTGCGGCGCTTTCTTCCAGTTGGAATACGCATACGAAAGGAACTTCCTGATGGCGTCCGGGCTTGAAAGACCGAAGTTGAATTCGTTCATGATATCATCGAGATTTACTGACCATGGTTTTTAGTCCCTGTGATGTCCTGTAATCCGCAAGGGGTTTGGCGGCTGAGGCCAGTTCCGACGGGGCTATCACGATGTAGTCGGCCGCGTTACTCCTCGCCTGCAGATTCGATGGGTTGACCGCCTCGGCGTTAACGACCTTAGTGACAGCATCTGCCGCTACCGACATATAAAGCGCTCCCGGTGAAACAGGGGTCAGGCTGACCTGCCAATCGCCGGTAGTGCCGGTAACAACGGCAGAGGTGTTCAGTTTCGGCAGTTGTTGGTTCGCAATGTCCAAGACAAGTATGTCCGGAGTAGCCGAAGTGAACCCTCCGATACTTACGCTTTTGTTGCCGTCTCCCCTGAAGACCAGCTCATTGCCGTCTGTGTTATATAATCTTTTGTATTTGAGGTCGAAGGAGTCTATGAGATCATAACTCCAGGGGACTCCTGCATCGAGCAGACCAGCCACCTCAAGCGTATTATTCCCCTCGACAATCAAAGACTGAGAGAAAGAAGCGGTCAGGGTATAGGCGTCCAGGCCGCTCCATAGTCCTTCACCTATCTGATGATCGTTTAGCTTCACCACCACATGATGGTCGGGAGTCATTCCGGTGTCCGATCCGCCAAGGAGATGCAGCTGCAGGGTGGCCATCTCCTGAGTCTCCGCTTTCCCGGTTACCTGGAACGAAAGTTCTTTTGGAAGGTCTGAGTAAGCAGGGCTGAGGTAGATGCCCGTCCAGGCCCACAGGTCCGCCTCAGGGTCGGTGAACTGGCCGAGGTTCGGGATCATGTCCTGTTCGAGGTGCAAGGTGTCTGTGAAGGTCTCATCCCCCGTTACAGGGACAGGCTTCGGCCGGTCTCGTTGGTCATGGGCGTTCCCTTGCCGCTATCGATCCAGTATATGTTATCACGGGTATACACATTGTCCGTCCCAACGCCGTAGAAGAAGATGCCGGTGTTGTTCTGTGCAGGCAGATAGGCAACCTGCTTGCCCTGGCTGCTCATGGACAACTGGTTGTTTTTGATCATGGCAGAGGCTTTTGCGTAGCTGATACCCAGCATGGATGAGATATCGTTTGCATCCACGTAATAGAGCCCATTGTCCGTAATAGGGATCTTTATGCGGATTCCGGTCTGTTTCGTATTGGGGTCCTTTACCGATCTTTCGAAAGAGTCCCGTGACTGTAAGCGGGCCTTCTCTGAGACCGACAGTCCACGGGGCTCTCTGGTGTAGTCGGACGAAGAGGAGGCGTTTACGCCGGCTGACCTTGCCGCACTGCTCTTGAGTGCCTGAGAGCCGATAACATCTCCGCCTCCGACCACGATGGAGAAGGGGCCGTATATGATTCGATTGCCGCTCTTTTCAACCTCGACAAGCTTGTACTTATAGGCTCCGCCAGGTGAAGCATCCCTGTCGATAAGTGTATATGTTCCGCCATTAGGCGACGTGAGCATCCCCGGCAGCAGGCCCTCTGTCACACTCTGGTATTTACCTGTGGCAGGGTCAAGTCTCTGCAGGTAAAAGCCCAGCGTATTGTTCTCCAGCGTCGTCTCCCACTCCACCACCACCTGGCCGTTAAGCTCATGGGCACTGAAGGAGGAGAGGACCACCAGAGTCGGAGCAGCAGGACTGTAGTACCCAAAATTGACCCCGCTCTGATTGCCGCCGCCAAGGTTTACCGTCTCCTGGCCGTTGAAAGGACCTGTTGTGCCCTCGGTCTTCTCATAGGAAGTGGAGAAACCCGTCAGCACGCCTGCCGCGTCCGTAATTTTGATCGTATAGGTGCCGCTGGCCAGGCCATTAAAAATGTAAGTGCCGTCTGAAGCAGTGGCTGTTGTGGCGACAACAGTGCTGTTTTGTAACAGATCGATAGTTACCCCGGCCAGCCCGCCTTCTCCGCTGTCGATTGCCCCGTTATCGTTGCTGTCTTGCCATAAAGTACCTGACACGCTCCGGGGGGTCGTTGCCCGATAGCCGAAATTTTCTGTCAGGACACTAACCCCGCCGCTAATGATATATCGCTTGCTGCTGGCCGCACCTTCCTGCATCGCTGTCTGTCCCGGTGAATGTATACCCAGTCAACGGGGTCTGCGGGGAGCCGCTTACGCATTCGATACTCACGATATAATTTCCATCGCTCAGACCGGAAAAGATGTAGTTGCCGTTTGCATCAGTAGTAAGGGTGGCAACAACTCGTCGCTACCGTCTATGCGCCGAGTTCCGGAATCGGTATATAACTCACTGTAATTCCGCTGAGGCCGGGCTCGCCGGCAATCCTGGGCACCGTTGCCGTTCATATCATTAAATACCGTATAGCCGATCGCCCTTTTCAGGCTGTACCCGAAGTTGGGGGCAGAAGAGTAATCAACATTGCCCGCAAGATTGACGATCTGTTTTGAGCCGGTTACCGCAGAGGTGGTCGTGCCGTAGTAGTTGGCGAGCTTTCCGCCTGTGTCGGTGATCCTGACGGTATAGTCCGCCCCGCCGCCGGTAAGCCCCGAAAATGTGAATAAGCCATTGGCGTCAGTCGTCGTATTTGCAATGGCATTGAGACTCGCATCGAGCAGGTCCACAGTCACATAGGGTATCCCGGTTTCACCGGCGTTAAAGACGCCGTTGCCGTTGGAATCGGACCAGACGCGGTCGGTGATGGTATAGGTCGATGCGCTATGGTAGCCGAAATTGGCAAACAGGACGACCTCGCCTGAACTGAGGTCCTGTATAAGTAAGGGATTGCCGGACGGCGCGGTCCTCGTATACCCTGAAAGCTTCGTCTGGGTTTCATCGATTCGCAGGAAGTAGTCATTCGTGCCGTTGGCTGTGACACCGGTAAACAGATAGCTTCCGTC
Organism: uncultured Nitrospiraceae bacterium; assembly: GCA_963811165.1. Taxonomy (GTDB): domain Bacteria; phylum Nitrospirota; class Thermodesulfovibrionia; order Thermodesulfovibrionales; family UBA6898; genus Sulfobium. The sequence continues at coordinate 412,281 of CAWEQH010000008.1, forward strand.
CGGCGCGGTAGTAACGGTACTTACTTTCGTATCGGTTGCAGGATTGAATATCCGGTCACCGTTGTCCAGCCAAAGCTCTACGCTCACACCGGCCAATCCGGCTTCGCCCGCATCGCGAGTCCCGTTACTGTTTGCGTCGCTCCAGGCGTAATTGCCGATGGCCGCAAAACCCGCAGCCGATTTATACCCCAGGTTCGCGTTCGTAAGAGACTGACCGGCGGTAAGATTGAAGGTGTTCGTGCGGTTGTCCGTGTGGCCTGATGGCGCCGATTGCTGCAACCCGGAGGGAATGGTCCTAGGGGTAACCTCCACGTAGTAGCCGTTACCTGGCTCCATGCCGGTAAAAAGATAATGTCCTGTGGAGTCTGTCGTTGTCGTCATGACCGTGGCACCAAGCCAGTCCTTCAGGGTCACCTCCACATTACCAGTCCCGGTTCGCCTATATCCTGAGCGCCGTTGCTGTTTGAGTCAAGCCAGACCCGTCCCCCCGCTTCCGCGCTCTGTGAAGAAGGGTTCACGACCAGATTCGTAACACTGGCGCTGACAGGCAAAGTAATTCGATTGCAGTTACTAAAGCGGTATTGGTTATCTGGTCAATTCCAGCGGCAAGGGGATTGTCTACTGTGACATTATAAGTGAGCGTCAATGTGCCGACCTGCCGGCAGCGTATACCCAACGCCCTTGGTAAGCAGCTCCGGCGGAGCGTTCGGCTGGATATCGACGTGAAAATTATCTGCGTAGAAGTAATGACCCGTGTTAGTGTACCCAGCCGAAACTACCAGTCTGACTCTGGTGTTGCTGCGAAAAGTATGTCGCAGGGACGGAAAAACTTAGTTGCGTGAATGCAGTAAAGCGCCCCGATAAAAGTGGCAATGTTGTTCCAGGTGGTACCGTTCGTTGAGACATCTAAAGTAACGGTGTCCCCGGTCCCGGCACCTGTTTGACTACCATCGAAGATTATTGAGGCGCTGCCAGCCGATGAAAGATCGACACTGCGCTGTATTCCCCACGGACGAGTCATGCCGTTAGCATCCTCGAAAACGCAGTTGCCCGCCTGTTATCCGCACTTGTCCACCGCCAACGTTATTGTCATCATTTATTTCAGTCCAGTTCGAGGCCCATGTGCAGCTTGCCGTTATTGTTCGTATAGACACTGATAGTGAAATTGTCCAGAAAACTGCATATCGGTGACGCCTGGAGCACTACCTGCCACATAACTCACGTCCAGATGGCAAAGGATCGTAGAGAGAAACACCCGTAACGGAATACCGCTGTGGATTCGTCACCGTAACGTATAGGTAAACTGGTTGCCTGGATACAGGGGATTCGTTGCATTAGAGGTCTTTGTGACCGTAAGATTGCCAAAAGTATTAAAAGCGAAATCCGAAGCGACAAACGTTTGGCTTGCTCCTGCCACGGTCCTGGTGCCGCTCGCCTGCACCACGTTGCGGGTGATATCGCCTACGGCGAAAATCTGCGTAGTCTGTGCAGTGAACGTGATGGTGATCGTCTGGTTCGGCGCCATATTGCCGAGCATACTGCTGGGCCAGGTCAGGATCAAATTGCCGCCGCTAATCGTGGGATTTGCGCGGCGCCGCTTATTGTGGTCATAGTCCGCCAGGGTGATCGTCGTGCTCTTGTTGACATACTGCCAGCCCGTTGGCAAAGTATCGATCACACTGATCCCATTTACATCAAAGTGATAAGAATTAACCACGAGGGTATAAGTGGATTGCGAACCCGATGCTGTTGCGACCACGACCGGGTTTGCGGATTTCTGGACTGTGAGCACCTTGTCGATAAAATCGCCGCCGGGGAATGAGACATAACCCAGATCAATGGCCGGTGTTCCTGTAGGTGCTGTATCCGGATTTTGACCGTATGCGATCGCAATGGGACCGGTTGCCCAAACATGGCTGTTAGACATATCCCCGTCAGTCGCATCATACACGTATTGGGTCTGTAAGCGGTTAAGCGTATATGTATGATCGGCAACTCCATCATGATTTCTATCGACAAAGACCCGGGTATTGTCCTGGACAGGGGTGATAAAGATTCCTGAGTCATCGTAATCTCCCGCGGGGATAGGCGTACTGGTATGCCCCGGGAGCCCATCCGAAGAAATGCTCGTTGCCGAGCAGAAATGACGGGACAAGGGGATAGCCCCATTCATGGGTTGGTCCTCCGGTGTCGATGGTCGATACACCCCAGAAGACATCAGTAGCCTTCAGATAGACGCCGGAACCTGCCGGCACATACCCCCCGGTCATCTCGCTGAAAGAGCGTGTCTGTCCAGCGGGAACGCTGAATGAGCCCGAGGTCGTGCTGGTCTGGTAGTTGATAGTCAGGGCAGAAGACTGCGGGTTAAAGAGATAAAGCTGGGTGGGGAAGTTCAACCCCGCGTCGCTCGGAACAGGGGCATAATATTCCTTGTCCCACATGCCGCTCGGAAAGGCGCTGAAGCCCCGGGCCTCAAATGTCGCGGTCTGGTCCCCTACTATGTAGTTTACCTGGAGCGTATCTGAGCCCTGTATGACTGCTCCGGTAGGAAGGGATACCGTGCCTGTAGTCGGAAACGGCGCGAAACGATCCAGCAGGAAACTCTCTCCGGCGTTCAGCGTAACCTGAGTTGCGGTCTGGGTGCAGGGGTTATTGTGACTTATGCAGACAGTATCGCCGAATACCCCGTCCTTATTGAAATCAAAGGTGACAACGGTGTTATCTTTTGTTGCCTGAATCAGTGCGAACACCCTTCTGAAATCGAGATAGTTCCGGGGAGCACCATAAAGATCGTCGCCGAAGGGCATGATATACCTGACCATCTGCGGCTTGACCGGATAGACCTCCCAGGCCAGAGAAAAAACAGTTCCGTCGGTCTCATCCCAGCTCGAGCGCGTGACAGTTACCACTCCGCCGGCCACATAGATGCGGTCGCGGCCGTCATAAAAAGTGGCGGTCCCCCTCGGGTTTACCGGAATGTTGGAGCTTTCAAATATCTTGCTGTCTCCGGCGTTGGCCAGGACATACTTCTCATCGGCAGTTGCGTCGGGGTTGTTCGGGTCGAAATTATATCCGTTCTCCCAATGGTCGTAGTAGATCGTAGTATCTGGGGACCAGGCAACAACGCTGATGATTGTATGCCTGGGAGCGTTTAGGGCAACGGGACCGGCAGCACCGATGTCGGCCCATACCTGTCCCATGATGTTTTCATCACCGGGGATGTAGTACTCGGAATAACCTGCAGGGGCAGAGCCGTAGCTGTAAGTCGCGCATGTTAACAGGATTATGAGACTTAATAATAATCCAGGAAGACTAATTATCGGGTCCTTTGATCTCTTTGAAAGCATACCTATTCCTCCCGTCAATCGAGCACTGCCGATGCGCGATAATGCCTCGTGTTTACATTTATACTGGGTTATTCATATTTCATTTCTTTTTTTTAATGGTCTTTATCTTATCTTAAGCGCCGGATCGCCCAGGATGCCGTATATGTCGGTCATAAAGGGCAGGGAGCCGGTCAGCTTGTATTTTGCGAGTGCCTGTTTCACCGCGTCGCCGAGGGTCTTTTTCTTGTCTGTGAAAACGGCCTTATAGAACTCCCTGTTCAGTATTTTAGCCTCTGAGTCGTCTGAGAGTCCAGTGGAAGACCATACTGCAGCCGCACCGCCGTTGTCTTTCAAGACAAGCAGACTGCCTAACGTGGAATACCCGGGGATTGCAAATTCACCCGCCGAACATGTCATGGCAGTCACGATGGGAAGTCCTGCTGCATTTGGCAGAAGGGGCATATCGTCAGTAGTCAGCACCCCCTGTCCTGAAAGCTGGTACGGCGAGGCATGGCCTATGTAGTTGAAAAATGCCGCCCCGATGCCGAGGTCATTGAAAAGCATGGTTCTTGCGGTGTTGGCAGAGACCTCCGAAAGGTATACCTTTTCCCTTATATAGTTGTAAGGGAAGAGGGCCGCCAGCCCTTCGCTTTCGGCTGTAAAATCCCCTGCCTCGTCGGGGTTGTCGGCAAGCAGGATTATCCGGTTGCCCTTGGTCTTCTCAAAGTTCTTTATGTTGGTTATGGCATTCTGCAACTCCTTGGGCGTCAGCGCCGGCAGTCTCCCTATCGCCATCTCGGGCAGATGGTTCCCATTTATATCGGCCAGAGAATTGTCGGATGTGGCCAGACCGTATAACGACGGGACCAAAGCCGGAGGGATCAGGTTCCAGCCGAACCCCAGGTTGTCCCTGTAGTCCCATGTGCCCTCTCCGGCCAGGACCACGTATTGCGGCGCTTTCTTCCAGTTGGAATACGCATACGAAAGGAACTTTCTGATGGCGTCCGGGCTTGAAAGACCGAAGTTGAATTCGTTCATAATATCATCGACGTTTATGACCATTGTCTTGAGCCCCTGTGATGTCCTGTAATCCGCAAGGGGTTTGGCGGCTGAGGCCAGTTCCGACGGGGCTATCACGATGTAGTCGGCCGCGTTACTCCTGGCCTGCAGATTCGATGGGTTGACCGCCTCGGCGTTAACGACCTTAGTGACAGCATCTGCCGCTACCGACATATAAAGCGCTCCCGGTGAAACAGGGGTCAGGCTGACCTGCCAGTCGCCGGTAGTGCCGGTAACAACGGCAGAGGTGTTCAGTTTCGGCAGTTGTTGGTTCGTAATGTCCAAGACAAGTATGTCCGGAGTATCCGAGGTGAACCCTCCGACACTTACGCTTTTGTTGCCGTCTCCCCTGAAGACCAGCTCATCGCCGTCTGTGTTATATAATCTTTTGTATTGGAGGTCGAAGGAGTCTATGAGATCATAACTCCAGGGGACCCCTGCATCGAGCAGACCAGCCACCTCAAGCGTATTATTCCCCTCGACAATCAAAGACTGAGAGAAAGAAGCGGTCAGGGTATAGGCGTCCAGGCCGCTCCAGAGCCCTTCACCTATCTGATGATCGTTTAGCTTCACCACCACATGATGGTCGGGAGTCATTCCGGTATCCGATCCGCCAAGGAGATGCAGCTGCAGGGTGGCCATGTCCTGCGTGTCCGCTTTCCCGGTTACCTGGAACGAAAGTTCTTTTGGAAGGTCTGAGTAAGCAGGGCTGAGGTAGATGCCCGTCCAGGCCCACAGGTCCGCTTCAGGGTCGGTGAACTGGCCGAGGTTCGGGATTAAGTCCTGTTCGAGGTGCAAGGTGTCCGTGAAGGTCTCATCCCCCGTTACAGCGACAGGCTTCGGACCGGTCTCGTTGGTCATGGGCGTTCCCTTGCCGCTATCTATCCAGTATATGTTATCACGGGTATACACATTGTCCGTCCCAACGCCGTAGAAGAAGATGCCGGTGTTGTTCTGTGCAGGCAGATAGGCAACCTGCTTGCCCTGGCTGCTCATGGACAACTGGTTGTTTTTGATCATATCAGAGGCTTTTGCGTAGCTGATACCCAGCATGGATGAGATATCGTTTGCATCTACGTAATAGAGCCCGTTGTCCGTAATAGGGATCTTTATGCGGATTCCGGTCTGTTTCGTATTGGGGTCCTTTACCGATCTTTCGAAAGAGTCCCGTGACTGTAAGCGGGCCTTCTCTGAGACCGACAGTCCACGGGGTTCTCTGGTGTAGTCGGAAGAAGAGGAGGCGTTTACGCCTGCTGACGTTGCCGCACTGCTCTTGAGTGCCTGAGAGCCGATGGCATTTCCGCCTCCGACCACGATGGAGAAGGGGCCGTATATGATTCGATTGCCGCTCTTTTCAACCTCGACAAGCTTGTACTTATAGGATCCGCCAGGTGAAGCATCCCTGTCGATAAGCGTATATGTTCCGCCATTAGGCGACGTGAGCATCCCCGGCAGCAGGCCCTCTGTCACACTCTGGTATTTACCTGTGGCAGGGTCAAGTCTCTGCAGGTAAAAGCCCAGCGTATTATTCTCCAGCGTCGTCTCCCACTCCACTACCACCTGGCCGTTAAGCTCATGGGCACTGAAATCAGAAAGAATGGCAAGAGTAGGCGTGATCGTAGTCGTATCCTGCGCGATATTGTTGTTTGTGTTTGCTTCACTCTGACCGGTGAGGCTTACTATTGCAGTGTTGGTCAAGGTGTAGGGAGCACTCGGCGATACATTGACCGTCAACATGATGGCCGGGTAGCTGCCTCCTGCGGCAAGCGCGTCAATCCTAGTGCAGGTGAGTGTCCCCAGGACACAGCTCCACCCTGTACCGGAGATAGCCGTCGCGGTGAGACCTAAAGGAAGGGTATCGGTTACTGTTACTGTCCCGGTTGTCGCTCCCCCGCCTATGTTGCTGACCGTGATCGTATACGGTGCGCCGTTTTGCCCCAGGTGGAAGGCGCCGGTGTGAGTTTTCGATACCGTCAGATCAGGCGACTGGGTTACCGTCGCAGAATCCGTTGCTGTATAACCGCCCGTGGCGTCACCGCCGCCGCTTACAGCGACACTGTTGACCAGAGGACTCCCTGCATTTAGCGCCACGTTTACGGTCAACGTTATGGGATTGCCGTTGTTGCCTGCATTTATTACAGTATTTGAGGTGCAGGTCACCACTTGCCCGGCAGCACCGCAGGCCCAGCCCGTCCCAGTGCCGGACACATATGTCAAACCTGCCGGCAAGGTGTCTGTCACCGTTATGGTCCCGGCTGTAGCAGCCGTGCCTATATTCCGGGGCGTAATCGTGTATTGTGCACCGTTTTGCCCCTGGGTGAAGTTGCCGGCATGGGTCTTCGTTACCGTCAGGTCCGGCGCTGTTGCCAACACTGTCGTTGGATCTGTTGCCGTATCGTTGGTCGCGTTGGTTTCGCCTCCGCCACTGACGACGACAGTGTTGTTGCCGGTAGCTGCGGTTGCTGACAGACTAACGGTCAGCGTAATCGCAGGGTAGCTCGCCCCTGCTGCAAGCGCGTCACTACGCGTGCAGGTTCGCGTGCCAAGAACGCACGTCCATCCCGGTCCGCTTATGGCTGTTGCTGTGTACTGAGCACTCGGCAGGGTATCGGTTACCGTTACCGTCCCTGTTGTCGGTGATCCGCCTATGTTGTTAACAATGATCCTATACTGTGCGCCGGTCTGGCTTCGGTAGAAGTTGCCGGTATGGCTCTTCGTAACCGTCAGATCAGGCGACTGGGTTACCGTCGTTGGGTCGAAGGCCCTGTCGTTGCTTGTGTAGGTTTGATTACCGCCGCTGATAGTGGCGATGTTAACGAGCGAAGAAGCCGCATTGGGAGAAACGTTGACGGTCAGCGTGATGGGGTTGCCGGTAGCGCCCGCATTGATGTTGCTGCCAGTTGTACAGGTTACCACTTGGCCGGCAACACCGCAGGCCCAGCCAGTCCCGGTGCCGGACACATAGGTCAAACCCGCGGGCAGGGTGTCGGTTATCGTTATGTTCGCGGTCGCACTTGCCGTACCTATGTTTCTCGGCGTGATCGTATACGTCGCGCCATTCTGCCCCTGGGTGAAGTTGCCGGCATGGGTCTTCGTTACCGTCAGGTCAGACGCTGTGACAGATACAGTCGTTGAATCTGTTGCCGTATCGTTGCCCACGTTGGTTTCGCCTCCGCCGCTTACGCTGACGTTATTGACCAGTGGAGTCACTGCGCCGGCTGCCACGTTGACAGTCAGCGTTATGGGATTGCCTGCGCCACCACCTGGTGTTATGACGGCACTCGATGTGCAGGTCACCACCTGCCCGACAGCGCCGCAGCTCCACCCCGTCCCGGTGCCGGACGCATAGGTAAAGCCGGTCGGCAAGGTATCGGTTACCGTTATCGTCCCGGTTGTCGGTGACCCGCCTATGTTGTTAACAGTGATCGTATACTGCGCGCCGAGCTGCCCTCTGTAGAAGTTGCCTGTATGGCTCTTCGTAACCGTCAGGTCAGGCGCCGTCGTTACTATCGTCGAATCTGCTGCCGTATCGTTGTTTGTGTTGTTTTCTCCGCCACCGCTGACACTGACATTGTTGACCAGCGGACTGCCTGCGCCCGCTGCCACGTTGACAGTTAGCGTAATGGGGTTGCCGTCGCTTCCTGCCGCTATGGATGTGCTCGATGTGCAGGTCACCGCTTGCCCGACAGCCCCGCAGGCCCAGCCTGTCCCGATGCCGGACACATAGGTCAAACCCGTTGGCAGCGTATCGGTTACCGTTATCGTCCCGGCAGTGGGCAAGGTGCCTTCATTGCTGACCATGATCGTATACTGTGCGCCGCTCTGTCCCTGGAAGAAGTTGCCGGTGTGGCTCTTCGCTACCGTCAGGTCTGGGCCCACAAATGTAGATGCGCTCGATGTATTATTGGCAGGATTGGCGTCTGTCGAGGTAGTGGTGATGGCAGAACTTGCCGGTACAATTCCTGAGCCAGGCGCGGTGTAACTGAACCCGATGTTAAAGGCTTCAGAGCTTGCAATGGTAGTCGGAAGTCCGGTAAAGGTTATCACCCCGGTTGTATTATCGTAACTTGGTGTCACTCCTGTGGGAAGCTGGGTAAAGGTAATCCACAGAGGATAATAACTGCTGCTGCCTATGGTCGCCGAATAGGTCACCGCAGTTGCTGTAGTTGCTCCATTGTTCGTAAACAAGATATTGCCGGTAACCGTAGACCATGGCGCCGCTATTGATAGAACGCTTATTGTAGTCATGACATCGGTTGTGCCGATGAAGGTGGTTATAGAATCATTATTATTTGCAGGAACGCCGTCCGTGTCCGTAGTGCCAATATGAGTATTGACCGTAACTGACCCGCTCGCAGGGGCCGTATAACTGTAAGTCATTGGCGCAGTCGTCGTAGCGCCAAGCACCATCTGTCCTGCCGTAAGTGTTGTAGGCAACGCGGTGCCGCCAAAGGTTACAACCCCTGTAATATTGTTGTAGCTTGCTGTGGTACCCGTAGGAAGATTGCCGAAAGTTACGGTGCCAAGCCCCGGAGACAGTGACATCGCATAGGTTATGCCGTGGGCTGTCCCGGTACCGTTGTTGGCAAAAGCGAAGGTCCCCTGCACAGTGCTTCCTGCAGTCGCAGTGGCTGCGCCGGTCACCGTGGTTGCCGCATCAACATTTACTGCTATGACTGACAGGGTTTGAACTGAGGGGGTAAAGGAATAATATGTCCAGAGATTGACGGCTTTCGTATCCCCCCATGCATTATCTGTAACAACACAATCAAGGTTTGAGGCAACGGTGCCGGCATTTACACCCCAGGTGCGGTAGGCGGTCGAAGAATCAATGCCGCTAAGGTTGTAGGCAGGGTTCGGCTGGGCCGGGGTTGCGTTAGGGCAAAGGATTCCATTGAGAGTACCGACGGCGATTCCACTGTCCAGAACATACCCGCGGTCGTCATAAAAGACCGTGCTATCAGGAGCACCGGAGCCGTTTAAACGGGTGATATGCGGACCGCCGTAATAATTATTCTCGGCATCGATGATCGGGAAATGGACCTCGCCGTTACGGCCGGAAACCCGGAAGGGATACGGTCCCCCGGCCGGAAAGTCGACATTGGCATTGTTCCTGCCGTCCCAGGCGACGGTGTGACTGCCGCTTGCGGCAAGTCCTGTCAATGTACGGTTGTTCACATTCGCAGGGTCAAAATCAATCCCATCGAGACTGATCACAATCTGGTAGGTGATGGTGTTAGAGGTATCGAATGTAAACGTTCCTCCGGTCCCTAAGTACGAGGTTGACCCGGAGACATTGCCGACAAAATTAATGTTGCTGACTGTCGGCGAAGGCGGCGTGAGCGGAATGTTGAGAGCTGAGAGAACCCGGTTGACCTCAGCAGCGTAAGCGCCTGAGTAACTTACGTCGCTGAAAAATAGCGGATATTCTGCCCTTTGCGTTGTCGCCCCCATAGGCAGGGTAGTTACCAGTGGCTCATTACCGCGCAGGTCTTTATATAGCGGCTGGCCAAAGTCCATAAATCCCAGTGAATTTGCATATGTGGCATAGCCATTGCCGTCCAGCCCATTGAGGTCCTGCTGGTAACGATAGCCGTCCAAAGTAACATAGTAGACGGAGTAATAGACAGGCCGTGAGTTGGCGCCGGTAAAACCGATGAAGGCATAGGTAAAGAGTCGCCCGTTAATATCGGCGATGGACGCTGCGGTTGCACGGACAGTGACGTCCCACGCCGATACGCCGCAATAGTCGATAGAGGGAGTGCCGATGACGCCGTCAGGGGCATTGCAAGTGCCGGGCACTGCTTCAAATAGCACGCCATAAACGCCGGTAACGGGCGCCCGGTAGGCACAAGGCTGAAATCCGCCTCCGCCCGACGCATCAGTAGAATTATCAGCGCTTCTTGGTCCGGCCAGTTCCTGGGCGCGGGTGGCAATTAAGCCTGTGGTTCCACCGAAGTAGTGCGGTCCGGGTTGTGTAGAGCCCGCCGAGCAGGTGAAATCGGGTGTCCCCTGATTCGCTGCGTTGTAAATTTCATCGCCGGAGACGCCGAAGTCCTGAGGGTTATAAACGTTTATGTCACCGCCACTGGACCGGTTTCTTGAGCCGAGCACAATATATTCCCCTTGCTGGGCATACACATACAGAAAGCCGCTACGCCTCACCTTCCCTACATAGCGATTAGGCGCGAGGATCGTACCCGGCTCAAGGTCGAGATTCGCCCTGAAACCCCCGGCAGGATAGCTCGCCGGGTAGAGAGTACGACTCCCTTCAGCATATGCCCGCGCGGTCAGTAAACCAGATATACCTAACAAGATACCAAGCACCAGAAGGGAGATAGCCCTCAAGCGGCAAGATCGGAAATGCAGAGGCAACCACGCAATCTTTTTCATATTCGTTCCCTTATTTATCGGAAAATTATTGAGATTATTATAATCGAGCCATATTATTATGTATAGTTTGCGGTTTATGAGGCGGATATTCAATCCTACCCGGGTAGGGGGTGATTATGGAAGAGGGTTCAGGTGGGCGCGGGGTAATTCCTTCCGGGCTTTTGTTGAAAAATTCACCCGTTGGCGGATAGTTGACATGCTCCCTTTTTGGATATATGATTTTTTTAGATCTACTATTTGAAGGAGGGAGTATGAAAAAAATCGCATTTTTTATCTGTTTTTTCATCTCGGTGTTTGTTTTGCCTGCGATGCTTTATGCGGAAATAAGAGAGGGGAGTTTCGAGGTTAACCCTTACCTAGGATATTATTTCCCGTCAGGGGACCATGCTGATAAGGGAGCGGCCGGACTCCGCCTGGGGTACAATTTCACGAAGAACTGGGGCATGGAAGGTGTCTATGACCATCTTAACTCCAAAGCGGAGCTCTTCCATGCAAACGCCATGTATCACTTTATACCTGACGGCGCGTTCAATCCCTTTATCACCGCGGGCATTGGAGACGCCTTCATCAAAGACGGCGTAAATAATAAATTTATGGGAGATGTGGGTCTCGGCGTCAAGTATTTCTTTTCCGACAGGATGGCCGCAAGGTTTGACGTCAGAGAAGTCATGACGCAATTCAGCAGTGTTTTGGCAACGGCAGGTATTACTTTCACCTTCGGGGGAAAGACACCAAAGGCGGTTCCCCCACCTCCTGAGCCCACTCCCGCGCCTGAGGTAAAGCCTACTCCGCCTCCACCTGCTCCCGAGGTAAAGCCTACTCCGCCTCCACCCGCGCCTGTACCGGAGGCTAAAAAAGAGGTGAAGATAATACTTGAGGACATCCATTTTGATTTCGACAAGGCCACACTCACCGATTCGGCGAAAGAAATTCTTGACAGCAATGTACGCATGATCAAAGATAATCCCGGCATTCGTGTCCAGATCGAAGGGCATGCCTGCCCGCACGGATCGGAAAAATATAACATGGCCCTGAGCGAAAGAAGGGCCGAGGCGGTGAAGGAATACCTCGTAAAGGCCGGGATCCAGGCGGATAGGCTTACGACGATAGCCTATGGCAAGACAAGACCTCTTTGCGTCGAGGAGCCTACACCTAAAAATAAGAACTCCGAGTGTATGAAATCAGACAGGAGGGTCCATTTTGAAGTTATCATTAAGTAAAATGGAAATAAGGTCGAAAGACGATGTTGCTGATCGAAAGTGGCAAAGATAAACAGACGCGTATATTTTGAAATTTATCGATAAATAGTATTACAATTGACGGTGAGATAGGCGAAAGCCCCCGGCGGTAATCAAGAGCCGGGGGCTTTCGGTCTTTCCGTATCGGAAATAAAAAAAATGACAAAACGATTCTTTCCATCTTTTTTGGTGAAACTCACCGTCGTTTCAGCCGTCCTTATCGTCCTTTCTTCGTGTGCGGCTCAGAAAGAGGTTGCCCGGCAATCGCCGCCTCCCTCACCGGAGCGCCCGCCTCAGGTGGCGGCACCGGAGCCTGCGGCCCCTCCTCCCAAGGTGAAGGCCACCTTGCAATGTCTGGAGGATACGAAAAAAGTCTTCAACCGATGCGGCATTGATGTATCGCCTTTCCTCCGGGCGACTTTTTACGATATCGACGGCGACGGGGTGGAGGAGATGATAGTCGGCGGCAAGGGCGGGACCCTCCGGCTTTATAAGAATTACGGCACGAGGGCGGACCCTGACTGGCGGGTCGTGGAAGGTTATTTCAAGGGGATATCTGTGGGCGCCTTTGCGTCTCCTGCCGTGGGCGACATCGATGATGACGGCAAGCCTGAGGTCATAGTCGGGACCGGCGGTTTCTCTTCGGACTCAGGCCGGGTCCTTTTTTTCAGAAATATCGGGACCGCTGCCGAGCCCCAATGGATAAGGGCCGAAGCGCCGGAGATAAGGGTCGGCAACGATGCCGCCCCGACCCTTCTTCAGACGGACAATAACGGAAGGCCGGACCTTGTCGTGGGTAATTCCGAAGGCAGACTCTTTCTCTTCAGGAACCATGCGAAAGAGGGGAGGATAGTATTGACCAAAGACAATGGTTTTTTCGGCGGGGCGCATCTCGGCATGTATGCGGCGCCCGCAGCCGCCAGGGCAGGGGGCAGACCGGTCATTATCGCAGGCAACGACCTGGGGAAACTGTATCTCCTTGAGAAGGCCAATGGGAAAAACGGCGTATGGACAAGGACCCGTCTTAATATCTCGACTCCCGGTTTCGCATCTCCCGCGCTTATGAGGGTACCCGGCGCGGGAGGGCTGGACCTGATGGTATCAGATGGGGACGGACAGATTTATTATTATAAAAATAAAAGAGGCAACTACAGGGAATGGGAGGCCTCTTCCGGGCCCTTTACCGGCAGGATAGCCCCTGGCCCCGCGTGCGCGCCAGCAGTGGCGGACAATGGCGACGGAAGGGTCATCACCGTGGGAAATATCCATGGCGAAATAAAACTGTTTATCCAGGATGCCTCAGGTGCGGCCCTGCCGGTAGAGAGGAAGAATTTTTTCGGCGGCCTTAAACTTACCGGCTTTTCAAAGGGGGTCCTTACCCAGTGGCGGGGAAAGACCCTCCTTATCACGGGGCAGCAGGACGGCATGGTGAAGGCATTTCTGAATTCCGGAAGAGAGGGGAAACCGGTATGGACCGAACTGAGACATTTCTTCAGGGGAATTCCTAAGATGATGCATGCATCTCCAGTCGTATTCGACCTCGAAGGCAGCGGGAAATGGGAACTGGTCGTCGGCGATGCACAGGGGCATGTGCGCGGGTTCCGCTATGAGGTGGGGCCTGACGATATGCCGCAGTGGGAGGAAATAAAGGGGATTTTTGATGAGGTGAAGGTAGGCGGATATGCGGTCCCTTCTTTTTTCCGGGAGGCGGACAGGATCTCTTTGCTTGTGGGCGAACAGGATGGAAGGATACGGGTATTCGAAGCCGAAACGGCCGGCAGCACGCTTTCCATGTTTCATAAGGACGGTTTTCTCAGGGGCATACGCGTGAAAAACCATAGTTCTCCTTCGGCAATAGCAAGGGGAGGTCTTGTTGAATTGGCGGTCGGCGATTATGACGGCAACCTAAAGCATTACTCATGCAATATGGTCTCCGTGGAGATTAAGTAGACTTAATCCATTACTCCCCTTTTAGAAAATCATAGCTCCCCTTACCCCCCCCTAAATCTTAAGAGGGGGAGAGGCGCCACTGCGTTCCTCATCGGTGATATAATTAAATAGATTCGTAACTCTTAATATGATTACATAAATAGCGGTTGGAGAAAGTGGAATAAAAATGGAAATCGTCCTTTATACGGCTCCAAACTGAAGCGATTGCCATGCACTGAAAGATTTTCTTTCGGCCAAGGGGGTTACGTTCACCCATAAGGATGTCGGTACGGACAAATCCGCCCGGCAAGAGCTTATCGAAAGGCACGGCAGGATGGCTACCCCGACGCTCGTGATAGGCGACCGGGTTTTTTTGGGGTTCAAACAAAACAGGGAAGAGATTGAAAAGATGGTCGAAAGGATCGTCAAAGGAGAACAATGAGCGAAAAGCCGGAATCAATGAGCAGGATAGACCTTCCGGTCACCGGGATGTCCTGCGCGTCCTGTGCGGCCAATATTGAGAAGGGCCTTTCGGCACTCGATGGTGTGGAAAGCGCATCGGTCAATTTTGCCGCTGAAAAGGCGACGGTCCTCTATGATACGACAAAGGTGACGGTGGACAGCTTCGTCAAGGCGGTAAAGGACCTGGGTTACGGGGTCTCGGTCTCAAAGATCGCCCTGCCGATCAAAGGCATGTCCTGCGCGTCTTGTGTGGAGACGGTGCAAAGGACGTTGGGTTCTCTTAATGGAGTGATTTCGGCCTCGGTAAATTTCGCGACTGAGAAGGCGACGGTAGAGTATTTCCCCTCACAGGTCGGGGTGAGGGATTTCAAAAAGGCGATCAGGGACGCGGGGTACGACCTCGTTGAGCCGGAAAAAGGCGAGGACGTCGTTGAAACGGAGCAGAGGGAGAGGGAGGCTTCATACCGGGCCTTACGGACAAAGGTGATCACCGGCGCACTGCTTACGGTCCCCCTGTTGATCCTTATGCAATGGGACCATATCGGACTTTCACGGCTGCTCCCCTTATCTGAGCGGGCGAACTTTCTTCTTCAATTCATCATCGAAACCCCTATACAGTTTTGGATAGGGTGGCAGTTTTATACGGGTGCTTTTTCGGCTGCGCGCCACAGGACGACGAATATGAATACGCTTATCGCGGTCGGCACCTCCTCTGCCTATATCTACAGCGTTATCGCAACTTTTTTCCCTTCGGTCTTTCAGATAAAGGGCTATTCGGCCGGCGTCTATTACGATACCGCAGCGACGATAGTCGTCCTGATCCTTTTGGGCAGGCTCTTTGAGGCACGGGCCAAGGGACAGACCTCCGAGGCGATCAAGAAGCTGATAGGCCTCCAGCCGAAAACCGCGAGGGTACTGAGGGAAGGAAAGGAAGTCGATATCCCGATCGAAGAGGTCGAAATCGGAGACATAGTGGTCGTCAGACCCGGCGAAAAGGTACCGGTTGACGGGGTGATCGAGGAAGGATACTCTTCCTTGGATGAGTCTATGGTTACAGGGGAGTCGATGCCGGTCGAAAAGAGCGCGGGAGACAGTGTCATCGGGGCGACGATAAATAAGACCGGGACCTTCAAGTTCGAGGCGACAAAGGTGGGGCGTGACACGATGCTGGCCCATATCATCGAGATGGTCCAGACCGCCCAGGGATCGAAACCGCCGATCGCGCGGCTTGCTGATCTGATCGCCTCGTACTTTGTCCCCGCAGTGATGGGCATCGCCGCGCTCACCTTTGCCGTATGGTACTTCTTCGGTCCGGAGCCCTCTTTTACCTATGCGATGCTCAATTTTATCGCGGTCCTTATTATCGCCTGCCCCTGTGCGCTCGGGCTTGCGACCCCGACTTCCATAATGGTGGGGACAGGGAAGGGCGCGGAAAACGGGGTCCTGATCAGAAGCGGCGAGGCACTCGAGACGGCTCATAAGATCACTACCGTTGTATTCGACAAGACAGGCACTCTGACAAAGGGCGAGCCTGAAGTCACCGATATCGTCGAGGGCGGACTCCGGAAGGCTGAGATCCTCTTTTATGCCGCATCGGCAGAAAAAGGGTCTGAGCATCCGCTTGGGGAGGCGATCATTAACAGGGCGAAGGCGGATAATATCGAGATGAGGGGACCCGAGGAGTTCCAGGCGGTGCCGGGTCACGGGATCAGGGCCAAAGTGGACGGTAAGACGGTCCATCTCGGAAATGATAAGTTCATGGTGGAGGAAAATATCGATATCACGGGCCTCAGACAAAAGGCGGCCGGTCTTTCAGAGGAGGGCAAGACGCCGATGTACGTCGGGGTGGACCGAAAGGCAGCCGGCATCGTTGCTGTTGCGGACTCTCTGAAAGAAGATTCACCCGAGGCGGTGAAGGCGCTTCATGCCATCGGTGTGGAGGTGGTAATGATGACCGGAGATAACAGACGGACAGGCGAGGCGATCGCGCGGCGGGTCGGCATCGATAGGGTTCTTGCGGAGGTACTTCCCGAGGGCAAGGCGGAGGAGATCAGGAAACTGCAGTCCGGGTCGAAAGTAGTCGCCATGGTAGGGGACGGCATAAACGACGCCCCTGCTTTGGCGCAGGCGGATGTGGGCATTGCGATAGGTACGGGGACTGACGTTGCCATGGAGGCCGCAGATATCACCCTGATCGGCGGCAGGCTGAAGGGGGTGGTTACGGCGATAGCCCTTTCGAAGGCAACGCTTAGGAACATAAAGCAGAACCTTTTCTGGGCATTTGCATATAATGTGGTGCTTATCCCTGTTGCAGCGGGGGCGCTCTTTCCGTTTTTAGGGATACTGTTAAATCCGATGATTGCCGCCGGAGCGATGGGGTTTTCTTCTGTCACGGTGGTCACAAACGCCCTGAGGCTCAAAAGGTTCAGGGCCGCATAAGAGCATCAGGATTCATCGAGTGGAGTGTAAAGAAATCCCTTCCCCTCGTACTCAAACGGACTGGCGGTGACTTTATTTTTTCTTCCCGGTCTTCCCTGCTGCCTCCCTTTTTGCTTCGTCTATGACCTTAAGCAGCGGGACACCACTTTTCTTCGCTACCGTCTTACAGTCTTCGTACTCAGGATAACTTTTCTCTATCTCCCCCAGTGAAGAGGTTTTTATTCTGACCCTCCCGTGTGCCGTACCGACATGCCGCCAGGACCTCTCCATCGTGACCCTTGAGGCCTCGTAATATCTGACGCCTATGCTTGTGGTTTCCCGCAGTATAAGCCGTATCAGATCGTTTCGGATAGCCTCGTTACAAAGCACGCTTAATTTTATACCGGGTCTCATCTTTTTCATCAATGTGTGGGTCATAAAGATATCCAGTGCGCCCTCTTCAAAAAGCCTTTCAAAGAGATATTCATATGCCTGGGGGTTCATGTCGTCGATATTTGTCTCTATCACGGTGACGGCCTCCCCGGCCTTCTTCCCCTGCAGGTCTCCGATGAATATCCTCAGGATGTTCGGACCCTGCGTGAAATCGCCTGTTCCCGCCCCCGAGCCTATCTTTTGCGGAGCAATGAAAGGGATGTCGCCGAAGGCGCTTGCCAACCGCTTGAGTATGGCCGCCCCTGTCGGCGTAGCGAGCTCGAAGCGGGGCCCCGACGAATAGACCGGCACATCCTTTAATATCTCCGCCGTGGCCGGGGCAGGCACCGGCATCTTCCCATGCGCCGTTTTTACAAAGCCGGTCCCAAGGTTGACGGGTGAGGCGCAGATATCTTTCACCCCAAGCAGGTCAAGCCCGATCAGCGTGCCGAAGATGTCGACTACGCAATCGACTGCGCCGAGTTCGTGGAGATGGATTTTTTTAAAAGGCATGCCGTGCACCTTTGACTCGGCGGCAAAGAGAAGTCTGAAGATATCGAGTCCTTTTTCTCTTATATCGCCAGGCAAAGAAGAGGAACGAACGATCTTTTCGATGTCACCCCATCTTCTGCCGGCGCTATGCTCCGACGCCGCTTTGGAAGACAGGACTACGTCCACCTTTGTCGCGGCAACCCCGGCGCGAAGCACCTTTCTTTCAGTAAGTCGGTAGCCCCGCAGAGGGAGACTTTTGAGTCTCTTCACTATTTCTTCAAGCGACGCACCCGCATCTACAAGTGCGCCGAGGCACATATCCCCGCTTATTCCTGAAAAACAGTCGAAATATGCTATCTTCATCATGAAAAAGTTTTAATCGTCTTTCCCATAAAATATATCATACCGAACATTATTATTCCTCAAAATGCATACGGCTTGTCCATTTATCGTTCCTCAAAATGTACACAGCTTTCCTTAAAAAGGAGCCGGGGTTCCACGTATGAAGGACTTCCAAACGCAACAAATTGATTCTATAATATATTCGCAGTGGTATGCATTTTGAATCTCCGTTAAAAACTTCAGCAAAAAGGAGAATATGATGAGGACTGTAAAGGCGGTATTTGCGGCTGTGTTTTTCCTGTTATTGCCGGCGTATTCCCAGGCGCAGGGCTTGGGAGATATGCGCGTAAGCTATATCGAAGGCGATGTCCAGATCAAGACACCGGATGCCGATGACTGGGGCGCTTTATCGATAAATGGGCCGCTGATGGAAGGCGACCAGGTCTGGGTCCCTGAGGGCGGCAGGGCCGAACTGCAGCTTAATACCGGGACGTATATAAGGCTCGACCAAAATTCAGCCCTCCAGGTACTTTCACTGGATAAGGACTCTACCCAGTTTAATGTCTCTCAGGGACATGCGTATATTTATTTTAGCGCTCCCAGGGGGAGAGTCATTCAGGTCGACACCCCTGATGTGTCGGCCCGCGCATTCGACAAGGCGGTCTTCAGGGTTGATATGTCCGACCAATACCAGTATACGGATGTTTCTGTATATAGAGGATATGTCGAAGCTGAAAACCAGGCCGGCAAGACAAGGATTGATGCCGACCAGACGGTGTCGCTTGGGCAGGACACAAACGGCGAGATTGCACCGATGGGCCCCCCTGATGAGTGGGAGACGTGGAATAAGTCTCGAAACGGCCTCATACGCGCTGCCAAGGGTGCGAGCTCGCGTTATCTTCCCCCGGAACTCAGCGCTTACTCCAATGACTTCGACACAGGCGGCAGGTGGGTCGATGTCCCGGAATACGGACATGTCTGGACGCCGACAATATCCGTAGGTGTGAATTGGGCCCCTTACAGAGACGGCAGGTGGATATGGAGAGATGGTGAATATGTCTGGGTGTCTTCCGATTCGTGGGGCTGGGCTCCTTATCACTACGGCAGGTGGGCCTTTGTGGCCAGTGTGGGGTGGTTGTGGGTTCCGCCTGTCAGGGGTGATGTATACTGGGGCCCGGGGTATGTCGGCTGGGTCAACACCGGGGATTATGTGGCATGGGTCCCTCTTGCCCCCGGAGAACTTTACTACGGCCGGGGCTATTACGGCCGGCATAGCGTCAATATCACTAACGTAAATATAAAACAGGTCAACATCACCAATGTATATAAGAACGTGAATATCAATAACGGGGTGACGGTGGTCAACCGTAATAGCTTTGCCACCGCCTCACCAAAGATAGTCAATCTCAACAGGACCGTCATACAGCAGCAGATTTTTGTAAAGAAAAATATCAACGTCGGCGCGCCTGCGATAAAACCTACTAGGGAGAGTTATTTTGCATCGACAAAAAAGATCCCGGCAGCCAAGCTTCCCCCCCAGTCCGTCAGAAACGTACAGGTGAAGCAACTGAAACAGTCACGTCCGTTTGTTAAGGATTCCGGGAAATCTGTCTTTAACCCAGGTGCTAAACCTAAGTCCCTGCCATTGAGCAAAGTCACCACACCGAGAACGCCCGGTAAAGTGATTCCGCAGGTCAAGACCGTGCCGGGATTTCGGGGGAAGGCCGGAGTGTCCGGCGGTCTTGTACCGAGATCGGGAACCCAGGTTAAACCGCTTGAAAGAAAAGCGGTGACGCCGGAGACGGGCCCTGCGCCCAAGGTGGAGAAGCATGAGGTCAAACCGTTTGAAAGGAAGGCGGTAACACCTCCATCGACCCCTGCGCCTAAGGTAGAGAAGCGTGAGGTTAGACCGTTTGAGAGAAAAGCGGTAACGCCGGAGGCGGGCCCTGCGCCTAAGGTGGAGAAGCGTGAGGTCAAACCGTTTGAGAGGAAGGCGGTAACACCTCCACCGACCCCTGCGCCTAAGGTAGAGAAGCGTGAGGTTAAACCGTTTGAGAGAAAAGCGGTAACTCCGGAAGCGGGCCCTGCTCCGAAAGTGGAGAAGCGTGAGGTCAAACCGTTTGAGAGGAAGGCGGCGACGCCCGAAACGCGCCCTGCGCCTATGGAAAATAAGGGCCAGATCAAGTCGTTTGAAAGGAAGGCGGTAACACCTCCACCGACCCCTGCGCCTAGGGTAGAGAAGCGTGAGGTCAAACCGTTTGAGAGGAAAGCGGTAACGCCGGAAGCGGGCCCTGCGCCTAAGGTGGAGAAGCGTGAGATTAAGCCGGTAGAGAGGAAGGCGGTAACACCTCCACCGGCCCCTGCCCCTAAAAACGTTATGCCCAGGGTGCAACCGGCTGAGAAGGTGAAACCGAAACCTGAGGATAACCCTCGCAAGGGAGTTCCGGAAGAGAAAGGGAAAAAACCTGAAGAGGTCCGCTAAAAAGGAGAAATCGGGCCTGCACAGAGGCGATACATTTAGAGGGGAAGAGGATGTCATCTCTTCCCCGTCCCATTAATGAAAAGGGGAACCGATGGACATTACGGCAGAGGCCATGGGTAAGAGGTCTTTAGAAAAGCTCATAGGGAAAAAAAAGGGCGGCGCTGCCTTTCTCGAACACGAGGTCAAAGGGCTTCTGAAGGACCTTGGACTGCAGGTACCCCGGGGGATATACCTTGGCGCAGATGAGATCGCCGCAGGACCTCACCCCGACTTATCATCTCTTGGCACACTGACGTATCCGCTTATCGCAAAGGTCTCTTCCTCAAAAATAACATCAAAGAGCGATGTCCATGGAGTGAGGGCTGCGATAAATAATGAGCCCGGACTGCGTCGGGCCCTGCAGGAACTGGCGCGGATCGAACAGGCAGAAGGCGTGCTTGTGGAGGAGATGGCGCCCGAGGGGGTGGAAGTCATCGTAGGAGGGATCGTCGATAAACAGTTCGGCCCTGTAGTGATGTTCGGACTCGGCGGAATATTCGTTGAGCTGTTTAAGGATGTTTCTTTCGGGCTTGCTCCTTTGTCCGGGGAGGAGGCGTTGAGGCTTGTCAGGGAAGTAAAGGGCTACAGGCTTCTGGAGGGCTTCAGGGGAAGACCGCCCGCTGATATCGATGCGTTGTCGACCGTCATCGTTACGGTTTCGGAATTGATGGCAACCGGTCTGCTCGAAGAGATGGACCTCAATCCCGTAGCAGTCTACTCAAAGGGAGCTATGGTGCTCGATGCAAAGATGTCGGCGCGCCGACAGTGATATTTCCTTAGCCTATCTATATTGTTCACGGATGTCTTAGCAGGGTGAGACTGTCTTTTCGCTCATTCTCGCTTTGCTCCGAGGCTTTTGCCTCTTCATTTAAGAAAGACATACTGTAGGAATATCGGCAAAAGAAACCGCTCAAAGACAGTCCCACCCTACATGCCTGGATCAAGTGTAAAAAAAATTATAGCGGGAGCTAGTCTTGTTTTGTCGAACTTCTTTTATTTAATGCGTTATTATCCTCTTTGCCCGGTCTCACACTTTGTTTGGGCCGCATAAGCCGCCGGACAAGAAAAACAATGCCGACAACAACCGCAATCCAGAATATTGACAGGATTATGGTCATGCCTGTTCCCAGGCCGGGACGCTCGTCAATGATATGTGCAGAGACATAGTGGGGACCGATAAGAGTGACGACGACCCCAATCAGTGTCAAACAGGTTTTTTCAAGGCGCTTCTTCATTACTCCTTACCACCATCTCCACAGGGCGATCACGAAGACGATGAGGAACGTGAAGGCGAGGTTCATGTAGGCAAAGAAATAAAAAAGCCTCTCATGAAACGGCCGCAATTTTTTTACGGGGACTATCTGGAGGCTCCCTGCCACCGGCATCGCAAGCACCTTCTCCTGGCCGTGGGGTGCGGTTTTTAGAAGGTCGGTAAGGTCGTTCCCCGCGTTATGTTTTTTAAAATGCGACCCATCTCTCCAGAGCTTGCTGCCCGTAACGTCGTATACGGTGCCGCGGTAAGCGATATATGCCGGCCTCCCTTCCCGCCCGTCGAATTGGGCCAGCTCATCGGGAGAATATTTCCCGTCGGCCTTTTTTGCGGCGTTCCTCTGCCGCCTCAGCCTCGGACCGATAAATACCGTCACGATGACTGCGCTTAAAAGCATGATCAGAAAGAGCGCTATCTTTATGCTTAGGAGGATGCCGAATCTGGTCGTGTAAAAGGCCCTCCATGAAGGCATCCTGGCTATTGTGAGAAGGACGCCCGTGACAGAGATCAATACCATCGAGATCCAGCCAAGACGGAGCTCTCCCTTTGGGAGCCCTTTGGCGGCATACGCAGGTTTTAAGAGTAAGTGGACATAGAGGATCGTCCCAAACCACATGATCGCCGTCATGAGATGCACATACCCCACTATCAGACGAATTCCCTTCTGGATTCCCGTCAGCGGTCTGTAGAGGCCTTCGATCTTAAGTTCGTCGCGAAATTTTTTCCCTTCCTCGGTCAGGGGACCGCCCCCGATTGTATCTACGTGGCAGCCGCTGCATGGACGGCCTGTCTGGCGGGCATATTCGGGGGTGGCGGAGGAAACCGAAGGCAAAAGAAGAAGGAGGATCACAAAGGCAGCATGCAGGCAAACATCCCCCATCAACTTTGCGCGGGGACGCATTCGAGCGGCTTCAGCGGGTACCGAAAGCTTTCGTGATGCCGATGAGCGACAATGAGAGAGGATGCGGTTCCCTCGCATATCAGTTTCTTGATGAAGGATTGGGGCCCTTCACGTAACGGTTATATACGTACCTCTTTTCGTCCTCTTCGGTCTTGAGGTTCCCCCTCAGTCTTTCGTCCAAAAGTTCCGTGAGTATCCTTGAATAAAGCGGTCCCTGAGGGATCCCGAGTTTCTTCAGGTCCCGGCCCTTCAGAAACGGCTTCGTCTTTCTCAGTTCGACGAGGAACTGGGATATCTCCTTTTTCTTACGCGTATCTTTCGTCATGGCCATAGAAAAGAGTATTGTCTCGATCTCCCTGGGCAACATGAGATGGTAGAGACGAACAGGATCGTTCAGCGGAAGCTTCCCGCGTATCTCCGCGGATCCCGCAATGCTCTTTTGGATGGTCTCCTGCATTTGAGGGGGCGGGGCCAGCCTCCGGAGGGCCTCTGTCCTTTGAGCGTCGTCGAGGTTCGAAAGGAGGGTGATGAGGTAGAGGACCCCTTTGTCCACTTTTTCGTCCAGGAACAGGAGGGCATACCATGCGAGGGTCTCATACATCGAAGAGAGGGCCGACTCGAGTTTCTCGTCGAAGACCAGGTCCTTCTGTATGACCTTCAGGAGACCGTAGTCGGAAAGCCTCTTGAGGGTTTTTACAGGGTTCGTCTCGCTGAAGGCGATGACGAGTTCGTCGAAGAGTCTCGACCCCGAGAGCCGCTCAAACAGGTTCATCTGGATTGCGGACTTGATCAGGTTTTCGGAATGCCTGCTGAGTTTAAACCCGAACCTCTCTGAAAAACGCACTGCGCGGAAGGCCCTTGTCGGGTCCTCGACGTAACTGAGGTTATGGAGGACCCTTATCGTCTTTTCCCTGAGGTCTCGCTGCCCCCCGAAGAAATCTATCAGCAGGCCGAAGTCCCTGGCGTTGAGTTTTATCGCGAGGGTGTTGATCGTGAAGTCCCTCCGGTAAAGGTCTTTCTTGATCGAAGACATCTCGACCTTGGGAAGCGCTGCAGGCGATTCGTAATACTCTGTCCTGGCGGTGGCGACGTCAAGCTTGAGATCGTCAAGGATGATGTTGGCGGTGCCGAACCGGTGGTGGACCCTGGCCTTCGCCTGTAACCGCTCTGCAAGCTCCTTTGCGAAACGGATGCCGTCTCCTTCGATTACGAGGTCTATGTCGAGGTTCGCCTGCCCCAGGAGAAGGTCCCTTACCGACCCGCCAACAAGATAGGCGTTGGCCCCCATCTCCTCGGCCACCTTTCCGGCAAGCACGAGGATCCGGTGCACTTCATCGGGGAAGCGCTCCCTGAGCCATGTTGAAAGGTTCCTGCCTGTCTGGGACCTCTCGTGAGTGCCTTCCTTGTCAAGATGCTTCTTTCTCAGGAAGTCCTCGTAGATCACCCTCAGGAGGTCTGTTCTGGTTATGGCGCCGATGATGTTTTCCGCCTCTATCACAGGCATAAACCTCTGGTTCTGCTCTATCATGATCGTCTCGATGTCCCTGATAGGTGTCTCTCTGCCGACGGTTATCGAATCGGAGGTGGAAAACTCTATACATTTGTTCTTCTTAAAACCGTGGAAGAGGGCCTTCTCGACGATCTCCCGGGAGATCAACCCCGCGTATCCGCCGTCTCTGAGTATAGGCAGCACATTGACCCCGTATCTGGTCATCGTGTCGGCCGCCTCTCTGATGGTGCTGTCCCATTGCGTGGTGATGACGGGGCTTGTCATGACGTCGGAGGCGACTTTGCCGGGCTTGATGTGTCTGTCGAGGAGCGCTCCGACCTTCTCGGCCGCTATCTCTAAGGAGGCCTCCTTTATCGTTGCAGACGCTGCGGTCGGGTGTCCGCCCCCGCCGAATTCCTTCATCAGCTCTGCCACATCAAGCTCCGGCGCCCTTGATCGGGCCACCAGCAGTATCTTGCCTTCCATCTCAAGGATGACGACCACGGCGTCGATATCTTCCATCTCCATTACCCTGTGGGCCAGATGGGCGGCGTCGCCGACGTAGGACTCCCTCGATGCCTTGGCAACCAGGACCCTCAGCCCTCTTAGGACGATCTCAGTCGACGACGTGACGAGTTCGTTGAGGAGGTCCAGTTCCTGTCTGTTGAGGTCCATCTTGATATAGCTTGATACGATGTTCAGGTTTGCGCCCCTTGTCAAAAGATACGCCGATGCAAGCATGTCTCTTGGGGTCGTTGTCGGAAAAAGAAGGGAACCTGTTTCCTCGTATATGCCCAAGGCCAAGACGGTGGCCTCCATGGCCGTAGGATGGATCTTCCCTTCCTTGAGCAGTTCCACAAATATCGTCGCGGTGGCGCCGACCTCTTCGACCTTCTCCTGGTCGCCACGTATGTCGTTTTCCCCGAAAGGGTGGTGGTCGTAGATATGGACTTTCATCTCCTTTCGGGAAAGCAGCGCCGCAAGGGGCCCGAGCCTGTCGGCACGTTTTGCATCGACGATGATAAGGTGGGTGACCTTTGTAAGGTCCACGTCCCTGAGGCGCCTGATGTCTGCAGGGTGGAATACTTCGAGGAAGTCCCTCACCTTTCGTTCCTGGGAGCCAGGGAAGACCATTTCCGCGTCGGGGTATAGCTTCTTGGCGGCCATCATCGAGGCCAGGGCATCGAAGTCTGCGTTTATGTGGGACGTGATGATTTTCACAGGATCTCCCCGTGCATACCCGGCTAGTGGCCCTGCATGCCCGGCCTATCGTAAATTGTACCCTGCATGCCCGGCTACTTTCTGAAAGTCGCTACTCTGTTTCTGCCGCTGTTTTTGGCGACAAAGAGGGCCTGGTCGGCGAATGAGATGAGATCGTCGTGGGTCCTGATCCGGTCGTGGGGAGATGCCGCGACCCCTAAACTTATGGTGAGCCCTTCCTTTTTTTTGAGGTACCTGAAGGCATGGGTTTCGACTATTTTCCTTATCCTCTCGGCCTCGGACATCGCGCCATCGTGAGAGGTCTGCGGCAGGAGGATAATGAACTCTTCCCCGCCGTAGCGGGCAAGCACGTCGCTCTTTCGGGATTGCTTCTTCAGGAGCTGTGCGAATTCCTTGAGGACCTGGTCGCCTGCTTTATGTCCGAACCTGTCGTTGATCTTTTTGAAGTGGTCGATGTCGAGCATGAGGCAGCTTATGGGAACGGCATATCTCTGAGAACGGCTGAATTCCTCGATGATCCGGTGGTAGAAATATCTGATGTTATATATCCCCGTGAGGAAATCCGTCAGGGACAATTTTTCGAGCCGTGACTTTTCGTCCTCGACCTGCTCAAAGAGAAAGGCGTTGTTAAGGGCGTTTGCCGATGCGTTTGCTACTGTGTTGAGGAGCCTGATCTCGCTTTCATTGAAGGCATGTTCGGCCCTCGATGTCCGGAGGAATAGCGTCCCTATCACGTTGTCCCTGAACAGTATCGGGATGACGAGGATCGAGCGTATGCCAAGCGGCGAGATGATATGTTTTACGCTTTTCATAAGCGGGTCCGTCTCTATGTTTTTTATCTCTACGGGCCTCCTTGAGGTGAGGGCCTCGACGATCTCCGGGTATTTCCTGAGATTCAGCTTTATCCCTGATACGCGGGGGTCCTCGAAGCTTGCGACGACGAACGCGGAGGTGTGGGTCCAGTCGACCCTTATTACGGAGCAGCGGGTCACCGGCATAATTTCCGCGATTTTTGAGACGATCTTAAACAGGAGTTCCTTCGGATCAAGGGTTGAAGAGAGGAGTTGGGTCAGGGTCTGGACCGCCTCGAGTTCCTTTACCTCCCTGCCCAGGTTTTCGATCATTTCCCTTTCGAGGATGACCGATTCAAGTTTGCTTTGAAGGTCCTTTTCAATATAAGGTCTGTAAAGATAAGCCCTGACGTTGTGGGCTATGGCGTTCTCTATGCCCTTCTTGGCGTTGCCCGCAATGATCGATATCGAGGGGAGCCCCGCCGTCGCGGCCGCAACCGCGCCGAGAAGGGAACCTTCAACGATAACGACAGACGGAGGGCTCTTTCGTACGTAATCGAGGAAGGCGTCGGGTTTTTCGAAATAACGCGGCTTATAGGTCTTGTAGTTACCGAAAAAGGTCTTCAAAAAATCGAGGGTACCGCTGCTTCGTGCGAGTATGACAGCTGTTTCTTTCTGTTTCATCCCCTCTTTCTCCCTCTTTGACGTATGATAGTTTCTCATATTATTGGCATTTCCGCACTAAGAGTCAATCTTCGCAACCGGTTTATCCATTGAGACCGCAGGCGTGGGGGCGCGATTAATCACGCCCTTCCAATTCTGATGCCTTCCTCATGCAAAGTCGCAGATCGTTCGTTTGACACCCGACCGCCGATTTCATATACTTCAACTATGCTTAGGATCGCGGTGATAGACGGCCAGGGAGGCGGCATAGGCAATCTTATCGTCAAGAGGCTCAGGGAGGAATTCAAGGACACGGTCGAGATAATCGCCCTCGGCACCAACGCGGCAGCGACTACGTCGATGATGAAATCCAGGGCGAACAAGGGCGCCACGGGGGAAAATGCGATCGTCTGGAATTCCGAACGTGTCGACGTGATCGTCGGCCCCCTCAGCGTGGCCCTGCCCGATGCGATGCTCGGGGAGGTGACCGCGAAGATGGCCTCGGCCGTCGTGTCGTCCAAGGCCAGAACGATCCTCCTTCCTTTAAACCAGGAGGAGATCGAGATTGCGGGGGTGGACAAAGAGCCGCTCCCCCATTTGATAGAACATATGATCGCAAGCATAAAGGAGACAGAACATGTGTGAGGCAAACGCGTATATTAGCAGGGACGGCAACGAGGAACTCTATCTGGAAAACGTGGACGTGATGAGGCCGGAGGAGGGGAAGATCTTTCTTAAGAACCTGTTTGGCGAACAGAAGGTCTTTGAAGGGCAGATAAAGGAGATCTCGCTTCTCAGGCACAGGATAGTGCTAGAAAAAAAGTGAGCCGGGGCCGATGTAGTGCCTCCCGCAAGGGGTGAGGCAATGCAGGGCCGCCGATGTCGGGGAATGGGATGGATATGAATGATCTGATAAAGTGCATTTTTGATAAAATGCCCGCCGGGGTGATCGTCCTTGACAAACGTCTGCAGGTCATCTTGTCCAATAAATGGGCGGTCCTCTTTATGAAGCGCTATCCTCTCCCCGATGAAATTACCGACCTCGGCAGAAGGATCTTCGATGCAATCAAGACTTCCCGGCTTGGTGAGCTGTTCCCGGGCGAGATCTATTTCTATAAAAAGATCGAAGGCTCCCCGAGCAAGTGGACTTTCAAGTTCGACGTCTGTGAGTGTCCCGAGACTCTGGTGAGCGTTTTTATCACCGAGGAGTCTATTTCGAATAAGATCGATTTGCTTAAGGTGAGGCGCCATTTCAAACTGACACGCAGGGAGACGGACGTCCTCAGACGCGTGCTTAACGGTTTTAAAAATACCGACATTGCAGAGGACCTCGATATAACAGAGCAGACCGTGAAAGACCATCTAAGCAACATCTACATGAAACTCGGGGTTGAAAACAGGTTTGGGCTTGCCCAGTTCCTGCTGAATTTCCCTGAATCCTGAAAAGGCAACCGAGGAAAAGACAAGGGCCTGTAAATCGGTGTGAATGTGTCTAAAAACAAAGGGATGATAGATATCCACTGCCATATCCTCCCTGGCATGGATGACGGCCCCGGGTCTCTTCGTGAGGCCCTCGATATGTGCCGCGCTGCGGCTGCGGACGGCATAAAGACGATAGTCGCCACCCCGCACTTTAAGCACGGCACGTACGAATTCACGGACCGGATGGTCCTCGATTCGGTAAATATCCTTCAGACTGCGGCAAGGGGCGAGGGGCTCGACCTGCGCATCCTGGCGGGCGCCGAGATCTCTGTCTCCCCGGAGATGCCGGCTTATCTTACAAGGGGGAGGCATCTGACGATAAATAATAACGGCAGATATTTCCTCGCCGAGTTCCCGCCGCTTTCCGTCCCCCCAAACTGGGAAGGGTTCCTGCTCTCTCTTATATCTTTAGGCTTTGTGCCGATAATCGCCCATCCCGAGAGAAACGACTGGTTTATGAACCATCCTGATACACTTGTTTCCGCGGTAGACCGGGGCCTAATGGTCCAGATCACTGCGATGAGCATCGTAGGCGGTTTCGGCCTTGAAGTGAGGGATTTTAGCGATTATCTCCTCACGCATAACCTTGTCCACGCGATAGCATCCGACGCACACTCGCCGGACTTCAGGCGGCCGGCATTGTCCGAGGCGGTGCGCATCACCGCAGACCTTGTCGGCGCGGAAAGGGCAGAGGCGCTGGTAACTACCGTCCCCGAGGCGATCATCACAGGCAGAGATATTCCGGCCCTGGGACCTGTCGGATATGCGCCCCCCGAGACGCAAAAAAGAAAGTGGTTCACGAGATTGTTTCGGTGAGGGAAACGAGACGTAGGCTGGCAAGCCGGTCTGAGGATTGCTTCATGTTCGATAAGAGTATGGTAAAGGCATAATAAGTGACCAGGCCCCTCTTTCAAAAAAGAAGTCTGATATGCCTCCTCCTTCTCGCCGTCTTTTCGCTTTCCTCCCCCTTGACTTTCGCCGCCGTGCCGAGGAAATTGCCGCTTAGGATCATTATCGTCAGGGGCCCTTCCGAGGCCAAAGACATTCTCTCAAAGCTCCATAAGGGCGCCTCCTTTGCGAAGCTGGCCTCTGAGAGGTCCCGCGACAAACGCAGCGGAAAGAGCGGGGACTTAGGGACAGTCGATATCTCGCGCCTCGAGCCGCCTTTAAGGAAGGCGGTGGCCACGATGAACGAAGGCGACATAAGCGGTGCGATAAGACTTGGGAAGAACAAGTATGCGATCGTCCAGGTGATGGACTTCTCCCATTACAGAAAAGGCGCGGCCGCCTTTAGGGCGGGGGACTTTGACTCTGCCCGGGCAGACCTCCGGGAGCATATACGACAGAACCCCGATGCGGCAAAGGCGAGGATCATGCTGGGGGAGATCTATGAGCAGAACAAGGATTTCGATAAGGCCGAGGCCGAATATAAAGATGTCATTTCCTACGACCCTAAGAGCTGGATCGCCTATGTGCGTCTTGGGAAACTCTATATGCAAAATGCCCAATACCAAAAGGCCAGGGACATTTACGCCCAGGGCCTGAAGTATATCCCGAAGGCGGAAGGTTTCAGGACGGGAATGAAAGAGGCCGAGGCGCGTCTTGCCGGGGCCCCCGAGCCTGGGGCCGAAGCGCAGCCGGCGGCAACCCCGCCCGTGCCGCAGGCGGAGGCAAAGGCCTCACCCGCCGCAAAGCCCGACCGTACGCCTCTGCATAGGCCCGGCGACGAGAGGATCATGCATTTGAGGATGATTGTCCTTGGCAGTGAGGCCGCTGCGGAAGAGGTCCTTTCGGACTTAAAAAAAGGGAGGTCCTTCGTTTCGGTCGTCCGGGAAAAATCCATCGATGAAAAGAACCGGGCTGAGTGGGGGTATTTAGGCGAGGTGAATCTTGCCTCCCTGGACGGGCCGATAAGGGAAGCCGTTCGTAATCTGAAGGTCGGGCAGACGAGCCGGCCGATAGAACTCGACGAAGGGCGTTACGCGATCTTTCAGTCGACCGATTACCATTTCTTTAAGGAGGGGGAGAATGCGTTTATCGGTGAGGATTTCAAGACCGCGGAAAAGAAATTGCTTAAGCACCTCGAACTAAACGAAGACGATGCCGGGGCCTATCTCATGTTAGGCCACATCTATGAGGACCGAAGAAGACTTCAAAAGGCCGAAGAGATGTATAAAAAAGGCATTTTATATCACCCAAGGACGGCCCTTCTCTACCTGAGGTTGGGCAAGCTCTATCAGATGCAGAGGCAGTTTCAGAAGTCAAAGGACATATTGGTTGAGGGCTTTAGAAATGTGCCCACTTCCGAGATGTTGGCAAAAGGCATCGAGATGGTAGACATCCTTTTGTTCAACGAAAGCCGGGAAAGCGGGAAAAAGCAGTAACAAAGAAGATGCCGGGTCTGCCCGGCATCGGACGCGAAACACCTCACTGTTACGCCCTGATCATATCTCGGATTGAAGCCGGATGAGAAAAGTTGCATCAACAGAAAAAATTGAGTATTATCGAAGTACTCGTCTTTAGGGGAGTGCATCGGGTTCTGGTGTCCCGCCCGGCCTTCAAAGCCGGTGTTTCCTGCCAAAAGCGGGAAGGGTGGGTTCGATTCCCACACGCTCCCGCCAAAATATTTTCATCCCAGCCTAATGCTCAACTTCTTTCCGAGCACAAGCGCAGCCTTCTCCAAAGTATTTAACGTGACCGAGACATTTTCCGGATCCAGCAGCCTGTTCGCGGCCGTACGACTTGTCCGCATCCGATTTGCCATCTCAACCTTGGTAAACCCTTTTCTCATCATTTCCTTTTCAATCTGGAAAGAAAGCACACGTTTCGCTGCGACTGCCCGCGCCCCCGCGAGCATGTCCTGCTCCCTAAGATAATCATCAGAATCGCTACCGAGATGTTTGTTTTTCATGTTAACCTCCAAGGACATTCCTCAATCTCCGCTTGACCACACATTTCACGTTGAAAGAAGAATCAGAAATTTTGGAAATTCTAAAATATGCTGAATGAAAGATGAGTTTGACGACAGGGAATGGAAGTGCTATAAGGTAATTAAGAGGGAATACCGATAAAGCCAAACCTCCGTGAGAAGGGGACAGAAAGCAGGGGTATGAGAAGAAGATGGCCAGACTGCCGAGGGATGAAATATCGGCATCCTCTTCTTCTCTGGCAATAGAGAACGTGATTTTATGAAAAAAAAATTCCTCATTTTTTCTTTATTCTTCGCTTTTATAACTGGTTGTGCTGCACAGACCATTGATAGAGGCATCTCGCTGACTGGGCATGAACCATTTGAAGTAGCACCTGTCTTAGATGAAACGGGAAAGACATTTAATATTGATGTTGCTGCCGAGTTAACCAGGCACATACAGTCATCATTATCAGAAAGAGGATTTAGTGTGACGGACACATCGGAAAATGCAATTATTGTAAAGAGCAGCTTAATCTCATATGATACAGGAAGCACTGGGGCCTATTGCATGGTCAAAAGCAAATTGATTGACAAAATAACTCAGAAAGTCTTGAGTGAAATTGTGACTACCAAGAGGATATCTGTCGGAGGACTGTCGTCAATAGGGTTGGACATCGATCATGCAATTTTAGAGGAGGTCGCTAATGATATTGTCTTTGAAGTTGAGAGAAGAAGTAACAGGTGAATGACTGATCGACATGGTAATTTTCTGGCTCGTTTTTAATTCGACCTAAAAAGGCTGATTCTGAGTGGAGCATCGAATCCTGTCGCCAAAAAAGGCACAGTTGCTGCTTGAGAATTGCGGACCAGCCGCATTTAACTGTCTTCGGAGGTCGTTGACATAGCCCAAGAACAAACTATCACGGTAAGTGAAAAAGAGTACCGCTTCATTGTTTTCATAAACGTTCACTCCGGAGAGCATCTTAGAGCGTCTGTCTTCTTCCTGAGCAAGAAGGGCAGTGAGTTGGTGATATTTGTCCTCAAATTGTTCCTTCGTTATTGTACCTTCTTCAAAGATCATCGAAACCTTGATCATTTCGTTTGCAAAATAGAGGAAATCGTCCAAGTCGGGTCTCAGCTCGATAGTATTTCGATAAAACTGTTTCCAATATTCGCTATTCTTTAGTGTCCCTCCATCCACCCTGTTTTTTTCAGAATTCGCCCAGGCCAGGATTTGTTTTTTCCTTTCCTCCAATGACGGGTGAAGGGTCCATCTTTCCGTCCCAACAATCACACTACAGCTGCATAAACTACTTAGCAGAATAAGCAAGAGAACAGCTTCTCTCCAAATCTTGTATCTTTTGAGTTTCAATTATCATTCTTGACACTGCATGCCAGTTCCTAAAAAATGCCCTATTATAGCCTATCCCTCAAAGAAGTGGTAGCGCTATTGAGAAGACGTAAAATAGTATCCGTTGGAGGCCGAAAGATGCCCCCTTTGATCTGGCGTAAAGAACTCCCCAGGATAAGGATAGCTCATCACTATCCAAAGTAAGAAGGGAAGAAGCCACTTAAAACAAAGATACATATCATAGACAAAAAAATCCGCAGTCAAAGAAGTATCTCCTTTGAGGTACTGTATGAAAAAGACATCACTCAACAGAAATGTAAATATCCCTAATTGCAATAAACCCAGAACGTTTCAGTACTGGTATCATTGGGGTAGCAAGCGGCAGGGACATCAATGCAATTATGGTCATGGAGTAACCATAGAGCATTTTATCAATATCAGGCAGTCAGATTATTCAGACTGTTGCCTGCTACGATACCTCACAAAGTCAATAGATATGCTGGTCTGTATGGGGCCGATTCCCGCACACTCCCTCCATTTATGCCTGTTTACCCCGTTAGAAAATTTTGCTGCTGAGCCATCCGGTTTGAAGGTCGAAGGTCTTCTCACGGGGTTTACATTGCCTTTCCGCTATGCTAATTTAAATCCAAGATTACCGTTGATAGAAAAGAAATCCAGTCAACGCTCGACTCGATTGTCGATCGGCTTGTGACGATTTTTGACGTGGAGAAGATCGTGTTGTTCGGCTCTTACGTCAATGGAAAGCAGACCAGAGGCAGAGCAGGATTATCAAAACAATGAGGGCATTTCTTATTTATGTTGTGTCTGCGATGTTGTCCCTGATGACGGGTTGCGCTACGCTGCCGGAGCATTATGTGTCACTTCACGACCTGAGGGCGTCGTCGCTTGAAGAAATCCTTCACCAAATAAAGAGCGAGAAAGTCATATTTATAGGCGAAAGCCACGAGGCCAGGGAAGACCATCTCGTCCAATTCGAAGTCGTGAGGCGGCTGCATGAAAGCGGTGAAGATGTCGTCATTGCCCTTGAAATGTTCCCCTCGGGGGCACAGCCGCTCCTGAATCAATGGATAGGGGGCGAAATTTCCGAGAGTGATTTCAAAAGGGCTTATTCCTCGGTATGGAATGTCCCTTATGAATATTATTCGGACATATTCGAATATGCAAGGCGGGCCGGGATCCCCCTTGCCGGAATTAATGGGGACAAAGCCCTCATCAACAACGCCGCCAAAGCGGGCGTAGATACATTGCCCCGGGAAGTTCGCCAAGCGGTGGGGGCCCTCTCATGCGAAAGGGCCCCTGAGTACAGACGCATGATCGATCTTTTCGAGGTAAAGGGCGTGCACGTCTCAGGAATGCCTTTTTTTTGCGACGCACAGTTGTTGCGCGACAGCCTGATGGCATACAATATCGTCGGCATACTCAAAAGAGGCAGATTCACGGTCGTTGCCTTGGTCGGCTCTGTTCACGCCTTAAAAGCGGCGGTCCCGGGGATCCTTTTCAAATATCATAATGTAAAAAGCGCGGTCCTTGTCTCAAAGGTGTTTGCGGACCTGGTATCACGGGAAGCGGATGCGGAAATAGCTGATTATATCTGGTATTAATGCCCGAAACATGCGGGGCATTCTTTCTTGTTTCTCCCATGCAAAGGACAGATCGGAAGACTTGGGCGGGCCGATTTCCATTTTCGGTCATATTCCAATATGGACCGTTGTTGCGGTAAAATAAATAACGGTTACATCGGGACAAAGGAGAGGACGATGAAAGAGGAAAAAAGGCCGGCCGATATGTCGATTGAAGAACTGAGGGCCGAGCTCGAGCGGGCCAAAGACAACCTATGCGATTTCGAGGAGATGCATGCATTTACCTTCGGGGGGAAGACCACTCTCCATATGAGTGCCGAAAAGGCGCAGAATATGCAGCTTGAATTCGAGGAGGAGTGCAGGGCGTATAACGAGCGCATCGCCGAGATTGAAAAAGAGCTCAAGACAAGAGGCGCACTCTGACCGGTTTTTTTATCCGATGCTCTCCATAAATCTTCGCCCGTAGTCCTTCGTCTCAATCCTCTCGTCACAAATTATCACCCGTCCCCTGTCGTCCCTTGACCGTATCAGCCGACCGAACCCCTGTTTGAACTTGAGCACCGCCCTCGGAAGCGAATAGTCGCGGAAGGGATTGCCGCCCCTTTTCCTGATCTCCTCCGCGCGCGCGACGATAAGCGGCTCCGTGGGGACTTCAAAGGGCAGCTTCGTGATGATGAGACAGTTGAGGGAATCCCCCTTTACGTCGACCCCTTCCCAGAATGAGTCGAGGCCGAAGATAACACTGTTTCTGCTCTCCCTCATCTCCTGAAGCATTTTTTTGTTCGGCAGCGTACCTTGGACCATCGGGTTCAGTCCCGCCGCAAGGAGTTTCCCGGAGGCGGCCTCCCAGGTCCTTCTCATTACCTCTTTTGAAGTGAAGAGCACGAGGGTGCCGCCTTCCTCTTTTGACGACTCCGTCACGATGACGCCCGCAAGCCTCTCTACGCCTTTTTCCTGCTGCAGGTCGATGCCTCTCTCGACGCCGATCCTGACCTGGTTTCTCATATCAAAGGGAGAGGGCACGGCAAGTGTCTCGGGGCCGTCGAGGCCCAGGATGTTTTGGATGAGTCCGAAATCTCCGGCTACGGAAAGGGTCGCGGATGTCAGGATTACCGAACCGTAGGCCGGCATCAGGGTGTTGCCGACGAACTCGGAGGGGTATATGGGCGACATCCTCAAGGCGGTTTTCTTCTCCTCCACCTCGGCCCACCTGACGAATCCATCGACCTCTCCGGCAAACAGCCCCATGCCCTCGCAAAGGGAGCGGAGCTTGATGACCGCGGCTTTCAGGTCGAGCTCCTCGTCCTCGGTAAAAAGACCGACCGCAGAGGTCCTGATTTTTTCAAGGAGGGCACTTATCGAGGAAGTCAGGAGTGAAAGATGTTCTTCCAGTATGAATTTCCCTTTAATGATTTTCCTGTTTCCCGAGGCCTCCCTTACCCTGTTGAAAAACAGCCCTGCTTCCACCTTGAGCGCCTCAACGTCGGGGAAGAGCACGGGCGTTTTTGAGAGGAGTCCTTTGTAGATACCCCTTTGGTCAACCCTGAGGAATTTAGTAAGGATTTTTTCGAGTCCCTTGTCGGAGAGATTGAGTCCGATCTGCTCCGAGACGATGCCGTCGAGTGCGTGCGCCTCGTCGACCACGAGGACCTCTGCCTTCGGAAGGATTTTTTTGTCGTCGGGCATCATCGCGTTTATGGTGAGCAGGGCGTGGTTTGTCACGACGACCTGTGCCGATTCCCATTTCCGCCTTGCCA
This sequence comes from uncultured Nitrospiraceae bacterium, assembly GCA_963811165.1. Taxonomy (GTDB): domain Bacteria; phylum Nitrospirota; class Thermodesulfovibrionia; order Thermodesulfovibrionales; family UBA6898; genus Sulfobium. The sequence goes on from CAWEQH010000008.1 coordinate 448,330, forward strand.
TAAAGTAATGACAGTCCCTGGAATACGCACATTTGTTCCCCGCGCAGGCGTCGGAATCGGAACATACCTTTTCCCATATAGCGGGCCTCTTATGGTCCGTGCAATCCTCGATGTCTCCTGAATCAGTCTCTGCGGCCCACTCAAGCAGGTCCCCCCGCTCGGTCAGTTCACCGGCGGTGTCCGGATGAAAGGCATGGAGACGTCTCAGACAGACGTAGTTGCTGCGTCCTTTCGCTACCGCATAGGCGAAACCCTTCAGGCCCGAAAGAAGTTCCAGGTCCTTTGATGCGAGTTGTTCCTGGAGGTTTATCGTCCTCGTTGAAACAACAGCCTTCCGTCCGGAAAGTATTATGGGGACAAGATAGGCAAAGGTCTTGCCTGTTCCGGTGCCTGCCTCGGCGATAAGGGTACCGCCGGCATCCGTGATACGTGCGCAGGCCTCCATCATCCTAAGCTGGGGATGTCTGAGTTCGTACCCGGCCATGGCCCCGGCCACGGCATGTACAAGGAAATTCTCTGATTCTTGTTCCAGTCCCGAAATCATTATCGCTATTCTTTCCCCTATATTATATTTTTTCATCACACATATACTCCAGTTCACTTGCACGGCGGCTGTCTTTTCCCCGCCAAACAGGTACGGAGTCAAGTCGCCGTTATAGGTAATGTGTTAAAATGAAGACCTTATGAAAAACAAAAAAGGCGTTGTATATCTCGTAGGAGCAGGGCCCGGGGACATCGGACTGCTGACGGTGAAGGGGCTTAAGTGCCTTCAGAAGGCCGAGGTCGTCATATACGATTTCCATCTGAACGCACAGATCCTAAACTACATAAGCCACGATGCGGAATTCATCTACGCCGGTAAACGCGGCGGGCACCACACGATGACCCAGGACGAGATAAACGCGGTCCTCGTGGCAAAGGGGAAGGAAGGGAAGGCCGTATGCCGCCTCAAGGGGGGCGACCCCTTTGTCTTTGGCAGGGGCGGCGAAGAGGCCCAGGTCCTGGCGGCCGAGGGCATCCGGTTCGAGGTCGTCCCCGGCGTCAGTTCTTCTGTGGCCGCACCCGCATATGCGGGGATCCCCCTTACGCACAGGCTTTATTCTTCGTCGTTTGCGGTCATCCCGGGGTACGAAGATACGACAAAAGGGGAATCCTCCATTGACTGGTCGAAACTCGCCACCGGAGTGGGCACTCTCGTTTTTCTCATGGCGGTCAAGAACATCTCGGTGCTTACGCAAAAGCTGATAGAACACGGCCGGGACCCCGATACGCCTGTTGCCGTGATACGGTGGGGCACGCGGCCGGACCAAAGGACACTTAAGGGCACACTGAAAAATATCGCCGACCTCGTCATAGAAAAGGACATAAGACCTCCTGCGGTCATGGTCGTCGGCGAGGTCGTCAACCTGAGGGAGGAACTGAAATGGTACGAATTGAGGCCGATGTTCGGTCACCGGATACTTGTGACAAGGGAGCATACGGAAGGCTTCGATGAACTGGAGGAACTCGGCGCGGAGGTGCTGCTGTTTTCGACGGTCGAGATAGTCCCCCCTCAGAAATGGGATGAACTGGACGGCTGCATAGAAAAAATCGGCGCCTATGACTGGGTGATATTTACCAGCGCCAACGGGGTGAAATATTTCTTCCGCAGGCTTTTTGAGAAAGCCGTCGATATCAGGGACTTGAAAGGCATGAAGATCTGCGCGATAGGCTCGAAGACCGCCGGGGAGATAAGAAAATTCGGGCTCAGGGTCGACCTTGTTCCCGAGGAGTTCAGGGCCGAGGGGTTGATAGAGGCCTTTGTAAAAGAAGTAGGGGCGGGGTCACCCCGCCCAAACATATTGAAGGGCATGAAATTTTTATTGCCCCGGGCAGAGGTCGCGAGGGAGATATTTCCGGAAAAGGTCCGCGAACTGGGCGGCGTAATCGATGTACCTGTAACCTATAGGGCGGTCAAGCCGGAGTATCATGGCAAAAGGATGAGGCGTTTTCTCAAAGAGGGCAGGGTCACGATAGCCACCTTTACGAGCGCTGCTACCTTCAACAACTTCAGGGAGATTATGGGAGAGGACGCCGACGCGCTCCTCAGGAATGTTGCGATAGCGGTCATCGGGCCCGTCACTGCGAAGGCCGTTGAAAAGGCAGGGCTCAAGGTCGCTATCATCCCGGCGGAGGCGACAGTCGAGGCGATGGTCGAAGAGATAAAGAGATGGGCTGAGGGTGACGCCCCCGCCCTCGGCACCCCCTCTTAAGGTAGGAGGGGGAAGGGGGAGTCATGATCGTCGATGATTGCAGATAAAGATGCATACGTGACGGACCCCGGCAGGCCGCGGTCCTTGTTTTCGAGGATTTTTCTCAGTCCGAAATGGACGTTTTATCCGCAATTCTTCCTGATCATCTGGGCCAACGGCAGGAGGGCCAAAAAAGGCCTCTACGGAGGCAGAGAGTGGGCCGAGAGCAGTTTGGATGTGATGCGCGCCCTTGAGAATGTGGGCGTATGTATCGAGATCACCGGCATGGACAAAATAAAGGGAGTCGAGGGGCCGGCAGTCTTTATCGGAAACCACATGAGCACACTCGAGACGATGGTGCTGCCCTGCATCATCCAGCCTCTTAAAGAAGCCACCTTCATCGTGAAGAAGGACCTTCTGACGATGCCTGTCTTCGGGCCCGTGATGCGGTCGCGCGACCCCGTTGTCGTGGGCCGTGTGAACCCCAGGGAAGACCTCAAGACGGTCCTTGAAGAAGGGGTAAAGAAACTCAGGGCCGGCAGGTCCATTGTAGTATTCCCGCAGAGCACACGGTCCGTGGTCTTTGACCCGGAGGAATTCAACAGCATCGGGATCAAGCTGGCATCGAGAGCCGGTGTGCCCGTCGTACCGGTGGCGCTGAAGACGGACGCATGGGGTATAGGGAAACACGTAAAGGAGTTCGGGCCTGTGGATACCGGGAAAAAAGTCCATTTTGCCTTCGGGGAGCCGATGACAGTGACGGGCCGGGGGGCCGAAGAACACCAGACGGTAATCAGGTTTATACAGGAAAGACTCGAGGCGTGGAGCAGGGAGTAAAAATCAAAAGTGAATGGTGAACAGAAAAAAGCAGAGGATGCAATGGACATCAGAAACGAAGACATTAAAGAGGTCCTGGTGGAGATACCAGGGGGACACCGACACGTAAGGACGAGGGTGTCCCTTAGCGACGGCACCGAATTGGTGTTTCAGGAGGCAGCTATGGCCAACATCGTGCGCGCTTTCATTACGGTGAAAACGCATCCTGAGAAGACCTCGGTCAGACTGAGGGGAATGAAGACCGGCCGGAGAAAACCCGGCTACGCCGAGTGGCAATTGATAGAAGAGTAGGGGCAAGATTCATCACGCCCTGAATCTGTCTTTACACGAAAATCGGAGGAATTGCGGCATGGCTTCTGTTGGTAGTGTCCCTGGATGCCCTTCTGTTTCCCTTATCCCGCGCGGCGTGGTAAATTAAGTGTCATGGCTCAGAAGATACTTGTGGTCGATGACGAGGACCTTATCCTTGCCTCGGTGGAGAGGGCGCTTGCAAAAGTCGGATATTCCATCTCCTGTGCACGGGACATGAAAGAACTCGATGGGGCGATCGCAAAAGGACCTTTCGACCTGCTTATCACCGATGTCTTTATACGGGAAGGCGGCTCCCCGGGAGAGGTAATCGAAAAGGTAAAGGAGACGTCTCCTTCGGTAAGGGTCCTCAAGATGAGCGGCTCGGGAGAACGCGATATGGCCGATGACTTTATCGAGAAGCCGTTCAGCCTAGAGGCGCTCAGGAAAAAGGTAAAAGAAATATTACATGGGCCTTCCTGAAATAGACACTTCCCTATTCTTCCTTATAAATAAAAATCTTCGAAGCGGCCTTCTCGATGTGGCGATGCCCTTCCTCTCGAACAATTCGAAGATCATCTTCCTGCCCCTTATTCTCTGGGTCGTTGTAAAGGAGCGGTCGAAGGCATGGTCATACATCGTGATGTCGCTTGTTGCGGTCGCCTTCGCAGACGCAGGGGGAGGGGTCTTAAAGAACCTGATCGCAAGGACAAGACCATGTAACGCCCTCGAAGGCGTCAACCTCCTTGTGGGCTGCGGAAAGTCCTTCTCGCTGCCCTCAAACCATTCATCCAACGCCTTCGCCTTTGCGATGGCCTTCTGGTTTTTGCGCAGGGATGCCGCTACCTACTTCTTTGTTGTAGTTGCCGCCGCAATCGCGTTTTCGAGGGTATACGTGGGAGTGCACTATCCTTTTGATGTGGTCGCCGGCGCAGTGCTCGGCACGGGATGCGGATATGGGGCGATCAGGCTGTTTAAGTGGGCATCGGATATCTACAGGCGGAGGGATTACGGGCAGGCGCTCTTTCTTATGGTCATGGCCTTCAGCCTCTTCCGTATGTATTATATCCTCAGCAGTCCGTTGGACCTTAGCGCCGACGAGGCGCATTACTGGGAATGGGCGAGGCGGCCTGACTGGAGTTATTATTCCAAAGGGCCGATGATCGCATACCTGATCTATGCGGGAACAGCGCTCTTCGGCAATACTGTCTTCGGCGTAAGGATATTGGCAGTGGTCCTTTCGGCACTGAGCAGCGTACTGCTTTACCGGTTAGGGAAGAGGCTCTACGACGAGAGAGTGGGGCTGGTGGCGGCACTGCTTGTTCAGGTTGTCCCCCTCTACTCGGTATACGGCGTCATCCTGACGATAGACTCCCCCTTCATCTTTTTCTGGATACTTTCGCTCTTCCTATTTTGGAAGGCGATCGAAAATAAGGGGAACCCACTCACCCTGACCCTCTCCCCCATGGGGCGAGAGGACTCATTTAATTCCCCTCCCTCGAGGGGAGGGGATGAAGAGGAGGGTGGCGGCATCGGCAACTGGATCTTGCTCGGCATTGCGGTCGGCCTCGGACTTATGACGAAATATACCATGGCCTTTTTTTATCTCTGCGGTCTCCTCTTCTTTGTCTTTCATAAAGATTCCCGGGGGTTCCTCTTTAAAAAGGGTCCGTATATTGCATTTCTTATAAGCCTTGCTGTTTTCAGTCCGGTGATCTTCTGGAACGCCGGCCATGGCTGGGTCGCGCTTAAGCATACCGCCGGACAGGCCCACCTTGCAGACGGCCTTACGATCTCGGCCAGGGATTTTTTCGAGTTCCTGGGCTCACAGGTCGGCGTGATCACTCCTCTTCTTTTTGTGCTTATGTGTGTCGCACTCTGGAGAATGCGTAAAGACAGGGCCGGTGCCTTTACGTTTTGGTTTTCGCTGCCGGTGGTCCTTTTCTTCATCCTTAAGAGTATCCAGGGGAAGGTCCAGGCGAACTGGGCGTTGCCGGGGTACGCCGCCGGGTTCATCGCATTCGCCGCATACTACACCCGGGATTCGATATCTTCGAAAAAACGCTCCAACATCCTTTGGGCGGCTGCAATACTTATGGCCTTTGCCCTGACGGCCTTTGCACATTTCCCCTCGGTCCTTCATCTGCCCCGGAAAATGGACCCGACCATTAGACTTGTGGGCTGGAAGGAACTCGGTCATGAGGCGACGAGGATTTATGATGAGCTCGCCTCCGAGGGGCCTGCGTTCGTATTTTCCGACAGTTACCAGCTTGCCAGCGAACTTGCCTTTTATATGAAAGGCAATCCGAGGACCTACTGCGTAAATCTCGGCAGGCGCATGGACCAGTACGACCTCTGGCCGGGCTTCGAAAATTATATAGGCTATAATGCGGTCCTCGTGATGTATGATGAACAGGAATTCCCCGCCCAGCTCGCCGGCAGCTTCGGCAGGACCGAAAAAGTCCCGGTAACCGTAACGGTCAGGGGCGACAAGGTAATGAAATTTACGGTGTTTAAGTGTTATGATTTCAAGGGAATTAAATCCAGGCCTCCGGAGACTTTTTAATGATGATATCTGTGGTAATACCTCTTTTTAACGAAGAAGAGAACGTCCCTGAACTCCACCAGAGGGTGAAGTCGGTGATGGAATCTCTCGGGGAGAAATACGAAGTCATATACGTTGACGACGGGAGCACGGATTCGACCCTTCCCCGGCTTGAGCAGATCAGGGCACAGGACGGAAATGTGGTCGTCATCAGCTTCAGGAGGAACTTCGGGCAGACCGCCGCGTTTGCCGCCGGGTTCGACTACGCGCGTGGGGAGGTGGTCGTCACCCTTGACGGCGACCTTCAAAACGATCCGGGCGACATCCCCCGACTTCTGGAGGCGATCAAAGACAACGATATCGTAAGCGGTTGGAGGAAGGAGAGGAAAGACCCGTTTCTTTCGAGGAGGCTCCCTTCGATCCTTGCCAACCGGCTCATTAGCTGGGTGACGGGAGTGAAACTCCATGACTACGGATGCTCTTTAAAGGCATATCGAAGCGAGGTGATCAAGAACATGAACCTCTACGGAGAGATGCACAGGTTCATCCCCGCGATCGCAAACTGGTACGGCGTAAAGATCGCAGAGGTCGGGACTACACATCATCCGAGGCTGAGGGGAAAATCGAAGTACGGGATTTCGCGGACCGTAAAGGTGTTTCTGGACCTGATCACGGTGAAGTTCCTGCAGAGCTTTTCGACGAAACCGATTCAGTTCTTCGGTCCGGTGGGGCTGGCCAGCGGGGCGGCCGGCTTCCTCATCTCGCTCTACCTGAGTGTCGGAAAGATATTTTTCGGCAGGGACATCGGCGGCAGGCCGCTTCTGCTTTTGGGCGTGCTCCTGATCATCGTTGGTATCCAGTTCATCGGGATGGGGCTTTTGGGGGAGATGATGGTAAGGGTATACCACGAGTCCCAGAAGAAGCCGATATACGTGATAAAAAAGATCAGCGGCCATGAAGATAAATAGGGCCGCGTTTTTCGCCTTTAAATTATTAGTCAGCGCCCTCTCTCTCTATGTCGTTTTTTTAAAGGCCGACCTGAACCAGATAATTGCGATGTTACGGAAGATAGGTCTTGTGCCGTTCCTGTTCGCCGCCCTTCTTTACATAGTGGGCATATGCGGCGCGACATTGAGGTGGAAGCTTCTTCTTCCGGAGAGGTTTACGTTCCGAAGGCTCTTTTCGCTCTACATGATAGGCTCTTTCTTCAGTACGTTTCTGCCCGGGGTGATCGGCGGCGACGTGGTGAAGGCCTATTATCTGAACAAGGACGCAAAAAAATTGAGTCTCACGCTCGCCTCTGTTTTTATGGACAGGTATCTGGGATATGTGGCCCTTATGACCATAGGTATGACCGCGTATCCTTTTTCGCTGCGGTTCTTCGGAGCGTCTGTATACAAATGGATCATGCCGTCGATATGCGCTGCCTTTGTGATCGGGAGTGTCCTTTTTTTCAGACTCAGGCTCGGCAAGAGGTTCAAGACGGTATCTGAGTTTTATGATTACTTTATCATGATGAAGTCAAGAAAAGGCGTCATTGCGAAGGCTATCGTGATATCGCTGGGCATACAGGTTATGGGCCTTCTGGCGGTCGCCGTGCTCGCGTCGGCCATGGGGGAAAAGATCCCGCTCCTTCTGCTGTTCGTTTTTCTGCCCATTATCGTCACGATCACTACCATCCCCATCTCTATAGCGGGTCTGGGGGTGAGGGAAGGCGCATTTGTACTGCTTCTGGGCCTTATCGGGATCAAACCCGCAGTTGCTACTTCGCTTTCCCTGTCGTGGTTTTTTTCGAGCTTTGCAGGCAGCATCCCGGGGCTGTTCGCATATATAAGACATACCGGCAGTCTGGGCAAGGAATGATATGTCAATGGAATGCTCTCATACGGAAATCATAACTCCCCTTTTACCCCCTCTTATCTTAAGAGGGGGAGAGGTGCCATGCCTGCGGGCAGGGAGCCTGGGGGCGTTACTTACTAATGGACAATAAGCACCCCGAAGACTCCGACAAGAAATATATCTGGCATCCCTTTACCCAGATGAAGGAATGGGCGGATGAAAAACAGGTCATCATCGCAGAGGGAAAGGGCTGTCATCTCATCGACATAGAAGGCAGGATGTACCTGGACGGCGTTTCTTCGCTTTGGGTGAACATCCACGGCCATAGGAAAAAAGAGATCGATGAGGCGATCAAGGGCCAGATAGACAAGATATCTCATTCGACACTCCTGGGGCTTAGCAATCTGCCGGCAATAGAACTGGCGGAAAGGCTGGCCGGGATCATCGGCAGGGGCATGGCATGCCATGCCCCTGCAAAGGTCTTTTATTCGGATAACGGCTCAACGTCCGTTGAGGTCGCCCTCAAGATGGCGTTTCAGTACTGCAAGCGTAAAGGGTTTACGAAGAAGGAGCGGTTCCTTTCGCTCAATAACGCCTATCACGGAGACACGCTCGGGGCAGTGAGCGTCGGGGGCGTCGAAATCTTCCATAGCGCCTTCGGCCCCTTGCTGTTTAAGACGTACAGGGCGCCATCGCCATATTGCTACCGCTGCGAACTGGATATGAAATATCCCGGCTGCGGCCTCGCCTGCCTTTTGAAGATGGAAGAAATCCTCTCCGCCCATCACGAAGATATTGCCGCCCTGATCATAGAACCGCTTGTCCAGGCGGCAGGCGGGATGATCGTCTCCCCCGAGGGTTACCTCAAAGGCGCAAGGGAGTTATGTGCGAAGTACGATGTCCTCTTCATTGCCGACGAGGTCGCCACAGGCTTCGGCCGGACAGGTAAGATGTTTGCGTGCGAACACGAATCCGTGGTCCCCGATATGATCTGTCTTTCTAAGGGCATTACGGGAGGGTACCTTCCCCTGGCGGTGACGGTCGCCTCGGAAGAGATCTATAATGCGTTCCTCGGGGAATTCAGGGACTTAAAGACCTTCTTCCACGGCCACTCCTATACAGGCAATCCCCTGGGATGCGCGGCCGCGCTGGCATGCCTTGAGATATTCGATAATGAAAAAACCCTCGAAAAGCTCCGTCCCAAAGTGCAGATCCTCGAAGACTGGCTTAGGGAGATATCAGGCATGGACCATGTCGGCGATGCAAGGAGCAAAGGTCTGATGGCCGGAGTCGAACTCGTAATGGACAAGGAGACGAAAAGACCTTACCCATGGGAGGAAAAGACGGGCTGGCGCATCTGCCACCACGTCAGAGAGAAAGGAATACTCATCAGGCCGCTTGGAAACGTAGTAGTGATCATGCCGCCGCTGAGCATCTCAGCTGATGACCTCACCTACATGCTCGCAAAGATCAAAGAGGCGATAGCCGAGGTGACATGAGAACGCAATCAGCCAATTACCCACCCAACCCCCCGCTCCCCCCTTATCAGGGGGGCAATGAAGATGTCCCTTCCTCGATCAGGGGGCAAGCGCAATGTTCCTGCCCTTGATAAGGGGGAGCAAGAGCTGTATTTTTCCCTTGATAAAAGTGGTAAGGGTGATTTTCCTCCCTTGATAAGGGGAGGGTAGGAGGGGTTTATGAGCAAAAAATCGATCGCGTTGCTGATGCTCCTGATCATCTCTCCGGTGATCATATATTTTATCTGGCCGACCGACGAGGGCAGAATAAAGAAGCTCTTTAGAGAAGGCGCCAGGGCCGTTGAGGCGAGGAAGGTGGATGACGTCATATCAAAGGTGTCCTATAACTATACCGACCGGCACGGACTGAGTTATCTTGCCCTTAAACAGGGCCTGGAGAGGGAATTTAAACTTATGAGCAATATCAGGATCGAGTACGATATTACGCAACTTGAGGTAAGAGACAAGACCGCTACGGCCGGTATCGATCTGAGGGTCATCGCGACGCGTGGGAACGACACGGGATATTTTATCGGTGATGCCGCCAAACCCCTTTCCATGAAATTCTTCCTGGAAAAAGAGCGGATGAAGTGGCTCATCGTGAGTTCGGAAGGCGGCCCTGTTTTAGAATAGCCTTGCAGTTGTAATGAAGCGGCTGTTCAGTATCGCCGCTTTGAAGCGCTTTTGCAAACCTGATATAATAAGGCCCATAATTGTGAAAAAGGGTGACGTTCCTGGTCCCTTAGAACTTCTCAAAAACACGAAAGGAGTCCGGAAATGAAACGGTCAATACAGATTGCTACGCTTATTATTCTTGCATTGCCGCTCGGCTTCCCGCAGGCGGCGCTGTCCGAGGTAAGGATTTACCTTAATAACGGAAGGGACATTGTTGCAGACAGCTGCAGCGACTCGAATGGGAAGCTCGTCTGCGAAAAAATGGGCGGGACTTTCGAGATCGATAAAAAGGATATCTTGGATACAAAGGGGATAACCATAGATCACACTGCTTCTCCCAAAGATGCTGAAGCTCCTGAAGACAGGAAAGGACAGGACGCGGTAAAAGATGGTAAAGAACCGGTCAAGTCTGAAACAGAAACGAAGGGCGCCAAAAAGCAGCCCGAAGGGGTCCCGATTATTGGGCTGAAGCCGGAAGACGAAGAAAGGCTCGGCCAGATAGACCGGAAGAAGCTGGAGATGAAAAATGAAAGGCAGAGGCTTATCACGGAGCAGGAAAAGCTCCATGAAGACATCAAGGTTACCGGCATGGTAAAAACACAGGCCCAGCTCGATGCAATAAAAAGCCGAATTAAAGACCTCGAAACCCGGATCATTAAGTTTAACGAGGACGCAAAGAAGCTGAACGACGAGGAGAAAAATATCATTGAAGGGAACAAGAACAAGTAGCGCTGGATTGTGTAACTTATTTCATAATTAGGAGGCTGGCTACATAGTTTGTTCTGATCATTGGATATCTTATCCCTTAGAAACAAGGTGTTATGAAGAATATTTTTTTGGCATTTGCATTGCTTAATCATGAAGACAGTCTGATTATTTTTCTGACAAAGGGAGGCGGTCATGAATAGAAGAAATTATATAATAACGCTGGCAATCGGTTGCTTGTTGGTCCTCCTTGTATCCGGTGCTGTTTTTTCCGCCGAAAAGATGAAGGGAGGAGGTCTTTTAACATCAACAGAAGATGACGGGACAGTCATTATTAGAGATGTAAAGGGCCATTCGAACGGCTATCTGTTGTCTCCCTCAGTTATCGTCCAGGATCTCCGAGGGAGACAGATATCACTGAGAGACATCCCGCTTCCTCACTATGTGTCTTTTGAATACGAGTATCCTCGAGGGGGCTTTATGATTACTTTGATAAAAGAAACTGCGGCATAGATGGAGGTACTACGGTGAAGAGCAGAAAAAATATTCCGTTTGCTGTATTAGGCGTTTTCCTGTGCGCTTTTCTGATGCTGTCTGCCCGGGCAGAGGCCAATCCACCGTCTCAGCTTGGTTACTGTATTCAGCCGCCTTTTATTGTGGCCCCCAAGCAGCCGAATGTTCTCGTTATCCTGGACAATTCGGGCAGTATGAACTGCCTTGCATACCAAACCGACTACGACCCCACGCAATTTACTACCGGCACTTATTACGGATATTTTGATCCGGCCAAGAATTATCAATACTATACATCCGGCTCTCCCACTACGACTAATCCAAACAGATGGATACCGACCGCTGCTGCAATGAACACCGGGACTGCGGCAAATCCGATTGCAAGCGGCAACCTGCTTAACTGGATAACTATGTCAAGACAAGACATTGCAAAGAGACTCCTGATAGGCGGCAGGGCGGGTATAGGCACACCTTCCGGCTCCAGCACTGTTTATGCCGACTCATACAACCCCTGCGACCGCTCCACCGTTGCTACGACGAGTTGCCCTTCGGGTCCGTACCCGTCTTCGGTGAAGCTGTACGCCAACAGCAACGCGACGACCGGCCTTTCGTGTGCAACGAATGTTAAGAGATATGATGGCACGAGCACCAACCTCATATACCCTTTTAACGCCGACTATAACTATACCGTTAAAACAACGGACTCATCCTCTCCTCAGTCCAGCGATCCCCCGATACGTTCCGTATAACGTTTGCTGACCCAAATACAATAAAATTGTATCCAAATCGGACTTACCCTGGCAGTAATCCTGTTTATTCTTTTCCTGCTACATGGTTAAAGTGGTCTACTTGCGCAACTACGTCTTCATCAGCTGACCCGTATACTCTTGTAGACGAAACAACTGCCAATACTTCGGATTGTATAACCAATCGAACAGGGGCGGCCAATGTTGCAACAGACCAGGCGTTATTTGACTACGATCGCACAAACGCTACCCTGCTGGCAGCCTCGGGCACCATCAGCAGTATCGCTATCCATGCATATGCCAAGAAGACCGGATCCTCCACGCTGAATCTTCAGGGAGTGCTGTGGATGAATATTCCTCTTTTGCCGGATTCGATTCAGCCTTCGGCGAAAGTGGCATTAACTACTAGTTGGCAGGACATTACATTTGACTATCCATTGAATCCCATGACAGGCGCACCCTGGCAATGGAGCGACTTAACCGGCACTACTTCTGCGACAGGTCCGAACAGGGTGAAGGCCTTCGGGGTCCAGGCATATGGGGCCTCAGCGCTGTCATCTAGTTTCTATCCCTCGGTAAGCCAGGTTTACATACAGGTAAACGTCACCTCCTATGCTGGAGGGCCATATAACATTATCGTAGACCAGGGGACCACGCCGACATCGGGGATACTTGATTCCATGAGCAGTGAAGTCAGGTTCGGACTGGCCCAATACAGTACCAGTGGAAGTGGCGGGAAGATAGCCGATACCAGCGCAACAACCCCCACGTATGTCAATTCCGGCAATGTCCCGAACATTATTAAGTCAATCAGCAATACTCTGGGTTCAACCAGCACTCCCCTAGCGGAGACCCTTTATGAAATGGAGAGGTATTTCGGTCAGTATTCAACGTATTACACCAGTTCAGACTATACAATGGGTTGCACCACTGCAACAAATGGCGCTTCCAACTGTACAGGTCATAGCGTAAACACCAATGACCCATATTATTATGGAGGTACCATTAACCAATATGTGCCATGTACCCAGTCATATATCCTGCTGTTGACGGACGGGGAATCAAATAGTGATACGAGTCTTCCCGGAACAGCTACAACCCCGCCCTACGCTCCTTGTTCCGTCACGAATATAAAAGGGTGTTCAGGTTCCGGGACTCTTCCCCGCCCCACCAGATATGGCGGGACCACGATTGGACAGACGTATACCGGTTCAGGCTCGGATTATCTTATAGATGTGGCATACTGGGGAAGGGCAAGCGACATGCGCACCGGAGCAACCGATCTGCCGACCAACTGGCAGCAAGGGCTCCCGAAAGCTCAGAACGTCTACCTTTACAATGTATTCCTGTTCGGCAGCGGTTCGACGCTCCTGCAGGATGCTTCAATTTACGGCGGGTTCCAGGACATTAACGGCAACGGACAGCCTGACTGTACCACAATTCCCTCGGAATGCTATCGGGACAGCAATGGCGACGGCCTTATTACTTCCGTAAGGCACAGTTTCTGTTCAAATCAGGCCCCTACTTATGCCACAACCTGCTTAACTGACGCTGACTGCCCTGCGGGTGGGACCTGTCTTGAACCTGATGCTCCAATTACCTATTACGAGGGCGATGATGGGTATAAACTGCAGGCGAGCATAACGGCTGCGCTAACCGAAATATTGAAGAGGGCGGCGTCGGGGACCGCGGCCTCGGTTCTGGCCTCAGGACAGGGCAGTGGAGCTAACCTTATGCAGGCCATTTTTTACCCCAAGCGGTCCTTAAGCGGCCAGTCCGATATTATGTGGACCGGCACGCTTGAAAACCTTTGGTATTATCTCAATACTTCAACAGGCTCGAGCACCATCAGGGAGAACACGGCGGACACGGGCTCAACCTATCAATTGGACCTCAATTTAGACCGCATCGTCCAATTTTTCTTTGACGATACAAGCCAAATGACCAAGGCGAACCTCTTTTCTGACGCAAACGCCGATGGCTCCTGCCGATAGTGCGACCCCCGTCTCAGTTGTCGATGCGACCAACCTCAAATTCCTGTGGGAGGCGGGGTTGATGCTCTGGAACACAGATGCCAGCAGCAGGACGATCTATACGAACACAGGCTGCAGCTGCGCCGACACTACGGCCTGTCCGACCTCCACCTGCGCTGCAACAACAAATGCCTTTGACGGGATGACGGAGTTCAAGACAGCGAATCTCACCGGGACCACACCTACGCTCAAGAGTCTGTTGAACACAGACTATACTGTGGGACCGGGATCGGCCAAAGGACAGCCGCGAATAATACGACAGTGGCCCAAAATATAATCAACTATGTGAGGGGTGTCGATATTGCTCCTGTCACATTGACGACTCCGACTGAGACCATTTCTTACAGGTCCAGATCGACAGCTATTGACTTGAACAATAACGGCACGATCACTGATGCTAGTGTACCTATGCCCATGGGAGGGCCGAATTGGAGCGAAGCGAGCAAGGTCTGGAAGCTGGGTGACATCATCAATTCGACACCGCGCGTGGCATCGTGGATACCTTTGAACCTCTACGACAAAACGTACAGTGACCAAACGTATGCCACTTTTGTCGGATCATCGGGTTACAAAGGCAGGGGCATGGTGTTTTCAGGAGCCAACGACGGCATGCTTCATGCCTTCAAACTCGGCACGCTCGATCTGACCAGATCCGGAAATATTATGGCAAAGCTCTGCGAGGACACCAATGGGAATGGCATATGCGACTCGGGCGAGACCACCAAAGTCGACCTTGGAAAAGAACAATGGGCGTTTATACCTAAGAGCGCCCTGTCGTATCTGCAGTATCTTGCCAGGACGGATTACTGCCACCTCTACTATGTCGATTCCACCCCTTATCTCTTTGATGCGAGCATAGAGGCGCCGGGCGTCCATACAAGCGATTACTGGACGCAAACCAAAACGCAAGACTCATGGAGAACGGTGCTGATCGGCGGCACGAGGCTCGGCGGCGCTTGCAGCGGTCCCAGCTATTGCAGGCTGATCGCCTCGCCGTTTACAGTAACGACGACGATATGCAGTGACGACTCCGACTGCGCAACAGGACAGCTGCGCTAAAACAACGAATACGGTTGGAGCGCCTGCAATCAATCAAGGGTATTCATCATATTTTGCCCTTGATATCACTAATCCCACGGCGCCGGAACTGATGTGGGAATTTACAAATCCAAACCTCGGCGCTGCATTCAGCGGCCCGGCGATTGTGAAAATAAACGCCAGGACTTCAGACGGGACGAACCCGAGCACTGCCGATGTAACCAAGGACGGGAAATGGTTTGTTGTCTTTGCATCCGGACCTACCGGCCCGGTGGGGAATTCATTGTTCAAAGGATTTTCCAACCAGAACCTCAGACTCTTTGTTCTTGACCTGAAAACAGGAAGCCTGCTCCGTACTATAGATACGGGTATCGCAAATGCTTTGGCGGTTCCCTGAACAACGCGACTATCGATTATAATTTCGAATACCAGGATGACGCCTTGTACCTTGGCTATACTAAATCGGAAGACGCAATACCTTCAGGTACCACGGCGTGGACCAAGGGCGGAGTGCTGCGCCTTATCACCAGGAAGGACCTCCACGGCTATGATGTCTCGCCGACAGCAACGGCAGCGAATCATGGTACGGCGCTGAACCCTGCAAACTGGCTTGTGAGCAAGGTCGTCGACAACATAGGCCCGGTGACTTCCTCGGTCGCGCATCTTGCCCATTATTCCGCTTCGTACGGCACAACTCCCGACGCGGTATACCTCTACTTAGGCTCCGGCCGATATTTTTACCCCTTCGATGATACGATGAACCAGCGTACGCTCTATGGTTTCAAGGATCCCTGCCTTACAAGTTAATAAGGCCCATTATTCTAAACACGGACCCCGTATGTGACGACAACGGCGGGACTCCTGTGACCTGCACTTTTACATCAGCGCCGCTAAAGGACTTTTTCGATCCGCAGGCTATGAAGGACGCGACTTCAAATTCATCTTACCAGGGCGCAGATGTGACAAATGGGTGGTATATAAACCTCGATACCCCGGCAGGAACGGCGTACAGTGAACGGATGATCACCGACCCGCTTGCTGCCACGAACGGGGCTGTCTTTTTCACTGCATTCTCTCCGAATACGGATATTGTGCCTATGGCGGTTCCACTAATCTATGGGCCGTCAAATATGACACCGCTTCCGCGATCGGTTCATTAATTTCGGGTGTGGGATTGCTGCAGGTGTCGACCGGCTGCTATTGATCAGATCGGCCTGGGCTCTAGTTTCGGCACTGACTCCTGATGTCAGCCACAGGCTGGGCCGGCGGACCGATTCCGTAGACGGGGTGCCGCCTACAGGCCAGGGGCTTTGGATAATAGTTCCTCCGAAACCGCTTGATACTATTTTGAGTATAAGGAAAAAATGAAGAATAACCAGGGAGTCACATTGGTCGAGCTGCTGGTGGTTATTTCCGTGGTAGTCATACTTGCTGTGGCCCTCGGTTTTTCCTACCAGGGATGGCTTGGCAGATTCAGGGTCGAAAGCGCGGTGAAGCAGCTCCATGCAGATTTGATGGATGCGAGGGGGCGGGCAATGCAGAGGAACTCTACTTACCTTGCAGATTTTCCTACAGCGACTACATACAGGATAGCCAATGATCTTAACGGCAACGGCGCTATCGACACTGCCCCGACCAATGAGGTCCTGCCGACATTCCCTAAGACTGTGGCATATCCCCTCGCCGGAGGCGTTCTCCTCACCTTCGATCCGCGGGGGCTCATATCCTCGGGCAATCCGCCGGTCCTCATCGGTGATCCGCTGAATCCGAATCCGGTCACCATAAGCCTTACATCCACGAATACTCCGGATTACGACTGCGTTGTAATGTCCCAGTCAAGGATAAATATAGGGCTTATGGCGGGAGGGAGTCTGTAATGCAAAATAGACGACTGGATCACAAAGGCGTTACCCTTGTCGAGGTGCTGATCTCACTGGTGATACTTTTGATCGTATTCCTTGGGCTTATCCAGGCTTCTATTTTGAGCATTAACCACAACCTCCGTAATGAGATGAGGGATGAGGCGGCCAGGATCGCATCCGAATCTAGGGCAGAAGCCATGCGTTACTCAGATCAACACTCTCGGCCGGAGTGCCGCCACCTGCTACTCCGGTTACTGCTGTGGTTTGTCCGGTAAAAAGCAGGTTATCCGTTCGTGATATCACCGTTATTGCCTCAATTTTTTTTTGAGGGGCCTTGACCGCCATTGCACGAGGCCTCCAAATAAATAGGGGGCATCAGAAACAGCACTCAACCATTTTTTTTGTCGAGGGGAGCAGTTGTTATACTGATAATTCTTATAGCAATGCGACGGTTACCATAACAGTTTCATATACAATTCCCGGCGATGCTGTCCAAAGCACAACGACTGCCAGTGATATTGTGAGAAGGTATTAATGACGATTAAGAGACATACTTGGATGTCTGCGGTCTTAGACCGGCTTGTTCTTTGTCAGTCTGGAGGATTCACACTGGTTGAGCTGATGATTACCATGATAATATTTGTTTTGGCGATCGCAGCTGCCTCGCAGATATTTGTGGGGCTGCTGAACCAGTTTAAACAGCATAGCAACATTGCAGAGACGAATATCGAGGGTATTATCGGACTGGAAATGCTCAGGGCCGACATCCAACAGGTGGTGTTGGCCTGCCCTGGAACATAGGTGCTAATAATTATAATGAGGCGGTCAATGATACTGCCAACGTTCTGGACAGGCGTTGATACACGGCCAAATTATAATGATGCAACCTGCTGAACCCTCCAAGGGCACTGGTAATTGGGCCGGGAGAGGGGTTGAACGGCTCTGACATCCTTGTTGTCAAGGCGACGAGTGTCGGCAACAAACGCCACCGCACATAAATCCGACTTATATTACGCCGGGCGCTGTACCTCCGATTAAATCTGGGGGCTCCGCGCAGGATGACCTGGTAAATACGGATTATGTTATTGCAATACAGCAGGTCGACCGACAAATGGGAACCTAATGGTACTATTTAGGCGGCGCCTGAATGAAGCAAATGGCGGATTTCAATTCGTCTGCACTCCGCCTGGAAACGATGTCCACCGGTTTAAGCGCCTACTACCGGCTTTACCCCCCCTGAAAGCAACCTGATATTCGGGGTTAGTCTGACCGGTCCCCTGCGGATGCCTTTTAACCGGGGCGGATTATAATATTGAGAACGCCCGCCGCCGGCATGCCGACAAGATGTGCGCCGGGAACAGGAGTTTTATACAAGGCAACTGTTAATCACGCTGACGGCAAACATTTAGAAATGCCCTTAATGGACTGTGTTTTAGATATGCGGGTGGTCGTCGCTGCCGAAGTTCCGCCCCCCGGTACAACGATTCGTACCGGCACCGCTAACGCAGCCTGGAGAGCAATACCTCCGCCCGCTCTTGGGGCAGCACAACAGGTGAGGGACCAGGCCATCGATGTCAGGGTCTATATAGTTGCTCAAGAGGGACAGGAGAGACACTTCGTATACCTATGTGAATCCGAATCCACTTGCAGGGCCGCCAGCGTGTATGGGTGCGAATATGGTATGTATTAACGACAACAGTGGCGGCATAACAACAGTAATTCCTGTTACGGTCCCGGATGTGAACTACCGGTGGAAATTATATACATTAGTGGCCAAGCCATATTTTAGTCTGAAATAATGAGGTAATAATGAAATTAATAAGAAACGAAAAAGGCATAGCGCTCGTGATGGTTTTAATATTTTCAATGATAGGGCTTGCGATTGTATCGGCGATGCTTTTTATGTTGAACAGGGGACCAGGACGTCGGGCGCCTTCAAGATCTATAAATCGGCGGACAAGGCAGGGCTCGGCGGCACAGTGGCTGCGGTAGGATTGATCAAGACAAGAGGCCTCTATATTCCCGCAGCTAATCTGCCCTTTGGGTTGGACCATGCCTCCAGCAAAAGCTGAGTGCCCCAAGCACAGGATGGACCAGTTGCGCCGGTGATCCCGACCAGGCTTTCGATGGATCCAACTGTCAGCCCGGATTATTTTATTGATCTCCCCGGTCCATCGGAACTTCCTTCAGGGCATATTCAAAAATTGTTTCCTCTGTCCAGGGCAACACTGACACCAGCGGACTTGTTACGACCGGGCAATTGGGCGGCCAAGGTGTTGTTGCTTCTGCAAGCGGTATGGTGAGTCCTCCGGCTGTCCCCTATCTCTACAGCATTGAGGTCGAGACCCAGAATGCAGCAAACCCGGTGGAAAAAGCGCGATATTCAACCTTATATGCGTATAGGCATTTTTCTTCTAAAGCCGCGGTCCGACCTTGTCCGGGGCCACGCTTTTACGTTTTCCGGTCACGGTTATCTTGAAAATTACCCTGTCTCGTGTTATCATTTCTTCATGCGTATGAAGGGATTTTCGATCTTTTAATTATGGCGGACAAACAGTTTAAATATTCCCTCATTCTTAGGGCGACCGATGACAAGAGGTTGCAGTATATTACTGCCAGGCGACTGGGTGAGCTCTGGCCGGAGCAGTCGTTTGCTCAGTGGAAGGCAAGGGTGGACAGAGGGGAAACCATAATCCTTATGCGTTCCGATAGCTTAGCGGAGATAAACCCGTACAAGCAGAAACTTGACGAAGCCGGTGCGATCTCGGATATCGTGGAGCAGAAGTCCATCGGTGGAGCGAAAGTTTTCTAATAGGCGCGCAAGAGACAAATAGTGCCGTGCGGACATGCGAGATCAAGTTTTACCGTTCTGATTTTTTGAAACATCTTTAAGGAATTTACTTCTCCCCCTGCAATGGAAGCCCTACAGTAGCCTGCTTTTTCTGCGGTATTTATTGTCTTCTGCATGTGTCTCCGTATCTCTGTGTTTATCCTTCGCGCAATTGACTTGAAAATCCCCATAAGTTAATATTTCTGTATGCATTTACACTCGGATTATGTTTCCCTCCATCTGCATACTGAATACAGTCTCCTGGACGGCGCGATAAGGATAAAAGAACTGGTGGAGCGGGCAAAAGAGTTCAAGATGCCTGCTATCGCCATGACCGACCACGGCTATCTTTTCGGCGCGGTCGATTTTTATAAACAGGTGACGAAGGCAGGCCTCAAGCCGATTATCGGCTGCGAGGTATATGTTGCGCCCGGCAGCCGTCTTGACAGGGGCGGGACGGAAAACGAGGAGAGCGTCCTTTCACCTGATACTTCTTGCCAGGGACAATGCAGGATACAAAAACCTTGTCACGCTGGTCACGAAGGCCTATCTTGAGGGGTTTTATTACAAACCGAGGATGGACATGGACCTCCTCGAACAATACAGCGGCGGGCTGATCGCGCTTTCCGCCTGCCTAAAAGGTGAGATACCCTATTGTCTTCAGAGGGGTCTTGGACGACGGGCAAGGGAGAGGGCGCTCCAGTACAAGCATATCTTCGGCCCGGAGAATTTTTATATCGAGATCCAGGAAAACGGCATGCCCGAGCAGGCCGAGGTGAACAAACAGCTGATAGAGCTTGGCCGGGAACTCCATATCGGCCTGGTTGCGACGAATGACTGCCATTACCTGAAAAAAGAGGACGCCAAGGCCCATGAGGTGCTCCTTTGCATCCAGACGGGCAAGACGCTGAAGGACGCAAACCGGATGAAGTTCAGCTCCGATGAGTTCTATTTTAAGTCACCTGAAGAGATGAAAGAGGCGTTCAAAGACATACCCGAGGCCATTGCGAATACGATCGTCATCGCCGAGCGCTGCAATGTCGAATTCAAGCTGGGCGAAAGTCTCCTCCCCCGGTATAAGGTGGAAACAGGCGAGAACCCCAATGATTTTCTTGCGGCTCGCGCAGACGGCCTCGAAAAGAAATTCAGCGGTCCAGTGCCTCGAGACGTACAGGGAAAGGTTGAGACTGAACTCGACGTGATCAGAAAGATGGGATATGCGTCGTATTTTCTTATCGTCTGGGATTTCATAAGCTATCGCAAGAAGCAAGGGCATCCCCGTGGGGCCCGGCAGGGGGTCTGCCGCAGGCAGCCTGGTCTCCTACTGCCATGGGATAACGGAGATAGACCCGCTTAAGTATAACCTCCTCTTCGAGCGGTTCTTAAACCCCGAAAGGATAAGCATGCCCGATATAGACGTCGACTTCTGCCAGGACAGGAGGGGAGAGGTCATAACCTATGTCTCGGAAAAATACGGCAAGGACCATGTCGCCCAGATAATCACCTTTGGGACGATGGCGGCAAAGGCCGCGATAAGGGATGTCGGCCGCGCAATGGACATGCCGTATGCCGAGGTCGACAGGATAGCAAAACTCGTCCCCAACACGCTTAAGATCACGATTGAAGAGGCCATGAAAGCCGGAACCCCAGCTCAAAGGATTTATACGAGTCGGATGCCGAGGTGAGGGAACTGCTGGATATCGCGATGAGGCTCGAAGGGCTGAACAGGCACGCCTCGACGCATGCGGCAGGCGTGGTCATCTCGCCGGTGCCGCTGACGGAATATACGCCGCTTTATAAGAGCCCTTCGGATGAAAGCATCATGACCCAGTTCGATATGGGGTCTATCGAGGGGATCGGGCTTCTTAAAGTTCGATTTCCTCGGGCTTAAGACCCTTACCGTAATACAAAAGACCCTTGAACTATATCAGACAGGGCGGCAGAGAGGTCTCTCTCAAGGACATCCCGCTTGATGACAGGGAAACCTATGAACTCCTCAGCTCAGGCCAGACGACCGGTATATTTCAGCTTGAAAGCGCGGGCATGAAGGACATCCTGGTGAAGATGACGCCCAACAGGTTTGAGGACCTGATCGCGCTTGTTGCCCTTTACAGGCCCGGCCCTATCGGCAGCGGCATGATAGACGATTTCATAAAGCGGAAAAAGGGGAGGACGGCGGTGAAGTATGACCTGCCCCAGCTTAAAAGAGATACTCGATGAGACCTACGGCGTTATCCTCTATCAGGAGCAGGTCATGAGGATAGCGAACAAACTCGCCAATTTTTCTCTCGGTCAGGCCGATATCCTCAGAAAGGCGATGGGGAAGAAGAACACGAGGCGATGGCAAAGCAGAAGGAGCATTTTGTAACGGGCGCAGTCGCCAACGGCATCCCCGAGAAAAAGGCGACCAAGATATTTGACCTCATGGCAACTTTTCGCAGAATACGGATTCAATAAATCCCATTCCGCTGCCTATGCATATGTCTCATTCCAGACGGCGTATCTCAAGGCGCATTACCCGGTGGAATTCATGGCCGCGACCCTCAGCGCGGACATGTCACGATACCGACAAGATCGTAAAGTCCATAAACGAATGCAGGCAGATGAAGATGAGATCCTGCCTCCGGACATAAACCTCTCCGGAAGCGAGTTCAGGGTTATGGGCAATTCGATACGGTTCGGGCTCGCGGCGGTAAAGGGTGTCGGAGGCGGCCGCGATAGAATCGATCGTGGAGGTCAGGATCGGAGGGAGGGCCTTTCAAGTCGATCTCCGATTTTGTCGGGACGGGTCGATACCCGCGCAAGGTGAACAAGAAAGTGCTCGAGGGCCTTGTAAAGGCAGGCGCCTTTGATTCGCTGGGCGTAACGAGGGCGGCTGCGATGGAGTCTGTCACAGACCTCCTAAACGGCGGAAGCCGAAAAACGACGGCCAGCAGAGCATCTTCGGTGAGATGCCGCTTGAGACGATACAGGATGCGGCGGAGTGGGAGGAGACGGAATTATTGACCAACGAGAAAGAGTCGCTCGGCTTTTATATCACAGGCCACCCCCTGTCTAAGTATGATCCCATGCTCAGGCGAACTGAAGGCAAGAAAGACATCGGAGGTTGAGCTCGCGGCCGACAAAGAGGATATTTTGATCGGCGGCGTATTGCGGGGTATAAAGAGAAAGAACGTGAAGTCTACCGGCGACATGATGGCATATGTGACCCTCGAAGACGACGAAGGCAGCGTCGAGGTGATTGTTTTTCCGGAACTATATAAAAGCGTCAATGCACTTCTGAAAAAGGACGTGCTTGTGTTTGTGAAGGGCAATATTGACAGGGACGAAAAAGGCGCCCGGGTAAGGGCAAGGGAAGTCTCGGCCCTGGAGAGCGTCGGCAACAACGGACTGAAACGGCTTGAGATATCCCTTAGCGACGGGGAGTCGTGCAGGTCCAGGTTGCAGGAGATACGGTCTCTCGTCTCCCGTTACCCGGGGGATTGTCAGCTTTATCTGAGGATAAGTCTTGAGGGGTCGCAGGCGCTTATCGCCACGGGGATCAATTTACAACCGGATCAGGCGCTGATCAGCACCCTCGAGAACATGGTGGGAAGAGGAGGCGTTACCGTTTCATGATGAGGTTCATACCTTGAATTTGAAAAACCGATTGAAGAGCTCGAAATGAAGATTGAGGAGCTCAGACGCATATCGGACGGGAAGGACATTAACCTGACCGGGGAGGTCAAGAAACTCGAAAAGAAGGTCAGGGACCTCCGGACCGAGATATTTTCGAAGCTTACGCCCTGGCAAAAGACGCTTCTGGCGAGGCACCCCGACCGTCCTTATACGCTCGATTATATTCAGCTCATTGCCGAAGAATTCATCGAGCTGCACGGCGACAGAAGGTTCGCAGACGACAAGGCGATTGTCGGCGGACTCGCCCTGATAAAGGGCAATCCCGTTGTCATAATAGGCCAGCAAAAGGGCAGAGGCACAAAGGAGAGGATACGGCGGAATTTCGGCCAGCCTCACCCGGAGGGATATAGAAAGGCAATGAGGCTCATGGAGCTTGCCGAGAAGTTCAATCGGCCGGTCATTACCTTTGTGGACACCCAGGGCGCTTTTCCGGGACAGGGGGCTGAGGAAAGAGGACAGGCGGAGGCTATCGCCGCGAATCTTATGCGGATGGCGAGGTTAAGGACCCCGATCATCTCTATCGTGATCGGGGAAGGCGGAAGCGGCGGGGCCCTTGCCCTGAGCGTAGCAGACAGGCTTTATATGCTTGAGCATGCGGTCTATTCCGTTATATCGCCCGAAGGTTGTGCGGCGATCCTCTGGAGAAAAAACGGAGAATTGCGTTCCGAGGATTTCTCAAAGGCGGCCGAGGCACTGAAACTGACCGCCCAGGACCTGCTGAAGTTCAAGATAATAGACGACATTATCGCCGAGCCGACCGGAGGGGCGCACCGGGACATTCAGCAGACCGCACAGAACATTTCCGACCGCATACTGGCGACGATCGAGGAACTGAGGGGGAAGGCCCCGGGGAAGCTCGTGGAAGAAAGGTATAAAAGGCTCAAAAAGATAGGCAGTTTTGCCGGTGAGGCATAAATATTATTGAGACTATTTTAAAATTTGATCACACAGTTTTCGATCATCCATAGGGGTCGGTAAATTCATAACGGAGGAAAAATGAAAAAAATTATTGTAGTGATCGTAATGGTCCTTTTGGCCGCTTCATGCAAACAAAAAGAAGAACCTAAGTACCAGTTCCCTGCCGGCAATGTCCAGCCCCAGGAAGACACGAAACTTCTCGAGGATTTTGTGAAAAAGGAGCCCGGAAACGTCGATGCATGGATCAAGCTGGGCAACGCACAGATGGATTCAAGACATTTCAGCGAGGCGATCGGTGCGTATCAAAAGGCGCTTGCCATCAATCCGAAAAACGTCAATGTGATGGTCGATCTGGGGACCTGTTACAGAAACAGCGGAAGACCGGCTGAGGCGATCAAGGAATACGGAAAGGCCCTTGAAATTGACCCGGGCCATCTCATGGCCCGCAAGAACCTCGGCATAGTGCTGGCCTTTGATTTACAAGACAAAGCTCAGGCGATCAAGGAGTTCGAAAAATACCTGGAGCTTGCCCCGAATGCCCAGGATGCCGGACAGGTCCGGCAGACTATCCAGGCGTTGAAAGCCGGAAAATAGCGGCTTGCACGGCATGTGCGGTTGATATGGTGGAAAGACTTTCCAGCGTTCCGACAAAGCCGGGCATTTATATCTTTAAAGACGAAAAAAACAGGGTCCTCTATGTAGGAAAGGCGAAAAATCTAAGAAACCGCCTCAGGAGCTATTTTCAGAGGTCCGCCGCCCTCGATGAGAGAAAAGCCGCGATGGCCAAGAGCATAGAGGACTTTGAATTTACGGTTACCGGGAACGAACTCGAGGCCTTTATCCTCGAGGCGAACCTCATAAAGCAGTACCGGCCGAGGTACAACATACTCCTCAGGGACGACAAGAGCTATCCTTATCTGAAACTCACGGTAAATGAGACATGGCCCCGTATCGAGGTGGTCAGAAGGGTCCAAAAAGACGGGGCCAAATACTTCGGTCCCTATGTCCCCTCCGGCGCGATGTGGGAAATCCTCTCTTTTATCAGGAATAATTTCACTATCAGGACCTGCAGGTATTCGCTTGAGAAGAGGATGAGGCCCTGCATACAGCATCAGATCAAAAAATGCATCGCGCCCTGCGGCGGAAAGGTGGACCATGCGGAATATATGAGCATGGTCAATGAGGTGAGGCTCCTCCTCGAAGGAAAGAACAAGGGGCTTCTCGATATGCTCGAGAAAAAGATGAAGAGGCTGTCCGATGAGATGCGGTATGAGGAGGCAACACTTGTAAGAGACCGGATAAGGGCCATACGACAGATATCGGAGAGGCAAAAGGCGGTGGCCCCCGAACTCGGAGATATAGACACAATCGGCATTTTCCGGGAAGAAGACAGGGCAGTATTCAAAATTTTGTTTATAAGAAGCGGGATCATGATAGGGTCCAGGCACTTTTTTGTCGGCAATGTCACGGGTGAAACGGACGGCTATCTTCTTAGGAACTTCATCGGTCAGTTTTACGGGAGGGAAATTATCCCGCCGCCTGAGGTCCTCTCTGCATTTCAGCCTGACGATACGGCTGTCCTGTTGTCCTGGCTTTCTGAAAAGCGCGGGTCCCCGGTAAAGATCACGGTACCCAAAAGGGGGATCAGGCGCGGGCTTGTTGAAATGGCGAGGCAAAACGCGGAAGTCCTCTCACGGAGCGAAAAAGAAACGGGGTGGAAGTCTACGCTTAGAGAACTGGCGACATTCCTCGGACTAAAAGAAACGCCCCGAGACATCGGGGCCTTTGATATCTCCAATATCTCGGGAAAAGAGCCTGTAGGGGCCTTTGTGTACTGGTCCGACGGGCGGTTTCAAAAAGACAGATACAGACATATCAGGATGGACGCGGTAAAGGGACCTGACGACTATTCAATGATGAAGGAGATGATTCGAAGGACGATCGGGAACCTCGAGGGGAGTATGCCGGACCTTCTGATAATCGACGGCGGAAGGGCGCATCTTGATGCGGCCCTGGAGGTGCTTGAGGAAAACGGCGCTGCCGAAACCGTGGCGGTGGGGCTTGCCAAGGACCCCGACAGGATCTTCCTGAAGGGGGGGAAGGCCCCTCTCAGCCTCGAAGACGGCAATGCGCGTTCACTTCTTTTGAAACGGATAAGAGACGAGGTCCACCGCTTCGCGATAAGCTATCATAAAAAGCTCCGCGCAAAGAGGACCTTCGAATCGCCCCTTGAGAAGATCCCGGGTGTTGCAAAAAAGAGGAGGTTCGAATTGCTCAGACATTTTGGCAGTATAGAGGAGATCAAAAACGCGCCGGTGGAAGAGATCGCCGCATTGAAGGGGTTTCACCGGAAGATCGCAGAGAAGATCCATGGGGCGTTATCGAAAACCAAAGAAAAGGAGACTTTATGAACTTATATATATCAGGCTCTCTTGCATACGACAGGATAATGGATTTTCCCGGAAGGTTTTCAGACCATATCCTCCCGGACAAGATCCATATCCTGAATGTCTGTTTCACGGTAAACGGTATGGTTGAGAAGTTCGGAGGCACCGCAGGCAACGTCGCATATTCGCTCGGACTGCTTGGGGAGCGGCCCAAGGTCCTGGCAGCTATCGGAAAGGACTATGGGACGTATTTCGAGTGGCTCCGCCAAAACGGTCTGCCGCTTGACGGCATCAGGGTCGTAGAGGAAGAATTCACCGCAGGGGCGTACATCACTACCGACAGGGCCGACAACCAGATAACCGGCTTCAATCCGGGTGCGATGAAGTATCAAACTGAATATGAGTTCAGCGATGAGGACACGGGCGGTTCGATATGCCTTATTGCGCCCGGGAACCTCAGGGACATGATAGAATATGCAGCGGCCTGCAGGAACAGAGGGATCAAATACATCTGCGACCCCGGGCAGTCGCTGACCCAGTGGGACGGCAAGGCGCTCAAGGACTGGATAGAGGGATCGACGCTCCTGGTATCGAATGATTACGAGCTCGAACTCATCATCAAGATGACCGGGCTTGACAAGAAAGAACTGCTTGGTCTTACGGGGACGATCATTACGACTACCGGGGAAAAAGGCTCTCTTGTAAGCAGTGGCTGTTTGGATGAGGGCATCGGAGTCGCAAAGGCAACCGATGTAGTCGATCCTACGGGCGCGGGCGATGCGTACAGGGCCGGGTTGTTGAAGGGGCTTGCCACGGGAAAGGACATGCTGACTTCGGCCAAGATGGGGGCGGTCGCGGCCTCCTATGCCGTAGAGAAATACGGCACGCAGGAGCACCGGTTCTCTCTTGATGATTTTATGAAGAGATATAGGGAGAACTTCGGGGAGCTATAGTACATGGGCGTCTATGAGGCCGTGGATTGTAGAGGTGTCGTAAGGGCCGCCGCCCCTCACTATACTGCTACTGCGTATCCTGCCTCACAATACAATTAGCTGCGAGGGAGTTGATAACCGCGGTATCGGCATTTCCATTATGAATACCCCAGCAAAGGCGATATAATTGTGACATGATCAACGAAGAAGCGATCAAGTCCTATCTACGGAAGAAATTCAACGACATCGTCGGCGTCGATATCAGCAAACTCGGGTCAGGGGTGCAGGGTTCGGGGTTCCATGTAGAGATGAAGACCGCAGTGGGGAGTAGATCATACGTCGTAAAAAGGCTTCTTTCCGAAGGACTCGGACATGATTATCCCTCCGACCGCGCGGCGGTCTTTCTTTTGGATCTCGATGAATACGGGAACCTTCAGCGTCACGTGAGAGCGGTCGATGTGTTGGCCGAGATGGGCGACGGGACGATCAGATCGATAGGCGGCGCAAGGGAGTACTATCTTCTTATGGAGAAGGCCGCCGGGACTGATTACTTCCGGGACCTCGGGGCTTTTTCCGAGAAAAAGCGCCTCGACGAACACGATGTAAAGAAAATAGGGGCGCTGGCCGCGTACCTTGCAGAAATCCATTCGGTCAAGAAGGATTCGAAGGCCCTGTATTGGCGAAAGCTGAGGGACACCATAGGCCACGGCGAATGCCTGATGGGGGTTTTCGACACGTATCCGGACGGCACGCTCAGTTACGGGGAGATGGCCGAGATAGAAAAAAAGTGCGTGGACTGGAGGGCCAGGCTTAAGCCGCTTTCAAAGCGGCTGTCACAGATACACGGAGATTTTCACCCCGGCAATATTTGGTTTCAAAACGATGAAGACTTTATTCTCCTTGACAGGTCCAGAGGGCCGTGGGGCGAACCCGCGGACGATGTCACCGCACTTGCCATAAACTATATTTTTTTTTCAATCAGGAAGCACGGGGACGTAAGAAACGCATACCTCGAAGGACTGAAGTTGTTCTTCGACGAATATATCAGAGTATCGGGAGATGGGGAGATACGAGAGGTGGTCGCACCCTTTTTTGCCTTTAGAGCAGTGGTAGTTGCAAACCCCGTATTTTACCCCGACGTAACTCCCGAAAAGAAAGAGGTGCTCTTAAGGTTTTGCAGAAATGTGCTTGACCGCAGTGCCTTCGTTCCCGAGGAAGTGAACAGTTACTTGTGATTCGAAAACTTCAGATAGTTTTCCCAGACTCCGAGTAATTCTTTGGTGGCCCTCAGATCTCCCGCGCAATACCTGGCGATATCAACGTGTCTTCCCGCTTGAAAGAGTTCTCCTACCTGATGGCCGGTTATGCCGTCTTCTTTGGGGCTTTTGATGCCGAATGCCCTGCACCACATGTCCAGACTGAACTTCCTGCGGGACGCACCGAAGAAGGTGAGCTGGTCGAACAGATCGATATGGGCATCACCGTAGCGGTTCGGCATCAGGTCCCTTTTCGGTCTGATCTTATGGACCGCAGAACGCACCATAATAAAGGGGCAGTCGAAGCCCCTGCCGTTAAAGGTGATGAATTGGTCGTAGCTTTTTACCGCGTCCCAGAACTTTACGAGGATCTCTTCTTCGGTCGCGGTCTCGTAACGGATGCCGTCCTCTTCAAAAGGCAGAAGGGGTTCGCCGGTATTCTGAAAATAGAGGGCGCCTTTGCCGCTGTCGGGATTGAGCATGCCGATGGCGATAATCTCTCCCGTAAGAGGGTAGAGAGAAAGGCTCTCTTTTACTTCCTCCTTCGCTTCTTCGGAATCCGCCCAGCGCAGCAAATAATCCTGGACAGGTCTTTCAAGGGAGTCGAAATCTCTTCCGGCCGTCTCTATATCGAATATGACGCGGGACATTCTGCGTATGGTAGGGGCATGGCATGCCATGCCCCGGAGTTATTTACTGCTGTTCCTTTTCGGTACTTTTGAATACCTTCCAGGTCTTTAAGATGTCCACCGCACGCTGGAGCTGGATATCGTCTTTTTCATCCACCTCCAAAGGCGCTGTCTCCACCACCTCAGGCTTCTGTTCCATCTGTTCGTTTTTTAAGTGCCTTTCGAGGTCCCTTTCCCTGAGGACCGGATGTTCCTTGGCGCCGTTCTTTGCTTCGAGCTTCAGCACGATATCAGGTGTAATGCCGGTGTTCTGGATCGAAATGCCTTTCGGGGTATAGTACTTAGCGGTGGTAAGCCTGAGACCGGCACCGTCGCTCAGGGGGATCACTGTCTGGACAGACCCCTTCCCGAAGGTCTGCGTGCCAAGGATAACGGCACGGTTCCAGTCCTTAAGCGCTCCTGCGACTATTTCGGATGCGCTTGCGCTTCCCTGGTTGACAAGCACGATCATCGGCGCAGTGAAGTTTGTATCGCCCTCGGTCATGAACTCGGACTTTTCGCCGGACCTCGTCTTTGTATATACGACTAGCTTGCCCTTAGGCAGAAATTTGCTCGCCACATCAATGGCGCTGGTTAAGAGGCCGCCCGGATTGTTTCTGAGATCGAGCACGAGGGAGTTCACTTTTTCCTCGTCCAATTTACTCATGGCGGCCGAAAGGTCCGAAGCCGTCTGTTCCTGGAACTGGCTGATCTTGATATACCCGATCTTGTCTTCGAGGACCTTTGATTTAACGCTCTTTATCTTGATGATTTCCCTTATCAGGGTAAAGTCCTTCGGGCCTTCCCAACCCTCACGGAGGATGCCGATGGTGACCGGCGTCTTGGGAGTGCCCCGCATCTTCGTAACCGCGTCCTCGAGGGACATGTCTTTTGTCGATTCCTTATTGATCTTTACGATCTTGTCTCCGGCCTTGATTCCCGCGCGATAGGCGGGCGTATCTTCGATCGGCGCTATTACCGTGAGGAACTTGTCCTTTTGGCCTATCTGGATACCCAGGCCGCCGAACTCGCCCTTTGTCTCTACCTGCATTTCCTTATACGCATCAGGAGGCATGAAGCTCGAATGCGGATCGAGAGAACTCAGCATGCCCTTTATCGCGCCGTATATGAGGTCCTTGGTCTTTACCTCCTCGACATAATATTTCTTTACCATAGACAGGACTTCGGTAAAGGTCTTGAGTTCTTCGTACCCTTCGCCGGCCGCGCTTACGCTGGTTACAGACAACCTCCCGATCGAGACGCTGACCGCCGCAACCAGGATAAGCAGCATCAAGATCAACGCTGTTTTTTTGCCTTTCATCTAACTGACCTCCTGAATTATCCTCTTCTTGGTTTCAACCACTGTGCCGGATCGAGGGGTTTGCCTTTATATCTGATTTCGAAGTAAAGACCCGGGGCATTCAATATGCCCGATGTCCCGACTTTTCCTATCACCTGGTTTTCCCTTATTATATCTCCAACATGAGAAAAAATCTCCGAAAGATTTCCGTACAGGGTATGATAGCCGTTGCCGTGGTTGATAATGACGAGCTGCCCGAAGCCCTTGAACCACTCGGCAAATATCACCTTCCCTTCATAGACGGACTTTGCATCCGAATTCTCCGGGGTCTTGATATGTACGCCGTTTCTGAACACAGGGGTGGAGAACTGAGGGTCCCTTTGCGTGCCGTAGGGGACAGCGATCCTGCCCTCGACGGGCCATGGAAGTTTTCCCTTCAGCCGTGTGAGACCGGCTCCGGCGCCTGTGTAGGTATCTGTTCTTGACGACTTCTCGATCAGGTCCAGGAGCCTTTTCGATGCCTCTTTAAGTTCTGCCAGCATTTTCTGGCGAGACGCCTTTTCCTTTCTCACGGAAGAGAGGATCGACACCTTTGACTCTTTCTGCTCGGCAAGCTCCTGTTCCTTGGTTTTGACCTGGTCGGCGCCGGCCTTGAGTTCTGCCCTTAAGACCGTGAGTCTCTCAAATTTTTCGTTGAATTTTTTCAGGGTTTCACGGTAATCGCCCAGGACCCCGTGTTCATAGACCGTAATGCGTTCGAGATATTTCCATATCCTCATCATCTGGGAAATATCGCCTGCGCTCATAAGGAGCACGAACATGTCCCCCGAGTAGCCGAATTTATGCATGACCATCAATTTTCTCTTAAGCCATTCCTTCTGTCTTGTCAGGACGGTGTTCATCCTTTCAATCTCGGCACTGACGGTCGAAATTTCCGCCTCGGTGCGCCTCAGGTTTTTTCGGAACGTGTTTAAATCGGTCTCGATCTTCCCGAGCCTCATATTGACGCCTTCAATTTCGGTCAGAATGGACGATTCCCGCTGCTGCGCCTCATGGAGCTTTTTTTTCTGTTCCGACATCTTCTCCTGGATATTCTTGTATTCTTCTTCATGAGTTGTGCCGGAACTGACCGAGGAAAAGAACAAAATGAAGAGGAGGGGAAAGACCACAAACATCAGTATTTAAGCCTTCCCAAGGCGATTGTAGCGCCCGCTGTGCCGAGGAACATCCCGATAAAAGGGAGCGGCAGGAAAAGGTCCGAAGGGAAGAGTATCATCTTGAAAATCGGTATCGCTGCGCTGAGCCTCATGAGGACCATGTAATGAAAAGCAAAGATTCCGATGAGGCTCAGGATTCCCCCTGCCGTGCCTATCACGGCGCCTTCGATAAGGAAAGGCGTTCTGATGAATCCTCTCGTGGCCCCCAGCAGTTTGAAGGTCTCTATTTCTTCCTTGCGTCTGTAAAAGAGAATCTTGACCGTGCTGTAGCAGACAAAGACAACGCCCGTAGATAAAATAACGATGAGTATGATCCCGATCGTTTTTAATCCGACCTTCAGGTAGTTGAGGGTTGAGAGAAATTTATCGGCATAGTCCACCTCATTTACCCCTTTTATCTTCATCGCCTCATCGGCGAGTTTTTTCACCGTCTCCTGCCCTACCGTATCCTTTTTCAGCTTCACTTCGAGGGCATCGGGCAGGGGATTTTCGTCGAGCCCGTCAAACACATAACTGGAATTCTTCAATACCGCTTTCATTTCCCTCATGGCCTCTTCTTTTGGGATATACCTGACCGAAAGGACTGCGCTTTGTTTCCTTAGGGAGTTGACCGCGGCATCGACTTTGTCCTTCTGGATGTTTTTGTCCAGGTACAGGATCATCGAAAATTTTTCGGGCAGGCTCTTGGTAGCGGCATCGACGTTGTATACGGAAAATAGCGCGAGGCTGATTATGATAAGGCCGGAGGCGATGCTAAGGACCGAGAGGATATTGATCCATTTTTCCCTGATCATGCTCTGAAGCGCAAGGGTGAAGGCGTAGGGCGAAGGGATCATCCTATCTCCTCCCCCGTAAGTGTGCCCGTATCAAGCCTCAAGACCCTCTTGCCGCTGTTTCGGTAAAGCTCACGGTTATGGGTGGCTATCAAGATGGTAGTCCCTTTGGCGTGGATATCCTTGAAGGTCTTCATCACGCCCTCGGCGGTAACGGAATCGAGGTTCCCCGTAGGTTCGTCGGCCAGGACAACGGTAGGCTCGGCCACGATCGCCCTGGAAATGACGACCCTCTGTTGTTCGCCGCCCGACAGGCGTCTTGGGTAGGCATCGGCCTTGTGTCTGAGACCGACCGTCTTTAGGGTCTCATAGACCCTGGCCTTTATCTCTTTTTCATTGATCCCCCTTATCCGAAGGGCGATGGCTACATTCTCGAATACGTTTCTGTTTTGAAGAAGTCTGAAATCCTGAAATACAACGCCTATGTTTCGCCTCAGGAAAGGGATACTCGATTCTTTCAACTCTCCAGTGTCCCACCCGTCGACGGATATTGTCCCTTTGTCGGGTTTTTCGGCATAGTATATCAGTTTCAGCAGTGTCGTTTTGCCCGAGCCGCTCGGCCCGGTAATGAAGACCATCTCCCCTTTCTCTACCGAAAAGGTCAGGTCCTTCAGGGCGGTGAGATTATCGTAGTCCTTTGTTACGTCGGCAAAATGGATCATCGATACCTTCTTATTCCCCTCCCTTGATTATGTAATCGAGAAGCACGTCGTCAAGGCTCCTGGAGATCTGCTGTCCCTGCGGTCCCTGTTTTTCCTGCGCCTCTTCCTTCGTCTCATCTTTCCCGGAGGGGGGCTTTTCCTCGGGATTTTGGTCGAGGTCGCCGGTATGAACGCCCCGGATCAGTTCCTTCATCATGCTCTTATGCTGCTCCTTCATGAGCTCCCTGACCTTTTCTTTGTAATCAGGGCTTGAAACGATCTCTGCATAACTGAATTTTTTCGAAGCGAGGATCGTCCCTTTGTGATAAAGAAGGGTGACTACGATAGGGTTTTTGAGACCGTTATCCTCTGTCTGGATATGGTAAAGCTTGCCCCTATAAGGAACATTCGTATTATAACCGACTAACATATATTTCGTTGTTGCGCCCTGATGATCAATATTATAATGACTGGAGGGAGCAAAAGTGAAGTGGCTTCACATCCCGGTCTGGAAAAAATATACGGCCGTACCCTCATCCCGGTGCTGGTCGTTTGCGGGCCGGGCGTTTCTTTTGAAAGGTCCGAAGTAGCTATTTTTCAGCAATAATTCTGACTTCATCCTTGGGGCCTTCAAGGGTATATCCTATGTCTGCGGCCAATATGCCTTCCGCCTGCATGGCGTCGATAAGTCTTTCCTTCTTTCCTGCGGGCACGAAGATGAGCAGTCCTCCTGATGTTTGGGCATCGTGCAGGAGGACCTTTTGGGCATCGGCTACTTCTTTTTCGAACCTGACGCTGGAGCTGAAGCTCCTGATATTGGCCATCGTCCCCCCAGGCACTTTGCCGAGACCTATAAGTCTGATCGCGTCTTCAAAGAAGGGGACCCTTCCCGAAAAGATCCTCGCCCCCAATCTGCTTGCGGTAAGCACCTCGATGAGGTGGCCTATGAGTCCGAACCCGGTCACGTCCGTCGCGGTGCTCACGCCTACCTCCATCATGATCTCGCTCGCCCTCTTGTTCAGTCCGGCCATGGATTTGGTGAAATCCTCGATGACCGCGTCGGGGCAGATGCCTGCTTTCACGCCGGTTGAGATGACGCCCGTGCCGATTTTTTTTGTGAGGATTATCGCGTCTCCCCCCCTGGCCTTGGAATTATCGAGGACCTTGTCGGGGTGTATGATGCCCAGGACGGCAAAGCCGTATTTCGGCTCTTTATCTTTTATCGTGTGTCCGCCGATAACGGAAACACCCGCCTCGGCCATCTTGTCTATTCCTCCCTGCATGATCTTCTTCAGGGTTGGAAAAAAATCCGGATGGTCGGGAAACATGGCGATATTCAGTGCGGTCAGCGGCTTGCCCCCCATGGCGTAGACGTCCGAGAGGGAATTGGCGGCAGCGATCGCGCCGAACGAGTAGGGGTCATCCACGATGGGGGTGAAGAAGTCGGTCGTCAGGACGGCCGCGATGTCGCCGGTAATACGGTAGACGCCGGCATCGTCGGCATTGGAGGTGCCCACGAGCACGTTCGGATCTGTTATGGCTGTCAGCTGCCCCAGAACCTGGGACAGGTCCGAAGGACTGAATTTAGACGCTCAGCCTGCGCAGTTTGAAAGTTCCGTAAGTCTGATCTTCATATATCCTCCTTCCCGTCTTATGCGCCCCCTTATGCGCCCCTTCTTTTTTGAAGAGTTGAGTCGTTAAGAATGTCATGAGACATTTGGTCGTTATGCCAACCGGATATTTTGTCATAGGGTAATAGTCATATTCGTCTTTATAGTCGGGAAAGGGGGGCTGAAACAGGGGAGTGGGCTGATGACCGGGGTTTACTCGCCGGAGACTATATCGATGAGTTTCGACCTTTCCTTCATCTGTTCGGTGAGCACTTCACGCATTAACACGCATGCCTGGACGACCTTGGGGTTTGCGATCCTGTAGTGGATGTTTACGCCGTCCCTTCGCGATTTAAGTATGCCCTTATGCCTCATTACCGCAAGATGCTGCGACACGTTTGCCTTGGGAACGCCCAGGATCTCGACCAGTTCACCTACTGTTTTTTCACCGTCTTTAAGGGCATTAATGATTTCAAGCCGTTTCGGGCTTGCGAGGGTCTTGCACACTTCGGACTGGAGCTCAAATAACGTCTTGTTTGTTTTCACGTACCTATTCTATTTTTTCGGGAGATAAAACGTCAAGGGAAAAAAATTCCTCCCGGGACCCTTTAACTCCGGTGGAGGCCCAAATCTCCAACTAGTTGAGTTGCGTGCAATTTTTGTGATACACTTTTGTATCTTCTATAATCTTGCGTATAATCCTCGATGAATATGTCAAAAAAATGTGCGATAGGTATTGACCTTGGGGGCAGCAACCTCAGAGTGGCGCTCGTCTCCGAAGACGGAGAAATTATCAGAAAGATAAAGAGACCGTCTAGCGAGCAGATTGTCGCCTTGATGCTGGAAACGATAGGTGAAATCGGCTCTGACGCTGTCGAGGGGATCGGACTCGGGACCGCGGGGCTCATCGACAGAAAGCATAACAGGGTCTTTGCTTCTCCGAACCTGCGCGCGATTGAGGGCATCGATATTGTAGCGGAGATCCGGAGGAGGTTTGATGTGCCTGTCTTCATCGAAAACGATGCAAATGCAGCCGCACTCGGGGAAAAAATAGGCGGTGCAGGGAGAGGTTTCGATAATTTTGTCCTGCTCACCCTGGGTAGGGGAATCGGCGGAGGCATGATCTATAAAGGAAAGCTGGTCGAAGTTATCAGCCGAGATAGGGCATATGAGCATCAATGCGGACGCTGAAAAATGTCCTTGCGGAAACATCGGGTGTCTCGAAAACTACGCATCAGCCAGGGCGATGGTCTCGAAGGCCGTGGCGATGCTTGAAAAGGGCACGGAGAGTCTCCTCAAGGAATGCTGTAAAGGCAGTATCTATAAAATTACGCCGGAGGATATTTACCGGAATGCCCTTGAGGGCGATACCCTGTCGCGGGAGGTCTTGAGGGACGCCGGGAGATATCTCGGCGTGGGACTGGCAAACATTATCAATATCATGAGCCCCGAGGCCATAATCCTTGCGGGCGGCCTTATAGGGACCTGGAACATCTACATACAAGAGGCGATAAAAGAGGCCTCCAGAAGGGCCTATAAGGACCTGTTCGATTCGGTCAAGATTATCCCGTCTTCTCTTGGGGACGACGCAGGGATAATCGGGGCCGCATGCATCGTCTTTAATGAACTCTCCAGGGATTTTTCCTTTTCCTGATACATGTCGAAACACATACGCAACTTCTCGATCATAGCCCATATAGACCACGGGAAGTCTACGCTTGCCGATAGACTGCTCGAATATACCGGTGCGCTCAGCGCACGTGAGATGACGGCCCAGGTCCTGGATTCGATGGACCTCGAGAGGGAAAGGGGCATTACCATCAAGGCCCACGCGGTGAGACTCCTCTATAAGGCCGAAGACGGCAAGGAATATATCCTCAACCTCATAGATACTCCCGGCCATGTCGATTTTTCGTATGAGGTCTCAAGGAGTCTCGCCTCATGCGAAGGGGCGCTCCTCGTGGTCGATGCAACCCAGGGGGTCGAGGCCCAGACGCTCGCCAACGCTTACCTCGCGATAGAACATGACCTGGAGATCATCCCGGTGATAAACAAGATAGACCTCCCGAGTGCGGAACCCGCAAAGACCAAAGAGCAGATCGAGGACGCGGTCGGCATCGACTGCTCCGAGGCTGTATTGGCAAGCGCAAAGGAGGGGATAGGCACCAAAGACATCCTTGAAGCGATCGTTAAGAAAGTCCCTCCGCCGGCAGGCTCTGATGATCGTCCCCTGAAGGCGCTGATCTTCGATTCCTGGTTCGACAATTACCAGGGCGTCGTGGTCCTCGTCAGGGTATTTGACGGAAGGATCAGGGAGGGAATGAAGATCAGGATGATGGTGATGGGATACACGTTTGAGGTATTTCAGGTCGGGGTTTTTACCCCCAAGATGGAGCCGGTTTCCGAGTTGACTTCGGGCGAAGTGGGATATATTATCGCGGGCATAAAAAGCGTGACCGAGACGAAGATCGGAGACACGATAACGGATGCCCAAAACCCCGTTTCCGAGCCATGTCCGGGGTATAAGGACATAAATCCCCTGGTGTTCTGCGGGTTC
This sequence comes from uncultured Nitrospiraceae bacterium, assembly GCA_963811165.1. Lineage (GTDB taxonomy): Bacteria > Nitrospirota > Thermodesulfovibrionia > Thermodesulfovibrionales > UBA6898 > Sulfobium. Next base: position 485,986 of record CAWEQH010000008.1, read on the forward strand.
TATCCGACCTCGACCCATCAATACGAAAACCTCAGGGACGCACTGAATAAACTAAGGCTTAACGACGCTTCCTTCAACTACGAACCGGAAACGTCGCTTGCGCTGGGGTTCGGCTTCAGGTGCGGGTTCCTTGGGCTTCTCCATATGGAGATCATACAGGAGAGGCTTGAGAGAGAATTCGACCTGTCCCTGCTGAGCACCGCCCCCACGGTTGTGTACAGGGTCACGAAGACCGATGGCAACGTTATCTTTATAGAGAATCCGGCGCTGCTTCCCGAAAAGTTTGAACTGATAGAAGAACCTTTTGTTATCGCCACTATATTTGTACCCAAGGACTTTATTGGTCCCATCCTGGACCTCTGCCAGGAGAAAAGGGGCGTCCAGAAGAGCTTCGGCTATATCGGCAAGGACCGGATAAGGGTGGAATACGAACTGCCGCTGAACGAAATCCTCTGGGACTTTTATGACAGGCTGAAGTCTTTCTCCAAGGGATATGCCTCGATGGATTATGAATTTCTCGGATACCGTAAATCTGATCTCGTGAAACTGAACATTCTCCTCAACGGGGAACCCGTAGATGCCCTTTCCTTGATAGTTCATAAGGACAAGGCGTATTATAAGGGGAGGCAGCTCACCGAAAAGCTGAGAGAAATCATACCCAGACAGATGTATGAGGTCGCGATACAGGCCGCAATCGGCGGTAAAATTATCGCCAGAGAGAGTGTAAGGGCCCTCAGAAAGGATGTTATCGCCAAGTGCTATGGCGGTGATATCACACGGAAGAGGAAACTGCTCGAAAAACAGAAGGAGGGCAAGAAAAGGATGAAGCAGGTGGGACGCGTCGAACTCCCGCAAGAGGCCTTCCTCGCTGTCCTGAAACTGAAATGAAACCAAGAAAGAAGAAATCAAACATAAGAGAGACCATAGAGGCGGTAGTTGTCGCTTTTTTGATCGCGATTGTCATAAGGACGTTTGTCATACAGGCATTCAAAATCCCTTCCGGGTCCATGATCCCCACCCTCTTGGTGGGAGACCATATCCTGGTGAACAAGTTCCTGCTCGGGACACCGGTCGATATCCCTTTTACAAATGTTACGCTTTTCAGGATGCCCGGACTGAGGAAGGTCCAGAGGGGCGACGTCATAGTCTTTAAATATCCCGAGGACCCCAAGAGAGATTTCATAAAAAGGGTCATCGGGGTGGGCGGCGACGTCGTAACGGAAAAAGACAAGGTCGTCTATGTGAACGGCAGCAGGCTCGTCGAGCCCTATACGCAGCATGTCGACGATGAGATCAAGCCAGGCCAGTTCGACAAAAGAGACAACTTCGGGCCTGTTGCGGTGCCCGAGGGGGACGTGTTTGTTATGGGAGACAACAGGGACCAAAGCTACGACAGCAGATTTTGGGGATTTGTTGACGATTCGCAGATAAAAGGAAAGGCCATCATTATTTACTGGTCCTGGGACAGCGACAAGACCTGGGTCCGTCTCGGAAGAATCGGGAGACTCATAAAATGAAAGGGAGAATGGGCCGAGAGGGCTCTATAACGACGTGGTTGCTGCTGCTGGTTTTCATCGCAGTGGTTTTTGTGGGCATATCATTCGGCAAGCCGTATTTTCGCTATAACACTCTGAGGTCCCATACAAAAGACATACTTTCGTCGGAGATATCCTCGTTGCCTGCGATCAGGGAGCAGGTTCTTCAAGAGGCAAAGGAATTAAACGTTCCGCTTCAGGATGAAAACCTTGAAGTGACTCAGGTCAATAAGATCATCAAGGTCAAGGCGACATGGTCTGAGACAGTGAATTTCTGGGACTACTATAAAAAGCAGCTCGATTTTGTCATGGAGGTTGAATACTGATTGTTTACCGGGTTGGTTGTTGAAATGGGTGAGATAGCTTCCCTCACAAAGCGTGACGGCGGCGCCCGTCTTTTCTTGAGCGCCCAAACCTTATCATCAGAAGCTAAAATCGGCGACAGCATATCGGTAAACGGAACGTGCCTTACGGTGGTGGAAATGAAGGGCAAAACGCTCGGGTTCGACGTCTCCTCCGAAACGTTGAGATCGACGAACCTCGGTAATCTGAGGACCAAAGACCGGGTGAACCTGGAACCGTCTTTGCGGCTTGATTCAAGGCTCGGCGGTCATTTTGTGACGGGCCATATCGACGGCGTAGGGACGATAAAGTCAAAGTCCTCCGCAGGAGAAGCGCTTAAGATCGTGATCGGGGCCGAAGAGGAGATAACCCGGGGTCTCGTTGAGAAAGGTTCCGTTGCGGTCGACGGGATAAGTCTCACGGTTGTGGATGTACTTTTAAAGGGATTTTCGGTCGTAATTATCCCCCATACCGCCCAATTGACGACGATTGGGTTTAAGGGCCCCGGGGACACGGTAAATATTGAGGTTGATATTTTGGGCAAGTATGTTTCAAAATTTCTGCGCAAGGGCAAGGATTCCGGATTGATGAAGGCCCTCTCGGAAGAGGGGTTTATGTGAGCGGCAGTTGTCCTCTTTAAGAAAGGGTATCCAAGGAGATTTTTACAATGTATAAGAACAAGTGTAATACGATAGATGAAGCGATCGAAGACATGGCCAAGGGGAAGATGGTCATCCTGGTCGACGACGAGGACAGGGAAAACGAGGGCGACCTCTGCATGGCCGCCGAGAAGGTCACTCCCGAGGCGATAAACTTTATGGCCAAATACGGGAGGGGCCTGATATGTCTTTCTCTTATCTCCCGAAAGGATCGATGAGCTGAAGCTGCCGATGATGACGGATGAGAACACTTCCTCCTTCGGTACAGCGTTTACCGTATCGATCGAGGCCAAGAAAGGCGTGACTACCGGCATTTCCGCAGCGGACAGGGCTACTACGATACTGGCCGCGATACATCCTGCGTCGACGCCGGATGATCTTGCGAGGCCGGGGCATATATTCCCGCTTAGGGCCAGGCCGGGCGGCGTATTGCAGAGGGCAGGGCAGACCGAAGGATCGGTCGACCTGGCAAGGCTTGCGGGGCTGTATCCTGCGGGCGTTATCTGCGAGATCATGAGCGATGACGGAACGATGGCCAGGATGCCCGAACTGCTGGAATTTTCGAAGAAGCATAACATCAGAATCGTCACCATCAAGGACCTGATCGGATACCGTATCAGGACCGAGCGGTTTGTGCATCGTGTTTCAACGACCAAGCTGCCCACGGAATTCGGAGAATTTACGGTCATAGCCTTCTCGAACGAGGTCGACAATAATGTGCATATCGCCCTTGTGAAGGGAGAGATAAAGCCTGAAGAAGACATCTTGGTGAGGGTCCATTCCGAATGTCTGACCGGCGATGTCTTTGGATCGAAGAGGTGCGACTGCGGAGAACAGCTCCACAGGGCCATGGAGATAATCAGTGAACAAGGCAACGGCGTCATCTTATATATGAGACAGGAAGGGCGGGGGATCGGCCTGGTAAACAAGTTGAAGGCCTACGAGCTTCAGGACAAGGGGCTCGACACCGTCGAGGCAAACATAAAGCTCGGGTTTAAGCCCGACCTAAGGGATTACGGCATAGGCGCGCAGATATTGGTCGACCTCGGGGTCAGAAAGATGCGCCTGATGACGAACAACCCCAAGAAGATCGTGGGGCTTGAGGGCTACGGGCTGAAGATGGTGGAGAGGGTCCCGGTCGAGACGAACCCCCATGAGAGGAACCTCGTATATCTTAAGACGAAAAAGAAGAAACTCGGGCATATGCTGAGTAAAGTATGAACGACTATCGGAGGGACAGATGAAAATTATTCAGGGAGAACTTCAGGCCAAGGGTCTGAGATTTGCGGTCGTCGTAAGCAGGTTCAATGACTTTATCACGAGCAAGCTACTGGACGGCGCGGTCGATGCCCTGGTAAGACACGGCGCAAAGGAAGAAGATATAGAGGTGGTGAAGGTCCCCGGCGCGTTTGAAATACCGCTGACGGCCAAGAAACTTGCCTCAAAGGGGTCATACAATGCGGTAATATGCCTGGGTACCGTGATTAGGGGGGCGACCCCCCACTTCGATTATGTCGCGGCAGAGGTTTCAAAGGGCGTTGCGTCTGCCTCGCTCGAAACGGGGATCCCCATAGCCTTCGGAGTGATCACTTCCGATACCATCGAACAGGCGGTGGAAAGGGCGGGCACAAAGAGCGGGAACAAGGGGTTTGACGCCGCGATAACGGCAATCGAGATGGCCCAGGTCATGAAAAAATTATGAGAGGTGATATGTCGTTGTTTTCACAGGGTAGGGCGGACATCGGAATAAATATTTATGAACCGCTATATCATCCATAAACTTCATCAAAGAATTTTTTTGTCATCATGCACATAAAAATTTTTCATCTGCCCGCCTTACCCTGTCCGGGGCTGACTATATATGGCTTATGAACTGTAACGGTAAGTTCGGATATTTGCTTTTTTCACGATTCACGGTTCACGATTCACGGTTCACGATAGTATGAACCGCCGCAAAGCTCGGGAATACGCCCTCCAGATGCTCTTCCAGTCCGAATTTGCCGGCAATGAAAAAGGGATCACCTACCCCGAGGATCTCCTGCCCCCGGCAAAAGAAAAAGAGGGTATGAAAAAATTTGTCGAGGACCTCGTTACGGGGACCACCCGCAATATCGGGGAGATCGACCGGGTCATACAGGAAACGGCGGAAAACTGGGACCTAAACAGGATGGCTGCAGTCGACAGGAACATTCTGCGGCTGGCGATCTACGAGATACTTTACAGGGATGATATCCCCCCGGCGGTAACGATCAACGAGGCCCTCGAGATCGCAAAAAAATATTCTTCACTCGAATCCGTGCCTTTTATTAACGGACTGCTCGACAAGATTGCCAGGGGCCGCAGCAGGGCGTAAAATGGCAAAGTGGCGCAAATAAAATTTTTCTCCACACGCTCCTCTGCATTGGGTTGACTGGAACCGCATTTTTGGGTCATCCCTGAAAAAATCAGCCGAAAGTCGCTCAATACCAACTCCCCCAGTTGCCGAGTTTAGGTTCCTGTTGCTTTTTATCCGGTAAAATTCATACTATTAGTCACTTTATCCAAAGGAGGGGGTTGGATATGACGAGGGAGAGCCGGAAAAAAGAAGAAGATGCAGCTGCCGACAAAGAGCTCCACAAAGGACATCGGGGGAGGCTGAAGGCCCGCTTCCTCAGAGAGGGCGAGGACAGCTTCGATGACCACCAGGTGTTGGAGCTGCTTCTTTTTTATGCCGTCCCTCGTTTAGATACAAACCCCTCGGCACACCGGCTGATGCAGCGATTCGGAAGTTTTTCAGCAGTACTCGAGGCCGACCCGAAGGATTTGTCATCTGTTGAAGGCGTCGGAGCAAATGCGGCCGCGTTTCTTGCGATGATTCCACAGATCACCCGCCGCTACTTTCTTCGACAGGGTCAAACATACTCGCAAGACCCTCAATACCTCAGAGGCTGCCGCCGACTATCTTGTGCCTCTCATGGCAGGCCGGCCGGAGGAAGTGTTTTATTTGATCTGCCTTGACTCCCAACTGAGGGTCCTTTATCCTGCCCTGATAAGCGAGGGTACGGTGAAGGACGCCTTCGTGCACCCGCGTCATGTAGTGGAGGCCGCAGTAAGACATAAAGCGTCTTCCGTGATCCTTGCGCACAACCATCCCGCGGGAAGCGTCAAGCCGTCAAGCCACGATCTCAAATTGACCCGTAATCTGGTCCAGGCCCTTGGCGGAATGAACGTCCAGGTCGTCGATCACATTATCGTCGCCGGAGAGCAGATTTACAGTTTTCAGAGGGAAGGGATATTACCGGTGTATGAGGGGGCCCGTTAAGGACGGGATAATGATAGATGAAAGTAGCAGTACCGGTTGGTTGTGATAAACAGATCCTTTTCTACACCGGAAAATCGGACGGGGCCGGCGAGGATATTACACAGGCTGCAATTGCTCGGTCTGTTATAATTGAACAGTGCGGCGAACAGTGAAGACGTACGAATTACACTTGGAGGTTTTCGTCAAGAGCAGTTAATTAAGGACGTGAAGGCGTATAATTTGAGGGTGAGAACAGGAAGATGAAAAAGCAGGCAAAAAAAACTGTTTCTTCTCGTGAACAGGTAATTTCAATTCTGAAGAAAGAGCTGCCGAGATTGAAAGACCAATACGGGGTTGAAAGGATAGTCCTTTACGGCTCTTTCGCAAAAGGGACCCAGAGGAAAAGAAGCGATGTTGATATCCTCGTTGATATTAAGAAGCCGATAGGTCTTGAATTCGTCTCGCTGGCCGACAGGCTTGAGGAGATATTGGGGCGTAGGGTAGACGTGGCGACATACTCCCATTTCAGAAGAAGCTTTAGGAACCCGCGATATAGGCCTATTGCCGAAGACATCAGAAAGAGCATGATCTATGTCTAAGAAAAGAAGAAACAAGGATTTTATTGGCGACATTTGGGAAGCGATGGACATGATAGGTCTTTATACGAAGGGCTTAACATACCGAAAGTTTCTTGAGGACAGAAAGACACAGGATGCTGTGGTACATAATTTCGAGGTGATCGGCGAAGCGACGAAGAGCATACCAGGAGATTTTAAAACAAGGCGTCCTGAAGTTCCGTGGAAGACTTTGGCAGGACTGAGAGATAAGCTGATTCACTTCTATTTCGGTATCGATTATAAGATCGTTTGGGACATAATAAAAAAAGAACTGCCTAAACTTAAGAGACAAATCGAAGACCTTCTCAAGGCCGAATCGAGTTAACCGTCAGTGGGTCGGGGCGGTTGTGGAGAAGACATCAAAATCATCCTAAAATTGAAAAATCTTTATGCTTATATATAAACTAAAACACTAAGCTGATCAGTGAAGCAATGGGCTGCAGGCTGCCTGCGGACTTTACGTCAGCTGCTTCTTACCGCGTACCTGCGAATAGTTTATTTTGAATTATTAGTGTTATTATTTTTGTCTATTTTGACACAGCGAGAATGAATTAAATTCTTTCTTAAAAAGAGGAGATTATGATAGCGCGTTATACACGGCATGAGATGGGGAGGCTCTGGGAGCCTGAGAACAGGTTCCAAAAATGGCTTGACGTCGAGATCGCCGTCTGCGAGGCCTGGGCGGAGATGGGCAAGATCCCTAAAGGGTCGCTCAGGGTCATAAAGGAGCGGGCCGGGTTTGACGTCGGGAGGATAGATGAGATAGAGGCGGTCGTCAGGCATGATGTGATCGCCTTTCTCACCTCTGTGGCCGAGAAGGTCGGCCCTGAATCGCGGTACATCCATAAGGGTCTCACTTCGTCGGATATCGTGGATACGGCGCTGTCTCTCCTTATGAAAGAGGCGGCGGCGATCATCATAAAGGACCTCAGGAGCCTGATAGCGGTGCTTAGGGACCAGGCATTTCGCTATAAAGAAACGGTCTGTATAGGCAGGAGCCACGGCGTGCATGCGGAGCCGATGACCTTCGGCCTGAAATTCGCCCTTTGGTATGAAGAGTGCAAGAGGAACCTCGAGCGCATGGAGAAGGCCAAGAGGATCATCAGCACCGGCAAATTTTCAGGGGCGGTGGGTACCTTTTCGAACATACCGACGGAGATAGAAGAGAAGGTCTGTAAGAAGCTTGGACTGAAGCCCGAACCTGTCGCCACGCAGGTCGTGCAGCGCGACAGGCACGCGGAATATCTTACAACTCTGGCCATTATAGCCGCCTCCGTAGAGAAGATGGCTGTGGAGATAAGGCATCTGCAGAGGACCGAGGTCCTTGAGGCGGAGGAGCCCTTTGCTAAGGGACAGAAAGGTTCTTCGGCGATGCCCCATAAGCGAAATCCCGTAGGATGCGAAAATCTTTCAGGGCTGGCCAGGGTGGTCAGGGCGAATTCCCTTGCTGCACTTGAAGATGTTGCGCTCTGGCACGAGAGGGACATCTCGCATTCTTCGGTTGAGCGGGTGATCATCCCTGACAGCACGATCTTGGTCGATTATATGCTCCACAGGCTCACCGGCATACTGTCGGGGCTACAGGTCTACCCCGAGAAGATGAAGGAAAACATGGGCCGCAGCTACGGGCTCTTCAACTCCCAGAAGGTCCTTATCAGCCTGACTGAAAAAGGGATGTCCAGGGAAGACGCCTATGCCGTAGTCCAAAAAAACGCGATGCTGAGCTGGATGAAAAGGAAAGACTTCAAGGGACTGCTCATAAAAGACAAGGAAGTAAGAAGATATCTCAAGGCAAAGGAGATCGATGACATCTTCGACCTCAGGCATTACTTCAGAAACATCGGCTACATCTTTAGCAGGGTCTTCGGCAAAGCCCGGCAATGAAGGCCCACGGGAAGAACCGATCTTGTCGATGACATATAGATATAAGCGGCCCGCCTTGGCGGGGGCGCACAAGAGCAGCCTGCTCGCCGCGGTGCAGACGTATATCGGGGGGGGCATCAACGATATACTCACCGAGTACTGTTTCTATATCGGAGCGAAGGAGCCCCTTTCGACCGGGGAAATGGAATTATTAAGATGGCTCCTAAGCGAGACCTTCGAGCCCGGGAACTTTTCAGAAGAGAGTTTCCTTACTCAGCCCTCAGCCTTCAGCCCTCAGCTTTTTGTTGTGGAGGTCGGGCCCCGCATGAATTTTACTACGGCATGGTCGACAAATGCGGTCTCCGTATGTCATGCCTGCGGCCTTACGAAGATAACCAGGATCGAACGTTCAAGGAGGTTCCGGTTTGTCTTCGGCGGCAAACCCGTAGACGATCGGCAATGGTCCGGGTTTGTCTCGTCCCTGACCACCGATCACTCATCGCTTTTGTTTGACCGCATGACCGAGTGTCTTTATCCAAAACGCCTCAAGACCTTTGAGACAGGGATCCGACCCGAATCGTTTTATGTCGTCCCTTTGATTAAAGAGGGCAGGTCGGCGCTCGACAAGATAAACCGTGAGATGGGACTTGGGCTTGACGATTGGGACATCGACTATTATTACACCCTTTTTGTGAAGGACATCGGCAGGGACCCTACAAACGTGGAATGTTTCGACTTGAGCCAGTCCAACAGCGAACACTCAAGACATTGGTTTTTCAAAGGGAGGCTGGTCATAGACGGGCAGGAGATGCCGGGGAACCTTATGTCCATCATAAAGGACACCCTCGACAAAAACCCCAATAACAGTGTTATCGCCTTCAAGGACAATTCAAGCTCGATACGGGGATATACTGTGCAGACGATCGCGCCCGAAAGACCCGGGGGGGCCTCGCGGTTCGGCAAGACAGGCGTAAGCTATGACATTATTTTTACGGCTGAGACCCATAATTTCCCCAGCGGCGTTGCGCCTTTCCCCGGCGCCGAAACCGGCACCGGCGGGAGGATCAGGGACGTTCAGGCAACAGGCAGGGGAGCGCTCGTGATCGCAGGTACTGCTGCCTATTGTGTCGGGAATCTCCAAATTCCGGGGTATGAGCTTCCCTGGGAGGACAAAACATTTTCGTATCCGTCTAATCTGGCGAGTCCTCTCTCCATCGAGGTAGAGGCGAGCAACGGCGCCTCCGACTACGGAAATAAATTCGGGGAGCCGGTCATACAGGGGTTTACGAGGTCATTCGGGCTCAGACTGCCCGACGGGGAAAGAAGAGAATGGATCAAGCCGATAATGTTTACGGGCGGAATAGGGCAGATGGACTCCGGACACAGCGAAAAGAAGGCCCCCGCAAAGGGCATGCTCGTCACGAAGATCGGCGGTCCGGCTTACCGGATCGGCATGGGCGGCGGCGCTGCGTCGAGTATGATCCAGGGGCAGAATATCGCTGAACTCGATTTTAATGCGGTGCAGCGGGGCGACGCGGAAATGGAACAGAAGATGAACAGGGTGATCAGGGCCTGCGTCGAGATGGGTCCGGACAACCCTATCGTGAGCATTCACGACCAGGGAGCCGGCGGTAACTGCAACGTCGTCAAAGAGATAATCTACCCGGCAGGCGCAAAGATCGAACTAAGGAAGATACCGCTCGGCGACAATACCCTCTCCGTACTTGAGATATGGGGGGCCGAGTATCAGGAACAAAATGCGCTTCTCATCAACCCCGACAGGTCCGAAGAATTCCTCGGACTCTGCAGGAGAGAGAAGGTCCCCTGCGCCTTCATAGGCTCGATCACAGGCGACGGATATATCGTGCTCCACGACGAAACGGACCGTAGTACGCCCGTCAATCTTCACCTCGATAAAATTTTGGGTGACATGCCGAGAAAGACCTTTCACTTAAAACGGGCAAAACGCCAGCGCAAGCCTCTTGAGCTTCCTGAAGGACTCAGCGTCCGGGAGGCCCTCGACAGGGTCCTGAGGCTGATTTCAGTGGGTTCGAAAAGGTTCCTTGCCAACAAAGTCGACAGGTCCGTTACGGGGCTGATAGCCAGGCAGCAGTGTGCCGGACCGCTGCAGCTTACCGTCTCGGACGTTGCGGTGATTGCGCAGAGCCATTTCGGCCTGACGGGCGCCGCGATATCAATCGGGGAACAGCCGATAAAGGGACTGATAAGTCCTGCCGCGATGGCGCGCCTGAGCGTAGCCGAGGCCATTACAAACATCGTTTGGGCCAAAGTGAGTGCGCTTGAGGACATAAAGTGTTCGGGCAACTGGATGTGGGCACCGAAACTCCCGGGAGAGGGCGCCGACCTCTGCGATGCAGCTGTGGCGATGCGTGATATCATGGTTGAACTGGGGATCGCAGTCGACGGCGGGAAAGACAGCCTCTCGATGGCGGCGAGGGTCACGGACCGCAGCGGCGAGTCAGAGACGGTCAAGTCTCCGGGTACTCTCGTTGTCTCGGCGTATGTCACTTGTCCCGACATCACGAAGGTCATCACCCCCGACATAAAGAGACCCGGTGAAAGTAATCTCATGTTTATAGATTTGGGAATGGGCAAAAACCGGCTGGGCGGTTCGGCCCTTGCTCAGTGCTACGGGCAGGTCGGCGATAATTCGCCCGATGCCGATGACCCGAAATTATTGAAGGATTGTTTCAACGCGGTGCAGGAACTCATTTCGGAAGATTTGATATTGGCCGGCCATGACAGAAGTGACGGCGGCCTGATTACTACTCTGCTTGAGATGGCTTTTTCAGGGAATTGCGGGATGGAAGTTGAAATACTGCAAAGCGCAAAGAGCACTGCGCATAGCGCAGGAATCCCGTCTCTTTTTTCGGAAGAGCTTGGGATGGTGATCGAATATCTTCCCGAGGATGAGGAAAAAGTAATCTCAGCGCTTCAAAGACGAAATGTTCCCTATCAGATTATAGGGAAAAGTTTAATGGAAAAGAGAATCGGAGTCTCACTAGTTACTATTGACGGTTCACCACTGACTGTTTTAGATGAGGACATGAGGGTCCTCAGAGACGTATGGGAAGAGACGAGTTGCCGGCTCGACAGACTCCAGCGGACCCCCGAGTGCGTTGAGGAAGAGAAAAAAAATATCTACGATATGAAGGCGCCGCCTTTCAGTCTCTCCTTTGTTCCCGGGCCTACCCCGGCAGAGATTTTGAACATGTCGGACAGGCCGATGGTGGCGATCATCAGGGAAGAAGGCAGCAACGGAGACCGTGAGATGACCTCGGCATTTTTCCAGGCCGGGTTCGAACCCTGGGACGTTACGATGCAGGATTTTCTTTCTGAGAGGGTAAGGCTCGATGAGTTCAGAGGGGTCGCATTCGTCGGCGGCTTCAGCTATGCCGACGTTTTGGATTCGGCAAAAGGGTGGGCAGGAGTAATACGCTTTAATAAAAATATTTGGCGGCAGTTCGAGTCCTTTTACCACCGGCCGGATACATTCAGTCTCGGTGTGTGTAACGGCTGCCAGTTGATGGCGCTCCTCGGATGGGTGCCGTGGCGGGACATCGCAGACAGTGCCCAGCCGAGGTTTATCCATAACAGGTCAGGAAGGTTCGAGTCGCGTTTTGTTTCGGTGAAGGTCCTGGGGAGTCCCTCCGTTATGCTAAGCGGGATGGAAGATTCGGTCATCGGTGTCTGGGTGGCGCATGGAGAAGGCCTTGCCTATTTCCCCGACGATGGGATCAGAAAGAAAGCCCTCGACGAAGGGCTCGCACCTTTGAGATATATCGATGACGAAGGAAATATCACCGAACGTTATCCTTTCAATCCAAACGGTTCCCCTGACGGCATTACCGCTCTCTGTTCGCCTGACGGGAGGCATCTTGCCCTGATGCCGCACCCGGAGCGTACGTTTCTGAAGTGGCAGTGGGGGTGGATGCCAGATAACTGGAAAAAGGAACTGAAGACCTCGCCCTGGCTGAGGATATTCCAAAACGCAAGGGCATGGTGCGATGAGAAGCGCGTGCAGAAAGATTGAATAGCTTGATTTACAAGGGATCTAAATACAGGGCTTGACATAGTCCGTTGGCACATGGTATTACATATCGGCCTTTTTAGGTCTCCCATATTCCCAAGGAGGAATCTTCAAAATGGGTTTAGCTACATTTAAAGGCGGAATACATCCGCCTGATAAGAAGACGTTAGCTGCAAACAGTCCGATCACGGAAGCAAAATCCCCGAAAATAGTCGTTATTCCCCTCAGCCAGCATGCGGGAGCTCCCTGTAAACCGGTGGTGACAATCGGGCAGGAAGTGAAAAAGGGTGAGATGATAGGTGAACCCGGAGGGTTCGTTTCGGCGCCTGTGCACGCCTCTGTTTCAGGGAAGGTCATCGCCCTAAGCGAGTTTCCAAACGCCATGGGAAGGATGGTCAATTCGGTCGTGATAGAAAACGATCTCAAGGAAGAATGGGCCGCACTGAAAGATGACCCGAATTATATGGCCCTTCCCGTAGAGGAGCTCAAGGAAAAGATAAAGTCGGCGGGCATTGTGGGCCTTGGTGGAGCGGCCTTCCCGACCTCGGTCAAGCTTTCACCGCCTAAAGAAAAACCGATAGACGTGGTCATCATAAACGGCGCGGAATGTGAGCCCTATCTTACTGCCGATTACCGCCTTATGATGGAGAAACCGAAGGAGATAGTCGAGGGACTCAAGATCCTCATGAAGGTCCTTGGTGTAACGAAAGGCTATGTAGGTATTGAAAACAATAAGCCCGACGCGGTTGCCAAGATGAGCGAAGCGGTAAAGGGAGAAGCAGGTATCGAAGTCATGGCGCTCGAGGTGAAGTATCCCCAGGGCGCTGAAAAGATGCTGATCAAGGCGGTAGCCGGAAGGGAAGTGCCCGCAAGGGGGCTCCCCATGGACGTGGGCGCCGTGGTGCAGAATGTCGGAACGGCGTTGGCTATCTATGAGGCCGCGCGATACGGCAAACCGCTGATAGAAAGGGTGGTTACCGTCACAGGAGAAGGCATCAAAGAGCCTAAGAACCTGATGGCCAGGGTCGGCACGAAGATATCGGAACTGATAGAGGAATGCGGCGGCCTCAAAGACGATGTCGCAAAGGTCGTGGCGGGCGGGCCGATGATGGGGTTTGCGCTTTCCTCGCTTGATGTGCCGGTGACAAAGGGTACCTCGGGGATCCTCGTCCTTCCCGAAGAAGGTGTGGTGCATGCCGAAGACTACGGCCCCTGCATAAGGTGCGGCAGGTGCATCGATGTCTGTGCCATGGGACTGATGCCTTCCATGCTCAGCATCCTCTCTGAAAAGGGGATGTATGAAGAGGCAAAGGAATATAACCTTTTCGATTGTTTCGAGTGCGGTTCCTGCGCCTTTGTCTGCCCGTCAAAGAGACCTATCGTGCAGCTTGTAAGATTAGCGAAATCAATGGTAAAGCCTTAAGGAGAGTTAGATGGAGGCAACGAAAAAAGAACATGAACTGATAGTTTCGGTAAGTCCTCATGTAAAAAGTGAGGAAACGACAAGCCGTATCATGTGGACGGTCAGCCTGGCCCTTCTGCCTGCGCTTCTTTCCGGGGTCTATTTCTTTGGTCTGAAGGCGCTCTTTATTACGGCATTATGCATCATAAGTTCTTTGGTGTCCGAGCAGCTTTATATGAAGATGGTGGGTAAAAAGTCCCCTGTCGGCGACGGGAGCGCTTTTCTCACGGGTCTTCTCCTTGGCATGAACATGCCGGCATCTCTTTGGTCTTTTTCGCCCTTTACGGCGCATGTGCCGATTATTGCTTCGTTTGTGGCCGTGGTAATCACGAAACAGCTCTTCGGCGGGCTCGGGTTCAATGTCTTTAATCCCGCTTTGATTGGCAGGGCCTTTGCCCTTATTTCATGGCCCAGGGCCATGACCATATGGATGGAGCCTACTGCGTCGGTTTCTTGCTATGGATGCAAAGACGACGGCCACCCCTCTTGGGATAATGAAAGAGGCGGGCATGACGGAGCTGATAAAGGTGTTTGGCGACAAAAGCAGCCTTTATCACGCATCTGCTTACCGGAAACAGGGCAGGCTCAATCGGCGAGACATCTGCAATCGCCCTACTGATAGGCGGCCTGTTCCTGCTCTACAAAGAGATATATCACCTGGCATATACCGGTCTCTTTTCTCGGAACGGCCGCACTTATGGCCTGGGTCTTTGGGACGAAGGGGAGTCTTTTCACCGGTGACCCGATAGTCCATCTCCTTTCGCGGCGGACTGATGCTCGGGGCATGTTTTCATGGCCACCGACTATGTGACTTCTCCTTCGACGAGGAAAGGCCAGATCCTCTTTGGCGTCGGCTGCGGAGCATTGACCATGCTCATACGGCTAAAGGGAGGGTTCCCGGAAGGTGTCATGTTCGCCATACTCATTATGAACTGTTTTGCCCCCCTCATCGACAGGGGCTTTAAGTCGAAGGTCTTCGGGGCCGTGAAACCGGCTGCAAAGGAGGCTAAATAATGACCGGCAAGGACATTTTAAAGATAACCTTGAACCTCGTCATTGTGTATCTGATAGGAGGGTTTATCCTTGCATTCGTATATGCGAAGGCCGCTCCCCAGATATACAGGAACAACGAAGAGGCCGAGAAAAAGGCTCTGAACTGAACTCATGCCTGACGCCGATTCGATCGTAAAGATGGGAGAGTGGGAGCCCCACGAAAAACACGCAAATTATTTCGTTGCAAAAAAGGGCGGCCAGGTGATCGGCTATGTCGTCCAGTCTTTCGGCAAAGGATATTCAAGTTTTATTAACACCCTTATTGCTGTCGACAAGGACTTCACGGTCCAGAAGATCAAGGTGCTTTCCCATGGCGAAACACCCGGCCTGGGCGACGGGATCGAAGAAGACTGGTTCCAGGCACAGTTCAAAGGAAAGACCCTCGATCATCTCAAGGTGATAAAGGGAGAGACAAAAGATGACATACAGGCGCTCTCTGGTGCGACGATATCGAGCCGTGCGGTCACCGAAGACGCGGTAAAAAACGGCGTGGCATTTCTGATAAAGACAATAAAGGGAGGAGGAAACGCAAATGTCCAGCCCCAGCACAGTTAATCTAAAAGAATCAGATCCTTAACGGCATTATAAAGGAAAATACGATTTTCAAACTCGCGCTCAGTCTCTGTCCCTCGATCGCGGTGACCAACAACCTGAAAAACGGTGTATTTATGGGCGGTGCGGTCCTTTTCGTCCAGGTGATGGTGAACATGACCATTTCTCTCATGAGAAACGTCATCCATCCTAAGGTGAGACTGCCGATTTTTATGCTCGTAATCTCCGGCTGGGTCACTGTCACCCAGATGGTCATGGCCGCCTTCGCCCCGGATGTATATTCCAAGGTCGGCCTGTATATCGCGCTGATTGTTGCCTTTGCGTCGATCCTTGCACGGGCCGAGATGTTGCCTCGAAAAACAGTTTCCTGCCGTCCATGGCCGACGGTCTCGGCATGGGGATAGGCTTCCTTTTCGCGCTTACAACGATCAGTTTCTTCAGGGAACTTGTCGGCAAGGGATCTTTACTGGGGATATCCGCAGTCATCAATACAAAGCCGGTCCTGCTGCTGATTCTGCCTGCAGGGGGGTTTTTTGCGGTCGGCATATTGATGGCGGGATTCAACTGGATCAATGCGAGGGCCGCGGCAAAGGCCACGGCAAAAGCCGCGCTCACGGCGAACTAAAGGAGGAAGCATAGATGGGCCACGAATTTCACAAAATTATTCGAACTCATAGTATCGGCGTCTCTGATAAATAACTTCGTCTTCACACGGTTCCTCGGGCTCTGCATATTCTTCGGCGTCTCGAAGAAGATGGAGACCGCCGTGGGCATGAGCGTCACGTTCGTCTCCGTCATGATGATAAGCGCCGGCGTAAGCTGGGCTATCTTTAATATGATTTTGGTGCCCCTTGAGATTACCTTTCTTCAGATTATCGTATTTATCGGCGTCATCGCCGGCCTTGTGCAGGTGTCCGATACCATTATGAGGAAGGTATCGCCGGGACTGTATTACAAGCTCGGCATCTACCTCGCACTTATCTCGACCAACTGCATTATCCTTGCAGTGCCGCTGATAAACGCCGAAGAGAAATACACGTTCATTCAAAGTCTTGCCTTTGGCTTTGGCTCCGGCCTCGGCTTTGCACTTGCGCTTATCATAATGGCAAGCATTCGGGAAAAACTCGAGCTGGCTGAAGTACCTGCCCCGTTTAAGGGGCTGCCTATGGCATTTGTCGTAACCGGCCTGATAGCACTTGCCTTTACGGGTTTTTCAGGATTGATCACGCTTTAATTTGATTGTGTAAATATAGTAAACTATATATAAATTATCTTTGAGGAGAGCATAAAATGTCCAATGGGCCGATAATAAAAAAGACGTGGTTACGTACAATTTTGTTAACACTCTTTTGTGTATCCGCTATTCTGGTCTTCTGCTCTTCACTTTATGCTGGAGTCGGCGGCAGTATCGAGCCCAAGAAAAATGTCGATCTGGTTCCCCTCATTAAATGGACGCTTGTCTTTCTTGCGGGAATGGGCACGATCTTCGGTATCGGCATCGCCCTTGCTGCAAAGAGGTTTGCCGTACAGATAGACCCGAGGGTCGAAAAGGTGAAGGACCACCTTGCACACGCCCACTGCGGCGCATGCGGCTATGCCGGGTGTGAGCAGTATGCCGAGGCGGTGGTCAACAAACCCGAAGTCGCCCCGAATCTCTGTATCCCTGCAGGCGCCAAGGGCGCCGAGGCGGTTGCGCTTATTACCGGAAAGAAGGCTGAGATACGGGAGCCCCAGTTTGCAAGGATCATGTGCCAGGGCAGCTTGTCGAAATCGGTAAAAAGGTTCAAGTATGAAGGCATTAAGGACTGCAGGGCGTCGATACTTGCAGGAGGCGGAGACAAGGCCTGCAGGTACGGCTGTCTCGGATACGGCACTTGCTCAAGGGTATGTCCATTTGGTGCGATCTCAATGACCGACGACCACCTCCCGTTTGTCGATATCACAAAGTGCACCGGATGCAGGAAGTGCGAGCAGGCGTGCCCCACAAAGGTCATCGAGGTCCTGCCGGCATCAAGGCAAGTGCTCGTCACCTGTCACTCAAAGGACAAAGGCGGAGATACACGCAAGAACTGCGAGGTCGGCTGCATCGCCTGCGGGATATGCGTAAAGGTATGCCCCTTTGACGCCCCTTCGGTCACAAACAGCCTGTCGAGAATAGACCTGGATAAATGCAAGGTCTGCGGTCTGTGTGTCTCCAAATGCCCCACGAAGGCCATCAGCGACTTTATCCCGCAGAGGCCGAAGGCATTCATTATGGACAACTGTATAGGCTGTCAGATATGTGCAAAGGTATGCCCGGTCAATGCGCCTTCCGGGGAGATGAAGAAACTGCACGTGATAAATAAAGACCAGTGCATAGGATGCGGCATATGTACCGCCAAGTGCCCTGTGCAGGCGATCGACGGCACGTTCAACGCCCGGGAAGTATTTGCGGCAGCGGCGGCCAAGAAGGCAAAAAAAGTAGAAGCGGCGTAAAAATAAGTAAAATGAAGCTATGTAACAGGGGCCCTTTTTAAAGGGCCTTTTTTTTAAAAAATATATAAAAGGAGGATTCGAAAGTGCGGGTATCAAAGGTTCTCATTGCAGTATTCTTATCAATGGCAATTGCCGGGCTGGTCTATGCCGGCGCGGGGGAAGATTCTTTAACCAAGCTTCAGGAAGGAAACAAGAGGTTCGTATCGGGCGAGCTTGCAAAGAAAGACATAGGAGAGAGCAGGAGGCAGGAACTCACAAAAGGACAGAGTCCGTTTGCGACCATCCTGTCGTGTTCCGACTCAAGAGTAGCTCCTGAACTCATCTTCGATGAGGGGTTAGGCGACATTTTCATTGTCAGGGATGCGGGGAATGTCGTGGACCCTGTTACTATGGGAAGCATCGAGTACGGGGTTGAACATCTCCACACGCCCCTGCTTGTCATCCTAGGCCATGAGAAATGCGGCGCGGTTACCGCTGCCTTGGATGCTAAGGGCAAGCCTGAGGGCAATATAGGCGCGATCCTTAAAAAGATCATGCCTGCTGTCAAAAAGGCCAAGAAGGCCGGGAAAGACAGGGAAGGCACTCTGGATCTGGCGATACAGGAGAATGTCAGGCACACGTACAAGGACGTTATGAAAAGCAAGATCGTGAGTGAACTCGTTCATGAAGGGAAGCTCAAGGTCGTTGCAGCCGAATATTATTTGGGGACCGGCAAGGTCGAGATGATAGACCTCGCTTCTTTACACGAAGGCCATAAAGGGCATCATTAATATGTAACGTTACGAACGGAAGTTCAGGGGGCGCGGAAGGGAATTATCTCTTCCGCGCTTTTTTTTTATATGGGGCGTTGCCCCATGCCCCAGTTACCTGTGGAATCTCCTTCGGAGCTTCGATGCAAGGAATATGTCTCTTCACATCCGCTCGTTTTGAACTCGCTATCCATCTCTTGACGACCAAGCAAGGTAGCCGAAAGAAGGTCGCCCCAACGAAAATTTATACGGCTGCGCAGACGTCCTCGGTAGATTTTAGGAACTTGCCTGCGGCTCAAACAGCCTAAAATCTTTCACCCTGCGGGCGTCTGTGCTCGCCTAAATTTTCGAAGGGGACTACACACAATCATGCATCAGGCCTCTGAAATACCACTTTTGCACGATCTGCATTCTAGCTTATTTATGTTTAATATCAATGTCTTAGGCTTTTTACCTTTCACTTTTTACCATTTTTCTTGACAGTGAACGATCGTTCACTTATAATGAAATTATGAAAGATGCGAGAGAAGAGAAGCTGCGGTCCAGGGTTAGGGGCATATCGGATTTTTATTATCAGAAGGGCAGGATGCCGAGCTTTTCCGAGATCGGGGAGATGGCCGGGTTCCGATCGAAAAACGCGGTCTTCAAATTCGTCAATAAACTTGAGAATCTCAATATCGTGGGGAGAGACAAAAAAGGCAGGCTTATCCCCGGGTCGATAGCAGCCTCGGTAAAGATGCTCGGCACTGTTGAGGCGGGGTTCCCGAGTCCTGCCGAGGAGGAGTTGGTAGATACCCTCTCCCTTGACGAGCTTCTCATACAGAACAGGGAGGCCACGTTCCTTTTAAGGGTCTCCGGCGATTCGATGTCGGGGGCCGGCATCCTTCCCGGAGACATGGTGATCGTGGACAAGGTCCAGACGCCAAAGAGCGGGGACATCGTTATTGCAGAGGTCGATGGGGCGTGGACGATGAAATACCTCAGAAAAAGGGGCGAGAATGTGACCCTCTTGCCGGCCAATCCCAAATATCAACCAATCAAGCCGAAGAATGAGCTTAAGATTGCGGGTGTGGTGACAGCGGTGGTGAGGAAGTATAAGTGACGGGAACAAAATAAATCACGAGGAGGAACAATAAAATGGTTGACGGATTCACACTGAAATTCCTTGGAGAACTTTTTTACCTTACCGTCGCACTCTGTGCACTGTATGGTACATGGGGCCTTTTCCGAAGATACAGGAAGATAAACTCGACAGTCATCAGGGCACATATCACTGCATATAGGATCCAGAAGATGGTTGAGAGCCGCTCCCGATAGAAACGGGGTGTGATAAATTACGTCCCTACGGACAAATATACACGCATGAAACATGACCCTGACAAACGACACCGTCGTTCAATCCGCCTGAAGGGATACGATTATTCAGAGGCAGGCGCGTATTTTATCACCATCTGCGCGCAAAACAGGGAATGTTTGTTCGGGGACATCGTTGATGAGGAAATACGGTTGAATGATGCGGGGCAGATGGTCCATAGGATATGGAATGATTTGTCCGTCGAATATCCTGACATAGAAATAGACGAATTCATTGTAATGCCAAATCACATGCACGGGATAATCGTGATTGTAGGGGCGCCTCTTGTGGGTGCCCATTCTTCCTGCACGGCGATCGACAAAGAAATCAGGGCAGGCACAAGACCTGCCCCTACATTGGGGGATGCCGTCGGTACATTTAAATCCGTTACAACACATCAATATGTCGATGGTGTCAGACAGAAAAACTGGCTGTCATTCAACGGCAAATTATGGCAGCGCAATTATTACGAACACATTATCCGCAATGAAGAAGAAATGAATCGCATCCGCGAATACATTGTCAAAAATCCCGCGAAATGGGATGAGGATGAAAACAATCCGGGGAATATTATCCGTGGGGGACATGATGTAGGGGCGCCTCTTGTGGGTGCCCATTCTTCCGGTGCAGCGATCGGTAATGCCGGAACCAGGGCAGGTGTACGACCTGGAACCAGGGCAGGCACAAGACCTGCCCCTACTACGACGGCACCAACAAAACAAAAATCATCCGGCAATACCCCATGACCACCCAGCCCTTAACCATCCGTTCCTGGCCGCAGGCGGTCCTCCATCTGGACGCCGATGCCTTTTTTGCGTCCTGCGAGCAGGCGGTCCATCCGGAACTCAGGGGAAGGCCGGTGATAACCGGCAAGGAGCGGGGGATTGTTGCGGCCGCAAGTTATGAGGCAAAGGCAAGGGGGATAACGAGGGGCGTGAGCCTGTATGATGTGAAGAAGATCTGCCCTGACGCGGTGATCGTCCCCTCTGACTACGAGACCTACAGCCTCTTCTCTGTACGGATGTTCGAGATTCTCAGGCGCTTCTCGCCCGATGTCGAGGAGTATTCGATAGACGAGGCATTCGTTGACCTCACCGGCCTCAGGAGAAGTTTTCACGGCCCTTACGGTCTGATCGCAAAGAAGATGCAGGACACGATCGGGACGGAGCTGGGGATCACGGTCTCTGTCGGCGTCAGTCTCTCTAAGGTCCTGGCAAAGATAGGGTCCAAACACAATAAACCACATGGACTTACAATAATTCCCGGAAGGGACATCCATCTCTACCTCGAAAAACTTCCGGTCGAAAAGGTCTGGGGGATCGGACCGAACACGGCCGCCTTCCTGGGGAAGTTCGGAATAAAGACCGCCCTTCAGTTTGCAAGGAGAGACGAGCGGTTTATACAAAAACATCTCTCAAAGCCCTATCAGGAGATCTGGCATGAGCTAAACGGAAGGTCCGTGTATCCGGTCGTCACCGAATCGAAAAGCAGCTATCAGTCCATAAGCAAGACAAAGACCTTTACCCCTCCTTCAGAAGATGAGACGTTAGTCTTTGCCCAGCTTTCGAAAAACCTTGAAAACGCATGCATCAAGGCGCGGCGATACAAGCTATCGGCAACAAGGCTCATCCTCTTTCTCCGCACACAGGAGTTCAGGGACACCGGGGTAGAGATAAGGTTGAACCGGGCCACCGCATATCCTATCGACCTCTTCGGGCCGCTACGGGAGGGCTTCGATCAAATCTACCGGGCCGGAAGCCACTACCGCCAGACCGGGGTTGTGCTTGGAGGGCTGATGCCTGAGGCGGGGGTCCAATATACCCTCTTTGACGACACCGACAGGATAGAGAAGTTTTCAAGAATCTACAGCGCCGTTGATATGGTGTCCGAAAAATTCGGGAAATATGCGGTACATCATGCGGCAAGCCTTCCGACAAAACTTCAGACGCAGCATGAAGGGGAAAGGGGCGATGCGCCTGAGAGGACCACAGACCTCTTCAAGGGAGAAACGAAAAGACAGAGACTCGGGCTGCCGGTGCTTAAGGTGAAGGTGTGAAGTCGGTTGCGCGCTAATTTTTTGTAGGAGCCGAAGTTTTATCTGTCAGACAATCTGCGGTGGCCGGATCAACGGAGAGATTTGGGCTCAAGGCGATGTCCAAAATCCCAGCTGATGCGATACAAAAACCAACTTTAGGGAGGGAGTGTGAATCAATGCGTTTCCTCAATTATATTTTTTACGAACAGCAGATTGAGCCTCAGATCCAGAATAATTTCCAGATCCAGACTCAACCCGGCAAGCAGCTGCCGACAAGCGATTTATTGTCCAACGAGCCTACTTATATCGCCCTTCTGCAGGCAGGGATTTCAATGCGGATGCTTCCCATCCGCCTCCCAGGGCTTTAATGAGAAGAACGTCTGCGGTCATCATGCGGCCCTGGATACCGATAGCGGTCCTCTCATTGGTTAAGGCTGCGGCCTGGGCCACTATGACGTCTAGGTAACTGACTGTGCCGGCCTTGTATTGATTCGTAACGACCGCCAGTGTCTGTCGCGCCGATTTCACCGCCTCATCCTGAACGACTGCTTCTTCCCAAGGATGCGAAGCGCGGCGAGATTGTCTTCCACTTCCTGAAAACGCGGTAAGTACGGTTTGACGATAGGACGCCACAGTTGCATCATAGGCTGCACGTGCCTCGTCCGTCAGCGCCCTTCTCAAGCCCGCCGTCAAACACGGTCTCCGCGACTGCGGATGCCGATCGACCAGAAGCGGTTCGGCCATGACAGCCAATTTGACAGAGACGATGCCTTCAAATCCGCCTGAGGCCTCAGCGTCAGCGCTCGGATAAAACGCCGACTTCGGCGACCCCGATCTGCGCATTCGCAGAAGCGACGCGACGTTCGGCTGCCGCAATATCAGGCCTTCTTTCGAGCAGCTCTGAAGGCATCCCCACGGGTATTCCGGCGGCGCCGCCGCAGGCCGGCTGCAGGGAGTCGAAAAATCAGACGCGGGTTTTCCTATAAGAAGGGCGATTGCATGTTCAGTTTGACTATCGCTGCATGCCTATATCGATCGCCTGGGCCTGGGTAGACTTAAGCTGTGTCTCGGCCTGAAGCACATCCGCCCTCGAAGCAACGCCGCTTGCATAACTGTTTTTCGTCAATTCGAGAGACTTTTATAGGCAACGACCGTCTCATCGAGAAGCTGCTTTTGCGGCATCGAGCGCCCGGAGCTGAAAATAGTCCTGCGCCAGTTCGGCATGAATGCTGAGCCGGACCGCTTCGAGGTCAGCGGCGCTTGCCTCTGCCCCTGCCTGCGCCTGCCTCAACCGTGCGCCGTATCTTTCCCCAGAGATCGGGCTCCCACGATACATCGACCGGTCAGCAGAAAGTCGGAATTTGTGCCCGTCGCGGTAAAGGCCCCTCCGCCGGTATTAGGCGACCGGCGCGAGCGTGTAAAAGATGCATCTGCAGTCACTGTCGGAAAATAGCCGGACGCGCGCGGCCCGGACAAGCTGCGAGGGCCTGGCGAAACTGCGCCTCAGCCGCTGCTACATTCTGGTTAGAGATATCCACCTTCTCTTCAAGATGAGTTCAGTTCAGGATCATTGAAGATCTCCCACCACTGCCCCTTTATTATTCGTCCTCGGCTGCGCCTTTTTCCAGCCTTCCATCTCCTTGTATGCACGCCGGCGTTTCGGCCTCCGGCCTCACATAATTCGGGCCGGCCGAACATGCGGCCAGGAGCATAAGCGGGCCTGCAAGCGCTGAAACCGTAAACGAGCGCAGCCCCAGGCGTATCCTGACACACTTTCCTCACCGTAAGAAGCATAGACCATCCTTTCCGTTTTTCGCCGGCAATCGCGGATCTGTTCAACATCATATTCCCCCCGGTCCGGAAGCAATGTCACGCGTCTGGGCAATCGCATATTTTTTCTCCTTTTTTCCAGCCAAAGCCTGAACCTGTCAAGGTAAAGGTATACCACCGGGGTCGTGTAGAGAGTGAGCATCTGGCTGAAGATCAGGCCCCCCACAATAGCAATACCGAGCGGACGCCGAAGCTCTCCCCCTACGCCAAATCCTATAGCAAGAGGCACAGCCCCAAGCAGGGCCGACATAGTCGTCATCATGATCGGCCGAAATCTCAACAGGCAGGCCTGATAGATCGCGTCAACAGAACTTTTACCTTCCCTGCGTTCGGCATCAAGCGCGAAGTCGACCATCAGGATGCCGTTCTTTTTCACGATGCCGATGAGGAGAATAATTCCGATCATCGCGATAACGCTCAGCTCCGTGCGCGTAATCAAAAGCGCGAGGATCGCGCCGACGCCGGCCGACGGCAGCGTTGACAATATAGTAACAGGATGAATGTAGCTTTCATATAATACGCCAAGAACGATATAGACCGAGAGCAGAGCCGCCAGAATCAACAGTGGTTCACTTGCCAGAGAAGATTGAAACACCTGGGCCGTGCCTGAGAAACTGCCCCTGATACCTGAGGGCAGACCCATCTGCCGGGTGGCCGTTGCGATCTTATTCACCGCATCACCCAGCGCCGCTCCCGGCGCCAGATTGAACGACAAGGTCACCGATGGGAACTGTCCCTGATGGCTGACCGCAAGTGCGGTGGCAGTCGGCTCATAACGGGTAAATGCGCTCAACGGGACCAGCGTTCCGCTTGAAGAATGTACGTAAATATCCCGCAGAGATTCGGGACGCTGCAGGAACCGGGGCTCTACCTCCATGACCACATGGTACTGGTTTAACAATGTGTACATGATCGAGACCTGCCGCTGACCAAAGGCGCTGTAGAGGTTATCGTCTATCATCTGGGAGGTTATGCCAAGCCGTGACGCAGTAGCTCCTGTCGACAACTACCGTCGATTGCATCCCCTTGTCCTGTTGATCGCTGTTGACATCGACTACCCCCGGCACCTTGCGCAATTGCTGCTCCACCTGCGGCGCCCACGTCATCAACTCTTTCAGGTGGTCTCCCTGAAGCGTAAACTGATATTGTGCGGCGCTTATCCTGCCCCCAACGCGCACATCCTGCACAGCCTGCAAAAAGGCCGGAGCGCCCGGGACACTTACGAGCTTCTTGCGAAGTCGCGCGATCACCTGGTCCGCGCTGAGCTTCCGTTCTTCCAGCGGCTTGAGCGCGATAAACATCCTGGCCGTGTTCCTTGTTGCGCCTCCTGCCTCCGCCGGTAAATGCGATCACGTTATCCACCGCAGGATCGTCCTTGATAATGTCCACAATAGCGACCAGTTTTCCCTTCATCGCCTGAAACGATATGTCCTGAGCGGCCTGAATTGACCCTGTCAGACGGCCGGTGTCCTGCTGGGGGAAAAATCCCTTCGGCACAACAATAAACAGAACAATGCTGGTCACAAGGGTTATCAATGTCAGTGTAAGCATGAATCGGGGATGGCGCAGTGCCCATGACAGAGTTTTTTCATAACGGCTGTGCATCCAGTCGAAAAACAGCCCGCTTGCCTTATACAGCCTGCCGTGGGAACTGGCTGTCTCCGGCTTCAGGAAGCAACGCGCACATCATGGGAGTTGTGGTGAGGGATACCACGAGCGAAACCAGGATTGCGGCTGAAAGCGTTACCGCAAACTCCCGAAACAGTCGTCCCAGCATCCCGCCCATTAACAATATGGGAATGAACACCGCTACGAGCGAAATGCTGATTGAGAGCACTGTGAAGCCGATCTCCCGTGCGCCCAGGAAGGCGGCCTGCCGGGCCGGGACCCCGTTTTCGAGGTGCCGGGTGATATTTTCAAGGACAACAATGGCGTCATCGACTACAAAGCCCGTTGCAATGGTCAGCGCCATAAGAGACAGATTATCAAGGCTGTAACCAAATAGGTACATGATCCCAAAGGTGCTGATAAGCGATACCGGGACTGCAACAGCAGGGATAAGCGTGGCCCGTATATTTCTGAGAAAGGCAAAGACCACCATAATCACGAGTATACAGGCGACAACGAGAGTAAATTCCACATGTTTCAGCGAGGCACGGATAGTTGTGGTCCGGTCCATGACGACCGAAAGCCTGACAGCGCCGGGGATAGACGCCTCCAACTGAGGGAGCATTGCCCTGATACGGTCTACAGTATCTATAATATTTGCGCCGGGCTGCCTGAAGATAATCACAGGCACGGCCGGCTTGCCGTTTACGAATCCCGCATTGCGGATGTCCTCCACCGAGTCCTGCACGTCGGCAACGTCCGAAAGCCTGACTGCCGCGCCTGATCGGTAGGTGACAATGAGAGGCTTGTATTCTTCGGCTTTATATAGCTGATCGTTAGTCTTGATCTCCCAGGTCCTGTTCCCGTTTGCCAGTTGCCCCTTGGGTCGGTTCGCATTGGTGCTGTTTAGCGCGGTCCTCACGTCATCGAGGCCGATACCGTACTTGTTCAGCGCAGTGGGGTTCAGCTCCACGCGAACTGCGGGCAGCGAGCCGCCGCCGACTATCACCTGGCCGACGCCTTCAACCTGTGAAAGCTTCTGCTGCAAAATAGTTGAAGCAGCGTCATACATCCGCTCTCTGCTCACCGTATCGGAGGTGAGGGCCACAATGAGGACCGGCGCATCGGCAGGATTGACTTTTCTGTAGGTCGGATTGCTCGGAAGCGCAGCCGGCAGGTAACTTCGCGCTGCATTGATTGCTGCCTGGACATCGCGGGCAGCGCCATCGATATTGCGGCTGAGATCGAACTGCAGGGTGACGGAAGTTGCTCCAAGAGTGCTGTTTGACGTCATCTCGGTCACGCCTGCGATATGGGCAAACTGGCGTTCAAGCGGAGCTGCAACGGATGTTGCCATGGTCTCGGGACTGGCTCCCGGCAGCGCCGCCTGCACAGAAATGGTCGGAAAGTCGACCTGGGGCAAAGGAGCAACCGGCAGCAAACGGACGGAAACGATTCCCGCAAGGACCAATCCTACCGTCAGGAGTGTTGTGGCAACAGGTCTTTTGATGAAGGGCGCCGAGATATTCATCAACTCCTCCTCGGTCCTCCCTTATCAGGGGGAAGATTGGCTCCTCCCCTGAAAGGGAGGCTCGGAGGGATTTCGTCGCGCTTCCCAATCCTCTGTGCCAGGCGGTCGAACCAAAGGTAAATAACGGGGGTTGTATAGAGTGTAAGTATCTGGCTGAAGATCAACCCGCCGATGATGGAGATACCCAGCGGCCTGCGCAACTCCGAACCCATCCCCGTACCCAGGGCCAGTGGAAGCGCCGCCAGCAGGGCAGACATCGTGGTCATAATGATCGGCCGGAACC
This sequence comes from uncultured Nitrospiraceae bacterium, assembly GCA_963811165.1. Classification (GTDB taxonomy): domain Bacteria; phylum Nitrospirota; class Thermodesulfovibrionia; order Thermodesulfovibrionales; family UBA6898; genus Sulfobium. The sequence goes on from CAWEQH010000008.1 coordinate 513,265, forward strand.
TCAACAGACACGCCTGATAGATTGCATCAACCGGGCTTTTCCCTTCCCTGCGTTCTGCATCGAGGGCAAAGTCGACCATCATAATCCCGTTTTTCTTCACAATGCCTATCAGCAAAATGATGCCGATCAACGCAATAACGCTGAATTCCGTGCGGCAGATCAGCAGCGCCAGAAGCGCGCCAACCCCGGCCGACGGCAACGTCGAAAGTATTGTAATAGGATGGATGTAACTTTCATACAGCACCCCCAGCACAATGTAGACAGTAATCAGCGCAGCCAGGATCAGAAAAGATTCGTTGGCCAGCGAGGATTGAAACGCCTGGGCCGTGCCCTGAAAACTGCTGCGGATGCTTGCGGGCAGTCCCATCTTCTCCGTGGCGGAATCGATCTCCTTTATCGCCTTGCCGAGCGACTCCCCGGGAGCCAGATTGAACGATATTGTCGTTGCCGGGAACTGCCCCTGATGGCTTATGACAAGCGGTCCGGTAGACTCTTCCGTACTTGTGATAGCGCCCAGCGGTACCTGTCCTCCGCCTGAGTTGCGGATATAGATGTCTTTCAGCTTGCCGGGGTTTTGCATGAATTCAGGCTTTACCTCCAAGATGACACGGTACTGGTTCAACTGCGTAAACATGGTAGAAACCTGTCGCTGCCCGAAGGCGTCGTAAAGGGTGTCATCGATGAGCTGCGGGGTGATCCCTAAGCGTGAGGACGTGGTCCGGTCTATGTTCAGTGAAGCACGCAGGCCCTGGTCCTGTTGGTCGCTGCTCACATCGCGAAGCTCCGGGAGTCCGGCCAGCGCATCGACGACCCTGGGGGTCCAGCTATTGAGTTCGTCCAAGTCGGGGTCTTCGAGGCTATACTGGTACTGTGTCTTGCTCACCCTGCTTTCAACGGTAAGGTCCTGCACCGGCTGCATGTAAAGCCTGATCCCTCTGAGTTTCGCAAGTTCCGGCTGCATCCTGCGTATAATATCGCTGGCGCTCATTTTTCGTTCTTCCATCGGCTTGAGGTTGATGAGCACGCGTCCGGTGTTGAGGGTCGTATTCGTCCCGTCCACTCCGATAAACATGGAGAGACTCTTGACCGCCGGGTCCTTAAGTATTACTCTGCTTAGGGCCTGCTGCTGCTCCGCCATTGCGGTAAACGAGGTCCATTGGGGGGCCTCGGAAATCCCCAGGATAAAACCCGTGTCCTGAACGGGGAAAAAACCTTTCGGTATCACTATGTAGAGAAACACGGTAAGGACCAGAGTCCCCACAGCCACAAAAAGCGTAGCGGTCTGATGCCGAAGCACCCATTTCAGCGACTTCCCATACGACTCGATGGCCTTGTCAAACAGCCGCTGAGATACCAGGAAAAGCTTTTTTTGCTGGTCTTCAGGCTTATGTTTCAGCAGTCTTGCGCACATCATCGGCGTAAGAGTAAGCGAGACTACCGCTGAAATCACAATCGTGACTCCGAGCGTGATTGCAAATTCCCGGAACAACCGTCCCACGACATCGCCCATAAAGAGAAGCGGAATAAGCACCGCTACAAGCGAGACCGTCAGGGACATGATGGTAAAGGCTATCTGTTTTGAACCTTTTAGCGCTGCCTCAAGAGGCGTTTCTCCCTGCTCGATGTACCGGGCGATATTTTCGATCATGACAATCGCGTCATCGACCACAAATCCGGTCGCGATCGTCAGCGCCATCAGCGAGAGGTTATTGAGGCTGAACCCCGCAAGATACATTATTCCAAAGGTGCCCACAAGGGACAAAGGGACCGCAACGCTGGGAATGGATGTTGCCGCCAGTGTCCTGAGAAACAAAAAGATCACCATCACGACCAGCGCCACTGCCAGCATAAGCTCAAACTGAACATCTTTGACTGAAGTCCGGATGGTTGTTGTCCGGTCATTTAAAATGGAGACTTTAACGGTAGAAGGCAGCGAACCCTGAAGTTGAGGCAGCAGTTTCTTAATACGGTCTACGACTTCTATGACATTGGTGCCGGGCTGCCGCTGTATGTTTACTATGACCGCAGGGGTATCGTTCATCCATGCCGCCAGTTTCACATTTTCCGCATCGTCAATGACGGTGGCCACATCGGAGAGCAATACCGGCGCGTTATTACGATAGGCAACGACCAAAGGCCTGTATTCCTTGCTCGAAAGAAGCTGATCGTTCGCGCCTATGATGGAAGACTGCCGGGGACCGTCGAAGCCGCCCTTGGCCTGATTGACGTTTGCGGCTGAAAGGGCTGTGCGCATGTCTTCGAGTGTAAGGCCATAGGCCGCCAGAACAGTCGGGTTTGCCTGTACTCTGACCGCAGGCCTTTGCCCGCCGCTGATACTGACCAGCCCGACTCCTGAAAGCTGGGATATCTTCTGCGCAAGCCTTGTGTCGGCGAGGTCCTCTATTTGGGGCAACGGCAAGGTGTCTGAAGTCAATGCCAGGGTCAGAATCGGTGCATCCGCGGGGTTCACCTTGCTATAGACGGGAGGATTCGGAAGGTCCCTGGGAAGAAATGTGGTTGCGGCATTGATGGCTGCCTGCACTTCCTGTTCTGCAACATCGAGGCTCAGGTCGAGACTGAATTGCAGAGTGACCACCGAACTTCCGCCGGAGCTTGTGGATGTCATCTGTCTTAATCCGGGCATCTGCCCGAACTGGCGCTCCAGAGGGGCAGTGATTGATGAGGCGGCGACGTCCGGACTTGCGCCCGGATAAAAAGTCACGACCTGGATCGTAGGGTAATCCACCTGCGGTAAGGCAGAGACAGGCAACAGTTTGTATGCCACGGCGCCGGCAAGCAAAATGGCCACCATCAAAAGCGTGGTTGCCACCGGTCGCAATATGAAAATACGAGAAGGATTCATCTTCCTGTGTTCAACTACTTGGCCTTGCGGGGTTTGTTTTCCGGCTGACCCTGAATTTCGACCTTGCTTCCCTCCCGCAGTCTGTCTGCGCCTTCCACAACTACCGACTCCCCGGGCGCCAACCCCTCTACGGTGATATCGTCTCCCTCAGAGGGACCCGGACTGACCGGACGCACCTCCGCGGTCTTGTCGGCCTTCACTACATATACGAACGCCCCCTTTGGGCTTCGCTGTATCGCGGCCTGCGGCACAATAGTGGTTCCATGTTTTGTGTCCAAAAGAAGCTGGGCGTTTACGAATTGATTAGGGAAAAGTTCATTTTCCTTATTTGGAAACATTGCCCTGAGACGGACGGTGCCGGTTGCAGGATCGATCTGGTTGTCGACGGTTGCGAGATATCCCGTGGCCAGTTTCTGCTTTTGCTCCCGGTCATAAGCCTCGACCGGGGGTTGCTTACCCGATTTGAGTTTGGCGAGCACCTTCGGGAGACTGTCCTCCGGAATAGAAAAAATAACGGTTATGGGCTGAAGCTGTGTGATCACGATGAGCCCGTTTGGATCGCTTGTGTGGACGATATTGCCGGGGTCCACAAGGCGTAGCCCCACTCGCCCGCTAAGCGGCGCAGTGATACGGCAGTAGACGAGCTGCAGTCTTGCATTATCGATCTGCCCTTGGTCCACTTTGATAGCTCCTTCATACTGACGCACCAGAGCCTCCTGCGTATCCAACTGCTGCTTCGGGATAGAATCCTGCTCAGACAATACCTGATAGCGTTTCAGATCGAGCACCGCGTTTTTCAGGAGTGCCTGGTCGCGGGCCATCTGTCCCTCAGCCTGTGTTAACTGCACTTCGAAAGGGCGTGGATCGATTTCTGCCAGCAGATCCCCGCTATGAACAATCTGCCCTTCCCGGAAAAGGACCTTCATCAGTTGCCCGTCAACGCGGCTTTTTACGGTGACGGCATTGAGCGGGGTTACCGAGCCGAGTCCGTTGAGGAATATCCTGATGTCGCCCTTTCTCGCTGCCGCCGTCACAACGGGGACGTTGCGAACGTTTGGTCCTTTCTTGGCTGAACGGTCCTGCGCATTAGTGAAGTAAAAGTATATGCCTGCCACAAGGACGAATACCGCAAGCAGCCAGATCCCCCAGCGTTTGCGTGTCCGGGAGGAGAGGGGCTGTCGGGGCGTGTCGTTAGTCTTTTTGTCACTTGAGAATGTCATAGTCATAGCCTCGCTTGGACCGGGATTGGCAATCTGATATGTTTATAACGCATTTTTATTTATTTTTCAATTAATTATTGGAATGCGTGCGCATAAAAGGCTTTTACCGGGCTATCCGCTGAGGTGCCCTCTCCTTATGCCGTCCGGACGATCTTCCCAACTTAAAGAGAGACGATGATGACGGGCAGAAGGTTACAACGAGTAGAACAAAAAATCATTGAGCGGCCCCGGCGATTCTCTCCTCACTAACGGGGTGAATTCAAATAACGCTCCTATGTTAAAATGACGGTATGCCGGAAGATAACTCCGAATTGGTCTATTCGACTGAAAGGGCGGTCCCGAGGAAGGAAAAGCCTGCTGATCGCAATTTTGCGCAAGCCGCCGGTCCCGCAAAATCCAGAACGATCGTGCGCTTAGACAGAAAGGGCAGGGGCGGCAAATCGGTCACCATAATAGAGGGTCTTCTGATGTCGGGTAAAGAAAGCGAAAAACTCCTAAAACAATTAAAGTCAAAACTAGGTACCGGCGGGACCGTTAAGAACGGCTCGATCGAAATCCAGGGAGACCATTGCGATACCGTCATGGCCGAGTTAACCAAGATGGGCTGCAAGCCGAAGCGTTCGGGCAGATAAAAAATAAATAAATCTGCCGGGCAGAATGTGTTTCTCTGCCGTTTACATAAAGATTAGGGGGAAGTATTTGACGTTTTGTCCAGTTCGGTCCGGACGGCAACTCCTATTTTTTCCATGGTGTAGGGCTTCTGGATATAGACGCCGGCGCCTAGCCTTTGCAGCTCTTTCACCCGGTCGGACTCTGAATATCCACTGGCAATGATCGTCTTCTGGCCGGGGTAGAGGGAGACGATAGCCTGATAGGTATCGAGACCGTCCATACCGTTTGGCATGATCATATCGAGCACAACCAGATCGACGGGATTGTCTCGGATGAGTGCCAGGGCTGCCTCCCCGCTTGTGGCCGAGAATACCGTGTACCCCAGTTTGCTGAGCATGTTGACCGCAATTTCCCGCTGCTCCTGGATATCGTCAACCACCAGGATCTTTTCGTTGCCAAGATAGTCTTGCAGGACAATTCTGCGATCTTTCTCCGCAATGGCCTCACGGGTGGCCGGCAGATAGATATCTATCCTTGTCCCCTCGCCTTCCGTGCTTTGCAGATCGATATAACCGCCCTGATCCTTGACCGTGGCCCAGATAACCGTCATTCCCAGCCCTGAACCGCTGCCTCCCATCTTCTTCTTCGTGTAAAACGGTTCGAATATCCGTTGAAGATCTTCCGCTGAGATACCAATGCCGTTGTCTTCCACTCTCAAGCAGACATACTCACCTTCGGGGATCTCCTCGTAAGCCAGTCTGGATGTGTCCAGATAGCTGTTGGCACTGGAGATGACAACGCGTCCACCAGCCGGCAAGGCCTCGACAGCGTTGGTGACGAGATTCATCAGTCCCTTGGACAAATGAAGAGGGGACCCTTTCACATTCAGGAGATCCGGACTAAGGAGGGAACCAAATTCTATCTGCGGGTGCTTCTCCTTCAGCCCGGCGAACTCCGGCGATTCCAGATACTCCTGGATAATCCGGTTGGGGCAGAAGATCTCCCGGTTGGCCACACCTCTTCTGGCAAGGGTCAACATGTCCTGAACAATGGCGGCCGCTCGCTGGCCAGATTGTTTGATAGCCTCTATTTGTGTTCTCAAGGGGCTGTCTTCAGGGATCTCCAGTAAAAGAAGATCCGGGTAACCGACCAGACCGCTGAGGATATTGTTCAAATCATGGGCGACTCCAGCGGCAAGGCTACCCACCGCTTCCATCTTCTGTGCCTGCAGAAGTCGCTCTTCCAGTTTCTTCTGTTCCGTAATATCCCTGATGATTCCCTGGGTGCCGATAAAGGTCTTGCGGGAAGGATCATGCTGGTAAAGCCCCTGGGCGGAAACGCTGAAATAACGTTGTTCCTCGGCCGATCCTATGGATTGTTCCTTGTTCAAAAGCAGGCGAAGTTGGAGATCATGGGTCGCCCTTCCTCCGGTACGCCGTTCATTGACTCTGTGGGTTGCCTTCTGCCGGTCTTCAGGGAGGACAAGGTCAAAAATCGGCCGCCCAAGCAGTTCATCTGCATCGCGTTTGTATTGAGTGATTGCCGGGCTGACAAAAGAGACATTGCCGGATGGATCGAGGCGGAAGATAATGTCCGGGATCGACTGGATGATTGAATTCAGTTCGGTTTCGCTGCGTTTTAAGAGCATCAGGGCATTACCGGCTGTCTTTTCAGCGTGACTCTGGCCCTCTCTTGTCTTGACTATGGTCAACACCGCGTATGTTACGAAAATGATCAGGGTGGGCAGGAGCGGCGACAGAATATAACCGGTAGCTTGAAAGATCATCCTTGCTATCAGCCAAAGCGAGACGATGGCTGTTCCACCGGCTATGGCGCTTGAGATCACCCCGGTTCTGGTGATCAGAAGACTGAAAAGCAAGGCCAGCAGCAGAGAAAAGCCCACTTCCCAGAAGAGGGACCTCTGATCGCGCTGCCAAAATTTTCCAGTCAGAAGGGCCTCCAGCATGCGGGCATGAATGCCGACGTGTGAAAAAACAGGGTTGCCAGGTGTCTGATAGGTTTGGTCCAAACCTGATGCCGACGAGCCGACCAGGACGATTTTACCAGCAATGGCAAGTTTGGGAACCTGACCCTCAAGAATATCTGCTGCGGAAAACCGCGGGATTTGCCCGGTGCTTGCCCTGAAATCTATGAGGACGTTTCCCCGACGGTCGATGGGAATGCTTCTGTCGCCGACCAGAACAACCCTGGAACCGGTCCCGGTTGTTTGCAGTTGAATGGCGGAGGTTGCCTTGAACCGCATAAAGGCGGCAAGGGACAGTGAGGGGAACAACTCACCCTTATATCTGATAAGGAGAGGTAAGCGCCGCAAGACCCCATCCCGGTCGGGGGCTGCATTTAAAAAACCACTGAAGGAAACGGCCTTGGCAAAAGGTTCGAGATTACTGACAACGTCTGAGGCTTCAAAAAACTCTCCAGCTGCTGGTAACCCTTTTTGCTGCACCAGGACGACTTTTACCGGGTGCAGTTGGCTGTCCCGCTTTTCTTCGCCACTCTTTTTGAAAAGGAACTCGTATCCGAGGACGAAAGGGCCTTGGGTCAGTGTCTTTGCCAGATAGTCGTCATAATCCTTGTAGTGGGCAGGCAGCTTGTTTATTTCACCCTTGTACCCCAGGTAACGCTCTGACTCCTCCTGCAATTTCATCGGTGAGGTTCGGTCAGGCTCGGCAAGAATCATGTCAAGGGCAATGCTTCTGGCTCCCAGTTCACTGACCTTTTGCAGAAGATGAGCGAAACGATAGCGCGGCCATGGCCATTGCCCGAATCTGGCAAGGCTCTTATCATCCAGGTCAATGATGATAACAGTCCCGGAGGGCGGCCTTTGGCCTGAGCCTTGAGTGATAAGATCGGTTACCCGGTTATTCAGCGAGGTGAACGAGGGGACGACTAGAAAGAGTGCAGCCAACAAAAAACTGATGAGCAAACCTGTTGCAACGATTTTCGGGGCAGTCCTGTTTATGATATTCCGTGTCGGCATGGATGGAATTTCGGAGGAAATGCCTACCTGATAATGACCTCGACCCGGCGGTTTCTTGGTTCGCTGACATTATCTCCAGTTGGAATGAGCGGATTTCTTTTTCCATGAGAGGAGATCCTGATGTGCCCCTGCTCCACCCCATGGGCGACAAGATAGGCGGCAACCGCCTCTGCCCGTTCCTGGGAGAGTTTGTAGTTGTGTTCATCGCTGCCGGTGGTGTCGGTGTGGCCGATAACACTAATATCAACAGAGTTCCGTTCTTCAATGGTTTTGAAAATGGCGGGCATGCTTTCGAGGGACTCCGGTCGTAATTCCTTGGAATCGCTGATGAAATAAAGGATGAAATGCACTGGTGGTTTCGGCTGAGCCGCAAGCGCCCGGGAAAAAACTGCGTCAATCTCCTCTTTTGTCATAGGTTCCGGCGCCTTGGGCGCCGACTGCCGTCCGGAGATGGTTGTGGCCTGATTGGCGGTGTTAATGTCAACAGTACCGGCGTCATTTGAGACGATTACCGCACCTGTTTTGCCATCGAGGTCGGGCACCAGGACAACCATGGTCCTGCTGCAACCGGAGATCAGTATCATTGCCAACAGGAGGAAAAGAAACTCGACGGAGTAAGCAAAAGAGGAGCAGCGACCCATAGCACCTAGTTCCCCTCAACCTTAACCAGGACATGGGTGCCCCGAATTCCGATCGTGGCGTCCGGGGTTTCCAGACGAACAGCACCTGGGACTAACTTGGAAATCTGCCCTGAAAGATAGGAAAAAGTTCCCTGAAGCATTCTGACCACAAAGGATAATTTTTTCTCGGAGGGATTGAAAAGAAAATCTTCGACCACAAATTCACTGTTTGGCCCCATCGAGACAAGCGTATCATCATCAAAGATCAGGCCAATGCTGCCGCTTGGTCCGGTTTTGACCACATCGCCATTCATGATCTTCATATTGGTCTTAGCTGCTATCGACGTTTTGTTGCGAAGGATATGTGCATCCATTGAGACCGAGCGGACGATGCCGACTGAGGCCGGTGCAGCTTGGGAGCCTAATGTGCTCCCAAGCATGATGAAAAAGAAAAAGAAGATGGAGGTGATTTTTTTCATGCGGTCCTCCTCGTTGCCGGCAGAATTGCGACAGCCCTTATGGGTACTGGTACAACCAGAACTTTCCGAGAAAAGGCTTCGCGCGGTGATGCATAATAATAATCCTGCAAAGCAGCATATCTGGTAATCATAGTATCAGTTAAAAAGTATCTCGGGGCCGGGACAAAGTCAAGAGAGAAACTTTTTGCGGTGTACTGTGGAAAAGTCCGTTTCGGTTCCCGATTACCGTGTATTGATCTTGTGTGCCAGGCAGCCGGCGCCGAAGCCGTTGTCGATGTTCATGACCGCTATGCCCGGGACGCAGGAGTTGAGCATCGCAAAAAGGGCGGTAAGACCCCCGAGGCTTGTGCCGTATCCGGTAGAGGTGGGGACCGAGATGATCGGCTTGTCCGTCATACCTCCGACCACGGAGGGAAGCGCGCCCTCCATGCCGGCAACGACGACGATCACTCGCGCCTTGCGCATGAAACCGGAGGTGTCGAGCAGTCTATGAAGCCCCGCGACGCCGACATCATATACCGTGCTCACCTTGCTGCCCAGGAATGACGCGGTAACCGCCGCCTCTTCGGCAACGGGCATGTCGGACGTACCGGCCGTCAGCACCAACACATTTCCGCTCTTTTTCTTCGTCTCTCCAACAGCGATCACTCCCGATGCCTTATGAAAGACCGCGCCCTTTATTCCGAGGGCGTCAAATATCTCTTTCGTGCCCTTCGTGACCAGGAAACTGCCGCTTCTTTTATACATCGCAGAGGAGATGGCCACGACCTGTTCGGTGGTCTTTCCCGAGGCATACACGACCTCGGGGATTCCCTGCCTGATATGTCTGTGGTGGTCGACCTTCGCAAACTTCATGTCCTCATAGGGCAGGTGTCGTAACCTGCCGAGCGCATCTTCTATGGATACGGTCCCTTTTTTTACGGAATCCAGAAGCAGCTTGATCTTGCCCTTGTCCATAGGCGGGTTAAAATTCGGAGCGCAGGGCCCGGTTCATAAGTACATTCACCGCCTCAGCAGGGTTTTTGTCTTTATAGATGACTTTATACACCTGTTCCACAATCGGCATCTCGACGCCGAACTTTTGTGAAAGCTCGAAGGCCGATAGCGCGGTCGCGACCCCTTCGGCTACACTCTTTGTCGATGAGAGGATGTCGGACAATTTCATCCCCTGCCCTAATTTGATACCGACCGAATAATTCCTCGAAAGTGCTCCCGTACAGGTAAGCACAAGGTCCCCCATGCCGCTTAGACCGGAAAAGGTCCTCTTGTCCGCTCCCATGTTCTCCCCCAGTCTCGTCATCTCGGCGATGCCCCTCGTGATGAGTGCGGCCCTCGCATTATGGCCGAGGCCGAGACCGTCTGAGATCCCGGATGCGATGGCGATCACATTCTTTAGCGCGCCGCCCAGTTCCACCCCTAAGATATCGGAGTGCGTATAGACCCTGAAATAACCGGTATTAAATATCTCTTGAAGGAGAAGACCGGAATCGGGATTGTTCGTCGCCAGCGTGACCGCGGTAGGCAGCTTGTTGATCACCTCTTTTGCGAAGCTCGGTCCTGACAGCACCGCACTTTGGTTGCCGGATATTTCATTTAAGACAGAAGATACGGTGAGGAGCGTCCCGTGTTCGATCCCTTTCGATGCGCTGACCACGACCGCGTTTTCATGAATGTATTTCACCGCTTCCTTAAAGACCGAACGGGTAAACTGAGTAGGCACGACGTTGAGGATATACCGGGCCTTTTTCACGGCGTCTTCCAGATCGTTTGTCGCATGTAATCCCCGCGGCAGGGTCACGTCCGGCAGATACGTCCCGTTTGTGAGACGGTCATTTATCTCATCGGCAATCTCTTTTTCGAAGGCCCAGAGGGAAACATCGTACCCCTTCTCGGCAAGAAGACTGGCCAGCGTGGTTCCCCAGCTCCCGGCCCCCATGACAGCGATATAGCTCATGAATTACCCCCTATTCCCCAACCCTTATGTCCCTCGCGTAAGGACGGCATCAGAGCGGTTTCAGCGGCGCGTATTGCATCACCCCCGGGTGATGCGCGACGGAGCTGTCCTCATGCATACATTGTTGGCGGCGGATTCCGATCCTTCTCACTGTTTCTTCTGCGCCTTCTCGATCTTCGCCCACGTGTCCTTTAAAGTCACTATGCGGTTGAAAACGAGTTTCTTGTCCGTGGTGTCGACAGGATCCACGCAAAAATAGCCCTGTCTTTCAAACTGGTAGCGGCTTCCCAAGTCAGCCCCCGAAAGAGTCGGTTCAACAAAACACCGGTCAAGTCTCTCAAGAGAGTTCGGGTTGAGAAGGGACTTAAAATCCTTCCCCTCCTCCACATCTGCTGGATCGGCCTTCATTAAAAGATGGTCATAGAGACGCACCTCAGCGTGGACGGCATGCCTGGACGAAACCCAGTGCAACGTTGCCTTCACCTTCCGTCCGTCAGGGGAGTCGCCCCCTTTGGTCTTTGGATCATACGTACAGTGCAGCTCCATGATTTCTCCGCTCTTTTCGTCCTTGACGACCCCTGTGCAGGTAATATAATATGCGTACCTCAACCTTACTTCGCGCTGGGGGGCCAGGCGGAAAAATTGCTTCGGCGGGTCTTCACGAAAGTCGTCTCTCTCGATGTAGATGACACGCGAAAAAGGGACTTTTCTCATGCCCATCGACGCGTCTTCCGGATTGTTCACGGCATCGAGGTCCTCCACAAGGTCCTCCGGATAATTATCGATGACCACCTTAAGGGGCCGGAGCACCGCCATCACCCTTGGGGCACGCCTGTTGAGGTCCTCCCTTACGCAAAATTCCAGGAGTGCGATATCGACTATGCTGTCGCGTTTCGCAACGCCGATGCGGTCGCAGAAATTTCGGATCGCCTCGGGCGTATACCCGCGTCTCCTGATACCCGCGAGGGTAGGCATCCTGGGGTCGTCCCACCCTGAGACATGCCCTTCCTGTACCAGCTGGATGAGCTTCCGCTTGCTGAGCACGGTATGGCTGAGGTTCAGGCGTGCAAACTCGATCTGCCGGGGCAACGGGCTTTCCAGCAGTCCACCCCCGGCAAGCCGCTCAAGCAGCCAATCATAGAACGGCCTCTGGTCTTCGAACTCAAGGGTGCAGATCGAGTGGGTGATGCGTTCGAGCGCGTCCTCGATCGGATGGGCGTATGTATACATCGGATAGATGCACCACGTGCTGCCTGTGCGATGGTGGTCTGCATGCTTGATGCGATAAATCGCCGGGTCCCGCATATTGATGTTGGGTGAGGCCATGTCTATTTTTGAGCGTAGCACCATCATGCCGTCGGGATGCCTGCCGTCGCGCATCTCCCTAAACAGACGCAGGTTCTCCTCCACGGAACGTCCGCGAAAGGGAGAATCCGTCCCCGGTGACGTCAGCGTGCCCCGGTTCTCGCGCATCTCCTCGGCGGACTGGCTGTCCACATACGCATGGCCCGCAGTGATAAGGTATTCGGCAGCCCGGTACATGAAGCCGAAGTAGTCGCTGGCATAGAGCGGCTCAGGGCCGAAGTCAAAACCGAGCCATCTGACCGACTCTATGATCGAGTCAACATACTCCTGTTCTTCTTTTTCCGGGTTCGTGTCGTCAAAGCGCAAATTGCATTTGCCGCCGAATTCGGAGGCGATACCGAAATTAAGGCAGATCGACTTGGCGTGTCCCATATGCAGGTATCCGTTGGGTTCCGGCGGAAAACGGGTATGGACCCCGTCGTACTTCTTCGCCGTTATATCGTTTTCCACGATCTCCCGTATGAAATCTGCGGGTCTCGAAGGATCATTTTCGGCCATGTCTAAGGTTCCTTTCACGGTTTTTTTTCTTCTATCGTCTCGATCGCCTTTTCAATCCTCTTTATCGTCTTTTCCTTGCCGACGATCTCCAGTACCTCGAAAATACCCGGACTCTCGGTGCCGCCGGTCAACGCCACCCTGACGGGCTGCGCAAGACTGCCGAGCTTGACGCCGTGTTTTTCGATAATGGACCTAAAGACAGCCTCAACCGATGCATGCGAAAATTCGGAAACACCGCCCAACGCCTCTTTAAGCTCGATCAAGAGATTGAGGCTCTTCTCGTTTAAAAACTTGTTCCGGGCCTTTTCATCGTATTCAACGTATTCAACGATATAGTACCGCAGGGACCCTGCAAGTTCCACCAAAGTCTTCGCCCTCTCCTGGAGGGTCTTCACCGCCCTGGCGAGCCAGCCCATATCAAGCGCCTGACCCTCAGCGATAATTTTTTCCTTCCGGAGAAAAGGGACAACCAGCTCGGCAAGCCTCTCGGGGGTCGATGAGATTATATATTGCTGGTTCAACCAGGTGAGCTTTTCGGGGTTGAATACCGCGGCCGCCTTTCCCACGTTTTCGAAGGTGAAATATTTTATTAACTCCTCTTTCGTAAACACCTCCTGGTCCCCATAAGACCAGCCGAGCCGCACGAGATAATTGATGAGCGCATCCGGGAGATATCCCATCTCATAATAGGCCATCACCGACGTTGCGCCGTGTCTCTTCGAAAGCCTCGCCTTATCGGCCCCGAGTATCATCGGCAGGTGCGCGAACTTCGGCATAGGATATCCGAAGGCGCTGTAGAGCTGCATCTGCCTCGGCGTGTTATTGAGATGGTCGTCCCCCCTGATGACGTGCGTGATCTTCATATCGACGTCATCGACCACTACGGTAAAGTTATAGGTAGGCGTCCCGTCGGAACGGAGGATGATAAGATCGTCGAGCTGGGAATTCTCGAACTCGACCTTGCCGCGGATCATATCATCCACTACCGTATGCCCTTCCTGGGGCATCCTGAACCGCACCGCAGGGGTCCTGCCGGGGACGGGTCCCTTAAGGAGCCTGCACCTGCCGTCATACTTGGGGGTCCCGCCCTTTGCAAGCGCCTCCTGGCGTCTCGCCTCAAGTTCTTCGGCGGAACAGTAGCAGTGATATGCCTTTCCTTCTTCCCTCAGCTTCGCGACATAGCCGCGGTACAGATCGAACCTGTCGGTCTGCCTGAGCGGCCCCTCGTCCCAGTCGAGGCCGAGCCATTTCATCCCCTCGATGATCGCATCGATATATTCTTCAGTCGACCGTGTCCGGTCGGTATCCTCGATCCTTAATATAAATGTGCCGCCGTGGTGCCTCGCATAAAGCCAGTTAAACAGCGCAGTTCTTGCCCCCCCTATATGCAGGAACCCGGTCGGGCTAGGCGCAAAACGAACTCTCACTTCCTCAGCCAAGATGTCCTCCTTTTAGCAATTGCCCTTTACAATATCGAGTCTAATAAATTTTTCCGTGTCGCCCCGTACCCTGAACCTGTCGTCGGCACGATACCCTGCGACCCATACAATATCATCTCCTGAAACGACGATCGGGACCATGTCCCTCTCGTCCCTCGGGACCTTTGCGTCAACAAAAAAATCCTGCAGCTTCTTCCGCCTCCCGAAACCCAGCGGGAAGAAATAATCTCCTGCCGACCTCGGCCGTATCTTTAGGGGGAATTTCATCGCGCCTGCATCGAGAAGTACCGCCGATCTTCCGTCTCCGGCGTCTCCCTTCACGTCCTCAAGATGCGCCCTGATCACCGTCCCCGTCCCCTTAAGCGCAATTTCGGAAGGAGGACGGAGTTCATATTCGCCGATCCTCTCCGCCTTCTGAGATGTAATGACCAGGAGTGCATAGTCCTTTATGACCCTTATTCCCCTCGGCAGATACAATCTGCTTCCGGAGACGCCTTTTCTAAGGAGGCCGATAATGTCTTCCACATGGGTAAAGCTTATTCCTCTTAGGCTGTCGGTCTCCTCTATGGCCCTTCTAAGGACACGACGCAAGATCACGGTATCCATACTTTGCATCGGGGAAAGGAACAGTTCGATCCTGTTGTTCGTCTTTCTGCTGATCATCTTCATCAGCGCCTTGGTAACGACAAGACCGAAATAACGTTCTTCTTCCTGAAGTATGGATGCGGTATGAGTCATCGTGACCAGCAGAGACGGATTAAGCTCTTTCATCACGGGGACGAGCAGACGTCTGATCCGGTTGCGGAAATATTCCATCCCCAGGTTAGATGAGTCAACGACGAACGGAATGTTTTCGGCAGAGAGGAAACCCTCGATATCGGCCCTCCCGATTTCGATGAGGGGCCTGACAACCTTGCCTCGCTTCACAGGCATTCCGGAAAGACCGCCCGGGCCGGCCCCCCTAAGGAGCCTCATGCATATCGTCTCGGTCTGATCGTCTGCGTTATGGGCGAGGGCAATTTTGCCGGCGCCCACATCAAGGGCCGCCTCATCGAAGGCGCCGTATCTCAGTTCCCGCGCAGCCTCCTGTTTGTTGAGTCCAAAGTTATCCACCCGGGAGAGCACGTCCACGGACTTGACGAGAAAATTTACCCCGAGCTTTCTGCAAAGATCTTCGCAGAATTCGATTTCTTTAGAGGTCTCCTCGGGTCTCAGGTTATGATTCACATACATGGCATGAACGGTCAGTCCGTATGTGTCCCTCAGCCGGACCAATATGCTCAGAAGACTGACCGAATCCGGTCCGCCGGAAAGCCCCACAAGCACAGTCTCACCTCCGTGAAACAAGCCGTGTTTGTCGATCGCAGCCGCTACCCTCTCCGTAAGATTGCGGCCTCCGGTCACTGGCCCGGCCTTAATGCCTCTCATCTGCCCGCGCAGCCTCTCCCTATCATTAGGATGTTTCATATCGAATAATAATTATATTATTATAGAGTACATCCGCACAAGCTGCACCGGCAAGAAGTGCTGCGGCTGCGAAAAACACATGAAAACAAAAAAAACACCTGCAAATACCAACCGCCCGGGGAAACTGAAATCTAAACGCCACGAAAGCGCGTATGGAGACAAGGTCCCGATATGCGCAAACACCGGATGCGTACTCAGGAAAAAGGCAACGTGTTTCGGGTTCGAGGGTTGTCCGGGCTTTAAGGGGAGGTAATAGAAGAGCCGGCTTCACCGGGGGGAAGGGAAAGTGTGATTACCTGACCCGGTTCCCCCGGAACACCTAAATCCCTTCCATCAAGTCTGACCCTGATTCCCCCGGCATTCCCTACCTTCAGAAGCGCCTTATCCGAAAACCTCATCTCTTTTGAACTGCCCGGTCTTAGAATCATCTCCTCTGATCTGCCATCGGAAAATTTAAGGGAGATCCAGGTCGTGGCGGTCGCCGCCATCTCCAGGTGGTGTTCCCCTTCGTACTGCCTTTTGCCCACTGCCGACGGCCGGCTTGCGCGCGGAGGGACGGTCTCAACGACCCCGACAGGGCCCGATGGGACCTTCACTGTTTCTCGATGTTTGGTCCTGCTGTGTGCTACAAAAAAGAAAACAGCCAAGGCGCAGACCCCCAGAAAAACGATATAGTATATCCTGGGGACTTTCTTTTGTGAAAAGGCAATCGGGACGATCGTCGAATGTGTTGGTCGGGAAAGGTTCTTCGTGTAATAGTTGACTATGGATTCGGCATCCAGATCAAGATATTTCGCATAGCACCTTATATAGCCCATCGTGTAGACCGGGGCGGGGAGTTCTTCGAACGCGTCATTTTCGATGGCATCAAGATAGGCAGCGTTGATCTTGAGCAGGTCTGCTATTTCCCGGATATCACGGCCTAAATCTTCACGTCTTTTTTTTAAGATCTCTCCGGCCAAGTCCGTCCCTTAAAAGTTTTCACTAAAATAACACATAGGTTGCGATATTTTCAAAGTAATAATTTGCATGGCATCATCCCAAGAAAACCAAAAAGGGACCTCCCGTCACTGTTTTTTTGGACCGGAACTTCCATGCTATTATAGGTGAGGATGAAACGGGTCGTCATAACAGGGATAGGGGCGGTAACACCGCTTGGCAACAGCTTCGGGGAATCCTGGAAAGCCGCAAAGGCAGGTGAGTGCGGGATAGGGCCCATCACCAGATTTGACGCTACACCTCTGCCCTGGAAGGTGGCGGGAGAATTAAAGGGCTTTGATGCTTCCCTCTACCTCGGAGAAAAAGAGATGAGGCGGGTCGATCCGTTCGTACACTACGCGGTCGCAGCGGCGATGATGGCCGTCGAGGATGCGGGGTTGACAACGTCTTGTCCGTCGCGTGCAGACCGTCACCCCTCCCTTTTTTCCGGCGGCGTCATTATCGGTTCGAGCAGGGGCGGTATAAGCACCCTGGAGTATTCTCTGACACGGAACCTTGTCCATAAGAAGCGTTTCTCAGCATATCTTATGCCCGCCACGACTATCAGCATGGCGTCGTCTTACATAGCCAGGAAGTTGGGAGCCTGCGGATACTGCCTCGGTATTTCAAATGCATGCGCCTCCGGCGCAAACGCCATCGGCGAGGCATTTAGACTGATAAGAGACGGCTTCAAGGGGCCCGTGATTGCGGGCGGATCGGAAGCCCCTCTCTGCCGGTTATGCCTCGAAGGATATGGCGCGGCCGGCGCATTGTCCCGGACAGACGGTCCCTCTGCAAGCAGGCCGTTCGACGAAACAAGAGATGGTTTTGTGCTCTCCGAGGGCGCCTGCGTCGTGGTACTGGAAGATGAGAAGAGCGCGCTTTCAAGGGGGGCATCCATTCATGGAGAGGTCTTGGGCTACGGCAATACGGCCGATGCCTTCCATCAGACAAGGCCGAGCAGGGACGGAGTACTACGGGCGATGAGGGTCGCGATCGAAGAAGCGGGACTCTCTCCGGAGGACATCGGGGTCATCAGTGCTCACGGCACATCGACCCCCAACGGGGACAGGGCCGAATCAGAAGCCATTACCGCCCTCCTTGGGAATAGGTGTCCGGAGGTCATGGTGAGCGCAGCGAAATCGATGACGGGGCATATGCTGGCTGCCTCGGGGGCCTTGGAGGCTGCGTTTGCGGTCACTACTTTGAAGGAGGGCATAGTACTGCCCACGATCAATCTTACCGGAAGGGCTGATTGCGGGCTAAGCCTGGCGACTGAGAAAAAGGAGGTTTCCGCCGAAATCGCCATCTCCAACTCCTTCGGTTTCGGCGGAGTAAACGCAGTGCTTGTCCTTGGCCGTTATTGGTGAGCGGGTAAAGACATTACGGGAAGTCCTCACACCCTATAACCGCTTCTCATAGACCCTGTATTTCTTGTACAACTCCGCTCCAAACATCTCGATAGTGCGCTGAACCGCGACATTATCTTCCAGTATCCAGGAAAACTCCACCCTCTTATACCTTCCCTCTTTGATAGGGCCAAACCCTTCCCTAAACAGCAGTGCCTCAATGCCTTTGTTGCGGAACTCTTTTTTGACGCCCAAAAGCATTACCCGCAGGTCCTTAATCTTCTTCGAATAATACAGCGCCCGGGCGATACTCACTGGGTTCATCTTGCCGCCCATATGTTTGAGAACAAAGTTAAAATCAGGGACCAGACCCATGAAGCCCACGGGTCTGCCTTCCTCTTCCGCGATAAGGGTCATCCTGGGAATAATTATCTGCTTTAGTCTTGCCGCTGAATAATCAAGCTCTTCATCCGTCATGGGCAGGAAACCCCAGTTTTTCTCCCAGGCCGAGTGATATACCTCTTTGAATATCATCATGTCCGATTTGAAATTCTTCATATTGATCGGCCTCACGGAAATCCCCCTCTTTTCCACAATGGCCGCAACTCTCAGGATCTTCTCAGGCAGTCTGTCCCTAAGTGTATAGAGATACGCGTAGAGGTCCTTGACTTTCCTGAAGCCGTAATCCTCGGCAAGATCGTTGTAATAAGGGGGATTATAGGGCATCATGATAAAGGGAGGTTCTTTGAACCCTTCTAAGAGGAACCCGCATTCCTCATTCGTCGAAAAGTTCATCGGGCCCCGCACCTCTTCCATCCCTTCCTCCTTGAGGTAGGCCGCCGCCTTATCGAAGAGGGCGCGGGAAACGGACCTGTCGTTGACCGCCTCAAAAAAACCGAAGAAGCCCGTTTTCTCGTGATGGAACTCGTTATGCCTTCTGTTGACAAAAGATAGTATCCTGCCGGCTGTGCGGCCTTCTTTCTTTGCCACAAAAAATTTGGCGCTGGCATGGGCGAAAAAAGGATTTTCTGAAGAGAAATGCGTACGCATCTCTTTTGTAAGCTGAGGCACAAACAGGGGATCGTCCGCGTATAAGGACAGGGGAAATTTGATGAAGTCATCGAGAGACCCCCGCGCCTCAATGACTTCGACCATCAGATAATGCCCAGGGCCTTGCCTACCTTTTCAAAGGCGCTCAGCACCTTCTCAATATGTGCATCAGTATGCGTGGCCATGTAACTCGTCCTGATAAGGGCCTTGCCGCTTGCCACGGCAGGACTGACGGCCACATTGGCGAAAACGCCTTCCTGCTGGAGCATCATCGCCATGGTAAATGCCTTGAGGTCTTCGCCGACAAGAATTGGAATAATCGGCGTTTCCGTGGGGCCTATCTCAAAACCGAGTGACTTGAAGCCCTTATGCACCTTCCGCGTATTTTCCCACAGCTTCTTGATCCGCCCGGGCTCGTTTTCGATAATGTCGAGTGCGGCGCTTACCGCGGCTATAGACGCAGGGGGAGGGCTCGCACTGAAAATCAGGGCCCTTGCGAAATGTTTGATGTAATGGACCACATGTTCATCCCCGGAGATAAATCCTCCTATAGAAGCAAGGGATTTACTATAGGTGCCCATGATAAGATCGACGTCCTTTTCAAGTCCGAAGTGTTCGGCAGTGCCGCGGCCGGTCTTTCCCAGGACACCGATCCCGTGTGCATCGTCGACCATGATCCTCGCACCATATTTTTTTGCAAGCCCCACCACCTCGGGCAGGTTGATAATATCGCCTTCCATACTGAAAACGCCGTCAACGACTATCAGTTTTTTCCGGTCCTTGTTCTCAAGGAGGATCCTTTCCAGGTCGGTCATATCGTTATGCCTGAACTTCCTCACCTCAGCATAAGAGAGCCGGCATCCGTCTATGATGCTCGCATGGTCCATCTTGTCGATGATGATGACATCGTCCTTCCCTGCAAGGGCCGATATCACACCGAGATTTACCTGAAACCCGGTCGAAAAAACAAGGGCGGCCTCTTTCCTGATAAAACGCGCAAGTTTCTCTTCGAGACGCACATGGATATCAAGGGTCCCGTTAAGGAATCTCGATCCTGCGCAACCCGAACCATATTTTTTTATGGCATCCAGTGCAGCGTCCTTGACCTTCGGATGGTTTGTGAGACCCAGATAATTATTGGAGCCGACCATGATCATCGTTTTCCCGTCAATCACGACCTCGGGGTCCTGGGCGCTCTCGATCACCCTGAAATAGGGATACATTCCGGCGGTGATCAATTCCTTCGCCTTGGTAAACTTGTAGCACTTATCGAAAAGGTCTGCTGACCTCTCTATAGCCATCGGTGAATTTTGTACCAGTCTGCCGTCCATTTTATTCCTTCCCTTAATGTTATTCTTGAACGAAACCCCAGCTCATCTGTTGCCTTGCTCGAATCGCAAGTCCAGTTGGAATATCGGAAATCATTTATCCTGTCACGGTTAATTATACCTTTTTTGTCAATTTTTTGACCCAAAAAAGCTAATAAAGGCAAAACCGATTTGGGCAACCGGATTTTCATCGCTTTCACGCCGATTGCAGACGATATCTCGGCCGCTATAGTCTCGTTAGTATAGACCTTCCCGTCCGATAGAAAGAATGTCTCTCCCTCGGCTTTTTTGCTCTCCGCCGCAAGTATGATGCCCTGGACCAGGTCTTCTACATAAAGCATCGAATATACGCACTTTCCCCAGAACGGGAATAGCCCCTTCTTTATCATCTTAAACATGACGAAAAAGTCGGTGTCCCTCGGCCCGTACACCGCAGGAGGCCTTATGATCGTAACAGGGCACTTACTCCTGTACCTAAGCACCGCCTTCTCCCCCTCGAGCTTGCTCCTGCCATAGTGAGATACCGGCAAAGGAGGTGAATCCTCTTTCACGGCCCCGCCGCTCCTGCTTGGCCCCGTAGCAGCAAGGCTGCTGACGTAAACGAACCTCTTAAGCCCTGCGCCCCTACCAGCCGCCACGCGCACTAAGTTCTCCGTGCAGTCTGCATTGGCGTGAAAAAAATCTCTCTCGCAGAGCGCCTTGGTCACCCCGGCAAGATGAAATATGTAGTCGAAGCCGCTGATTTCGCCAGCCCGCGATTCAACATCCGCAAGGTCACAAATAATATATTTCAGACCGAGATGTTCTATCCATTTGAGGTTGGAAGACCTTCTCGTGAGGCACGTCACTTCATAGCCTCGTTCTTTCAAGGTTTCCACAAGATAGCTTCCGATAAAGCCTGCAGCTCCTGTCACCAGGGCTTTCATGAGTTACTTATTGTTATGGAAAGGGCCAATAATAGTCAAGAAGAAATACGCGCTTCGCGAACTCTCCCCGACTAACCCCTCACGTCCTTCATCAAAACTTTTTTTACTGCGACCCGTAACTATGAAGGCCCGAAAGCAGGAGATTTACGCCGAGATAAGTGAAGATCACCGCGATAAATCCCAGGACGGCAACCATGGCGACTCTTTTCCCCCTCCACCCGCGCATGAGGCGACTGTGGAGATAGAAGGCATAAAAAAACCACGTGATAAGCGACCAGGTTTCCTTCGGGTCCCAGGTCCAATACTTCCCCCACGCCTGGTCGGCCCAGATCGCCCCGAATATGAGCCCTCCCAGGGTAAAGATCGGAAATCCCATCGCAATGCTTTTATAGGTTATTTCATCGAGGGTCTCCGCAGAGATATTGAGGGCGGTAATGATTTTCTTAAGTGCGCCGCCGAACCTCCAGACGACGAAGGTAAACGCCGCCGACACGCCAAGGCTCAGGAAGGCTATTGCGGATGAACTGTTCCGGAACGTGGCCTTAAAGAGATAGCTCTTTATCAGTTCCTCCTGGCTCTTTACCGAGACTTTGAAAGTCATATAATCCAAACCCATTGCGCAGAGTACTATGATAAAGACGCTGAGCATGATCGTCCAAAACAGATACGCAGGCTCGTTTCTCTTTTCGGTCTTCACGATGAGATACATAAGTCCCGTGCTGAAGGAGACCGCAAACATCGAATATGAAATAAAGCTCATCATGACATGGGCCAGCAGCCAGTTGCTCTGCAGGGCGGGCACGAGAGGCTGAATGTCCTTAGACATGCCGGATATATCGATAAACGCAAGGACGAGCGCTGCAACCGGGGTGATAAAGGCGCCGAACGAGCGGTTTTTGTATCTGAACTCTATCACCAAATAGGCCAGTATCAGACACCAGACGAAAAAAACGAGGGACTCATAGAGATTCGTGAGGGGTACGGCCCTCAGCCATCCCATCTGGCCGATCTCGTAAAACTCTTTCCATCTGAGCAGGATAGCGAGCGTCTGTGATATAAAACCCGCAACAGTGACCGTCGTCGCCACTATCCCCACCTGACGGTTTCTGAACGCAAGATACCCTATGTATAAGACCATGGCAAGGATATATGCGATAGTGGATAACCCGAAAAATACCGAACTTGATGAACCGCTCATCTATTTTCCCCCTTTGTGGCCTTCGCCGAGAAGACCCGCAAGCTTTTCTATGTCGCGTTCAAAGGCCGCCCTGTTTCTGTTGGCAGAGGCGCCTATCACGATTTTCGAAGCGCCCTTTTCCTCAGCCACGTTGACCCATAACCTCTTATGGCTCATAAAGAATGTGATATAAAGACCTAAGGCCATAATGATGCATCCAAGATATACAATCCATACCCCGGGGTCTTTTCTCACCTGTAACCCGGTATATTCCACCCCCCAATAGTCGAGAAACTCGACGCTGCTTCCATCGGGCAGGCGCCAGGACTGAGGATATCTTTTAAATATCCAGCCCGAGTAGGGTTTGCCCCCCACGTTGGGCAATTCCACGTATATCGCCGGGTTTTTCAGGTTCGAATCATAGGTGAAGGGCCTGCCTGATTGATCAAAAGAGAGCGCAGGGCTGAAATTAGACACATGCCCTTCCACGGATGACCCCGGCATCGTGAAGGTCCCGCCTATCCGTATGTTGGCCTGGGTGCTCTTTCCGTCACTTGAGACGATGCGCAGCACAAGTATCCCGTTGCTCATGTTCTCCCGTACAGGACCGTAGCTCGATTGGTAAAAAGTGATGCCGCCGTACGAAAGCGGATCGTTTACCGATATGACTTTTTTCAGCACCTCTTTGCCGTCCTGTAACACGGTAAGCCAACTCTTGTATGACTTGGGCATGTCGCTGTCGCCGTAATATTCCACTTCAAAGTTGTCACATCGCAACTGGAACCCCAGCGGCACTTCTGTCCCTCTGTCTTTGTAAGCCACTGAGGTAGTTTCACCTTCCGGCAGATTGAGGACCGCGTTGAAACCGAACTTCAGGCCTATGATCGCCCCGGCCAGGATTATCAGGATGCTCATATGCGTGATATACACGCCCAGCCTCGTAAAGTTGCCTTTTTCCGCACGGAACTGGAAACCATTTTCTGCGGAAGATTCGACCGGCTTAAACCCGATCTTTCCTATCGCGGAGGACACATCCTCCCTGCTTCCTGAGGCCTTGCCTTTTATCGCAAAACTTTTTCTTATGGACATCTTTTCAAGATGCTCCATGGATAGCGGCCGGATAGTCTCCCGGACAAGTTTCAAAATCCTGGGCAGTCTGTCCAGGGAACAGACAATCAGGTTTGCGGCAAACAGGAGAAGGAAAGTAACAAACCACCACGAGTGGTACATATTCATGAACCCGAGGCTGTCAAGAACGCCGTAGATGCTGTGGGCAGTTTCATGCCCCACCCCGAATATCTTGATAAGGACCTGGATATTCTTCTCCGGCTCGACGTTTTGCTCGATAACCGTCCCGACCATGGATGTCAGCGCGATGAGTGAAAAGATGACAACAGCTAGCTTGACCGACGCAAAAAGATCCCAGACGAGGTCTATTACCGACTTATTTTTTCCCTTTTCCATTAAGAACTCCCCTCAACATTATTCAAATATAATAGAATATTGTTTTTGTATAAAACAAGGGAAACGGAGGGGTAGTGTCCCAATTAGGACACCACCAACGGAAGCATATCGGCCTTACGCGAGGACCTTCGGTTTGTCTCTTCTTGCGTCGACGATACAGAGGAAGCCAAAGGGGCTCTTATAGGGGTTGGTCAACTGGTGTACTGTATCGGGGGGAATATAGAGAACATCCATAAACCCCATTTTCCTCCTCGATTTCCCCGTCCTGACGATACCCTCACCTTTGACGCATATTACGACATGCTCGTGTTTGTGTCTCTCCAGACTGCTGGCCCCCCCGTGGGCGATCTCGAAATATCGGACATGGAACTTCGTTGATTCCCCATGGGCGCCGATCAACACCCGTCTGATGATATCGGACCATCCCCCTGTCACGGTCTTATACGGCTCGTCCGAAACACCGCGCCAGACCATATCCCCCTTATGCCTGTAAAGCGCACATCTGTTTGCCTTCTTCGCAGACGATTTCTTTATGCCGCCTATTTCACAAAAAGATACCTGCTTCACGATTTTTTTCCGCATACTCTAATATCTCCTGCTACCAAGCACTCCAGTTAATGATCAAACACTATCAAGGCCTTCAGTGAGTCACCGGGCACAGAAGTGAGCCTGAAGGCCTCCTGCGTCTGCTCAACCGGGAATCGGTGTGTCACAATCCTTTCGGCCGACACAATCCCTTTTCCTATCATCTCACAGGCATCAGCGGTATCGGAGGGTCCGCAGGAATAGCTCGTGATGATATTAATGTCTTGGAAATATAGCCTGTTGGGATCGATTACGAGAGTTTCCCCCGGCTTTGCAGGCGTAAAAAAGAGGACCTGCCCGCCGGGGCGGACACACCGCAGCCCCTGCGCCATCACCTCCGCGCTATTGGGGCCAACGACAACGAGTTCGGCCATCTCTCCGCGGGTGATCTCTTGAAGCCCTTCAAAAACTCCGGTGCGCGATACGTCTATTACGTCATCGGCCCCGAATTTACCCGCCATGTCGAGTCTGAATTTCACCATGTCGGCGCCGATTACCCTGCCGGCGCCCAAGTGCCTGGCCGCAATCATATTGATCATGCCCATTACGCCCAGGCCGATGACCAGCACGGTATCGCCGCGCCTGATACGCGCCCTTTTGAGACCTTTTAGGACGCAGGCAACGGGTTCGATCAGGGCCGCGTCATCGAAACCCATGTATTGAGGAATAAGTATCGTATCATTTTCGAGATTCACCGAAGGAACAAGGATGTATTCAGAGACACCCCCGGGGATTATGCGCGAATTTTTCCACGTGTCGCATTGCACGTAGTCTCCGCGTCTGCAGAACCTGCAGGTGAAGCAGGGGGCGTGATGATGGGTAAAAACCCTGTCGCCCCGTTTAAAGGAGCGGACTTCGCTGCCGACTTCCACGACCTCGCCGGAGGGTTCATGGCCTAAAACGAGCGGGGCCTTTTTTTCTATATACCAGGGCATCACGTCACCCGAACAGATCCCGCAGGCCTTTGTCTTTATCAGGGCATCGCGCGGCCCGATCCCCGGGACAGGGATGTTCTCGATGCGGATATCATCAAAACTATATAATCTCGCGACCTTCATGTGTGGGATTTATTTTAGCATTTCAGGGCAAAGATATAGGTTGCAGAAATAATTGCGCTCTTAGGTGTTCCCTTGAAAATACTCCTTGGGCAGACGTTCGGACATTTCCCCGTTGCCGTAACACCGTTTCATTCAGGCTTGACGATAGGTTTATCGGCGACTAATATATGTATCCATAACAGACGAATGGGTGATGATTAATGGATAGTAAGCAGACGTTGAAAAATCTTGGAAGATTCTCCGGAGCGAAATGCGAGGCAGGTTGAAGACAGCCGGAGTTGAAACGGTCCTCGTCGTCGTTGGTGTGCTTCTTTTTATGGGCGCGGCATGGGCGGGGCCTCCTTTCTTTACGGACGACCCGGAGCCGGTAGAGTACCATCATTGGGAAGTCTACCTGGCTTCGCAGTGGGCCCATGACAAGCAAGCGGGGACATCGGGTACGCTGCCTCATCTTGAAGTCAACTACGGACCGGCCCAGGATCTGCATCTGCATGTCCTCATCCCGGCGGCCTACTCGGCGCCCAGCGAGGGTCCGACGCAGTATGGCCTGGGAGATATGGAACTGGGGATAAAGTACCGCTTCATTCATGAAGACGAACAGGGGTGGAGACCCCAGGCAGGGACCTTTCCCATTGTTGTCCTTCCCACGGGCAGCAGTTCGCGGGGACTGGGTGAAGGCCGCGTGAAAGTCTTATTTCCCCTCTGGCTCCAGAAGAGTTGGGGACCATGGACGACATACGGCGGCGGTGGATACTGGTATCACCCCGGCGAAGACAATAAAAACTACTGGTTTGCCGGATGGCTTCTGCAGCGTGAGTTCTCCAAGATGCTGACGATCGGGGCTGAGATCTTTAATACCTCGCCCAAGGCAAAAGGCGAGAGCGACGAAACAGGGGTTACCGTAGGAGGGTATCTTAACCTGGGTGAAGAACACCATATCCTTTTCTCCGCAGGCCGCGACGTAAAGGGGCCGAACACCTTTTTGGGATACCTTGCCTTCCAGTGGACATTTGGTCCCAGGGAAGAGAAAAAAGCTGAGTAGTCCAAGTTCCCCATCTTGTTACCGCATGATCCATATCGGCATTAGGAATGCCCGCTGGATGAAGGAGATAATCAAGCCGGGAGGATAAGGGGCAGGAGGATGGCTTTCACGGAGCCAGGGCATACTTGATGCCGTCGCCCTTGACCAACCTTGCAAAAACTTCCTTGATGTCCTTAAGCGGATACGTCCCTGAGATCAATTTTCGCACATCTACTTTCCTGTCCTTCAGAAGTCCGAATGCCTTTGCAACATCATGAGGGGTAAAGTGAAATGTGCCCGACAGGGTTATTTCGTCGTAGTGAAGTCTCTCGGCCTTAAACCTCACGACGGCCCCGCTCTTGCACCCGCCGAAAAGAACAATAGTCCCTCCTTTGCGTACATACTCCACCGCGGCCTCCCAGATGTCAGGCTGTCCGGTACATTCGAAGATATAATCCGCTCCGATGCCCTCGGTAAAATCGCGCACCGCCTTTATGGTTTGAGAAGGGTCGAAAACAAGATCTGCGCCAAGTTTTTTGGCGGTCTTCAGCCTTTCTTCCTCGAGGCCGGTTATCAGCACCTTCGCCCCTTTTGATTTCGCAAGAATCAGATGAAGAAGACCGATAGGCCCGGCCCCGATAATGAACACCGTATCGCCTTTCTTTATCCCCAGGGGCTCCATGCCGTGGACCACGCAGGACAGAGGCTCCAGGAATGCGGCTTCATCGAAACCCAAAGCTTTCGGCTTCATGAAGACATTTTGCTTGACAATATGCCTGGGAATCAGAAGGTATTCCGCGTAGGCGCCAAGCACCTTTGTCGACATCAGGTTTTCACAAAGATGAAAAAGTCCTTTTTTGCAATAGCAACATTTCAGGCACGGTGCGCTATGGACCGCCATAATCGGGTCTCCGATCCCGAACTTACTTGCGCCTTTGCCCCTTTCAACCACAATGCCGGAAAATTCGTGTCCGAAAGGCCCCGGCATGGGGATAAGGGAATGGCCCCTTATAAAAGCCTTAAGATCGGTCCCGCAGGTAAGGGATGACTTTACCTCTATCAGCAATTCCCCCTCGCCTGGTTCGGGTATGGCTGTTTCCTGCAGCTCTATTTCGCCGGGTTTAGCTAAGATCGCTGAGAGCAACGGGTTAGAACTCTATCTTCCCGCCGACGATCTGGCCGGTGAGTGCGGCAGCAACGAAGATCGGGACGTATTGGAACCCAAGATGAGAAGAGACCCTGGCGAAGAAGATAAGCGGGATCGGCAGATGTATGCACAGGAACCAGTTAAGAGAAAATTTCTTCGTCCGGTTTCTGAGGTGGCCGAACAACAGGTTGATCATGACCGTCAGGGAAAAAAGACCGAAAATAACGGCCAATTTAGAAGTAGTATCCATTTTTTTAAAAATAGCGCAAATAAGGGGATAAGTCAAGCGCGGACAGCATAAATGTGACTTTTCGGCCGCTTTTTGGCCGGTTGATATCCCGACAGTCAGGGCAATTTTTTACTCATGCCCGGTCTCCCCACTATCCTTAACGGAAGTGCCCCCTATTGACACAACCGATATTCGTTTGTAGCATGAGTACATGCAAGTACCGATCAAGGTAGTGTATAGGAGTCTGCTGCCTCAGTATAAAGAAGGCATCGAAGGCGAGGTCCGGCTTCTGGCCGGAAAACTCGACAAGTTTCATCCGGGCATCATCAGTTGCAGGATAGTAGTCGAGATGCCTCATAAACGCCACCATGAAGGCAACCTCTTCAGGGCCACGATAACACTGAACGTCCCGGACAAACAGATCGTGGTGAGCCGGGAGCATCCGGTCAGTCAAATCAATGAAAACATCTATGTCGCTGTCCGCCACGCCTTTGACGATGCGATACGCCAGCTTGAGGAGTACGACCTTATCAAATCCAGGGACGTCAAAGACCATGACCTTCATCCCCACGGGGTCGTCTCCAAGCTTTTCACAAAGGATGGGTACGGTTTTATCGAGAGTTCAGACGGCAGGGAGATCTATTTCCATAAAAACAGCGCACTGGACGGGTTCAAGAAACTCAAGATAGGGGTAGCGGTCCGCTTCGAGGAAGAGGAAGGGGAGAAAGGGCCGCAGGCAAGCACGGTAAAGGTCCTCAGAAAGGTCCCCGCCTTCCACAGGCGTCACTGACCCTGTATTTGTTGTCTGTGTAAAGTGGGTTCTAAGTCATTCCGGCGGTGTGTTGAGCCGGAATCCAGGCTTTTTCAATACTTCTGGATGCCGGATCAAGTCCGGCATGACGGCACAAGGAAATGAACACAGGCCTTAAATTTTCCGCCAGTATGAATCAGAAATCGGGAAACATCTTGAGATAGAAAAACCTGTCCTCTCCGATCGATCTGCGCGCCGAAAGGATACCGCCCTCTATATACTCTAGTTGAAAGTCTTTATAGCCTCTTGAAACGAAGCCCTTCGCATCTGCCGGGCAGCCGCGCTCGCATCCCACTACCCCTTTGATCATCGCAGGAATAAGACCTCTAACATCCGCCCCGGCAATGGCGATTCCCTTTGAGGAAGCAAATCGATCGATTTTGCCTACCACTTCGTCGAGGTCAAGATGAAAGGGGTCCGAGATCTCTATCGATATCGAATCTTTATCTATAGCGGCATCAAGAATCATGAACTAAACCTCCCGTTATTTCGCGCAGTGACAACTTATCAGAAAATCATATTGCAAGTCTATTGTACACATCAAGATCAGTCAGAGCAAAAAGAGGGCGTCACAGGCCGTCATATAGCCGCTTTGCAACTTCCCATCTATACGAATATCCGGGGCCATTCCGGCCAACTGCGTCCACTCACGGGAGCGGTAAGTCTATTTCGCCAGGAACCACTCCTGGAGATGTACTTCCTCCTACCGACTGAGACCTGCAATCGTCTTGTCGGCACTGAAAGTTTCAAGCAGAAATCGGTGGGATAAGACATTTGTCTCAATTTCTAAGATAATTTGACAATTGCGTCTTTCCATGATAAAGGTTGACCGGATGGGGAAAATCCCGATAAAGCCAAACAGCCTGTAAGAACGGGACGGAAAAAGGCGGATCTTAAATGGATAAGATGGGCAAGCTGCTGCAGGATTAAACAGGAAATTATGAGCGGGGTATTTTTATGATGACTACGTAGGGAGAGGAAAGAGACGCAATGCCAAAGTCGCTTATCGTTTATTTTTCCCAGGGCGGTACAACCGCTGATATTGCAAATGAAATTGCCTCCGGCCTTAAGTCTAAGCAATCGACAGTTGATCTGTGCAATTTAAAAGATGCCCAGCCGCCGAGCATCACAGGCTATGAATTGTTGGGCATCGGTTCCCCTGTATACTATTTCCGCCCCCCGTCAAACGTTATGGACTATATCAATAACTTGCCGGACTTAAAAGGGGTTAAGTTTTTTCTGTTTATGTTACATGGGACAAATCCCTTTGATGCCGGCAGTGCCATGCGGGAGGCACTGCTTCGGAAGGGAGCTCAGGAAATTGGTTTTTACCAGTGCTATGGAGCTGACTTCTTTCTTGGGTACCTGCAGCGCGGCTATTTATTCTCGCCCAATCATCCGACAAAGGATGAGATAGAGCAAAGTCATACCTTTGGTAGGCACATAGTAGATACCTTTGACGGCAGGCAGGCTTATGTACCAACGCCTGAGCGTCCGGCACCTCTGATCTATCGGTTAGAGCGTTTCTTGACATCACGGTGGTTAATGGAGCAAGTCTATAGCCGTTTATTCAGAGTAAGTCCAAAGAAATGTACATCTTGCGGACTTTGTATGAAATTATGCCCTACTAAGAACATTCGCGAAAATGAGAAAGGACGGCCGGTATGGGGGCGCAATTGTCTTTTATGCCTGACTTGTGAAATGAAGTGTCCCGTTGAGGCTATTACCTCTGCAGTCGGTTGGCAGCTCTTTCTTCCTTTTATCATATACAATGTGCGCGCCGCATCTAAGGACTCATCCCTTGATTATAAGAGGGTTAAGGTTAGTAAAGGCCGTGTGCACGAATCTTAAAAACAGCGGCACAGAGGTAGGCTGCCCCGCCGAATAGGCTGACGCCGGAATGAATAAAATTGTCCGTGGACTTGTGAGGCAATAATCCTTCCTGGAGTCCACACCGATGGGTTTTTGCTTCAGAGGCGAGGTTTCTTCTGGAAAGAAATACCTCGATAGGTGTACCTTCTGCTCTGCAAAATCATAAGACAGCTGCTTTCATCAGATTCTCCCTAAAGTTGTTAGGCAAGCAAATCATCCGAAATATCGGATGACTATAACGTGCGCTTAGGCGATCAATTGAGAAAGAGGATTTTCGCTCGTTACATCTAATAACATGGGTAAGCTGGTTAATTTGCTATTTGAGTTTTTTGGAGATAACATTTAAACAATCGGAAGCCTGGCCTGAAAGTACAAATAATAGTCTAGAAGGATGGGCGATTATATGTATAAATTATTCTTGCTCGCTTTAATATTCTTAATGTGGCCTATTAGTGACGCTAATGCATACACACTGCCCGACACCGGACAGACTACCTGTTATGACGCCTCAGGCAATGCCATAGCCTGTCCTGTCCCCGGCCAGCCCCTGGCACAGGACGGCACATACAACTTCTTGCCACTTTCCTATACCGATAACGGAAACGGCACAATAACGGACAATAACACCGGTTTAATCTGGCAGAGGCAGGATGACGGGACATTAAGGACATGGGATCAGGCGATTGCCTATTGCACCGGGCTTAATCTTGGCTCGCTCTCGGGCTGGCGGCTTCCCAACAGACTTGAGTTGACCGGTATCGTCAACTATGGTCCGCCCTCTCCCGGACCTGCTATTCATACCGCCTTTACAGGGACCAAGTCGTCATATTATTGGTCCGCTACGCCCTGGGCGATAAATCCTGTCCTGGCGTGGGAGGTCTACTTTGACGATGGCGAAGTGCTGCCTGCTGACAAGGGTTTGGCGAGGTATGTTCGATGTGTTTTAGGCGCAGAAACCCAGGGCCCGAATTTTGTTTATAACCCTGATGGTACGGCGACTGATACAACGACGGGTTTAATATTAACGTCTGCACCGGCCGCAGCATGGGAGGGGGCCATTGCCTATTGTGAGGATCTGAGTTATGCAAATGAATCAGACTGGCGGCTGCCGAATATCAGGGAAATTGGGTCTATCTATGGAATGCTTGTTACCGATGAGACTTTGGTATTTATTAGTTCCAGTACGAATTCGGCCAGTCGGAGCAAGGCTTGGGGAGTCAGCGCCAATGTTGTAAATAGCGGCAGCGTGTATTACTATGATAAAGGCATCGACACTTTTAGCGTCTTTTGTGTCCGGGAGGGGTACCCCGGGCTGTACAAGTTGGACATTACGAAGACTGGCAGCGGCGCAGGAACAGTTATGAGTACTCCCCCCGGTATTAGCTGCCCGGATCCAATGACCTCATGCCATACGTGGTTTCCGGCCAACAGGCCTGTAAAGCTCACCGCAATCCCTGATGTCGGGCCGTTAATCCTTGGACCATATGTCTTCGGAGGATGGAGCGGAGACGCAGACTGCACCTATGGGCAGGTCACAATGGACACGGAGAAGGCATGCACCGCAACTTTTTCTCTCTGTGGGAACTGGGACAGGGCGCGTGTCCCGGGCGCAACAAGAGATTCTATTAACCAAGCATATATTTGGGCGGTAAACAACGACGTCATTAAGGTAAAGGCTTCAAACAAGGCCGAATCCGTGTCTTTTTCATTGCCAATAAACGTTTACCTTATTGGCGGATATGACTGCAATTTTACTCGCGTGAAGGGGGCATATTCCGTAATTACCGGCTCCGTGACTATTCAATCAGGCGCTTCTGTAATATTCGACAATATCGTGATCATGTAAAAGAACAATTCCTGGGGATGCATCGGACTCTTCCTATGAAGATCAGAGAGATGCTCGATGGACTCCTTCTGGATAGGGGATTCTCATAGACACCGCTCAATCATCATCGCAGCGTTATCCCGGATTTCTTTTGTAAATCCGCAATAGTTTCGATTTGAAAGACCTGTTGGTTCGTCGGTGCTATACGTAACAAAATTAATTGATTCTTAGAACCACCGAGGGTCATGATCAATCCTGCTTTTTCAAAGAGAAAGAGGAGGAACAATGACCCAGGCAGGTTCAATTCTCAGAGCAAACAGCAGTGAAATCGAAGCAGTAAATTATCAGGCACCCTCCTATTGATCGCATTCTCCAGAAGATCTCGAAGATGGAGCTTCCCGACAGGGAGCACATCGAGAGCTACATGCGCCACAAGTGGAGAATGAACCACAAGCCAAGCACTCTTAAAGGCAGCTTCACGCTGTGAGTTCCTTT
The DNA here is from genome assembly GCA_963811165.1 of uncultured Nitrospiraceae bacterium. GTDB lineage: Bacteria > Nitrospirota > Thermodesulfovibrionia > Thermodesulfovibrionales > UBA6898 > Sulfobium. Next base: position 546,095 of record CAWEQH010000008.1, read on the forward strand.
CTCATTTTCTATGCTGGCTTAGGGAAGAGTCAATTAAAGATATTGTCAGTGACGATATGGAGGCATTTATCGAACATGAGCAGGATCGGGGGCTCAAAGTCACAACGGCCAGAACACGACTTCATAGCAACTGTGGGCTTTCATGAGGTTTCTGATCGATCAGGATATCATTAATGAACATATACTTAAACGCAAGATCAAACTGAAAGTGCCGGATTTCCTGCCAAGGGCCATTGCCCCTGGCGATGTCAGAAAGCTTCTCGGTGTCATTAAAGAGATTCGTGACCGTGCCCTGATCCTCGTACTCTTACGAACAGGCATGAGAATCGGTGAACTTCTCGGCATGAAGATGATAGATCTTGATGTCCGTGAGAAAAAGATACACATCTATGAGGGGGAAAAGAACTGTCTTGGACGAGTGGTCTATCTCAGCGATGATGCACTGATGGCCTTAAAGCTCTGGCTCAGCAAGAGAGAAAGACAAAAGAATATCTCTTCTATGGCCTGAGGAGTCACTTATGTTACACCACGGCCCGGAATATCTTCACACGATACTTGAGGGAAACAGGGCTGCAGGACAAAGGCTATACGATCCACAGCCTCCGGCATACCTTTGCAAGTGAACTGCTCAATGCCGGCATGCGCCTGGAATGTCTGCAATTGCTGTTGGGGCATCGCGACATAGAGATGACCCGGCGATATGCTCGCCTGACTGATAAAAGCCGGGAAGAGGAATACTTCCGTGCCATGGTGATTATCGAGCAGGGAGGCATTCATGGAGCCTACTGATGCGATTGCCAGGTACCGGAGATTCCTGAAGCGAAGGAACTATTCGGCACACACGGTGAAAAACTACATGAATATTCTCGGTCACTTCAGTGTCTGGCTGCAGGTTCCTATAGAGCAGGTAACCTCCAAAGAAACCGACGCATATATGGATCATCTATTGAGAAGGAGAAAGAAACCAAAGACTATCAACTGTCATTTCGGCTGCATCCATGCCTTCTACGAGTATCTGATCGAAGACGAGGGAATGCCTCTTACCAATCCGGTAAGAAAGAATTATAGGCTGCGTCTGCCCAGGCCACTGCCCAAACATCTCAGAGACGAACAGGTTGTGGCACTCTTCAACGAAATCAGTGATGCCAGAGATCGGGCCATGTTCATGCTGATGCTCAGGTGCGGTCTGCGTGTTGAAGAGGTTGCACGACTGACAGTAGATGCGATAGAGTATCGCAGCAGACAGCTTTATGTCTTCAATGGCAAAGGCAGCAAGGACAGGGTTGTCTATCTCAGCGACGATGCGCTGAGCGCCTTAGAGGCGTATATGCAGAAACGGAAATGGTCTAAGGAGAAAAGAGTGTTCTTAGTGCAGAAGGGGCCGCTGAGAGGAAAGCCGATATCGGTTCGCGGCATTCAAAAGAGGATTGAACACTATGCACAGAAGACCGGGATACAGGTATCCTGTCATCACTTGAGACACACTATGGCAACCCAGCTCTTGAACGCGGATGCCGATCTCGTCACCATTCAGGATCTGTTGGGCCACAGCCTGATTACTACAACCCAGTGTTATTGTAGAGTCTCCAATCTCAAAGTACAGAGAGATTATTACAAGGCCATAAAGGTTGTAATGCAGAGGACCCAGCCAATAAGAGAAGATGACTTTGAATTGGAACGATAAAAGTGCTCATGGAGAGCAGGCTTAACTAACTGAAAACACAAGAAAAAGCAGGTTATGTTACGTATAGCGTGGTGGATCTGATAAAGGGACGGTGCATGGTATGGGGAAAAGCGTGGACGCCGGCCTTGTTAACTGCTGGGTCTTTTCCCTTTGCGACTGGCAATCGCGGAAATAGGTGGCCGGATTCGCGGGAATCTCCACTATGATATAATTTCTTAAGGTCCTTAGTCATGGAGACTATCGAAAAACTTAAAATTCTGTCCGAAGATTCCCAGTACGATCTGGCCTGTGCATGCGGCACAAATAAGTATGACCGCCGCAAAAGAGGACTCGACGGCAAATGGCTGTATCCGGTCTCGCTGCCCCAGGGCGGATATTCGGTCCTTCTAAAGACGCTTCTTTCCAATGCATGCGCTAACGACTGCAAATATTGTCCCCTCCGCTTTGAGTCGAACGTGCGGCGCTGCACGCTTACGCCCGAAGAGATCGCCAATATATTTATGGGTTATTACAGAAGGAGAAAGGTCTTCGGTCTCTTCCTGAGTTCCGCGGTCATCGGCAATCCTGATTTCACGATGGACAAGATAAACGCCGTTGCGCGCCTCCTTAGAGGACACCATGAATACAGGGGTTATATCCACCTAAAGATCATCCCGGGCGCTTCTGATGCTGCGATCGAGCAGGCCCTTTCCCTGGCCACCGCTGTCTCACTCAACATCGAAACACCGGGCAAGAAACACTGCGACACGCTGTCGGGCAAAAAGGATTACGACAGGGACATTATCAGGCCCCTCAGGCTTATGAGCAGGCTGACCGGAGAAGGCATGAGATTTTCGAGGAGGAAATGCACGACCCAGTTCATCGTCGGGGCCTCAGACGAGACCGATTCGGAGATCCTAAAATATGCATTCAAGCTCTATAAGGGGCTGCATTTCAACCGGGTCTATTTTTCGGCCTATCAAAAAGGGCTCGGCAATCCGGGCATCCCTGGTGAAACCCGGCCGATCGCAAATCCAAACGGACATTTCATCAGGGAGCATCGGTTATACCAGGCCGACTTCCTTTTGAGGAGGTACGGCTTCAGGGAAGAGGATTTCCTCCTCGGTGAAAGCGGCAACCTGCAACTCGACAAAGACCCAAAACAGGTCTGGGCTGACAGCCATCCGGGATTTTATCCGGTCAGGGTCAACACCTCCGATAAGGAGGCCCTACTCAAAGTGCCCGGCATGGGACCTGAAACCGTCCGGCGGCTTCTTACGGCAAGGAGAGAGGGAAGGATCGGACGCATCGAGGACCTGGGCGTCCGGGGGAAAAGGGCGGAGACGATCAGGAAATATGTGATCTTCGAATAGCCGATCAAAATTTACCACGGAGGCGCTGGGGCTCAGAAATAGATCTGTGGTGATAACGGGTCTTTCTCTATTTCCCGGCGTCTTAGCAGTAAGGTCATGTGCCGCCTATAGGATGTTGGCTATAGTTGATAAAACTTTCGGGAGAATGTGAATGGAACCTGCGATTACCTTTGAGATGGCCAAACAACTGCTGTCTTCTTTTGCGGTTATTCTGTTCGCAGGGGCGATATCCGGATTCCTGTCTCAGAAGTTTAACCTTCCCGACGTAGTGGTATACCTGGTGGCCGGCATAATCCTCGGGCCCGAGGCGGCAGGATTATTGCGAGTTCCCGCCACTTCTGCGCTCAATCAAATCATACTCATCTTCGGCGCCTGCTATATCCTCTTTGACGGCGGGGCCTCGGTAAAATTAGGAGTCCTGAAAAAAATCTGGATCACACTGGCAGCCCTTTCCACTTTAGGGGTCCTCATCATGACGGCGCTGACGGGGCTGGCATCGCATTATGTCCTCGGACTCCCTTTGATCACGTCCATGCTGCTTGGGTCGGTCATTGCTCCGACCGACCCTGCGACGATAATACCTATCTTCCGTCAAGTCAGCATAAAAGAAAGGGTTTCCCAGGCGATGATCAGCGAATCGGCGTTTAATGACACGACCGGCTCGGTCATTGCATTTGCGATCCTCTCCGTTGCCATGGGCTCAGCGGGTTTTTCACTGGGCACATCCCTGTTGAACCTTTTGAAGCAGTCCGTTGCAGGGGTTATTATAGGGTCGGCAATGGGGTATCTGGGCCTGCTGCTTATCGCCCATGAAAAGTATGACTTCCTGGCCAAATATGCCCCCGTCATAACGCTGATGGCTGTCGTCGGGACCTATCTTGGTGCAGAGGACCTGCAGGCCAGCGGCTTCACGGCGGTCTTTGTATTCGGCATAATGCTTGGCAACAAGAGGACCTTCGGCTTTCAGATGAAGCGGGAAGATAAAGAAAGGCTGGACGAATATGTTGCCAGAACAGCGATGATCATGCGGATGTTCATATTCATACTTTTAGGGTCGCAGGTTGATTTCGGTCTTATAAGTAAATTCGTGCTGCCCGGGACCATCATTATTATATTTTTTATGTTTGCTGCGAGGCCGGCTACAGTCCTTTTATGCTCTCTGCCGGACAGGCGCGCCCGATGGAGTTTTAACGAAATGCTTTTTATGTGCTGGACAAGAGAGACAGGCGTTATCCCTGCCGCACTTGCCGGACTGGTGCTTGGAAGGAAAGTGCCGGGAGGCCAGACGATCGCTGCCATTACATTTATCGCCATCCTTATGACAATACTTATTCAGGCCACCACCGCTAAATGGCTGGCGGGGAAGCTGGGACTGCTCGAAAAAAGATAAAAGCTGTATATTCCAAGCTGAACCTGCCAGTTTCAAATACCTTGTCATAACGAACCCTTCTGATAATCGCCTTGAGAGCGGTCAAATTTTAAGAAAATCTTTAGCCTGTAGGCTATTTTCTTTACGCCTATTTTACGCGCCTTCTTGATAAGCTTGAATCATGAACAGCAAGGACTCTGTCATGTTTCTGGACTATATGGAAGAGGTCTCCGTCGACAACCCGGATTTTTTCTCAAAGCGAGGAAATCATTTTATTGTGATCCCTGTCGAAGATGTGGACAAGATGTCGATGAACGCAATTCGCTATGCAAACATTCTTGGCGGCGAAATTGTGGCAATCCATATACTTCTTAATCCTTCAGACGAGGACGAAATCGAATACCGCTGGAAATTGCAAAATGTAGGTATTCCCCTCATGATCCTCGAATCTCCCGTCGGCTCCATCATCCGGCCGCTCACGGCATTTGTTGAGGGAATACGTAGTCGCCGCAAGAAAAGTGTCGTCACTATCGTGTTGCCGGTGCTTATAGGGCTGAAATGGTGGCAAGGGTTTCTGCACAACCAGACAGCCCATTTAATTGAAAGGGCTTTTCAGGAAAAGGCAGGAGTAGTAACCATACGCGTTCCGTTTTTTTTAACCGATGCTTCTTCTAAAGGAAGTTGTGCTCTTTAACACAATGGGATACGATTTTGCTAGCCCCATGATGATCGTAGAAATGAATAAGTATTTTCGCAAAGGAGGTACGTTATGGACATTGTCTATATCGGTATAGTGGCCGCATTATTTGTCCTCAGCATGCTTTTCGTGAAGCTGGCTGAGAAAGTATAGGAGAATAACTATGGAATTGTTCTACTGGATAGGCGGCATTGTAGCGTTAGGTCTTCTTGTGTATCTTTTTGTGGCTCTCTTGAAGCCGGAGGTGTTTTCATGACAGGGAATGACATATTCCAGATTGTCCTATATTTTGGCGTCCTCCTGCTTCTTGCGAAGCCGCTGGGAGATTATATGGCGAGGGTTTACGAAAACCAGCCATTCGGCCTCGACCGGGTGCTTGGGCCGGTGGAGCGTATTTTCTACCGGATTTGCGGCATCAAGCCCGATGAGGAGATGGATTGGAAACAGTATACAGTCGCGGTGCTAGTCTTCAGTGTAGGCGGGCTGTTTGTGGTATATCTCCTGCAGCGCATGCAGGGCATACTGCCGCTTAATCCGCAAAAGTTGCCGGCCGTCTCCCCTGATTCTTCTTTTAATACGGCTGTCAGTTTTATCACGAACACCAACTGGCAGGGTTACGGCGGAGAATCGACGATGAGCTATCTCACCCAGATGGCCGGGCTCGCTGTCCAGAATTTTCTTTCTGCAGCGGCAGGTATGGCTGTTCTCGTAGCGCTGATCCGTGGGTTCAGCAGACATTCTTCAAAGACGATCGGCAACTTCTGGGTCGATCTCACGCGCACGACACTGTACATATTGATGCCTCTTGCGCTGATCTGGTCTCTGCTGCTTGTATCGCAGGGCGTAGTGCAGACCTTCAGTGAGTATAAGAATGTCGCTCTTACACAGACTATGACCTATGATAATCCGAAGCTCGATGTCCAGGGCAATCCGGTCAAGGACGAAAAAGGCAATCCGGTGACCGAGAAGGCTGAGATGAAGGACCAGACCATACCCCTTGGTCCTGCTGCGTCACAAATTGCGATCAAACAGCTCGGCACGAACGGCGGCGGATTTTTCAATGTAAATTCCGCCCACCCCTTCGAGAACCCGACTCCGTTTTCGAATTTCCTTGAGGTATTGGCGATACTTCTGATACCAGCGGCGCTCTGCATCACCTTCGGGAAGATGGTCGGCGACAAGCGACAAGGCCGGGCGCTGCTGGCTGCGATGACGATCGTTCTCGTCGTACTGATGACGCTCTGCGTATGGAGCGAACGCCAGGGCAATCCTCATTTCGCCGCGCTTGGTATTGATCAAACGGCGAGCAACTTACAGTCCGGTGGCAATATGGAAGGGAAGGAAGCGCGCTTCGGGATCGTGAATTCTGCGATCTGGGCAACCGCCACAACGGCTGCATCGAACGGTTCCGTCAATTCCATGCATGACTCATTCACTCCCCTTGGCGGCCTTTTCCCGATGTGGCTTATCCAGCTTGGAGAGATCATATTCGGGGGCGTCGGTTCCGGGCTTTACGGTATGCTGATATTCGCTATCCTTACCGTATTTATTGCGGGCCTCATGGTCGGACGCACCCCTGAATATCTCGGCAAGAAGATCGAGATGTTCGAGATGAAGATGGCCGCACTGGTGGTATTGATCGTCAATGCCCTGGTCAAAATAGGAACGGCAGTCGGCGTCTCGACAAAGGCCGGGGTAGCGGGCATCGCCAATCCCGGGCCGCACGGTTTTTCTGAGATCCTCTACGCTTTTTCATCGGCCGCAAACAACAACGGCAGCGCCTTTGCAGGTCTGAGCGCCAATACTGTTTTCTTTAATACTGCGCTCGGCGTTACCATGTTCATAGGCCGGTTCTGGGTGATCATCCCTGTATTGGCCATTGCCGGCTCGCTGGCTGGGAAAAAGAAGGTACCCGCAGGATTAGGGACGTTGCCGACACATACCTCCTTGTTCGTGACCTTTTTGATCGGCGTCATCCTGATCGTCGGCGCATTGTCGTTCATGCCGAGCCTGGCGCTCGGGCCGATAGCGGAACAGTTGATGACAGGAAGATAAGAATGTAGGGGCACGTTGCAACGTGCCCCCTACGGTATGAATCATAAATTATTTGTGAGGAAATTATGACCAGAAAAACTAATAAAAGATCTCTCTTTGAACCGGCAATCGTACGTCGGGCCTTATGGGATTCGGTCAGAAAAATGAATCCGATACATCAGATAAAGAACCCGGTAATGTTCGTCGTAGAGGTCGGAAGCGTTATCACAACCCTCCTTTTCTTCCATGCCCTTTCAGGCAAAGGCGAGGCGTCACCGGGTTTTATCCTTCAGATATCGATCTGGCTCTGGGTAACAGTGCTCTTTGCCAACTTTGCCGAGTCGATGGCTGAGGGGAGGGGAAAGGCCCAGGCGGAATCATTGCGCAAAACGCGAAGCGACGTAACAGCAAAACGCCTCGAAAAAAATGACCGGAAGTCCGAAGTCACCAAAGTGTCTTCTGCCCAGCTCAAGAAAGGCGATATCGTGCTTGTTGAGGCCGGCGATACGATTCCTATGGACGGCGAAGTTATCGATGGCGTTGCCTCGGTGAATGAAAGCGCCATTACCGGAGAGTCCGCTCCAGTGATCAGGGAAAGCGGCGGAGACTTCAGTTCCGTGACCGGAGGCACGAAGGTGCTGTCCGACTGGATTGTGGTGAGAATCACCGTAAATCCCGGTGAGACGTTCCTCGACAGGATGATCGCCATGGTCGAAGGCTCAAAGCGGCAGAAGACGCCGAATGAGATCGCCCTGGACATACTTCTTGCAGGCCTGACGATCATCTTTCTGCTGGTGACCGTGACATTGCTTCCATTTTCGATCTTCAGCGTTCAGGCGGCAGGCCAGGGAAGCCCTGTCACCATAACCGTGCTTGTCTCACTTCTGGTCTGTCTGATCCCGACCACAATCGGCGGGCTTCTTTCCGCTATAGGCATCGCAGGTATGGACCGGATGATCCAGGCCAATGTGATCGCCATGTCCGGCCGTGCGGTGGAAGCGGCAGGAGATGTGGACGTGCTGCTCCTCGACAAGACCGGGACGATCACACTCGGCGACCGGCAGGCCACCGCGTTTTTTCCCGTCGCGGGAGTAGACGCACGGACCCTCGCCGATGCTGCCCAGCTTGCATCTTTGGCAGACGAGACTCCTGAAGGGAGAAGCGTCGTTGTTCTGGCAAAAGAAAAATATGGGATCCGCGAAAGGGACATCCATTCCCTCGGCGCGGAATTCGTTCCTTTCACCGCGCAGACAAGGATGAGCGGCGTCAATCTGGACGGACGTCAGATCCGCAAGGGCGCGGCGGACGCGGTCGAAAAATATGTCCAGTCACAGGGTGGAACGTTTCCGTCTGATATCCGCTCAATCGTCGATGATATCGCAAAACAAGGTTCAACACCGCTCGTCGTGGCCGAAGGACAGAAAGTGCTCGGCGTCATCCAATTGAAAGACATTGTCAAGGGCGGCATTAAAGAGCGATTCGCCGAGATGCGGAATATGGGGATCAAGACGATCATGATCACCGGAGACAACCCGCTCACCGCCTCTGCGATTGCTGCCGAAGCTGGGGTCGATGATTTTTTGGCGGAGGCAACGCCCGAGGCAAAGCTGAAGCTCATCCGTGAGCACCAGGCAGGCGGCAGGCTTGTGGCGATGACCGGCGACGGCACAAACGACGCCCCGGCCCTTGCCCAGGCCGATGTAGCTGTTGCGATGAATACAGGCACTCAGGCAGCGAAGGAGGCGGGCAATCTCGTGGACCTCGACTCCAACCCCACGAAGCTGATCGAGATCGTCGAGATCGGCAAACAATTGTTAATGACCAGAGGCACGCTCACGACCTTCAGCATCGCAAACGATGTGGCGAAATATTTCGCGATCCTGCCGGCGGCCTTTCTTTCGATCTATCCGGCGCTGGGCGCGCTCAACATTATGCACCTGGCCACGCCGCAGAGCGCAGTGCTTTCGGCCGTGATCTTTAACGCCCTGGTTATAATTTTTCTGATCCCGTTAGCGCTTCGCGGCGTGAAATACCGGCCGCTCGGCGCTGAGGTTGTTTTACGCAACAACGCTCTGATCTATGGGGTAGGCGGGCTGATCGTTCCGTTCATCGGCATCAAGCTGATCGACATGCTTATAACGGCGATGGGAATTGTGTGATGAAAGATCGAATGGTCGCAAGTTTCTGTCATTCCGGCAGTGTGTTGAGCCGGAATCCAGTTGTTGGCTCTAAAGTCGCTGGATGCCGGATCAGGTCCGGCATGACGGTCAAAAAGATAATTAGAAGAGGAGAAAATGATGTCTAACTTAATTCGTAACGCTTTTATGTCTTTGATACTCTTTACGGCGCTGACGGGTCTCATCTACCCACTGGCGGTAACCGGGCTCGCCCAGATAATTTTTCCGGGCAAGGCAAATGGGAGCATCATAACGAAGAACGGCAAGCCCGTGGGCTCCGAACTGCTCGGACAGCAGTTCGAAGACCCGAAATATTTCTGGGGAAGACTTTCGGCGACGACCCCCTATCCCTATAATGGAGGTTCGTCATCCGGCTCTAATCTCGGCCCGAATAACCCTGATCTCATGAAGGCCGTGAAAGCAAGGATTCAGGCCCTTCACGAAGCCGATCCGGACAACACGGCAAAGATACCGGTGGACTTGGTCACTGCCTCAGGCAGCGGCCTCGATCCCCACATCAGCCCCGCTGCTGCGGCGTATCAGGTGCGAAGGGTCGCAAAGCTTCGCGGCATGGATGAGGCAAAAGTCAGCGCATTAGTGGCTGCCAATACCGAAGGGCGGCAATTTGGGTTTCTGGGCGAGCCTGTGGTGAATGTGCTTAAACTGAATCTGGCGCTCGATGAACTCGGGCAGACTGAGAGGTAAACAGATGAGAGAGATTGCCCTAAAGGGAGATAGGAGCAGGACAATAATTGCGATCCTACTGCTGTTGGCTATCACTGTCAGCGCCCCATTGGCAGCATTCGGCGTGTCCTATCCGCCCTCGCTTTATCATAAGGCGGAAAGACACGACACGTTTGTAAAGGGGGACGTAGTGTACCTGTTCCATAGCGGCACCACCGACATAATGAAGACCATTCATGTCGGCGACACCCTGGCCGTTTACCGAACAACTCCGGAATGCGAAGTAGTGCCTATCGGAATAATCAAAGTGATCTCTTTCATAGGAGAAACGTACCTGAAGGGAGAGGTCTTCGCAGGCGAGATCAGGCCTGATGACATAGCAAAGAAGGAGAAGGTATCATGCCTCGTCATCTCTGCGGGCATATGCGGGAAGTAATGCATTTGCCTGCCTGTCTCAGAAGTGCGAAAATACAGGTAACCATGGGGACTGAAAATGGAAGAACGCAGGCCTGATCCTGATCTGATCCTGAATCGCTTACGCCAGGAGACCGAGCGGGGCCGCGAGGGGCAGCTCAAGATCTTTTTCGGGGCCGCCCCTGGTGTGGGAAAGACGTATGCGATGCTTGAGGCCGCTCAGCGGAAGCGTGCAGAGGAGATCGATGTGGTTGTGGGGCTTGTGGAGACCCATAAGCGGAAAGAAACCGAAGCCCTCCTTGCGGGACTTGAAGTGATGCCGCGTCATCCCATCGAGTATCGCGGCACGGTCCTGTCCGAATTCGACTTAGATGCTGCGCTTAAGCGAAGGCCCGCGATACTCCTTGTCGATGAACTTGCCCATACAAATGCCCCGGGCTCGCGCCATAAGAAGAGGTGGCAGGACGTATATGAATTGCTTGGCGCAGGCATCAATGTATATACCACGATGAATGTGCAGCACCTCGAAAGCCTCAACGACGTCGTCACACAGATTACCGGCATTAGCGTACGCGAAACCGTTCCTGATTTTCTCCTCGACAGGGCAGACGAAATCGAGCTTGTCGATCTTCCTCCGGATGATCTGCTGCAGCGGCTTAGGGAGGGCAAGGTATATGTCCCCGAGCTCGCGGCCCAGGCAAGGCAAAACTTCTTCAGGAAGGGGAATCTCCTTGCTCTGAGGGAATTGGCGCTTCGCCGCACCGCCGAACGCGTGGACGATCAGATGCAGAGCTACAGGGAGGTAAAAGGCGTCAAAGAGGTTTGGCCTGCGGCGGAGAGGATCCTGGTATGTGTGGGGCCGAATCCCCGCTCAATCCGCCTTATCCGCGCCGCAAAGCGAATGGCCGCCGGTCTTAGGGCGGAGTGGATCGCTGCATACGTCGAGGCCCCTCACAAGGTAAAGCCTTCCGAGAGCGACATGAGGCAGCTTTCCGAACATATGCGGCTCGCTGAGAGCCTGGGGGCCGAGACCGTAACACTCTCCGGCACGAAGGCGAGCGAAGAGATACTAAGTTACGCCCGCGACCGCAATGTCACAAAGATCATAGTGGGTAAGCCGACGCATCCCAGGTGGAAAGACAAGGTGTTCGGCTCAATGCTCGATGAGATGGTCCGGGGAAGCGGGGATATCGAAGTCTATGTAATAACCGGCGATACCGGAGAGCCGGTGACACCACTCGCTGCTAAACCGGCCCGCACCAGACCCAGGGCAAAGGAATGGATCTTCAGCCTTGCCGTTATCGCGGCTTGCACAGTCCTTGCCTTCCTTATGGCCCCCTATTTCGAAGTCGTTGACCTTGCCATGATTTATCTCCTTGGAGTAGTCATTGCCGCAGGGAAAACAGACCGGGGTCCTTCCCTGTTCGCCGCCTTTCTCAGCGTGGCTTCATTCGATTTCTTTTTCATTCCGCCCTACTACACCTTTGCGGTAAGCGACGTCCGTTATTTTATTACGTTTATTATGATGTTTCTGGTCGCATTTGTCATAAGCCGGCTGACGCATAGGGTACGGGACCAGGCGCAGGCAGCCAGGCAGCGGGAGAAAAGAACGGCCGCCATGTACAGTCTGAGCCGGAAGTTTGTACATGAACGCGGAATCGATAGACTAAGCGCAATTGCCGAAAAACACGTAAGCGAGGTCCTCTCGAGCCACGTTGTGGTACTTGTGCCTGATGACAGAGGAAGCCTTATCGTGCCGGCGACCGGACAGGGTACGTTTGCCCTCGACCAGAAAGAATTGAGCGTTGCGCAATGGGTCTTTGACCATCGGCAGAGGGCCGGGCTCGGGTCGGATACGCTTTCGGGCGCGAAGGCGCTCTATCAGCCACTTGTGGCGGCGACAAAGACCGTGGGAGTCATAGGTGTTATGCCGGTCCATTCGGGAAGCTTCTTCGACCAGGAGCAGATCCATGTTTTGGAGAGTTTTACAAACCAGATCGCCATGGCGATCGACCGCGCCATGCTCTCCCGGGAGGCCCAGGAGGCCCTTCTTAAGGCCGAGACCGAGACATTACGGAACACACTCCTAAGCTCGGTTTCTCACGACCTGCGCACTCCACTGGCTGCCATCACAGGGGCCGCTTCGACTCTCTTACAGAAAGACGTGGCGTTTGAGACCTCAGAGAGGCATGAGTTGTTGATGACCATTTATGAGGAGGCGGAGCATCTGAACCATATCATCCGGAACGTTTTGGATATGACGCGTCTGGAGGCCGGGGCGATAAAGGTGAAAAAGGAATGGCAGCCGGTCGAAGAGATTGTGGGTGCGGTGCTGAACCGTCTCTCCGAAAGACTCAAAGACAGGCCTGTAAAAACCGCATTGCCCGAGGACTTGCCGATGGTCTCTTTCGATCCCCTTCTCATAGAGCAGGTCTTAATGAACCTCCTCGATAATGCCATAAAATATACACCGCCGGAGACGCCGATAGAACTCTCCGCATCGGTGCAAGAGGGAGAGATCATATTTGAGATTGCAGACAGAGGACCGGGGGTCCCCCCCGGGGAGGAGGAAAGGATCTTCGACAAGTTCGTGCGCAGCTCTGCAACCGGCGCCGGGATCGGGCTCGGCCTTACGATCTGCCGGGCGATTATCACCGCGCACGGGGGACGCATTTGGGCCGAAAACAGGCAGGACGGCGGTGCGGTATTCCGATTCTCTCTTCCGCTGGGTGAGCAGCCGCCCATGCCGGAACTGCCGCCTGGGGAATGAAAAAGGTATGACACAGGATAAAGAATTGATCCTGCTCATTGAAGATGAACCGCAGATGCGGCGTTTTCTCCGTGTCACGCTCCAAAGCCATGGATACCGGCTCGTTGAGGCCGCGTCAGGACAGGAGGGTCTTATGCAGGCCGCCACCAGGAACCCCGACGTATTGCTCCTGGACCTGGGGCTTCCCGATATGGACGGCATAGAGGTTACCAGAAAGATTCGTGAATGGAGCGAAGTACCGATTATAGTCATTTCCGCAAGAGAGCAGGAAATGGATAAGGTGAAGGCATTGGACGCAGGGGCAGACGATTATTTGACCAAGCCCTTTGGCGCGGACGAACTCTTTGCCCGGATACGCGTTGCACTGCGTCACCTGGCATTGCGATTCGCGGGACAGAGAGAGCCGGTGTTTATCGTAGATGAGCTGAGGGTCGACCTTTCATCAAGGCAGGTCTTCCTGAAAGATAAGGAGATCCATCTTACCCCTATCGAATATCGTTTGCTTGCCGTCTTGATCAAGCATGCCGGAAAGGTTGTGACCCATACCCAACTCCTCAAGGAGGTCTGGGGGCCGGTGTATGCGGACCAGCAGCAATATCTGCACGTCTATATGTCGCAACTCAGGCGTAAGCTCGAATCAGAACCCGCCCGCCCCAGATTTTTGATAAACGAACCGGGAGTCGGTTACAGGCTCAAACTGGCCGTATAATTGTTCTCCATCCATGAATAAAACAGGGGTAACTCATTCGTATTTCCTCAGGTCTCTCTCTGAAAGGCCGAAATAATGGCCCACCTCATGGACAAGGGTCTTTTGGATCTCTTCCACGAGCTCTTCCTCGGAAGAAGAGATCTTCTCGATATTCTTCTGAAAGAGGATTATCTTGTCGGGCATAGGATAGGGGACATCGAAGAAACCCCCCTTATGGGGATAAGGCACCCCGCTGAAGAGACCCAGCAATAGGCCCCCTCCCGGGTCCAGCCGTTTCGTATCCTCAGGTCCCGGATAATCTTCAACGATGATCGTAATATTGCTGAAATATTTGATGTATTCTTCCGGAAGTGTCTCGACCGCTTTTTCTACGAGGTTTTCAAATTTTTCTCTGCTCGTCTTATATGCCATAAGCTTATGCAGATCGCCGGGTCCGTGAAGCGGACCCATACAGCAGCAGACAGAGCAAGGCAAAAAAAATAGTATCCAGAAAATGCTCGAAATAATGAGAGGCCAGCAGATAGGGAATCCCCAGTTTGCCTCCTTTGGCGAAAGCAGGTTTTTGCGCGAGGCTGCCGATTCCCTTTGAAAGAGGGATGAGCGCCTCATAGAAAAGTCCAGCCGTGAATATAATAAGCAGACATATGATGCCGGCTGCGAGTTTCCTGTCGGTTGCGCTTCCTGAGGCGGGGCCTCTTTCTTTTTCTCCCCTCAGAAAAAAATACAGCGGAATAGGGAAGTAGGTCAAGGGGAAGGTCAGCAATTCCCTCACGCCGTGTGCGAGGTATCTGGGATCGGTCAATATAAAACAAAGCGTTTCCGTGATATTGTGTCTGTTGCTGAGCAAAGTGAAAGAGATGAATAAAACACAACTGACTGTAAGGTAGCGCAGTCCGGCCGTCCCCGGCAGGACATTCCTCCCGCAGATTCTCCTTACCACGTATATATAAACGGGCATGAACGCAAAAAGAAGCACTGTGCTTGGAAGATGCAGGTCCCAGGCGCCTCCGTCCCGGTAAATTCCTACTCCCTGTTTTTTCTGGGCGATGAATGAAAGAGTATCTTCGTATCCGAAAACAGTCACACTCAGGATTGCAGCCGCCATCAGGAAAATTACGAGGACCCCTGAGAGCATTTGCATTTTCCTTTTCGGCCATCTCACAGGAAGATCGCCTGATAGGCACATATAGCACCCGGTAAAAAAGAAGGCAAGTACGACGTGGACGGGGAGATGCCCGAGAAAATGTGAAGCGTAACACACGGTTTGGAGCAGCGTATATGTCCCCCCCTCATGAACGACCGTATTGAAAAGGAAGGCCCTGCCATGGTACAGGGCAAGATACATATATGATGCAGCATACGTCAGGAAAGGGAGTGCAATGAGAAATGCGGTATACTGGGCAGGCATCATCGGTTTGACCGCCCGGTACCCTGCCTGCCGTTTCTCACATAGAGCCCGTCGAACCTTGTTTTGGCATACACCTCATCCAGCCCGCACTTCTTCACATCAACTCTGTAATCGGAAATAAAAGCAGGTCTTTTTGATCTGATCAGGGTGCAGATATCGTAGTCGGCATACTTGCCATTGGTCAGCCTGTTATAGACAGGGAGCTTTTCAAAGTTGTACCAAAAATAATGGAGGTCATGCCTGTAGAGATTAAATTGATTGCTGCCGTCGTAAATGTAATCGTCTTTCCCTGAGTTTCGTATGACATAATTTGCCTTATCCAGCTGCATATCGTTGGTATTATGCAGCCCCAGGTGCGACAACCACAATAGCGGTACGGCGATAACAACCAGTATTACGGTCAGGCTTTGCGCCTCATTCAGGGTATCTCTGCTACGGAGGGAACCGAACGAGCCGCCCACCAAAACGCAGAGTAACGGGATGGCCTGCATGAAATATTGCTCGTAGGGATGCTTGACGACAAATATGGAGAGCAGGAGGACTGATGCAATAAACGCCACGGTCTTTAGTTCTTCGCTCAGTCGGCTTGACAGCAATGTGTATGCCAGGGAAAGGAGGGCAAAAATCCAGAATACGCCGTTTAGAACCAACGCCGCCTTTACGTGCACAAAAGGCGAAAAAGAGGCCAGTGAAGGGTCCGTATTAAGTGCCATGTTTGTCACCAAGTAACTGCCCGATGAACCGGACATTAAGATAGCCGCAAAAAAGAGCGACACCGGCAAAGAAAAAAAGATGGCGAAATAAATAATGGGCCTGAGGGACATCTTCCCCTTCAGGAATCTAAATGCGAATATCAGCGCGTATGCCGCAAGGAGAAAAACAGTCTTTTGCAGGAAGATAAACGAAACGGAGGCGGCAAGTGCGGAAGTCACCAAATCTTTCAGTTTCCCGGACCGGAAGTGGCCTATCAGGGCATAGACCGAGACCATTCCGAAAAATACCTGGGGGACATCCGGTCTGATTTCTATGCTCCTGCCCACAAACATCACCACCGACAACAGCAAAATCGCCGAAAGAAGTCCGACCTCCGCGGACGCCGATAATTTTTTTGAGAGCCGGTATGTCCAGTAGACTGTTCCGATAGTCAAGAGAAACATCAATATACGAAACATCAGCACCGACCGGACCGTGTATCCGAACACGCGCAAAAAAGGGGCCAAGACATACCACAGCAAAGGATTGTGGTGCTGAAAAAAATCCGTATACGGGCGATAACCCTCGGCGACGTACCAGGCGCTATGGACATGCTCAAATTCATCAGGACCGAACGCCCTGTTTAACGAAATTGCGAGCGCCAATAAAGATAAGACGCCACAGAGAAAAAGTAAGATACGGTTATAGTTCCTGCTTACCAGATGATCCATCTGCCGTTTTTTAAAGACATAAGCCAGATACAGGGAGGACAGTATGATCATCTCTACCCCAAAATAGCCAACGAGCGGGAGATATGAACTGTCGAAATTATTGTCCGGCGCAAGGAAAGCGATCAGCGACGTAAGGGATTCGACCCGGAGAAGGTGCACACATACAGCCAGTATTCCCAATACCATACCGCCTATACAAAAGCCTATTTCTGTCGTCTTGCCGGAAGGTCTTTTGGCCACGGCCGTCACAGATAATCTGAAATAATTTCTTTGCCGAAGCTCATCATATTATGGATCCACGCGTAAACGAATTTCCCGTTTCTGCCGGAGACCTTCAGGTTGCTGAAGTTGTGCAGAAAGTCACTGATCCGCCGAACGGCCTCTCCTGTTCCCGTTTCAAGTATGGGGTAGGCATATCTCATCCTCTTCACTGCGGAACCCATGATCTCTTCTTCCTTTATCCATCCGATCCGCATGAGATGGGAACGAACAAGGCCGGCCAGCTCATTATCATCAGCGCCCCAGAGTTCATCCTGGGGCTGGCAAGGAATCTCGGCAACAAGCGAAGTCTTTCCAGGGGGAGACATACACGCGCTTCTGTTCTTGGGCTCGTATATCCTTGTAAACGGGAACTCACCAGAGGGGAAGTAGACGGTGGCGGCAGAAGTAACCGACCCCCTGTTGAGGAAAAGTGCAACCAGTATTACATTCCGGAAACGGAGGCTTCTCGAACAGTCCATAATATCGCCCGGCGGCAAAGGGTCCATCAATTGAAGGAATGCGTTCATCGGTAACGTACTTACCACTTCCTTGGCGGGAATCAGTTCCTTCCCTTTGACTTCCAGCGCCACTATGCGCCGACGATCATGAATAATGCGGCTGATTTGAGAGCTTGTCATGATATTGCCTTCCCCGCAAAACTCCGCCATCTTTTTTGCTATAATGCCGATCCCCCCGGCAGGGTAATAAAACGAACCTTCCACATGCGCTGCCTCGGCGTTCTTTTGAAAGATTGCGCCGGTAAGAAACGCCCTGATGTCCAGCCCCTTGAGTCTCTTGCCCGATATCTGGACAGAAAGCTCGCTGCACGGTCTTCCCCACAATTTCTCCGAGTAGTTCAGCAAAAAAAGGGAAGCTATCGTTTTCCCATACGTGCGCGTTGCAAAGTCCCCAAAGCTCCTGAAATCCGTTCTGTCTTTTATCTTCGAAGCTATGACCTCACCGGCCGCCCTGGCAAGAGTGGACAACCCCAGGTTTCTCATCAAGTTCAAAGGCGAAAGTGGAAAGTCTATGGATTTTCCATTGTGATAAATCAGGCTGGGGATATTGATCCTCTGTAAATCTTTCCCGATAAGACCCTTAACCTCCTCGGTAATTTCGTCATCCTTATCGTGAAAGCGGTGGGCCCCGGAGTCAAAGAGGAAGTCTCCGTGCCTGAAGGTAACGGAATTCCCCCCCGTCCTGTCTTTTGCCTCATGGATCGTAAAAGGTATGCCGCTCTTCGTCGCATAGTATCCGACTGAAAGACCGGCCAGCCCCCCGCCTAAAATTGAGATATGTATATCTTTCATAT
Source organism: uncultured Nitrospiraceae bacterium (assembly GCA_963811165.1). GTDB lineage: Bacteria > Nitrospirota > Thermodesulfovibrionia > Thermodesulfovibrionales > UBA6898 > Sulfobium. The sequence continues at coordinate 564,390 of CAWEQH010000008.1, forward strand.
GTGTGACCGACTATATCAGACCCTTCGTAAAAGTGGACATCAAACAGTCTGCAAGGCGTTTAGTGTAACAAGATTTTATTTCGAAGTCTATCACTCCGGCGTAAGACGGAGTATTGAACCCGTTGTTTCATCCTTTGGGCCTATGAATTAAAAGCAGGCGTAGTTCTTTAAGCAGGGGCAGTTGTCCTTCGTTTATTTTCTCCTTTGCCTCCCCCATGCCGAACCAGGCTGCCCGGTCGATCTCGGGAAATTCCTGCTTCCTGCCGGACCTGGGCGGCCATTCCATCGAAAAGGTGTTGCTCTTGATTGCCTCCGGATCGCAGTCGCCCTCAACGGCCCATGCCTGAACGACCTTCCCGCTTTTGAGTTTCACGGATGACAGCGGAATAAATCGGCCGGAGACTTTCATCCCCGTCTCTTCCTCAAACTCCCGTTTTGCTGCAGAGAGAGGGTCTTCCCCTTGATCAATCTCTCCCTTCGGGATCGACCACGCGCCGGGATCTTTTTTCGCCCACAACGGGCCGCCGGGATGAACGAGAAAGACTTGAAGTATGCCGTCGTGTTTTCGGTACATAAGAATGCCCGCGCTGATTTTGGCCATGCGCATATTGTACCGCAAGGCGCCTCGTGAAAAAATGCAGAGGACACTCAGCAACTTCACAGACACTGACTGCTCGACTTCCACATTCTTTTGCACGTGCACTCTCGTCCTTGTCATGCACCTACCCGCACCATTCACCCTTGACCCCGGGAGAGAAAAGCGATATAAGATAACTGTAACCGGCGGTATCATCGCAATCGTCCCTCAGGTGATAAAACTGAGGTGTTCTGCGGGAACTAATATCATTCAAACCCATTTTTGAAAGGAGCGTGTCATGAAAGCGAAGTCGGCGTTATTTCCAGTATTGATGGTCCTCTCTTTAATCGTGTGTGTTGTGGCATCACCGGGGCGTTCATATGCCGGAACGCCTGAGGGGACGGTCTGCTTTGAGGACGATCACGGAGATTTTTGGTTCCTGGATTTTGGAAGCTTTTTGTCCGGGCAGAACTTCGACATCCATGGATTCATGACAAACAGTAGCGTATTATGTAATGGGACATTCGTTCAGCCTGTCTCGGGTACGGCAACCATTGACGGTGACACGATAGTTGTCGGGGTATGGTCGATAGCGACCGGTCCAACCTGTGTGAGTGTATCCTGGCAAGCGGTCGTCGACCTGTCCACATTTCAGAGCATCAGTGGTTCGTTTATGACGCAGCTGGGTTATGAAGGGACATTCGCCCTCTCGGAGATTGATTGCTCTTCCGTATTGACGGCTGCCAAGAAAAGATCTCAGGACATGAAAGGTCCCGCACAACGTAAGTGAATTAAGGTAGCCGTTCTTATTTTCGCAGGGGCCCTATATTGCACAGGGCCCCTGAAGTCCGCAAAAATCCCAATATTCACGCTGCGTGTTTTATTGACTCAAAGCAGCGTAAGTCTCTTGCCATCCTGGTATTGAGGCAAATGTTTGATTGGTGAGAAGCAGAAAAAACGGGGTTTCTTTAGAGGCTTTAAGAACCGCCGGATCGAAGTATTCCGGCATGGTCCTTCCATCCCTTACAGTGATACTCTTGGCTGAGGTTGGCCGCCTCATTGTCTACGATAAGTGTCTTTCCCTTCATTTAATACAAAATCTCCCTCACCTTAGTCAAAAGGTCTTGCGGCCTGATGGGTTTATGGATGAAGTCAAAGCCTGATTCCGCCAGTTCCTTGTCTTTGATAATGTCCATCGTATATCCGCTCACGAAGAGTATTTTTGTCAGAGGCCTCGCCTTCCTGAGTACCTCACTGACCTCCTTTCCGTTTTTCTTAGGCATGATCATGTCAAGTATGGCGAGGTCGATCCTTTCCCTGTTTTCCATGAATTTTGTTATCGCGTCTTCCCCGTCTTCCGCGGTGATGACGCGGTAGCCGAAAGACTCCAGGACCGTCCTTGTCAATTCCCTCAGGGAGGCATCGTCTTCAGCCACGAGGATTGTCTCATTTCCACCCTTGACGGGGACAGCAGCCTCAGCCCTCTTCTCCAGGTATGCCGGTTCCTCAATGAGGGGGAGATATATTTTAAATACAGTGCCATGCCCCGGTTCGCTGTAGACCTTAACGTATCCGCTATGCTGTTTTATTATTCCGTAGGAGATCGCAAGCCCGAGCCCGGTTCCTTCTCCAAGACCTTTCGTTGTAAAAAAAGGCTCAAATATCTTCTTCTGAGTTTCAGCATCTATTCCGCGCCCTGTATCAGAAACCGTGATAAGGGCGTACATTCCGGTTTTTCCATATCCATTCACCGCAATATATTCATCATCCATTTCCTGAAGACCGGTGCCGATCGTCAGCCGTCCGCCGTTGGGCATTGCGTCTTTGGCGTTTGAAACAAGGTTCATCAGGACCTGCTCTATCTGCCCGGCATCAGCCAGTACTATCAAGGGCCTCTCCTCAAGGGCCAAGTTAAATTCGATATCTTCGCCGATGATCCGGACAAGCATTTTCTGGATATCTGTGATAAGTTCATTGAGATTGGTGGGCTTCACTTCAGCAAGATGTTTTCTGCTGAAGGCAAGAAGTCTCTTGGTGAGTGCTGCAGCCCTCTCGGCGGCGGCGAGCAGCTCATTCATTTGGCTCTTTGAAGGACTATCGGCTTCCAGCTTGTCAAACACCATGGAGCCATATCCTATTATCACATTGAGGATATTATTGAAATCGTGGGCAACGCCTCCTGCCAGCGTGCCGACGGCCTCCATCTTCTGCGCGTGCCGGAGTTGGTCTTCAAGTTTCTTGCGCTCGGTTATGTCGAGTAAAGTTCCTATCACGGCGGCGCGTGCCTTATATACTGTTTTGGAACCATAGGCCTCTAAATAGATGATCTCTTTATTTTTTTTGATGCCCTTAAACCTATAATGACTGGATTCTATTTCTCCGGATATCCGTTTCCTCAAATTTTCCTTTACGATCGGCCAATCTTGCGGCAAGACCAAATCCTCCGGCCCCTTTTTTTCTATTAACTCCCCGACTGCATAACCAAATATCTTAGCCAGCATCGGATTGACATAACTAAATTTTTCGTCCTGTATAAGGTAAATACCGACTACCGATTTCTCCGCCAGATCTCTAAATTTATTCTCGGACTCCTGCAGCGATTTCTCCATCAGCTTACGCGTGGTGACGTCTCTCACCACTTCGATACCTGCTATGATTTTCCCTTCTGAGTCCTTTAAGGCAGATGTGGTGTTCTCGAAATACTTCATCCCCTTATCAGTGAGCAGAGACCTTGCCACCGTGTGAATCTTGCCATCCTTGAAAGACATTGCTATGGGGCACTCTTCGCAGATGTCCTTCAGGCCTCTATAGGCCATGTAACAGTACTCTCCAACGTGGTTCCCGGTAAAATTTATGTGAACCTGGTTTTGATAAAGAATCTTGAAATCCCTATTCTGGATGGAAATACCATCGCCGATCGCCTCAATAATAGCCTCCGACCTGCCCTTTTCGTCTTCAACTCTCTTGAGGGCATGACGCAACTCTTCTTCGGCCTTTTTGCGTACGGTGTCAGCTAAATGAATAGATCGAAAATAATGCCTTATGTGCAGAACTCCCAGCAGCATCAGAAACGAAGTCACCAAGGCAATTAGTTCTGACATGTCGACGGTAATCTGTTTGCCGCCGGTGAGAATTGAAATGAGCGCTACTACGCGGCGCCAGGTCATCAGAGTCAGCGCAATGGAGATTGAAATCCATGCCAGCTTGCGGCCCGTCAAACGAATCAGCAACAGGGCGTATATCGAAGCCGCCAGCTGTGTAGCGATAGAAATGAGCAACAAAATAACGGGAATCGATGCAGTTCTCATAATTGTATTTAACCGTGTGTGATGTTTGCTCTATTCGAAACAGGAAAAACCATGAGCAGATATGAATTTTCTGAGTCTCTCGGGTCAGGCACTTTTGGTCCCCCGGCCGGCCCTGGAAGACTTCGTCAGCCGGCCATGAAACTCGGCTTCTATTTCAGCTTCGATGCCGAGTATCTTTTCTCTGAAGACGGCATACTCGGCGTCGCTTGCGGGCACAAAACCCGTACAGTCCCTGCCCAGTGACGTGAGAACAATCGCCTCATCGTTTTTTGAGACATTGAGAGATATCAGCGCATCCCTGATGGCGCCCATAGTATTTACGTCGACCGAGTTGTTGCAGCTCACATTGAATTCAGGAATCTCGGGTGATAACTGGAGGACTCTCAGCCCCTTTTCCCTGTAAACATGCGCCGTTTCCTCCATCAATCCGCCGGCATCAAAATCTCCTGCGAGCACGGCCTTAGCGACTTTGTCATGGCTCCCGAGGAACTCGTAAGTCATGAAGTCGTGAACGGTCATCCCCGCCTCCTTGAGGGCGGCAAGCGGCATAATATGTCCGGTTGCGGACTTCGGACTTACAAGGGCAAAGGTTTTTCCCTTCAGGTCCCTTACGGAATGCGCTGACGATCCGGCTCTGACGACGATCGCGGCGCGGTGGAAAGGCTTGCCCTGCCTCAGTGCCTTGGCAATCACCTTCACTCCGTATTTTGAATGCGCCTCGACATAGTTTGCGGGCCCCATTGCGCATAACTGGGTCACGTTTTCGCCCAGGTCCTTCACCGCGCTTTCCATATCAATCGCAACCTTGAGGTCGACCTTTCTCCCGAGCTTCCCGGCAAGGTATTCCGAAAGAGGGGTGAATTTCCTGAACATTAAAGACGGCTCCTGCAGGGGAACGACCCCGAGCCTCAACGAATGTCCTCTCTCTCCGGAGAACTTGAAACGTTCCATCTCCGCCCTGAGGAGCTCTGCGTCCTTCTGAAGGTTCCAGAGCGTATTGCTGATTCTGAAGGCGAGTTCCCTGTTTTCGACCGGTATGTCCTTTACCGCCTCGATGCTGCTGAGTATGCTGAGGGAGCCTTTCCTGTTTTCGCCCAGGGAGTTGGATATCTGCCGGCTTCTCTCGGAAAAGAGTTCCGTGGTCTGCGCTATCAGTCCGCTGCTCATCGCCTGTTCTCCGGTTGCCTTGCTTACCTGGTGAGAAAGCGTCTTCATCCTTTCCGCAGCTTCCTTGATGAGCACGGCACCCTCAGACTGTTCCGCCGCGGCCTTTGCCACGCGCCCTATCATTTCCCTCACCCTCTCCGTGGCCTCTGCAACCAGGCCCGCGGCCCGCGCCTGCTCGCCGGTAGTGCGCTTGATGGAGAGGGTCATCTCCGAAGATTTCTCTGAGCTCTGCATGACCTTCTTCAGTGCCTCCTCGGCCTCTTTCGCCAGTCTGAGTCCTCCTTCCACATCGGTGATCCCCTTCTGCATGGCATCCTGTGCATTCCCTATTTCCGTCTGAATAGCCTGAATAAGCGATGCTATCTCTTTTGTTGAATTACCTGTTCTCTCTGAAAGCTCTCTCATCTCGGCGGCGACGACCGAGAAGCCCCTGCCGTGTTCCCCGGCCTGTGCGGCCAATATCGCGGCATTTAGCGAGAGAAGGTTCGTGTCTTCATTCACCCCCTGTATGACACTCAATATCTTTTCTATTTCCCGCGACCTGTTTCCGAGGACGCGAATGCACTCCGCCGTGTTCTGCACCGAAGACGCTATTCCCTTCATCCCTTCAGTCGTCTTGGCGATCGAGGCCATGCCGAGGTTCGCCGCATCGCTCGTGGCCTTCTCGGAAAGCATCGCAGATTCCTTCGCATGATCCTCCACTTCCTTTATTGTCTCGGTTATTTCGGAGATGGCGGCGAGGGTCTCCTCCGACGCGGCGGCCAGTGCTTCAGATTCGGACGCAACCTCTTTCGTCCTTCCCCAGAGCTGCCCGACCGAGGCGGATGTGGACTCCACGATCCCATCCAACTCCTGAATGTTGTCGTTGATATTCTTGATGCTCGATACCATCTGTTCAATGGCGGCCGAAGCACCTTCAGCCGAAGAGGCAAGACCTTCCGTGTTGTTCGCCATCTCGGCCGCCGTTCCGTTGAGTTCCCCTACCGAACTTGAGATGCTCTCGATCGCCTCGGTCTCGGTCTCGGCCCCCTTCAGTACCTTTTCGGATACCTGCTCCACTTCCTCGACAACCACCAATATCCTGTCGGACAGCTCTTTGATTCTCTGGAGAACCCCTTCGACGGCCAGGAAGGCCTCCTTCAGCAACATGCTGGCCCTTCCGATCTCATCAGTGCTTCCACCTTCCGTGCGGAAGGAGAGATCACCCTGCGCAACCTTTCTCGCGGCGGCCTCGATCGACCTGATTGGGGCGACAACCATTTTTCTTATGACCATAATGTTTATAGCGAGAGGCAGGAGAACTGTTGCCGCGAAAACCGCCGCAACGCCTATTTGGCCTGAAAGTCCCAGATAAGCAGTAAACGCCAGACAGAAGAAAAAGGGAATGACGACAAGCGGAGTAAGCTTCAGCTTTCCCGTTATCCGGAGATTACCTAAATGGCGCCCCATATTTTACCTTTTTTAATATCGCTGTGGGGCGCACCGGCTTTCATCCGATGCGCTGCGTCAGAACAGCTCAAGCAATTATCAGTCGCGAACCGCATTAATACCAAAATAGTTGGTAACCCTGTAAGCATTCTTTATTAAATATACCTTAAGAGGCGTGAAATTGCTCAATTGTACCTACAAGCGGTAAAACAGAAGACGAGCGACTTCACGTTTCAGACTCGGCAAATGGTCTTTAACGTCTGCTGTCGATGAAGGTTTCTTCCGTAAGTTCTCACGGGAAGAAAAAAGCCCGAAACTCCTCTTAGTAAGAGACCGCATGCCTCATACATGGGAGATGGTAAAGTTTTTGGGCATACTCCGCAGTTATGTGAGAATGGAAAAGTGTGGTAGTGTCCAGGACACTGCCAAAAGTGTCGAGAGTTGGTAGTGGGGTTACCCCACTACCCGAGAGTTTGACAATAAATTCGTTCCTGAACTATACTTGAATTGACCCTTGGGGGAGGCCATGGAGCCTGAGAGTTTCTCGTGTTACGGGAGAGACCCCTTGAACCTGATACGGACAATTCCGGCGTAGGGATTAGGGATGAGTGCTGAGGCGACCGTATCCCTTTAGGGATGCGGTTTTTTATTTTTATGAGACTGAAGATAAACGGCGAGACAGTCGATAACCTGAGGGCGAAGACGGTCATGGAGCTTCTCGATGAGCTCAAGATCCGGTCGGGAAGGGTTGCCGTTGAAGTGAATCTTACGATTGTCAAAAAGGCGGACTACGGCGGTTTTGCACTGAAGGACGGAGATGCGGTTGAGATAGTCAACTTTGTCGGAGGAGGATAAAACGGTGATAAGAACCTGTCTCAAAATAGAGGCTCGCTTAAAGACTGTCATTCCCGCAAGCGTAGCGCGTCGGGAATCCAACCCCCCTTTACATCCCCCCTTATCAAGGGGGAAGGGGCTGATCCTCCCCTGATAAGGGGAGGCAGGGAGGGGTTATCGGACCCACCACAAAGACGGCGGGCACGCAAGCCGGAATGACACAATAGAGGCTTTTGCCTCACCCCCTCTGTCCCCCTTGATAAGGGGGGATGTAAAGGGGGGGTACTGTAAGAATTGCGGGCAAAAAAACCGCTCAATGGCAGTCTCCTGCCATTACTTTTATTGCGAGGTGAGAAATGGAAGATAAGCTGATCATCAGGGGAATAGAGTTTGCCTCACGGCTTTGGGTTGGCACAGGTAAGTATAAGGACTTCGAAGAGACAAAAAAGGTCATCGAGGCCTCAGGTGCCGATGTGGTCACGGTTTCCGTACGACGGGTAAATATTCTAGACAGGAAATCCGAGAACCTGCTGGACTATATAGACCCGAAAAAATACAAGATCCTTCCCAACACGGCAGGCTGCTATACGGTGGAGGACGCGCTCAGGTATTCGAGACTTGCCAGGGAAGCAGGCATCTCAGACCTTATAAAGCTCGAAGTGATAGGAGACGAGAAAACTCTCTTCCCCGACACGATCGGCCTTCTGAAGGCGACGGAGATACTTGCGAAGGAGGGGTTTATCGTTCTTCCCTATACCAATGACGACCCGATCATGGCGAAGCGCCTCGAAGATGCAGGCGCGGCCGCCGTGATGCCGCTGGGTGCCCCGATAGGTTCCGGTCTCGGCATCCGAAACCCGTATAACATACGCATCATAATCGAGACCGCGGTGAAGGTCCCGGTCGTGGTCGATGCGGGTGTCGGGACGGCCTCCGACGCTGCGATTGCGATGGAACTGGGGTGCGATGCAGTCCTTATCAATACCGGTATCGCAGGCGCAAAGGACCCGGTAGCGATGGCCTCGGCCATGAAACACGCGGTGATCGCGGGGCGTCTGGCACATCTGGCAGGGAGGATGCCTAAAAAGCTGTACGCGACTGCGAGCAGTCCGCTTGAGGGAATGCTCCTCTAGACTAGCGGTGGACCGTAAGAGGATAGATTTCAGGCTCTACCTGATAACCGACAGAAAATTGCTCGCGTCCGGTTACACCCTGCCGGCAGCCATAGAGGAGTCTCTAAAAGGAGGGGTGAGGGCCGTTCAATTAAGGGAGAAAGACGTTGGGACAAAAGAGTTGCTCCATATGGCGTATGAGCTTCGTGGTATTACAAAAAGATATCAGGCGAGACTTTTCATCAACGGGAGGGTCGATATCGCCCTTGCCGTGGGTGCTGACGGCGTCCACCTCGGAGTATCGGACATCCCCGTACATGCCGCAAGAAAAGCTGCGGGAGACGACATGCTGATCGGTGCGTCGGCGCATAGCGTTTCGGAGGCCAAAAAAGCAGAGGAAGAGGGCGCCGACTTTGTGACGCTCGGGCCCGTCTACGAGACTCCGTCGAAGATGCGATACGGAAGGCCTGTCGGACTTCAGGTCGTTGTAAAGGTGAAGGAAGAAGTCTCGGTCCCTATCTTTGCGGTGGGGGGCATCAAAAAGGAACGGGTCGGTGAGGTGGTAAAGGCAGGGGCTTACGGGATAGCGCTTATTTCCGCTGTCCTGGCATCGGAAAACATAAAATCAAGTACAGAGGAATTTGTGAGGCTATTGAAATGACGAGAATCGAACTGGCAAGAAAAGGGATTATTACTGATGAAGCAAGGGAAGTCGCTTTGGCGGAAGGCGTGTCGGCAGAAGCCCTCTCCGAAGACATCGCCTCAGGCGTAAGCGTTATTCCGATCAACAAAAAACATGGCATTAAGCCTATCGGCATAGGCAGAAACCTAAGGACGAAGATCAATGCCAATATCGGCACATCGAAAGACAGGGTCTCGATAGAAGAGGAGATGGAGAAACTCGATGTCCTCGTCAGATACGGTGCGGACGCGGTAATGGACCTCTCTACCGGAGGTCCGATAAAGGAACTCCGCGCCATGATGCTTAAGAGGTCTCCTGTTGCCGTCGGTACGGTGCCTGTCTATGAGGCCGCGGTCATGGCCGCCGCGGAAAAAGGCGCGATAGCCAGGATGACTCCCGACGACCTCTTTAGAGTAATAGAGGAACACGCCGCATCAGGCGTCGATTTTGTCACTGTTCATTGCGGCCTTACGATGAAGGCCGTGGAGAGGTTAAAGAGTGAGGGCAGGGTCCTGGACATCGTCAGCAGGGGCGGGTCGCTTCTTCTTGAGTGGATGGTATATAACGAACAGGACAATCCCCTCTTCCTCCAGTTTGAAAGACTCCTTGAAATCGCGCGGGAGTATGACATGACCCTGAGCCTGGGTGACGGCATGCGCCCCGGCTGCCTTGCCGATGCTACCGACCGTACGCAGATCGAGGAACTCCTTACCCTTGGGGAATTGAGGGACAAGGCGGTGGAGGCCGGCGTGCAGGTCATTATCGAGGGGCCGGGCCACGTGCCTCTGAATCAGGTAGAGCTTAATGTGAAGATCGAAAAAGAGATTTGCAAGGGCGCTCCTTTCTATGTCCTTGGCCCGCTTGTTACCGACATAGGCATGGGATACGATCACATCACGGCCGCAATCGGCGGTGCGGTCGCGGGCGCTGCAGGCGCGGATTTTCTCTGCTACGTAACGCCTTCGGAGCATATTCGGCTGCCGACCGTAGAAGATGTGAAAGAAGGGGTCATCGTATCCAAGCTTGCGGCGCATGCCGCCGACATCGCAAAGGGGATAAGGGGCGCCATGGACGCCGATCTTAAAATGGCGAGATGCAGAAAGGCACTCGACTGGAACGGCCAGATCGGTCTGAGCTTAAATCCCGACAAAGTCAGAGAGTGGCGTGCGGAGGTCCCTCCGACAGAATCGGATGTCTGCAGCATGTGCGGCGAATTCTGCGCGATAAGGACTGTTGAGAGGGCGCTTAAGAAAGAGAAGTGAGAGGATGAGCCTCGATTCACTATCAGGAAAGCTGCTGCTACTTGTGCAGAGACGGCATCCTCTCTCATTCTCACACACAAATTTTGATGGCGGATTTCGGATGAGAAAAATATGAGGCCCTGCGCGATGCTCCTTATAGGCCCCACGGGAGTGGGGAAAACACCCTTCGGCTCCTGTCTTGAACAAAACGGCTTCAGAGGGCGGCGGTGTCTGCATTTCGATTTTGGGCACGAGTTGCGGACGGTCGCGCAACAGGAGATTGCACCCGAAGGATTCAGTCTCAGGGAGCATCTTTTTATCCGGGACGTGCTCGAAAAAGGGCTGCTTCTTGAAAATGAACATTTTCCTATAGCCGAAAAAGTGATCGATGCCTTCCTCCTTAAAAACGGTTTTGGGCGTGATGATATCTTGGTCCTCAATGGATTGCCGCGGCATAAGGACCAGGCGAGGGACATAGACCGAAAGATGGATATAACCGGTCTTATTGTCCTTGAGTGCGCCGCGGAGGATATTTTCGAAAGGATAAGGTGCAACGCAGGGGGAGACCGTCTCGGAAGATCCGATGACGGGGTCGAGATGGTGCGGAAAAAACTCGAGATATTCCACACACGCACGGCGCCCCTGGTGAGTCATTATTCGAAAGCGGGGAAGGTTGTGTTTAGAGTAACGGTCGCGTCTTTCTCGACCGCCGAAGACCTTTACTCGGATTTCTTGTCCGTCGGGCGTCAGTCCCTGACCTAGAATGGTTCAGTCATGAACGAGGGCGACCCGTGTCGCACTATCTCAAATTCCATAGTATTTTATGATAGACTTGGAACTAGCGCTGTTTTTTATCATGCGGTGGTTGTCATGGAAAAAGTCGATGAAGATAAAACCGGGAAGGAGATTGGTTTTGAGGCGGGATGAGAATTAATATTGCAGATTTGCCGACCCTTACGAGACTGCTCAACCGGAAGAAAAAGTCCCGGGGCACCGCCTACGAGTTGAACCTCGGCGTGATATTGGGCGAGATCCTTACCTGGGCCAACAAACTTGTCCCCTCAGAAGCCGGCTCCATTTTGCTTGATGACCCCCTGCTTAAGTGGGAACCTGGGTGTCGTGAACAGCTCTATTTTGCTGCGTGCTACGGAAAGGGCTCCCGGGCCCTTACCGGCAATTCGCTGCCGGAGGCGAGCGGGATAGCCGGGGTGACCTACCGGAAGGGGAAACCCTATATAAGTAAGGACGTAATGAAAGACCCGAAATTTTATCCGGAGATCGACAGAAGGCTTGGAGGCAAGACGAGGACGATCATCTGCGCACCTATCGTGATAGAAGGAGCAAAGATAGGAGTTATCGAACTCATAAACAGGAAAGGGCGGCAGAACTATGATGACTATGATCTTGCGCTCCTTGAGATCTTCGCCGGGTACACGGCAAGCCTTATCCATAATGCTCTGATCGGCAGGGGGTTCGAGGAACTGTCCAAGAGAGACACGCTCACGGACCTTCATAACGACAGATATTTTTTCAATAACCTGGTCCAGGAGGTCAGGAGAGCAGGGAAGGGAGGCGGAGACCTCTCGATAATATTTTTTGATCTCGACCGCTTTAAAGAGGTCAACGATACCCACGGGCATCTTGCCGGCAGTCTTGTACTCAAGGAAGTGGCCGACATATTGAGAAGGATATTCGCCGGGACCGGGGCCGTACTCTCCCGATACGGAGGGGACGAGTATGTGGTGGTCATGCCGGATTCGGACTTAAGGGAAGCTGCCGCTTATGCCGAAAAGATAAGGGCCGGCATAGCGGGGAATGTTTTTTTACGCAACGGCGACGGTGTGCATGAGCCCCGACTTTGCATTGAGGGAGTCATTACCTGCAGCGTAGGGGTGGCATCGCTTTCAAGGAGCGTGAAGGCGGCCGGAAGTGCAAGGGACATTGCCGAATCCCTGATAAAAGCGTCGGACGGCGCAATGTACGCGGCAAAAGAAAGCGGCAAAAACAGGGTGTCGATTTCACAATGCGGACGCGGGCCGGGAAGAAGAAAAGGAGGATGATATGCGTGGATTGTTAAGGCCGCTGGCACTGGCTTTTTTTTTGCTCATACCGGTGATCTCATCAGCGGGGGAATCTATGCCGGTCAATGACCTTACTGTTCGCTTCGACCTTGAGCACCAGACCCTCCGGGGCGTTTCAAAAATTACTTTTCCGCCTGGGAAGGCATCAGCACTGGATCTTTCCGGGATCAAGATCATTTCCATAAGAGTAAACGGAGAGGAGCTTAAGACTGGATCCGGCACCAAGGTGGTCACTATCCGGCCCGGCGGATCTGCCGATACCGTTGAGACAGAATATGAGCTCCAATTGCGATCCTCCCCACGGACGGATAGTGAAAAGAACCCCGGCGTCGTTTACGGTAACAGTATTGACACCTCAGGAATAGTTCTTTCCGGAGGGTGGTATCCTTCGGTGGGCGGCCTTTCCCTCTTCAATTTCAAGGCGCTTCTGCCTGATGGGTTTGAGGGTATATCGGAGGCGGATGAAGTTTCGGTGAAAGATATGGACGGCGGGGGCAAAGAGTATATTTTTTCTTTCCCCCACCCTGTCGGCGGGATCACCTTTGCTGCAGGAAAGTACCGCGTTCAGAAGGATTCCCATGGAGCCACCGAGATTGTCGCCTATTTCTTACCGGAAGATGCGGGGCTCTCAAAAACCTATATCGAATACACGAAGAAGTATATTGAGATGTATGAAAAACTCATTGGGAAATATCCCTTTAAGAGGTTCGCCGTCGTTGAGAACGTGCAGCCGACGGGATATTCAATGCCGACTTACACCCTTTTGGGGCGGGACGTGGTGAGACTGCCTTTTATCGTCGAGACCTCTTTAGGGCACGAGATCCTGCACCAGTGGTTCGGCAACAGTGTCTACGCCGATTACGCCGGCGGCAACTGGTCTGAGGGCCTTACCACCTACCTCGCGGACCACAGGTACGAGGAACTCAAGGGGAGGGGCCGGCAATACAGAAAAGATATCATGATTTCATTCCAGAGTTATGTGACTCCCGAAAACGACTTCCCTTTGACTTCTTTCACCGGGAGGACCGACCGGGCATCGAGGGCGATCGGATACGGAAAAGCGGCAATGGTCTTCCATATGCTCAAAGGTATGCTCGGCGAGGAGATCTTTTATCGTTCGATCAGAGGCTTTGTAGAAAAGAACAGTTTCAGGACCGCCTCCTGGAGCGACATCAGAAGCGCCTTCGAAACCTCTTCCGGAAAAGACCTCTCATGGTTTTTTACACAGTGGGTCGAGGGAAAGGGGGCGCCGGAGATCGAGATCGGAACCCCATCGCTTGCGTACCGCGGGGCCAAGGCCGCCGTCTCTTTTGAGGTTACTCAGAAGGGAGATGTACTTAGGTTGTCCCTGCCGGTTAAGGTAACACTTAAGGAAGGGGAAACAAGGGAAATATTCGAGATAGCGAAGAAGACGAACGATCTTGAAATCGAGACAGAGGGGTGGCCTGTAGGGCTGACAATCGATGATAATTATGAGGTATTCAGGCGTCTTTCAAATGATGAGTTCCCGCCGGTCTTGTCCAGGCTGTTCGGTGATGTCAAAAAAATATTTGTTTTGCCGAAGGGCAGGCCGGAAAGCATGGAAAAGGAATATGCTTCTGTTGCCGGATATCTTAAAGGAGAAGGTTTTACCGGCAAAAATGGGGAGGAAATCAACTATGACGACCTGAAGACTTCCTCCGTCCTTATTTTTGGTGCGGATACCCCCCTTGTCAAGAGTCTCTTCGGAGAGATGAAAAAGACCGCTCAGGACTTTTCTATTACGGTGAGAGGAAACCCTTACAATAACAACGGTGTCATCGCTATCGTAGACAGTCCTGTTTCGGGCGGCATGGAGAAATATCTCCGCAGGATCACGCACTACGGCAAATACAGCAGGCTGTCCTTCAGAGACGGGAAGAATGTGTTGAAGGAGACAGACGAAACCCGAAACGGCATCGGCGCGACGCTGTCCGAAGATGTGCCCGGCGTTGAAATACCCCGTCTCATCAATATTGCGGACATAGCAGAAAAGGTCAGCCGCAAGAAGATAATCTATGCCGGGGAGGTCCACGTCAAATTCGAACACCATCGTGCACAGTACGAGATCTTGCGGGAACTATACAGAAAAAACAAGAATATCATAATCGGGATGGAGATGTTCCAGAAGCCTTTTCAGAAGGCCCTCGACGACTATATATCCGGATCAATAGAGGAAAAGGAATTTCTGAAGAGGACCGAGTATTTCAAACGGTGGGGATATGACTATCCGCTGTACAGGGAAATTCTTCTTTTTGCCCGGGAGTATAAAATACCGGTGGCCGCGCTGAATATCCGCAATGAGATCGTGTCAAAGGTTTCGAAAGAGGGGCTCCTGTCGCTTTCAGTCGATGAAAGGAAGGAAATCCCTCAGGATATGGACCTTTCCGATTCGGCATATAAGGCGAGACTGAGGGCGTTGTTCGAGGGACACAGGAATTTTGAGAGCAGGAACTTTGATTTTTTTTATGAGGCCCAGGTCCTATGGGACGAAGCGATGGCGCATAACCTTGACGCATTTATGCGCGAACATCCCGGCCGCCAGGCGGTAGTCATTGTCGGTATGGGACATCTTGCCTTCGGCTCGGGCATCCCCAAACGGGCGCACAGACTCAATGGCGAGGATTATTCGGTAATCCTCAACGACGCCGACATCGAAAATGGCATCTCGGACTTCGTGCTTTTCCCGCCCGCGGTCAGTCCCCCTGTCACGCCTAAGCTGATGGTGGTCTTAAAGGAAGAAGAAGGGAAGGTGAAGATCCAGGATTTTGCGCCGGAGAGCGTGTCTGAAAAGGCGGGTCTTAAAAAAGGCGACACGATCCTCGCCCTTGACGATACGAAAATCGAGAGTGTCGATGACATCAAGATTTTCCTTCTCTATAAGAAAAAGGGCGATTCAGTCGCGGTAAGGGTCATGCGTAAGAGGTTCCTCCTTGGGCCCGTGGAAAAGACGGTTACGATAACCTTCTGAGGTAAGGGGGAAGTGAAAAAAAGAGGGCTCTTAAAGAGCCCTCTTTTTTTGTTTCAAAAATATGTCGGATGCAATTATTTGCCGGCAGGTGCAGCAGGAGCCGGTGACGCAGCCGGAGCTTCAGACGGAGCCGGTGCGGGAGCAGGAGCCGGTGCCGGAGCAGGAGCTTCAGCAGGCTTCGGGGCCTCCTCTTTCTTCTGGCATCCAATGGTCAGTGCCAAGGACAGAACCATTATTAGAGTAAGTATTAAAGCCAAGAATTTCTTCATTATCTTAAACACCTCCTTTCTTCGTAAAATTAACCTTATTTGCTAAGTCGCGGTTTTTCAAATATTGTGAAAATATTATACCTTTAATTTATTCCTGTCAACTAAAAATATTAAGACAAAAGATATTTAACATACTGAAACATATAGATATGCACATCCTGTGCCATCAGAATTCCAGCGATATTATAGCACACCTGATTATCCTTCGATTCCCTTTTGAGAAAAACCATTCCCTATTAAAGGAAATCCCGGCTTTATCCTGTGTGTGTAACCCTTGTGAATCTTTTTGTTGCCGCGTATAATCCCAGTAATGATACTGGCTTTGACCATAGCGGGAGCTGATCCTTCGGGCGGCGCCGGCATACAACAGGACCTCAAGGTTTTTCGTGCCTTTGGGATATACGGGATTTCCGTGATTACCTCTCTTACCGCCCAGAACTCAAGAGGGGTCGAAGGCATCATGCCTGTGCCCGGTCCTTTTGTGGAAAAACAGCTGGAGACGCTGCTGTCGGATATGAGGCCTGATGCGACGAAGACAGGCATGATCCTCACCGCGGCGAACGTTACGGCCATAGTGTCGGCGATCAAAAGGCATTCTCTCAAAAACGTCGTTGTCGATCCCGTCATGCTCTCTTCAACCGGCAGGAGTCTCAGTAAAAAGGACCTGCCGCATGCTGTCGTGAAAAAACTCCTGCCCTTTTGCACTGCCGTGACTCCAAATATCCATGAGGCATCTGTTCTGAGCGGGATAAAGATCGCGTCCATGCATGACATGGAAAAGGCGGCGCTTCGGCTGGCCGAGCTCGGCGCGCGCAGCGCGATCATCACCGGGGGACATCTCGATAATGCGGCGACGGACCTCTTATATGACGGGCGGTTCCATTATCTAAAGGGGAAAAAGGTGCCTGGTGAGTTTCACGGCACGGGATGTACATTTTCGGCCGCTCTTGCTGCTGAGTTGGCAAAGGGCAGCGGGGTGCGGGAGGCTGCCGTGACTGCCAAAAGATTTATGGTGAAGGCATTCGGGGAGACTTTTAGTGCGGGGAAGGGGATGAAGTTATTCAATATATAGGATGACGTGCAAAGAAGGCAGGGACGCAGCCGTCTCTGGTCGGGTCCCCTCATTTTGTCTATGGTATAATACCCGGGCATAGTGCGGAAAGAGATAATAGGTGTTCAGATCAGCCCGGAGGTAGTGGCATTGGAAGAGAGATACGACCCCAAGAAAGTCGAGCCCAAATGGCAGAAATACTGGGCCGAAAAAAATCTTTATAAGACCGAATATGATGAATCCCGGAAGAAATTTTATTGTCTCGAGATGTTCCCCTATCCTTCCGGCAGAATACATATGGGGCATGTCAGAAACTACGCGATAGGCGACGTCATAGCCCGGTATAAGCGGATGAGGGGTTTTGACGTGCTTCACCCCATGGGCTGGGACGCCTTCGGCCTCCCTGCCGAAAACGCCGCGATCAAACACGGCGTGCATCCATCGAAGTGGACCAGTGAAAATATCAGCTACATGAAGGGCCAGCTCAATAAACTCGGCCTGAGCTATGACTGGGACAGGGAAGTGACGACCTGCAGTCCTGAATACTACAAGTGGAACCAGTGGTTCTTTATCAAGATGCTCGAAAAAGGGCTTGCCTACAGAAAATCCTCTTATGTCAATTGGTGTCCTTCCTGTCAGACTGTCCTTGCCAACGAGCAGGTGATTGATTCGAAATGCTGGAGGTGCGAAAGCATTGTTATCCAGAAGGAGCTCTTTCAGTGGTTCCTCAGGATAACGCGGTATGCGGAAGAACTCCTGGCAGGGTGTGAGGAACTAAGCGGGTGGCCGGAAAAGGTCGTTCTGATGCAGAAGAACTGGATAGGGAAGAGCTATGGAGTTGAGGCTGATTTCCGGATCGACGGGAGTAACGAAAGCATAAGGATATTTACCACACGGCCCGATACGCTCTTTGGCGTGTCTTTTGTATGCCTTTCCCCGCCCCATCCCCTCTCGGAACGGTTGGTTGCGGACAAGGCCGAACTCGCAAAGATCACTGCCCAGTACGGCAAGGTCGACGAGAAACTCGGCCTTTTTACGGGGCGCTATTGCATTAACCCGGTCAACGAAGAGAAGGTGCCGATATATATCGCCAACTTTGTGCTTATGGAATACGGTACGGGAGCGATCATGTCTGTGCCGGCCCACGATCAGAGGGACTTTGATTTTGCGAAAAAATATGATCTGCCGATAAAGGTAGTAATAGTGCCCGAAGAAAAGATCGTAGGGGCAGGGCTTGTCCCTGCCCAGTCGAGTGGGCAGCCACAAGGGTTGCCCCTACAGGCCGCCTATGAGGACGAGGGCGTGTTGGTCAATTCGGGGAAATTCAGCGGCCTTGAAAGTAGGGCCGCGAGGGACGAGATAGCCAAATATCTGGCAGATGAGGGACTCGGCAGCAGGGTCGTCAACTACAAGCTCCGGGACTGGGGCATATCGAGACAGCGCTACTGGGGCACGCCTATCCCGGTCGTCTATTGCGACAGGTGCGGCATAGTCGCGGTCCCTGAAAAAGACCTGCCTGTAATCCTTCCCGAAGACGTCAGGTTTACCGGAAAGGGAGGCTCTCCGCTGCTTGAATCGCCATCTTTTCTCAATACCCCCTGTCCCTCCTGCGGGGGCAAAGCCAGACGCGAGACGGACACCATGGACACGTTCGTAGATTCCTCCTGGTATTTTATCCGGTACTGTTTCGCCAGGGAAGACCCGGGCCTGGATTCGAAACTGAAATCCATGAGCCCCGAACTCGGCTATTGGATGCCTGTGGACCAATATATCGGCGGAGTTGAGCACGCGGTGCTTCACCTCCTGTATTCTCGCTTTTACACGCGCGTCATCCGCGACCTGGGGATTATCGGCCAGAGCGAACCCTTCACGAACCTCCTCACCCAGGGCATGGTAATAAAAGACGGAGCGAAGATGTCCAAATCGAAGGGCAACGTCGTCGATCCCGATTACCTCATAGAGCGATACGGGTCGGACACCTCGCGGCTATTTTCACTCTTCGCCGCTCCGCCGGAGAGGGACCTCGACTGGTCCGATAAGGGCGTTGAGGGGGCTTACCGGTTCCTTACGCGTGTATGGAACATCGTTTACAAAAACCTGGACGCGTTGAAGGGCCGGGCGGCAAACTCCTCCGGCACCGGTGATGTTTCGGGTCTGCCGGAAGAGGGCCGTTCACTGGTGAGAAAGACGCATCAGACAATCCGAAAAGTTACGGCCGACATAGAAAAGGAATATCATTTCAATACCGCGATCTCTGCGCTGATGGAACTCGTCAATGAAATGACGGGCTTCGAACCCCGCGACAAACAGGGGTGGGAAGTCCTGAGGGCCGCCGTCGAAAATACCCTTTTGCTCCTTGCGCCTTTTACTCCGCATATGGCCGAGGAACTCTGGGAGGCGATCGGCAACGAGCCTTTCATTTCACAAAAAGGGTGGCCGTCATGGGACGAGGAACTGGCAAGGGACGAGGAGGTAGAGCTCGTCATCCAGGTAAATGGGAAGGTAAGAGGAAAGCTGATGATCCCCGTCGGCCTTTCCGAAGACGAGATAAAGAAGCTTGCTTTGGCCGACCGAAAGACAGTGGAATTTGTCGGTCAGAAGCCTCTCAGGAAAGTGATCGTGGTCAAAGGCAGACTTGTCAATATTGTGGTCGGATAGGGAACATATGAGAATAAAAAAAACAAAGACCGTACTGTTCAACATTGTCATTATTTCTCTTGCGGCGCTCGCCGCCGGAGGCTGCGGATACAGTATTCACCCTCAGTCGTCGCTTCCTGCGAAGGAGATCAGCATCGGGTTGATCGACAACAGGACTATGGAGCCCAAACTTCAGGACAAGTTAGTGAGGGCACTGACCGAAGAGTTCATGAAACAGGGCATAAGGGTAAGTCGCGGAGCGGAGTATACCATTACCGGGACAGTGAACAATTTCGACCTGGTGAGCCTTTCTACAAAGGCGGGGGTAACGGTTGAATACAGGGCGACTATGAGCGCCGAGTTCAGGCTCCTCGACCGCGAAGGCCATGTAGTGGTGGTGAAGAGCATAAGCGCTCCCTTTATCGTGGCGCTGACCGACGAGGGAGATCTCGGGCGTCTGCTTGCCCTGAAAGATAGCGCGGAAGAGCGGGCGGTGGCCGACATCGCGATGGAGATAGTGGGCGCGTTCATGTTCAGATGAGTTATCGCAATTTCCTCGATGAGATGAAAAAAGGGCTGCCTCTGACGGCCTATGTCCTGGTGGCCTCAGATCCTTTCCTTCATTCCGAGGCGATGTCTCTGATAAAGTCGCTTGTCCCCGACGGGGAGAGAGAATTTAACTTCCAGACCTTCGATGTGGTAAACGCAAAAGAGAGCGACACCTATATCGAGCAGATCATTGATGTGTTAAATACGGTCCCTTTCTTTTCCGGGAGGAAGTTCGTGATCGTCGAGAACCCTCATAAGCTCCTAAAGAAGGACTTAAAGAAACTCGCCCAGTACCTCCTGACGCCATCTGAAAGCTCCGTCTTGGTCCTGCTTCATCCGGGGGCTTTAAAAAAGGAGATAAAGGAGACCCTGACGGGTCTTAAGCAGATAGTCCTCGACATAGGCGAGCGGGAGGTCCCTGTCTGGCTAAAGACGAAGGCCATGTCGAGGGGGATCGAGTTGTCGGACGCTGCCGCCGATTACCTCCTGGGGACGATAGGCCCAGACCTCGGGCTTCTCTCGTCGGAGCTCGATAAATGCACCCTGATGGGGAAGCAGCGGATAGGGAAAGAGGACATCGCTGAGACCATCGAGGGCAAGAGGACATTCAGCGCCTTCGCCCTCGTTGATGCCTTGCGGGCTAGAGACACGGAGGAGGCGTTCAGGATATACAGGGTTTTGAGAGATACCGAGGAGCCCTACAGCCTTCTGGGGGCGCTAAACTGGCAGTACGCCAGAATTTTTGCCGGGAAAAATACCCCGGCGGAACGAAACTACTTCAACCGGGTCTTTGGTCTCATGAGCGAGGCCGATGCGGCCATAAAAAGTTCGGGGAGTGCGTATCCGATGGAGCTTCTGCTGGTCAGGCTGCTTAAGCTTTCGAAACAGCGTTGACCTTCCTGGTCAACCTCGATATCTTCCTTGCTGCGTTATTCTTATGAATGATCCCCTTCGAACGGGCGCTGCTGATAAGCTTGGCCGCGCTTTGAAGTATTTTTGCTGCCGCTTCTTTGTCGCCGCCCTTAACTGCGGTCTCAACGGTCTTTACGGCACTCTTTAGCTTCGAGCGCTCGACCCTGTTTCGTGTGTTTTTCTTTTCGGACTGCCTCGCCCTCTTTATCGCTGAAAGGTTTTTCTTTACCGGTGCTTTTGCTGCCAAATTGGGTTCCTCCTTTAAAAAAAGTGTCTTATTTTTTACCATATAATGGGATTTTAAATCAAGTTACACCCCTTCAAAAAATTTGGCGGACTCCCGGAAGGGACCCAATAACTGCGAATTGCAGAGTGCCGTGATATGGACTTCCGGCGATATGGATATATAATGTAAATGGAAACGCAGGGGAGCAGTCTATTCCGTAAAGAGGCGCGGAAGGAGAACTGCGATGAAGAGGTTAGGTCTGAACGGCTGTTTCGAAAGATTTCTTTTTAGGGGACTGCGGTCGGAGTCGTGTTTGCGTCGACCGGCAATTTTTATCGTTGCGACCTTCCTGATGTGCGCCTATGCCTTGCCCGCCGGAGCATTGACTTTGACCGTCAACGATCTCGGAGACCTCAACGACACCGGGGCTGATGGCGTATGTTTGACTTCAGCGGGGACCTGCACTCTTAGGGCTGCCATACGGGAGGTCAACTGGTCCGGTGGCGCAGACAATACGATAAATTTCAACCCGTCTCTTTCCGGGACCATTTTGCTGAGTAGCGGGTTCGACATCATTACAAAGCCCCTCGCCATCAATGGCCCCGGCTCAGACCGGGTGAGCATCGATGCGCAAAACCTATATCGGATATTCTATATCGACACCCCGGCTGACAATGGGTCCTTTGTAATCAGTGATCTCAGACTTATGAGGGGAATTCAGACAAATGGGGGGGCCGTATATGCCGATACAGGCGATTCGCTCTCCCTTACACGAATGGTATTTGAGGGCAATAACGCATCGACGGCAGGCGGGGCCGTGAATTGCAATCACTGTGGAAGCCTTTCTATCGCATATTCACGGTTTACGAAAAACATCGCGATATACCTCGGAGGGGGAGTATTTGCGGAAGGCGCGACGATTAACGTGGCCGATTCTTTATTTGAAGGCAATGCCGGGTCGGCTAATTTCAACGGGGGCGGGGGAATGACCGTTCTTTTGGGGACCGGCAGTATAACGGATTCTCTCTTTGAGAATAATCAGGCCGCCATGAGTGGTGGCGGCCTGTATTTTGACGGTATCGACAACGGGACTTTGACCATCCGAGACAGCCGTTTTGTGAGAAACAATGCAGGCGGTCTAGGAGGTGGCATCTATCTTGGGAACGCCGGATCATCCGTGATCAATAGGATCACCGTTTCGGGGAATACGGCGACATCGGGGGGAGGAATTATTGTAGACGACCAATCCGCATCGATCGCCAATAGCACGGTCTCCCGAAATTCTGCCCTCTATGCGGCAGGGGGTATCTATGGCGGCGGTGATAGCACGGTCCAACTCTCAAACGTAACGATCACCGGAAATACAGCTGATTCAAGCAAAAGCGGCTCCGGAGATGCTCTTGGAGGCGGGGTATATTCATATGCGACACTGATTGTCCAGAACTCCGTGATCGCCGGCAATGTGAGCCTCAACCCTTCATATGTATCCGGTGCCGACTGCTATAGCGTAGACAGTGTAAGTTCTGGAGGATATAATGTCATAGGAGACGGGACGGGATGTGTGTTTGCCGGAGGCACAGGTGATCAGGTCGGAGCCGCCGGATCCCTCATCAATCCCCTCCTTGCTTCCCTCGCATGGAATGGCGGGACCACAACGACCCATGCGCTTCTTTCCGGCAGCCCGGCCATTGACAGCGGGAACCCCGGCGGGTGTTTCTGGGACAATGACGCAGACGGAGGGACCACTACCGCCGAGGTCCTGTTGGTTGAGGACCAGCGGGGCGCAATTCGTCCCTTCGGCGGTCGATGCGATGTAGGCGCATTCGAATGGAGCCACTGCGATAACGGCATTCAAGACAGCGACGAAACCGGCATAGACTGCGGCGGATCAGACTGTGCAGTCTGTTCATGCGGCGGAACCGATCCCGCGAAAATGAAAGACACCGGATATGCCGATATCCAGCTTGCCTATAACGCCGCGTGGGACAGCGCGACGGTGAAGTCTCGTGCTACCGACACTTCTGAGGACCTTGTCTTCAACCGGGCTATGCACTTCACCCTGAAGGGCGGTCACGACTGCGACTTCTTCAGGATCAGGGGCATGACGACGGTGGCGAGTCTCACTGTTTCAGCCGGCCAGCTGACGGTTGAGGATGTCGCTATCGGCCCTTAGCGAACAGGGTTATTCTGTCTTCACACGTATATCATTTCTTTGGTGGGGCGAGCCCGTATATGGTAAAATCACTGCATGAAGAAATACAGGCCCCTTTCTCTTAAGTCCGTCAAGACATACTCCCTATGTGCGAGGGCGAGTAAGGTATCGGTAAAATCCTTTTCCAGGCCGCCTGTAAAGGGCGACAGCCTGGAGGCCTTTCTCAAAAAGTTGCCGGATGCGTATGCCGTCAGGGACTTCAGGTCTGTGGTGAAAGCGATCGTCTCGGCAAGGCGGAAGAAGAGGCCTGTGATACTGGGCATGGGGGCCCATCCGATAAAACTCGGGCTTACGCCGGTCATTATAGAGCTGATGAAAAAAAACGTGCTCTCGGCGATAGCCACAAACGGCGCTGCAACAGTGCACGACTTTGAGATAGCCCTTGTGGGGCACACTTCCGAAGATGTTGCGGCGGAGCTCTGTAACGGTTCTTTCGGCATGGCGGAGGAGACCGCAAGGGGGGTCAATCTCGCAATAAAAAAGGGAGCGGCGAAAGGGTACGGAATCGGGAAGTCCGTCGGGGAATGTATATACGGGGGAAGGTTCGCCCATAAGTCAAAGAGCATATTTTCAAATGCATACGAGCTGGATATACCGGCTACTGTTCACGTCGCAATAGGGACCGATATTATTCATATGCATCCCGGGGCTGACGGTGCGGCGATCGGTAAAGGAAGTATGATCGATTTCAGATTGCTCGCTTCGGTCGTTTCAGACCTTGAAGGAGGGGTATACATCAATCTCGGTTCCGCCGTCATTCTTCCGGAGGTATTTCTCAAGGCGCTCAACGTGGCCCGAAACCTGGGGAACAAGGTCGAAGACATAACCACCGTCAATATGGACTTTATGCAGCACTACAGGCCGACGGTCAACGTGCTGAAGAGGCCGACATCGATGAAGGGCCACAGCTTTGCACTCACCGGCCACCATGAAATCATGTTCCCGCTTTTGGCCGCTGCAGTCATCGGGGAGTTGTGATGAAGGTTATTGTCGACCAGGATGCCTGCATAGGATGCGGCAGATGCGAGGAGATCTGTCCGGCGGTCTTTCATCTGGACGAGGTGATAGGGAAGTCCGAGGTGATAGATGCCGATGCCTGTGAGTTCGTGGGCTGCTGCGAGGCGGCGGAGGAGAACTGCCCGGTGGATGCGATTACGGTGGAAGAAGAATAAGCATAACAACTTCCCGCCCCTCCCAAGAGGGGACCTTTGTTTTATATGATTAAGAGATGGGATGGGTTCGATTCCCACACGCTCCCGCTATCAGTTTATTAAAATATCAGTGGCTTTCATGCTTTCTGATACCGTTGCAAGCCGTCAACAGACCGTCAACAGCCCCCTTATCGAAAAATATGTTACTTTTTCCAAGAGAATCTTTTCTGAACAGGAGATAGTATGAGCGACTTTAAAAACTCGGCATGGGCAGATGACAGGTTTGCACGCTTCTGCCAGCGACGACTATTTACATTGCGGTCCCCCTATGCTAATTTAAATCCATGATTAAAGTTGATAAAAAAGAAATCCAGTCAACGCTCAACTTGATCGTCGATCTGCTTGTGACGAGTTTCGACGTGGAGGAGGGCGAATGAAAAAAGAGACCAAAAACTGGATGGCCTTATCTGAATATGACATGAATACTGCTGAGCATATGTTTGGCACGGGCAGGTTTCTCTACGTCGCTTTTTATGTGCCATCTTTGCATCGAAAAATTAATTAAGGCGATCGCCTACGAAGAGACGGGGAAGCTTCCGCCGAAATCTCACGACCTGATTTATCTGTCGAATTTTGCGGGCATCAATTTTTCGGAAGGTCTACTTGATTTCATAGGAAAGATAAACAGCGCAAGTATTGTAACAAGGTACCCTGAAGACCTGGCAAAAGCAATCGCTGCATATCCAGGGGATGTCGTTTCGGAGTATCTTGATAAAACAAAGGAGGTCCTCGCGTGGTTAAAACAGGACAAGAGATTGAAGGAATCGTAAAGCAATATATATCGAGTCTAAATGGAATGAATATCAGAGTTGAACATCTGATATTGTACGGCTCTTATGCAAAAGGGTATGCAAGGGAAGAAAGCGACATTGACCTTTTGGTCGTATCGGGTGACTTTGAAGGAATGAATTTAAGAGAAAGGCTTGAAGTGCTCGGCGTTGCGGCCGCGCGAATCAGGCAACCTATTCAAGCAAAAGGGTATACCCCTCTGGAGATGGAATCTGAAGAAAAAGATTCGTTTCTCCTTGAAGTCCTTGCAGACTCAAAGATGGCGGCTTGATATTCAGCTGCATTAGCAAAACCGTGAACAAGGCACTTTTTGATCGAAAAATCTCTTTTAACAACCGATAGTTATAAACACGTTAGTATGGTTCGATTCCCCCCACACTTAAGGGCTTAGGAATTAGCGACTATTCCCTTGAGAAAAAACCTCGAAAAAAATAAGGCCCTCTGAACGTGGTGCCTTGTCAAAAATAAGGCCCTCTGGCGAGGGCCTTTGTCCTGAGGGCTGGGGATCGGGGATAACCCTCAGGACACCTATGCGAGCTGGAGGGTAGAATGCCCGCATAGGCAGATTACAAAATACACTAAATCATATGAACAAGCTTATGTTTGCATCGAGTGCAAAGTCCAGGAACTCCGCCGCCCCTGCGACGACCGCTCCGTCGACGAGGTCCTCTTTCTTGACTCCGGTCATCTCGAGCGTCGGGGTGCAGACGATAAGCTTCACATCCATCTCCTTACAGGCATCGACGAGTTCGGGTATAGAGGGCCAGTTGATCTTTTTGATCATCCCGCCCATCATCATCGTTGCCAGCGAGGTCATCCCCGGGAGCATCCCCAGTATGTTGGGAAATGGTATCGGGGAAGGCATGGCCGGATTGCCTATGGGCGATACCTGTAACGACCTGTATTTTTTTTTGTTTACGATATCGACGCCGTAGAGCGTGAAGAATATCTGGACCTCCACGTCCATGGCAGCCGCCGTCGAAGCAAGAATAAGCGGCGGATAGGCCATATCAAGCGTTCCTTTGCTGGCGATGATCGCCATCTTCTTTTTCGTGTTTGTTTCGGGCATTACAGACTCCTTTAATCGCGGTTAATAAATTATATCACCTTCATGCTGCGGAAAGTGTTTCCATAAAAAATATTTTCCCCATCCGATAATTCTGCCAAACAACAAGCTTCGCTACCGGTCTTTTATTATATTGTCACAGAGTTGTCTTGTCAATAAACAACGAAACAACCGGGGTGGTGTTTTTTTTGATATACTTTTAAGCATAAAGAAAGTATCTCAGGCAGTGATAAGGATTTAGACCCCGGACTTCGATATGAAAAATCTCGACATCTCTAATATTTTCAATAAAATGGCGGACCTCCTGGAGATCAAGGGCGAGAATCCGTTCAGGATAAGGGCATACAGAAAGGCAGCTTTCAACATAGAGTCCCTCGGTAAAGACGTGGCCCTTTTGTCTAAGGCAGAGCTGACGGATATTCCGGGTATCGGGGGCGACCTCGCGGGGAAAATTGAAGAGTATATCAGTACCGGACAGGTCCAGTCTTACGAACATCTCAAGGAAGAGGTGCCGGAAAGTCTCGTTACGCTTCTGAGTGTGCCGGGACTGGGACCCAAGACGGTAAGTCTTCTTTATAGCCGCTATCACGTAAAAGACATCGACGAGCTCGAAAGACTTGCCAGGGGGCACGAGTTGATAAAAGTCCCGGGCATAAGGGAAAAGACGGAGGCCAATATCCTCAAGGGGATTGAAATGCTCAGGAGGGCCTCCTCAAGGTATCCGATAGGGAAGGTCCTGCCGATTGTCAACGAGATAATGGGCTATCTTTCCGGGCATGCCCCGGTCGGCAGACTCAGCGTGGCAGGCAGCATCAGGAGGTGGAAAGAAACGATCGGGGACATCGACATCCTTTCCACCTCGAAAGATCCGGGTGCGGTGATGAACGTCTTTGCCCGCATGCCTCTAATAAAAGAAGTCCTCATGAAGGGCCCCACCAAATCGAGCGTGGTAATAAAGGAAGGCCTGCAGGTCGACATCAGGGTGGTCGATGAAGAAAGCTACGGCGCTGCGCTGGCCTACTTCACCGGGAGTAAGGCACACAACATCAGGCTGAGGGAGATAGCGGTGAAGGCCGGGCTGAAGCTGAATGAATACGGCGTATTCAGGGAAAAAGACAATAGAAAAATAGGCGGCAAGACGGAAGAGGAGATATATGAAATCCTCAAACTGCAGTTTGTTCCCCCTGAGCTGCGCGAAGACACCGGTGAGGTGGAGGCTGCTATGGACCGCTCCCTTCCGCATCTGGTAGAACTCGGGGACATAAAGGGGGACCTTCATGTCCACAGCAACTGGTCCGACGGCAATATGGATCTTGAAGACCTTGCGGAGTTCACCCTCAAAAGAGGATATCGATACCTCGCCGTGACGGACCATTCCAAAGGCCTCGGCGTTGCAAGGGGACTTCATGAAGACAGGGTCATCGAACAAAAAAAGAGGATAGATGCCCTGAACAAAAAGCTGCGGGGGGTAAGATTGCTCGCCGGGATCGAGATCAACATCAAAAACGACGGAGGGCTCGATTTCGACGAGGAGATACTGAAGGGGTTTGATATCGTGGTGGCATCGATTCACTCGGGGTTCAAGCAATCAAAAGAGCAGATAACAAAAAGGATCCTTGCCGCAATAGAGAACCCCTTTGTGTCCGTCATCGCACATCCCAGCGGCAGGCTCATCGGGGAGAGAGACGCCTACGAGGTGGACATGGAGGCGGTGCTTGATGCGGCCGCAAAGACCGCTACCGCAATAGAGATCAACTCATATCCGCTTCGTCTGGATCTGACCGAGCCCTATATCCGGCCCGCGAAATCCAAAGGGGTGACGTTGGCCATCAGCACCGACTCCCATAACAGCGGGCAGTTCGATAACATGATCTTCGGCGTCTCCCTGGCAAGGAGAGGATGGCTGGAAAAAAAGGACATCCTCAACACCCGCGACCTGCATAAGCTTCTCTCCATCATAAGGAAGAAGCGCGCATCGGGTAAGGTCCGATAATATCGGTGCGGCATTATTTTGTGCCGCACAATTATCTGCGCATATCCGCACTCATACTTGAAATTTTGAGAAGTGATGAGATATCATGCAACAGCAGCAGCGGGAGGACGATGGGATATCGATTAGTATTACCTGGTTTGCTTTTATGTGAAGGTACTGACTCCCTTTTTTTCCACCTGATCCCGCTTTTGCCGGCCCGACAGCCTGTTACCGGAAATACCATCTTCTCATAGCTCCATGAAGACTAACGGCCTGACGATTAAAATCCTTTTTCCGGTGATCGCGTTTATGGTGATACTTGCCGCGTTCGCAGCACTGAGGACGCAATGGATCATCAGGAACATCATAACCGATTACCACGACAATATCGTTTCCGAAGAGCGGCAGGAGTTAGAGACGATACTCAATGGCGGGTCCTCCGAGGAGGCCTTCCTCCGTCAGGTCAAGGACCATTATTCAAAAGAGTCTTTTACCTACCGGGTGACGAAGGGAGAAAAGGTCGTGGCCGAGTTCCGCGCATTCCCGTCAAACTCCGTCGTCAACCCAGACGGCACGCTGAAGGCGAGGATCGGGGATGTCTTTTTTTACGGGTTCAGGTTCGACGTGAAGCAATACGGGCTGATGATCGACATCCTGAAAGCATTCCCGCGCATGGCCAAGTTCAGAAGACAGCTGGATTCCACCGTCACGATCTTTTCCATCTCCATCCTGCTTATGATCGTGTACCTGACGGTCGTCCTCAGGAAGAAACTGATAAGACCCATCGGCAGTATCATGGCAAAAGTGAGCACCGGCGAACCCGCTTTATCCGTAAACATACGCGAGCTCGATGAACTCGGCGACGTGATAAACAATGCCTTTGCCGCTACCGAAATGAAGAACGTGCATGCAAATACGCTCCATAAGATAGCGGTCGCGCTGAATGAAAACAACACGCTCGATCAGGTCATGGACACCATAGTCGGCCAATCGCGGATGCTGATCGACGCGGAATATTCGGCCATTTCCCTATACGACGCGAATGGAAATTTCGAAAAAATCAAGGTCTATGGCCTTTCGCAGGAGGAAGTGATCGGCCGGGTAAAGAAAATGCCGCGGGGCGAGGGGATACTTGAGCTGATGAAGTTGTCGGTGGCGCCGGTCAAGATCTCGGATGTCAAAACACATCCCGCTTTTTCCGGGGCCTTCCCCGAGGGACACCCGGAGATAAAGAATTTCCTCGGTTATCCCATCTTCTCGAAAGAAGGCAAACCCCTCGCCGCGCTCTATTTTGCCAACAAGAGGGCGGGGGACTTTACGGGCGACGACGAAAACGTGCTGATCGCTATCGCCTCGGACGCTGCCGTGGCAATACAGAGGGTGAGCGACACGGAAGAGCTTAAACGGTTCAAGAAGATCATAGAGTCCTCCTTCGATGTCATCATTATTACGGACAAAAACGGAAATATCTCTTATGTCAATCCGGCCTTCACTGAGGTGACGGGCTATACTGCTGCGGAGGTCCGCGGGAGAAACCCCAATATACTCAAGAGCGGGCTGCATGACGACACCTTCGACGACACCATATGGGAAAACATACTCGCGGGAAAGCCGTGGAAGGGTGAATTCGTCAACAGGAAGAAAAAAGGAGAGATATATAACACCTCTGCCGTCATCTTTCCCGTCCTCTCGGATTCCGGTGAGGTAAGCAATTACGTCTCTATTCAGAGGGACGTGACCGAGGAAAAGAAGCTCTATGAGCAGCTTCTGAGGGCGCAGAAGATGGAGGCCATAGGCACCCTTGCCGGAGGTATTGCGCATGACTTCAATAACCTTCTCTCTGCGGTGATCGGCTATGCTGAGATGATGAAAGATGACATGAGTGAGACGGACCCTCACTATAAGCATGTGTCCATTATCGAGGGCTCCGCTAAGAGAGGGGCCGATCTTGCGATGCGGATACTGAATGTGACGAAAAAGGAGAAGCTCGAATACAAGGCCGTCGACCTCAATACCATTGTCGAAACCACCCTCGAACTTCTTGCAAGGTCCATCCCCAAGAACATATCGATCGATATGAAACTCGATCCTTCATTGCCGAGAATAAAGGCCGAAAGCACCCAGCTTCAACAGGTGATCATGAACCTGGCGGTCAACGCCAGAGACGCCATGCCGGACGGGGGAAGGTTTTTGATCGAGACATTCAGGGTCGGGAGTGAAAATGGGGCCGCAAACGGGCTTTCTTCTGAGGAGGGTTTTGTGAAGTTAAGCATTTCGGACACCGGAAGCGGGATGGAGGACGACATCGCGCAGAAGGTCTTCGACCCCTTCTTCACTACAAAGTCCCGCGGGACCGGAACGGGACTCGGTCTGTACATCGTGCATTCCATTGTCACCAACCACGGCGGGTATATCAACCTTTATAGCGAGCCCGGCCGGGGATCGAG
Source organism: uncultured Nitrospiraceae bacterium (assembly GCA_963811165.1). Taxonomy (GTDB): domain Bacteria; phylum Nitrospirota; class Thermodesulfovibrionia; order Thermodesulfovibrionales; family UBA6898; genus Sulfobium. Next base: position 595,150 of record CAWEQH010000008.1, read on the forward strand.
GTTCAATGTCTATTTTCCCGCGTCTCAGGAGGGACCTGCTGAAGAAGAGCCGGTTAAAGAGAAAGAGATGAAGGGTACAGGGACGGTACTCGTCATCGAAGACGAACCTGACGTGAGGGAACTTACCAAGGATGTTTTGCAGAGGCTCGGGTATTCTGCTATGGTGGCGTCGGGCGGGAGAGAGGGGATCAGGATCTACAGGGAAGGAAAGGGTGGGATAGATGTTGTTGTCCTGGACATGATAATGCCGCTGATGAACGGCACAGAGGTCTTCCAGATGCTTAAGACCATCGACCGCGAGGTCCGGGTAGTGCTCGTCTCGGGGTATAGCAGCGAGGGCTTTTCCGGGATCGACAGGCTAATAAAAAGCGGCGCAAAGTGTTTTGTCCAGAAACCCTTCAGCCAAAAGACGCTCGCTAAAGCTATCAAAGAGGCGATGGGAAAATAACCTTTTTGGGCAGTTTCTCTTCGCCCCGGCGCCGATCAAACCGCAGAGAAAAGGGTAGAACCCGGAAGCTAACTCGTCCTGAGCGCATCGACGATATTCATGCGAGATGCCCTGAGTGCCGGGAGCACGCCGCCTATGAACCCCATGATCATAGAGAAGACCAGAGCGCTTATCGTGATCTCCGGGGTCAGGGTGAACGAAAAGGCGAGTTCAGAAAAGGTCTGCCAGTTGACTGTCGAGATCGTGATGAACTGCATGCAGGAGGCAAAGAGCAGACCCATGAGCCCCCCGCTTAAGCCCAGCAGCATCGATTCGACCAAAAACGATATGAGGATGTTCCTCCTGCGGAAACCAAGCGCCCGCAGCGTACCGATCTCCGCGGTGCGGTTTGCAACCGCCGCGTACATGGTTATCATCGCCCCTATCATCGCGCCGAGGGAGAAGATGACCGTAAGCGATATCCCCAGGATACGGAGGAACTTCGCCATCATCTCAGACTGGTCAGCGTAATATTTCGTCTCACGTTTTGCCTCAAGGGTAAGGCGGGGATCGTGTTCGATCCGCTCCTTTACCTTAGGGAACTCAGAAGGGTCCCGGAGCTTAAAGAGCACGGAAGAATATGCGGGCCTCCGGAACGCCTGCATGAGCTGGTCCACGTCGCCCCAGATCTCGGAGCTGTATCCTGTCTTGCCCGCATCGAATATGCCGACCACGGTCCAGTCCTGCATCGCAAAACGGATCTTTTCATTGATGCCCGCTCCCCTGAACCTCTTTGCAACGCTCTCGCCGGCTATTACCTCTGCCGATCCGGGCTTCGGCATCCGTCCGTCTATGAGCTTCACCTGGGGCCGCAAGGCAAGTGAAAATTCCCCTATCCCTCTGATCGTAATATTCGAAGGCTTGTCACTTCCGCGCTTGGGAAGGTTGATTATCACCACCAGTTCTTTTGCAAGAAAGGGTTTGCCGTTCCCGCCCGATCGCTATCCCCGGGTCCGTCTCCACAATGGACGCGTGTGCGCGTGGTATGCCGCTTTGCATCTCTGATTGGGACCCCTTTCGGATGACGACCACATTGTCAAACGATCCCGTCTCGATGAGGGTCTTTCTGAGTCCCTCGGCAAGCATCAGGACCGATGCGAAGACGAAGACGACAAGCGCCATGCCCGCGGCGGTGAGGATTGTGGTGAGCCTCCTTGTCCAGAGGTTTCTGAAGCTGTAGGAAACAGGGATGGCCATCTAGCCTATCCTCCTGAGGCCGTCGGCGATCCGCAGCCGGATCGCGCGCCAGGTCGGGAAGGCCGCCGCGACGACCGCGACAATGAGGCCGGCAGCCATATCCAGATAAATGGTGTGTCCTCGATACGTTAAAGATCGGGGAAGTACTGGCTCAGCGAATCCCCAAACGCCTTTGCCGCAGGGAAGGTGAGACCTATCCCTAAGGCCGAGCCGACCCCGGTGATCACCAGCGACTCCCCGAAGATAAGCCCGGCGATATGCCAGCCGCCGAACCCGAGTGTTTTCATGATCGCATATTCTCCTGTGCGTTCCCTAACAGTCATCGCCATGGTATTGGCCATTACGGCCATGATAATGATGATTACGATGAGCGAGACCAGTTGTATCACAATGACGATCGCCTCCGTCATGGAGATGAAGCTCAGCTGAAACGCCTTCTCGGTCTCGGTAATGGTTTCGGCCAGAGAATTTTTAAAGAGCTTGTCGATCTCCACCGCAACATCGGCCGCCAGATCAGGGCTTTTCACCCCTACGAGAAACCACCCTACCTTGTCTGCACGGTACGGCGCCGTTTTTTTCAGGGACTTCATTGAGATAGTTCCAATGGAAGAAGAACTGGGTCTCGTCAGTGCTCTTCTGCGCCCCGCGGTAAATCGCCCGGATCACAAACTCCCAGTTGCCGGGAAAGATCGTCCCCTTGAGCGTCACGAGGTCCCCTATCTTCCAGCCGAACCTCTGTGCGGTCTTTCTGCCGACGACCGCGCCTTTCCGATCGTGCATAAAGGCGTTTTTCTGGTCCTCAGGGACCAGGAATTCGGGGAAGAGTTCCATGGCCGTCTTTGCATCCGTCGCGAAGTTCGGGAAGAAATTTTTCTCCTCTATGTATATCCCCCCGAACCAGTCGGAGTAGCCGACCTCTGTGACCCCCGGCACCTGCCGGATTTTTTCCTTATATGAGATGGGAAGGAAGAAGACGAGGGAGACCGCGTTTCTGGTAACAAGGCGCGTGGCGGAAGAGGCCTCGACCCCGGCGTACCATGCGCCGACGATCGTGCGAAGCATCCCGAAGGCGAGGATGGCGATCGTGATTCCGAGCACCGTGAGAAACGTGCGGAGCTTGTGGCGGAAGGCGTTTTTAAATAGCAGCTTAAACAAGCCCATTGTCCGTCAGGATGCCCTTTACGAGGTGCTTGATGATGTGCGCCTTGCCCGCGGCACGGGGGTCGTGCGTGACCATGATGATCGTCTTGCCGAGTTCGTGGACGAGGCGCTCCATCAGATCCAGTATCTCCTCGGCAGATCTGCGGTCGAGGTCGCCGGTCGGTTCGTCCGCAACAAGTATCGTCGGGTCGGTCACGACTGCGCGGGCGATGGCGACCCTCTGCTGCTGGCCTCCCGAAAGTTGCGAAGGGTAGTGGTCCACCCTGTCCGAAAGACTCACGGCCCTGAGCGCCATATCCACATGCTCTTTCCTTTCCCTGCGCGAAAGCCCTGTCAAAAGAAGCGGAAGTTCGACGTTTTCGAACGCGGTCAGAACAGGCATAAGGTTATAGAACTGGAAGATGAACCCGACATTCGTCGCACGCCAGCCTGCAAGGTCTGTTTCCGAAAGGGTGGTGATGTCGATCCCTCCGACCTTTATGGTCCCGGAGTCTGCCTTGTCGATGCCTGCAATGAGATTTAACAGCGTGCTTTTTCCCGAGCCGGAAGGCCCCATCAGCGCGATAAATTCACCCTCTGCGATGTCGAACGTGATGTCCTCAAGTACCGGCACGGTCTGGCTGCCCCGCCTGTAGGACTTAAAGAGGTTCCTTAGCTCGACGATGATCGGCCTGGAATCGCCCATCTATTGCTCGGTAACTTTTATCTTGGAGCCGGTTTTTAATTTGGCGGAGGGTTTCAGTACGATCTTGTCGCCCGTCTTAAGTCCCGCCGTGATTTCGATCATGTCTCCCATCTGCCGGCCTGTTGTTATCGGTGTCTCGATTACGCGGCTGTCTTTTATGAGGAACACAAATTTCCTGCCGTCCTTCGTAACTATTGCCGAAGGGTTTATCGCGGTGCGGGGCCTCTCTTCATCGGCTGCGACCGGCCTTTCGAGGAAAGCCACCTTCGCCGACATCTCCGGAAGGATACGGTTGTCCTTGTCCAGGAAAGCGACCTTCACGAGCACAGTCGCTTTTGTCCTGTCGGCCGTGGGCACTATCATATGTACCGCACCCCGGAAACGCACATCGGGAAACGCGTCGAGCTGTATCTCACAGGGCTGCCCCTTCTTTACCTTCTCGATATTCGACTCGGAGACATCGACCTCTACCTGCAAAGAGCCCATGTCGGCGATCGTGACGACGGACGCCTTGGCATTTGCGGCAGCGCCGAAGGGGGTGACCATATCTCCGATGTCGGCGTCCTTTGTCAGGACCACGGCATCGAATGGAGCACGGATAAGCGTGTACTCTACGGAGGCGTTGGCTCCCTGAAGCGCTGCCTTATTCGCCTTGATCGTCGCTTCGGCGCTTGCAACCCCCGCCACCGCTTTCTTATATCGCGCCTCCGCAGTATCGGAATCGGTCCGGGAAATAAAGCCCTTTCCGAGCAGTTCCCTGCTTCTGTTGAATTCAAGTGAGGCATCGTGAAGTTCGGCCTTCGCCTGATCGAGACCTGCCTTCGCTGCATTGAGGTTTTCCGCCGCCTGCTCCCTCGCCGCAATCACGTCTTCGCTTTCGAGTCTGGCGACGATATCGCCCTTTTTTACCCTGCTGCCTTCTTCAACAGAAAGCGAGACCAGCCGGCCGGTGGCCTTCGACGCAATGGCCGCCTTGCGCTGGGCCACTACGTAGCCGCTTGCGTTTAGGAGGGTGAAGGCCTGCGAAGGATATGTCTGTGTTACGGATGCGGTCTCGACCTTCACGGAAGGCGTGAATACGCCGTTCATATAAAGGACGACGAAGAGGAGAACGATTACTGCGGCCGCGACCGAACGGAAAAGTTTTTTCCGTTTCTTCGGCCCGACGACGGTCTCGGACTTGTCTATCTTGAGTTTCGAGAGGTCTTCGTTCCCCATTATAAAGCTCCTTACGTTCATTGTTAAAAAAGGATCTCACCATTATAGCAAATCCGGCTCGCATCTTAGAGTAATTTATATCAACACGCAGGGGACCCATCTTCTTTCTCATTCCCTGCCTGCCGGCAGGCAGGTCGCTGCGTTCAGAGTCCCCCAATAAATGAAGAGATGCAGGAATATGCTCCGAAAAAACTTTATAATGTCGCAATTTGCGGTCAAGATGATGAAGTCATCAGTCCTGAAGATAAGCGCCCTTCAAGGTGCAGGCCGTTTCCATGGCGCTTATTCTAAGACATCGAGAATTCAAGCGCAATGGTATCTATTTTTTTGTGATATGGACCGGCTGGACCTGCGCCCCTTCCGCGATGCCGAACCCGGGATTCAGCACCACGATTTCTCCTTTATCCAGTCCGGATTGAATTTTCACCGACTTTCCGTCGCTCTCTGCGATTACCACCTGACGGAAGTTCACCTTGTTCCCGGCCGCCAAAACGGCCACAAGGGTCTTGTCCTCTTTCGGGAGTATGGCATCGGCAGGGACCTCGACGTAGGGTGGCGTCCGCAGCGTCAGAGAGACCTGCACAAAGCTCCCGGCAATTATCAGCCCCTTTGCATTGTCAAGGTCAAGCTCTGTAAGGAGGGTGCGGGTCTTTTGGTCGAGTTCCCCGCTCATCCTCGATACCGAAGCGGACAGCGTAACGCCGGGCCGCGACGGGTCCGAGATCTCGGCGCGCTCTCCCACATGGACAAACGATGCCTCCCTCTGGTCCAGATATGCATATATCCTCAGCCTGTCGGTTTGTGAAAGGGTCACCAGAGGCAGGGCGTTTGTCTGGGAAGTAGCTGCGGACTGGACCAGCGCGCCACGGTCTGCATAACGCACCGTCACCGTTGCAGGGAAGGGCGCCCGGAGTATCTCATAACCCTTCTGTTCCCTGAGTGATTCCGCATTGGCCTCGGCGACCCTGGCCGTTGTTTCCGCATTGTCGGAGTCCTGCTGGGAGACATATCCTTTTTTTACGAGCGCCCTAAAACGGTCGGCATCGATACGTTTGTTCTTCGCGTCCGCAAGGGCCGCATCGTACTGCCGGTCCAGTTCCGGAGACTCAATCACCGCCATTACCTGCCCCTCTTTTACCCGATCGCCCTTATCGACCCTGATTTCCTTTAAATAGCCGCTCACTTTGGCATAAAGGGTGACGGTAGCATAAGGCCGCGCTTCGCCCGCAATCGTAACCGTGCGCATTCCGGGGGAAGGGGCCGCAGATACCACGCGGACCGAGATACCGGCACTGGCGGCTGCTGCCCTTTCCTTCAGTTCCCTTCCGATATATGCTTTCTTCCTTTCCGAAAGAACCAACAGGGCTGCCAGTGCAACGATAATAAGGACGGCTCCTGAAAAAATAAGGGTGCGTCTTTCATGGGGACTAGCTTCTTTCTTCATCGTTTTCTCCGGTTTTTCTTTGTATCTCAGCCTCGAACCTTTCGTCGAGGAGATGTTTTGAAGGCAGCTTTTTGCGCATCAGGGAATAAATGACCGGCACGATAAACAGCGTCACAAACGTAGCCAGGAGGAGACCGCCTATTACTGCCCGGCCCAGCGGCGCATTCTGCTCGCCCGCCTCGCCCATTGCAAATGCCATCGGCAGCATGCCGATGATCATGGCAAGGGCGGTCATCACCACGGGGCGAAGCCTGGTCTTTCCCGCCTCGATCGCTGCCTCCTCAGGAGGCAGACCCTTTTCCACCCTGACGTCGTTGGCGAAACTGACCAGGAGGATGGAGTTCGCAGTCGCAATTCCGACCGCCATGATCGAACCCATGAGGGATTCAACATTTATCGTTGTGCCTGTGAGGGCGAGCATCCAAAGTATTCCGATCAATGCGCCCGGCACCGCCATCATGATGATAAATGGATCGAGCCATGACTGGAACAGGACCACCATAAGAAAATAGACGAGGATGATTGCGAGGACCAGCCCCAGGGCCAGACTCCTGAAAGACTGATACATCACCTCGGTTTGGCCGCGGAGGGTTATGCGTATGCCGGGCGGCAGGGGTTTTAAAGAGGCGATCTTTTTCTCTATCTCGGCAGCGACCGAACCGAGGTCGCGGCCTTCCACGTCCGCCTCGGTGTCCAGCACGCGCTGGACGGTATAGTGCGTGATATTTTCAGCACTCACCGAGTGAGAAATGACGGCCAGGTCTGCAAGCGTCTGCGAGCCCGCCTGCGGCCGGTCCGAGGGGGAAGGGATGACCGAAGGCTGAAGCAAGGCTGTTTGCAGGGGAGTGGTCAGCGGTATAGTATGGAGAGTCCCGAAGGAATTAATGCGCTCGGGCGGTATCTGGACCGCGACGCTATAGTTTACGTTATTTGCAGGATTTAGGAAAAAAGACGGGGCAACAAGGGCACTGGATGAAAGTGCGATGAGTGCGTTGTTCGCCACATCGCGCTCGCTCAGTCCGAGCCTTGCGGCGCGGGCGCGGTCGACATCTACCTGCAGGGACGGGTAATCGAGGACCTGGTTTATATGCACGTCTACGGCCCCGGGTATTTGCCTCATAGCGTCCCGCATCTTAAGGGCATATGCATACGAACGGTTGAAATCCGCGCCCTCTATCTGGACATCGAGCGGGGAGGTGAGACCGAAATTCAGGACCTGCGTCACGATGTCGGCGGCCTGAAAATAGAAACGAGATCCGGGGAACGCCCGGGGAAGGACCTCGCGTATCTTCTGCCTGTAAAAGGCGGTGGGACGATGCCCTTTTTTCAGCGCGATGAGGACCTCGGCGTCCATCCCCCCGATGTTTTCGGTCTGGACGAAGGCCATGTTGTAGAAGATAGGTACTCCTATCATAGCGTTTACCGTCTCGATCTCATCGGCGGGGATGATCTCGCGGATCTTATTTTCGACTTCAGCGATCAGGTCTTCCGTCTCCTCGATGCGCGTCCCCGAAGGCGCCCGGAAGTGGAGCTTCATCAACCCTGCATCCACCGAGGGGAAAAAATCCGTCCCGATGAAAAAGACAAGCGCTATACTTATTAAGACCAGGATGCCGGAGACTATCAGGGTAAAAGGGCGGTGGCGCATTATTGTTCCGAGGGCGCTGCCGTACGCGCCTTGAAGCCTGGCGTATCCAGTGAGCCTCCAGTGTTCCAGCTTGACTGCAAGCCGGCCCAAAGATCCCGATGTCTTGGTTTTTTCTTCGGTCTCTTTCCTATGCTGTTCCCTCCCCAGGAGCATGCGCGACAGGACCGGGACGAGTGTCCGCGACAGGACGTATGATGCCAGCATCGCCGACACTACCGCAAGCGCCAGGGGCGTGAAGAGGTATTTTGCCGCCCCGTAGAGGAGCACCACAGGGAAAAAGACGACGCAGATCGACAGTGTCGAGACGATCGCAGGCACCGCAATCTGGCTTGAGCCGTCTAAGACGGCATTGGTCAGGGGCTTCCCTAAAGCGAGGTTCCTGTGGATGTTTTCGACCGCGACAGTGGCGTCATCGACGAGCATACCTATTGCAAGCGCGAGCCCGCCGAGGGTCATGATATTGATGCTCTGGCCCGCAAGGTTCATGCATATGACCGCGACGAAGATCGAAAGGGGGATAGAGGTTGAGACCACTACCATGCTCCTCCAGCTGCCGAGAAAGATCAGGATCATGAGGGATACCAGTATCGAAGCCAGGACCGCCTCCCTGACCACCCCCTCGATGGCACCTCGCACAAAGATCGACTGGTCGAAGTCGATCTTCAGTTCCAGTCCCTCCGGGGCCGCTGCCTTGATAGAGGGCAGCGCTTCCCTCGTCGAGTCCACCACAGCAAGTGTCGATGCGTCGGCATGCTTAAGTAGGGCAAGGTACGTGGCCCTTCTGCCGTTTACCCTTACTATGTTCGTCTGTTCAGCGAAACTGTCGGAAACCCTGGCGACATCGCCCAGATATACGGTGGCGGTCCCGACGACCTTAACAGGGATATGGTTAAACTGGTCCAGGATGCGGGGGCTTGCGTTGGTCAGAACATTGTACTCTGTCCCCCCCATGCGGGCGGTCCCGGCCGGTATTATGACGTTTGATGTCTGGAGCGCATTTACGACGTCGGCCGCCGAAAGGCCCCTTGAGGTGAGCGCGCCCGGATCGACATCGATCATGATCTGCCGGTTTTTTCCGCCGAAGGGTGCGGGAATCGAGAGACCGGGTATCGTAAAGAGCCTCACGCGAATGAAGTTAAGACCGTAGTCGAAGATCTGTTCCTCGGGAAGGGTGTTGCTTGAGGCCGTTAATTGCGCCACCGGGACATTCGAGGCGTTGTACTGAACGATTACAGGGGGCTGCATGCCCGGAGGCGCGATCCTCAGGATCGTGCTCGACACCGAAGATATCTGGGATATCGCCGCACCTATGTCGCTGCCCGGCTGGAAATAGACCTTTAGCAGGCCCACCCCTGGGATCGACTGGGACTCTATGCGCTGGATGCCGTTTACCGTTGTCGAATACGCCCTTTCGCTGATGAGGACTACCCTCCGTTCCATGTCCTCCGGCGAGAGGCCGGGATAGTTCCATACGACTATCACGACAGGTATATCGATTGCCGGGAAGATATCGACGATCATCCGGGTGGCCGAAAGGGCGCCCAGTACAAGGATCAGGAGCGCCATCACCGCAACCGTGTAAGGCCGCCGGAGTGCAAGCCTGACTATCCACATATGACTTCGGCCTCAGCCGGGAGTGCGAAGGGTCCTTTCATAATATTTTTTCCGAACGTCTCCATAGCTACATCTTAGCTGGTTACCACGTTTCGTCAACACTATGGTGATGAACCGGGGGCACCCCTTTGAAACCGGGTCATAACACTTACAGAAGGTCAGGTATTTTGTGTGCTGAAGGTTAAAGGGTGCACAGGAGGCATGCTAGTGTGGCATGAACCGCATGCCCCCAGAGATTAACGTCTCCCCCCGCCAAAGGAACCTCCTCCTCTTCCACCGCCGCCGAAGGAGCCCCTCATCCCGCCGAAGGAACCGCTGCTGAACCTTCCCCCGGCCGAAGGAGCGCTGAACGATCTAAAGCCGCCGGCAGGCGAGGTGAATGACCTGCCTCCCGTGGACGGCGTGAAATTCTGCGTCCTGTAAGCGGGCTGAGTGAACGTCCGGCCCTGACCTGAAGACGGCACAAAGGTATGCGGCGCTCTATAGGTGCCCTGAGTGAATGACCTGCGGCCGTTGAAGTTTGAACTCCCGTACGTCCTTGTTGTCGGAGCCAAGCCCCCGGTTACTGTCCTTCTGCCTGCAGTTGAAACAGAAGCCGTGCTATGGGAAGGCGAACGGGAAATCCCATTTCCGACGCTATTGACCCTTGCCGGTGCAAACGTCCTGCTGTGTGTCATGATGGATTGTGCACTGCTCCTTGCGGAAGGGCTCGTCCATCCTCTCGTGCCGCCCCTGTCCCCAAAAATCCCTCCATGGGCCCTGTGTGCAGGGTCGATACGCGACATCCTCCCGGTTGAGGGATCGCGGAAATGGTTGCTGATAAATTCCCTGTCCCCATGGTCGTGATGATGCCCATGTCCATGGTGCCCGTGGAACCCTATATCAAAATCCGCCAGTACAAAGAACCCCGGGAACCAGAAATCCCACCACCAAAACGGATATGGTACCCAGCTATAAAGGTATGCATAATCTGCGGGAGGTGCATAGTAGGTGACTACGGGGGGCCCCTCGTCGTAATAGTGTCGTTCATTGCCTCAGCGTCGGGGTAATCCGCGGGAGAGGCAATATTCGCCGTAGGGTTTGAGATGCCCGCAGTGAGAGACATGTTATACGCGGCCATCACATCCTCAAATGCCTTCACCGCAGAATCCTTTGTTTCGGGTATTTTGCCTGCAGCTGCAGCATCTCCGATAGAAGCCTGCAATTCACCGGCGATATCCGGCGTAACCGGGTAATCGGCGATCCAGCCGTTTTTCGGTGCAATGCCGACCGCGCTTAACGAACTTTCGGCCTCAGCCTCGTTTGTGGCCGGCCCCACCTTCAGGGCATTTGCAAGTTTGGTTGCAAAAGTGCCTTCCCTTACCAGGGGCTGTGAAAGCGGGGGAGTGGCTGTTGCCGTCTGGGCGGACTGGGCAACCGCCATGGCCGGCATCATAACCAGAGCTATAATAATTGTTGCCACCACGACTAAGCTTTTCATTTTTCTCCACCTCTTTCCACACTCTTCACATGAAAACGCACCTCTTATTTATAAGATGGAACAATGCCGGAATAATCGCAAAGTCTTAACTATAGAGGAAAGCCCCAATTAAGGCTGTTTCGGCAGCTAAAAGGTGAAAGGCAGAAAAAATTGCGCTTTCTCCCGCAAGATATCGCCCCAGCTCACGCTATGTCGCATCCGGGTCGACCGGAAAACGGAACTTGTTGATAACCTTCGCAATGAAGTGAAGTCCTTCACATTTTCTTCAAAGTGATCTTTCATACTGAGCTAAATTAAAGAGGGAGGACAATGACATGAAAAAAGAAAAATTGGTTTTTTTAGCCGTTGCTTTATCGCTTCTTTTTGTAACAGCTTTTTCAGTCAGGAGTGAAGCCGGGGTAAGTATAGGCATAGGGATCAATGTCCCCGCCTTCAGGTTTTCCGCGCCGCCTCCCTTGGTGGTAATACCCGGGACATACGCTTATTATGCTCCCGATGCGGATGTGGACGTTGTCTTTTATCACGGCTTCTGGTACCGTCCCTATGAGGGCCGCTGGTATCGTGGCAGGGGGTATAACGGCCCGTGGATCAATCTTGCCCCTGCGAGGGTACCAAGCGTCCTCTTAGAACTGCCGCCCGATTTTCGGCATGTGTATGCCGGACAAGAGCGTATACCCTATGGAGATTTCCACAGGAACTGGAGGAGATGGGAGAAGGACAGGTACTGGGAGAGGAACGAACGATGGAAGGAGGGGTTACATCGTGAACGGCGGGATGAAAGAAGAGAGGATAGAAGGGAAGGCAAAGGAGAGAGGCGCGAAGAGCACAGGGAGGGGGGAGGACGGTATTAGAAGAGGCGACGGATATTGGCCCATGGTTTTGACTTCAACGCCTGCATCTTTCGCAGTATTCAAATGATACCCCATAAGGGGCCGCCAACGCGGCCCCTTATGGTGTAGTGGGTTTCTCTCCCATCCCCTTTCCATACCATTTGTCGTCCGGGTGAGTCTTCCGACCTTCGTCGCACTTCTGAGTTTCACCGGACTTTTTCAACCCTCGGTCGCGAAAATGGTATTCTTTATAAGAGGGTTTCGGTTTATGTCAAAGAAAAGGATCTTTTCATCCATAGTATTTCTTCTGGGCGTGCTTTCGGCCGTGTCTTCTTATGCAGGGCAACTTACCTTGCAAGACGAAAAGGTGATTGTCCGGTTCGATGACCACCTTCAAAATGCTGCGAAAGAGATAGCCGGTCTTTATCCGTCTGTCCGGGCGGAACTGAAGAAGGACCTTGGATGGGAAACCGATTTCCGCGCCGAGATCGTAGTGATGAAAGACAGCGCATCTTTCAGAAGGGTCTCGGGAAGTGATCTCGTGACCGCCTTCGCCGTCCCCAAAGAGGATCTCATCGTGATCGATTACTCGAAAATGGGGGTCCACCCCTTCACCACCGATGTGACACTGAAACATGAATTGTGTCATCTGGAACTTCATCATCATATCGCCGGGGAGAGGCTCCCGAGATGGCTCGATGAAGGGATTTGCCAGTGGGTCACAGGAGGCCTGGCCGAGATAATAAGTGAGGGGAGCCGTTCTGTTTTGAGGGATGCCGCCCTCTCGAACGGGTTGATAAGCATCGAAAGGTTGACCCAAAATTTTCCATCTGACGGCAGAGACCTCCTCCTTGCGTACGAAGAAAGCAAGAGCATAGTCGACTATATAAAAGAGAAGTTTGGCGTTTCAGGGATCCGGGGCATATTGGATCAGATGGGCCGGGGCGATGACCTGGACGACGCCGTCCGGAAGACCCTTTTGATATCCCCTGACGAACTTGAGAAGCAATGGAGATCGTCTATCTCAAGAAAGAACCTTTGGCCCACCTACATGCGGGATAACCTGTATGAGATACTTTTTTTATTTGCGGCCTTGAGCACTGTCTGTGGATTTTTCAGGGCGCTTAGAAAGAGGCAGAAATATAAGGATGAAGACGAAGAGTACAGAGATGAAGGGGATACTTAGGCTGGCGAGAAGTACTGAGGTCAAAAAAATAAGAAGTACAATACCTTGGGTTCAGGGTATGCTTAGAGTCTTTTTTAGTGGTTGCTTTGGAAGATGCTTTAGGCTTCCCCCTCGCTGCTGGAGGCTTGCTCACCACATCTCACTCCTGCACCCTAACACAATGACTTAGTTCTAAGCCTTAACCCATCCCAAGGCATTGACCTCTTCTTGATTTCATCCTGGCACGATTCCATATGGTTGTCAAGAATATTTTGGGGGATATGCTCAGCATCAGCAAAATATTGTGGAAAGATCCCTTTTCTCCCGATAAACTACCGGGATCATACTCCTCAAGATCCTCCGTAGCCTATCGATACTTTTCCCCCTTCAACAATGACCGGAACATTCCTGGCACCCTTGGAATGCAGGAGCATTTCCTCAAGTTTTGAAGGGTCTCGTTTTACGTCAAAATATTGAGCTGTCCTGTAGACTGACCTAGCCTTTTCGGTATAGGGTCAGCCAGCCTTGCCATAGATTATTGCCGTTTCCGCCATAAGTATTCCTCCCAAAAAAACACAATAAAAAAAGTGGGGTTTGCTTCTTCTCCTTCCCAGCGGTTTGAACATCTCGTGACCCATTGCCCGAAAGGTATTCCCTCCAGGCGCTACGTCCTTTTGTCCTAAACCTGTCTGCCGGGTTGGGAAGAGCAAAACCACCACTTAGTGTGCTTGCCTTCAATTTATTTATAGTACTTTTTTGGGGAGATGTCAAGAATCATCAGTTACAGAATCATCAGTTATTGGTAGTGACTCATTTTGAAATCAAAATGAGTCACTACCAAGTTATTTTCGAGCCCCACGGATAGGTCTTCCCAGATCTTATTTAAATCCTATTGGAATTATGATAATTTTTTATTTCCGGCAAGTTGTTTTGTGATTTTTTTTATTGACCTGCTAAAATAGGACCCTGCATCGCAGCAAGAATATAAAGGAGGAAATCGTAAATGAAAAATGTAGCTGTTATTGGTTGTGGTTCGTACATGAATAGTGGATACGGCTGTCCTGGGGAATGGAGATGTCTGAAAGCAGCTTCACTTGGTGATGCCCACTATCAGGAAAAATCCAATGTGGTGGCGTTCTTTACCTGTGAATGTCCTGGTCGTACCGTCATCCCCAATATTGGGATGGCAATGAAGCTCTCAGAGATCAAACCCGATGTCATTCATCTGAGTTCCTGTCTGGCGAAATCCAAGCCGGGATGCCCTTATACCAGCCCTGAAGAATTAGCCAAAATGATTGAAGAAAAGACAGGTATCAAGGTAGTCTTGGGGACACACGATTATCATTAAGAACATGCGGTGAGAGCTGGGGACAGCTCTTCTTGCTTTTCAAGACAGCGAAAATATGCTACCATCCCATTTTAAGGTGTCAGTAGATACATCCGGAGTCATTGTGAGCGGAAAATAGGCGATGCATCATCAACGTATTGAAGGGATTGATTATATACGGGCCGTCATGTCTGTTTTTGTCGTCGTTTGGCATATGGCGGGCGGCGGACATTCGCTAATATTTTCAAAGGACAAATATCTTGAGCATGTATTTACACTGTCAGATTTCGTAAATTTTCATGTGTTGCTGCTGGCCGTCCCTTCATTTATTTTTGTATCGATGTTTCTCTACACTTTGAGGGGTGTGAACAATACAAATTTTAAAAAGCGTTTAAGACGGATATTGATTTTGCTAACATTCTGGCCGCTTGCGCTTCTCATATTCAAAAATAGCGTTTACAAGTTAATCTACTTAGTCCCACATTCTTTAAGCTCTTTTGCGATTATAGTGTTGTCGGCCGGGAACACCCCCTATTACTTCTTCGTCGGTTTACTAGTTTGCCTCTTAATGACGCACTTGATTGCAAAACTAAAACGTTGGGCTCAAATAGTAGGCTTTGTATCGTCGGCTATTTTTTTAGTCTGCCTGCCGGAACTTTCGAGAACTTCTGGCTATTATTCACTAAGCGCTTATTGGAGTTCACTAAATTTCATCCCCATTCCTTTTGCTGCCGTACTAGTTGCTCAGAACATAGACTATGTGCGGTCAAAGATGACATCACTGGTGAGCGTTTCGCTTACCCTGTCTGTTCTCTTATCCATTATTGAATGGAATTATTCAGTGGATGCCAATTTATTTCTTAGTCAGGTATTTGCTATCCCCGCATATGCGAGAGCGTCTTTAGTATTTTGTGTCATCGCATTAGCTGTATTAGCAACAGACCCAAGGATTAAGTCTATCGGCATCAGCAAATACATGGCGAAGTATTCATTAGCGCTTTATTGTGTTCATCCTTTTCTGATGGAGCCGGTAAGAGGCCTTGTAGCTGCAATTACAAAAAACGAAATGATTTTGATATACGCTTCAATTATTCTCGTTATATTATTCAGTTATGCGATAGCGATGATTCTCAGAATATACCTCAAAGAAGAAGTTATAATGTAGTGGAGTTCCCGATCTCGGTGCGAAGCTTAAGAGAAGCTTTCGGAATGACATTGGAGAAAGCGGATATCAAGGATTTTCATTTTCACGATCTCAGACATACCTTTGCTACAAGGCTTGTTCAGAATGGTGTTGATCTTTATAAGGTCAAAGAACTGCTTGGTCATAAGACGATTGTCATGACCATGAGGTATGCACACCATTACCCTGAAAGTCTGAGATCAAGCATCGATATCCTTGATAATTGCTACAATTTTGCTACATTGAAGGTTCAAAGCGTTTGACCGGATGGGTAAAAATCATTTAATATCAAACACGCGAGAGTGGCGGAACTGGCAGACGCGCTGGACTTAGGATCCAGTGGGGCAACCTGTAGGGGTTCAACTCCCCTCTCTCGCACCAACTCTTTGTTTCATAGGCTGTCAAAAAGATATTGCTTCAGTGACCTTGCCTGCATTATATTGTCACAGCGCGAATAACTTCTTGGGGGGGAATCACACCTGCGGATTGAACGCCGAGGGTGCCGTAAGGTTCGGGGCCGCAATAAGGGATGAAAAGGAAAACTGTTCTAACCTCTTTGATAACCGCATCGATGGACCGACACATCCATAAAGGGAGTGCGCACATGTCCCAATGAGTAAATTAAAGTGGGAAGATCACTTCCATTCCCTTTCTCTCGTTTTCGTTGCAGGCGATCGCCGGCGAATTACCGGATGAAAGCATATCTAATAGCTGAAGGTGGAACCTCTTTTTGTTCCTCTTCTGTTCGTACATTGACCTATCTGCCTTTGCGATCAGATCATCAATGGAAGACTGACTCCCGGGCTCATAATGAGCGGCGCCGATGCTTATCGAAAGTGTGTAGGCGCGCTCAAATCTGAGATTGTGCAGTTGCAGTTTCTTTTGCAGGCGGTCGGTGTAGACGTCCAATTTTCCATAAGCGGGCTCGATCAGAAGAACAACGAATTCATCTCCTCCTATGCGGGCGATTATATCAACGTCCCGAAAACTTTCCCGGAGGATTTCTGCCGTCCGGATAAGTGCCCGGTCCCCCTCCTGGTGACCGAATGTATCGTTGATCCTTTTTAAATCGTCCAGATCGGCGGAAAGCAACGACATCCCTTTTTCCATTCGAACTGCCATCTTTAGCTGCTGTCCGGCGAGGGCAAAAAAACCGCGTCGGTTGAAGAGGCCCGTAAGTTCATCGGTATTGGACAAACTGAGAAGTTTCTCTTCCGTCAGTTTAAGTTCGCTTATGTCCTTTGAGATCACGGTCACCGCCGTGATTCGCCGACGGGGCCCCATGACAGGACTTAACGTGCGAAGAAAATAGCTCCCGTCCCTAAGACTCCTGTGAACGTGCTGCACGGACTTTCCCGTCAGGAGGACCTCGTTGACCTTCTCGATAAAATATCTTGTTTCCTCAGATGAATGGAACTTGCCGTATGACTGCCCCATTACTTGTTCGCTCGGCAGGCCTAACCGTGACTGATGTTTGTTGTTCATGAAAAGATACCTGTATTTCCTGTCGACGAGATATATGGAATCATCCGTAGATTCAACGAGCATACGGTATGTCTCATCGCTTTTTTGAAAAATCCTGGGGGCTTCTTCCGCTGCAGCGGCGTCCGACGCACCTCGGGGGGGACTTGCCGGGTCCTCGGTGAATCGCCTTCTTGTTCTTTTGCCTTCTTCCATAAAAATTGTTCTAAGTTTCACGAAGCAAGTGGTATGCCATTAATTAGTGAAACAATGGTCTTGATCAGGTGTAAGGAGGTCTGAAATTCTAAAGAGCCTGTATCTTAAGGATTTTGTTAGCCTCAGAAAGAATCTTTACGTGCAGTATCCTGATCTCTTATACCCGTCAATAAATTGACAATATAAAAAAAACTTCCATGTATTGTACAAAAAGATGCATAGGCCCTCGTCCAAATATGTCAGGATATCAGGCCTATCCGGTTTTTTCGAGGACGAGGACGAATTCGTGCAGTTTCCTCTTGTCGCCCTCCGCTATCTCGATAAACTCTATGCCGATATCATACCGTGAAGAGCCCTCCTCCGGGACCTTTATACATGAGGCGGTCCTTCCCACAAATTTTATTTGCGTATCTCCGGGGAGGAGTATCTCCATGGGGATCCTGTCATCGATTCCGAGCGGACTTTCGCTCTCTATAAGCATGCCGCCGAGGCTGAGTTTTTTGACTGCGTAACTCTCGCGGATGTCCAAAAGCGCTTTCTTAAGAGGAGGGGCTACGAGGAACCTCATGCTGCACCGCAGTCCGCTGGGGCCATGCACCTTTTCGCGAGAAAAATTCTCTTGCCCTGCGAGGAAGGTCGTGAGTTCCTTTATTTTGTCGGCCGGCATAGTGACAAATTTCATGCCCGCGGAATAAATCGGGATTATTTCACCCGTTGAGCCTTTTCTCGTGCCGCTTATCTTTGACCACACGACAGAACCTTTTAACGAGATGGTCTTATCGCTGCTCTTTGCAATCTTGATCGTATACTCGCTGCCCATGTTGAGCCGCTTGTCTACCTTGAGCGAAATCCCGCCCAGGCTTATATCGTGGATCTCGACTTCATTGGCGAACATCATCTTGCCGTTGATCCCCAGGATATCGACTGAAAATCTCTTATATCTTCTCTTGTCCTGCATCTGATTTCTCTATTCCCCTGTATGAAAGGTGAGTCAGCACAACTAGGTAAAACACCTCAGCGGAATTTACTTTAAATCATTTCAGCGCAATAATCAAGTCCCCGAAAAGGGGATATGACAAAGGTTTGATAGGCACATCGCCCCAGCCTGCCTGCCGTCAAGGACCTCAATGACTACAGTTCCGCAGTATGGTTTTTAGGGACCGGGTTCTTACCTCAGAAGCTCAGGGGCCAATCCGACCGGATCGAGGGTGCAGGGAGACGCAGGGAGACGTTGACATCCTCTTAATTACGAAATATGATGTGGGAAAAGGAGGCGGCCATGGTATGTACCTTTGCAAATCTGGACAAAGAAAAAGTCGCAGCTATCCAGTCTCTCGAAACAAAACTCGGTAAGACCATCATCGCATTTTCCTGCAAGGACCTCGACGTCAGCCCGCTTAAAGACGACGAGATCGCGCAGATCAAGGAGACAGAAAAGAAGCTCGGACTTGCGCTGGTAGCGGTGAAGTAGGTCCCGGCTTTTCATCATTGGTCCGGGTTATATGGCTTTAATCTTAAGAAGTGAGGGAGGCCGGTGGCTGAAGGAAAAAGAGTAGGAGAAAGCAGCGTCATTATCGCTCAGGTGATGATACCGCAGGACGCCAATCCCGCTGGTAACGTCCATGGCGGGGTCATCATGAAGCTCATCGATACTGCCGCGGCCGTTGCGGCGAGCAGGCACGCACGGTGCAACACTGTAACGGCCTCTATCGACAGGCTTGACTTTCACCATGCGGTGTATGTGGGTGACCTTCTTTTTTTTAAGGCCGGCTTGAACATGGTCGGCAGGACTTCCATGGAAGTGGGCGTCAGGGTCGAGGCCGAAAACATCTTCACCGGGGAGATCAGACATACTGCCTCCGCCTATCTCACCTTTGTCGCGCTTGATAAGGAAGGCAGGCCTACCGGGGTGCCGCCGCTTGTTCTCGAAACGGATGAAGAGAAGAGACGCAACCGTGAGGCGCTCAAAAGAAAAGAGATCCGGCTTGCTGAGAGAAAGCGGGAAGAAAGCTGCCAGCTCGATCCCGGAAACTGCACGTAACTATTGGTCGCGCCCGCCGGGGTCAGGTCTTCAGAAATTCCTGAAACTGTTTTTTTATCTCCAGGTGGTCTATCGGTATATTCGGGACGTCTTTGTTTCCCGGCAGTGCAAGCGCATGGATGAACCTCAATCCTCTGCCGTGTTTCTTCATCACCTTGGTGAGCTCTGCTTTCGTCGAAACCTTGCAGGTATCTTTTATCCCGAAACCCCTTGCGACGGCCTCGAGGTCTACGCATGATCGGGTGAGCGTGGGCTGGTCCCCTGTCGAGCCGTACGAGCCGTTATCGATCACAAGGATCGTAAGGTTGGCCGGAGAGAAATGGGCCGCCGTCGAAAGGGTGCCGGGGTTCATGAGCAGGCTCCCGTCACCGTCGATGACGACGACTTCTTTGGGCGTCGTCAAACTCACGCCCAGCCCTATGGGCGTTGTCATGCCCATGCTGCCGAGCATATAAAAATTGGACGGTCGATGTCCGGCGGAATATAGCTCTTTTGAAGGAAATCCGAGGTTGCATACCACCGCCTTTGCTTCGAGATAAGGCGCCGCCAGAGTAAGTATCTCAAAGCGGGTGTAGGATGGTTTTATCCCTGTCCTGCGCAAAGACGACCCTTCGGCGTCCTTCCCGGGCCCGGCCTGACAGCCCGGCGAGGGAAGCGGTCCGCATCCTGCGTATTCCCGTGCGGCCTCCGAATTCTCCCAGATCGCCGGGTTCATCAAAAAGGCGTGGACCTTGTTGTCCCGGTAAGATCCCGCGAGCTTCTTTTCGATCGTTCCGAAATCACCCTCTGCACCGATGAGAGAAAAACCGATCCCCGCACCCTCCAGGATCGCCGGGAGCAGCTTGCCCATCGGGAATTGGGCCGCTATTTTTTCTTTGTAAATCCCGCGCTGGCTTACGAAGACCGCAAGAGGGAGCTCATAGAATTGTGTGAGGGAAAGCAGGGCGTTGATCATATTTCCGATACCCGAACTCTGGATAAACATCGCCGGTCTTTTCCCGGACAATGCGGCGCCCGCACATATGCCGACACCTTCCTCTTCGCGTGTCAGAGGGACATGGAAAGATGATCGTCCCACCATTTCGAGAAGGACCTTGATCTTCTCGCATGGCAGGGACGCCGTGAAATTGACCCCGGCCTCCGCGAGGATTCTCAGCAGCTCTTTTTCAGGGTTTCGCATAAGGCCCCCTCTATCTCCGCGTCAGTGGCCTTCTTAGAGACGAAGGTCGGCTCCACATTATAGGTTTTTTTCTCCTTGCCGAGCATGATCTCGCCGCCGCCGGTTATGTTCAGAAGTATCACGTCGTCCTTCCGGACAGTCTTGGCCTTCACTGCCTGCACCAGGGCGCCCACTGCCACTGCGGAGGCCGCCACTATGTCCACGCCCTCAAGGTTGCTGAAGAGTTCCATGGACTCAAAGACCTCGCGGTTGGTCACGCCGTACATCCTGCCTTTTGTGGCGGTGAGGGCGTCGAAGACGCCCCCCTGCACCGAATAGGCGGGATACCGAGTGGAGAGCACGCGTGTCGATATCTGGGCTATCAGCTCCGGTCTGAGGTCCTCTTGGGCCAGTCCCCTGCTTCGCCGCTCCCATGCCCTCATCATCGGCGCAAAAGGAAGGTTCTGCGCAAGGTGAAGCTGGGGGAGGGAGCCGCCGAACTTGCCGTCGCCAAGCAGGCGCTCGGACATCTCCCACACGCCTATACCTCCGGTCCCGCTGCCCACCGCCTGGAAATAATGGTCAGGAAGTCTCCCTATGCGTGAGACGGACTCGAGCATTGTGGCGCCGAGGCCGTCTCTCTTGGCCACGTTCTTTACCCCGCCTTCAAACGGAAGGTCCGCAATCGCCGAGATACGGCGTGCCACGTCGATGGCATCGGAATAGTCGCCGTCACCGACCGCAAAGGTCGGTACCATCGACGAGCTCTCAAGATACCACATCTCCATGAGGCACATCATGGGCACGACGATAATCACCGGGAAACCCGCGACCACCGAAAGATGGGCGAAGGCGCGGGCAGTATTTCCGGCTGAGGCAACCACCAGACCCTTGACCCCGTTTTCCAGTGCGTTTTGGAGCACGACTGCCGCCTCGAACTCCTTGAAGGTACAGGTCTGCAGGAACGCCCCCCGGTCGGGCCAGAAGCCGTTATAGGCGATGTAGAGGTGATCGAGCGCCAGGTGGCGCGCAAGCCACTGCGACTGATAGACGGCGGTGCAGGGCTGCTCGAACGTCGGCGTATGGACGGGAAGCCAGTTGAACTTCCAGATGCCCCGGCCGCAGTCGTCCCTGAAAGGCACTAAATATTGCGTAGTCAAAAGAGAATCTGTGCAGTGCTCGCAGAAGGCGCAGTATGTGTCCTTCAGTTCCTTGCCGCACTTGCTGCATCGAATGTGAAAATGACTCATGCGCCCTCGCTTTCCACGACGTCCGCAAGGAGCTCCATGATGTCGGTGATCCTGATCTGGCGGTCGTATCCCTGCATCGCCTCGTTTACTTTCGCATAACATGCAGGACAGCTCAGTATTAGTCTGTCGGCGCCCTTGGCCGCCGCTTCGTCTATGGTGCGTCTGCCCATCGAAGCCGCATTTTCATGAAAGACCTTCCTTGCGGCCCCGCCTGCGCCGCAGCATCTCGATTCGAGCCGGTTCTTTGAGAACTCAAGAAGTTCGGCCCCCGGGATGCCCCTGAGGATGGCCCTGGGCTCCTCCATGATCCCGACGCCCCGGCTTAAATAGCAGGGGTCGTGGTAGATCAATCTTTCATGCAGCTTTTTCTTGATTACCAACTTCCCCCTTCTCATCGCATCTTCTACAAACTGGGTAATATGTCTTATCTTAAAGGGCAGCTCAGCTCCGTAGAAGCCCGGCCAGTCCCTCGCCATGATATTGACGCAGCAGGGGCATGAACAGACGAGCATCTTGACCCCTCTGTCTTTATATGTGTTCACCAGTCGTTTGACAAGGCCCTCAAGGAGGTCGTGCTGCCCGGTGATGAAGAGGGGAAAACCGCAGCAAACCTCCTCCTCAGGCGGGAGCATCGTGAAGGGCTCTCCGATTGCCCCGAGCACGAGCACGTCGCCTTTGACCATAGGCGTCGCCTCGTACGCCCCGGTGCATCCCGCATAGTAGGCGATATCGGCCCTCTCCGACACCTTCACCCGTTGGGGAAACCAGGGGGCAAACCTCTCTCCCGCGGGTTTATTGTACGGGTTCCCTGTCTGTGCAATCGCCTTCGGCAGTTCCGCCTGCGGTCCGACCGGTCCCAGCCCCCGCCTCACCATCTCCTTCCTGAGCATTGGCCAGAGCCGCTGTGTGAAGATGCCCACGGTGCAGTGCTGGCCGCAGGCCCCGCAGGTCGTGCATTCGAAGACGGCCTTTGTGAAGTCGTCGAGGAGCTTCCGGTCTATCTCCTTGGCGCCAAACAACCGTGCCTTCAGCCCCTCCGTGGCCTTTATGAATTCCCTGAAGATGCGTATCTTCTCAGGGGGCGAGATAAGGGAGTTCCCTGTTACGTCCTGGACAGGACAGTACTTCAGGCACTCTCCGCACTGCGTGCAGGCGTCAATCTCGATGAGCTGCAGGGGAGTCAGGCCCGAGGTAAAAGTTCCCCCCTGCGCTTCCTTCCGGATATCATTATCCTCATTATTTTCCATGCATCACCATGTCAAGTCCCTGTTGCCGTCTGCTTGCCTCTATAACGACAAGCGGCGCGGTAAAAATATGAAAGGGGAGATACGGGATCAAAAGAAGGGCGAGAGAAAAGTGGACGACGAAAAAAAAATTGCCCGGCAGCGGAGAGGGACTTAACGCGACAATGCCCATTATAAAACTCTTTACGTCTATGAGGTCGGGTCTGAAGAAATTCCTCATCAGAAGTCCCGTAGCACCGATGGAAAAAAGGAGGCCCAGGATGACATAGTTCTGATAGGAGACGTATCTCTTCCTGGCCGCCGCCCGTGCGACCATCACATAAGGCAATGAGAACGTGAGTATATATCCGGCCGCCACGCCGAAGGGCTGGACGCACCATATGCAGTCGGGCACGGGGTTTAAAAAATATCTGAGATGACGAAGGATGACAAAGAAGAATGAGGTATGAAAGGCCCAAGAGCCCAGCCACAGGACTTTATTGGATGCGAAAAGCCTTCTGAAAAAAAACAGGTCAAGTGCCGCGGTGCCGAACGCCGGGAACCGCTTTGCCTGGGGGGCAGGGTGATGAGGCAGCAGGAGGCGCTCCGACTTTAACCAAAGGAGCGTATGCAGGCTGAGCCGCACCCAAAAGGCAGCATAAGCGAGATATGCGATTATGAACAGAAGTATTCCCATTTCTCTATGATTATATTATCTCATAATAACGTATGTCAGAGTGCCGTCGGAACCCCGCAATCCCGAGTATTTCCAATTTGGTCACCCGTGCTTTTTATCCGTTTTGAGAGACTGCCGCTTTTCATCACGGATGAAGACGATAGATACGTCCTTTGGGACGCCGAGTCCGGCCTCGACTTCGAGCGCCTTTAAGACGGCACAGGGGACGGGACAGGCGACATGCCTGATGCATGCCGCCCCCTTCTTGTATACGGGATTTTCGAGCAGCTTCCTGAAGGCGTCCGCAAGTCGTAAGGGTAGGGAATTTCTTCCGCAAGCTTCATGGCCATGTCGCATGGCCGAGGTGATCCGTAGTTCAAGTACTCCTTATCCTTTTTCATCACCTCGATAACTGACCGTCATGCCGCATTGCCCGGGATCTACCCTGACCTTGGTCATTGACTTTTATCCTTTTATGCCCGGGGCCAGAATCGACTTTTGTTCCTCAAGCATCTTCTTTAGGTTCGGGAACTTGTCCTTCATGTGAGGGATATGCATCGCCTGCATGAACTCCTTCTCGAATGCAGGCTCGGTGGCGATCTCGACGAACTCGACCCAACGGGCGCGTTCGTCAGCCTCGATCCGTTTGGCTTTGTTCAGAAGCGCCATCCGTGCCCCGTCGCCCGCTGCGTTGCCGACGACCACCACCTTGTCGATGGGCACGTCAGGGAACATGCCGAGCATGAGCGACGCCTCGCGGTCGATATGACTGCCGAAGGCCCCGGCAAGCTCGACGCGGTCGAGCTTAGTGACGCCCATCTTTTGCATCATCAGCTTTGCGCCGGTGTAAAGCGCACCCTTGGCGAGCTGCAGTGCCCGGACGTCGCCCTGGGTGACGGTGATGTCCTGGTTTATGGAGGTCTCCTCGGCCCAGGCAAGAACGTACTCAGGCTTCCCTCCCGCATCTTTCCTGATCCTGTTTGTGCCGGGGTCCATGACGAACTTTCCTGTTTTATCGATGACCCCTGCGAGGAACATCTCCGCGATGACATCTATGATCGCAGAGCCGCAGATGCCTTTTGCATTGATCTTCCCTTCTACGTGGGTATGCCAGTCTGCCTTGCCGATGACTTTATACCTGGGCTCCTTGGTCACGGGGTCTATCTTGACCTTCTCGATCGCCCCGGGAGCGGCACGCATGCCGAACTTTATCTGCGCGCCCTCAAAGGCAGGGCCTGTTGCGCATGAGGTGGAACAGACCCTGTTCTTGTTGCCCAGGAGAAGCTCGCCGTTTGTGCCGATGTCTATAATGAGGACCATGTCGTCCTGAAAATACTGTTCCTGGGCGATAAGCACGCCCACGTTGTCGGCGCCGACAAACCCCGCCTCTATCGGCAGGACATGTATGAATGCGCCGGGGTTGATCTTCAGTCCCAGGTCGCGGGCCTTGATATCCATGGAGCGCTGCACCGCGGGGATGAAGGGAGAACGTCCGATGTAGACCGGGTTCAGCCCGAGGAATATATGGTGCATCGCGGTATTAAAGACTATGGTGAGGTCGTCGATCGCAACGCCCGGATGAGGGCCGTCCTTCCTCACTTCCGCAACCACCTTTTCTATGATCTCGTTTAGTCCGGTGATGATCGCATCCTGCATCGTCTTTAGTCCTTCAGGGTTTGTCATGGCATAAGTAATCCTCGACATGACATCCTCGCCGTAGGGGACCTGCGGGTTCATCATCGATTCCGTGTTGATCACCTTTCCGGTTGAAAGGTCACAGAGATAGCCTACGCAGGTAGTGGTGCCGATGTCTACGGCAAGGCCGTAGCAGACATCCACATGCCCCGGTTCGACCTTGATTATCTCCCTGCCCTGCCAGACCGTTACGGTTATCGTCCATTCCCCTGTGCGCAGGGCATCCTGCAGCTGAAGGAGCACCTCGAAGTCGAACGTAAGGTCCTTGATGCCGTAGATTTCTTCCATGGCCTTGACGACCCGTTCGTAATCGCCCGTGGTCATCTCGTGCAGCGTAGGCGGGGTGAACGTAAGGGTATATTTCTTGACCGCCGGATCAAGTGCGATCGAAATTTCCTTTGCGGCCTTCCGCACCACCTGTTTGCCGGCCCTCGACCGCTCCGGGACGAAGACCTTGAGGTCGCCATGTATCTCGCACGAGCAGGCGAGCCTGATGCCCGGTCCGTCTTCGGGCTTTATATGCTTCAGCTCATCAGGGGTCGGCTCGTGCGGCGTGATATGCTTCATACCGGACTCGAGATTGTCCTTTTCGAAGTAGCCCTCCTCGATCCTGACCTTGCATTTTCCGCAGACCTTCTTGTCTCCGCAGAGCGCCTCGAGGTCGACGCCGAGGCGCTGTGCGGCCTTCAGGATCGTTGTCCCTTCCTCTATCTCTCCACGCCGGCCTGCCGGTTGGAAGATCACCTTAAACATACGGCTCATATATATTTGTCCTCCTTGATTACATTATTTCTTTGTTCCATTTCGCGAGTAGGGACAGACGGTCACGCAGAACCCGCAATTGGGTTTTTCCTTAAGGGAGGTCCTCCCCGACTTCAGTGTCCTGCATTTATCGTATGCGACGATCTCCCTCAGGGGGTTGCCGAGCGTCCAGAGGTGGCCTTTCACTGCGCCCGAGGGACAGTGCTTTACGCAGAGATCGCATTCGCCGCATTGCGACGCTACATAAGGCCGGTCAGCGCCCAACGGGGCATCGGTCAGCACCGTTGCCCAGGTCATCTTCGACCCGTACCGCTCGTTGATGATCAGACCGTTCTTCCCAATCCATCCAAGACCGGAGCAGGTCGCCGCGGTCTTGTGGCAGAAGAGCTTGTACAGTTTCGAGATCATCTTGCCCATCTTCCGGTCCGAGTCCGGCGGGATAGAAAGGCTCCGGTATCCGTTTGCCTTAAGCCATCCCTCGGCCAGGGCCTGGAGGCGGATGAGCAGATCAACGGTTTCCCTGGTGAGGCTCCGGTTTACCGCGATGGCAACACCTCTGCTGAGGTGGACGATCTCCTTTGAGAGTGCCTCCGTGACATCGCCCACTCCGACGAGAGTCGCGCCCTCGGACTTCAGAAACTGCTTCAGCGGGTCAGCATTCACCGGCTGCCTATTTCTTCATCTTTTCGTCCCTGAGTTTTTTCAGGAACGCGACCATCTTGATTGCTTCTTTGAGTGCATTGCTGGCGTCTTCGGCATACCCGTCGGCGCCCCATTTGTCAGCGAGTTCCTTGGATGTCGGGGCCCCGCCGATCATGATCATGCAGTCGGGGTTCTTTTCCTTGATCTTCTCTATGACCTTCGGCATGCCGACCATCGAGGTGGTCATCATCGCAGAAAGACAGACGAGTTCCGAATCGGTCTTGAGCTGTTCGTCGACGAATTTGTCGAGTGGCACGTCCCTGCCCAAGTCGTAGACCGTAAACCCTGCGACATCGAACATCATCTTCACAAGGTTTTTGCCGATGTCGTGGACGTCTCCTTCGACCGTGCCGATAACCACGGAGCCCTTCACCCCCAGGTCCATCTGCTGGCAGTGGGGTTTGAGGATCTCAAGTCCCGCGTAAAGCGCATCGGCGCACATCAAAATCTCCGGGACGAAATATTCCTGGGCCTCAAAGAGCCTGCCGACTTCTTCCATCCCGGAGACGAGGCCGTCGAAGATCGCCTCGTTCGCGTCGAGCCCCTCCGCCACCGCTTCATTGGCGCCTTCTCTGCATGCGTCCTCGTCGTACTGGATAACGCCGTTTCTCAGTTTCTCGTAGATCTCTTTTTTCCGTGCTTCGTCAGCCATTATTGTTTACCTCCATACGTTTTTATTTCTTCCATCATTGCGGTCATGTTCCGGGGCGGCACTGTCGGCCAGATGTCGCAGCCCGGCCAGACCGCGCTGACGCCGTCGTCGATACACTTGCGCATCGTGGTGCGAACGAGCTCTTCGCTGCCCGATACGAGGACGTTATACGGATCGAAGTTGCCGAAGATGAGCGCATCGCTTCCCAATTTCTTCCTCGACTCTGAAACGTCGTTCTTCTGCTCGACGCTGATTGCGGTAGGCCCGGCCTCCATCATGGTGGTGACGATATCGTTCGTCTTTCCGCAAATATGGAGCACGGAGTGGACCGATACCGCCTTGAACACCTTTTGAAGCGGGGGCATGATAAGGTTTTTGAAAACCCGGGGGCTCAGAACGTCGCTTGTGGCACCCATCTCTCTGACGGTGATATAGTCGGCGCCCGCCTTCTCATACTCTTTTGCGACGATGATAATGGCGTCCGCCGCAACGTCAAGCAGTTTAGCCACCTTGTCGGCCTTCTTGAACGAGAGCTTCAACAGGTCGTTCAACTCCATTATCTGGCCGGCGAGGGTGAACGGCCCGAGGACATACGAGCCTACTGCAACGTCGTTGCCGATATCGGCCTTCAGCAGTCTTATCGCCTCTCTTAACAGGGGGACCCTGCCCCGGGAGCCGAGGTCCGCCGGCAGCGAGATGTTCATCTCGTCCTCGTTGTGGATCAGTTTTTTCTTAATGGTCGGGTAGAGTATGCCTTCCGCATGAGGATAGACATTGATCTCACAGCCCATCGCCTCTGCCTCGACACAGAGGTCTACAGGCACGACCCCGCACTCGTAGCCAAAAAGTTTAAAGGTCGAGGCTGCGGTCTCCGCCATCTGTTTGGCGTCCAGGTGGATACCCGCAAAACGGTAGCCCAGTTTGGTGATGCCGGTTTCGGTTATGTTGCCCATGCCGCTAAAGCAAGGCACCCTGTCGATCGCCTCCCTCTTAAACAGCTTCAAGACTCTCTCTCGTGAATTCATGAACGGTAATTCTCCTTTCAGTATCTTGTATCTTTAATTCCCTGATTTCCCTTTTTTCCTTGCGCCGCCCTCCTGGATCTTGGTGATGAAGTCGCCGAAATATTTCCTCAGCGGCAGTTCGGGGTTGTCGAAGATGACGCCGGTCTCATCGAAGACGAGCGTCGAAAGAAGCATGTGCGCGCTTGCGACCGCGGGGAAAACCCTCGGCGCGGTAACGGCGGGACCGCAGAAGTTAAAGTCCGACCAAAGGGCCGAGGACATGCCCTGTACCACGGCGTCCATCGCCTTAAAGCCCTCCAGACCCCACGTCTGCTTTATCTCCTTCCACATATGCGTCCCGTTTGAGTATGCCCCGCCACAGGGGAGCCCGTGTTTTTCCTTTATCATCCTGTTGGCGACGAGCGAAAATGACGTAGACGGCAGGTTCATGACCGAGGTGTCTACGATAATCGTGGAAAAGCCGTCTGCGCCCTGGGCCAGGATCGACTCCAGGGATTTCACCCTTCCGGCCGGTGTCTGGTCCTGATCGTCAAACGCCTGTATCACTACATGCCTGATCCCGAGGTCCTTCAGCCTCTGGATCTGGCCTTTTATGTCTTTGTCCCAGGGGGTAATGCTGTTATACAGAAATTTGTGCTGCACCCCCAGCTTAGCCACATATTCGGTGGCCTTCGCCCTCTGTTCAGCCACCCACATATCGATGCCAAAAGGCATGTCCGTCGTATCGAGGAAAAAGTCTATATAGATCTTGGCCTCTTCCGGAGAATTGGCGACCATCGCGACCATGCCGGGAACGCCGGTCACTTTGGTGAGTTCCTCTTGTTTCCGTATGATCTCTACTGCCCGCTCCCGATCGAAGTTTCCCTTTCGGTCCTGGACGATCTTGTCCTTGTTATGGAACATCGAGGAGATCATCAGCGGAGGATTTTCGCCCGGCTGGCCGCCGACCTTTATGCCATTTAATTCAAAAACCTTCTGCTCCTTCTGAAATCTGAACATCTGCTCTCCTTTTCAGGGAATTATTATGATAAAATGGCTTTTTTTAGTGTCGGTGTCGGTGGGGGTGTCAGTCATGAAGGCGTAATAAATATTTTCAGTTTCCATTCTGTTCTTACCGGCACACACCACCGACACCGACCTTAAGGATTCTCTAAAATACTCCGTGGTCGAACTTCGGCTGGGGCAAGTACTCCCACTTTTCGCCCTTTCTGTATTTCGCCTCGATGTCGAGGCACTTGAGGGCGTATTCAAATGCATAGGGAATACCCGGACCGCCGGGGACGAAGCCGGCGAGGATCATGCCGACCGATGCGGCCTCAAAGATCTCACCCGTGGTTGCGCCTGCGTTTATTGCGGGGATCACGTGGATGATGCAGCGCGGCGAGCAGTATCCAACACCGCCCGACATGAACATCAGTTCCTTTACCTTACGGGACAGCGCGCCGTCACCGAAGATGCTGGCATAAAAGTCTGCAAAGGTCCTCCCCGGCTCAGGGGTGACTGTGTTGATGATCTGGAACATCCTCGGTACGAAACCGCACTGTTTCTTCATGTACTCGTTGACTTCTTCTGTGGTCATCTTCTTCTGATCTGCCATCTTTGTCTCCTCCCTAACATTTTTTTCCGGCCCTAGGGCCAGAAGTTGCTTGATAAAATCAAACAATCCCACTCTTGCCTCCCCTTTTTAACGGGTTTATATGCCTTGCCTCGGCGTGAAAAGCACCTCACCTCCCTTCGCAAAGACGCGGTGATTCCTTAGTACTTCCAGTTAAATGCGGCGTCGTGGAACGCCTTCAGGTTTTCATATGGTATGGTCGGCGGGATGTCGCAGCCCGGTACGAGCACGTACCCGCCGTCTTTCCCCGCAATCCCGATCACTTCCTTGCAGGCGGCCTCGACCTCGGACGCGGTCTTGTTCAGAAGCACATGAACCGGGGCGACATTTCCCCCGAAACACATCTTGCCGAAGAGGACCTCTTTGGCCCTGGCGATATCCACCTTCTGGTCGAAGAAGATGACGCTGCAGCCCGTATCGATAAATTGATCGAGCCGGTCGCCTGTGTTGCCGCATATATGAAGGATGGTATGTACGTTCTTCGATTTTGCCCAGTCACTCATCTTCTTAAGCGGCGGGACTGCGAACTTGGCCATCTGTTTGGGGTTAATGAGGTCCCCTGATGCGGTGGGGTCGGCTATGCTCAGACACTCGAGTGAGCCTTCGGCAACGAGCGGTTCATAAAGGCGGATGAGCAGGTCTGCGCAGAAATTCACCATCTTCTCGACGAACGCCGGTTTTTTGAATGTGAACTTCATGAAGTCCTCTTCCCCTACAAACCTGGCAGCGAGGGTGAAGGGGCCCCAACAGGTCATGGTGACCAGATATTTTTTCCCTATTTTCTGATGGACGAGCCGCGTGGCCTCCATGACGTTTTTGACGACAGGGTCCTTATGAACATCGTCGAGGCTGAGCTTGTCGATATCCTCTTCGGACTTGACGAAGTGCAGGGTGAGGTCCGGCGCGCCTATCTCACGGTATTTTATCCCTGCGCCGAAGGCGGTGCCGAGGGCAGATGCGTGGAAGTTGTTGTATCCCGAACCCACATAGATTACATCGCTTCTGATCCTCTCCGCCTCCGTGATGCACATGTCGGCCATCTTGGCCGCATCCTTGCCCAACTCCTCAAATGTCGACCCGTAGTCCTTGATGCTCCACATACCGCCGCCGAAGAGTGTCACCGGGACCCGCTCTGGTTTTCCCCCTTCAAAGGCCTTGCGTATTATGTCTCTTGGTTCCATCACTTCCCCCTTCTCATGAATTTAATGTATGCTGTGCATTCTGCTCAGACAATGGACCGTCCTCTTAAACTGTTCGAGATCAATGGGTGCTTCGACGCTCAGGACATCTGTCTCAAACGTATCATATCCGACGAATATTACGACTATCTCCGGCAGTATGGTCTTGATTATCTTTATCGCGTCCTGGACCGGGAGGCCGAACGGTTCCGAGTCGATGACGAGAGAGGCATATTTTTTTTTAAGCGACATCTGCACCGCAATGGAAGGATGGTCTGCAGTGTCGACGCAGCAGCCTTCATCCCTCAGAATTGCATAAAGGCTTTTAAGGAGAATCGGGTTATTCGAACAGAGCAGCGTTTCTGTCATAAGTGTAGGTGAAGAAAGCAAGTAAGATGCCATGGGAAAAAGTGCATGATTTCATGGCCTCGCGGGCCCCTAAGGGCTTCGGAGCTGCAGATTGAGTAGAAAAATGCCCCAATGTTATGGGGAATAATTACTCACATTCAGGAAGTTAAGATAACGCCCCCAGGCTTCCTGCCGGCAGGCATGGCGCCTTTCCCCCTCTTAAGATAAGAGGGGGTTAAGGGGAGTTATGATTTCCTAATATCGATAGTCCCCGCTACCGGGGTCGGCTTTACCAGGCTGTCCACCACGGGGCAGTGTGCTATTACCCTTTCGGCAAGTTCCCTGACCTTGTCCTCGTCATCGGGGGATTCGATCGTGAAGTGGTAGGTAAGGCCCTTAAAGCCCGCTTGAACGCCATCGACCATGAAAAGGCCCCTCAGATCAAGTGCCCCCTCTATCTCGGCTGAAATTGAATTTACGGTAAGGCCCTCATAAAGGGCAAATTCATAGAACGCACTCTCGATGCATGCTGCAAATGAGGCCAGAAGAAGTTCAACCGGGTTTGGGGCCTGGTTGTCGCCGCCGGCGGGCACGGGATAATCCGCCTTGACCAGATGGTTCCGCACCTTCGTTTCCGTGTAGAGGCCTTTTACGTGACGTGACGATACCCTGGGTGAGTAGATGGCAGTCTCCGGTTTTTTCCCGAAGAGATCGATTCTCTTCGCAACGATTTCTTTCAAATCATGTTCATCTGTTTTTTTCATGAGTGCTCTCCCCGGAATACGATAACGCTATTTTTTCATTCGATTGCCACAGGAGTATTTGCCGACCGGCCTACTTGGCGGGCCTTACCGGTTTCTTTGCCGCTGTCTTTTTCACCCGGGGTTCCCGGGCCCCAGCGGCCACCGGTTCCTTGTGTTGAGCTGCGGCCTTACTTGCTTTTGCCCTTACAGGCGTCTTTTTTGCCTGGTGAGCGGCAGCGGGTGTCTTGACCTTTCCACCCTTTTCCTGCTGAGCGCGGCGGGCCATGACGATTCTTTCGGCCTCGAGCCAATTTTCAAGTTCACGGCCTCCCTCTGCAGCCGTTTTTTTCATACAGTTCGTATGCGACCTTTCTGATTTCTTCATGCAGATCCATGGTACTCCTCCTTGGAAAAATATTTCCCATACAATAATATCGCTTCTTCGATGCTCATTGCAATACTTGCAATATCGCTCTTCGATCTCATTGCAATACTTTCCGGACAATCGGAACATTGACTTGACGCGGGAGAAAGAGGGAAAATGATAAAAATACACATCTGCGGGATGACGATACGGGAGGGGAGAATGTCACTTGAAAAGCTGATAGATGACCTCAAAAATGGCGCCGGACTTACCAGAGCGAAGGCAGCGGCTGCTCTTGGCAAACTCGGCAACAATGAGGCGATAGGGCCGCTTATTGCGGCGCTTGGCGACAATAATGTGGGGGTACGTAACAACGCCGCCTTTGCGCTGGGGGAACTTCGCGCAAGAGAAGCGGTCCCCCATCTGGCGGCCCTTCTGAGCGACGCGGAGGAGTGGGCGAGGAAGAGCGCTGCAAAGGCACTCGGGATGATCGGTTCCAAAGAAGCGGTCGGCCGCCTGTCACGTGCGCTTGAAGACCCTTCGTATATTGTGCGCAAGAACGCTGTCCGCAGTCTGGGGCAGATCGGGGGGGCGGCCGCAGAAAAAGCGATCGAGCGTGCCGTCGCCGATTCACATCAACTGGTGTCAAAGATGGCCGGGGAGGCGTTGGCCCGGCTGAAAGCCGTCTAAAGACGACCACTCCGCATTATTATCAATCGATACCGTATTTTTTGAGCTTCAGATAGAGCGTCTTTCTGTCGATGCCGAGGGTCTGGCTTGCCTTGGACTGGTTGCCGTTTGCCTCCTTAAGTACCCTCAGGATGTAGTCTTTTTCTATTTCTTCCAGTGACGGGTTTGCGCTCAATTCCCTATGCGGCTGCACGGAGATAGAGAGGTCCTCATTATCTATCTTTTCAGCGTCGCAGAGGATGACGGCGCGTTCGACGACGTTTTCGAGCTCCCTTACATTTCCGGGCCATGGGTATCTGGTGAGGGTCTCCATAGCGCCGGGTGTAAAGCCCTCTATCTGTTTCGACATCTTCCGGCTATACTTCATGAGGAAGTTGGCTGCGAGTCCCGGGATATCGTCAGTCCGTTCCCTAAGGGGAGGGATAGTAATGTTAATCACGTTCAGCCGGTAATACAAGTCCTCCCTGAAGCCGCCTTTTCTCACAAGTTCGATCAACTCCTTGTTCGTTGCGGCGATAAGCCTGACGTCGACCCTGAGTGTCTTGTTGCTCCCCACCCTCCTGAATTCCCCCGAATCGAGGAACCGCAGAAGTTTCGCCTGGGGCCCAAGAGGCATTTCTCCTATTTCATCAAGAAAGAGAGTGCCCTTATCGGCCACTTCGACAATCCCGTGCTTTGTCTGATAGGCGTTTGTGAAGGCGCCTTTTTCATGGCCGAATATCTCGGACTCAATGAGGTTTTCCGAAAGCGCAGCACAGTTCAGGGCGATGAAAGGGAATTCGCCCCGTTTGCTGTATTGCCATAGAGTATTGGCGACAAGTTCCTTGCCGGTGCCGCTTTCTCCCTGAATGAAGACCGGCGAGTCGGTAGGGGCGATCTTTCTCATCAGCGCGAGGATGTCTTTCATCTGCCTGCTGGCGCATATGAACTCGGGCGGCGTCTCTTTCCTGACAAGCTCTTGCTGCAGGAGACGGCTCTTTATACTCAGTCTTCCATATTCGTAGGCCCTGTGAATAATGATTACAAGCTCGTCCAGTTTGTAGGGCTTCGTAAGGTAATCATAGGCCCCGTGCTTCATGGCCTCGACTGCCGTCTCTACTGTCGCCCGACCGGTCAGGACGATGATGGCGGGCGAGGCGGGGTCTGTCCGGAGTTTTTTCATTAACGAAATGCCGTCGATGCCGGGCATGATGATGTCCAGGAGGAGGATGTCGAAGGTGCGTTCTTTCAGGATTTCCAGGGCGGCCTTCCCATCGGGTGCGACCTCTACGGAGAACCCTTTCCTTGCAAGCTCTTTCTTAAGAAGCCTCCTCAGGGGCTCTTCGTCGTCAACTACAAGTACTCGTATTGTCTCTTGCATGCGCGGGCAGCCTGATGATGAATGTCGTCCCCTTTCCCTCTTCACTTTCTACATCTATGTCGCCTCCATGCTCCTCGACGATCTTATGACATATTGCGAGGCCGAGGCCGGTACCTTCTCCTACCGGCTTTGTCGTAAAGAAAGGATCGAAAACCTTATCGATCAGGTCCGGCAATATCCCTTTGCCGGTGTCGGACACTGAAACCTTTATCCTGTCTTTGCCGGGATTGTTTCCGGCATCTCCGTCGCTTTCGGTCCTGATGGTGATGCTTCCCCTTTCAGGGGTAAAATAGAGCGAATTAATGATAATATTCATGAAAAGCTGTCTCAAGCTGCCGGGGTCGGCGTATATCTTCGGCAGCTCCCTGTTGAGCCTCAGCTCGATGTGGTGTTCCAGACGTTTGGCCTTATGGTTGATCAAGAGTATGACCTCTTTGATGAGCACGTTGATGTCGATCTCCCTGAATGTGCCGCAGGAAGGCCTTGCAAAATCGAGGAGGCTGCCAAGAATCTCCTTGCACCTGAAGATCTCGTTATGTATCGTCGTGAGGTACTCGGGGAAGTCCTCGAACTCTTTATTGTCAAGAAGGCTCCTGTCCCCGGCCCTGTCTATGAGGGCCTCGGAGTATCCTGCGATGATGCCCAAGGGATTGTTTATTTCGTGGGCGATGCCTGCAACAAGGGTGCCCAAAGATGCGAGCCGGTCTGAGCGGATGAGCTGCTGTTCCAGTCTCTTTTGGTCTGTGACATCCTTTAGATAGTGGACTATTGCGTAGAGATCGCCTTCCTCGTCGATAAGAGGATAGGCCCAGGAATGGAAGATACTTGCGGCCTGGCCCTTTAGTTCCCTGAACGACGGCCTCTTATGGGACATCGTGTCGGAGCATAGGCACCCTTCCGTGGTTATGCCGATCCTGTCAAGGATGTCCCAGCACTGCACCCCGGCCAGGTCTACAGACGAAAACCCCGTCTTTGCCAGCAGGGTCTGGTTGGCGCGAATGACCCTCTGTCTGCCGTCTTCTATCCAGACCATGTCGGTTATCGCGTCGAAGGTCCTTTCCCACTCTTTTTTTTCCCTGGATATCTCTTCGAAGAGGAGGGCGTTTTCGAGGGCGACCGATATATGTTTGGCTGCCGGAAGAAGTATCTGGAGGTCTTTTTCGGAATAATAATTCGGCTCGGTGCTGTCGAGGTTGAAGACACCGAGTATCTTGTCATGGGAAAGCGGTATGCTGATCGTCGAACGTATGCCTTCGTCGTAGAGTTTTTTGTCCAGGGGAAAAGACAGGCCTCCCAGATCGTGATTGACCCACGGCCTGTTGTTCATTGCGACCCATCCTGCGCTGGTGCCCTTTAGCGGGGCTTTCACGCCCTTTTTCATAGTGGTCTTCATCTCGGTGTCCAGGGCGAAGATAATAAGGTTGTTCTCCTTTTCGTTAAAAAGCAGGAGGCTTGCCCTGCTGTAGCCGATCAGTTTCCTTATCTCAGACACCATGATCCGAAATACGGTCCCGATACTGAGGCTGGAGTTGACGATCCCGCTTAGCTCGCTGATGAGTTCGATCTGCTTCATCTTTTCCTGGAGCTGACCGATCAGCTTTGTATTTTCTATCGCGACCCCAAGCTGACTCCCTATCGTCGACAGAAGCTGGATGTCCATTGCCGTGAAAAAAGAGATCTCCCTGCTCGCAATGCCAAGGACCCCCAGGATGGTCCCTCGCGAGGATATGGGTACGCCTGCCATGCTCTCGGTCCCCGGGTCCCTGTGGGACACCCGTGGATCGTCCGAAGCCTTTTTGACGAGAAGGGGCCTGCCGGAGGCAAGGACCTTGCCGGTAAAACACTCTCCGGGCTTGAGCCTTCTTATTTCATCTTCAAATTCCGGGGTGAGCCCGCGCTGCACCGCCAGCGAGAGTTCGCCTGTCTCGTCGTCCATAAGGTATATCCAGCCGGCGTCGGCATCCATCGTCGAAAGAAGCATCTCTATGGTCTCCCGCATGATCGAGCCGGCGTCTCCATGGCTCGCGAGGATCGCGGCAAAGGTATTGAATATCGAAAGCTCCTTCGTCCTCTGTGTGGCCCTCTGTCTGAGTCTTTTTTGGTCCGATATGTCCCGGACGACC
Source organism: uncultured Nitrospiraceae bacterium (assembly GCA_963811165.1). Lineage (GTDB taxonomy): Bacteria > Nitrospirota > Thermodesulfovibrionia > Thermodesulfovibrionales > UBA6898 > Sulfobium. Next base: position 631,872 of record CAWEQH010000008.1, read on the forward strand.
GCCAGCCGTATACCGCCGGTCTGCTGTGGTATCAGGGAAACCAGCGCCGCAAAGGTATCGCTGTTTTTTTTCCGGCATACCGCCTCGAATGAAGCGCCGTCTTCCCTTGTCTTATCAAAGCAGAAGGCCCCTTCGCTTCTCCGGGGATTAGGCGCCGTCCCGGCGCTGTCGAGGGAGAAGAGTTCGGCAATATCGCGGCCGGTCATGTCGCCGGGGGAGTACTGAAAGACGTTACACGCGGTCAGATTGGAAGAGACGATGACCATCTGCTCATTCACGGCCAAAACAGGGAGATTAAGGCAGTCGAAGGCGTCAAAGATATAGTCGGCTTTCGAATTGGTTCCCACGCCCATGTCTCATTATATCAAAACGGCCCTTGTTCTATCAGAAAAACGGCCCCGGCCGTCCCGGCGGCAGGCGGGTATCCCCGTTGAAAAGACGCGTCCCCGGATATTTGGGAGGCAATTAAGGTAATATAAAATCAAGTAGGCATGGAAGTCGTGAATAAGATCGATCATCCTCTGCACCGCATCGGGAAATCTCTGGCAGTAAAACTTATTTTTTCGATCGCCGCACTGATCCTTATCGGGGGCGGATTTTCCTGGTACCTTCTTATCAGCAGCACCAAGGAAAACCTGATAGAAGGATGCGATAGAAGATGCGGCGGCCTACTCGGACCTTGTGCGAAAGAGCACACGCTTCAGCATGCTTACGTTCCACCGGGAAGCGATACAGCAGACAATTGAGGAGATAAGTTCGAAAAAGGAGATAGAGCACATAAGGATATTCGACGGAGAGGGCAGGATATCCTATTCTTCAAGACCGGGGGAGATAGGCGGGAGTACCGACATGAAGGAGGCGGCATGTGCCGGCTGCCACAGAGATTCGGGCTAACCCCTCCGAGACGCTCAGCCAGGGCGGGCAGTCGTCGATCAGTGAAAAGAGAAGGACACAGGGTCCTGACGTTCATCGAGCCTATATACAACGGCCCCTCATGTTCTGCTGCGGCGTGTCATGTCCATCCTCCCGGGCAAAGGGTACTGGGAATCTTGCAGACGGACTTTTCGCTCTGTTGGCGTCGACAATACGATCCGCAGGCAGACCCTGGCTATCACACTCTTTGCCGCTGCCTTTATGGTGGTGAGCGCCCTGGTGCTCTCCATCATACTTAACAGGTTTGTGTTGAGCCCTGTTTCGCTGATCGTAAAGGCGATGCGTAAAGTCTCAGAGGGCGACCTTGGGCAGGACGGTTTCGGTAGATTCCGGTGACGAGATGGGGCAGCTTGCCGCAACCTTCAACGTCATGGCAAAAGACCTTGCGGTTGCGAGGGACAGGATGGAGAACTGGACAACGGCCCTTGAAGACGGGATCGCAAAAAAAACCGATGAACTGAAGAAGTCACAGGACAAGCTTATTCAGGCCGAGAAACTCGCTTCGCTTGGCAGGCTGACCGCCGACGTTGCCCATGAAATACGTAATCCCCTTACCGCCGTGGGCGGTTTTGCGCGGAGGTTGCACAAGGTCGCCACAGGCGCAAAGGAAAGGGAATATGCCGAGATCATGCTTGTCGAGGTGGACAGACTAGAAAAGGTACTGAGGGACGTCCTCACCTTTTCGAGGGACGCAAGAAGCCATCCGGAAAAAAATGACCTGAAGGAGGTTGTGCAGGATGCGCTCAAGATATACGAAGGCCTGTTCGCCGAACAGTCCATAAGGGTTGAGGTAAAAACGGAAGAGGGCATTCTCCCGGTACTGATAGACAAGGACCAGATAAAACAGGCCCTTCGGAACCTGATAAATAACGCTGTCGACGCCATGCCCGAGGGCGGCGCCCTGACCGTATCAGCCGGCAGGGAAGAACTTCACGACGTTACGTATATGTTCCTGAGGGTTTCGGATAACGGGCCCGGGATAGCTCCCGAGGACCTCCCCCTTATCTTCGAGCCTTTTTTTTCTGCGAAGACGTCTGTCCACGGTACCGGACTGGGGCTCTCGATTACACGAAAGATCATGGAAGAACACGGAGGCTTTATCAAGGCGGAAAATGTCGCGGGCGGCGGTTCGGCATTCACTCTGTATTTCCCGTTCCAAAGCGATGAAGAATCTCTGGAGGTAAAGTGCTGGGAATATATGAAATGCGGCCGGGACAAGGACGCCTCGCTGAAATGCCCATCATACCCTAATTTCGGGCGGGTGTGCTGGGCGGTGGCCGGCACATTCTGTGAGGGCAAGGTACAGGGCACCTTCGCCCAAAAATATGAAAACTGCAAGAAATGCGAGTTTTATAAAAAGGTAAGGGGAGGGGAAGAGTAAGCGGGTAAACTGGCTATCTCATGGATGCCGTATGGGACAAAGAAAAAAACAGAAAAGGGCGGGATGTGGTCCCGCCCTTTTCTGTTTTTTTTGGGTCTGAATTGACGTTATACTTCTTGGCCCGGCTTATTCGAGGTCTATCGACTTTTTCGTATTCTCTCTTCTTTTTGACTCCTTCGCAGCATATTCATCCATGCAACTGTCGTCTTTCCCCTTTACGAGAGAGCACTGCAGATAGTCCGCGATCTCTATGATGCAGGCCCTGATTGCCTTACCGGTAGGGGTCTTTGCATACTGAGAAAGGCCTCCGGAAAATATGCCGACATGGCCGCCAAAACTAAGACCGCCCGAGGCCGATGAAGCTTCAACCGTGCGCGAATCGGCGATCTCGCCCGTAGTCGTGTCTATCACCTTCAGATCTACTGCCATGTAGGCCTTTTCCTTTTTCCCCCCTATCGAAAATCCGGCAATCCCGATGCCGCCGCCCGAACCGCTCGTATTTTCTTCATAGGCAGAGACAGTCGCCGCTACGAGGTACTTTGCGCCTTTAAGCTTCCCCATCTTTGCCCTGGTCGCCTTACTGACCCTGCCGGAAGCTCCTAAATCCTGCTCGCTCAATACCGCGTCGATCTCTTTTCTTTCGAGAACATGAAAGGCTTTGGTGCTGGCCAGTTCTGAAATAAGCATGTCCTGCAGGTCCCTCCCCACGCTCGCCTTCCACCACCCGGCATTTGTGTCGTTGGTGAATCTCAGGACCCCGAGTCTCGGTTTCTCGGCAGCAAAGGCACCGGATATAAATATAAAACTGGTGCAGATAAGGACACAATATTTAAGAAACTTCATTTTGTTTCCCCTCTTTCCGAAAAGACGTGAGGACTTTTCGTATTGTTAAATTTTTCTTCGGGTAAAATACCCATCATATCCATTGAAAAGTGAGCGTAATAGTAAGCTTTTTCTGCTTCCTTCATTGAAACCCGAGTCCCCATCTATGATTCCATCTGCCTGCTCCACGTACGAAAATTTTAGGCCGTCAACGACCCTTCTGTCAATATAAACTTTGGATTAGTAAGTAATCCCGACAGACCGAAAGACCCGCGATGCCCGTCGTTGAATGAAGGACCTTTCCCCTTCGATTTATAGAAACCGACCAATTTTTTCGAAGCTAATGGAAAAATGCCGGGGACGGTAAAGGACAGTGCGTTCAGGACAATGTATCACCGGCACCGGGACGGCGGGCAAAGGGATGGTGGACGGTAAGGGATTCGAACCCTCGACTTCCACGTTGCGAACGTGGCGCTCTCCCAACTGAGCTAACCGCCCATCCGTGCTGAGATTCCAACTGCTCCGATAGTAAAACAAAAAATACCGGCCCCAGTCAATGCATTCTTGACACCATTTCAGAGAACCTCTTATAATCATCTTTCCCTACATAATGGTAATATATGCGTACGCGCCTGTAGCTCAACTGGATAGAGCAACTGCCTTCTAAGCAGTAGGTCGCAAGTTCGAGTCTTGCCAGGCGCGCCAGAATATTTCCTATTTTGTGAATTGTACAGCGAATGCCTCTTTGCACAAAGGGAATTTTTCCGTCTTTTTGTTTTATACTATTTGCTGATTTCTTTTCGGAGTGCGGTTTCCGATGGTGGGCGTAGTTCAACGGTTAGAGCACTGGACTGTGGCTCCAGTTGTTGGGGGTTCGAGTCCCCTCGCCCACCCCAATAATGCGCCTGTAGCTCAGTTGGATAGAGCATCAGCCTCCGGAGCTGAGGGTCGGAGGTTCGAATCCTCTCAGGCGCGCCACCTTGGTTTTGTGGGGGTATCGCATTTATTTTTGGGCGACTGGTCAAGAACGATTGATTTAACCTAGCGAATTTTGCTTTACTATTCACTGTCGCTCTTCGAGAGTTTCCATGGGCCGTTAGCTCAGTTGGTAGAGCAGCTGACTCTTAATCAGCGGGTCGCAGGTTCGAATCCTGCACGGCTCACCAGTAAATGCAGGGATTTCAAGGAGTTACGGAGCCTTGAAATCCCTTTTGTTTTGCTGTCCTAAAATTGTTCTAATAATCGTTAAAAATGTTACTCACCTTCTTCTGCAAACCTTGCCCCCATTAGAAAGGCTTTCTCACAATCCTGCGGGAATATTTCCTTATGCCTCTGTAGTTTCTTCTCAGGGTCAAAACGACTTGAAACAAACTTTGAATAATCATCAAACTGATAAGTATCAGTGCTGCACATATATTCAGAAGTCCCAAATATCCTCTGTAGTGTCGCCTGGTGAAGTTTGAATTGTTGAGGGTAGCCAATTTCTTGCATCAACTCCTCCGGGACATTCATCGTATAGATAAACCCTGCCTTAATCCTCTTGGGGAATACTGAGGAATAAGCAACGGTATATTCGGTATAGGGAAACAGTAAACGCTCCATGAACGATTTCATCTCTCCCGATACAGTTCCATAGTATATCGGGGAGCCCAGGATGATAGCATCAGATGCTTCAATTCTGCTGAATACGGGTGTCAGGTCATCCTGAACCGCACACCTGCCATAACTTTTACCCCCTATGGTCTTACAGGCAAAACAGCTTATGCATCCTTTAAAGGTCAGGTCATACAGATGGATAAGTTCTGTTTCTGCTCCCCGTGAGGCTGCTCCTTTAAGGGCATATTGCAATAGTGTTGCCGTGTTGTGTTTTTTTCTTGGACTTCCATTAAATGCCATGATTTTCATTGTCGTCTTATTTATAGTGTACCTCTAAAAGTCTTTTCAGGGTAACCTGTTCGGTCTCTCGGAACCTGGCCCGCGCATAGGTCGTGGTGTTCAACCGAAATCAAAGAATCTGCCGGCGAGATGTTCATCCACTAAGAAGTTCATTGAGGCACCTTGGTGTGTCTTGAGACGATATCATTGAGACGCCGGCGTGCTTTTGCGTCATCAGGCTTCAGTCGTAATACTGTTTGGAATTCCGCAATTGCCCTATCCAATTGGCCTTGGGATCGGTATGCAGCACCAAGACTATAATGAACCTCTGCGTCGTCTGGCTTCAGCCGTAAGGCCGTTTGGAATTCTGCAATTGCCCTGTCCAACCGGCCTTGAGATAGGTATGCAGCACCAAGATTATAATGAGCCTCCAGGTAATCGGGTTTCAGCCGCAATGATTCCTGGAATTCTGCAATTGCCCTGTCAAATTGGCCTTGAGATCCGTATGCAGCCCCAAGATTATTATGAGCCACTGCATCGCGGGGCTTCAACTGCAACGTTTCCTGAGATTCTGCAATTGACCGACCCAATTGGCCCTGAGATCCGTATGCCTTAGCAAGATTATCATGAGCCTCTGCGTAATCCGGCTTCAGCCGCAATGCTGTTTGGAATTCTGCGATTGCTCTATCCAATTGGCCCTGAGATGAGTATGCAAGACCAAGCTCACTATGAGCCACTGCACTGTCGGGTGACTTCTTGGCAGTTTCTGACCAAAGGGTAAAACTATCCTTCCAGACGTTATTCCTGTTTATGGTCCCGACGGTATATGATCCCGCTATTACTATAAAAACTATCGATATGCTCTTAGCTGCACGCGGCAGCTTCTCATTCGTCCATGATAAAAAGACCGCCGGAAGGAGGACATAGCCAACAGAGGGCAAGTAAAGGTATCTCTCGGCATAAGGTTTCCAGCCTATTCCTTTTATGTAAAATACCGGCAGAAGAGGAATGACTAAGAGAAGAAGACCGAAGAAAAGTACTTTGTTCTTTCTGTAGGCTGACACTGCGGCAACAAAAAAAACGACTGTCACCACTAAGGAGATCATCCCCTTTGCCTCAAATAGAGAGCTGATAGGATGGAATGTATGCCATAAATTCAAATTAAACGGCCAAAGCAGGCTTGTAAGATACTCTCTGAAAAGCGGCAAGATATTAATGATGGATCCATAAGTGCTCAGGTCAGGATAGAATTCTACCGGGGCAAAGCGTCCGAGAGCATAATGTCTCGCTAAAAGATAAATGCCTGAAACCACCACATAGGGAAGATATCTCTTACTACGTACAAATAAAGTCTCATCCGATTTCTTCAGCAGGTAGTCATAGACGATCAGTATGACGGGAAGAGTAAGTGCAGGCTCTTTAAACAGCAATGCCACCGAAAATGAAAGAATCGACAATAGATAGCATCTTTTGGCGCCGTCCCGAAACGAAATGTAGAGATATAAAGAGAGGAGGTAGAAAAAAGTAAAGGATACGTCGGGTAATCCAGCGATCCAGGTTACCGCCTCCGTATGAACAGGGTGTGAGGCAAAGAGCATAGCTGCGATGAAGGGAGGTGAAAGATATACCAAGGACGATGTGATCCCATGCTCAGGCAGGAATCGCCGTATAATCAGAAACACAAGAACTGATACGCTGCAATGAAAGAGGATATTGACCAGGTGAAAACCCCAGGGCTTCAGGCCGAAGATATGATAATTGAGCATATACACAACGTGCATCAGGGGCCTGTAGTAGTTCGAAGTGACTCGCCTTGATTGGTAACTTGAGACACTCTTGGAAAAAATCTCCGGAATGTTCCCTATATCCCTGATCCAGGGATTGTCCACTATCTGTGTTTTATCGTCATATACAAAAGCTCCGGAAAGGGCGTTGAAATATGCGGCGAAGGAAACAAGCAGCAAGATCAAAATCGGGATAAGTGCAATTATTGAAGTCTTCTTTTGCAGACTGCCTTTTGATGGCGACTCTCGGGAGGGTGTTGATTCTTTCTCAAGTCTGCCCCGATTGCCCGGGGCTTCATTAATTGAAACCTTCTTTTTCCTTGACGCCTTGCCCACCGGCATTATTATATCATGGGAATTACTTCTTATAATTCAAACTTCAGTCCAGCTGTGCTATTGAGAAACTTGCAGTATTATATCTCAGATCACGTTACCGAAATCGTTGGAGTCCAGAATCAGTATTTGCGGACTTATTGTTTGAAATTCGATCCCTTGATGTTGTGCTTCCGCGCCGCCAAAAGAACTGACGGTCCTGCTTCAAAGATTGGAGATTCAAATGCCCAACAGGCCCTCTTGACATTATCCGAAATTGTCGTACACTCGGGGGATACCTAGCAAAAACAATTCGGGTAAATACAGTGGGAAATGTGGTGTATGGATAAAGACGAGGAAACGCACGGGCAAGAAGGGGTCCCCTACCACGTTCCGCTTTTTTTTACTGTGTTGTCGATGCAGGGGCAGAGGTTCCAGAGGGTTTATTCCGTCGGCACCATAATCGATACCTGTGAAAGCGGCATCGAGATTATGATCGATTACCCTATTCAGCCGGGTAATGTGCTGCAGTGGGACGATATACATAAGCCGGGGACGCTTCATACCGCTATCGTGAAATGGTCTATGAAGGAGGAGGAACTTTACAGGGGCGGGCTGAAGTTCCTCTGAAAACAGACTACTATTCCAATGAAGATTGCCGGTTAACTGCCGGTCGTTGTCATGCCTTTCGCGGGAGACCCCCTTGACCTCAGCCGGAAGTCTGATACAATTTTAACAACACAGCATAAATGCCGATGTCTTTACCGGGTCGGCTGAAGGTTTCCCATCAAATTTAAGAGGAGGTTATGGTATGAAAGGGAATGAAAAGATCATCGAGCACCTTAACGCGCGCCTGGCAGAGGAACTCACCGCGATCAACCAGTATATGGTCCATGCCGAGATGTGCGACAACTGGAAGTATGAAAAGCTGCACAAGGCCATCGAGAAGCGTGCCATCGACGAGATGAAGCACGCCGAGAAGCTTATCGCCCGCATCCTTTTCCTGGAGGGGCGTCCGACTGTGAGTAAGATGAACAAGATGTATATCGGCGCCGAAGTGCCGAAGATGCACGAATATGACCACACTGCCGAGGAACAAGCCATCCGGGGATATAACGAGAGCATTCGCCTGGCGGCCGAGGTTGGGGACAACGGCACACGTGACCTTCTTGTTTCAATTCTTAATGAAGAAGAGGGCCACATAGATTTGATCGAGGCCCATCTCGACCAGATCAAACAGGTCGGGGTACAGAACTACCTGATGGAGCAGATGGGCTGAGCATACTGCGCACACCCGTAGCGAGTGCGTAGAGGTTTGGTTTCGGGAGGCTTGCCAATCAGGAGAGAAATGCGTTTTTTATTTCTCTCCTTGATTCGGTAGACGGATGATCGTCCATGAGGCCTCCCCCAGAATCTTGGCCGTTTTTTTCGGTGTATTCCTGCGAGTTTTTTAAGGACGGCCACATATTCTTTAGGAGACACACCGAGGCGCCTTAGGGCTCTTACCGCCTCATCTTATCGGCTTCGATTTCCTGCTCCTTCGAGTACTCCTTTATCGCCAATGGTCTTATCAACGAACTCAGAAAGCCGGCCTCAGGGGCTACTTTGTTAAGCTCCGAGAATACGGGAACTTTTGAATGTTCCATGGCGGCCTTTCTTTCATTATGCCTGAGCGAGATATGCGCGATTTCATGTGCGAGAACGAGGTTAATTCCCTATCGTCAAGGGCGTGCAGGAGCCCCCTGTTGACGACGATTTTGTAATGGGAAAGAGCAAACGCATTCACTTCATCATCATCCGAAACAAAAAAACCGTATTTTTCTTTGTCAATCACGTCCATTTCAAGCAACAATTGTGTAAAGAATCTCTGCAATTCTGAGGTAAGAGACGGGGTCTTCATCGAGTTCCACAATTCTGACATACCGCGTCGTTTCACAGCCCATAAATGCTATTAAGACAAGTGAAAGGAAGAGAAAACTCTTCCGGGGCCAAAATTATTTCTTATTATGCGGTTGTACACGGCAACCGATCAAATTATACTCTACAGATACGGCAAACAGTATTAAGAATAATGAAGCGGCGATTAACTGGGTATGCCAAAAGGACTAAAGATTATGACAATAATGACCGATTGTAAAATAGAGGCAGAAATTGAAGTCTTTATTGGAGATTGGAGGGAATATGCGGAAACCAAAGGCATTTGCTGCGCTTCTCTCAATTGTTATTATCTTGTCTGCGGTATCCATTTTTTTTTCACCCGGCAGGCAAACGGACTTCTCCCGGGCTGAACAGAACGACAAGACCCGACGTGGGTCTGGGGTATAGTCGGCCTTATACGCCGGGGACCGGTATTAAGAATTCTCCTCATGACCTTAGTGCGCAGTCGGGCTACAATCTATCGAATCACTACAATCCTGAGGGAGAGACAAACACATGCATATTCTGTCATATACCTTATGAGGCAGGAGCTCCTTCCGGCAAGGCCGATAGTCCCGACTGGAACCACGCCCCTTCCACTGTCGTTAGTTTCACCCCTTACAGCGATGGGTCCACGAAGCCCAACAATCAAAGTCATCGGCTGAGTGGGGATGTTTCGCGGGGCCCCGGACCAGTATCCAAGTTCTGCCTGGGCTGCCATGACGGTACGACGGCGGTAAACCGTTATGGATCACTTACCGGCAATGTGTACATAAGTGATTCCTATAAGGTCGGTCAAAACGGGGTTCTCAGCAATCATCACCCCATCGGGTTTGTATATGCGGCGGTCATTGATGATGAAATCGACCCCGCTGCGACTCTGGGCGGTCATCCGGTAGAAGAACTGCTTTCAAACGGGAGAATGGAATGTACTACATGTCATGATGTCCATAACAAAGGAAATAGTGGAGAAAAGCTATTGTGGATGTCAGACAGGAAAAGCGGCCTGTGCTGCAGTTGTCACAAAAAA
>CAWEQH010000009.1:0-106680 GCA_963811165.1 uncultured Nitrospiraceae bacterium
CCGCTTCCGTTTCCGCGTCCAGCCCGGTGACCGGCTCATCGAATATAAAAATCGGTGCGTTCTTCAAAATCGCCCGGGCCAGTGCTATGCGTTGTCTCTGCCCGCCTGAAAGATTGGCGCCGCCTTCTTTAAGAGATGTGTCATATCCGCTGGAAAGCCTCATGATAAAGTCATGGGCCTGCGCTGCTTTCGCCGCATCTACTATTTCTTCAAAGCGTGCTTCAGGTTTGCCGTAAGCGATATTTTCCCGGATGGTTCTCCGAAAAAGCAGGGGTTCCTGAAGCACAACGCTTATCTGTTCGCGAAGGGATTTGAGCGTATATCGGCGAATATCCTGCCCGTCGATCAGAATCCGGCCATTCCATGGGTCATAGAATCTCAGAAGCAGATTCACAACCGTGGATTTCCCTGTGCCGCTCAAACCGATCAGGGCGATCATCTCCCCGGGCCTTGCCTTAAAAGAAAGATCCTCCAACACAGGCTCTCCGGATCATAACCGAAGGTCACCTTTTCAAAAACCACCTCGCCTCTGAAAGGAGGCGCATCAATCGCATCAGGGGCATCTACAACCTGATTTTTGTCTCCAGTATTTCTGCAACCCTCTCTCCGCACACGAGCGAACCGCTGAAGTCTATGATCAACTCCGAAAAGCCCTCCCACAGGCCTGTAGAGGTCCCTGAGATATGAAACGAACACTATTAGAGTCGCCGGGAGTTATGTAGCCTGCGAGGGCCCTTCTGGCGCCGAGATACACAACCAGGGCGGTACCGATGGCGATGATCACTTCGACTGTCCTTCCAAAGCCTTTGCTGACTTTCATTCTTTCCAGTGATCGCGTCCAGGCTCTCCTCGCTTTCCTCTGCAAAACGTTTCTTTTCCTGCTCTTCCCGGGCAAAGGCCTGCACGACCTCTTTCGATGTCAGGGTCTCCTGAACAAGGGATGCCACTTCACTCTCTTTCTCCCTTTTTTTCCGGGTAAGTTCGGCAACCTTGACGGAAAAATACAGTGATATAATATACAATGGCGGCGCCACTGCAAGGGCCCACAGCAGTGAGCTGCCAATCCATCAAAAACATGGTAACGCCGATGCCTGCAAACGTTAAGAAATAGTTCACCAGAGTCTGAATATGCTGGGTAAGCAGGAGTTTCAGAGAATCGATATCCGAGGTCAGCCGAACAATAAAATCTCCCGACCTTCCTGTCCCGCTTTCGAGCATCTGAAGATGTCCGAAAACCTGTTGCCGTATGTCGTTTATTGTCCTTTCGCCTGCGCCGGCCATGAAGTATTTGCGGATGAAGGTGAAGAGACCTTCCAGAAAAAATATCCCCACAATACCGGCGCATGAGAGAGCCAGCAGTGTCAGCTTTTCATGGCCCGCCAGGGAGTCTCAGAAACATGATCCGCTGCGGCATGGGTTTATTCAGAAGGACATAGTCGAAGATGAGCTTGAGAGGCCAGGGCTTGAGCAGATTCATGATCATGGCGGCGAAAAGCGCGAGGTATGCCAGGAAAAAAGTTTCCAATATGTCTTTAAGCTGGGGAAAAACCGAACGCTTGATATTCCCTCAATTCAATGCCTTCAAAAAATGAGACAACTTTCATATTCAAAAGACCTTATTCTTCACATCGAGAGGCGGGCCAGATGATGCTCCGCTTCCACCAGCACCCGCCAGAGGTTTTCGCTCTCGCCAAGCTTCAGCTTTATAAGATAATAGCCGATGCTGAGGCTCGTACGGGCCCTGAAGACTTCGACCTGCCGGAGAAAATCATCGTCCACCTGTGTGGCCTCATTCAGGTATTTCTGAAGAAAGACAGTTTCAATGACTTTGTCATGGACCTCCTGCATGCCATAAAACTGGTTCCGGAACTGAGCAAGAAATGTCCCTACATCGAATGCGGGAGGCATGGTATAGGAGCTGCCGAAATCAATGGCGGCAACAAAGCGGGACGAGGGATCATCGGAATCCTGTCCGATAAAAATATTTTTAGGATGGAAATCTCCGTGTCCCTGCATCAGCTTCTCCGGGTGTCTGCAGTATAGGGACGTTTCGAACTCGATGACCTTGTCCATAATCTCCTGCGCTTTCCGGGTATGACGATGACCAGTCCTGTAAAAGGCCGAGAGATATCGTTCGAGACGACGCGTTTCATCTGAGAAAAACTCTTCGGGCGGAGCAATCTGCAGCCTGCAGTTGTGAAGGCGGGCCAGCCATTCTGCCGCCATTTCGAGATGATTCACGGCTTCCCGCGGCTCGGCCTCAACGAGCTTATCAAAAAGGGTCTTGCCTTTGATTCCCTCCTCAATCATCGTAAGGCTTTCCCGATCATTACCGAGCGGCTTCGGAACACGGAATCTCCCTTCCTCAAATCCGTGGCGGCGGATCTCATCCATTACTGTGAGACCTCCGGGCGGCGGAGCGCCAGGCCGTCAAGATTCTTGTGTTTCTTGATCACGTATTTTTCGCGGATGTCGCCGCTCTTGCCGGTACCGATCGTGATTTCCGTTACCTGGGTGCTGCTCGATACCCGCCCGGGGAATTTCTTTAAAAAAAGGCCGGCAGCGACCCGCCCTGATTTCACCGGCCAATTCTGTTATCAGTCGAAATGGGATGATCGAAAATAGTGGGATAGAGCCCGGCATAACTGAGCGCATGGGTATCGGTTCCGGCAATCGCGGTAAACTTGAGATCATGCCAGTCACGCAGCCCTCGGCTGCTTTCGGCCACTGTATGATTCGAGCTGAATATTTCGATACCGTTGATAAGGGGATGAAATAACTTGTCGCGGGGCGGGATATTTTCATGCCGGTAGGGATGCGCCCAGATAATCGCGGCGTCAGGAAAATGCTTTCGTATGCTTTCCAGGGAGGTGCCCTTTTCGATTGAAACATCCGCGCCGTAGACAAGGACATCACCCAATTCCGGGGTGGCCACTTCCTGGCCGGACAGGATCAAATAATAATCAGGGACTTTAAGCTTGCGTCTTAATTCCTCGATCTCCTCCTGAGGCCATAGGTAATGATGATCTGTGAGCACGGTACCCTGCAGCCCTATATCAAAATTGTGCTGCACAATATCGGCGGCGCTCACCGAGCTGCAGCCGGAATGCTCGGCCGTATGACAATGCATTTCAAGAATCATAATCTGCCGGCAGTTGAAGAATCTTCATATATTCCCGCGCCTGATAACAATGTATCCCGACAGCGGCCACAATTCAAGTCGTTTCATACTCTATACAGGTGTCAAGAGCAATTTGAAGCCGCAATCAAGAATGTAACTTTCCGAGAAAATAACGAGTGCTCAGACCCTCGTAGTGTTCTCCCTCAAGCATCGCACTTACGTTAGGCAGGTGAGCAAGACAGATTTCACAAGGACTGACACAGTTTATCTAATAGACCTTCTCCCTCACGTCACCGCCCAGAACCGCCATGAAAATACGTGTATCTTCTCGAGGTAATGGTCAGCTTTGGCAATCTGTTTCGAAGGAGCGAATACAAAAAAAGAGGGCACCAGGTTTCAGCGCCCTCTTTTTGTCAAAACAGTCAACCCCGTTCTTCCGGACAGGTTGCGACTGGCGGGAAAGTGATGGCAATTCCATCAGCTACCCCATACCCATATCTTTCCTGGTGATAATTTACTGTCACCAGGTCACCTACTCTGATGTCTCTAACATCCCTTCTTTCGTTGCCTATCATTACCGAAACGCCGAAATCCAGAGCGAAAGAACGTATGCCCATTATCCCGCCGTATTCAGGTCCATAGCAATATGAAGGATCAATTGTGAGCGTCCTTGCATATCTGTCAATCGCCACGACCTTTCCGGTAAATGACAACTGCGTCCTTTCCCCCATATAGGGCATGGGTGGATAAGCAATGGCGATGCCTTCAGCGACACTAAGGCCGTTTCTTTCCCGGTGAAAGTTAACAGTCACCCAATCACCTACTCTAATGTCTCTCATTTCCCGTCTCTCGCCTCCCATCATCACCCATACGCCCTCATCCAACGTGAATGTTCGCGATCCATTGCTACCATAGTTCGGTCCGTAATAATATGATGGGTCTACGACCAACGTTTTTGCATCCGGGTCAATTGCCACAACCTTTCCGGTAAGAGAGAACTGGGCCCTTTCTTCCTTATAAGGCGTGGGCGGAAGCGCATAGGCGATTCCTTCAGCTATTACAATCCCTCCGCTTTCCTCGTGATAGGTGACTGTCACCCAATCACCTACTCTGATGTCTCTAAAGTCCCTCTTTTCATTGCCCATCAGCACCAATGCGTGTTTATCAAGAGCGAACGCCCGGTCCGGTCCTTTAAGATTCAGTCCGTCATAAGGAGTTACAGTAAGCGTCGCTTTATCTCTGTCGATACCGGAAACCCTGCCAGTCAGAGAGAAGGCCTGGGCACTGGGCGTGATTATGAGAGACATAACAAAAAGAGCGGCCAAAACCACCGCCGCTGTCTTTAATAGATCAGCCGCTCTCGTCGACGTTTTTCTATTTTTGTATACCATGATCTACACCTCCTTCTTTTTTGAACTCTATTACTTTAATTACACTCGTTAAACCCACATCTTTTTCCCTTTTTGACATCTGCATACTTTGCCTTCTTACCACGTACGCCTATTTACTTTTCGAGTTTAAAGCCTCCCGCACATTCCCGTTTCAGTCCTTCGATCCTGTAATCGAACTCATCGCTGATATTATGAAGTTCGTTAACTTCGTTTATGACCCCTTTCTTGTCATTTGACGACGAATGATCTAACTTACTGACGACGTTATCTATTTTCGACTTCCACCCGGAAAGTTCAGCCATTATATTGTCGCAATACTCTTTGGTTTCCATGGAGTTTCCTCCTCTCTCTGAAATTCTTTTCTATTCGTTCATTTTGTTCATTTTTTACCCACTTCTATGGTTTAAATATAGTCTGCTCAGGATAAAATTTCAAAGCTCTGTTTTGTCCATTTTTTAATTATTTTTATCAAATTATCCGAAAATTACCCGAATTAAGACCATAATCATCCTTTTTTGGGACGGGAGCCGAGAAATGAGTCAGATATGATCGACTGCGGCCCAACTGCTTCGCCAATGAAAAACGTTAAATCAGCAATTGTCCTCTCATAATAAGGACTAACATGCAAACCTTCTAGGGTTTAGGAGGCTCAGTTGCATCGGTCATATTTTGTGCGATAATGGGATAATCTTAATAAAATTAAATGTAAAGGAGAAGAATATGAGGAAGAGCAATGGATTGTCTGTTTTGATCTGCATCTCTTTTGTCGCGATGTTGTTCCTGCCCGGTCTCGTAAAAAACGTCCGGGGGCAGGGGGCAGAGGGAAAACCTAACGTGGAGAAGAAATCGGGTGAAACAGCTTCGACAAAGGAAAAATTCTCCGAAGACAAGAAAGAATTTGAGGCAAAGGCGAAAGCGAGACTCCATGAGCTGGGTAGAAAAATTGATGAACTGGAGGCAGAGGCAAAAAAGGCTGGCTCGAAAGTGAAGACGGAGACTAAAGAAGGCCTGCAGGAACTCAAAGAGAAGCGTGCAGCGTTAAAGAAAGATATGAAGAAACTAAAAGCAAGGAGCAAGACAAAATGGGAAGAGGCAAAGCAGAAGATACAGTCCGCAGG
This sequence comes from uncultured Nitrospiraceae bacterium, assembly GCA_963811165.1. Classification (GTDB taxonomy): domain Bacteria; phylum Nitrospirota; class Thermodesulfovibrionia; order Thermodesulfovibrionales; family UBA6898; genus Sulfobium. The sequence continues at coordinate 5,631 of CAWEQH010000009.1, forward strand.
AGACGAACTCGAAGAGGCATATAATAAGGTGCGTGACAAGTTCAAGTCGGAATGAGAAAACAATCCCGGACAAGGATGCAAAAGAGATCGCGAAATATATTTTGAAGACGTTTAAGTAAGCAAGGCATAAAACAAATAATCTTGAATAAACAGTCAGAGAAAGCGAAGATCAGGAGTCGCTAATGCGAGAATGGGATGGCTTATGTATGGCTTCGAGATTCGTGCCTTGAAATTTCTATTCGCGCTTCTTTTGACAGTATTAACCTGCATTGCTTGCGCGAGCTTGCGGAAGCGCGACGTCGAAAGCAACCGTATTTCGGAGATGGAAAAGAACTGTAAGAAAGTCGAGATCAAGATGGACTATGATCAAAAAGTCTACGTAATAACCTACACGGGGAAGGTATCAAAGGATAGATGTCCTATAGCTCTGATACACGGATAGAAGGATGACAGGATAATCGGAAAGAAGGAAGTCGACATATGCGGATGCAAGGATAAATAAGTATGGGCTACAAAGTGTTAGTCACGGACGAGATTGACAGGATTGCGGTGAAAATCCTAAAGGATGCGTGCGAAGTAGATTACAAGCCCGTTGTGACCGCTGATACTCTTAAGGCGATCATAAATGAGTACGACGCATTGATGATAAGGAGCGCCTCCAAAATTACGAAAGATTTACTCTCAGATGCAACGAGGCTGAAAGTGATCGGCAGGGCAGGCGTCGGGGTGGATAATATCGATATCGAAACAGCCACGGAAAAAGGGATAATCGTCATCAACTCTCCCGAAGGCAATACTGTCGCGGCTTCTGAGCATACCATAGCCATGATGCTGTCCTTGATAAGACACATCCCCGCCGCCGACGGCTTGCTCAAACAGGGCAGATGGGAGAGGTCCGCACTGATGGGCAAGGAAGTATTCAATAAAACGATAGGCATAATCGGCTTGGGAAAAGTCGGCAGCAGGGTGGCTTCTATTGTCAGGGCGATGGGCATGAAAGTTCTGGCATATGATCCGTTTATCGGCAAAGACCGCGCAGAAGAACTCGGTGTTCATTATGTCACTTCTCTTGATGAGATATGGAGGTCCTCCGATTTCATCACGCTTCATGTGCCAAAAAGCAGAGACACCATTAATTTAATCAATAGAGACGTCATAGCCAAAATGAGGAGAGGAGTAATTATCATCAACTGCGCCCGCGGCGGATTGATAAACGAATCAGACCTGGCCGGGGCGATACAGGACGGCATCGTTGAAATGGCTGCCATAGATGTTTTTGATAAAGAGCCGGCCGGAGATTCTCCGCTTTTAAAACTGGGCAATAAAGTCGTTCTTACTCCGCACCTGGGAGCGAGCACTGAAGAAGCGCAGATAAACGTTGCGGTCGATGTCGCCGAGCAGATCAGAGATATGGCCCTGGGAATGCAGGCCAGAAGCCCCGTCAATATTCCTTCCCTTAAGCCTGAGACCCTTGAGCCGGTCAAAAACTATATGGCACTTGCCGAAAATCTGGGGGCTTTCGTAAGACAAGTTACCGCCGGAGCTGCCAGGGAAGTGGAGCTCATAGCTTGCGGTGATCTCGCTCAGCTCGATCTGGCGCCCCTGACGGTTGCGGTCACAAAAGGGGTTTTGTGCTGCAACAATGAGGGAGTAAATTATGTGAACGCCCCAAAATTGGCCGAAAAAAGAGGTATTCACGTGAAGAAAGCGACTTCGACTGATTCTGAAAACTTCTTAAGCCTGTTAAGAGTTGTCCTGACGACGGACAAAGAAAGCCGCAAGATAACTGGGACCATGTTGGGCAGGGACATTCCAAGGATCCTCGGATTGAACGGATATCACACCAGTATTGAGCCTGCCGAGCATATGCTGGTCCTGCCCCACAAGGACAAGCCCGGGATGGTTGCCCAGGTTGCGGCGGTATTGAGCGGGGAAAACATCAATATCTCAATGATGCAGGTGGGAAGAAAGGTCCGCGGGCGGGCCGGCGGTGAGTCTATAATGGTCCTCAACGTGGATGAGCCTGTAAGCGCCTCTGTGCTCCTCCGGTTGCAAAATATAGAAGGCATCTATGACGCCCAATACGTTAACCTGAACGCGAAGTGATAGTGCAGTCATTTTTATAACGTGCGGATGAAAAGATTCAGAAAGCTTTTTTTTATATCGGTTTTCCTGATCGCTGCATGCATAGTATGCGGCTGCGCGAGCCTGCCTAATGTTTCAGAGATAATTGAGGACGTGCCGGAAGGGGAGAGACCTCCGGAGATCGTCGGCGCCAAGGGTGTGCTCTCCGAGCAGACCAGCAAGAAGATCATAAAGAAGATCAAGCGCTTTTCAGGCGTGAGCGACATTATCGAGAAGCAGACCCTGGCATTGGAAGATGTGAGCGGCAGACCGCTTGTGGCGGGCAACAAGGTCACCCTTCTGGTTGACGGGCCTGCGACATACGCCGCAATGCTGAAGGCTGTCAGGGGGGCAAAAAACAATATCAACCTAGAGACCTTCGTTTTCGAAGACGACGAAGTCGGTCAGCTCTTCGCCGGGGAGTTTCTGAAAAAGCAGGCCGAAGGCGTTCAGGTCAATATCATCTATGACGGCGTGGGCTCGAAAAATACGCCGCATATATTCTTTCAGCGGCTGCGCGACAGCGGGATCAACGTCCTCGAATTCAATCCTGTCGATCCCTTTCTGGCCCTTGTCGGAAAATGGCATCCGACCCATCGGGACCACCGTAAAATCCTCGTTGTGGATGGCTTAATCGCCTTTACCGGCGGGGTCAACATAAGTCATGTCTACTCAAGCAGCCCATCCGGGATAGCCGGTGAACATGCGAAAAAAGAGCTGAAAGAGAGAGAGGTGGAGGAACCCTGGCGGGATACTCATGTGCAGATCGAAGGACCGGCTGTCGCTGAATTTCAGAATCTCTTTCTGGAAACCTGGAAGGACAAGAAGGGGCCGGAACTTAAAGAGAAAGACTACTTACCGAAGCTGGAACCAAAGGGGCGCGACCTGGTACAGGTGATAGGCAGCACCCCGGGAGAACTGAACCGGGTCACCTTCATCATGTATGTCGCGGCGTTTGTGAATGCGCAGCGCTCTATCCACCTCACTACGCCATACTTTGTGCCCGACAAACAGGCGGTCAGCGCCCTTATCGACGCTGCCAAACGCGGGGTCGACGTGAAGATCATCCTGCCTGAGGCGAGTGATTCGAGTCTGGCCCTCTATGCCGGCCATTATTACTACTCAAACCTTCTGAAGGCGGGCATAGAGCTCTATGAACGACAGCATGCGATGATACATGCCAAGACCTCGGTGGTCGACGGGGTCTGGTCCACGGTTGGATCCACGAACATGGACCTGTGGAGTTTTCTCCATAACGACGAGGTGAACGCCGTCATCATCGGCGGCGATTTTGCCTCTGAGATGGAAGCCTTGTTCGAACGCGATCTGCAGCAATCAAAGGAAGTGGCCCTCGATGAATGGAGAAGGCGGCCTCTCTTCCCCCGCCTCAAGGAGTGGTTCGCACACCTCTTCAGGCGCTATCTATAGCGTGTCGCTTTAGAAGGCTCCTTGGGTTTCTCTTCGCATACCGGTTTTGCTTCTTGATTCCCCATTATATGACTGTGATATGATTGAGGAGGGTGATACGTTGTATATTTTTTTTCAGCAATGCGAAAACGCGTACCGACCTGTAAAGGAGAAGATATGGAAACACGCTCAGTAACATCGGATTCCGCCCCCGCCACAGACCCGGCGGATCATTACCTTCGATTTCACCTTCCTCACATGCATCTTAGCTCGGTTTTCGGAGATGATTGGTTTGCGCTGAAGGCGGAGTCCTTCGCCCGTTTTTTTGGTACCCCCGTGTTTATTATGGCCCAGACGGTAATGGTAGCGATCTGGATCGGTCTGAACGCCGCAGGATTCACCAAATTCGATGTCTATCCTTTTATCCTTCTTAATCTCGCCTTCAGCCTCCAGGCCGCCTATGCAGCGCCGCTCATCCTTCTTGCGCAAACGCGGCAGGCTGACCGGGACAAGGCGCATTCCGAGGCCGATGCGCAGCATCGGGAAGCTTTGGCCTTTGCAGCCGAGCAGCGACAGACTTTGGCGGCAGGGCAGACTGCACAGATGCTGGAATTGCTCCGGCAGAACACGCAACTTACCGAACTGGTAAGGGAACTGAGCCAACGCATCGAGACGCTGACACTTGAACTGCACGACAAAGTTGTCCGTGGCGGCACGAGTATTGGCCAGGCATCAAATTATAAGCAATGAAACACCTCATCGTTAAAACTTCAGGTTGACAAAGTGGTCGTGGACAAGGGAAACTTAAACAAAGGGGAGGACTGGATGAGGCCGAGGCGCCCCAATCGCAACAGGGCGATGTAATATTCCCTGTTTCCTCCTCCCCAAATTACTTTCCTCTCTCTCACTACTACGAATAAAAAAAGGGCGGGAGATTCCCCGCCCATTCTTATGACTTACTGCCGTTCTGCACTACTCAACTTTCTTCATTTCCATCCCGCAGGGGCATTTCCCGGGGTTCTGGCTGATGGTCTCGCACTTGCAGTCAGCCCCGCAGGCGCAGGCATACTTACCGGTGGTTTTGAAGGAACGTTCCTTCTCCCACGAATCGGCCTTCAACATCGCCTGACCCTCTGCAACACTCATTACCTTCGCCTTCACCATATCTTTGCCGCAGGTACATTTGCCCGGCATTCTCGACATGGTATTGCATGGGCAGTCCGCACCGCAGTTGCAGGCGTAGATCTCGTCGCCCACCTTTAGGTCCATCTTGCCGAGGGTACCGGCGAATGCCACTGTAGCGCAGAACAGGACGATGACTGCAAAAAAAATAGTCTTCCTCATGATTTCACCTCCTTTACGGTTTTCTCTGAAGTTACGGTTATAAGGTCTAATTCCACTCTATGGCATTGCGGAGCCGCTGTCAAGGGAAGATTTTTGTCGGCTTCGGCTACCTGATAATCTCCCACATATCCTCGAAGGCTGCAGTCATGACATTCCGGAAGCCGGTGATCGAGCCGCCGAACTCACGCATGAACGCCTCGGCATCTTCCTTCCTTTCGAAGGCCCATTTGCCTCTTATCGACATGACCCCATGCTTCGAGCCGCCCAGCACCCAGACCGCCTTCTCAGTACCGACAAGGTTTCCGCGGTCAAAGATGCCGACCATAATCCGTGCAGGCCCCTTTTCCGGGTGAAGCGCCAGTTCAATCCCTGCGCAGTGGAGACTGCAGAGACCGACTTCCGAGCCGTCGCGGTACCTGAGCAGCACCCTGCTGTATGCGTACTGCTTACGGTCCATGCCGCAGTAGGCACATTTGGGGTGGGTGGCGATGTCGTCGCTCATCTCTTCATGGGTCAGCGGCTGCGCTTTCTGAATTTCGTCGAACATCCCTGAGAAGACCGCAGCCATCGTATCTCTGAAACTTGCGACCCTGCCGCCATTGGCCGTTGAAAACGCTTCGGCATCCATTTTCTCGAAAAAGGCCTCCCTGCTCCTGTCGCTGAGACCGAGCACCCAGAATGCCTTCTTTGCATCAAGGAGTTTTCCGCTTCCGTGCTCCCTCACCCAGATCGTCTTTACATCTTTACTGCGGTATGCAGCAAGCATCGCTCCTGCGCAGCGAAGACCGCATGCGGACCGTGCTGTCCCATCCCGATATTCGATACGCACCTCCCGTGGTGATCCCGGCGTCACATCATCGCATGTGCGGCATCCCGATGTGTCCGCCTGCGAGTGCGCACACAGGCCCGTGAGTACGAGCGCCCCCCAAATGAGAACGATGATCTTCAGCGGTTTCTTCACATGCTCCCCTCTCTTTTTGCGAGTTTCATCCCTAGGTTATAGGATAACACCCCAATCGGCGTTCCTCAAGCGGCCGGGAAAGTTTATGAATTTAGTAGCATGTATCTTCTTCGCCCGGCCCACCTCGCCGCTCTGCAGGCGGACTTTAATGCCGTGCGGATGATTGGGCGACTTGGTGAGGATGTCTTTCACCATTTCTTCCGTGAGCTTTTCGCTCAGCTCTTAGTTGACAGACCAGCTGTCTTGTGATAAGGATTTAGAAAGAAAGGAGAGAAAGCCATGGACTTGAAATTAACTAACCTGGAGGCGGTTGCGGTGATGAACGCGCTTCAACATTACGACAAAGCCTTAGAAAAAATGGGCGAAGAAAAAGGGGTTTTGATTGAGAAAAAAACTGTCAAGGGTATTATCAGCAGGATAGAGTCTATGCCTGCGGGCGAAGTCCCGTAGACCGCTTGCGGTCATGGGATGCACTATCGATGAACTTTTAACTACGGCGGATGCATCGATGTATGCCCAAAAAAGGAATAAAAGAGGTCTCACCCATATTTGACGGCGCCTTTAATTGGTGATGGCCTGTTGAGGTGGGTGAGCTTCGCTATTATTGCCTGGCAATATAAAAGTAATATTTGGCTTTGTAGGGCACCCGCGTCTCTTTGCCGGCCTGTGCCTGGGTACAACCCTCTGCAGGCGCTTTGCCTCCGACAGTATTGAGACGCTGGATACTCTTCGTCCGGCTGAAGACGCCATTTCCCGAAGTTGATTTCGCGCTCAGCAGAAGCCATGGTATGGCGTTTGGGTCCGGCCCATTGTCTTTCGCTTTTACCTCGCCGACCACTTTGCTTCCATCATTTGCCTCCCAGGTCGGACCTGCGTAATGCCTGGCGATCTTTTTGCCAGCACTATCGAACAGTTCGGCCTCCGGTGCCTTGAAGACCCACTCGAACTTCGCAGGATCGTCTTTACCTGCCTTGCACTCATAAATTTGCACACCGGTGCCTTGCGTCTCAAGCGATAATACCTGAGTTGCCGAGACCTTAAGGGTTTCGGGGACCCCGGGGACTGCCCCCGCATTAGCAGTTGCGCAGCACGCAAAAAGCGCGACGAGTGATACTTTGGCGATTGTCGTTACATATCGTTGTTTCATGACTAAAGTCCCTCCATTATTTTTTATGCCGCATGCGTATTTTTATTAAAGTATAGGCGCTGTACATGGATCGGTCAATCAAACTATTAGTGTTTTGCAAAACTGATTTGAATGTTGTCCCTGGTGGGCTTGGGATTGTGATATTTGATCCGATAGGAAAAAAAAGGCTCCCGAAGGGGCCCGCTCTTATTATATTTTGATTAAAGGCGTTGCTATAAGTCGCTACGTATCAGTGATTCCAGCTTTGCTAATCGATCACCACGCAATTGCGGCCGGATAGTTTACCCTTATACATCAATTGGTCTGCCTTGTCGATCAATTTTTTGGCGGCATCGCTCTTTTTTGAGATCGTACCCCCGATTGAGACGGTGACATTGACTAATTCCTGTCCGGCGAAAAAGCTCGATTGCTCGACGAGTTTGCGAAGTTTGTCGGCCAATGTATAAAGCGTATGTGTATCTATATGTGAAATCAATGCAATAAATTCTTCGCCACCCCATCTGCTTACTGTGTCGGACGACCTGACCCCGTTATATAGTGTCCTGGCTACCATTTGAAGGACCTTGTCGCCGGTCTCGTGGCCATAGGTGTCATTGATCTTCTTAAAATTATCTATATCCATAAAAAGAACGCCGAAATTCCAGTCGTACCTGCGCATTTCGTCCAGCTTATTATCCATAGTTAGTTCCGCATATCTCCTGTTGCCCAGCCCGGTGAGCTGGTCGAGCATGGTCAACTTTTGCAATTCTTCGACTTTATGTTCAAGGTCGATTCTAGGGGAATTATCGCTGAATATTTCTACGGCGCCGATTATGCGTCCCTTTCCATTTTTTATGGGACTTGCACGGACCAGAACAGGCACCCTGTGTCCGTCTTTGTGTCTTAGATATACTTCCTGTTCCAGCATTGCGTCTTCTTTCATAGATCTAACGAGCGGACATGGCCCGAGGCAGAGGCTTCCGCCTTCCATATCGACATGCATAAGGATATTGTCCCAGCAATGCCTGCCTATAATGTCGGGACCCTTGTATCCGGTGATAGATTCCGCGCTCTTGTTCCAGTAGGTGATCGTTCTATGCGAATCGACGAAATAGACACCGTCATAGAGGTTATCAAGAATTGTTTTGTAGAATTTCTCTTTTATGTCAATCATCTTGTCCCTTCCAGGCCTCTGTTAAATCCTACTATATTTCCTGCTCAAATATCGAAAAATCCTCTGATCGGAGAAAAAAAATGACCGGGAAAAACCGTTTTTTTTCTTGACACTGATTGGGAGGCAGGGTATAAAATAGCGTCTAACCGGCGGGGAGAATGGTAATAATAAGAAGGGGGGAATTCATACCTGCATATTCTTCATCCGAGACTTTTCATTCCATGACAGCCCTCGCTTGCAATAATAGACCGGACCTTTTCGAGGTGATCACATGACTGATGAGAAGAGAAATAGAGAGGAATATGTAATGGTAGTTCCTGCGGCAGATCTGTGGCGTGCGGGGTACTTTGAAGGCTTATGCTTCGATTTGCCAAAGTATTTAACGATAATAGAAGGGCAGCAGCATATTGAGTTCAAACCGCGGGAGGAGATGGAGATTAATCCGGATTACAAGCAGATAATTCCGTATGTGATTCTTTCCCATAAGGGGACCATCTTTTCCTATCGTCGCGGCAAATTAATGGGAGAAACGCGACTGCTGGGTAATTATTCAATAGGTGTCGGCTGGCATATTTCCGCATCTGACAGGAATTTGTTTGACCACACATACAAGGAAGCTATGCGCCGCGAACTCAATGAAGAGGTGGAAATAGCATCGCCTTATAAAGAGTATGCTGCTGCACTCATCAATGATGACAGTAACGAAGTGGGGCGCGTCCATTTTGGTATGGTGCATATTTTGTGTTTGGATAAGCCCATCGTAAAACCCAGAGAGAAATCGATGAATGAACCGGCCTTCGTTGACCAAACAGCCTTATTAAAAGATATTGATAAATATGAAAATTGGTCGCAAATCTGTATTCGAAATATAGAACGGATACTGGATCTTACAAAATAGCATAGCGCCGTATGCGATGGTTGTGGCGCCAAGATTTGGGGAGTCCTTTTTCACCCGATCTTGACAGCTCACATCGAAACGGAGCCGCCGTCAACTCCCTGAACCGGAAAAGTGACCGTCTCATCTCCGACCCTCTATCGAAAATGGTTCATGGCTGTCCATTCTCATTGTAGCAGAGTAAGTGGCTATGACCTCCTGAGCTTAGTAAGACCTTAGACCCGTAGGAACCCTTTGTTCGGAGTCCGTGAAAATGAACTACCCCGCAGCAGAGCTGCGAGGTATCTATTGTTGTCATTCCGGCTGATATGTATTAAACCTGTCAAGTGGGCTAATTTCTCTTTAGGTATTTTTTATTTCTTTCAGTGTTAAAGCCGTGGACTCTGGTCAGGGCACAAGAACTTAGACGACGGTAGATCATTCTGATATACGCGGGTTGGGTACCGCATGACTTGTCTTCGTCGTGGAGCTGCCTCTGTCTTGTATCGAGGGTCATCCATTTTGCAGGAGCCTCAAGCCGGAAACGAGGATTCTCCATACCTGTTCTTCGAACCCTGGCCGAAATACACGGCGCATTATAATAAATCTGTTGTCTGTAGGGGCGGAGAAACACTGCTCCAGTTTCGAAGCCCCGGAAGACAATTTCCTTTGTTCTTTCTTTCGTCATCAGTTCCTTTTATCCGTTCATCACAACACTGATATTGCCTTTTCCCATAACTTCATGTGCAATGGCCCAGATAAAGCCGACCAATTCCCGAGCCACGGCTATACAGCTTTTAACGGGTAGCTTCCCTTTGTTGATCAAATACCAGTACCGGCTGCACAGTCTCTTCTGGGCCTTCCATGCGATCTCCTGTACAGCTTTGCTGGTCTTCTCAGCCTTTCGCCTCAAGTGAGCAGTTTTGCGCGCTGGCAAGCGATAGCACCAGGAAGCTTCTACCATCACTCGTCTTACGTGGCTGTTGCCGGTCTTTGTAATCCCGCCCCTCTTCTGCCGTTCTCCACTTGAATGTTCCGATGGCACCAGTCCCAAGTGTGCCATTAGCTGCCTGGGAGATTCAAACCTGGTGATATCTCCAAGTTCTGCTACTATCGTAATCGCAGCTACCAGATCCATTCCGCGCAAGGCCATCAATCCTTCAACTACAGGCTTGAGTATCCAATCTTCCAAGGCCTTTCTTATTTCTTCCTCCATTGATGCTGTCCGCTCCTGTGTATGCTTAACCATATCTATATATTCCTGCAATACAATCTGCTGGGCTGCCGTTTCAAACCGGAGAGTCTCAAGCCACCTAAAATAGGTCTTCGTCCATTTGCTCTTGCCAGGATAGATTTTCCCATGTCTCAATAAAAACCCTCCCAGCCGTTGCCGACTATGCCGTTCCATTCCTTTCATGTCCTCCCGCGCCCGGGTCAGATCCCTCATCGCTTCCTGTTCTTTATCAGGCACCCAGATTGATGTTAGTTCTCCAGCTCTCAGCAGCCTTGCAAGACTCACTGCGTCCCTCCGGTCCGTCTTCACCCTGTCTCCAGCTTTCTTCGGTATCAGTGACGGAGCTATCACCACACAGTCATACCCAGCCTTCGTCAGTTGCCGATAAATTTCATATCCGCATGGCCCGGCCTCGTAACAGAACAATACCTGATCTCCAACTTTACTTAATTTCTTCGCCAGCTTCAGGCAGGCATAGGGTGTATTCTCTATCGTGCCGTAATAACCTGCCTCTCCTCTGTCGCCCTTCGCTATGCCTACCGAAATCTCTGCCTTGTGTACATCCAGCCCTGCAAATTTGCTATAATTCTTCATGACCTGTCCTCCTTAATGTGGCTCTGAGCCTTTGGTTTTTCTACCTTTAGCTTAACCCACGTCCTTAAGGATGGACAGGTTTTATACATTATGTCTTGTCCGACAACCCCTCCCAGCCTCCCCTTGTCAGGGGAGGGAAATTATTCTCGTCCCCCTGATAAGGGGGATAGAGGGGGTTGAAGGATTCCCGGCGCGCTTTGCTTGCGGGAATGACAAACAATAACCCCGATGCAGAGCATCGAGGAATTCTTTTGATTAAAAATATTTCATCTCCGGCAGAACAGTCCTTCGTTAGTAACAGTGAGTTCTGTAGGATAGAAGCTGACTTTACAATTAGATTTAGTCTGACAGATTTTCTTTTTTTTTCTGATATAAGGAATCTATAGAATTGCCGTCACTGGAAAGGAGGTGCTGTTTTCTCCGGTGCTTGGCGATCTCAATCGCAACGGGAGGTCGCCCAAAGAATACCCTGGCTCCTCGAAGGACAGAAACTCAAGCTTTCGAGGGTGAATTTTAGTGAAGCGGTCTGGTTCTTATCTGTAGGAGGTATTTGAAATGAAAGATATACTTTTCAAGGGCAGTATGATTGCCGGAACCATCGGTCGTTACATTATGGCCAAAGCAGTCGCATTTATGTTCGTGGCCATTTATCTGGCGCTTGCTGTCGGCGTGGCGACCGCCACTTCCCTTACAGTGGGGAAGATGTATGTAGTAAATGCTACCTTTAACACGGTCATCGAGGCGAACCTGGACGGCACGGGAGGAGTGAGCCTCGGCAACCTCAACGGTCTGACTATCGGCGGCGTATCCGATATAGCGTTGGACAAACTCCACGGCAAGATGTATGTAACGCCGTATTTCAACTTGGTCCAGGCGAATCTGAACGGCACGGGAGCAGTAGACTTCGGCGATCTCAACGGCCTTTATAAGGGAGGAAACGGGATAGCGCTGGACATAGCTGACGGCAAGATGTATATAGTCACCAATAATACCGTGGTCCAGGCGAATCTGGACGGCACGGGAGCAGTGAGCCTCGGCAACCTCAACGGCACGCTTAATGATCCGGCCAAGATAGCGTTGGACCTCGCTGGCGGGAAGATGTATGTAGTAAATGCCGGCAATAACACAGTGAGTCAGTCGAATCTGGACGGTACGGGAGGAGTAAACCTCGGCACCCTCAACGACACACTCGACGGGCCGATTGGGATAGCCTTGGACACCGCTCACGGGAAGATGTATGTAACCAATAGTTTCAATAACACAGTGAGTCAGGCAAATCTGGACGGCACGGGAGGGGTAAACCTCGGCACCCTCAACGACACGCTCGGCTGGCCGTTCGCGATAGCCCTGGACCCGCTTGGCGGTAAGATGTATGTAGTGAATTCCACTGCTGACACGGTGAGCCAGGCAAATCTGGATGGCACAGGAGGAGTAAGTCTTGGCAACCTCAACGGCACGCTCAACGGCGCAAACGGGCCATCTGCTATAGCACTTAATTTTGAGACTCTGCCACCTTCGGTTTTGAATAATCTCTCTTTGTACGTGCAGATACTGTTCGGGGTCGGGAATGACGGCGGCGGCATAGGCATCCTGCCGGGCGGGGGGATAATACACATTCCGCCCAGCGGCCCTCCGGACCCGATCTTCCTGACGCTTCGTAATAACATGCCGCAGGTGCTCCGGGCGGTGGAGCTTTACGAAAACGGCCTGGCTGTTCCCGGCACTGCAACGAGCAGCACGATGCAAAGAGAAAAAAGAGAGGCTTTGCTTATGGCGATAGATGCGCTATTGAAGATGCAGGTGTCATTGGGAAAAGCGCTTATCGGCAGATAAGGGGGCAAGACCGATGCATGCTCAATGCACGAACATCTGAAATTAAAAAGGGCGGGACTGTGTGTCTCGCCCTTTTGGTAGGCACAAAAAATACAAGAGGAGCTTTGCGCGCGGCAAGAGATGCCATGAAGAACATGTAGCAGACGTTGCAGAAAATTCATTAGTGCCTACTTTGCGGAGGTTTTGAAACATGGGACGCGGCAAAAATGGCCGCGTCCCTTTGTCGTCGGCGATCGTGGGCTTAATCTCACATCTTCACTTGTGCTGAATGGACAATGGTGTCTTTTCCCAACTCGTGTTTTGATTCCCTTCCCTCGTTTGCAATAACAGAACAAGCTGCCTTTTTCTGACAGAAGGTCGGAACAAATAAAAGTGAGAAGCGCGGAAGAGAGATGAAATTGACTGTTACTTCATGAATCAGATATGCATACATATGATTGCAATATGCTATGCAGATGGCTATAATACAAACAGAGATTAAAACAAGATTCGGAGGTGCTGAAATGGCCACAGCCGTAAGAATATCAGAAAAATTAGTCAATGAGGCGAAGAAATTTAGCCGCGTCGACCATCGCTCTATAACGGGTCAAATAGAGCACTGGGCGCAAATCGGCAAATGCGCTGAAGAGAATCCTGATTTAACGTATAGTCTTATCAAAGAAATGCTTATGGGCCTGGAAGAACTGGAACAAGGCCAGAGATCAGAATACAAGTTCGGCTGATTACCGGATGAAGATCTATCAATCGAGGACATTTGAAAACAAGATAAAAAAGTTTTCGCTGCAAGAAAAGGAAATATTGGATGAGGAAATCAAAAAGATAGCGAAGAACCCTCTGGCCGGAGAAGAAAAAAAAGGTGACCTGAAATGTGTTTACGTGTACAAGTTCAAAATCAAGTCAATTCAGTATCTCCTTTCGTATAGAATGATTAAAGCCGGCCTGGAGTTAATCATGATCGGCCCGCACGAAAATTATTATCGTGACCTCAAAGGCTATTTAAAACGGAGATGACAAAAAGGGTAACACATAAATCGAGGCGACCGGAAAAAGCCAGTGGCGGGGCAGGCCTGGGATTGTGGCATATGGTCCAGCAGGGAAAAAGGCTCCCGAAGGAGCCCGTTTTTTTTATTTAGGATACAAGCGCTATAGGTCGGTAAGTATCTTTTCGCGTAATTTCAAATGTTCTTCTTCTGTTATAGAACCGTTTTCCTTTAAATCATCACATTCTTTTAAACGTTCTTCAACCGTTTTTTCGCGGATGGCCGTTGGCGGCGGTGAAGGCGCAGGTTCGAGTGATTCAACGAGGAGGGATAGGTTTTAGTTCAACCAGCTTGATTACTACAGGATTTGGTTTTAAGTCGTACATGGCACCGGAACCGGCATCAACAGCAGCACCTATTAATCCGCCAAACAACACATTGCCTGCCATTCCTGCGCTACCACCACCTGAAATCTGTGGGGTTATATTCACCTCAACCGGTTCGTAGCCTTCACGTTCTATTTTTACAACACATGCCTCTTTTCTTTTCATTTTTAATGAACATGGCGTTTTGCATATTAAGCCGTTGGATAATCTCGCTTCTGCACTTGGCGGGTCTGTTTCAATAACGAGCGTGTCGTTAGAGCCGCGTGTTATGGTAGCACAAGCCGAAGTTAAAGCCATCAAGCAGATGATAAGAAGACCCCTTAGAATTCTTTGCATAAATCCCCCCTTAAACTGTATTTAGGCTATTTGTTATCCCCTCAGAACTACCCAAGTTTATACATTAAATAATTTTAATGTCAATGAAGTACCAGGGTGAGTATGTTTTTGAGGCTGCAAGTTGAAGTCGTTATTCCGCCCTCAGAACTTTGGAGATTAAGGTCAAACAGACCGGAATTAAACCGTTTCCTCTTGACACTGATCGGGCGGAGGGGTATAAAATAGCGTTAGGTGACGGGGAGAATGGGTAATAAAAGGGGAGGAAAGTTCATGATGTTCGCTACAGCACCTTCTTTCAATCTCCGCAGACAAGTCAGCTCAATAAGGCTTTTATTGATTCGTTCAGCAGGGGATCAAGGATATATAGGGGAACAAATACTTCATACCTACCCTCCGCGTACGAACCTACTTGATATGGGTCAAAAAACACACGGATGCCGCCCCTCGTAAAGACAAAATGTTTGTAATTTCTATAATACGGCGCTGCGCCCGATAGAATCCATGCATCTTCCTTGTTCATTAGCTCTTTGGCTCGTTCATTAGTGTCATGAAAACGAAGTGGCTGCTGCCTATGTAAATCCGCCACGCAATACTGGGACAGAAGCTTGAGGTAATTGCTTGATGCCTTGAATACGGCCTTCAGTTCCAGGCGTAATGACGGATGAAGCTGAAAGTTTAAAGTGCGGGTGTGCATGTTGGGATGCATTCCCATCGCATAATAGCTCATAAACTCAAACTCTATTGATAACAATTTAGGAGTGTATAGTGAAATGTTGTGCGAGATCGACAATTCATCCCACGCCGCTACAGTCACCTTTTTCATCTCATCCTTCTCCACTGAGCGTGCAATCGCCTCCGCACGGAACCGATCTAACGTATCCGTAATAAAGGTAGTGATGCAGAGATTTGTCGCCGCATCTGCTGTTGAATCGTCAGTGGCAACTTGCGGATAGTCGGCTTCAAAGGAATACGAGTATTGGTCGCTGTACTCTTTCATTTGTAGGTATTTCAAAGCGCGCGTTGCTCCAGTGTCGGTGACCGCTGGTTGTCCGGCCTATGCTCCTTGTCTCGGTTCACAGAGACTCTTCTTACCCAATCTGCCTTATACAAAACTATTTGCGCGGCGTTCAACTTTCGATCGAATCCACCGCAACTGTGTATCGCGGTGGCATTCCATACAGAGAACAGCCAAATTGTCAGCTCCATTATTGGTTGGATTGTCATCTATGTGATGAATTTGTACTGGCCTACGGCGTTCACGACAGACACAGCAAGTTGGTGGACTCAAAGAGCAACTGTGCAGCGCGGTCTGGCGGAATTTCACTCTGCTTTTTGGGTCATCTTGCAGCGTTGCTCAATCCACCTAGAGTTGTATAGTTTCTGCTCATCTTCGCAAATTCTATCATAGCCCCTCAGGATTTTGACAGATTTCGTATTCTTCAAACTGGATATCATGCCTTTTCAAGTGAAAGCAGCATCCAGCAAGGTAACTTTATTAAAAAGAAATAAAGTCTTGTCTTTAGCATGTGTAACGTATTATCATTAATCACTTTTTACAATATGGGGATAGAGAACAAGTGGCCCTTGCGAGGTCCGACGTTGGAAACGAAGATGAAAAGAGTGGGTCTCAAGATGCAAGACCCGACTACATTTGTAGGGTCAGTGTATATTAATACATCTGTCGCTCACAGGAGCTTGGCATCGCGCCTATATCAATATGTAGCGTGTATATATGAAGATGATTCTATTTCTCGTGCTCAAAATGCTATTGTGGCTTCTCATATCGGCACACCTATACATTTTGTACAGTTAGTTCTTGCAATGGAGGACAAGCGTTTCTGGATTCATCCGGGATTCGATCCGATTGGAATTGGTAGGGCAATGCTAATGAAAACGCTCAGGAAAGGGCGCCGGCAGGGGCAAGCACGATTCCCGAGCAGATTGTGAAACTTAGACGCAAGCAAACTGGACCTACAGGCGTTGTTCGACGCGCTTTAAGAGCTGTAGCTGCTATTTCGCTTACTTTTCACGAACCGAAAGTGGATATCTTAGTGGAATATTTACAACGTGTTTATTTGGGTGGCTCTTCTTATGGCGTTGCATCCGCCAGTCAGTCGTACTTTCATTGCTCCCATTCCGAATTAACACCATCTCAGGCTTTTTTTATTTCTTAGCGATCGCCTTGCCGAATAAGTGGAGATCCGCTCGGCTTGTCAATGCGCTTCAGAGGCAGCGTATTCGCACACTTATAGGCGATGACCTCAAAAACCTATCACTAATTTACGGCAAGTTCTTTGGCCCCAATGCAGAATCGGAGGTATATAGAATTTGCTTTGCAACAACAAAGACCAATGAGAGCTGAAGAAGCACACGAAGCGGGCCGCCAAGGGGTGATACGCGCCAGACATTTGCTGTGGCAAGTGTTGGGTGAGGCAATTGACCTTCCATTCAACGCTTATGATCATAGAGCAAAGCTTACATTTGACGAGATGAACGGCGCGATGAAACGCCAATTTTGTTTTGACCTTGGCGGGATATTGCGCAGTAGGAAACCCACGCGTGTCTAGGCCTGGAGGTAGTTGAAGTCTTTGTGGAGGTAAAGGCGTATCAGACAGGCACTGACCTGCTGTCGCAATATAGAGAATTCTTGCGACATGCTGCCATAGTGTCTTTTAACGATCGCCATAGGGACAGTTGGTTCATATTTCTGGCAAGCACCCCCTTTGGGAGTAGCGTTGGAGTGAAGCTGTGTGATGGGTCGTTTATGGAAGAAGCCAGAGAAACTTGGGATACTAATTTGAAGGCGGTCTCAAAAGATCTTCATTCGAGGTCTTGTTTAATAATAGCTACGCAATCGTTTGAAAGATTATTGACTAAATGGGGCCGCGATGTCTGATTTTACACTACTTGTAAATCGAGCAAATACATGGGCGGAGTACTACGGTGCCTTCAAGGATGCTTACCGTTACTTACTTGAAGACAGCTTGGCCTTAGGTAATGCGGGTTTTGCACAACAGCTTCATCACACTGCAATCCCGGACGTTACGGGAACGATGGTCGGATCTCTCAATTGGTCTGTTTACTCACAACCTTCTCCCCAAACTTTGCAAGCTTTTTTGCCAGTTTTTCGAGATTTACTGAAGGCCGAGCCTCACCGCATTCGCAGTAGCCGCTATCTTTTTTTTGTCACTGAGGGGTCTCCTTTATCGAGGGTTGCCATCAAGTCGGCTTTGGGAGAGTTGGGAAACATAGTTGATTTCTGGTGCGGATCTCTCGATACAACAATATCATTATCCAAACAATATGCGCTTCCGCTTAGTTTAGACGCTCTTCTCGGCGATGGCACATTGCTCGATGGGTACCTATCGAGTCACTCACCATACTTGGAAGACAGTCCGGTGGATTTCCTTGCTTCTTTTCGAAACTACTTTAGAGCATCTCCCTGTCGAGACTTCTATTGCACCGCGACCTATCCGAAGACCCCTGATCGATTCATCTTTTATTCTAGCCTCATTCAAACTGAATATTGATCCCGAACGGGTCGTGGCCATGATGGGCACTGACATAGGCATATCTCGTATATGGCATCAAATAGAGCTAAAGCTTCCAATTGGCAAGCTGAAACTGTTGCCTATTGTGAACGCATCTTATTGTTAAGTCCTCCTAAGGTCATCGAATATACTGTGGAACCTGGCGATATTCTTTCCAGGATTGTCCGAAAACATTACGAGATGTCATTTTCACTGCTATGGCCCCTTATCCGAATACTGAATCCAGACATTTCTGATCCGAATCGTATCTTCGCTGGGCAACAAATTCGGCTCCCTGACTTATCGCTGGAAAAAAATACACTTCGGAGTCGGAAGGATGAAGCGACCCATGGAATTCAGGGATATGTCTTAATTGCGGTGAAAAGGAAAAGCTTCAGTTGCGTTATCTAGTGGCACTGTTACTTGCGCAATCTTCATTGTATCTAGAATTAAGAATGGTCGTCATATGCAGAAAGAGATGTCGTTTATTATTGGACGAACTCCACTCGACAACAGATGAAACGTTTTGAATGGGCCTATAAGGGCGAACTCGAACAGTCCTATCTGAAGGACGCCGATGGGTACAATGTCTGTGCCGAAAACTGTTATGATGTACTGATTTCAATCTACAATATCTTAGTGGTGAGCAGTGGCAGCGATGCAGGCAAGGAAAGCACTCTATGAAAGGAAGGTCGGCAGGAAGATGACGAAGTTTCGGCGGAACAAGGTATCGAACCTCGCCCTCAACTTATCATGAGACAGGCACTCAACGATCAGGAGCGTATGCAGCTTGACCGGCGAACGGCCGAGGCAGAGAAGCGCACCGGCGCGCAGATCGTTCTTGCGGTCATCGAACGCTGCGACACATACCCCGAACTGCCGTGGAAAGCCTTCGCTCTGGCAGCGGCTGTAGCAGGTTTGCTTGTTTCCGCGGCAAATTTGTTCCGGCCCGGCTGGGCTTCAGGCACGGCGGTGCTGTTCTCCGTTGTCGCAACCCTTGCGGCAGGGGCCGCTGCCGCATTGTTCTGTGTCTTTTTTCCTAAGTTCGGCCGGCTCTTTCTTGACGCCCACCGCGCAGAGGCGGAGGTGAGGCAATATGCCGATTCACTTTTCCTTTCGCGGGGACTCTTCGCCACCCGCGGACGTACAGGAGTTTTGGTGCTCGTCGGCCTGTTTGAGCGGCAGGTCGTCATTATTCCCGACACCGGGCTTCGCGAACGCCTCAAACCGGACGCCCTGCAAGTGATAGTTTCACAGATGACGACTGCCCTTTCATCCGGCAGGGTCGCCGCTGCGCTGGAAGATGGGCTCACAGCTATCGAACAGGCCCTGTCCGCCTCCGCACCTTCAGCCTCTCAGGAAAACGAACTTCCCGATGAGGTCGTCGAGGAGAAAGGCACATGAAGCAGGCCTTGAGGTTTGCCGTGCTGGCGAGTATTTTTCGCGGTGGCGATGTTTGCTCAAGCGGCGGACGTCCCTTACCTGTCTGGCCGCATCACCGACAACGCGGAAATTCTTTCTCAGGCAAAGCGCCAGTCGCTGACCGAACTCCTCAAGGCCCATGAAGACAAAACCGGCAATCAGATCGCCGTCCTCACGGTGACCACGCTGGGCGGCCAGAGCATCGAGGAATACGCTACCGCAGTCTTCGATGCGTGGAAGCTCGGTCAAAAAGGCAAGGACAACGGCGTACTTATTATCGTGGCTCCCACCGAGCGGCGCATGCGCATTGAAGTGGGCTACGGTCTCGAAGCCACACTCACCGATCTCCTGGCCGGCAGGATCGTAAGCAACATTATGACGCCCAGATTCAAGACAGGGGATTATGACGGAGGGGTTGAAGCCGGCGTAATAGCCGTTATCACAGCCCTGGAGGGAGGCGAGGTGCCCGCGGTGGCGAAAACAGGCCCCGACACACAAAAGTCATCCGGCTTTCATATAGATGCACCGGACATGCCGCTCACTCAGCGCATCCTTTTCGGTGCCTTCACCTTCGGCATTATCGGACTTTTTACCGTGATGGGCGTCGTTACCCCTGGGGTCGGTTGGTTCCTTTACTTCTTCCTCATCCCTTTTTGGGCGATGTTCCCGATCGTAGTCGTCGGGACAAGAGGCGCCTTTTACCTGCTCATCACTTATGTCATCGTATATCCCATCGCCAAGCTGCTGCTCAGAAACACCGACTGGTATAAGAAAGCCGCTACGGATCTTCGCACCAAAGGCCATGCCTCCATAGGCGCCTTCTCGATCTCGTCCGGCGGGAGTTCGTGGAGTTCGGGGTCTTCCGGCGGGGGAGGTTTTTCAGGAGGCGGCGGGTCTTCAGGGGGAGGGGGCGCCTCCGGCGGCTGGTAGTCTTCGATAGTTCATTAAACAGCAGATGAAACGTTGTGAATGGGCAAATAAGGGCGAACTTGAACGGTCCTATCACGATAATGAATGGGGCGTGGAGATCCACGACGACAGGACGCTGTTTGAATTTCTTATTCTGGAGGGCGCGCAGGCTGGACTTAGCTGGTCTACTGTCCTTCGGAAGCGGGAAGGCTACAGGAAAGCTTTTGATAATTTCGATGCGCGGAAAATCTCCAGATACTCTGAGAGCAAAGTAACCCGGTTGCTCACCAATCCTGAAATCATAAGAAACAGACTCAAAATTAATGCGGCGATCACTAACGCCAAAGCGTTTCTTAAGGTGCAGAAGGAATTCGGGAGTTTTGATAAATACATTTGGCAATTCGTTGATGGTCGGCCTGTCCAGAACAGATGGAAAAGAATGACGGATATCCCTTCGAGCACCCCTCAATCTGATGCCATGAGCAAGGATTTGATCAGGAGAGGATTCAAATTCGTCGGAACGACCATCTGTTATGCGTTCATGCAGGCAGTAGGCATGGTAAACGATCATGTCGTAGACTGCTTCAGGTACAGGGAACTGTGATTATGAACAGCGAGATACCTCGGAGATTTCCGATTCTCTTCGATAAGTGGTATGGGATTTTGTCGTGCGCATTATTTTTGGCTCCTTCGAAATGCTATATCGAAGTAGACGGTGATCAGGTCTCTGTCCAAATGGGTTGGGCATTTCGGACCCGCTTCCCGCGATCGGCAGTGGCCGCTGTCGCGGAAACGGGTAAGCACCCGATCAGTCGTGGGGTGCATGGATTTGGGGGCCGGTGGTTGGTGAACGGATCGGGACAGGGAATCCTGGCGATTGACCTCACGCCGACTCACCGTGGATACGTCATGGGCTTTCCGGTTCGTTTGCGGCAACTTATGGTGAGCGTAGCCGACCCCGCGGCGCTGGCAGCGATGCTCGGGAACGAAAAGAAAGCATAACGATCCAACTGCCGGCGCGCTTACTTTGCGGGAATGACAACGTCGCCCTGGCCATCCCGTTACGCTTAGTTCCGGCGCGGGAACGCCGATATGCTCTCCCTGGCTCCGACCCTATTTCTCACACAAGTATCTTCTTTACACGTCCCACTTCTCCGCTTTGAAGACGTACCTTAATGCCGTGCGGATGATTGGGAGATTTAGTGAGGATGTCTTTTACAATCCCTTCCGTGAGCTTCCCGGTCCGCTGGTCCTGTTTGAGCACGATAGATACGCGCAGGCCTGGTTTTATATCGATACGCTTAGTTCCATCCATATGTAGGACATTATAAAACATCTTTAATAGACTGTGGTGAGACTGTGGGAGATTTGACAATCGTTCAAAACCCGATAGAATTTATGTAATAGGATTTTGCCTTTTTTTATTTGGGCGTGACGAGGTAAGGATTGGAAAAAACAATATCTGTCGTTTTCCTGCTGACACTTTTTCTGATGGGAAATGTCCGGGCCGTTCAGGCCGCTTACCCGGAAGCCGCCCTGGATGAAAAGCCAGGCAGCGTCATACCGCTCGATCTGACCTTTCAGAGCGAAGAGGGGAAGAATGTTTTGCTCAGGGACCTGATCGACAGACCGACAGTCCTTATGCTTGTTTACTATGACTGTTCGCATCTCTGCCCGCAGATGCTGGCAGGTCTTTCGAAATCGCTCGGCGACCTTCAGCTCGTGGCCGGGAAGGACTATAGAGTGATCACGCTAAGCTTCGACGATACGGACAAACCTGCGGAGGCGCTTGCGCAGAAACGAAATTACATAAGGGCGATAAACCGTCCCTTCCCTCAAGACGCCTGGCACTTTCTCACCGGCGACAAAGATACTATAAGAAAGCTGTCTGATGCCGTGGGGATCAGGTTTAAAAAGGCAGGACACGGCTTTATCCATCCCGAAGTCCTGATCTTCATTTCTGCCGGGGGAGTAATTACGAAGTACATGCATCTCCCGAGATTCAATTATGGGGTGGCTGACCCCATGGTCTTTTCCGCGTTGGGTCTTAAGGATGCTTTCATCGAGGCGTCTATGGGAAAGGTGTCGACCGGCGGCAGGGTAACGCCGATGTACTGCTTTCTTCATGAGCCGCCAAATCAGGAAAAATTCTTCAATATGTTGAAAGTATCGGGGACCCTTACGGTCCTGACCCTTTTTCTGCTCTTTGTGTATCTGAAGGGGCAAAAAAGGACCGAAAGATGATAAGGGGGCGAATTGGAAAATAGCGCATCTGATTACGAAAACAGTTTCTACCATGAAAAGGGCAAGTATAAAGGTGTCCTCTCATGGCTGATGTCGACCGACCATAAGCGGATAGGCATCCAGTATCTGGCGGCGATCCTGACCTTTTTTTCGATAGGCGTGATGCTAGGTCTCCTCATCCGCCTGAGCCTGATAGCCCCGGGGAAGGTCCTCGACCAAAACACTTATAACCAGGTCTTTTCCGTTCACGGGATCCTCATGATCTTTCTCTTCATCATTCCGGGCGTCCCTGTCGCCTTCGGAAACTTCTTCCTGCCTATCATGATAGGCGCACGGGACGTTGCGTTTCCCCGCTTAAACCGGCTCACGTGGTGGCTCTATCTCACCGGCGCGGTCCTCGTCGCAGCCTCTCTTTTTACCAAGGGCGGGCCGCCGGACACGGGCTGGACGTTTTATGCGCCGTACAGCATAAGGGCCCAGGCCAATATCACGCTTGCCGTCTTCGGGGTCTTTGTGCTCGGTTTTTCCTCGATACTTACGGGCCTCAATTTCGTGACAACCATCCATCGGCTCCGTGCGCCCGGGATGACATGGTTTAAACTGCCGCTTTTTGTATGGACACTGTACGCCACAGGCTGGGTGCAGATGCTTGCAACGCCCGTTCTTGCGATCACCCTTGTCTTCATCATATTAGGCAGGGTATTCGGCGTTGGGTTCTTCGACCCCTCAAAAGGGGGCGATCCTATCCTCTACGAGCATCTCTTTTGGACCTACTCGCATCCGGCCGTCTATATCATGGTCCTTCCGGCCATGGGCATTATCAGCGAGGTCATCCCCGTATTTGCGAGGAAGACGATATTTGGATATAAGGCGGTCGCCTATTCTGCACTCGGCATCGCCAGTGTGGGATACTTTGTCTGGGGGCATCATATGTTTACAAGCGGGATGAGCGACACGGCGAGGATCATTTTTTCCTTCATCACCTTCTTGGTCGCGGTCCCGTCGGGGATAAAGATATTCAACTGGGTCGCCACCTTGTACAAGGGGTCGATCATGCCGCATGCACCGCTCTATTTTGCGCTCTCCTTCATTTTTCTGTTTTCGATCGGCGGACTCACCGGGCTGATCATCGGCTCGCTCGCGCCTAACCTCCATCTCCACGGCACCTACTTTATCGTCGCCCACTTCCATTACGTGATGTTCGGAGGGGCGGGGTTTGCGATCCTGACGGCACTTCATTACTGGTTCCCCAAGATGTTCGGGAAGATGTATAACGAAAAGGCCGCGAAGATCGGGTGGTTCATCCTCTTCATCGGGTTCAATGTACTTTATTTCTCGATGTTCATCCTGGGCTATGAAGGCATGCCGAGGCGGTATTTCGACTATCCTCCCAGATACTTCCCTCTTCATCTTGCATCGACGATAGGCTCGTGGATACTTGCGGCGGGACTCGCGATCGTCCTCGTCAATCTCATAAGGGCGCTCTTTAAGGGGCCTCAGGCACCTGCCAACCCGTGGGGCGGCAAGAGCCTGGAGTGGACGATCGCATCGCCGCCTCCTGCCGAGAATTTCGGCGAATTGCCTGTGATAAAGTAAATGGAAAAGGGTGAGCAACAGAGAGACCGCACGGGGGCCAAATACGGCATGTGGTTTTTCCTTTTTACCGAAATCCTATTTTTCGGGGGGATGTTCATCCTCTACTCCGTTTACCGCGCAAAATATGCACAGGACTTCCATACGGCGGCAGCGGAGGAGAATCTTCTTCTGGGGTCGATCAATACCGCAGTGCTTCTGACGAGCAGTCTTGCGATCGCAGTTTCGATATCCGCACTCAAAAAGGGCGATTACCGTTTGTCGATGCGGTTGCAGAGCGCTACTGTCCTGATGGGACTGGCCTTTCTCGTCATTAAATACTTCGAATGGACCGCAAAGATTTCGAAGGGGATATATCCGAATTCGCTGGTGCTTCTGAAGATGAGCGGGGGAGAAATACTTTTTTTCGGGCTCTATTATGTGATGACGGGCCTTCATGGACTCCATGTCCTCATCGGTGTTGTGGTTATTTCCTTTATGCTCTATTTCACCAAGACCGGAGACATCACCCGTGAGAACTTCTCGAAGCTCGAAAACACCGGCCTTTACTGGCATTTTGTGGACATCGTATGGATATATCTCTTCCCGTTGTTTTATTTGATTACCTAGGAGATGAAGATGGCGCAGGGTGAGACGGAAAAAAGCGTTCACATAGTGGCGTATAAGACATACGTCTATGTCTGGATCGCGCTGCTCCTTCTCCTTGCGGCGACGATCGCGGTAGCGAAGGTCGAGTTCTCGAAATACAGCGTGTTTGTGAACCTGCTCATCGCCTCGATAAAGGCGGGGCTTGTCCTTTTCTTCTTTATGCACCTCAAATATGAGAAATGGCTTCTCAAGGCGATGCTTTTTATGGTGATCAGCACGCTGACGGCCGTAATAGCGCTCTTCTTTGCGGACGTACTGTACAGGTGAGGAAAAATATATGGTGTTAGGACCATCAAATATAGCGGGAAAGATCGAGACCTCATTCCTGATCATCGTCAGCGCCTGCGTCGTGCTCCTCGTGGCGGTCACGGTGACGATGCTCGTCTTTCTCTATAAATATAACAGGAAAAGGCACCCAGTCCCGAAGGATATAAAGGAGAATATTCCGCTAGAGGTGGTATGGACGGTCATCCCCACGGTTCTTGTGATCTTTATGTTCTATTTCGGATGGGTGGACTTCGACTATATCCGCAACCCGCCCAAGGACTCGATGAACATCGATGTAATGGCGCGGCAGTGGTCATGGACCTTCAGGTACGAAAACGGCAGACAAAGCGACACGCTGAGAGTACCGGTCGGCAGACCCGTTAAACTCACCATGACGTCGGAGGATGTGATACATTGCCTTTTCATCCCCGCCTACCGCGTAAAGGAGGACTGCGTGCCCGGGCTAAAGACTCACCTTTGGTTTACGGCGAACGAGGCCGGGACATATGACATCTTCTGCACGGAGTACTGCGGGCTCGAACACTCGCATATGCTTTCCAAACTGATCACGATGCCGGCCGCCGACTTTACTGCGTGGTATCAGGCCGCTCCAGAGAAGAAGGGCAAGGAAACGGGACCTGAACTCCTTCAGACCAAAGGATGCCTCGGATGCCACACTACAGACGGGACACCGAAGGTCGGACCGACCTTTAAAGGCCTTTACGGAAGCAAGGTGACGGTGCTGACCGGCGGCAAGGAGCGGGTGATTACCGCAGACGAGGAGTATCTGAAGAGGTCGGTGCTCGAACCCGGCGCCGATATCGTAAAGGGATACCAAAACATTATGCCTAAGCTGCCCGTGACAGGGGAAGATATTGATGAGATAGTGGATTATCTGGAGACGCTCAGATGAAGGGGCCTTTTTCCGCCGCAAAGGAATATTTGGAACTCTGCAAGCCTAGAATCTCTCTTTTTTCAGCCCTTTCCGCTGCGATGGGCCTTCTGCTTTCAGCTCATAGGATCGGCTCAGGCACGCTTGGCCTCACCTGTGGCGTCTTTTTCCTTGCATGCGGCGCCTGCGCACTAAACCAGTACCAAGACAGGGGCATCGATGCCGTTATGCTCCGGACGGCAGGCAGGCCTCTGCCTTCAGGGAGGATCAAGCCGTCGGCGGCGCTGAGTTTCGCGCTTGCGCTGATATGTTCAGGTTCCCTTCTGCTTCTCATCGAGGGCAGGACGGCCGCTGTTTTATTGGGTCTATTTGCGGTCTTTTGGTATAACGGAGTTTATACTTTTTTGAAAAGAAGGACCGCCTTTGCGGTAGTCCCCGGCTCTTTGGTAGGCGCGGTTGCGCCTGCTATTGGATGGGTCTCGGGAGGAGGGACGCTTTCCGACCACAGGCTGATTGCGGTCTGCTTTTTCTTTTTCATGTGGCAGGCACCGCATTTCTGGCTTCTCCTGATGGAGCGCGGGGAGGAATATAAGAGGGCGGGTCTTCCGTCGGCGACGGAGTTGTTCAGCAAGTCCCAGTTGCGCAGAATAATATTTATCTGGATAAGCGCTGCAGCGGTAAGCGCCCTTTTCATCCCGATGGGGGGAGTCGTTGAAAATCACGGCATAGGCCTTTTCCTTCCAGGCGCTTCATTGTGGCTCGTCTATAACGGCGTCCGGGTACTAAGGGGAGGGGAAAGCGATGCCGGCTGCATCCTCGCCTTCAGAAAAATAAATGTCTTTGTCCTTGTTGTAATGCTCCTTTTGTCCCTGGATACGCTTGTCCGGGGCTTTCTCCTCTAAGGCTCTGGGACCGTTAACGGCAACGGAAAGATATAAATGAGAGTAAGGCGGAATAAAAGCAGCTATTGCCTTGGCAGGGTAATACTGAAAGTGCTTCCCTTTCCCGGGGAACTTTTTGCCCAGATTTGGCCCCCGTGTGCCTCAACGATTGTCCTGGCAATGGACAAACCGAGGCCTGATCCCATTGCCTCGCGGGTCGCCCTGTAGAACGCATCGAAGATATGAGGGAGCTGATCATTGGCTATGCCTATGCCGGTGTCCCTGACCTCTACTAAAACGTCTTTGTCCATATTCATGACCCTTACGTCTATCGTTCCTTCGATAGTATACTTGACGGCATTATCAAGAAGGTTTGCGATGACCCTGTGTATCATCGCCCCGTCCGCCTGTATAACGGGGAAGGGCCTCTCCGAAAAATTATATGTTATTTTGATCTGTTTCTGGTCGGCTTCCCCCTTTGCGCTTTCTATTTGTTTGAGCAGCGCGGCCCCCAGGTCGAATGGACCGAACTGCGGCATATATTCTTCCGTTTCAAACCGCGAAAACTCGATGAAGGTGGTGAGTAAATGCTCAGCCGTCGTTAACCTGTCCCTCACTAATTCAAGGTCGGCCTTCGCGTCCTTGGCCTTGCCCGATAGGGTCCTCGTCAGGAAACCTACGGAAGGGATGATGGCATTTTTTATGTCGTGGGCGAACATCGAGAGGATGTTCTTGCGCTCCCTGCCGAGTTTCCCGATCTCCGTCAATCTGTTTTCCAGTGCCGTGATCAACTTTTGACGTTCGACAGAATAACGGATCGACTTCAGCAGGGACTCGCTTTCGACGCGCCCTTTGACAAGATAGTCCTGCGCCCCGCTGCGCACCGCCTTTACCGCGAGTTCTTCATCGTGAAGCCCTGTCAGTACAATTATGGGCATGTCGGGATAGATCGTATGGATCCTGATAAATGTCTCCAGGCCCTGACTGTCGGGCAGTCCGAGGTCGGAGAGTACTACGTCGAACTTGTCCTTTGCCAGATGCTCGACACCGGAAGACAACCGGCCGGCATAGGTAACATTCACGCGGCTATCGGTCTCCGATAACAGCGCGCGGATGTAATCGGCGTCGCCCGGGTCGTCCTCCAGCAATAAGACTTTTATAGAGCCATAATCCGTCGGCGCGCCCTCAGTAATTATTCCCGCGTCCTTCTTCAAGCTGTCATCTTTAAGTATCTTTTCATGGAGTTCGGGGTTGACTTTCTTCATGCACCGAGGACAGATGCCGTGGGTAAAAGAGGCGTCGGTATGTTCCTCGATATATTTTTCGACCCTTAGCCAGTACCCTTTGTCGTCACGGATATTCCTGCACCATGCGCACATGGGGATTAAACCCCTCAGCGTCTTGATTTCCTTGAGGTTTTTTTCAAGTTGAGCGATCATTTTTTGCCGTTCTATCGCGTACCGCATGGAACGGATGAGCAGGTCGCCCTCGACCCTCCCTTTGACGAGATAGTCCTGTGCGCCTCCCTGCACCGCTTTTATCGCCAGGTCTTCGTCGCTCATCCCCGTAAGCACGATTATGGGGGTATCGGAATAGCGGGTATGGAGCCTCAGAAATGTCTCTATGCCGTTACTGTCGGGCAGTCCCAGGTCGGACACGACGATATCAAACCGCTCCGACGAGAGATTGTCAAATGCAGAAGACAATCTGTCCGAATGCCGGATGTCGACGGAAATACCTTTCGTGTCCCTCAATATCTCGCGGAACAGATAGGCATGGTCCGGATCGTCCTCTATCAATAATACCTTTATATGTTCTTTTTTTTTCATCTGCCGCTATCTCCTTCTTGTCAAAAAAAGTCCCCATCCCATTGTTTCACATGTCGGGGACTTTTACAACGGCATCTCCTGATCTCTATTCACTCAACGGTCTGTCTTTCGGGAATGGTGAAATAAAAAGTGGAACCTTTTCCCGTCTCCGATTCCGCCCAGATACGTCCGCCGTGTCTTTCAACGATCTTTTTACAGACGGCGAGTCCGATGCCGGTCCCGGGATATTCCTCCTGCGTATGGAGTCTCTGGAACATGACAAAAATGCGGTCAAAAAACTCCTCCGCTACCCCTATCCCGTTATCGCTTACCGAAAACAGCCATCCATCGTCTCCGCGTTTGGCAGAGATATGGATGCGCGGTTGTATGTTACGGCAGAACTTGACGGCGTTTTCGATAAGGTTCTGAAAGACCTGGCCCAATTGCGCTTCGTCCGCCATTACTGTGGGCAATGCATCATAGGTCACGACGGCGCCGCAGCTTTTTATGGGTTTATCCAAATCCGCAAGGACGCGGTCAAGGACCTTATTGCAATCGGTCCTGAGAAACGGTTTTCCCCTCGTTCCCAGACGGGAATATGCGAGCAGGTCATTAATCAGTGCCTGCATCCTTTTCGCCCCATCCACGACATAGTGCAGGTATTTCTTTGCTTCCTGGTCCAAGCCGTCTTTGTAACGCTCTTCCAGAAGCTGGATAAAGCTCGTAATCCTGCGCAGGGGCGCCTGCAGGTCATGGGAGGCGACGTAGGCAAACTGTTCCAGTTCCTTATTTGATCGCTCGAGCTCAGCCATCGTATCGGCAAGTTTTCGTCCCGTGCGAAGATGTTCGTTGAGTTCGGTCCCGAGCTTCTCCTTCATCTCTCTTTCATAGATCTCCTTTTCCCGAAGCTCGAGGGAGAGTCTGTGGCTCGAAAAAAGGAGCCCCGCACCTTTATAAGCGGCAAGCCCTCCGAGGACGAGAAACGCGGCGGCCAAAATAACAAGACCCAGTGCGATCTCCCTGGCGCGCTGAAACACCTCCTTAGCCGGTCTTTGCATCACCAGTCCCCAACCCCATTTCATGGGTCGAAATGTTGAGATGATCGGCTCATTATGCACCGGGTCCAAGCCCTCTTGGGTCCCTGTAAGGCCCCTCTTTACTTTATCGACCGCCGGTATCTTTGAAAAATCAACTATCCTGTCGAGACGGTAGTCGGGATGATAAATAAGGTTGCCGTGCCTGTCGACGGCGTATATAAAACTCCTTCCTACATGCATCGGACTCAACACGTTTTTCAAATAGTCCTCCTTAGGCTGGAGCACGAGCACCCCCGCGACTTTCCCCGATTGATCCTTGATCGGTACGGCGATCACAAAGAGATATCGCCTGGGAAAAGCTTCCCTCAGGAAAAAATCAGACACGTAGGGTACCAATTTTTTCGAGACCCCCCGATACCAGCCCCGGGAGGAGAAGTCTATGCCTATCGCATCCGGGTTCTCCGGGTATTGGGCAAACATGGCCCCTTTCGGGAGTGTGACGGCGGCCCTTTCGATAGTCGTAAGGTTTTCGAGAAGGCCCCTAAGATGTACACCAACAGAATTCCGGTCGCCTTTTTCCAAGGCCTTTATAAGCTCCGGTCTCGCGGCAAAGATCGTACCACTCGATATGTCATCATCAATTTTCTCTTCGACGTGATACACTGCGAGATTGAAAAAAGCCTGGTTCTCTTCAACCGCGATCTGTTTAAATTGCGAGATGACCTGCAGATAGACGTAAATGGTGAGGCAGACAAGAGGGAATGCAACCGTGAGAAAGCCTGCAAGAAGTATCCGCCATCTCTTTTCGAGAAGCCATTGTTTCAACTTATTTCCCCTGTCTCATTATAGTACGATATTATCGCTATTACGGTAAAATACATTTGGAACTGTCGATAATTGAAACGAGTGATGAAAGAAGCCGGCGGACAAAATGACGATATGCCGGTCGAGCTCCCCATAGAGGGGGTGCTGGACCTGCATACCTTTAATCCCCGCGAAGTAAGGGAGCTGCTTCCCGATTACATCGCCGCCTGCAAGGAGAAGGGCATATTCGAGATGCGCATAATCCACGGCAAGGGGACAGGGGCCCTGAGGGAGACAGTCCATTCTATACTCCGCAGACTGCCGGGGATTGTTTCGTTCAGGCAGGCCGGGGAAGACGCGGGGGGATGGGGCGCGACACTGGTCGTGCTCGAACGGGATTAAACAGTTGGAAAGGGCACACTCGCTTCCTGATTTCGGCATTTACGATTAGGACAAGGCAGGCATAGTATTGTCGCTCATTCTCGGCCCCGATAAATCGGTGCCTCCGAGGCTTTTTCCTCTTTATATCAGAAAACTTTTGTGAGGAATATCGGCAAAAGAAACCGCTCCGATACCATACCTGCCTTGTCCCCCATTGGTCAGATCTAAACCAAGCTGTTGGAAAGGCCCAATTGCACCATCAACTATGCATGAGGACAGCATGCGAGCGGCTTCAGCGGCGCGTATTGCATCACCTTTCAGGTGATGCGCGACGGTGCCTCGGAGGTCGCTGCAGCGATCGAGAATGAGCGCGCGTGCTGTCCCCATGCATCAGTTCCTTATGCTGATTAAATAAGTCCGCCCCATGATTTAGGAGGTTAAGGCTATCGAGGCAGCGAAAACTCGACTTCCTGATTGCTGACAGGACACGTGAATTTGAGCGATACGGCGGTCAGCTTCAGCCCTTCCGTATTCTTGTTCCCCTTTCCGTATTTCGGGTCCCCCATTACCGGATGTCCTATCATTTCAAAATGCCTCCGGATCTGGTGCAGCCGCCCGGTCCGGATAATGATATCGACGACCGATGTATCTCTCACAGGGTCGTATGACAGGACCTGATATTCCGTCAGTGCAGACTTGCCGTCGAGAGGAACCGCTATAGTGCCTCTCAGGTGATTTTTTCCAAAATCGCCGAGGACTTCGGCACGATATCTTTTTGTGATCAGATTTCCTTGGAATATCTCGGAAAGTCTTGCAGCGGCCCGCCTGTTATGGGCTATAAGCATAATGCCGGACGCCTCCCGGTCGAGGCGATGGACGAGAAATACCTCTCTTTTCGGTTTGAAGAAGAGCTCCGCATGTCTCATAAGGGAACAATGATCGCCATACAGGGTACCCTGCGCCGTCATCCCCGGAGGCTTATCCCATACACTATAATCTCCCCGGTCGCTTAGGCAGTCGGCAGAAGGAGATTTCAACGAAAGTATTTTTTCATCATAATGCAGTTCAATATGGTCTCCTTTTTTGAGGCCTGTGGTCGCCCTCCTCAGCCTGTTCATTCCGCCTTTCTTCCTTTTCAGCCAGACGGCACCCTTATTCATCGCATCCTTCACTTTACTTTTGGAGAGGCCGGATTTCGAAACAAGTAAGTCGGAGGCCGTTGCGTGCATATCCGAATCGAGGTCTATCTTTAGGTCTATTGTATTCACCGTTTAGTTTACCATCATTAGGGGTTTTACCGGCCATTGAAGTCAAATCCGATTTGTGTTAGCATCTTTTATGTCCGGTCGATATCGTAATTAGCCGGACCGAAATACCGGACTTGGATCAGAGGGAGAATCAGGGCCTGGACATTTCAAAGGAGGAGGAGATAATCTGTGGCTGAAGTCTATCACGCGCTGGGTCTTACCATGCATCAGCCGCTTGGAAACCTCCTGGAACTTCATAACTCCGGTGAATCCTGGGAGGCCAGTCAGATACTGTGGTGCTACGACAGGCCTACGCGGATGCTCGAAGGATATGAGGACGTGGCGCGGCTGCATATGAGTTTCTCGGGAACACTCCTGAAACAGCTCGAAGACCCTGCTGTCAGAGAGGCCTTTCACGATGTGGTAAACATACACGATTTTATCGACCGCTACAAGCGGTCGAACATCGAGTTTACAGGCACCGGACTCTACCATCCCGTCTATCCCCTGACCCCCCCTTCGGACTGGGACGCCCACACATCCTGGTGGTTGGGGCTCGGACGTCATCTCCTTGGAAGGGAGCAATTCCAGGGGTTCTGGCCGCCTGAAATGGGTTTCTGCATGGAGATGATCCCGATGCTTAGGCGCCACGGATATCGCTATGTTGTTGTGGACTCTTGGTACATAAAACCGAAGCGGAAGATGAGATGGGAAGAGCTTCGGTACAGGCCGTATATCGCACGCTATGAGGGAGAAGAGATTATTGTCGTGCCGCGGGACCGGGAACTCTCGGACGCCCAGGAATCGGGGCTGGATCCCGGATGGTTTCAGCATGAAATATATGAAAGGACGAAGTGGTGCGACTTTCCGGCGCTCGTCACCACCTGGACAGACGGTGAAAACGGAGGCTGGTTCCGGACAACCCAGACGGAAAGCGGGTTCTGGGGCCACTTTTACCATGCCATCCTCAACAGGTACCGCGAAGGCACCCTCGGGTTTACGCCGATCCATATCAGCGAGTACCTCGACAAGTACCCTCCGGAAGAAGAAGTGGAGGTGCATCGCGGTGCGTGGAACACGGGACACCACTGGGGCGGTGATTTCACGCAGTGGACAGGCTCACTCTTACAGAAAAGGGGCTGGGACGAGATACGTAATGCAAGCGCCTATTATCAGGCGGTGAAGAAACGCTTTGATAAATACAAGGGGAAGGCGTCTGACCCCGAGGAAGTCGGTCAGCTTATCGTAGAGGCATATGACCATATTCTTACCGCAGAGACCAGCTGTAATTTCTACTGGGGAAGCAGCTGGGTGCACCGTTCCTTCGATGGTCTTGAACAGGCATATTATCTTCTCGATACTGCTATGGGCCTGCTTAAGGGAAAAAAGGGCCGGAATGATTAAAAGAGTGACGACCGTGACCCTTCCAAGAAGACCGGCCCATCGGTTATAATTTGGTAATCATCATTTTACTTTTATGATAGGAGGCCATGAGTTATGAACCTTAAGCCGCTTCAAGACTGGGCCGTAATCAGAAGGTCCGAAGCCGACGAGAAGACCGCCGGCGGCATTATCATACCGGATACAGCGAAGGAGAAGCCCCTCGAAGGGGTGATTGTCGCGATCGGCCCGGGCAGATATAAGCTGGAAAAAGGGAAGGAAAAAGAGAAAAAGAAGAAGTTCTTCCCCACTGTTCTTAAACCGGGGCAGAAAGTCATTTACCAAAAATATGCCGAACGGGAAGTGGAACTGGGCAGCGAGGTTATCACTCTCGTCAGGGAAGAAGACATCCTCGGAACGGTAGAAGATTACGCTGTCGCCAATAGAAAGACGCATGCCATAGAGGAGAAAAGGGAAGGGCCGGTAGCAATAAGGGAAAAGGCCCATGTCCCGGCGGTCACTCCCGCCAGGGTGTCCGGGAAAAAACCTTCCACCGTCGAGAAAAAAACTCCGGAAAAGAAGCCGGCGGCAGTGAAGGGTAGCGCGTCTAAGAAAGCTGCGGCGAAACAGCCTGCGGAAAAGGCAACGAAAAAAATCGTCGCGGAAAAGACGCAAAAGAAGGCACCAAAAAAGACATTACCTGTAAAGAAAAAGGCCGCTCCTCCGGCCATGAAATCCGTAGCCGGAAAGAAGGCGAAGGAAAAGGTCGTTGCCGGGAAACCGGCTGTAAAAAAGGCGGCCCAGCGTAAAACGACGAAGCCAGCGGCAAAGAAATCCGCAGTAAAAAAGATCGCTGTGAAAAAGATTGTGAAAAAGACATTGGCGAAGACCAAAGGCAAGAAGAAATAGAATCTGACTTCCGGGGGCTTGGAAAAGCCCCCTTTGTTTTTACCTCCTATGAAAGTTTTCTGTCGGAGTTTACCGCCCCCCGTTCTCTCTTTCGGCGCCTTCAACGTTTTGGTAATTTTTAAAAAGGCCGTTGCTTACATAAGACGCTCTGCGAGTTGTAGACAGGGCACGAAAAGAATATCATCGCAATCAGGGTCTATTCGGTCTGCGTTCTCTCTTCGGGAGGCTGGTAAGTACATCCCATTTTTCCGCAGTAATGGCCGACGTATTCCGACTCGGGCCTGTAGAGGGCGGGTTTTTCCTGCGCCTCTGAGAACTTCTCCTCGATAATATGTGCGCACCAGCCGGCTATCCGGGAGACAGCAAAGAGCGGGGTCATGAGATCCACCGGTACGCCCATCATATGATATACAGAGGCGCTGTAAAAATCGCAATTAGGCTTTATCGTCTTTTTTCCCCTTCTGTCGAATTCTTCGAGGGCGGCCTGCTCGACCTGGATCGACAGGTCATACCATTTCTTTTGCCCCAGTTTCTCCCCTAGTCTGCGCGACATCTCTCGAAGAATCGCGGCCCTGGGGTCCATCGTCTTATAGACCGCGTGTCCCATCCCCATGATTTTCCTGCCCTGATCGATCTCCTTCCTCACCCACCCGGCGATGTCCTTTTCCTGTTCCAGTTCCATAAGCATCCTCATGACCCGCGCGTTGGCGCCGCCGTGCAGGCTTCCCGAAAGTGCCCCCACTCCGGCCGCCACTCCGGCATACATATGGGCCCTCGTCGACACCACCTCGCGGCAGGCAAAGGTCGATGCGTTAAAGGTATGGTCGGCGTGGAGGATAAGGCAGACATCGAGGTCCCGGGCGATTTCGGGATCAGGCTTTCTTCCGTGCAGCTGCCACAGAAAGTTGCCTGCATGCGAAAGACCCTTGTCGGCAGGAAGCGGCTCAAGACCGTTTCTGATGCGGTGCCAGGCAGCGATGAGGACAGGGATTCTTGCGATTAATCTGATCGCCTTTCTTAAGTTCCCCTCCCGTGTCTCATCCGGCAGTTCAGGGTCGGCAATGGCAAGAAGGGGCACGGACGCCTGAAGCACGTCCATCGGGAGCGACTGTTTCGGCCATCTTCTGAATGAATCATAGATAAAATCCGGTATCTCTCGTGACTCCTCTATCTGCCCGGTGAAAGATTTGAGCCGATCTTTATCCGGAAGCCCGTCATTGAGAAGCAGCCAGACAGTATCGGGAAAGGTGGACTTTTCTGCAAGGTCCTCTATCCGGTACCCGCGGTAGATAAGGACGCCTTGTTCTCCATCGATGAAAC
Organism: uncultured Nitrospiraceae bacterium; assembly: GCA_963811165.1. Classification (GTDB taxonomy): domain Bacteria; phylum Nitrospirota; class Thermodesulfovibrionia; order Thermodesulfovibrionales; family UBA6898; genus Sulfobium. The sequence goes on from CAWEQH010000009.1 coordinate 41,276, forward strand.
TGATCTTCGTATCGGCCACAGCGACCCCGCGGAGGCCGGTATTTTTTATGCGGACTGTTTCCATTATTGTCGCTCCTTTTCCTTTATACCGGACATAATTCTCTGGGTTACGCTACCGCACCTCAACCATAAAACTCAGGACTACAACTTTGCCGTTGTGCCCGACCTGGCTGAATACCTGGTAGAGACCCTTGGCCGGAAATACGACGGGCACATCGATTTCAGGTCCGAATTTTTTCGGGACGTTCATATGCATCATGTGCATCATATGTCCCATATGCTCATGTCCCATCGATGCCCCCGGCAACTCGCCGTGCTCGTGCATAAAGTTTTCGAGGTCGGAAGAGATGATGGCAACATGCATAGGCGCCGCAAGATACGGTTCAAGGTCTGTGACCGGTTCGCCGTCTTTTCTGATCATATATTTCAGGGTCGTCTCTTTCCCGGCGGTGATCGTTTCAGGGACAGTTGTAAGGGCCACCGATAAATCGCCGAACTTCTTGTTGCGGGAGAGATCTTTTGTAAAAAGACCCATCTTCGGTCCGCCTTCGACCGCCACAGTAAAATGTTCGGAGATGAGATTGTCCTTTGCCGCTGTGTCGAGGGCGATGATATAGCGTCCTGCCTTCGGAAAGGTGAAGCGCACCGGATATTCCGCCTTCTTCTTCATCTCATCCGTGATCGGCCAGAAATCGTCGGGGTGGATGTGGGCGAACACCGTAAAATCTGCCGAAGCGATGACCACATGAACCAGGCGGTCGTGTGTGATCTGAAGGTCCTGGACCGGTTTGCCTTCGCGGTCCTTTATCGTAAAGAGCATCTTTGCCTCGGTCCCCGCCTTCAGCTCTGCAGGCACTGTCTTAAGGTCGACAACGACTTCGGAGGCCTTCATTATATGCATGTCCTTCATCTGCATATCTCCGTCATGGGTGTTGTGGTGATGCTCGTGCATCGCCGGCATCTCTGAAAAAACGTAACCGCAGAAGAGCAGAGGCATAATTACGGCACCCATTACGACGACTTGCCGCAGACAGACAACGCGTCTTTTTAAAAAAATACTGATTCTGTTCGTCATGAGATATCTCCTTGTGTAAATACGCTGATCTTAAATGGATTATATCATGCCAATTTTCGAACGCAAGATGATAAGTCAGCCGTCTGAGGACAGCATCCTTGCTCATTCTCGGTCCATCGAAGCTCCGGACCTCCGAGGCACCGTCGCGCATCACCAATGTGGTGATGCAATACGCGCCGCTGAAACCGCTCGGATGCTATCCTCAAACGTATTTTTTTTGTGGTTTGTACCTGGGTAGAGAGGCGGTGATTATTTAAGAAGGATGTAGAGCGCTCCGAGACCGCCGTCGCACTGCCGGGCCGTAACAAAGGCCGCGACATATTTCCGGTACTTGCCCGAGAGGCGCTTGACGAGCGTCTCTTTCAGGACGGGGCCGCGGGGTGAGCGAAGCCCTCTTCCATGGATAATCTTTACACATTGGTACCTCTTTTTCAGGGCCTCTTTGAAGAAGGTTTCGACTTCCTCCTCCGACTCCTCTACGGAAAGGCCGTGCAAATCGAGACAGTCCTTTACGGAGAAGCGTCCTTCATGGAGAAGCCTGGTAATATCGCCGCTGAAGTCCTCGTTTACCCATTCCACATACTCCTGCGTATGAGCGAGATTGACCGCCCGCCGGCCCGCGACGATTTCCTTGAGTGCGGTGAGCGCTTCGTTTTCCCGGTTGCCTTTCTTGCAGGGAACGGTCGCCCTCTTCACATCCGCCCGAAGTGACCTGAATTCCCTGATCTCCTTCACCCCGGACATCTCCCGGGCAAAGAGTTCTTCGTCGGTGAGGGTCTCTTTTTTTTTGGTAAGAACTGGTTTGGGGACTGCTGTTATGGGAGCTGCTTTAATCCCGCGGCCATCGATCATTTTTTTCAGGCCCTCAAACGGCTGGAACGAAAAGGTCTCGGGTGTATTTCTTTTTTCGCCCATGTGCATATCCTTGCTTATTGTAACAAAAGTATTGTCCCGGGCACTCTCTTTTTGGTAGTTTCTTAGATCTGGGACACTACCCTCCTTTCTCCCCGGCGCATTCCTAATACCTCATCCTCACCCTGTAGGTCAGTTTTACCTCGCTGTCCTTTGCCACGGGCACGCTAAACTCGGCGGTGAAGGCCTCTGTCTTTTTGTATTCGACTGAGGAGCTAAGCATTCTCCAGTCTCCAGGAACCGGCTCCACGACCCTTACGATAACGTCTTCCTTCTTATGGTTCCTTATCGAGATTTCATATGCAGCCTCATACGTGTCGTAGGCGATCTTTTTCCAGTCCGTCTGTTTCCTGGACCCGACCACGTCGAATGCGTCTCCGAGTTTGATCCTGATCTTCTCGTCTTTTGGCGTATGGTCGATCGAGTCTTCCCCGATGAACTGCAGGCTTCCCTCCGTATCGTTCTTATAGACGCGGACTGTACCCTTTGGAAGCGGGATGCCGAGGTTGTTTTCTTTTTTGTTTTGGATCTCGACATAGACACCGATCTTTTGGTTGGTCATCGCTTCGCCGTATTGGCTGTAATAATAGTATTTGGCGCCGTAAAAAAGCAGTTCCTTTTTTACGGGAATATCCCCGGCGCTTACGAGGCCGATCTGTTTCGTCTGGTTGTCTTTGATCGTGGAAGGTCTCTGCAATGTGTAAATGTGGTACTCAAAAAATGATTCTTCCTTAAACTGGGGGGCTGCCGGGCGGGCCATAGCGCCCGCGAGACGTTCCGTTCTTGCCTTATATTCAAATTCATCTTTGACCCTGTTTACGTCACCGGCCACGAGTTTGATCTTTGCATCTCTGTATATTGTACCGCTTTTGTTGTCGATCGTGACCCATCCGGAGAGGTCGGCACGGTCGTCTTTTTCGTTCATGGTGAGGACATAGTCGGCCCTCCAGTTTAAATTGTTTGTCAGATAAGATGCCTCGATCGCCTGGGCCGAGGTGAGACGGTTTTCGAGGAGCCAAAGAAGTGTAGGTTTCGATATAAGGTTCTCGGGAACGCCGGGGAAAATGATCCTGCCGGGATGGCCGAAGGTTATCCCGCCGTCTATCTTGAATATGGGACCGCCGTTGTTTGAAAGGAGGGTTGCGGAGATGATCTCTTCCCTTTCCGTGTACGGATTTTTCTGATAGAGTTTTACCTCCTTCCCCACGTACTTGTCGAGGAGTTTCTGGGGGTTCAGGAGATCGTATTCGTAGTTTTGTTCGAGTACATCGAGGCTGCCGGGGTCCGTGAGCGACTTTATGTATACACTCGTCGGGATTATTTGCGATGCGACGTCCGTAAATCGTACCTCACTCTTTCCCGTGGGGATGGCGATCTTTCTCCGGTCTTTGACGAGTCCGAGGTTTACGTTATAGATCGTAACCGCGACAGCGGTCTGGTCCGCTAACCCCGATGAAAGACCGGCGCCTTTGTCCCCGCTCTCGGGATATGCGCTTCCGAGAAATAGTGTGACAAGAAAAAGTACCGACGATATAAGACCAAAAAAAGGTTTTGCTTTCATATAGGGCCTCCGTGAATTTCTTCTGATAGATATAAGTTTATCCCAGATAGGTCTTTAAAAATAGTAAAAATTATAATTGTGGATCTACTATCCATTTGTGAAGAAGGGAGATCGTCTTTTCGCTCATTCTCGCCCGCCCGCCTGAGGCGGGCAAGCTCCGAGGCAATTTCTCGATCCGCCCGTGTCGGATCAATACGAGAAATTGAAGCCGCTCAAAGACGATCTCCCTTCTTCATTTGTGCGATGCCGGAATAAAGTTTGTGAATTGTATGGGCGGTATTCCCCTTGCGGTCCTGCACTATGGCTTGACAACCATCCCCTTGTCGTATAAATTAACCCAAAAAACCAAGGAGGACAGGAATGGCTAAGGCGACGATACGATATAACGGAGGACTGCAGTTCGTGGGAGAGGCCGATTCCAGGCATGCGGTCGTCATGGACGCGGAAGAGAAGTTCGGCGGCAGGGATTCAGGCGCCAGGCCGATGGAACTCCTGCTTATGGGTATCGGCGGATGCTCCGGCATGGACATCGTTTCGATATTGAAGAAAAAGAGGGAACATGTTACCGACCTTGAGATAAATGTGGACGGGAAAATGGCCGAGGATTACCCCCATAAATATACTCAGATCGATATCGAATATGTCGTCACTGGAAAGAATTTGTCCGACGAGGCGGTGAAGCGGGCGGTGCAGCTCTCGATGGACAAGTACTGCTCGGTCAAGGCAACACTCGAAGGCTCCGCGAAGATAACCTTTTCGTACAAGATAGTCGAGGAATAAGTAGGGGCACATTGCAATGTGCCCCTACAGCCACTGTTTTTTTGTCATTCCGCCGCAGTCTGTTCTTTATGATGCTCTGCAGCGACCAACATATAGATGGAGGGCACCACAAAGAGGGTAAAGAGGGTGCCTACGAACATGCCTCCTACCAGCACAAGACCGATTGAGTTACGGGCGGCTGCGCCGGCCCCGGTGACGAGGGTCAGGGGAAAGTGACCGGCAATGGTGGCGGCGCTTGTCATCAGGATCGGCCGCAGTCGTGTCATTGCTGCTTCACGCACTGCCTCAAGCTTGGGGTGGCCCTCCAATTGCAGCCGGTTGGCAAACTCCACGATCAGGATTCCGTTTTTGGACACCAGTCCGACCAAAGTTACCAGTCCGACCTGGGAGTATATGTTTAGAGTGGTAGTCCAGCCGCGCGTCCAGAAGGGGACGTTGGGGTCCGGCATCTTCAGGAAGGTGAAGAGCAGCGCTCCGAACATGGCCAGCGGCACCGAACCCGCCAGGATGACAAAGGGGTCGCGGAAGCTGTTGAACTGGGCGGCCAGCACCAAAAATATCAGGATGACTGCCAGGCCAAATGCAGGGAGAAACTTGTTTCCCTCGGTGCGCAACTGGCGTGACTCTCCGGTATAGTCGATGACATACCCTTTGGGCAGGATCTTCGCTGCCTCGTCCTCAAGGTAGCGGAGTGCCTCGTCAAGCGGCCGCACCGCCACGCCGCTAATCTTGACTGCGTTTAGCTGCTGGAAGCGGTTGAGGGAACGGGGCACGACAGAATCGCGAAGTGTGGCGATGGTGTTAAGCGGGATCAGCTTGCCGCCCGGGCCGGTGACATAGATATTCTGGAGTTGCTCCGGGTTAAGGCGTCCGATCCGCTCGATCTGGGGAATTACCTTGTAGCTTCGGCCGAAGATGTCGAAGCGATTGACGAAGTCCCCCCCACCATGCCTCCCAGGTCGCCGCCAATCTGCCCTAGGTTGAGCCCCAGGTCTGCGACCTTGTCGCGGTCTATGAGGAATTCCGACTGGGGTTGGTCGATCTTGACATCGATCTGAGGCGGGAAGGCGAACATGCCGCTTTGAATGGCCTTCATTTGCAGTTGGTGTGCGAAATCGAGGATCTGTCCGGCCTCGGCGGTCGATGCCAATATGAATTCGACAGGAAACTGCCCGCCTCCCGGCAGCGCAGGCGGTGTCACAGGGAAGATCTGGATGCCGGGGATCTTCTGCAACTTCTGCTGGACCTCGGGCATGATCTGGAAGATGTTTCGTTTGCGCTTGTCCCAGGGCTTGACCACCATGCCTCCGAAACCAGAATTGGGGAAGGTGATCTGAAAGGTGAAGTCGGTCTCGGGCACACTCATGAAGGCCCGGTTTACCGCCGCTGCGTAACGTGTGTTTTGATCGAGGGTGGAGTTGGCCGAGGCATCGAGGATGCCGAAGATGACGCCCTGGTCCTCGGTCGGCGCCAGTTCCTTGGCGGACATCCTAAACATCGGCACGGTCAGCAGGGAGATAATGATCCAGACCGTGTAGACCGCGGGACGGACATTGAGGGTGGCGGTGAGCAATCTGCCGTATGTTTCCCTCAGGCGTGTGAAGTCATGCGAGATGCGGCCGGCCAGGCCGTGCTCCCCGGCGCCAGGTTTAAGCAGTGTGGCTGACATGACCGGAGAAAGGGTCAGGGCCACGATCCCCGAGATGGTGACGGCACCCGCGAGGGTGAAGGCGAACTCCTTAAACAGAGAGCCTGTCAATCCCCCCTGCAGACCTACGGGGAGATAGACCGCCGCAAGCGTGACGGTCATGGCGATGATCGGCCCGACCAGTTCGCGGGCGCCAAGCAGGGCGGCCTCTAGGGCCGATTTTCCGGTCCGCAGGTGGCGCTCGACATTTTCGACCACAACAATGGCGTCGTCGACAACCAGTCCGACAGAGAGGACGATGGCCAGAAGGGTGAGCAGGTTCACCGTAAAGCCGAAGGCCTGCATCAGGAATACCGCGCCGATAAGTGAGACCGGGATGGCGACTACCGGGATGAAGACCGACCGGAAGGAACCGAGGAAGAGGAATATGACGACGACCACGATCATCAGCGTGTCACCGAGGGTCTTGAGCACCTCGTGGATGGCGTTGGTAATATAGTCGGTAGCGTCGTAGGCGACACGGGACTGCATGCCGCTTGGCAGGTCCCGCTGAATGGACGCCATCTCGGTCTTCACCCGCTTGATAACGTCCACGGAATTGGCGTTAGGAAGAGGCCAGATCCCCATAAAGACGGCTGTCTGCCCCGAGAAGTGGACCTCTGAGTCGTAGTCCTCGGCCCCGAGGACCACGTCGGCGATGTCTGAAAGACGCACGATGGCGCCGTTTTGGTCACGCACGGCAAGCTGTTTGAACTCCCCGACCGTCTTCAGGTTTGTATCGGCGGTCAGGTTGACCTGGATGTAGACGCCTTTGCTCTGGCCGAGGGCGGCAAGGAAGTTATTGGCAGCCATGGCCTGGCGCACCTGGACAGGGCTGATGTTAAGGGCGGCCATCCGCTCAGGCTTGAGCCATATGCGCATGGCAAAGGTGCGGGCTCCCAGTATGTCGGCCCGCTGCACCCCGTCGATGGCCGCGAGGCGCGGCTGGACAATGCGCACCAGGTATTCGGTGATCTCATTCTGTTTCAGAATGTCCGAGGTGAAGCTGAGGTATGCCGAGGCGAACTGGCTGTCAGCCGACTCGATGTTGATCGCAGGCACCTCGGCCTCGGGCGGGAGATCACGGCGTACCTGGTCAACCTTCGAACTGATCTCGGCAAGTGCCTTGGTAGAGTCGTAGTTGATCTTGAGTCGCACCTTGATGGTCGAGAGCCCGAGCGTGCTCTGAGACTCCATGTACTCGATGCCGTCGGCGGCTGCGATGGTACGCTCAAGAGGGGTGGTGACGAACCCACGCACCAGTTCGGCGCTGGCTCCGACATAGACTGTGGTAACCGTCACCGCCGCGTTTTCACTGCGGGGATACTGACGCACATTTAGGGTCCGGATTGCCTGCAGACCGGCTATGAGGATAAGCAGGTTTACCACAAGGGCCAACACAGGCCGGCGGATGAAGAGATCGGTGATTTTCATGAGACGAGCATACCAACCCCTCCCGACCTCCCCTTATCAGGGGAGGGGTAAAAGAGTCCGGTCTTATCCTTCTCAGTGGTGAAGAACGAAATTTCTTCCCCCTTGATAAGGGGGGATTGAGGGGGGTTGGGGTCGGTTTTCTCTTTCAATTGTTCTCAGGCCTTGGCGCCATCTGAAATGCAGGCGCCAGCTTGTTGTCCACAACCACCGACTGGCCGTTTCGGAGCTTAAAGACGCCGGTGCTGACGACCGTCTCGCCTTCCTTAAGCCCGCTAGTTACGGCGACGAAATCACCGCGTTTTTTCCCGAGGCGTATGAACTGTTGCCTGAGCACCTTTCCTCCCTTTCTGTCTTTGTTCTCTTCGATGATAAAGACCGAGTCGCTATAGGGGGCATAGAGGACCGCTGTGGCCGGTATGACCAGCACCGGCTGGCGGACCGGCAACCCTACTGCCACATTGACGAACATCCCGGGCCGAAGTCTCTCTTGGCGGTTGGCCAGCGTAGCCTCTATTTTGATATTGCGTGTATCGGCATCGACCAGGGGATTGATTGCGGTGATCCGGCCCTCGATCGTCTCTCCGGGCAGGGCATCGCTCGTCACCCTGACAGGCAGGCCTAGGCGGACCCGCGGTAGCTCCTGCTGGGGCAGACTGAAGTCTACATATATTGGGTCAAGGGACTGCATGGTGACGATGGGATCTCCCTCGCGAAGCATCTGGCCGAGGTTGACCTGGCGTATCCCGATCCGGCCGCTGAAGGGTGCCCGGATCGTCTTTTTGGCTATGGTGGCCCGTATGGTTTCGGCTTGGGCAATCGCCTGCTCGTGGTTGGCGACGGCGGTGTCGTAGTCGGCCTGGGAAATCTGCTGCGTCAGCATCTTCTCGTCTCGTTCCAGGATGGTCTTCGTCAGCTTCACCTGGGCGACGGCGCCGGGAAGTTGGGCCTCTTCAGAGGAAGTGTCCTGACGAAGGAGGATGTCCCCTTTTTTCACGGAAGTTCCGGCATCGAAGGAGAGCTTGACCACCTTCCCCACCAGCTCGGCGGCTACGGTCACTCCCTGCACGGCGTTCAGAGTGCCGACCGCGTTTAGGCTGGTCTCCCATGAGTCGGCCTTTACTATTGCAGAGGTCACGGTCTCAGGCGGAGGAACGAACTTCTTGCCCTGATTGATCATGGCGCGGATCTGCAGGGCCTTGACAGCACCTAACACAGCGATAAGAATAGCCAGTCCTATGAGGGTGAAGATTATGAGCTTCTTCACGGTTGGTCTTCTCTTTTCCACCACCCGCCCCCCATCGCCTGAAACAGCGCCGCCGTGTCTGCAAAGCGGGCCGCCTGCGTCTGAACCAGCCCAAGACGGGTCTGCTGATACTGGCGTTCTGCATTGAGCAGCGAAAGATAGCTTACCGCCCCGAGCTGAAACTGCTTCTGCGTCAGGTCCAGGGTGTCGGCCGCGGCCGCTTCAGCGTCGGCCTGTGTCGTGAGCGCCCGTGCGTCCGCTTCCAGGGCGCGCAGCGAATCGGCCACATTTTGGAACGCCATCAAAACGGTTTCTTGATATTGTGACGCTGCCTGATTGTATAGTTCGACTGCGGCACGGCGCCTGGCGGTAAGCGTCCCGCCATGGAAAACGGGCTGGACCAGCCCTCCGGCGATGCTCCAGAGGGCCGCACTGCTTTTCAACAGATCGCGAAGCCTGGAGGACTCCGACCCATAACTTCCGGTCAGCGTGATCTGGGGGTAGAGATTCGCCGTCGCCACGCCGATCTGTGCGCTCGCAGCATGCAGCAGCGCCTCAGAGGCAAGGATGTCAGGGCGCTGGCGCACCAGCGACGACGACAGGCTCACCGGTAATTCCCCAGGCAGCTGCAATCCTTTGAGATCGAACTCAGGCATTGACCCCGCCTCGCCGGGGAAGATGCCCGTAAGCGCCGCCAACTGGTGCCGGGTCTGGGCGAGCTGTCTCTCTAACGGCGGCAGCGTCGACCGTGTCTGCGCAAGCTGCGTCCGCTCCGCAAGCACGTCAGAGCGCGACGCGCCGCCGAGCTGAAACTGATGTCCGACCAAGTCGAGCTGTTTCTCCTGTGCCTCCAGTATCTCCTGCGTCGCCCGGATTTGCCCACGAAGCGAGGCCTCCTTCACCGCTGCAGTGACGATATTGGACGTGAGCGTAAGACGGACACCTTCGAGCTGAAAGCGCTGGTAGTCGATCTGCGCCTGAAGCGCCTCCAGGTCTCGTCTTATGCCGCCGAAGATGTCAAGCATGAACGAGACATTCACCGAGGCGTTATAAAGGGTGAAGGGGCTGAAACTGGTGCCGGGCTGTCCAAACGAGGCTCCCGAGATCTTTTCGTGAAGGGCCGAGGCGTTTGCGTCCACACTCGGCAAGAGTGCGCCGGCTTCTGCTTGCCAGTTCTCCCGCGCCTGGCGCAACGCGGCCTTTGCTGCAGCAAGTGTCGGGCTGTCTGCCAGCGCCCTGCGGATCAACTGATCCAGTACCTCGGAATGAAACAGCGTCCACCACTGGTCGGGTATCTCTTTCCCGAAGGCAAAGTGTTGGCCCTCGCCTCCGGTACCCGGCGCTGAAGACGTCTTCTCCGGCAGGGGGACTGTCGTGTACACATCTGTCTTCGGCGCCTCGGGACGGTGAAAATCAGGTCCCACAGAACATCCGGTCATTGCGATGGCGACGATCAGTAAGACGGTAAACCCGAAATGCGGAAGAAGGTTTGCCGCCTCCTCTCTATCCTTTGGTCTTTCTCTCATCTCAGTCCGTGCATGAATCCCGTCAGTTTATCGCCTTTCCGATTTAACGAAGTATTTCGCACATTATATCAGGTCTTTAAGAGATGGACTACTGGGTGCGAGATGTGTGTTGAAGAAGGTTAAAAAAGGGAGCAATGTCGAAAAAGAGAAAGGATGCTTTGATAACTAAACATATTTATTTCTTTTCAGTCCTATGACCCCCATAATTTTATCTTTTCAACCCAATGATGGGTTGCTAATCCGCGCAACATGTTTTAGGTTAGGGCAAGAGTTCAGTAAGGTGCTTTAAAGGGCAGTAGCGGAGCCCGATGAGAAAGGTGGTGTGAATAATGTCGGGAAAAAAGAGCATAGAAAAGAAGGTGAACCGTCTCGCCGTATTTTTCATGATGTTTGTTGCGGCGCTTTTTGTGATCTCCATGGCAAGCTCGGCCAGTGCCTATCCTTTCACCCTGCAGGGTAAGGTCGTGTCGATCGACAGCAACAGCAAGAAACTCACTCTGCAAGAGGACCAGTGCGGTATGAGCGGACGGTATGGAATCACATGGGATAACAATGCGACAGTGATGAGAGGGAATGATTTTGTGTCCTTTAACGACATCAGGGCAGGAGATGACGTAATAGTCACCTATTACGAAAAAAGCCCGGGCGAGTATGTTGCTGAAGACATTACTATTCCCACTATGGTGTCACCACATTGCTGATTGGTAAAAAAAGAGCCGGTAAGCGCCGGGATCGTTCGGCGCTTTCTTTTTTTACCCTAAAGTAAGGAAGCACAAATGCGAAAACAGAAAGGAGAAAAGGGCATGAGAAAAACAATGCGTATGATTATCTTTCTCTTGGTCATTGGTCTTGCTACCGCCGGCATTGCAGCGGAAAAGAGTTTCAAGGCGGCGCTTTCCGGCAGTGAGGTCGTTCCCTCGGTGAAGACCATGGCAAAGGGTGAAGCGACCTTTACACCCGGAAAAGACGGCAAAGAGCTTATGTACAAGGTGACGGTCTCAGATATCGAAAATGTCACCGCCGTGCATATACATATGGGAAAGATGGGAAAGAACGGTCCGCCGGTGGCACTTATTGATATAAAGGGGAAAAAGGCCGGCAAATTCAGCGGCACCCTTTCGGAAGGCAAGGTTACCGCAAAGGAGCTGCTTGGCCCACTAAAGGGCAAGACAGTCAAGGACCTCACTAAGGAGATCGAAGCGGGAAATACCTATCTCAATGTGCACACCGACAAGTATCCGGACGGAGAACTGCGAGGGCAGATTAAATAGTGGCCGGATGGGGAACGGGATGTTTCCTGTAGGGGCAACCCCCGTGGTTGCCTTTTTTAATGCGGCTCTGCCTACCGGAAGGGCGGCCGGGGAGGCCGCCCCTACAAGTAAGGATTACCCGTCCTCCCGATACCGCTTCTGGTATACTATCTGACGATGATGAAAGAAGAGGGCCCGATCGAGAGAAAGAATTCTGTGTCCTCCGGCTCTCTCATTCCGGCACTTCTTAAAAATGTCGCTACCCTTGGTTTTATCGGGTACCTGCCCGTTGCGCCCGGCACATGGGGTACCGGGGCAGGGCTCATTTTCGTTGTGCTGCTGCCGATGTCTTCCTTTGCACTGCTGGGGATAGTGGTTACCGTAATCATGATAGGCACTATTGCAGCCGGCACCGCCGAAAGGTTGATCGGCGAGGCCGATAGCGGCCATATCATTATCGACGAGTTTGCCGGGTTTCTCGTCTCGATCATTTTCATTCCCCCCACATACCGCTATCTGGCTTCAGCCTTCCTTTTGTTCCGTTTTTTCGATATACTAAAGCCATTCCCCATAAGGAGACTGGAAAGGACGATAAAAGGCGGCGCCGGCATTATGGCCGATGATATTTTGGCAGGTATTTTCACGAACGTGGTCCTACAGATATGGAAAATGAATTTCTGACCGTCATCAAGGTGATTGCCGACAGGCTGACCGGAAAAGACCTGAAGCTGGGCGTTGCCGAGTCCTGCACCGGCGGGCTTATTGCACACGAGATCACGAACCTTCCCGGGGCGTCAAAATTTTTCGAGATGTCTGTCGTGAGCTACTCTGAAAAATCCAAAAAAACTGTGCTCGGGTTAAGTGGGTCTTTGTTGAGAAAACACGGCACAGTAAGCGAAGAAGCGGCAGTTGCCATGGCCGAAGGTGTCAGGAAACTCTCAGGCGCGGACGTTTCTCTTTCGATCACGGGTGTGGCTGGGCCCGAGCCTCTTGAGGACAAAGACATCGGCCTCGTATATATGGCGGTCTCTCTGAAGGACATGACGGAATCGAAGGGGTTGAGCCTGCACGGCGACAGGGAGACGATCAAGAGAGACGCTTCACTGGAGGCGCTCATGTTTTTGAACCAGGTCCTGCGTTTATGGCTTTAAGATGTTTTATCGCGGTGGCCCTGCCCGGACCGCTGAAGAGGGCTGTCGGGGAGGTCATATTAAAGCTCAAAGAATCCGGGGCCGACATCAAGTGGGTGCCTTATGAAAACCTCCACCTTACGCTCAAATTTCTAGGTGCTACCGGGGAGGAGCTCATAGATGAGATAAAGGGTGCGCTCAATAAAAAATTGTCCCATTACGCCCCTTTTTATATTAAAATAGGCGGCGTCGGGTATTTTCCCGGAGGAAGAACCCCGCGCGTAATATGGGTGGGAATCGAAGAACCGGGGTCCCTTGCGGACATCTGCGCGGATGTTGAGAATGTGATGGTGAAATTTGGTTATCCTCGGGAGGAGAGGCCATTTTCACCCCATCTGACGATCGGAAGGGTACGGTCTCCAAAGAGGGTCGCAGAGGTGACCAGGAGACTCGAGGGATTCCGCACCGTCGCTTTTGATGAATTCATGGTAAAGGAAGTGACTTTGATGAAGAGCGAACTTAAACCCGGCGGGGCGGAATATTCCGGCCTTGCCGAAATATCTTTGGAGGGGAAAAATGACGATTAAGGAGACCAGTAAAGAGATGAATAAGGACAAGCTTAAGGCCCTCGAGATGGCGATTTCACAGATCGAGAAGAATTTCGGGAAGGGGTCGATCATGCGGCTCGGGGAAGATGGTGTGGTGGAAGGTGTGCAGTCTATCCCGACCGGCTCGCTCACGCTCGATATCGCAACGGGGATAGGGGGTCTTCCCAGGGGCCGGGTTGTAGAGATCTACGGACCGGAGTCTTCAGGGAAAACAACGCTTGCGCTGAATGCGATAGCACAGGCGCAGAACGCCGGCGGGGCAGCCGCATTTATCGACGCCGAGCATGCGCTTGACGTGAATTATGCGAAGAGGATTGGGGTGAAGATCGAAGACCTCCTGGTCTCGCAGCCCGATACCGGTGAACAGGCGCTCGAAGTGGCCGAAGCGCTTGTCCGAAGCGGGGCACTCGATATTATCGTGATCGACTCGGTCGCCGCGCTTGTACCCAAGGCGGAGATCGAGGGAGACATGGGAGATTCCCTTCCGGGCCTGCAGGCCAGACTCATGAGCCAGGCGCTCAGGAAGTTGACTGCCTCGATCTCAAAGTCGAACACGACGGTGGTCTTCATCAATCAGATAAGGATGAAGATAGGGGTAATGTTCGGAAGTCCGGAGACGACGACCGGCGGAAACGCGCTCAAATTTTACGCCTCGATGAGGCTCGATATCAGAAGGATCGAAAACATCAAGGACAACCAGGAGATCATAGGCGGCAGGGTCAGGGTCAAGGTCGTCAAAAACAAGATGGCCCCGCCCGTTTCGGCAGGCCGAATTCGACATACTTTTCAATCTCGGTGTTTCGAGGGAGGGTGAGATCGTCGACCTCGGCGTCGAGAAAGGGATCATCGAGAAGGCAGGCGCCTGGTACAGTTACGGCGGCAACAGGATCGGCCAGGGCAGGGAGAACGTGAAAGAGTATCTGAGGAACAATGTCCCTGTTGCCAAAGAAATAGAGGAGAAGATCACCGAGGCAGCGAATCTCAAGAAATGACCTCAAGGAGACAGGTATGGATATCAACGAGCTTTTAAAATCGGCCCATTCGATGGGGGCTTCGGATGTACACCTGAAGGTGGGGTCCCAGCCTATCGTCAGGGTCAACGGTCAGCTTGGTCCCATACCGGGAAACAGACTCAGCCAGGAAGAGACGCTGAAAATAGCTTTTTCCGTAATGAGCCCCGGGCAGAGGGAGACATTCAAGAAGAAAAACGACATCGACCTTGCCTACAGCGTGCCGGGACTCGGACGTTTCAGATGCAATATATTCATCCAGAGAGGGACGATAGGTCTCGTGTTCAGGGTAATCCCGATGAGAATCCCCACCATAGAGGAACTGCTGCTGCCGGAGATCATCAAAAAGATCTCCATGGAGCCGCGCGGACTCATCCTTGTTACGGGCACCACCGGAAGCGGCAAGTCCACTACCCTGGCCGCGATGATAGACAATATAAACAGCACCAGGACCGACCATATCATGACGATCGAGGACCCGATCGAGTATCTTCACAGGGACAAGAGGTCCATCGTAAACCAGCGGGAGGTCGGCAACGATACCGAATCCTTCAGCAAGGCGCTGAGGGCCGCCCTCAGACAAGACCCTGACGTAATCCTCGTCGGGGAGATGAGAGATTTTGAGACGATCCAGACCGCCCTTACCGCTGCCGAGACGGGACATCTCGTCCTGAGCACGCTGCATACGATCGATTCGACCGAGACAGTCAACAGAATAATCTCTGTTTTTCCGCCCTACCAGCATAAGCAGGTAAGGATGCAGCTTGCCTCGGTCCTGAAAAGCATTATCTCGATGAGGCTGGTCCCGAAAGAAGACGGCAAGGGGAGGGTACCTGCGGTGGAGGTCCTTATCGCGACCGCGATGATAAAAGACTGTATACTCGATCCTGACAAGACCAAGATGATACCGGACGTGATCGCCCAGGGCACGGTCCATTACGGCATGCAGACCTTCGACCAGTCGCTCTTTAGCCTTTTCAAATCGGGGTTAATCTCCTATGAAGAGGCCCTCAGAAGGGCCACCAACCCTGATGATTTTGCGCTGAAGGTCAAAGGCATACAGTCCACGAGCGACCTGGCCTATGACGACTCGCCCCGACCTGACAAGGAAGAAATGAAGATTGACAGATTCGCGCAGTGATGTCAGAAGACATGCCTTTCGATTGCTCGGCTACCGGGGAAGAAGTGAAAAAGAATTAAGGGAGCGGCTTGTCAGAAAAGGTTTTTCGGAATCTGCGGTTTCAAAGACGCTTCTGTACCTGAAAGAGGCCGGATTTATCAATGACGCGGCCCTCGCAGAGGACCTTAAGAGACAGGCCCTCGGGCAGAAAAAGCTCGGTTACAGTGCGACCCGGTCTTTTATGCAAAAGAGGGGTCTCCCAAGGGACCTTGTAGAATCGACTTTGGGATATGATGAAGAGGTCGAACTCGGTAACGCCCGGAACCTCCTGGAAAAGAAACTCAAGTCCGCGGGAAATTATCTCACGGTGAAGGAAAAAAAGAGACTTTAGGATTATCTGTCGCGAAGGGGCTTTTCGTCTTCCGTTATAAGTAAGGTGTTCAGAGACTTCGAATCAGACGAGAGAGAGGAAGGATGAAAAAGGTGTGTAATCGGTTGTTCCTTAAGGAAGATATAGGGGTGAATGAAGCGGGTGCAAGGAGAAGGCCGTGAAGGGCTCGGAGATAAGAAGAACGTTTCTTGAGTTTTTCAGATCGAAGGGACATACGGTCGTCCCGAGCTCGTCGCTCATCCCCGGCGACGACCCGACGCTTCTTTTTACGAACGCGGGCATGGTGCAGTTCAAGTCCGTTTTTTTAGGACAGGAGCGGAGACAATATAGCCGGGCCACCACGAGTCAAAAGTGCATGAGGGCGGGGGGGAAGCACAACGACCTCGAAAACGTCGGGCATACGGCGCGACACCATACCTTCTTTGAGATGCTCGGGAATTTTTCGTTCGGGGACTACTTTAAGCGTGATGCCATCATCTTCGCCTGGGAACTCCTGACAGAAAATTTCAACCTGCCGAAGGAGCGACTTTGGGCGACGGTCTACGAGGATGACGACGAGGCGGCCGGGCTATGGACGGAGCTCACAGAGATACCCGCGGCACGAGTGGTAAGACTCGGGGCGAAGGACAATTTCTGGCAGATGGGCGATACCGGTCCGTGCGGGCCCTGCTCAGAGATCATCATCGATCAGGGCGCCGAGATCGGGTGCGGGAAGCCGGACTGTACCGTAGGATGTGAGTGCGACCGTTATCTGGAGATTTGGAACCTTGTGTTCATGCAGTTCGACAGAGACAAGGCCGGGAGCCTCAATCCGCTTCCGAAACCGAGCATAGATACGGGCATGGGGCTTGAACGACTGGCCGCTGTGTTACAGGGCAAACATAATAATTTCGACTCCGATCTTTTTGTCCCGATCATCAGGGACATTTGCCGTTTCTCGAACAAGACGTACGGCAAAGACCGCGCGACCGATACTGCGATAAGGGTGATTGCGGACCATATCAGGGCCATAACCTTTTTGCTCTCGGAGGGGTTGACCCCGTCCAACGAAGGCAGGGGTTACGTGCTCAGGAGGATCATACGCCGCGCCGCGCGCTATGCAAAGTCCCTCGATATCGGCGTTCCTGTCCTTCACACGTTATGCGGTTCCGTGGCAGAGGCGATGTCCGATGCCTATCCCGAACTCGCCGATGAGCAGGCGAGGGTAGAGCAGATGCTTCGGATGGAGGAGGAAAGGTTCGACAAGACACTCGAACAGGGTCTTTCTCTTTTAAACAGCATCATCAGAGACGTAAAGGAAAATGGGGCCGATACCATAGGAGGGGATGATCTCTTCAGGCTCTATGACACGTACGGATTTCCGCTCGATATCGCAAGGGACATTGCGGCGGAGCATGGACTTAAGATCGATGAGTCCGGGTTCCACAGCGAGATGCAGAAGCAAAAGACCAAGGCGCGTGCGTCGTGGACCCAAGAGGAGGCCGCATCAGCGCCCGTTTACCGGGAGCTGCTTGCGAAGTACAGAAAGACCGAATTTAGCGGGTATGAGTCCATAGAGTCGGAAGCAACGGTGCTTGCGCTCATCTCAAACGGCGAATCGGTCGGTGAGTTGGCGGCGGGACAACAGGGGGAAGTCCTTCTGGACGTAACGCCCTTCTACGCCGAATCGGGCGGTCAGGTCGGAGACACCGGCGAGCTTTCGTCCGACTCGGTAAAGGCTGTCGTGCTCGACACGAAAAAACCGGTTGAAGGAATATCGGTGCATAAGGTCGAGATCAAAAAAGGGGCGTTAAAGACAGGCTCGAAAATACGGTGCTCGGTCGACGTCCAAAAAAGGCTTGCCACCATGAGAAACCATACGGCGACACACCTTATTCATGCATCGCTTCGAAACCTCCTCGGCGAACACGTCAAACAGGCCGGCTCTTACGTATCGCCTGAGAGTCTCCGGTTCGATTTCAACCATTTCTATGCCCTCGACAAAAATACGATAGAGGCCCTGGAAGACGAAGTAAACGAGCAGATACTTAAGAACATCAAAGTAGAGACCACGGTGATGGATACGGCGAAGGCCATGGAATCGGGTGTTACCGCGCTTTTCGGGGAAAAGTACGGCGACAAGGTGCGGGTTGTGACCGTCCGGGGAATATCTGCCGAGCTCTGCGGAGGCACGCATGTCAGCGCCACTGGTGACATCGGTCTTCTTAAGATACTTGCCGAAGGGAGTGTCGCGTCGGGCATAAGAAGAATTGAAGCGGTGACAGGCAAGGAGGCAGTCCGTTATTTCAGGGGCAGGGAAAAAGAGCTTGGCCAGGTAACCGAGGTCCTCAAGACCTCTGAAAACCCGTCTGAGAGGGTCAGGAAACTCGTTACGGAAATGAAGGAACTCGAGAAGGAGCTTGAGAAGTTCAAAGGCAGGTCTGCTGCAGAGAGATCTTCGGAGATACTCGCAAAGGCGCGTGAGGCCGGCGGGGTGAAGGTGGTTGCCTGCAGGGTCGACGGCATGGAGACGAAAGACTTGAGGGTCCTGGCCGACAACGTCAGGGAAGGTCTCGGCTCGGGCATCCTGATGCTGGCGTCGGTGAAGGACGACCAGGCGGCAATGGTCGCGATGGTAACGAAGGACCTGGTCGAAAGGTTCAGTGCGGGGGACCTCCTCAAGAAGGTGGCTGCTGCTGCAGGAGGCAGGGGAGGCGGCAAGCCCGACATCGCACAGGGCGGTACGAAGGAGATCAAAAAGCTGGACAAGGCCCTCGAATCATTATACGATATAGTTAAGAAAGAGGCGGGCTGATGCCCGTCGAAGCGGTTTGAACTACTAATATTGAGGAGGGCTTATTATGTCGTTAATCGATACCATCAGGAATGCGATGCTTGCCGGTTTCGGGATGCAGGAGAAGGTGAAGGAATTCGTTGATGACCTCGTGAAAAAAGGTGAGCTGAGCGAGTCCCAGGCCGCAAAGCTCGTGAAGGAGTGGTCTGATAAATTCGAAAAAAACACTACCGACATCAGCAAGAGTCTTAACGAAGTGGTGACCAAGACACTAGAGAAGATGAACCTCTCGACGAAGGACGATATTCAGAAGCTTAACGAAAAAGTCGATACGCTGGCTGCAAGGCTGGCGAAGATCGAAGATAGAAAAGCGGAGTGACGGGAAGGCTGCTAGATGCCCTTTAACCTTCTGGGCCTCAGAAGGACATTCAGAAACGCAAACAGGGTAGGGCAGATCGTCAATGTCTTTCTCAAATACGGCTTCGGAAAGATAGTCGACCAGCTTCACCTCAACAGGTTCGTCCCGTTCAGAAAGCGTCTCAGGACCTTCGGTCAGTGGCCTCCTCTGAAAAGCCCGACCGTGCCTGAAAAACTCAGGATGGCCTTTGCCGAGCTCGGCCCGAGTTTCATCAAGCTCGCCCAGATACTTTCGACGAGGCCCGACCTCATCAGCAAGCCCTTTGCGGACGAATTCAAGAAGCTTCAGGACAGGGTCCCCCCTTTTCCCGCTGAAGAGGCGAGGGCGATAGTAGAGGCAGAGACCGGCCGTCCCGTCGAGCAGGTATTTTCCAGACTCGACGCCGATCCGGTAGCTGCTGCCTCGATAGCCCAGGTATATCACGGGACGTTGCGAGACGGCAGTGAGGTGGTCGTCAAGGTCCAGAGGCCGGGGATCAGGGACCAGATTGAGACTGACATCAGCATCCTGACGGCGGTGGCCCAGCTGATGGAGAGGTACATATCCGAGAGCGTCTTTTATAACCCCACCGGCATTGTCGAAGAATTTGCGAGGACCGTCAGGAAAGAGCTCGATTTTACCGAGGAGGCGAGGAACTGCGTCCGGTTCAGGAGGAACTTCGAGTCTGTCCATGAGGTGGTCATTCCGAAGATCTACAGTGAATTCACGACGGACACGCTTCTCGTCATGGAGAGGATCGACGGCGTAAGGATAGACGACATTGCAGAGATTACCGCACTCGGGCTTGACCGGGTGAGACTGGCGAAGATCGGCGTGGACGCCTATTTCAAGCAGGTGCTCGAGGACGGTTTTTTTCATGCGGACCCTCATGCGGGCAATATCTTCGCGCTGAGGGACGGCAGGATAGGGTTCATGGATTTCGGGATAGTCGGGAGGGTCACGCCCGAACTCAGGGAGACGATGGCTAATACCTTTCTCGCCCTGATCCACAAGGACTTCGACAGGCTTATCGAGCAGTACATCGAACTCGGTCTCGTGCCCGAACACGTTGACCTCGACGTATTCAGAAGGGAATTCAGGCTGGACCTCGCGGATTTTCTCGAGCCGCTCTACGGTCGGACGTTAAAAGAGTTGAATTTTGCGGAATACATGGACACCGTGACCCATCTTGCGATCAAGCATAGGATGAAGATACCGTCTGACCTGATACTCGTCAATAAGGCGATGCTTATCCTTGAAAACCTCGGCCGGGAACTCGACCCGGATTTCGATTTCATAGCCGCCGCGGAGCCCTATGCGACAAAGCTCGTGAAGGAGAGGATAAGTCCGGGCAGGATCTATGAGAAGACAAGAAAAAACCTTATGGAAGTGAGCGACTTCGTGGTGCTCTTCCCTAAGCAGATGAAACAGATCATAAGGAAGATCCTGAAGGACGACATCCATATCAAGATGACGCATATGGGGCTCGATAAATTCATACGGGACATGGACCGTTCGAGCAACAGGATATCCTTCAGTCTTATCATAAGCGCCATCCTGCTCAGCTCGGCGATCATGCATGCCACGGGTGTCGGCCCTAAGTATCATGGCATGTCGATCCTCGGTTTCCTCTCCTTCGGCTTCGCCTTTCTTATGGGCATCTGGCTTCTCATATCGATAATAAGGTCGGGCAGGCTCTGAACAGTTGAAGTTATACTTGCATCTATTTATATTTCTGAAACAACAGCAAGGGGAAAGGGGGGATTAGGGACATGTCCGACACCAGGTATTGTTTATGCTGCGATGAGCAGGTGCCTTTTGGTTTGGTGGAGAGGAATGAACGGAGGGAGGTCACCTGCAATTACTGCGGATTTATACTCGATATCGAGAAATTTGCAGAGATGCGTCAGGTGGATTCAAAGGGGTATACGCTCGTCGCCGACGATTCGAGGTACACAAGAAAAATAATCGAGGACCTCGTCATCGATAAGAAATTCTCCTCGGACGTCATGTCTTTTGAAAACGGACTCGAACTGATCACTGCATACTCCAAATTCCTTGCGGAAAGGAAGGCGGTCGACGTAGCGATTATCGATCTCAACATGCCGGTGATGAACGGTCTTACCGCTGCCAGGGCGATCCGGGCGATCGAGGCGCAGAAGAAGATTCCCTTTGTCCCGATAGTTTTTTTCTCGGCTGAAAAGGCTGACGATGACCTCAAGGAACAGATGCAGAGCCTCGAGCCCGCCTATTATGTAAACAAGGGCTCTGACCCCGACCCCGATAAACTTGCCGGCCGTGTCGAGTATTTGTTGGGATATTTGCGGGACAAGTTCGGTCGCCAGCCGGGATAATCGATCGAGCTCAGGAGAGAACCAGCTTCTCTTAAGAGGCTTAAAAAAATCTCCCCCAAAGGAGATCTCTAAACTCCCGCTCTTTGGGGAAGCCCATGATACTGAATGGTAACTTTATAGGTGATGTCTACATGCCTGGAGGTGATGCCGCTGCCCTCACAATGTAACTCTCCCTTTTCCGATGATACATGATTTCTGATCATCTGTGTGACAACCTGGTCAAGATGGAACCCTTCCGTGCAATCCTTACAATCTCTGTTGAGGCATTCAACACGGAAATACGCGTGGCTTTCGGAGAAGAAATTGAGAGTCCGCAATAAGTGAACCGCACCCATTCCCTTTCCGTTGTGTTCCATGTCAACGACTATGCCTGAAACTTCGGGAAAACGCTGAGAAATAAGTCCGGCATCATCCCTCTCCTGTGTTCTTTCCAGCTTTGCATCACACTTTTCACGATAGGTCATTATTCACCTTTCAGATGACGGGGCTCGTTGAACTGATCTATTAATACCACGTCCCGGGTCCATAAGTCCAATCGGTCCCGGGATAACAGCCATTACCGGGGGAAAGGGCCTTTACGTATTGTAAGAACCCTCTTCTCACGGGGGTTACTCCTGGTAGCCCACGGATGTCACCACAAAGGCCTCCGTACCGCCTGGTCTGATCACCACAACTTCTTCCCCCTCGGTCTTGTGCAATAACGCTTTTGCCATCGGAGAATCGATACTGATAAAACCCCTCTCGGCGTCGAATTCGTCCGGGCCGACAATACGATACCGGAACCGGCCCCCCCCTGAACCCTCAAGCTCGACCCAGGCGCCGAAAAACACCTTCGACGCATCATCAGGCTTCCTGTCCACGACAATCAACTCGCTTAACCTCTTTGTGAGGAACCTCATGCGGGAATCGATCTGTCTTAATTGTTTCTTACCGTAAATATACTCGGCGTTTTCTGACCGGTCCCCCATGGCAGCGGCTTCGGCAACCGCCTGTGTCACCTGCGGGCGCTTCACCTTCCAGAGGTATGACAGTTCCTCGCTTAAATGCGTTCGCCCTTCAGGCGTAATATACGGGGAGACGTTTGCGTTGTGAAGGGAGGGCCTGGCCATTCCTTATTTCCTTTTTTTGTCCCCTTCGTCTTTACGGGCGGTATGAGTGATGATGAAATTCTCCGGCCGGAGGTCCGGATCTTTCTCCAGCTCCTCGACAAAGACAGTGATCGCCTTTCGCATGAAGGCCGAGAAGTGTATACGTCCCGGTAATGCCTGGATCCTCTGTCGTGTATCTTCGTCGATTGTTGCCGTATACTTTGCCATAACTGTTCCTCCGTTCCTTATATGGTATTATAACGGAACCACCGCTTCGCCGTGTCGCAACCCGCCGCCAGGAGTGAAAGGCGGTCCTTCTGCCGGGCAATTCACCGGCCCAAGACAGAGTGTCTGCTCAAGTAGAACAACCCCGCAGCGATCGAAATAAGCAGAAGGCCTGAGACGGAGAAAAGCCCCCTGAAAAAGTTTTTTATGTCCTGAAGTGAGGGCTTCCCTGCCCAAAGTATCTGCGCGAACAACCATAACAGGAATGCATCTGAAAGGGAAAAAGATTTGAGTGTATCAACACCCATAGCGAAGTTTATTTCGGGCACTCCGTTGCGTCCAATGACACGAAGATACCGCAAGAGAAAAAACAGACCGACCCACCAAAGAAGTGGCGCAATGGCGATGAACGAGGAAAGCACCTTGTATCTTGTTCGTGATATTACGCTGCCGAAGACGAAACTGTTGCCTTCCGCCCTCGGCCAGACTGAAAACCCCTCGGCCTTTCCTAAAACAAGCGCCGCACCATAGTGAGCCAGCTCGTGCAGGAAGGTGCCGGGGAAGAAGAAGATGAATTTCACCATAAGCCGCAGTGTAATAATGTATGTAGTCCTTTGCCCGCAAAAGATGCTCCATTATAACAAATAACCGCATCGCGGTCTCATATCTCGTTGACTTGGCAGTGTCCTATGGGCACTGCCGTTGACTTTCCGGACCGGCGTGATAGACTGGAAAAAAATGAGAGAGAGAACATACGGGACTAGTGCCCCTGTTTTCGCGGGAGGATGCAATGTCCGCTATTCTTTCCAAAGAAGAGATCAGGAAAATACACGTCTACTGGCGAGCTGCCAACTATCTTTCAGTCAGGGACAAGCTGATTGAACACGAGGAATATATCACAAAGTTTGGAGAGGATATGCCCGAGATAAGAGACTGGACATGGCAGGGGAGATGAGCAGGCAGCCTATGGGCCGTCCCCGGGGTGAGCTATGGCTGGTCCGCCACGGTGAGACAGAGTGGAGTGCTTCAGGCCGGCACACGGGACGAAGCGATGTGGCGCTTACGGAGGAAGGGCGGCGACAGGCCGCACTGCTTACGGAGCGGCTGGCCGGTCGCTCCTTCTCTCACGTCTTGTCGAGTCCCCTTGCCCGCGCCCTCGATACATGCAAGATTGCAGGGTATGGTGATGCTGCTGAGCTCTCGGACGATCTGCGCGAATGGGATTACGGCGACTATGAAGGGCTCACTATCACAGAAATTCGGGGCAAGGTACCAGGCTGGACAATATGGAACGGCGACCCGCCGGGCGGGGAAGGCATCGCGCAGGTCGCTGTGCGGGCCCGAAGGGTGATCGACCGGGCCAGGTCCGCAGGAGGTGATATGGCGCTGTTCGCCCACGGCCATGTGCTCAGGGTCCTGGCCGTATGCTGGCTCGGTCTGCCGCCTGATAACGGGAGATTCTTTGCCTTGGGTACGGCCTCGCTCAGTATCCTTGGATACGAGCGCGAAACGTCTGTGATAACGTTGTGGAACCAGGAATGGTGTGAGTATACGAGAAAAAAGAAATGAGAGTCACATGAGTGAGAGGGAACTGCTTTTTCGCATGTTCATACTAGATAAAATTAGTGCAGGGACACGTTCCAAAAAACTTTATAATGCCGCAATTTGGATTATTATGTATCAGACCCTTTTGCGGGTAACGATATCCGCATATTGATCATGAAATCCCTCACAAAGGTGGCGCAGATAAAATTTTTTTCCACGTCCCCCTGCACTATTGCTTGAACTACCTATCGATACGCACTATCAAAGTTTAAGGTTGTGCCTGTCATTATAAGTCTATAGGAGTGTGCTATAATAGACACCGTTAGCATTTAAAATCAGCGAGTTATGGATGATGAGGTGGCGGGTCCATAGTTCCAGTCGAGGTGAAAGTGGAAGACAGCAACGAACTCATTAAACAGCGCATCAAAAAAGTGGAAGAGTTGAAGGAGATGGGCATCAAGCCCTACGGCGACCCATTCTCTGCGGACGATCATGCCGCTGATCTTGTGGCCGGATACAAGGACACGACCAAGGAAGAACTCGAGACCACGCCCGTCACATGCTCACTTGCGGGCAGGATCGTTGCGATGAGGGACTTTGGGAAGGCCGCTTTCGCGCATGTCCAGGACGCCACCGGAAAGATGCAGATTTATTTAAAGAAGGACCTCCTCGGGGAAGGGTATACGCTCCTTAAGAAGATCGATATCGGCGACATCATCGGGCTGAAAGGGAGGCTTTTCAGGACGAGGACGAACGAGCTTACCGTCGAGGTCGTCTCCTTTACGCTCATGACGAAATCGATAAGGCCGCTCCCTGAAAAATGGCACGGCCTCAAGGACGTAGAGACCAGATACCGGCAGCGTTACGTCGACCTCATCGTGAACCCCGAGGTCAGGGAGAATTTCGCCAAGAGAAGCGTGATCATAAAAGGTGTCAGGGACTTCCTGGAATCAAAGGGTTTTATTGAGGTCGAGACCCCGATGATGCATCAGATACCGGGCGGTGCTACGGCCAGGCCGTTTAAGACGCATCATAATGCGCTCGATATAGACCTTTATCTCAGGATCGCTCCGGAGCTTTACCTAAAGAGACTCCTCGTCGGCGGCTACGAAAGGGTATACGAGCTCAACAAGAACTTCCGAAACGAAGGCATATCCACAAAACATAATCCCGAATTTTCGATGCTCGAATTCTATATCGCATACAAAGACTACAACTTCCTCATGGACCTTACCGAGGAAATTATCACCACCGTCGCGATGAAGGCGGCAGGGTCGCTTAAGATACCTTACGGCGACGAGACCATCGACCTTACGCCTCCGTGGCCGCGCGTCCCGATGCTCGAAGCTCTGGTAAAAAACGGGGTGCCGGCCGATATCCTTAATGACGCCGAGAAGGCAAAGACATGGGGAAGGGCGAACAAAATAGACATCCCGGACGGTTCATCCATGGGAAGGATACTCGACGAGATCTTCAAGGAAAAGGTCGAGCCGGGGCTTATCCAGCCTACGTTTATCACAGACCATCCTGTGGAGCTGTCGCCGCTTGCAAAGAGAAAGGCGGACAACCCCGGGCTGGTCGAGAGGTTCGAGCTCTTCATCTCATCCAGGGAGCTGGCCAATGCCTTTTCAGAGCTCAACGACCCCTTCGACCAAAAAGGCAGGTTCCTCGAACAGGTGAAGGCCAAACAGGCGGGCGACGAAGAGGCCCACTGGATGGACGAAGACTTCATAAGAGCGCTCGAATACGGCATGCCGCCTGCCGCAGGCGAGGGTATCGGCATCGACCGGCTTGTCATGCTCCTTACGAACTCCCAGTCTATCAGGGACGTGATCCTTTTCCCGCAGCTCAAACCGGAGTATCAGGATATGCCGGACGCCGAATGATAGGGCAGGCCCTCTTAGGTACCCCTCAGCGGTCAGACTGATATGAACATTTCCTACACGATATTCATAGCCCTCAGGTACCTGAAATCGAAGAAGAGATACAAGGGTGTCTCGGTAAATACCGCCATTTCGATCGGAGGCGTTGCCGTCGGGGTGATGGCCCTCCTGGTCGTGCTCTCCGTGATGACGGGCTTTCAGCAAGACATTCAAAAGAAGATCCTGGGCGCCAACGCCCATATCATCATCAGAGACTATAAAGGGGCGATGTCGGCCCCGGCATACGATGAGGTTTCAGAGAAGCTAAGGGGCGAGAAGGACGTCGTCTCCTTTGCCCCTTTTGTGCTGGGGCAGGTGATGGTCTCATACGGAAAGAGGGCGCACGGGGTCTTTTTGAGGGGTATCGACCCGGACAGCGAGTCAAAGACCACGGAGATACTTTCTCATATCAAAGACGGCAGCATCAAAGGGCTTGGGGAGGAGGGCGGTGTGCCGGGTATCATTCTTGGCAAGGAACTCGCTGCCAACCTCGGCGTTTTCACGGGCGAGAAGATCAATATCGTCTCCCCTATCGGCGAGATAGGCCCGATGGGAATGCTCCCGAAGGTCAAGCAGTTCAGGGTCGCGGGGATATTCGAGATAGGCATGTTCGAATATGATTCCAACCTCGTGCTTACCGGCATCGGCCCTGCCCAGGATTTTTTCGGCATGAAGGACCAGATCTCAGGGGTGCAGCTTAAACTCCATGATATCTACAAAGCCCCGCAGGTGAAAAAGAGGATACAGGAGAAACTCGGATTTTCCTACCAGGTGCTTGACTGGATGCAGATGAACAAGAACCTTTTTTCCGCGCTTAAGCTCGAGAAGTTCGCGATGTTCGTCATCCTCGTCCTGATAGTGCTTGTGGCCTCGTTTAACATCATCAGCAATCTCATCATGAACGTCATAGAAAAGAGCAGGGAGATCGCGATCCTTAAGGCGATAGGGGCCACCAACGGAGGCATCATGACGGTATTTATGCTTCAGGGGCTTTTTATCGGGCTGATAGGGACTGCGATCGGCATCACGGGCGGATATCTGACCGGCTATATTCTTAATAAATACGAATTGATAAAGCTCCCGGCAGACGTCTATTACCTAAGCCATCTTCCGGTGAAGATGGAGCTTTTCGATTTCGTCACCGTTTGTGTCTCGGCGATTATCATCAGCTTTCTTGCGACCCTTTATCCCGCATGGCAGGCCGCGAAGCTCAATCCGGTGGAGCCCCTGAGATATGAGTAAAACGGACCTTATTGTGGCGGTGGGCGTCACAAAGTCCTTCAAAACAGAGGCTGGAGAGCTGAAGGTCCTCAAAGGCATAGACCTCTCGATCAGAAAGGGAGAGATGCTCGGCATCATAGGGGCCTCGGGCGCAGGCAAGAGCACGCTTCTTCAGATCCTGGGCGCCCTCGACAGGCCCACCTCGGGCAAGGTCTTTTTCAGGGATAAGGAGATCGCCTCAATGGACGACAACTCCCTGGCGCGGCTGAGGAACACGAGCATCGGCTTCGTCTTTCAGTTCCACCACCTGCTTCCCGAATTCAATTCAGTCGAAAACGTGATGTTCCCGGCAATCATAAGCGGTATGTCTTTTCCGGAGGCCCAAAAGAAGGCCGAGGCGCTCCTCGGTGAGCTCGGGCTGTCCCAAAGGACGAGACACAGACCCGGCGAGTTATCGGGCGGCGAGCAGCAGCGCGTTGCCGTTGCAAGGGCGCTTATCCAGAACCCGGAGGTAGTGCTTGCCGACGAGCCGACCGGGAACCTCGATACGTCTACCGGGAACGACCTTTTCGCGTTGTTCCTGGACCTTAACAAAAAAAAGGGGATCACCTTTGTAGTCGTCACGCATAATAAGTCCCTTTCCGACCGCTGCCACAGGGTCCTCGAAATGGCGGACGGAATGGTTGTGTAAGCGAAAAAGGTGACCCCAGCATAAACATAAAGAAAATGCAGACGATCAGACTGCCGCGTTTATGGGGATAATAGTAATTCATATCTTTAAGTGTCAGTGTTTATTGCTCAGTACCTTGATCTTTCTTGCTGCGAAGAAAGCTTCGGCGCTCACAACCAATTGGGCTGATATACCGCAAATTAGTAGCATGAGTAATCCATAAAATTTATATTGAAGACCTGTAAGTGCCAGAAGTACCGATATCAAAAAGATCAACAGATAAAAAACAAGACCTTTTTTCCATTGACCATTATAGAGTTGGCCCAGGCCTGGCGTAATAAATCATAGTATTGCCGCTAATATTGGTCTTCTATTTTTGGTTTCCATTTTCTTAATTATTTACGTACAACGACCATGCGAACCAGCGAGCACACAGGCCAAAGATGAAAACCAAAGCGCGTTTATTGCGAGTCTGGTTGAGCGTTTTGTTCTGCTCAGATATCTTCTATTTTTGTTCCCAATCCGGATTTGATACTGTGGCGCGCCTGTTCTATTCTCTTAAGAAATCGTGGATCATTTTCCAGACGATAATCAAACCAGTCTTCTTCGTCCTCGAAGCCGATGAGAACCCCGGCGGGCTTGCCATGGCGCGTTATTATTACTTCTTCCTTTTCCGCCATTCTTAGAAACTTTGAAAGATCGTCTTTGACTTCCGATAGAGCTGCTTTTTTCATATTTATTCTCCTGCGTGTTCCAGCCACCGTGCTGCTTTCGGCTTCGGGATTATTGCCAAAATTTTGACCGTCTCGTCCTCCACGTCATAAAATACCCTGATATCACCTATCCTCTCCTCCATAACGAAATGGCTGAGCCGCCGGGGTAACCAGCCCGATCCAAAACCAAACCAGTTTTATCCCCGGTCGGATCGAGCCGGGTGTTAGACATTTTTTATTTCTCAAATTCATTTTTGTAAAAGTAGTGAGAATGAAATATAGTAGAAAAACAAAATTACTGGAATTGATGCAATTCCAACAACATTGCAGATAGTCTTTGAATATCCTTGTTTGCTTCTGTACTTAATCATCGGGTATGCCCAATATAATTCTCTATATCTTAGGATCCTATAAGTCGCAAATGAGCCATAGGAAGCCAAGAAGAAGTACAACAGACCTGGAATTATATTTGCTATGTCTCTATTATTCATTATTGTGGTCTAACGATTGCCTTAACCAGCGCGGGCAACCACTGAAGCCTGAAAACGCGCTAGCTTATTCCGCGTCTGTGTTGAAGGCTTTGTTATGTTCATTTGTTTTCCTAAATTCTGCAGCTAATGACGGACGGGAGAGTAGAACAAGTGTGGCTCCAAAGACTATTATGGAAATTAAATTTTGGATTGTCTGCGCAGGAAAATATTCAAATAATGTTGCCCAATACTTTGGTGAACTCTGAACGCGCCAATATTTTATAAGAGAGACCACTTTCAGGAGTAACATACCAGTGGCAAAGGACATAGCAATAATCCGGCCAGTTTTTTTCTTTCTAATAAGTAAGAGAGCTGCAACCAGCCCGACCAGAAACATTGAGACAGACTTGACCCATATGATCATGAGTTCTCTCTTTGTTGAGTCTTCCAATTCCTTTTGGGTTTTATCGCCGAATCCCGCTTCTTTCCTTATAACATCTGGGGTGTTCCATACTTCATTGATTAATGATTCAATTCTCTCTTGACGGGGATAATAGTGAACAAGTAGAGGAATATGTGACAACCACAATATGAGCCAGACAATTCCCATGACTGAAATTATTTTGTCATTTTTCATATTTTTGGACATAACAATTAATATACGAACTTCCTGATTTTCCCCATCTTTGTTATCAATATAGCACATTCAAAAAAAGGTTTGGAAAAAAAGTGTTTAAAATCAACATGCGTCTATTGCCGTATTCCGTATATTATGGAAATATCGACCAATTACGGATAGTCGTAAAAACGGGGATATCTTTTGTCTTTAGGTCCTTTAATCCTCGTCGAAAACTTCGGCGAGTCTGCACTATCGGCGGGCAAGATTTTTAGAAGGGGGACTCTGGACTGTCGAGTCCCCCACTTCTGTACTATGGATCCTCAGATTACCAAACCGTATTTACGTCACTTCCACATCGAGGCCGCTTTCCCATAGACCGTGGAGATTGCAGCGCTGACGGGCGACCAGGGTGACCTTACCGTTTGGAGCGGCCTCTTTAGTCAGCACTACCGTGAAGGCGGCCTTAGGTTTCAGGTATCCCTTAGACTGAAAGGTGACCATTCCGGCAGGCTCATTGCCGATATTGAGTTCTATATACTCGATCCAGTGTGCAGGCCCCATGACGTGGAGGTTTTCTCCGACGCTCACCTCAACGGTGAAGGGTTCTCCGGCCTTCACTTTCCCCGGAGATGTGATAAACGGTGCGTGGCTTTTCTCAAGGGGCGTTTTGTTCTTCGGGTCTTTTGCCCTGTTAAACGTCTCAAAGAGTGTTTTGTCGACGCCCGTGGGGTAAAAGATATCGGCGCCGATTGCCTTTGCCGCGATGCTGATCGAAAAAGTTCCGATTGCAGCACTTTTCAGAAAACCTCTTCTGTCCATGATTACTCCTCCTTTTGAGCTTCGATGATCCGTTCTCTGACTCTAAGATTCTTTTACCATGGAAATGCTGAACTGACAACTGAAAAATGGCTTAGCGAATGTAAGACGCAAGACGTGAGATGTGAGAAAAAGGAACTTTTCGATTTGTCGAGCGAACGCTTAAGAATCATCAAAAATACCTAAAAAAACCGTGATTTCAAACTTTCTTCACAATAATCGTTTAAATTAAACGCAGAAAAAATATATTCTAAAGAGGAGATGAATGAATGTAAGCGTTGGGTCAATGCACGGCATTTTACCTGCCGTATTGACTGCGGGTACGGGATGTGAGATATTGCTCTTAAGAAAGTGGGAGGCAGCGGAACGTTTTACAAAAGCGGGTATCTCATAAATAATAGAGATGTTATGTCGCAAACAATATCAAATTTATTAAGATGAGGAGAAGAAGGATGAAAAAAATAGCTTCAGTAACAATGGTCCTGCTTTTAATAGCGGGCATCGCGTACGCGAAGAATTATGAGGTGAAGAAGAAGGCCGGCGGCTATGACGTGGTCGCTACGCTTGACAAGAACCCGCCGGTCGCAGGCGACAATATTATTACGGTTGCAATAAAGGACGCATCGGGAAAGGCCGTTACCGACGCCAAGGTAAAGGTTGATTATACGATGCCTGCAATGCCGGGCATGCCTGCGATGAATTATAAGGCCGACGCCAAACTCGCCGGCAGCGAATACAAGGCGACGATGAACCTTTCGATGTCGGGCTCCTGGAACGTCGCGGTGAAAATCACAAAGGGCGGCAAGACCTCGACGATGAAGTTCAGCGTGGATGCACAGTAAGTCTCGATGAAAAATGCAGGCGTAATGTGTGGCGGAGGGGTTACCGAATTTCCCAATCGACCGCTCATTTCGCTTTTTGCAATATTTTCCATCTTTCTTTTTTTCGGGGTTTCCTTTGCCGATGATCTGAGGCTTAAGGACCTCATCGGGGAGGCGTTAGAGAAGAGCCCTGAGATCCTGGCCGCCCAAGCGAGGGCATCGGCAGCCAGGTTCAGGATACCCCAGGCAAAGAGTCTGCCTGACCCGATGCTTATGTTCGGCTACCAAAACGAGGGATTCAACCGGTACTCCTACGGCGAAACTCTGATGTCCCAGTGGATGTTCTCCGGCTCCCAGATGTTCCCGTTTCCGGGCAAATTGGGATTAAAGGGGCAGATTGCATCGAAGGACGCAGAAACCCTCGGCGACATAAAGACGTTTACGCGGCTGAAGGTGGTCTCGAAAATCAGGGAGGTCTACTATGACCTTTTTCTTGCCTATAAAAATATCGATCTGATAAAGGAGAGGCTTTCTCTTTTTTCGCAGATCGAGGACGCAGCGGTTGCGCGCTATTCATCGGGGATGGGATCACAGCAGGAGGTGCTGATGGCCCAGACCGAAAAGTATATGCTCCTTGAAAAGGAGGAGATGCTTAGGCAGAAGATCCAGTCGGCCGAGGCCATGTTGAATAGCACGGTGGGAAGGGACGTAAACGCCCCTCTGGGAAGACCTGTCGAGCCTGAATATAATCCCTATGCCCGCACTGTTGATGAGATGCTGTTGCACGCCTATGAGAAATCTCCCGAGATAAAGGCCAAGGAGAGGATGGTTGCGGCCGCAGGACTTAGGGTGGACCTGGCCAACAGGGAATATTATCCGGATTTTACGATCACGGCGGAGTACGACAAGAAGGGCGGACCCTTCATGGACATGTGGGCGCTTACAACCACGATCAACATCCCCCTCTACTACAAAACCAAACAGAGGCAGGGCGTTTTGGAGGCCGAGGCGATGCAGCTGGAGGCGAGACAAGAGCTTCAGGCGACGAAACTGATGATCGCTTCAAATATCAGGGACAATTATTCGATGATCAGGACTGCCGAGAGACTTATGGATTTATATAAGGGCGGTCTGATCCCCAAGTCCTATCAGGACTTCGAGTCCGCCCTTGCCGGATATGCGACTGGCAAGGCAGAGGCGTTGACCGTAATTTCGAGGCTGAAGTCCTTGATAGAATTCGAAAACCTTTACTGGGTTCAGCTTGCCGAAAGGGAAAAGGCGATTGCAAGATGCGAATCGATCTCAGGCATCTCGGAGACCTTGGGGGAAGGGCGATGAAAAAGAACTATTTGATACTCACCGCTATAGTGGTCCTTATAGCAGGTGCATTATTTTACGCGATAAAGACGGGCCACGGCCCCGATAGCCGGAAGGCCACTCAGGTATTACCAACAACTCAGGAGCATCAGACAGGGACGCCCACTTCGACTCAGCCCCAGGCGCAGGCCCCGCAGTCTGAACAGGAAGAGGAAACCCCTACAGTAGAAATACCGCCTGAAAAACAGCAGCTGATAGGCGTCAAGACAGCCGAGGTTTCGGTGAGGCCTCTGCGGAAGATCATAAGGACCGTCGGGCTGATCGAATACGACGAGAGAAGGATTGCGACCGTCAACACCAAGTTCGAAGGCTGGGTAGAAAAGCTTTATGTGGACTATAACGGAAAATACGTGAAAAAGGGCGAGCCCATGGCAGACGTCTATAGCCCTGAGCTTGTGGCCACCCAACAGGAGTTCATCAACCTGCTTAGGTGGGCAAAGAAGAGCAGTACCCCCCCGTCACCTTCCCTTGGTAAGGAGGAGAATGCGGTGGGGGATGCTTCTTTCACAGAGATGCTTGCCAGGGATGCCGGCGTGATGATCGAGGCTGCAAAACAGAGGCTCAGGTTATGGGACATCAACGAGGCCCAGATAAAAAAGATCGGTGAGAGCGGCAAGCCGATCAGGACACTCACTCTTTATAGCCCGGTAAACGGCTATGTTGTCCAGAAAACGGCGCTTCGGGGGATGAAGGTGATGCCGGGAGAAAAGCTGTTCGATATCGCCGACCTTTCGACTCTATGGGTAATTGCGGATATTTATGAAAGCGAGCTGGCGATGGTAAAGCCAGGTGAAATGGCGAAGATCACCCTGAGTTATTTTCCGGATAAAGAGTTCTCTTCACGTATCGATTATGTGTATCCCTCTATCTCCGGAACGACCAGGAGCGCCAAGGTAAGGTTCGAGATCCCCAATTATGGGGGAAAGCTGAAGCCTCAGATGTATACCAATATCGAGGTGAAGATAGAGCTCGGCAGGAGGCTCTCGATACCGGATGATGCAGTCATCGATACCGGTACGAGACAGATTGTGTATGTCGATAAGGGCGACGGGAATTTCGAGCCTAGGGAAGTGGCACTCGGCGTCAGGGCGGAGGGGATGCGAGAGGTCATGATGGGATTGAAGGCGGGGGAGAAGGTGGCCTCCTCGGCGACGTTCCTTATTGATTCAGAGGCCCAGCTTAGGAATGTAACGCCGCTGAAAAGCAACAGGAAGAAGTAAGCAGCGAAAAGTGAAAAGTGAAACGAGACAAGGCGAAAAATAAATTAATGACATCAAGTTATATGCCTGATGTTTTTTTCTGTTCACCATTTACTATTCACTATTTACCGACTTTATGATCTCCAAAATCATCGAATATAGCGCCCGGAACAAGTTCATCGTCTTTCTGACGGTCGGATTTCTTATTGTATGGGGGATATGGGCGATCAAAAATATCCCGCTCGATGCGATACCGGACCTGAGCGACACCCAGGTGATCATCTTCACCGACTGGCCCGGCAGAAGCCCCGATCTTGTCGAAAACCAGGTCACCTATCCCATTACCTCGACACTTCTGGCTGCGCCGAAGGTCCAGGCCGTGCGCGGCTTTTCTTTCCTGGGCAGTTCTTTTATCTATGTCATCTTCGAAGAAGGTACGGATATTTATTGGGCCAGGAGCCGCGTGCTCGAATATATAGACTCGGTAAAAGGGAAGCTTCCTTCCGGCGTGAGCCCTGTGCTCGGTCCGGACGCAACGAGCCTCGGATGGGGCTTTAGTTACGCCGTGGTCGATGAAACGGGCGGGCACGACCTTTCGCAGCTGAGGTCTATTCAGGACTGGAATATCAAACTCGCTCTCGAAAGCGTGCAGGGTGTGTCTCAGGTGGCGAGTGTGGGCGGGTTCGTAAAACAGTATCAGGTGAATATAGACCCGAACCGCCTTGCGGCGTATAACGTGCCGATCATGAAGGTGGTCGACGCCGTCCGGGCGAGCAACAAAGACGTAGAGGGAAGGGTCGTCGAATTCTCCGGAGCAGAGTACATGGTGAGGGGACGCGGATATATAAGAAATGTTCAGGACATCGAAAATATCTCGGTAGGCACGAACGGCGCGGGCTCGCCGGTCCTGGTGCGGGACGTTGCGACGGTCCAGCTCGGCCCCGACATGAGAAGGGGCATTGCCGAACTCGACGGCAAGGGGGAAGTGGCGGGAGGCATAGTCGTAGTCCGCTTCGGAGAGAATGTGTTGAACGTGATCGAACGCGTCAAGGCAAAGATCGCTAAGGACATCCAGCCGTCGCTGCCTAAAGGCGTCAGGATTGTAACGACATACGACAGGTCGGACCTGATCCACAGGTCGATAGAAACGCTTAGGGAAGAGATAATAAAGCTCTCCATAGCGGTGAGCGTGGTCTGCCTCGTCTTTCTCTTTCATCTTCCGAGCGCACTGGTGGTGATATTGACCCTGCCGGTTTCGATAGTGATCTCCTTTATCTGCATGTATTACCTGGGCGTTACCTCAAACATCATGAGCTTGGGCGGCATAGCCATCGCCATAGGTGCAATGGTCGACGCCTCGATCATTATGGTCGAAAACGCGCATAAGAAGATGGAGGAATGGATCTGTGACGGCAGAAGGAGATGCAGCAGGACCGACGTGATCATCGACGCGGCTAAAGAAGTTGGACCGTCTCTCTTTTTCTCTCTTTTGGTAATCACCGTCGGCTTTCTTCCGGTATTTACCCTACAGGCCCAGGCAGGCAGGCTATTTAAGCCGCTGGCCTTCACAAAGACCTTTGCGATGCTCTTTGCATCCTTCCTTGCGATCACGCTTACCCCGGTGCTGATGGATCTCTTTATCCGCGGGAACATCAAACCGGAGGGCGAAAACCCGATCGTCAAATTCCTTGGCAAGTTTTATAAGCCGAGGGTGCATTTTTCCCTGAGGCACAGCTGGCCGATCGTCATCGTTGCGATGTTAATCGTTACCATTACCGGCATCATATTCATATTTCCTATGTTCGGCATCACGGTCCTACCCTCAGTGAAACTCGGCTCAGAATTTCAGCCTCCACTAAATGAGGGGACGCTCTTTTATATGCCTGTCACCGTGCCAGGTGCTTCAGTATCGGAGGCGTCAAGACTCCTAGTGATGCAGGACAGGCTG
Source organism: uncultured Nitrospiraceae bacterium (assembly GCA_963811165.1). GTDB lineage: Bacteria > Nitrospirota > Thermodesulfovibrionia > Thermodesulfovibrionales > UBA6898 > Sulfobium. The sequence continues at coordinate 77,161 of CAWEQH010000009.1, forward strand.
CTTAAAACCATCCCTGAAGTTTCACAGGTCTTCGGAAAAGCCGGAAGGGCGGAGACGGCCACTGATCCCGCTCCCCTTGAGATGTTTGAGACTGTTGTCAATCTCAAACCCGAGTCGCAATGGCGGAAGGGCATGGATGTGGATACACTCAAAAACGAGATAAACGATGTCCTGACCATCCCCGGCGTGTCAAATACGATTACTATGCCTATAAAGGCGCGGATTGATATGAACGCTACGGGTATGAAGACGAATGTCGGCGTAAAGGTCATCGGGCCGAAGCTTGATGAAATCGAAAGGGTCTCGAAACAGGTGGAGGACGCGATCAAAGATATCCCCGGCACGCGAAGTACGTATGCAGAGAGGGTCGGGACCGGCTATTTCCTCGATATAATCCCTAAGCGTGAGGAAATAGCCCGCTACGGCCTTTCGATAAACGATGTTCAGGACGTGGTCGAGACATCACTTGGAGGTATGAATGTCACGACTACGGTCGAGGGCAGGGAACGCTATCCGGTGAACGTGAGGTATATGAGGGAATTGAGGAACGACATAGAAAAGATAAAGAGGATACTCGTGCCCGTCACACTTTCAACCGGTCCCTCAGGCGGTCCGTCAGGTATGGGAGGCCCTGTGCAGGCTGAAGCCGCAGATCGCATCCCGCTCGGTGAGATCGCCGACATTTCTCTCATTAAAGGCCCTACGGCGATCAAGAGCGAGGAGGGACTTCTTGCAAACTATGTCTACGTCGATTATTCAGGGGGCGACCTCGGAGGATATGTGGAGGCCGCGATGAAAAAGGTCGCCTCGGCGGTCAAACTGCCGGAGGGCTACAGGCTTCTCTGGAGCGGCGAATACGAATATATCGTAAAGATGCATGAGAGGCTGAAGACGGTGATCCCCCTCACACTCGTTATCATCTTCGTCCTTCTCTATTTTAATACGAAGTCCGTCACAAAGACGTTCATCGTGCTCCTCGCCGTGCCTTTTTCACTCGTCGGATCTTTCTGGTTCCTTTATTTTCTCAACTACAACATGAGCATCGCGGTATGGGTCGGCATGATCGCCCTTGCCGGACTCGATGCCGAGACAGGTGTCGTAATGCTCCTTTATCTCGATCTCGCCTACGAGCAATGGAAGAAGGAAGAAAGGATGAAGACCGTGGCCGACCTTGACGATGCGATCATGCACGGGGCGGTAAAGAGGATACGGCCGAAGCTTATGACCGTCGGTGTTATCCTCGCCGGCCTTATCCCGATCATGTTCAGCCACGGTGCCGGCTCAGACGTCATGAAGAGGATCGCGGCGCCGATGATCGGCGGTGTCGTCACTTCAGAAATCCTGGAGCTGACTATATATCCTGCTATCTATAAGATATGGAGGAGAAGGGAGCTGACGCCGGCTGATCCAAATCCACCATCAAAAATATCTGCATGAGGATGGCACCGTTGCGCGTCACCGCGAAGGCGATACAATACGCGCCGCTGAAACTGTAGTGTCCTCATTTGATTGGGACACTGCCAACCGCTCTGATGCCGTCCCTCACGCAAACGTGAGGGTGGTATGACAGGATTGACATAAGTTATTCGAAATATTATAACTATGTATGATCCTGGTCCTCGGATTAGTCCCCTTTTTGACGCTCCTGTTTTCTGCGCTCGTCCTTGGAAATGCCGGCAGAAATCCCAAAGAAAAAATTACCCTTTTTTTTTACAGCCCCTCAGATACCGACAGGGAGTCGGCCAACCTTATTGCAGCGCTCAGGTTTTTCTTCTGGATCTCCCTTCTTGTCTCGGCATGGATGATTTACGGAGCACTGAGAAGCGGCTGATTACCGACGGGAACGCGTTGCACTGAACTGCTGACAGCGCTTGCCTTTTTCTTTATTTTTTAAACATTATATAGGGACAAATGAGACATATCTTTTTTTTGCGTCATCTGACGGGATACATTTCGAGGCGGCTTAATAGTAAAGGACTGCGAGTTTTGCCTTAGGCCGGCGAGGACTATGATAAGGAATAAACATTCTGTTTTATGTTGTCTGCTCCTTGTCTATTTTGTTGTATATGCGGTATCACCGCTTTCCTATACGTATACCGCCGGTAAAATTGTAGACAAGATCTGCGGCACGAACGGTTCGTCTGCTTTCGCGGAAACCCTGAATATATTTTTGCTGGAAGTCATCTGCGCCAAAATAGAGGCAAAGAACGATGCCGATCAAACCAATTCTACGGCCAGGGTCCTCATCAGAAAGGCCCGTGCGATCCTGCCCGAAAATACCAATTTGCGGTCTAGTCCTTTTGACAGTGTATCGCTGTCCGGATATGTTACGTCGTGCTGCTATAGTTCTTTGTCGAAGGTCGTGGACCATTCGAATGAGCAACATTCCACTTGTGAATTCAATCCCCTGCATTCAGGGCCTGCCCCTCCGTCAGTATAATCAAAAAGGCATATTTTCTTTCAATGTGGCGAGTCTATTGTACAAGGGAAGAATTTTGACCCTTTCCGTGGTGTCATTTGGATGAGAGAGTGGAGGGGATTTTTTATGTCCCTTTGATGATAAATAAAACGGAGGCAAAATGAAGAAGATACTTTCAATTTTAGCGATAGCAGGTATTATTATCTCAGGATGTGCGAGCAAGGGCACGGTAAAAGAGACAAGTCAGCCCCAACAAAAAGCTGCAGAGCAGGAGCAGGTCAAGGATAAGATGGCGGAGAAGAAGGTGTCCCAGGAACCAGTTTCATCAAAAGAGTCTGCAGATCTGGATTCTCTTAGGCTTATCAGGGAAATGCAGGCAAAGATGAAGGACATCCATTTCGATTTTGACAGATATGCCATAAGAAATGACGATAGACCCATTCTTAAGGAAGTCGCCGAAACACTCAGAAAAAATAGTTTGGTGAAAGTCTCGATTGAGGGAAATTGTGACGAAAGAGGCACTAACGAGTACAATTTGGCCCTGGGGGACAGAAGGGCAACCGCTGCCAAGGACTTTCTTTTGTCACTTGGGATACAAGCCGGCAGAATGGATACGGTAAGTTACGGCGAGGAAAAGCCTCTTTGTACCGAAAACAACGAGACTTGTTGGGCTAAAAACAGAAGAGACCATTTTGCCCTGGAAGGAGGCAAGCACTGACGCGTTATACTGCACTGACTTAATTCCAGGGGAAGCAATTTTTCAGAGGGGCGCAGGCATCTGACCTGTGCCCCGGCATTCCTTGCTGTTCTCCACTAGTTTTGCGAATACACTTTCTCTGTTTTGTCGGTTGAACGATGGACATTTAATAAATGAGAAAAAGGGTTCTCGAGGGTTCTGCCTTCTTAACAAGAGAAAAGTAATAAGCGATTATCGCCCAATGCTAAATTAGTTATTTATTATTCTCTTTCTTGTCTTCAGGCTGAGCACCCTTCTTCAATTCCTTCTTTTTATCACCGACATCAGAGTTAGCACGCATGTCTTTACTGCAATGCTTCGCATGATCTGTTATGGTAACAGTTTCTTTTCTTTGGTCATCCTGATTGTTGTTTGTGCTGCCGCTATTTGCAAAAGCGCCTCCAGCGAAAGCAAGTATCATTACTCCTGTCATAAGAAGCCTCTTCATTACAACCTCCTCTTTGTTGTTTTCCTTTCTTTACTCCGCGGGTCCAAGATAGGGAAGAGCCCCCTTGTCCTGGCTCGGTTCCCTGTAGACATTGACGACAAAATCAACCCTCCTAATTGTCCCGTTATGTTTAAACTCTGCAAAGACTGCATGCTTGCCCGGCCTCATAAACACAATGCTGACGGCAACATCAGGACCACCGAGGTTCTGTTTGGGCGTCATATATATAAATTCTTTCAGGTCCTCATCCCACGCTGCAACCTGTATGTCGGCACCGTCCATCTTTTCGATATCCTTCAGAGGCTTCCCCTTGTAGCTTATCTCGTAAAGAAAGGTGCCGACGTGGTCCGCATAGATCTTCTTGGGATATAGCTTTACCTTTACATCGTAGTTCTCATCACCGGGCTTCGAAGCGGGTTCCGCCCTACCATCGGCTTTTTGCAACCTTATATCCTTTCGGAGATTTACCCAGCCCGTATCTGTCCTGAATACCACCTCAAACCGATATTTGCCGGTTGCTGGCGCCGCGAAATTGAATAAGTATTTGCCGGCACCGTTGGTTACAGGTCTGACGTGGGCAAAGGTATGAAGGTCTTCGTCCGTTATGAAGACATTCATATCATCTATTTTGACGGATGATTCCCTTTTCACCTCAAACGAAAACTGATCATTCAGCCCTGCTGTCGGGCCGCCATATTCCATTACAAGTTCATACCCACCGGGATTCCTCACAACATGCCATATATAGGGTTTCTCGTTGTGAGTATCGGGGATGATAAGCACCTCTTTGTCAAGATCGAGGTCTGCCCCTGCTGTCGCTGTCAACCCAAGGACGATGAAGATTATGCCCGCGAAGACTTGTGTAATCATTTTTCCCCCTCAATGGTGATGCCTCATCGACATCGGCTGCCCGAGTATATAGGCGTTAATGACCATAAAAAGGACCGCCAAACACGCCATCGGTATGAACGCCCTAAGGGCCTTGTCCCCATAGTATTTCACGGCTATCCTGTAGCCCGCATAGAGGGAAAAGATGTTCATCACAAGAAAAATACCCATTTGGAGCCAGAATATGGATTCCTGTCCCATTAGCGGCGTTACTGACCAATCAGGGCTTCCGAATCCGGCGAGGGTATTCGTTAACCTCTCTACGGCAGGGACAATTTCAGGACCTTCCTTGAAAAGGTGGTTGATATTATGGGCAAGATGCATGGAAAGCCCGACCGGGATAAACATATATGCAAATTGAATGAAAGTGCGTTTCAGAGAAAGCGGGGAGTCCGGGCTTGTAAGTTTCCTTACCGCCAGACTACTTAAAAATAGAAGGACAGGAGCGATTATGAGAGATCCAACAGTAAAGACGATCAGGAAAGTCGCCTTTTCCCGTGCGGCATGTGAGACTACTCCGAGTGTATCGAAGGGCAAAATCTTTCCGACTGTGTCCATCCACCCATGCCATGGCTCAACCATTACCCCTGTGACAATTATCGTAATGCCTACGAGCACGATTGCTAGGAGCGCCTCATCCATATATCCCTTTGAAGATACCCATAGGTCTTTTGCAAAGCTTCTGGTCCGTATGACGATATTGTCCTGCGAACAAGACTTTATGCACTCGCTGCAGAAATTACAGTAGTTGTTCCGGTCAAGTGTCATAGGCGTCACAAACATAGGGCAAGGATGACTTTTATCGGTACCTTTGATACACTCTTTAACTTTGTGGCTACGGCAAACATCGAGACACTTGTTCCTGAGTTCTATCGGACTGAACATAGAATATATGCTTATGAGTCCGCCGATAGGGCAGACATACCTGCAAAACGTCCTGCCTTTAAAAACCACCGCCATTCCGATAGCAGCAGCAAAAAAGCCTAATAGGAGATACGCGGTAAGAGCGGGCTTATTAACGATGCCGCTATAACTGTCCCACCACGTGAGACCAAAAAATATCAGACTCGATAGATAGACGTTCCTCAAAGGTTTTGGAAAGTCCTTGTTCCTGCTTATCAGCCGCCCAATCCAGTCCTGTATAGCGCCGAATGGGCACATCATACACCATATCCTTCCGACTAAAACGAAGGTGAAGATGATAGCTGCCCACCATATGGTCCACATCAGCAATGTCGCGATATTCCTGTCCCCCTGCTGGATGTCGAACAGCCCTGCGGCGATTATGATCAAGAATATTAAGAGTACGGGGATTTGGAACACCGGCTGGAACCAGGCCGACTTGAAAAAAATGCGGAGCCACGGTATGTCGAGTAGGTTAAGTTTTTGGCCGGGTTCCAGTTTGAGAGCCTTCCTTTGATAAAGTATTACAGCTCCGAGAAGGCCGCTCAATAAAATGACTCCTATTACAAAAAGCATCCTGTACAGAGGGGCGCGGGATTTCTCCTGATAGGATATCTTGCCGCCATATATAAGAGGTTCAGAAAAGGTCTTTCCTTGAAGGGATTTGACGGCGAGTGTGAACGTATACTCTCCCTTTTCCTGAATGGGATATGCGACCGCAAACATCCCCGCCATCTGCTCAGGTTGAAGCTTTTTGAAACTGGAAAGGTCCGCCATCGATGTCATGGACGACATATCCATGGTCTCGCCGAAATCGAGGCCGCTGCTTTCATTCCCTTTTTCGGATGGTGAAGTCATCTTGTGCGAGGCATGGTTCATAGGCAGATCTTTTTCAAGCTTTATATAGAGTTCGGCGTCATATATGGGAGATCCGGACATAGGCTCAGTCAAGGATACGACAGCCTTGGGAATTGTTTCCTTTTGATATGTCTCAGGGTCAAGTCTGAACGTTACATTCGCACCATCTATCCTGAATGAGGTCGCAGTAGCAGCGTGGTCATGACCTTCCATACCGGATGCATAATTCTCCATCACCAATACAAGGAAAAACACTGTGAGAATTGCAAAAATCTTCTTCATTTCTTCCTGAACATCTCGTTGATTATGAGAATCCCTCTCCTGGCGCCTGAGGCAATGGCCTGAGCAGATTTCTCTGAACCACGGGGAGCGTTTATATCAGTCCCCACCTTGAATGATTCTGATGCCTTCTTGCCCTCGAACTGCTTTAGAAACGATTGATCCAGTAGCTTCGGCGATTCCTTATTCTCGAATATCCGGACCTTCATTAGGTCACCCCTGCCGCTGACCACGACGCCCATCTCGATTTTTCCGCCCTCACCCTGGGCGTCGATAAAGATGATTGCGGCTGCCTTTTTGGGAGGAGTTTCCGGACGGTCTTTAACTACGGCAAAATATATTGATGGCCTGAGGTCCTCTTGGGGCAACCGTCCGCCGAGAGTTTTTTCAATGATGGCCCTCTGTTCGTCTGAAACGTAGAGGTTCTTCTGTTCGAATGAAACGGCGCCCGGATAGAGGGCCTTCAGCTTCTCGCCTGGCCAGACAAGGTCATGGGCGTAAGATAATGAGCTGATTAGGATCAGAGAAACGAGGGCTGCTAAAAAGACTAACAGCAACCGTCTGCTTCGATACATAACTATATATCCAGTCTCATCTTACTGCGCGTCGACGCTGAACCTCATCGTAGCTGTCTTTCCACCACGAAGCGTCTTTACGCTCACATTCCACGAGCCTGACATAGAAAGGTTCATCTTGGCCTGATAACTACTCCCTTTCAATGAGGCATCGGATTTGTAATTCATTGCCGGCATTCCCGGCATCGAGGGCATGGAGTATTCGACCTTAACCCTTGCATCGGTAACAGCCCTGCCGGCAGCATCCTTGACTTCGATTGTGATAGTATTGTCGCCGACCACGGGCGGGTTCTTGTCGATCATTGCAGCAACTGTGTACTCACCGACCTTTTTTGTTACTTCATAGCTCTTCGCATAGGCGATACCTGTCATAAGAAGCAGGACAATTGAAACTAACGCGATCTTTCTCATTTCTTCTCCTTATTATTCAATCATCATTAAAGCTGGCTCCTGGCGACCTCCCTTCAATTGCGCCATTTTTATAGTTTATATATATCACGTAACTTTGAATAAAATATGAAGGAAGTGATCCGGTCACTTGACATTGTGGATAGAAGTTAATTATATTGTGATCATAATGCTAAATAAAAAAGGTCACATACTTTCAGTCGGCATCAAGGAACTGAAGGCTAAATTCAGCAGTCATGTGGATAGGGTTTGTCATGGCGAACAGGCTATCATCACCGATCATGGCGAAGAGGTTGCAATGATACTGCCCATTTCCAGGGAAAGAAGGATAGTCAAATCGCTTGAGGAGTCGGGACTGGCACAGTGGTCAGGTGAAAAGCCGAAGGGCCTCCAAGGGGTCGCCATTAAGGGAAAACTCTTGTCAGAGACCATCCTTGAAGAACGCCAATGATTCTGTATCTGGGCACAAGTAGTCTTGTAAAGCTCTACGTTGATGAACCGTATTCAGATGTTATACGGGATTGGGCCAAAGTGGCTGAGATGCTCGCAACATGCAGGATCGCCTTTACCGAGGTCATGTCCGCAGTAGATCTGCGATTCAGGAACAACGACATGTCGAAGAAAGACTACGACATGTTCATCAAGCAATTTTCTCAGGATTGGGCTCATTTCGTTAAAGTGGATTTCGACGACGTCGAGGCCGGCACGTTCATTAAAAAATATGGCTTAACCCGGTTCGGGGCCATTCAGCTTTCCTCTGCGAAGCTTATAAAGGAAGAGCAGCACAAATTATTGCCGCTGTTCAAGACAACTTACAAAGACCAAAGTGATATATCCCTCTTCTTCTCCTCTTCTGACGAGGCGCTTTGCAAGGCGGCACATACCGAGGGATTAAAGGTCTTGCCCTTAGGCTGAGGACGAATAATATGCTTTCTCGGATATTTGTTCATTCCAACTTTTTAAAAAAAATATATATGAAGCCAATCGAACAGTTACCATGTGTTTTTGGATAAAATCGGTTCGGGTTCTCTACTATGCTCTTGTGGAGGAAGGCTTCGAAAGGACGCTTACTCTGTTTTATCTATTGGCCGCTGGGAGATTTAATAAATGAGAAAAAGGGTTCTCGAAGGTTCAGTTTTATTTATCAGTATCAGCAAGTGGATTTTTCTTGCCTCCGTTGCCGGTATTATCGTCGGCTTTTCGACTGCGATTTTTCTTAAGCTGCTCGGCATCAGTATGGACTTTGCAAAGGGGTATAAATATTACTTCGTACTTTTACCCTTTGCGATGTTCTTAAGTGTCGTTATCGTGAAGTATCTTGCACCTGAGGCTGAAGGCCATGGGACCGAAAAGGTAATTGAAGCCGTACACAAACGATCGGGAAAGATAAACCCTCTCGTTGTTCCCGTCAAATTGCTTGCGACTATCATCACGATCGCCCTTGGAGGATCGGCAGGGAAAGAAGGTCCCTGTGCCCAGATTGGAGCGGGGCTCTCGTCGGTGATGTCGGACATCCTCAGATTTGACGATAAAGACCGCAGAAGGTTAGTCATATGCGGAATCAGCGCCGGGTTTGCAAGCGTCTTCGGCACCCCTATAGCGGGCGCTATCTTTGGGGTGGAAGTATTGTTTGTGGGAGGCCTTCTGTATGATGTTCTCCTGCCCTCGTTCGTTGCGGGAATCGTCGGCTACCACGTTTCGTCTTCTCTTGGCATTACCTACTTTCATCACACACTGAATTTTGTGCCTGTCTTTAGCAGCTTTTTTTTCATCAAGGTATGTCTGGGCGGATTGTTCTTCGGCCTCTGCTCTTTTTTGTTTATCGAGTTATTGAATTACCTTGAAGCCATAGGCCGTAAGATCGGGATGCCAAAGCCCTATAAAGGCATCCTCGGCGGCGTTATCCTTGTGGGTTTGACACTGCTTGTTTCTACACGCTACTTAGGTCTGGGGTTGGACACCATCGAGACCGCTCTTGAAGGCGGGCAGATCCCGTGGTCGGCTTCCTTCATGAAGATGCTCTTCACCTCTGTCACCCTTAATTTCGGGGGCAGCGGAGGCATCGTGACCCCTATTTTTTTTATAGGGGCAACGGCAGGCAACATCTTTGGTCATGCATTGGGACTCGATCCCGCGGTTTTTGCCGCCATCGGCATGGTAAGCCTTCTGGCGGGGGCCGCGAATACGCCGATCTCGGCAAGCATCATGGCGGTCGAGATCTTCGGGCCGGTAGTCGCCCCCTATGCTGCGGTTTCGTGCGTCATCAGTTTCCTGATGACCGGACACAGGAGTGTATATCCGAGCCAGGTACTATCGATGTCAAAATCATCTTCTATCGCGGTAGAAAAGGGCCATGTGATGTCTGACATGGGAGGAGTCAATGTGACCCCAAGGGAAAAAAGCATTACGGGAGGGATAGCAAAGGTGCTGGAAAATATCCGGAAAAAAAGGAAGGGCCCTTCCTGATAATAGAGTAAAGACCCTTCTTTTCCTTTTTTTCCTCTTTGTGCGTGCCGCTCTTTTCCATTAGTATCTGGCCTTCCTTCGTCATATCCTTGTTGTCCAACATCTATACTGTCTGGAAAAAGAGGTTATGTCATGATACAGTGTAATAAGAATTTGGCTTAAGTATATCGGCTGAACTTTGTGAAGGCATCCGGAGTTGACCCCAGGACGTTTGTCAAAAAAGGAGGTTCTTATGAAAAGCTCGCTGAGTAGAAGGGATTTTTTTCGAAGGGCCGGGGTAGGCGCTTTGGGATTAGGGTTCGGCGTTTCTCTTTTTGACGGGATATATGAGTATGCCGAGGCGGTCACAGAGGAGGAAAAACATGCCCTTCTCATGAAAGGTTCCGTAAATTTTATGGGGTTTGTGGCCAAGGAAATCACCCCAAATGATGAATTCTATATCACAACCTACTCCGATAAGGTGCCTGTAGTCGACCCAGGGAGATTCAGTTTAAGGATCGAAGGCCTCGTCGAAAAACCTTATACGCTCTCGCTTAAAGATCTCGAAGAGATGAAGGACAAGACGGAGTTTGTCACGCTTGAGTGTATCGGCAATCCGATCGGAGGAGATGCCATCAGCAATGCGCTCTGGGACGGCGTAACTTTGAGAAAGATCATAGAGAAATCTGTTCCCAGGAAAGGGATTGTGAAGACCGCATTTTATGCCGAGGATGGTTACAGCGACAGCATCCCCTATTCTTTGTCTCTTTCAGAAGATGTATTTCTCGCATACAGGATGAATGGGGAGCCCTTACCCAGGAAGCACGGCTATCCTCTGAGGGCGATAGTCCCGGGCATTTATGGAATGAAGCACGTCAAATGGCTCTCGAAGATAGAGCTCGTTAATTATGATTTTAAGGGGTACTGGGAAAAAAGGGACTGGTCCGACGAGGCGGTTATTCCGGACAAGTCGCAAATCCTTATGCCGATGGAGGGAAAGAAGATACCGCTCGGCAATTATGTCATCGGCGGCGTTGCATTTGCCGGACGGTATGGAATAAGCAAGGTGCAGGTCTCCCTCGACAACAAAAAAACGTGGCACGATGCGGCGTTGAAGCCTCCGCTTTCGAAATGGTCATGGACGCTATGGAGCTACAACTGGATGCCCTCAAAGGCCGGGGAGTATACGATAACCGTCCGGGGTATCGACAGAGCAGGGAAAGTCCAGGAGTCTTCCTCTCTCTTAGGAAAATTATTCCGGTCATTCCCTGACGGTGCAAAGGGACTTCACTCGGTTAACGTTACAGTCAGGTAGGCGGGATAACGACGGGGGAATCCGTCAAGATGTGATGACGCGTTGTTTCAGCCCGGCCTTGCGCCACATCGGTTATAATTAACCATGTCGAAAGAATTGATCGTAGTCGGAGGCGGGCTTGCGGGTTCCGAGGCTGCATGGCAGGCGGCACGGAGGGGGATAAAGGTCACCCTCTACGAGATGAGGCCCGGTAAGATGACCGAGGCCCACAAGACGGGGGACCTAGGTGAATTGGTCTGCTCAAACTCCCTCAGGTCGAATGATCTCTACACCGCGCCGGGACTTCTGAAACGGGAACTTTCGTTGGCCGGCTCGCTTATTATGGAGGCCGCAGAGTCGTCTGCGGTTGCGGCCGGTTCGGCGCTTGCCGTAGACAGAAATATCTTTGCCGCATTTATTTCCAGGAGGCTTTTTGATAATCCCGGCATCGAGATCATAAGAGAGGAGGTCGTTGCACTGCCGGAAAGACCTGCGGTGATCGCTACAGGGCCGCTCACCTCTGAATCGATGGCTGGTTCCCTATCGGCATTACTGGGCGGTGAGCATCTCTATTTCTACGACGCCATTGCCCCGATTATCGATACCGAGTCTATCGACTACGAAAAGGTCTTCAGGGCTTCGCGGTACGGCAAGGGCGGCGACGATTATATCAACTGCCCGATGAATAAAGAGGAATATGAGGCCTTTTATGATGCCCTTACCGAGGCCGACAGGGTGACGCCCAGGGAGTTTGAAAACCAGAGGGTCTTTGAGGGGTGTATGCCTATCGAGGTAATGGCGTCGAGGGGAAAGGAGACGATCCGCTTCGGGCCGATGAAGCCGGTCGGTCTCTTAGATCCGAAGACGGGCAAGGAGCCTTATGCGGTGGTCCAGCTGAGGGCGGAAAATAGGGGATTGACCTCGTATAATATGGTCGGTTTTCAGACGCGTCTGAAATGGCCTGAACAAAAGAGGGTGTTCCGGATGATCCCGGGACTCGGGCAGGCTGAGTTTCTGAGGTTCGGCAGCCTTCACCGAAATACGTTCATCAACTCCCCTCTTTTTCTCAACGGGGACCTCTCGTTTAAAAACAGGGATAATATCTATGTCGCCGGGCAGATATCCGGTGTCGAAGGGTATATCGAATCAACGGCGATGGGACTTATTGCGGGAATCAACGGGTCCCGCAGGTTGACCGGCAAGGACACAATAACGGTGCCGCCCACGACTGCGCACGGGGCGCTGATACGGCATATCGCCGGATCCGAGGGCAAGAACTTCCAGCCGAGCAATATCAACTTCGGGCTGTTCAGTATGTCTGACGAAATCCTGAAGATCAGGGACAAGAAAAAGAGGAAGACGGCTGTTGTCGAGAGGGCGCTTGAGGACTGGGAAGAATACGTAGAGAAGGTGGTTCCGTGAAGGGGAGGGAAAGGGGCAGCCTTTTAGAGAAATGATGTCTGACATGAAAGGGCATATCGGCAATTTTCTGAGGTATCTCGACCTCCAAAAAGGGGCCTCGGCCCATACGTTGAGGGCCTACGGGAAGGACCTTGAAGAATTCGACGAATTCGTAAAGAAGGGACCCGAAGAGGTCGAGATGATCGACGTGAGGGCGTTTGTCGCCCGGCAGATAAAAAACGGGCTCAACAAGACAACCGCCGGAAGGAGGCTTGCGGCGGTACGTTCTTTCCTGAAGTATCTTTACCGGGAAGGATATATCAAGGCGAACCCTGCAAAGTTTGTGTCGACCCCAAAGACCCAAAAACTCCTCCCGAAGTTTCTGACTGTCGATGAGACTTTTTCTCTCGTCGAACAGCCTAAGGGCATAGGCTTTATGCGGGCAAGGGACAGGGCCATCCTCGAACTTCTCTATTCAAGCGGTCTGAGGGTAAGCGAGGTTGCAGGTCTCACCATGGAAGACGTCAATACGAGGGAAGGGTTGGTTAAGGTAAAAGGAAAGGGCAAGAAGGAGCGTATTCTCCCTGTCGGATCAAAGGCGGTCGACGCAATGAAATCATACCTGGTTGAAAAAATGCTTCTTAAGCGCAGAAACAAGGCCGTATTCCTAAACAACAGGGGGAAAAACTCTCCGACAGGGGCATACGAAGGATAGTCGTGAAATATGCAAAGCAGGTCGGGATCAGCGGCAGTATAGGTCCTCATACGATGAGGCATACCTTCGCATCGCATCTCTTGCAGTCCGGCGCGGACCTCAGGGTGATCCAGGAACTTCTCGGCCATTCCTCACTCTCTACCACGCAAAAGTATACCCACCTCGATATTACCCATTTGATGGACATCTACGACAAGGCACACCCGCTCTCTTCCAAAGACGAGGATTAGGACAAAATCGTATCGTGAGAAGGAGGCAACCATCTTCTCTCTTATTCTCGCTACGCTCCGAGGCACTTTCTCGCCCGCCGATGGCAAAAACAGGGCGGGGGTGAATACGGGAAAGAGAAGCCGTTCGAAGATAGTTACCCCCTGCATCCGTGCCGGGAAGAGCGCGAAGTATATCAATAGGGTTGGTTAGATCGTATAATGTAATGACATACCCTATCGGCTTTTTGTAATATAACGGATTACCCAAAAGGAGAAATCATGTTTCACGCTACGACAATACTCTGCATAAGCAGAAAAGGCAAGGTTGCAATAGGCGGTGACGGGCAGGTCACTATGGGCAGTACGGTGCTGAAGCACAATGCCAGGAAGATACGAAAGATGTATGGCGACAAGGTGATCGGAGGCTTTGCCGGCGCCACGGCCGATGCCTTTACTCTGTTCGAAAAATTCGAGGGAAAGCTCGAGTCATACAGGGGCAACATCACGAGGGCGGCTGTGGAACTCGCCAAGGACTGGAGGACCGATAAAGTGCTCAGGCGGCTTGAGGCCCTGCTGATCGTTGCGGACAAGGAGCATATCTTTATCATATCGGGAAACGGTGATGTCATCGAGCCCGAAGAAGGCATCGCTGCAATCGGCTCGGGCGGCCCCTATGCCCAGGCCGCTGCAAAGGCGCTTACTGAAAATACCGATCTGGACGTCACGGAGATACTTCAAAAGGCGATGAAGATCGCGGCGGGCATCTGCATCTATACGAACGAGAATATCTACATCGAGGAGCTGGCATAGCATGGACACCCTTACACCAAGGAAGATCGTTGAAGAGTTGAATAGGTTCATCATCGGACAGGATAACGCGAAGAAGGCGGTCGCGGTCGCATTGAGGAACAGATGGAGAAGACAGAGGCTCGCTCCCGACCTTAAAGATGAAGTGCTTCCGAAAAATATTATCATGATCGGCCCGACCGGCGTCGGAAAGACCGAAATTGCGAGAAGGCTGTCGAAGCTCGCCAACGCCCCTTTCATGAAGGTCGAAGCGTCGAAGTTTACCGAGGTGGGTTATGTGGGACGAGATGTCGAATCGATGATAAGGGACCTCACCGAGATCTCCGTTAATATGGTGAAGGCCGAGCACCTCGAAAAGATAAGGGAAAAGGCCAAGCGCCTGGCTGAAGAGAGACTGCTTGACCTCCTGCTGCCCCAGCAGCGGGTCACGAGGACAGAGGTTGATGAACAGGAGAGAGAGCGGACCAGGGAGACCCGAGAGAGGCTGAGGGAGCAGCTGCGAAGCGGCAAGCTCGATGCGCGCTATGTGGATGTCGAGGTCAGGGAGAAGACTATGCCTTTTGGGGTGATCTCGAACGTCGGACTCGAGGACCTCGAAATGAACCTTAAGTCGATGCTCGGCAACCTGCTTCCGGAGAAGTCGAAAAGGAAAAAGGTGAAGATCCCCGAGGCACTTGTGTTACTTGAGCAGGAGGAGTCGAATAAACTGATCGATATGGACAAGATCACTCAGGATGCGGTCGAGCGTGTCGAGCAGACCGGGATTGTTTTCCTCGATGAAATTGATAAGATCGCGTCGAAGGGCGGCGGCTATGGCCCTGATGTATCGAGGGAAGGGGTACAGCGGGACCTTCTGCCGATTGTCGAGGGCTCGACGGTGACGACGAAATACGGGCCGGTCAGGACAGAGCACATACTTTTTATCGCCTCCGGGGCTTTTCATATGACGAAACCTTCGGACCTTATCCCGGAGCTTCAGGGCAGGTTTCCGATACGTGTTGAGCTCGAACCCCTGGGCAAGGCCGAATTCAAAAGGATCCTGACCGAACCCCATAACGCACTCGTCAGGCAGTATACAGCTTTGCTTGCCACGGAAGAAGTGGAAATCAATTTTCTCGACGAATCGGTCGACGAGATAGCCGAGATCGCGGCCCTCGTCAACGACAAGACCGAAAACATAGGCGCAAGAAGGCTGCACACCATACTCGAAAAGCTGCTGGAAGACATTTCCTTCGAGGCGCCCGAGAAGCCCCATACAAAACTCAATATCGACAGAACATATGTCAGGGAAAAACTGACCGATATCGTGAAGGACGAGGACCTGAGCCGATATATCTTGTAGCTCGTTTTCTTATACTGCGGATAAGGAAGGAGATAGTATTCTCGCTCATTCTCGGTCCGCTTAGGCGGACCTCCGGGGGCTTTTCTCCCGATACTGACCGGGATAAAAGAAGCTGCTCGAATACCATGCCCTTCCTTAAGGATAAAGTCTTCCGTAACGCGGGCGACGACCATTGACGGAAAAAATGACGGACAGAATCGCGGCAATATTGTTTTTTTTGTTCGTGGCTGGGTTGTGCGCTTGCTCGACATCAAGACAGGAAGTGGGTCCGGGGTCCGGTGTTGCCGTTGCCTCCTGGTACGGCCCTGATTTTCAGGGCAGGCCCACTTCTTCCGGCGAGATATTTAATATGTATTCCCTTACCTGCGCCCATAGGACCTATCCCTTCGGCACTAAACTCAAGGTTACCAATACCGCCAATAAAAAGAGTGTGGAGTGCATCGTCAATGACAGGGGGCCGTTTGCAGCAGGGAGAGACCTCGACCTTTCATATGCGGCTGCCAGGGAGATCGGAGTGACGGGTCCCGGAACCGCCGAAGTTCTTATCGAGGTCAATGGCAGAGACAGTTCTTATATCAGGAAGGTGAGGGTACAGGCGGCCGCGAAGTCGGGCCCTTTTGCGATACAGGTCGGCTCCTTTAGCGAAGGCGTCAATGCGATAAGGTTGAAGAAGGCGCTCAATCTGAAATACGGGAATGTCTATATCCAGGAAGTTGAGATAAAGGGCGCGACCTATTATCGGGTGAGAGTGGGCAATTACGATGCATTACCGGATGCGGTTTTAGCGGCTGAACAGCTTGGACAAGAAGGATATCCGGCCCAGGTAGTCAGGGCGGATACGAAGATCTGAGACCGCCGAGTTTCAGCCTGACCGGCGTCATTATGCATGCCGGCTGTAAAAAAAAATCTGTTTTGATGTAAAATTCCAATATGAAAAAATACGAAGATGTGGTGGAATTTCACGGACATTCCTGTCCCGGGCTTGCTCTTGGCTACAGGGTCTCGTTGCGGGCACTCAGGGAGTTTAAGAGAAGGTCTCAAGACGAGGAACTCGTTGCGATAGTCGAAAACAATTCCTGCGCGGTTGACGCGGTCCAGCTCATGACAGGTTGCACCTTCGGAAAAGGCAACCTTATTTTCAGAGACTTCGGCAAACAGGTCTATACTTTCCTTATGCGTCCTTCGGGAAAAGGCATCAGGATTTCGGTAGACTGGAAGCGACTTTCCGAGACGGAGGATGAAAAGGCCCTTTGGGACAAGTACGCCAAAGGAGACCGGTCAAAAAAGGTGGTGCAGTTCGTCCACGGCAAGAAGACGGCCAGGGTGCGGCATATACTCGATATGGATGAGAGAGAGCTCATGAGGGTGACAAGGCCGAAGGAGAAACTTCCTCCTGAGGCGGAGATCTACCGGAGCATCGTCTGCGATGGCTGCGGGGAGAAGACAGCCGAGCCGAAGGTGAGAATAAAGGACGGAAGATTATTGTGCATCCCGTGTATGGAAGGGAAGAACTAATGGAAGAAATTATCAGGAAAGCCGAGATACTTATCGATGCGTTGCCTTATATCAGGAACTTTTACGGCAAGACCTTTGTCATAAAATACGGAGGGGCCGCGCAGACTGAGGAGAGTCTGAAGGAGTCGTTTGCCAAAGACGTTGTCATGATGAATTACATCGGCATCCATACGGTCATCGTTCACGGCGGCGGTCCGAAGATATCCGCCGTGATGCAGAAGATGGGGAAAAAGCCCGAGTTCGTAGACGGGCAGAGGGTGACGGACCAGGAGACGATGGACATCGTCGAGATGGTACTCGGAGGACTCATCAATAAGGAGATCGTTTCCCTTATAAACAGGCACGGCGGGAAGGCGGTAGGGCTGAGCGGAAAGGACGGGGGCATGATCCGCGCCCAGAAGAAGATGATCAAGAAACCTGCTCCTGAGACCGGGGTGGGGGAGATAATCGATCTGGGCCTTGTGGGAGAAGTGACATCCGTAGATCCGTCGGTGATAGACGGTCTCGACAAGGGCGGCTTTATCCCTGTTGTTGCGCCGATAGGGGCAGGCCCAAAGGGCGAGACCCTGAACATCAACGCAGACTACGTCGCCTCAGCGATCGCATCAGCGCTTAAGTCCGAAAAGCTTGTTTTGCTCACCGACGTCCCGGGACTGCTCGACAAAAAGGGCAAGACGATATCGACGCTGAAGAAAGGCCGGATCGATAAATTGATAAAGGACGGCACGATCTCCGGAGGCATGCTTCCCAAGGTCACTGCCTGCATGAACGCCATCGCGGGCGGCGTGAACAAGACGCATATCGTCGACGGAAGGGTGCCCCACTGTCTTTTGCTTGAGATATTCACCAAAGAGGGCATAGGGACGGAGATACTTGTTTAATCCATATACTGCAGTATTGATAATCCTCGGAGCGGTACTCGGCGGCTTCGTGGCCTATATCATAGTCTCTTCCCGCCTTAAAGAATTCTACTCTAAGAAGATCGGCGAAGAACAGATGAAGCAATCTGAAGTCGTCGCGAAGGCAAACAGCGCGGAGGCGGTCAACGGGGAGTTACGACGGCAGATCACGCAGAAAGATGCCGACCTTGAGCGGCTGCAGCGCGAGCTCGACAAAGAACGGGAAGTGAAGGCGCGGCTTGAAGAGGGGCAGAAATACCTTAAAGAGCAAATCGATCGTTTCGAAGAAATGGAGACCAAGCTGGGGGAAACGTTCAAGGCCCTTTCGCTCGATGCCCTGGCCAGGAACTCCGACGAGTTCAAAAAATACGGGGAGGAGTTTATTAAGCTTGCGGAAGAAAAGCTCAAATCCCAAACGGTCGAAGGCGAGAAAGAGCTGGAGGGAAAAAAGGGGCTCATCGACCAAAACATCCAGGCCATAGGAAAGACCCTGGCCGAGGTCCAAAAGAGGATTGAAGATGTCGGTAAAACCAGCGGTGAGAAGTTCTCCGAGGTATCGATGCTCATCAAAAAGCATGAAGAAGTAACTGTCAAACTGAAGGATACCACTGACCATCTGCGGCACGCCTTTGCGAGTTCCAAAAAAAGGGGGGAGTGGGGCGAGCGCATGGCGGAAGACGTTATCAGGCTGATAGGGATGTCCGAAGGGATAAATTATATTAAGCAAAAGACCCTGGAACACGCCTCGGGGCGGCCTGATTACACCTTTTTGCTTCCGAATGACCTGAAGATCAATATGGACGTGAAGTTTCCGCTCGAAAACTATCAGCACTATCTCGATGCGCAGTCGGAACACGACAGGAGGCGTTTCAAGGACGAACTTCTGAAAAACGCAAAGATCATGATAAAACAGGTAACGACACGCGATTATATAAACCCGGGCGAAAATACCGTTGATTATGTGCTTGTCTTCATCCCCAATGAGCAGGTGTATAGTTTCATAAATGAAGCCGACCCGACCATCATGGATGAGGCACTGAAACAAAAGGTCATCTTATGCTCTCCTTTTACCCTTTATGCCGTGCTTGCGGTCATACGGCAGGCGGTCGAAAACTTCAATCTCGAACGGACGGCCTCCGAGATACTTAAGCTGCTTGCAGAGTTTTCGAAGCAATGGAACGCGTATAAAGAAAAGTTCAGGCTAATGGGAGAACGGCTTGACGCCGCAAAAAAGGAATACGACGCTCTTGTAACAACGAGGACCAATATGCTCGACAGGCCTCTTAAGAAGATCGAGGATTTGAGACGACAGAAAGACATTGCGCCGGACTCGGCGATCAGCTTCGACGAAACAACGCTGCTCTGAATCAAGGCAGATCCCAAATGGCCGGAAGAAAAAAGAGAAGATCGTTTCTTAACTACATAATTCCCCTGTCCTTAATCTTGCTCGTCGGGTTTATCGTCATGCAGTTTATTTATCCCGAGATATCCGCCCTAAAGAAGGTGAACCCCAAGAAGACGGCCACGATGAAGTACCGCGAGGCTGAATGGAAGGCAGAGGGGAAGAACTACAGGATCGAACAAAAATGGGTCCCCCTGCGGGCGATTTCCCCATATCTTGTCAAGGCGGTCCTTATAGGTGAGGA
The DNA here is from genome assembly GCA_963811165.1 of uncultured Nitrospiraceae bacterium. Taxonomy (GTDB): domain Bacteria; phylum Nitrospirota; class Thermodesulfovibrionia; order Thermodesulfovibrionales; family UBA6898; genus Sulfobium. The sequence continues at coordinate 96,948 of CAWEQH010000009.1, forward strand.
CGATAAGTTCTGGAGGCATGAGGGGTTCGACTATGAGGCGATGCAAAAGGCGATAGAAAAGGATATAAAAGAGAAGAAGTTCAAGCTCGGCGGCTCAACGATTAGCCAACAGCTGGCTAAGAACCTCTTCCTCTCCCCGTCGAAAAATCCCATTAGGAAGATAAGGGAGGCGATCATTACCTGGAGGATGGAAAAGGCCCTTTCTAAAAAGAGGATACTTGAACTCTATCTGAACGTTGCCGAATGGGGCGATAAGGGGATCTTTGGGATAGAAGCAGCGGCAAGACATTATTACGGCAAACCTGCCTCCGGGCTCGGGCCTGAAGAGGCGGTGAGGCTTGCAACCGTGCTGCCGAATCCGAGGAAATTCAACCCTCTCGGTGATCAGCGGTACGTGGTAAACCGGTCGAACCTGATTTACAAGATAATGGTGAGAAGGGGCATCGTGGTTCCCGAATATGAAGAGGTGGAGGAAAGCCAGGGGCCCGATGTGACTACAGAGCAGCAGCAGTCTCCTCAGCCGATAGAGAAGATGAAGCCTTCCGAGTAGGGGCCGTTATTCAGGAGGGCAGAAAAATTTTTCGCGGCCGAAGGGTGAAAGTTCCCTAAGTTCGGTGATTATCCCGGGCATTACCTCTATTACCCGGTCGATCTCCTGTTCGGTAGTATAGCGGCTTAGGGAGAACCTGATAGAGCCGTGCACCGCGGTATAGGGGATGCCCATTGCCCGAAGGACATGGGAAGGTTCTAAAGATCCTGAGGAGCAGGCCGAGCCCGACGACGCGCAGATCCCGAATTCATTCAGCCGGAGCAATATCGCCTCCCCCTCGACGTATTCGAAACTTAGGTTTGTCGTGTTAGGCAGCCTGTTTTCCACGTCTCCGTTGATCCTCACATCGGGGCAGCAGTTAAGAAGGGCCGCTTCAAGTCTGCCGCAGAGGGCCTTGAGATAGGTCGCTTCCTTGTGCGGAAAAGTGTCGGCCAGCTCGCAGGCTTTTCCGAGTCCGGCAATGGTTGCCACGTTTTCCGTGCCCGCGCGTCTCCCTCTTTCCTGGTGGCCCCCGATGATGAAGGGGCTGAATCTCGTGCCTTTCCTGACATAAAGCACGCCGATCCCTTTTTGCGCATGAAGCTTATGCCCTGAAAGTGAGAGCATGTCTACGGGAAGGTTTTTCAGGTCGATACGGAGCTTGCCGGCCGCCTGGACCGCATCGGTGTGAAACAGTACGCCCCTTTCCTTAAGACCCTCTGCTATCTCGGCTATCGGGAAGATAACGCCCGTTTCGTTGTTTGCATACATGATAGAGACGACCGCAGTATCGTCGTCGACCGCCTTGAAAAGGAAGTCCATATCGAGCTGGCCCAGGTGATTTACGGGTACGAAGGTGACCCGGTATCCCTTTCTGGCGAGATGCTTGCAAAAGTTCAGCACCGCCGGATGCTCGACCCTCGTGGTGATCACATGTTTCCTCCGGGGAAGCGATTCGACCGCGCTCATGATGGCGGTGTTGTCGCTCTCCGTGCCGCAGCTTGTGAAGATGATCTCTTCCGGAAGGGCATTGAGGAGTGCGGCGACTTTCTCCCTTGCCTCCTCGATCTTGCGGTAAAGCTGGCCGCCGAAGGTGTGCATACTCGAGGGGTTGCCGTAAAGGTGGGTCAGATAAGGCATCATCTCTTCAAGCACCTCAGGCGCTATCCGTGTCGTTGCATTGTTGTCGAGGTAAATCGTGTTCACTGATACACCTCCACCACTATGTCGTCGCCCACCATCTCTCTCAATTTTGCCTGAATGCCCTTTATCGTGATGTCCGACATCATGCATCCCGTGCACATGCCGCGCAGGGCGAGGGTGACCTTGTTGCCTTCGATATCGATGATCTCGACGTCGCCGTTGTCGGCCTGCAGGCCGGGCCTTATCTCGTTTTCGATGATCTCCTGTATGAGGGCGATCTTGTGAAGGTTGGTAAGTTTTTTCGGTTTCGGCGGCTTTTCGGGCGGCTTCAGCAACCAGATATCCCTCAGAATCGCCTCGATGCTTGGTATGCATTCCCCGCATCCGCCCCCTGCTTTCGTAAAGTTCGTAATTTCATCCACGGTGGTGAGATGGTTTTCGACGGCCACCTTTCTTATCTTCTCCTCCGTGACATCGAAGCATTTACATATGAGGTTGCCCTTCTCCTTTTGGGGTATCTTTTCTCCTTTGTAATTTGCTACTGCGGCTTCGAGCGCTTCTCTGCCCATGACCGAGCAGTGCATCTTTTGGTCGGGGAGGCCGCCGAGAAAATCTGCGATATCCTGATTTGATATCTCTAGCGCCTCATCGACGGTCTTTCCCTTGACGAGTTCGGTGAGGGCCGAGGAGCTTGCGATGGCGCTTGCGCAGCCGAAGGTCTGAAATTTTGCATCGACGATCTTCCCGGTCTGTTTGTCGATCTTCAGAAAGAGCTTTAGCGCATCCCCGCATATGATACTTCCGACCTCTCCCACGGCATCGGCATCAGGAATCTCTCCTACATTTTTTGGCTTGAGGAATGTCTCTCTTACCTTGTCGGTATATTCCCACATATGTAAATTTTTCCATGAAAGGCTCCCAAAGTCAAATATAAAAAATGATTTGACATCACCTTCTGAAGAGGGTATAAGGTTAACTATAAAAGACAACAGGCATCAAGAAAGGAGATAGGAGTATGGCCACTTACGTTATATTGAGCACGCTGACCGATGAGGGAAGAAAGACTATCAAGGAGAACCCGAAACGCATCATCGAGGTCAATAAGGAACTCGAGAAGATGGGGATCAAGGTCAAAGAGCAATATGCTGTTCTCGGACCATATGATTTCGTCAATATAGTAGAAGCGAAGGACAATGACGCCATTATGCGGATGTCGGTAGAACTTGGATCGAGGGGGTCTGTGCAGCTATTGACGCTGGCGGGAATCCCCGTTTCCGACTTTGTGAAAAAATTAAAATAAGCAGCGGCCGGTAAGGACTCTGTTGTTAAAAGAATAATTTGTCGCGACTGAATTTCTATGGGGCGGACCTGTTGACAAAAAAAAGGAAATATTGTTAAATAGTTTAAATTCTTATTGACAATAGAGACCAGGAGGTAGTTATGAGTGATATTAAGGCGGATGTGGTACTTGACACGAAGGGCATGAACTGTCCGATGCCGGTGCTGAAAACCAAGAAGGCAATCGACGCACTTCAGTCGGGGCAGGTGCTCGAGGTCATCTCGACCGACGCGGGCTCGAAGTCTGATATTCCGGCGTTACTGAAAAGGCTCGGACACGAGCTCGTCGGAACAAAAGAAGAGGGCAACGTTTTCGAGTTTTACATCAAAAAGAAGTAGTTCCCGATTGCTTTCTCCCCAGAAAAAAGCCGGGTATCTCCCGGCTTTTTTCATTTGTGGCTGCTGATTGTCTTTTCACCGGGATATCTTGTATCTTATAACGCTCGCCCGAGTGGCGGAATTGGTAGACGCAAGGGACTTAAAATCCCTCGTCGGCAACGGCGTGCCGGTTCGAGTCCGGCCTCGGGCACCATTTAATTTCAAGGGGTTATGAAAGTCCGACATTCTCATTTTTCCCGTCATTTGGTGACAGTGTAACCGTTTTGTAACCGTCAGATACTCTCTCGATCCTTTCAGCTGCTTCCTTGTGAAGAGTCAAGACCTTCTCAGAAGCGCTCTTTAAGTCAGCTTCGTTCACGATGTTATACCGATCGAAGACGGCCCGCGTCTTATGGCCTGATATCTTCATAGCCACTCTTTCAGGGATACCGGCCCGGACCATGTTTCTTACTGCCGTCCTTCTTAAATCATGCAGAAGCATTCCTTCACAGTCTGCCGTCTTACATGCCGTCGTCCATGATTCTCTGCAATCCCTCATCCTTTGCCCCTTCCTGAAGAAGACAAAGGGGCACTCGGGATATAAGCTGTCCCGGAGGGTCTTTTGATTCAGGACCATTTCATAAAGTTCGCCTGATAGATAGATCACCCGCGCTTCATCGTTTTTCGTCATACCGGCGTCAAGTGTGATCTTCCCTTCAATCAGGTTCACCCGGTCCCAGGTGAGAGAAAGAATCTCCTCTTTCCTCATTCCCGTGTGATAGCCCATAGTCAAGACGGGCCTGAGATGTTCAGGAAGCGCCATTTTGAGCTTGAGATATTCCTCGTGCTCGAAATAGCCGGTCCGGACGTTGTTCTCCTTGAGCTTCGGGACATACGGAGCATTTAAGACCTTTGGCGGCGTCTGCCTGGCACCCAGGGTAAACATTCTCTGCAGGGCGGATAACTCCCGGTTTATTGTCGCGTTCGCGGCGTCGTCTTCCTGTCTCTGCATGATATATTTTTGAATCTGATCTGATGTGATGTTTACCACCTTCCAGCCGCCGAAGAATGCTTTCAGGTGTCCTTTACTCCGTTCAGCCCGGACAAGGGATTTCCGATCATTGATCTTGTAATCATTAATCAGGTCCGCGGCCAGTTCATCGAAGAGGATCTTCTCGACATTGAGCCCGTGGAACTTACCGCCGGCGATATCGCCTTCCCGGAGTCTGAGCCTCCTTTTTGCCTCCTGCTCTTTGTCTGAGTTCGTACTCTCATAAAAGGCCTTCCCCTGGCGGTAATACTTGATCCACAAGACACCGCCCCTTTTATAGATCGTACCCATTACTTTTTCACCTTCCTTCCCGTTTTCTTTTCTATTCCCTTTGACCTCAATTCACCACCTTTCTTTTCCACACATTCAAGGGTCAAATGTAGGAAAGACGGAATATGTCTTTCTCCTCTTTCCCATCTGCTAACAGTCAGAGGAGTGACGAGCAAAACTCTTGCAAGCTGACTTTGAGAATACCCATTCTTTTTACGCCATGCTTGGAGTTCTTTTGTCGTCATGATAATAATATATTCCAATGGAATAGAGTTGTCAAGAGAAATCTTTCATGAGAAAGAAAAGAATGAGGACCGGCAAGGAGGTCTGCCAGTCCCCAAGTCCCCGGACTTGCTTCCCGTCGAAAGCAGGATCTCCCGATCACACCGGGGGAAGGTGAAAGGTTTAACAGACATGGGCCGTCTTTGCAGCATCAACCCATCTATCGAGGTCTCGAATATCGAGGAGCTTCTTTTTACCGGCTGGCACGTAAGGCAACGTCCCTTTCCTGATCATGTCGCGGATCGTCCAGGCGGATAGGCCCCCGAGATATTCCCCGGCCTCTGCAGAGGTAAAAAGGCGCTTGAATATTCTGTCAGATTGTCTAGTCATGGCCTTTAGTGAGTGGTAGACAATTTACGCCTGCGAAAAACATACTCCGGCGAGGGGAGGGGGATGGTCGGCTCAACCTACACGTGCAGCTGCCCGCGCTCGTCGTCTCTGTCTCTCTTTCTGTGATGGTTACAGTACAGTTACACATCATCTTTTTATCCCGTTAAATCAGTAGGTTATAAAGCCACATTGGATATGCAATCCCTCGCCGTTCTTGTCCTGTTCTCTGCCCCTTTGCGTGGACCTGCCCCCGCTCTTCGCCCCTATCTGTGATGTGCCCGTATTCGTGCGTGAGTGCGACAGGCACCTTTCCTCTATTCCTCGATCTCATGTATCCGTCTCTTTCTTCCCGGTCTGGTCATCTCTGCAGGTCCCGCTAGGTCGAACAGATTACCGCATGCTTGATACTGCCGAAGGAAGAAGGTAAGGCCGTAACCACAGAAGAAATTAAGGGAAAGCCGTTCTTTCCTGCATATGGAATCAATCAAGGCTCTTTGTTCCGGTGATACCTTCAAAGTGAGGCGTCCACCTATGGCACTATGATTCTTTTTCCTGTATTTCTTCTTAAACGACTTTATGACTACTACACTCTTTCTGTTCATTTTCCTTCCCCTCCGGGTAGCGGGAACGCAATTTTTCGGGTGAAACGGCCTTGTGGTTTCATTTCAGCGGGTTCCCGGTCTTTCGTCGATGATCCAGCGGTCATTATCCCGAATCACTCTTAAATCGCATTTCCCGCATTTCATGACGGTTCGAGGTCTGTTATTTTCGGCGCGATCGAGAACGTTCTTGAGTTCGCAGCGCGGACAGTACCAGGTTATTATGACCTTCATCGTCGTTTCGACTTCCTGGCCGTGCAAGGAGGGCGGTTCCTTCCCTTTGTCGACGTAGCGGGTAATCATAGTCGGCAAGCCGAAAAAGGAATGGGCGTCCATCTTATTCCCTTTCCTGTAAGACAGCCCAGGTGCCCGCCTCATCCTGCTTAAGCCAAAGATGACAGCTATGGCATTGCATAAAACGGCCGACCTCGATATGCCCAGTTCTTTTACCGCGCCGTGCGCTGTGTGTATGATAGGGGTCATACACCATACCGGCGTCAAGGGCCACCACTTCGTTTTGGGCTCCGCAGCTGCAACCCCACTGATACTTTTCGACGCGCTCCGTTTCATGGGCCATGACAACGGTTCCGTCTTCCGTGGTCCAGCGGCCCGGGTCCGTGCGAGTAAGGGAAGTATGGCAAAAGCGGCATCTCGTTTTGAGGGGCTCGTCCTTGCAATGTATGAAAATATCCTTCTCATTTGATGTCCGGCATTTTGCAGTCGGACACTGAAATTTGACCTTCAAAAACTTCGTTTCGGCTACCTCGACCTTTTTACTGCTTACACTGGTTGCTGCATTCTTCATTGCTGAAACCTCCTATTTGTTATCGTTTATTTAAAGATCATTACTTTTAGTATGGTCCGCGTTTGCTCGCGTCCTGATATGCGGTCTCGAAATCATCCAGGGATGATCCCTTTCTTCCTATATCGAGTTTCGGCATATTCGCTATTTTTGTGTTGATCTCGTCGAGCTGACTGGAAACGGCGGCGAGTTCTTTTTGCGTGTCCTGAAGACCGGAATTCATTTTACTGGTGATTGCATCCGCTGCCTGTGCGATCGAGGTAGGGAAGTTTTCGAAGGCCTGCTTAACCAGGTCGACATCACCGGTGGATTTTGCAACCGCATCTTGTTCCTTCCGAAGCTCGTCCATTTGTTTGGTGAAGTCAGTTTCGGAGATAGCGTTTATCTGCTTTACAACGTCCTGGATGTCGTTAGAGACATTCCCCCCGTACGGTCCTAATTTCAATTGAGACATCGTTTCCAGGATATGCAGTTGCGCGTTGAGGGCCTTTTCCCGTTGCTCATCTGTCTTCGCTATATCCGCAACCTGTTTCGCTCGTTCGAGTTCGGCGCGTAATAGGTCATCGGCTTGCCGGGACTCTCCTTGATCAACCAACAGCTTCGCCATTTTCTCAGAGTGAGAGGACGTCTTGTCCATAGCATTTACAACCTTGTTTACCTGTGCCTCGATCTTCGCGTAGGAGTTTTCAACGGCAACGGCGGCGGTAACGACTTCGCCCAGGGCCTTTTTCACCCGCTCGGGTTCCTGGCCGGCTGCTTTTAGGAGTGCATTGGAATCCTGAAGGGCCTTGTTTTCCTTCTCGATTTCCTGAGATAAGGGGATACCCTTTATCCTGTTCAACTTCTCTTCCATCTGAAGGAGAAATTCTGTCTCTTTCCCGTTCGCCGCTATTTGCTGATCTACCAGGTGATTTAGTTCTTCCTGGAGCTTCAGGGCCTTTTCTTTCTCCTCGTTTGTCTTTTTGCTTCCGGCGTTGATGTTATATTCAGCAATGGCCTGTTCTTTCGCAAGATCAAGGTTATTCGCGACTCTGAGAATTTTTTCTTCAAGGGTCTGATTCGTTTGAAGGAGAAGGAGCCGTTCCTTTTCTTCGGAATTCAGTATATCAGCGAATGACTTCGCCAACCTGCACACGAGCCGCCGCCGTCTTTTTGGCCTGGTCTTCAACCTTCTTCCCGGCATCGGCTATGGCTTCAAGCCCTTTCGCTTCTTTCATAGCCGCGGCCAATACCTCTTCTGCAGTCTTTCCCATAAAGGAATTGGAAATATTGAAAGCGTTCGCCTTCATGCCCGCTAACCATGCAGCATCGCCGGTTTTTTGATATGCCTGAGTAAGAACAATATTTGCTTGCGACACATCGGCGAATGATTTAAAGACCGCTTCCATCGCGGGTGCAATACCTGTCATAGAGTTAGCCGAGACCGCCTCTTTTAAGCGGTTCCACTGCTCAATAAGGGCAGACATGCGCTGCCCGCTCGTCATATCTGTGTACTTAGCCATACCCTCAGTCGTAAGGACCTTATAGACGCGGTTCAACTCCTCTACGCCTTGAGTATTGGCGACGAGGACCCGGAGGGCCCTGGCGTTCACATCTTGTGAAGAGTTCACCAAAAGCACCGACCTCTTTATTAAGAAGGCTCTGATTCTGAGCGAGTTTGTTAATCAACTCGATCATGTTCAGGGGTTTTGCGGGATCGAGGCCGAGGTTGAAATCTTTGTTCAGCTTCTGCCAGTTCTTTGATACGGCTAGAATCGCCTGAGAAAGGCCCGTTCCGGCAGTTGATCCAAACAACATCGCGTTATTTGCGACGCTGATTATCGCGGCTGTCTGCTGGATATCGAGCCCCGCCGCCTTTGCCGCACCCCCGGCGTACTTAAACGCCTGTACCAGGTCGTCGAGCTTGCCCTGAGACTGATTCGTTACATAGGAGAGAATGCCGCCGATCTCCGCAAATTTCTGCTCTGCCGTGGTAGCATTCTTGATATCCGTTCCAAATTCACGATAAAGGGCGGAAAGAATACGAGTGGTTTGATTAATGTCTTCAGCGCCCGAAACTACAAGCTTCTGAGCCGTCGCCATAGCCGCAAAGGTATCGGCCTGGGACAGACCTGCCGACTTCAGTTCCCAAAGGATTTCAGCTACTTTTTTATAATCCTGTCCGAATTCGATAGAGCCGACAATGAGCTTGCTTTGAATGGCGTCATATAGTTTGCGCGTTCCTTGCAACGTCGATGAAAGCAGAGGATACCCGGTGAATGGCCGAATCCATCTCAATGGAGTTATCAACGACTTTTTTAAATGCCTCCCCGATCCCTCCAATGATCGCCCCCCATATCATAATCGAGCCGAAACGGGACGCGGCGATGAATTCGAGCTGACCCCTGAAATATTCTGCAGCCGCAGCGGCCTTATCAGTCGAAGCCGCGAATTCCTTCATGCTCTGGATAGGATGAAGACAAGCATCTGAGAGAATTGCGTGGATTGGCGTGTATTGTCATACATGCTCTTTTCCATGATCTTCAACTTGTCGGAAGTTCCGGCAATAGAGATCATCAGGCGTTTAAGGGCGCTTTCTACCTCTTCTTCGCCTTTTTGGGAAAATCCTAATCCAATAGTTTCTTCAGACATTTAAAGTTACTCCCCTCATCCCGTTGTTCTTGGTTATGCGCCGATTGAAGAAATCCTAAAGTGATGCAACAAAGCGAGTCTTGTCAAACTATTCAGGGTAATGCCGTCGAGGGCCTTCAGATCGTCGGCGCTCTCCCATACGGGGTTTCCCTGCTCGTCTTCGACGCCGTGAACGAGGCAACATATAAGGATCTCTTTATGGTTGCTGCCCGCCGCACTGAGCTTGGCAATCTCATCACAAGCCTTTTCATCGAGTGGCTTGAATATCAGCCGGACCGTTTCATTGTCGCCGACAGGGAAATCGACCGGGGTTTTGCGCCGCGAATACTCCAGGATGCTCTTAGCGAGTTGCCCTGGTAACTTCTTTTCTTTCTGTTTGTCTTTGTCTTCCATTGTGCTACCTCCTGTTAAAATTGTTTGTCTTCAAAAAGTCCCGCCTG
>CAWEQH010000010.1:0-1181675 GCA_963811165.1 uncultured Nitrospiraceae bacterium
GAAATAAAATTAAGAGACCTGTAAAATATTGGGGGCGCTCGTCCTTGTGTGGGGATAAATACATTGAGAGAAGAAGAGACAGGCGAGAGAATGCCGACATAACTTGGTAATATAATATACTCTTCTCTTTAGGTAGTACTAAGGGCCTGAAAAGTGCCTTGCAACGCTTCTTAAAAGATAGCGTTATTTCTGTGAGTCTTTTAAACACTACTGAATAAGTAGTGTTAGTACTACTTAATAAGGTGTGGCCTTTAACCATGGATGCTTTCGTAATACCTTTCATGTCTCGCCTTAAATTCAGAAGTTCCCCATTTTTGCCACCGTCTTGAGAGCTGATATCCTTTAGCTTCTTTCCTCTCATTCCTGAGACCGCCTGGGGACCAAAAATCAATGAAGCCGACTTTTTGAAGTTGACCCATTGCCCGTTTAAAAGTGGACGCCGACAAACCGACCTTATTTCTTGCCTCGGGATAGGTGAACTTGAAAACGACCTCAAAGCGGTTGACGCCTTTTTTCGAGGTCTTTCTGACACAAAATAGGAGGACACGAATGGCAGCTTCAGAAAGTGTCCTAAAGGCTGGATGCTCCAAGACCTTGTTAGGCACCGGTACAAATCCTCCGTCGAGCCACTCATCTCTATTCGATTTCTTGAAAGCATAGCCCACGCCGGCGACCCCTACCCATTCGCCTCCATCTTTCGACGCATGAGCATTTCGGCCCTGAGCCGTTTTATCATCTGTGCATATTCCAAGGCATTGAGTGCGGCGCCATTATTAAAATCGTTCATGGCCTTGTAGAGATCATCAGAGGCAGGGAAACAAAACAGGGTCCGGTGATTATGGACCTTCAAAGTCGGTTGAGTGTTGAGGATGATCGACACGGCTGCCGATAAATAAACGTCGGAGAGTTCAGTTACTTTTTCCAAGGTACACCTCTTCCAATTTAATTTTCCCGTTAAATGGAAAGCCTTTTCAGCGCTTTCAGAAATAATTTTATAAAAAATGATTGCAATAAAATACGGAATTATATCTGAGGATAGAAGGCGGGATTTTACTTATTAAACTGTTGTCGGACCAGGGAAATTATTAACCCATGCATTTTTTATATATTGTTTTGCTTTTTTGAGATGCTTATTTATTCGATCAACATTGCCCGTGTCACCCGGATAAAGCAATTCTGCAATCTCTTTCCGCTTTTTACCGCGCACTCTGTAGACATAAGATTGAAAACACATTTTCATTGTGTCCCATTTGTGTGTGTTGATTCTTTTTTTAGGTTCATTTTTGCGGGGAAGATGATAATATGCCAGGCTCTTCTTTTCCGGATACTTCTCAAAAAACGATTTCTGCCACTCATCAATTTCTCTTTCAAAGTGTGCCATCAGGACCTTTTTATCTACGCCAATGTTGAAACGATAATAAAGCTCTTCCGGTGTATCTTTATATCGTGATTTTGACCAACGCTCGATAGACTGTTTACATTCATCTGCCTCATAGTCTTGAAACAATATACTTCCAATGCGCGGTTGCATCCCCATGTGAAAATTGGCTTTTATGAGAAGAGTTATTAAGAAATACAAATCAACGTCGAAAGGCCATTTTTCATCATCCATAGCATGAAACTTATCCCATAGTGCTGACTGTTCTTTCTCTAATTTGCGAGGTACTTTTTTGCGAAACTCTGACCACAATATTTCACCTTCCTCGAGGGCCATATCAAGAGGATAGATATATGCTTCCATCTCTATTAGTTTACTGTATTTTTTTTGGAATAAAGGATTCAGAAGAAGGAAAAGACCGTGTGCCATTCTCAAGTGCATTACATCATCGGCTTCATCCCAAATATCTGGTAAGTTCGGCTCATATAACAGATCAATTAAGTTTGGGCTTAAATAGGTTGCATCTTCTTTTTTCTGTTTCGCTTTTCCCATATACCGCCTCCTCGCGGTCTCTCCTAAAGTCTCCGGGAAGGCCGGTGGAGTGCCGGCCGTGTCGCCCTGCAGAGGCTATCCCGGTTAGATTGTTTTTACTTTTTCTCTCTCTTCTTCAAATTTCCGTTTGAATCCTTCCCCTGCAGCCACAGGATAAACCGGGATATCCCGTAGAGTATCCAGAGCCCGATGAAGCCCATTACCGCTATTGAGAAGATCGTGAACATCACCTGATCTCTCTCCATCTCGGGTTTTTGCGCCGAAGTTCATATACAGCGGCCACTGAAACTAAATACCTGGCGTGTTCTTTGAGGTCCCGGGTGAACGTCTCTCTTTCAACGCGCCGGAATTCTTCTTCCTCGGGTGACAGAGGGGCTTTAGAACGTAACCTTGTTTTAGGTCTTTCTTCGGAAGTTGGAATGTGGCAACCGCTGCCAGTTTCCATTTTTTGTAATCCCCCTTCAATCCTGATGGTCATATTCTACTCCTCTTTTTCGATAATCAACAAGAGCGGCCCCGGATCTCTCCGGGGCCTTTCTCTCACGCCTTCAGGTACGGTTGCAGCTCGTCGAGCGCCTCATCAACGAACCCTTCCCACTCGGTCCCCTTAAAAGTCACATCATAGGACCGGCTACAAAGCCGGAGAAGGACCTTCCGGACCGCGGGAAGGTCATTTTTTCCCTCGTCGGCTTCCTGAGAGGCCCCAGGATCGAAGATCTCCCGCGAAGAGGCGTCACAGATACCCCCGCACTTCGGACAACCCGCTCTAGAGGTCTCAGCGACGAATTCCATACCGCAATCGGGACACTCGAACTTATTTATTATTTTGGTTTCCATGTGCCCTCTCCCGCGTCTTCAAGGTCCTTCATCATCATTTCGAGGATCTCCCGGATTACGACAAGGGAATATCCCTCTGAATGTTCAAGTAGTTCTGTGTCTGCATAGGTAGCCTGTTCTAGAACGTCCGTCAACGCGATAACCTTCCTAAATTCAAGGTGTAGGTCGTCAAGGAGTTCTTTTGAGATAAGCGGGGCTTTCTTCTCCTCAACCTTCTCCCGCGGTGCCTCGTTCTCCGGGGGTGCCTCGTCCAAGGACTGCTCCGTCTTTAGTTTGCGAACGGTTCTCGCATAGACAGCCTCGATCACCTTTTTTAACATATCTTGATCCGCAGTCTCCCCCAGGAGCAGCACTGCTCGCACCTTAGAACAATATGTCTCCTTTTCCTTCACCTCATCCTTCTGTTCTCTCTTTTTGAATTCCACAACCTTTTCCATTCCTTTTTCTCCCGTTTGGTTCTTTAATTTGGTTTTGCGTCTTTTTGGGTTACATGCGATAGAAGAAAATCAAGGCCGTCCTCGACGTCCAAAGCCGCCTTGATAGCCTTCTCGATGTCCTCAGATTCGTCATGCATAGCTCGGGCGGTCTTCTCAGCCGCCTTCGCCGTCCCCGCCTGAATCATAAAGGCATCGAGCCGTTTCGCCTTCTCTGTAATACGGGCGAGGATCTCCATGTATTGCGCCCTTAACATTACAGGCCCAGGCCCCCCAGTTCATCGAGCATCCGGGAAGACAGGGACAGCGCCGGCCTCTTCAGTTTCTCAATCTGCATATTCCCAAGGACCGGATCAATCAGTTTCTCGATCCTCTGCGCGACCTGAGCGCTTTTGTCGGAACGGTGATGAGGACAAAGGCTCTTCCCGAGCGCCTGGACGAACATAGGGGCTTTACCATCTTTTTCAAGCAGCGCGTCAATCTTAGCTGCCTTCTGCCTGACCCTCGAAACCGTTTCCGCGTCAATGCACATCTGCGCGACGGTCCGAAATTCTTTTTCAGAGAAACAGGTCTTGCCACAACAGATCCCGCCTTCCTTTTTGTGTTCACATGCCATAGACATATCTCCTTTTACCGAGGTCCCGGAGAGCTAATCGGCCCTCCGGGACTGTAAATTTTCTCTGACGTATATCTGCAGGTTCTTACAAGCTATCAGGGCCTCGTTAAGTCTGATCTTTACATCGAGCCTGCAACCGTCTACCTTGCGACCCTCCGGGACTGTAACCATTTTTTTGCTCTGACTGTAACCAAAATGTAACCGTCGTCCCAATTTTCCGAAATATTCCGCAACATTCCCCAACGATAGCAGGAACGCGCAAAGCGGCTTTAGAAGCCAATTTATAAGGAAAATCGGGCGGTTAGAGGAAATGAGAAAAGCGTGAAAATCGGACTTAAAATCCCTCGTCGGCAACGGCGTGCCGGTTCGAGTCCGGCCTCGGGCACCAGTATAATGCCGGACGCTGGCCTTTCTTAAATACTTCCAAAGTCTTCATAAGCTTTTTCAAGCAGTGGCACCAGGCGCCATGCATCGTCCGAGGAACGTCTGCCGCCAGTCTTACTCGCGGCTCCTTTACGCAGGGCATCGATTTGGTTTATATTTCTCTATGGGCAATATTTTGGTAATAGACGACGACAGCTCGGTTAGGGGAGTACTTGAGGCATTTTTTTTGGATGAAGGATTTGATATTACCGCGGTAGCCGACGGCGAGAGCGGACTCCATTTGATGAGACAAATGGAATTTGATATTGTTTTTCTTGACCTTGTTATGCCCGGTATGGGCGGCCTGGAGGTCTTGGAAGAGATATCCAAACTGAAGGCGGAAGTCCCCTGTATCATCATGACGGGTTTTGCTACGATAAAAACCGCAGTGGATGCCATGAAACTCGGCGCGATTGACTATATTACCAAACCTTTCAATCTTGAAGAACTCCTGATCATAACAAAGAGGGTTATGGATATGACAAGGGTCAAGAAAGAGAATACCGTCTTAAAGAAAGAGTTATCGGGTCTTCTTCATGTCTGTTCCTGGTGCAATAAGATACGCGACGATAAGGGGCAATGGAAGTCGTTGGAAGAATATGTAAAGGAACGGGAGAACGCTGTTTTTTCGCACGGCATATGTCCCCAATGTCTTAAGAAAAGCAGTGCGAAAACAGGCGGGCAGTGATCGGCTGTTTTGTTGAGTAATAACGTCAGAAAACAGATGGTAGTGATGGACGATCACTACCCCGATAGATTCCAAAAGAGCATTCTGCTAAGATTACCTTGTGATCGTTGTAGAGACATATAGGGGGAATGCGGTTACCGAACATCCCGTAGAGGTCGTCGAGAGAAAGGGCACCGGCCATCCGGACTTTATCTGCGACTCCGTGATGGAGGCCATATCCATCGCCCTGAGCAAGGAATATATGAGGACCTTCGGCTGCATCCTCCATCATAATATCGATAAAGGTCTCCTCGCAGCCGGCACGACAGTCAAGACCTTCGGCGGCGGCAAAATGATAAAGCCCATGGAGCTTATCATAGGAGACAGGGCTACGTTCGCCCTTGGAGGCAAAAAGGTCCCCGTGAGGGAGATTGCCATCGAATCTGCCAAAGGATGGTTCAGAAACGGCCTTAGATTTATCGATCCCGACGCACATGTCAGATACAGAGTGGTCCTCGCGCCGGGCTCCGAGGAACTGACCGATATATTCAGGAGGCCGGGGAAAGTCAAAAGGGCCAACGATACCTCAGCTGCTATCGGATATTATCCCCTAAGTCCGGCGGAAACCGTCGTTCTCGAACTGGAGAGAAATCTTAATTCAAGGCGCTTCAAGAACAGGTATCCGGAAACCGGTGAGGATATAAAGGTCATGGGCCTAAGGAGAGGCGAAACATTGGACTTGACCGTGGCGATGCCTTTTCTCTGCCGCTATATCAGCTGCGAAAAAGAGTATTTTGAAAGAAAGGAGATCGTCAGGAAAGAGATAGTGAGTTTTCTTCGAAAATACAGCCGATTTAAGAAAATGCAGGTCCATTTCAATACCCTTGATGAAGCGGGCAGGGGACTAGGCGGCATTTATCTTAGTCTCTCAGGGACATCGGCAGAAGATGCGGATTCCGGACAGGTGGGCCGCGGTAATAGGGTGAACGGACTGATCTCTATGAACAGGCCGATGGGTACAGAGGCGGCGGCGGGAAAAAACCCGGTCAGCCACGTCGGAAAAATATATAATGTCCTGTCACATCGCATAGCGCAAATGGTCTATGAAGAGGTTGAAGGCATCAAAGAGGTTTATATCCTCCTTCTCAGCAGAATAGGCACGCCCATCGACAGGCCCCATATGGCATTGGCTCAAGTATTGACCGAGGAGGGGTTGAAACTTAGGGATGTATCAAAGAAAATTAACGGCATAGTCGAAAGGGAATTGTCCAAAATCGGTAAATTTTGCATTGGGCTTAGCAGAGGTAAATACCCGATTTGCTGAAGGTCCAGCTTTTTTCCAGTAACGATACAATGTGATCAGAAATAAGAAAAGGAGGAGCAAAAATGCTTATAGAATTTACCATCGTTCCTGTCGGCTCGGGAAGCAGCATCGGCGACAGGCTGGCGGAAGTCTTAAAGATAGTTGATGAGAGCGGTCTTCCGTACAAGATCAATCCTATGGGCACGGTCGTGGAGGGGGAATGGGATGAGCTCTTCGGTCTCATCAGGAAATGCCACGATACGGTGATGAAGAAGGAAGAGAGGGTACTTACGACCATCTCGGTGGATGACAGAAAGGGAAAGCCCAACAGGCTCGAGGAGAAGGTGAAATCCGTGGAAAAGAGACTCGGCAAACAGCTTAAAAAGTGAAGGACCACGGAAAAGTGTCCAACGAACCATCGGACCGCTTACTGATGGAGGGCGTAAATTTCTTCAAATAAATGAGATATTTCGATAAAGGCGTTCAGGACCGCCGGGTCAAAATGCTCAGGCATTGTCCTGCTGTCTCCTTCCGTGAGTATGGTGAAGGTCTTCTGGTGATCAAATGGAGGTTTGTAGGGCCGTTTACTGCGCAGAGCGTCATACTGGTCGGCGAGCATTGCTATCCTGCCCTCGATAGGGATGTCCTCCCCCTTAAGTCCTCCTGGATATCCCTTCCCGTCCCATCTTTCGTGATGGGTCAGCGCTATAGAAGCTGCAAGACGCACGTCCGGATGGAGGGACCCCCCGAGTATCTTTTCCCCGATGGTTGTGTGCATTTTCATAATGTCGAATTCCTCTTTTGTGAGAGGACCGGGCTTCAAAAGGATATTGTCGGGTATGCCGATTTTTCCTATATCATGCATGGAGCTTGCGAGTGTTATGGCATCGACAAAATCCGACGGCATATTCAGTGCCTCGGCGATCTTGTTTGAATAAAATCCGATCCTTGATATATGGCCTCCGGTGTCGGTGTCCCGAAATTCGGCAACGGAGGTCAGGCGCAGTACGACTTCCCTGCTCATGCTCTTTACCATGGCAAGGGCCTCGGCCAATTCCTCGGTCCTTTCCCTTACTGTTTTTTCGAGGACCGACTTGTAATTTTTCTCCAGTTGCAGCATGCGGTGATACATGGCCGCTTTTTTTACCGAGTGGACGAGGTATTCGGCATTGAAAGGCTTGGTGATAAAGTCGAAGGCCCCTTTTTTGATCGCATCGACTGCGACATCAAGCTCCGCGTATGCCGTCATCAGGATAACCGGGATATCGGGATTTATGGCACGTATCTTTGACAGAAGATCTATGCCCGAAATGACGGGCATTTTGATATCGGTGAGTACCACGGAGGTGCCGTTATGCATCAAATTGGCAATCGCGTCGTCGGCATTCCCGCAGGATATTACGGAAAAGCCATACTCACGCAAAAGTATTGAAATAGGCTCGAGTACATAGGGATCATCATCGACGATTAGCGCCGTCAGTTTTGAATTATCTTCTGCCGAACTCAGGCCGCCTTCCCCTGCCGTCGTAAGGAAAGGCGCCGAATTTGCCGCCGAAAAATCGGCGGCGGGTCCGGGGGTTATTTTGCCGTCAATCATAGTTTCACGCCCTTACCGCACCATATTGTCGCATACATTGTATATCACCCACCTGGAGTCAATAGTATGTCTTGTGAACATCATATCGGCCTTTATCCGGAATTTCTTTAATGAGACTGCCGGACCGTAGCCTTCAGACTCAAAAGCCCCCCGGAACACATGGTAGTGGGTCGGAAGTGCTGAATGAGGCCAAGGCTTAGTTTTAGGGGATCCGACTTCGGTGTTTTTTTGCGACGCGGGCACCGACGCGGACGGGTCAAGTAGGGAAATTTAGTTGCGTACTCTACGCAAACCTACAGTTCTATCTTGAATTCTGCGCCGTCTTCGGTATTCCTGGCCGAGAGTTTTCCGTTCATGCTTTTTTCGATGATCATCTTTGACATATAGAGCCCGATCCCCGTGCCCTGGCTACTTTGCTTGGTTGAAAAATACGGATCGAATATCTTGTCCATAATGTCCCCTGGAATACCACCGCCGTTGTCCCTTACGGTCAGCACCGATCTATTGTCTTGATTGGACAGCTTCACTGTCACTCTCGGATGCGGCACCTTTCTTTCGATAAATACATCCTTTGCATTATTGAGGAAGTTCAATAACACCTGGGAATATTCATTGGGGAACCCCTCCACAACCACGTCGTCCTTTAGCGCAAGTTCTATGTCGATGTTGTTGTTTTTGAAGCTTGAGTCTATAACAGAAATAGCTTTGACTACCGCCTCCGCTATACTGAATGCGTGGCGTTCCTTCTCCGGCTGATAGAAGTATCTGAAATCGTCTATGGTCGCGGACATGTGGCGTATTATGGCCATTGCTTTGGCGACGCTTTCGTTCACATACCTCTCGTCGAGTTCGCCCAGCCGATGAACGGTCTTTATATCCTGGATGATAAGTCCGACAGTGTTGAGCGGCTGTCTCCACTGATGGGCGATGCTGCCGATCATTTCGCCCATGGCGGCAAGTTTTGACTGCTGCATCAATAAGTGGTCCTTCTCCCTTCCTTTTTCGACTTCTTCATTGACCCTTTCTCTGAAGTGTTGCTCCGAGGCTATGAGCGCATCCTGGGCTTTTTTACGTTCAGTAATGTCGCGGGAAATACCCAGCACCGCCGCCACCCTTCCGTCGCCGCTTCTGATCGGGACCAGGGAGGTGCTCAACCACACCTCCCCGCTTGAAAGGAGCGCCGAACTTTCGGCAAAAAAGGACTCGCCATTTTCGAACACTTTTTCAAGGTTGTATTTCTGCGGCTCGGCCATGTCGGGCGGAAAAAGTTCATTCCATGGTTTGCCGATTATTTCCGCCGGGGGCCGCCCGAGTTGTTTCGCGGCGAAGTTGTTCAGGTATTGAATATTTTCATTCCGGTCGATAATGAAGATTATGTCCTGTGCCGCCTCTGCCAGTGTGCGGTAACGCTCTTCACTCTTTTGTACCGAGTCCTCGGTGCGGCGAATCGAGCGAAGGGGGGGGACGAAGAGCAGAAAGAATATTCCACTTCCGGAGAAGATGCTGAACAGCGCGATCTCAGCCGTGCGAACGAAAAGGGGACGAAGAGAACGGTATATTTCCACTTTGCCCTTGGGGACACCGGAATCCATAAGGGTCGCATATCGCATGATAAACGGAGGCTCGACCTTGTCGCTGCTCTCTGCAACAACCACATTTTTCTCATTGACCAGGCGCCGTATCTCTCCACGCCCCTGTTTGAGGCGCTCCGAAATGGAGGCGCTGAGTGTCTCGCGCCCGATTTCATATAATTCGGGATTTACGTTGACCGCATGTAAAATAATGGCGGCATTTATCTCCGCTTCGGTGATAAGACTTCCTGCAATATACTGGTAGGAAATCAAAAAATAGCCGAGCGGAAGGACCGTCACAATTACCGCGATAAACAGGCCTGTAACTGACGTGAGGATACGGCCTGCAGTCGGTTTGGCGATTATATATTCTGTGTTC
This sequence comes from uncultured Nitrospiraceae bacterium, assembly GCA_963811165.1. Taxonomy (GTDB): domain Bacteria; phylum Nitrospirota; class Thermodesulfovibrionia; order Thermodesulfovibrionales; family UBA6898; genus Sulfobium. The sequence continues at coordinate 9,758 of CAWEQH010000010.1, forward strand.
CGGTCTATTGCGTTTTTCTCCATATTACCTGGAACTTGGCCATGAGATCCTTTATGGGGTCTTTACCTAAATTATACAACGCCTCGTGTGTTTATTGCTGAAGCAATTGACCTATATGACAACATACTGAACTGGAAGTATTGACAAATATTACGAAGTCTGTTAAAACAGGAGCAATTATATCCGGTTTGAGCCAGGGGTATCAACACACTTATTTGTTCAAAGGAGGGCATATGGCTTTAGAATGGACGCAGGATTTGGCAACGGGTTCGGAGGAAATTGACTTTCAGCACAAGGAGCTTTTTAGAAGAGTAAATGCTCTTTTAGAATCATGCCGACAGGGCAAGGGAAAAGCTGAACTCAACATAGTCATAGAGTTCCTTGACGAGTATGTGGTAAAGCATTTTTCTGAAGAAGAAAAATTTATGCAGAAATATGAGTATCCCGGTCATGCAAGTCATAAGACGGAACATCTTAAATTTATCGCAACTTTCTCGGAACTGAAGAAAGAAATTGAACGACAGGGGCCGGCGTTGGATCTTGTGGTGAAGACGAACCGAATGATCGTACAGTGGCTGATAAATCATATAAGCAAAGTCGACAGGTCACTTGGGATGTTTTTAAGGGCCAGGGTCTGAGAAGGGCTCTGCGCTCCTTTTATCTCTTGAGATGAGTCGGTAGCGAAATCATTAGGGCAACGCCAAGCTGTTTTTATCCGAACGCCTGCATATTCAACGGTAACAATACGCCAAAAGAGATTTAAATGCCTTTTATTCAGCAGGAGAAATAAGTGAAAGGCCGGCTGGGGATCGGGGATAACCGGCCTTTCATGGAGGGTGGTAGATAAACTCATTCTTTGGAGGGATCATCTATCTACCTGCTTCTAGCCTAGCAGATACTTTATATCGATGTCAATACGATAAAGGAGAATTAATTTTATCTCTTCAATGCAAAGACTGGTCCTTAAGAAGCCTCCCGACTCCTGTCTTCATGGGAAGATAAAAGGCGGCCCCGTTACATAGGAGGATGCATATAAGACATACGACAATATGCAGAAAAATCGGAAAACGGGGCGGCATAGGCTGTCTTAAGGCCAGAAGATAATAGATCCAGGACTCTAGAGAGACCGTTATGATCACGAGACCGAAGGCAAGCAGCATGAAAACCATCGCCCCGGCACTTACCGAGACTGACGCAATGTTGACGTGTCTGAACTTCGGATAGACCGCGCCGAGGCCCGTTGCAAGCCCGCTGACCGAAATTGAGAGAAGGAGAATTGTCCCTACCGACGCAAGCATGAGAGGGCCTTTCACCGCCAGCGCCGAATTGGTCAGCGTGACAAGAGCGGTCATAAGAAAGGCCAGGGGAATGCAACCGTAAAGCAATTTCAGCCATACGAACCTCCTCAGACTGACCGGCGAGATCCTGACGACCCAGAAGGCCATGCCTTCAAGACTCACCGAGGTGTAAAGGAATCGTGCCGCAACGGCCGAAAGCACGAGCCCGGCCATTACCATGTTGATCGCAGCCATGATCTCCCTGGCGAAAGAAGTCACTCCGGCGATCATGTCGAGAGGAAGTGATCTGAAGTTGTATATGTATACGGCAACGAGCGCGAGGACAACGAATATCTGGGACCACTGGCCCTTGTCCCTGAAAAAAATGAGGAGGTCCTTGTAAAAAAGCGCCAAAGACCCTCCGGGGTAAAATCTCCTTAACAGGTATCCGCCGGATTTTTTTTCGGAAGGAAGGAGCCTTTCAATATTCGAGAGGAAAAATACTTTGCCGGCCAGTGAGGAAAGCAGCAGGAAGAAGACGGCGTTTATGAAAAGGACAAAGACATAAAAGGCGTCCGGTGCCTTGCCAGTGAGGAGCGGAAAGACCCCCTTGGCCATCCAGTAGTCGGGAAGAAGCGGGGAATTCGGCGCAAATTTTATGAACGAGCCGATAACCGCTTCCGGGGCGCTAAGACCGCGGGGCAGGGAGGACCTTATCACAAAGTAAAAAACAAGGAAAAGAACGATGACCGCGCCTACGAATAGGTCACGCGATTTTTTTGCGGGAGAGACCCGCGTGAGGAGATGGGCAATAGATATACCAAGGCCGGCCGCAATCAGCACAAACATGGCAAAAGCGACCGGCATGAACAGGTAATACATTGCCGGAGCACAATAGCATGTCCCGTAGGCCAGCAGAACCGGGGTGAGGAAGACCGCAACCATCCAGGACGAATTCGCGAGCGTCATGAAAGTCTTATACCTCAGAATGTCGGAGACACCGAGAGGCCTCGCAAGGAGAAAAGACATGTCCTTCGAAAGATAGAAAGAGGAGATCGCGGCTACTATATTGCTCAAAACAAGAAACCCGGTAAGGCTGAAGAAAGTCATTGAAAAAAGTCTTTCCGCAAGCGCTTCCCCGAAAAAGTCGATCCCTCTTACGGTCGCGAGCACCTTGTATGTGCCGACGTAGAGAAGGCCCCAAAAAAAGGCCCCCATGAGCGCCAGGGGGAGTCTCTTCGAGACGGTTGCGGCGTTCAGGGAATTGCGTACCGTCAGAAACTTTGGCTTCAAAAGCAGCAAGAGCATGACAGACTTATCCGTTTACCCTGAGGAACATCCCTTCAAGTCCGCCCTCGGTATCGCGTATCTCTTTCCTGTCTTTCAGCGAGACGAGCGAACCTTTGTTTAAAAACCCGATCCTGTGACATAGCCCCTCCGCGATATGGAGACTGTGCGTAGCAAGGAAAACCGAGATGCCTTTCGCACATAGCCCGTTGATGATTTCCCTAAGCGTCCTGACGCCGAAGGGATCAAGTCCGGTGAACGGCTCGTCTATCAGTAATACCCCGGGATCATGGACAAGGGCGGATGCAAAAAGGAGCCTCTGTCTCATCCCCTGAGAAAAACTCTCGATAAGGGAATCCTCCATCTCCGGGATCCCAAGGAGTGAAAGGAAGTGTTCTATGCGAACGAGGGCATCGGATTTCCCGATACCGTACATCGATGAAGTAAAGACCAGGAACTCCCGCGCCGTCAATTTTTCGTAAAGAAATGCCCTGTCAGGGACGTACCCGAGGACGGACTTTGCCTTCATCGGGTCTTCGGTGATGTCATAGTTTCCGATCAGGATCCTCCCGCTGTCGGGCCTCAGGAGGCCGGTCATCATCTTAATCGTAGTGGTCTTACCTGCGCCGTTGGGGCCCACCAGACCGAATATCTCGCCGTCGGCTACAGTAACGGACATCTCTTTCACCGCAGGGGATCCGCCGAATGTTTTGCTGACGCAATCGATCGTGATCATTCTGCTTTATCTTACACCTTATGTACCAAGGGTTTCAAAATCGGATTCTTGTCAGGCCAAAGGCAAAGTTGCAATCACGCAGAGTTTGTTCGGAAGAAAAAGTGCAGGTCCGGTCTCCGGGACTTCGGCTGTGTCGTTATGATGCTGCAGTGAGGACTTTGCCGGCAAGTTCATCCATGAGGGACTTGACCTGGACTATCTTTTCGACCCTGCTTGCGTTCGTGCCGACCGTAAAGAGCGACTCTTCCTTGTCAGGGTTGTATCCAGCCGAACTGAGGAGTCCGTTACAGATGCAGAAACAGTTTTCGTTGTTTTCCTTGGCCGGACACCGCGTAAATTTGCCTTCAGTGTCTTTGAGGAGGACGTAGCCCTTGTCGCATTTGGGCTGCCGCAGCCTCTTGACTGAGGATAGGTACATCGGCGACTGTTTAATTATCCTAAAGGGCAGACCGCACGGAGAACCCGGCTTATGGGCCACAATGATGTCCTCGTTATCAGCTTCGACGACCGCCTTTTTATATACGGCCGATGCGCTGCTTTCTTCGGTCGCGAGGAACCTCGTTCCCATCTGGACGCCGCTAGCGCCCATCTCAAGGAACATCCGGATATCGGAATGAGTATAGATACCTCCTGCTACGATTACGGGGATATCTCCGTATTTCATCGCCATGTCCTTTACGGGAGGGAAAAGGTTTTCGAGCCTGTTGGACTCAAGGTCTATCTGGTCTATCTTGAAACCCAGATGCCCTCCTGCGAGGGGCCCTTCGAGGACGACGGCGTCAGGCCGGTAACCCAATCTCTCCCATTTTTTGCAGATGAGTTCGAGCGCCCTTGCGGAGGATACGATCGGGACAAGCGCAGTATCTTTTGGAGGTATAATGCCGGGAAGATTTAACGGCAGTCCCGCCCCGGAGATGATAAGGTCGGCCCCGGCATCTACAGCGCCTTTTACAGAGTCTTCGTAGTCCCGGACAAGGGCGACCATGATGTTAATGCCTGCGAACCCTCCTTCCGACTTCGAGAGGGAGACCTCTTCGTAGGCGGCCTCATAGGTGTTGACCTTCTTGCCGTTTCTCTTTGAGAGAAGCCTGTCCAGACAGGCGCTTGACACTATCCCCACGCCGCCTTCTTTCGCAACAGCACTCGCAAGGGGGGAGAGCGACACTCCGACGCCCATTCCGCCCTGTATGATAGGCAGACGTATCTTTTTTCCTTTAATTACCAGTTGAGGCAGCGATGGTACCGGTTCCAACGAAATTACCCCTTAAAAGTAGTTGCAGGCATAAACGCTTAGCAGTGATACCATGAGACGGGAAGGTCAGCGTCATTCCCTGGATATATAAAAATCATCATACAATATAATCACCTATTGCGGGTGAATTTATCAAGGGGAATGTGTATGGCGAAAGAAAAAAAGACGGAGAGTTCAGGGGAGACGAGTGTAAAAAGAGGGGTCTTTAGGTTATAATTTAATAAGAAAAATAAATAGGGTACTAGAGAGAAAAACGATAAAAGGGAACGACGGAGGTGACAGTGGAGGAAATAATCCCCGACAAGAAAATCAATATTAAGGGACTCGTCTGCCCTTATACATTTGTAAAGGCAAAACTGGCGATAGAGTCTATGGAAGTCGGACAGGTCCTGGAGATACTTCTTGACTATGAAGAGGCCTCAAGGAGCATACCCAAATCAATGGAGGACCATGGGCAGACTGTCCTGAAGGTCGAAAAAACCAACGATACGGACTGGGTTTTGCAGATAAGAAAGGACAAAGACTGATGGATTTTACCGACGACCAGTTATTGCGATACAGCCGCCATATCATTCTTCCCGAGGTTGGAGGGAAGGGTCAGTCGAAGATCGCTCATGCGAAGGTCTTTATCGTGGGGGCGGGAGGACTCGGCTGCCCGGTGGGGTATTATCTGACCGCTGCCGGAGTGGGCACAATCGCCATGGTCGACAACGATACCGTTGAGATGAGCAACCTTCAAAGGCAGATCGCCCACAGCGTAAACACCATCGGCATGCCGAAGGTTGAATCGGCCAAGAAGACTTTTGAGGCGCTGAATCCGGATGTGAATATCATTGCGATCCAGAAGAGGATGTCTAAGGACGACATCATCGATTTGATCAGGGATTACGATATCGTTGTCGACGGCAGCGATAATTTTCCCACCAGATACCTTGTAAACGACGCCTGCTTTATGGCCAAAAAGCCGCTTGTCAGCGGCGCCATCCTTAGATTTGAGGGCCAGGTGACGACGATACTTCCCGGAGAAGGTCCGTGTTACCGGTGTCTTTTCGAAGAGCCGCCGCCGCCTGGTCTGGTGCCTTCTTGCCAGGAGGCCGGAGTGCTCGGCGTGCTTCCCGGAGTGATCGGGGGACTCCAGGCGACCGAGGTCCTCAAATTGATACTGGGCAAAGGGGAGGTCCTCAAGGGTGAACTCCTTATCTATAACGCACTGAAGACCACCTTCAGGAAGGTTAAGGTGCCGAAGAACCGGTCCTGTCCGCTTTGCGGAGAGAACCCTACGATCACGGAACTCATCGACTATAACGAGGGCTACTGCACGTTACCGTAGGAGCGTCTGAATGGACGAAGTCATCTTGCCCCGCAAGTTCATCGATCGGATACTTTTCCACGGGAGGTCGGCGTATCCTGATGAGGCCTGCGGCATTCTTGCGGGTGAAGGCAACGAGGCAAGGGTAATGTACGAAACCACTAACATGGAAAGCTCCCCGGTAAGTTACCTGATAGACGCCCGGGAGCAGTTCAGGATCATGAAGGAAATCAGGGACAAAAGGATGCGGATGGTCGCTGTCTATCACTCCCATCCGCTGTCCGCACCGTATCCGTCGCCGACCGATGTGAAGCTGGCGTTTTATCCTGATGCTGCCTATGTTATCGCCGGTTTTCTTGACCATGATAATCCCCAACTGAAGGCCTTCGAGATCGTAGACGGCAAGGTGCGGGAGATACATATAAAGGTGCCGGATTGAGCCATATTACCCTTAACCTGTTCTATTTGTCCGAGGCGGTCTCAGGCTGCCATTGACGTCGCAGATGTCATCTAATTAGAATAAAGATAAGAAGAGAAGAAGGCCTTATTTTTTCTGCCGGGAAGGAAAAGGTCTTTTGACGGAGGAATATTATGAATGGATTAAAGACGATGATGTTGATGATGCTTCTTACGCTTCTTTTGGTATTTGGAGGCGCGGCACTGGGGGGTAGGTCCGGGATGACTATTGCCCTGGTGATGGCCTTTCTGATGAATTTCATCTCGTACTTCTTTAGTGACAAGATAGTCCTGAAGATGTATAGGGCGCAGGAAGTGACCGAGGCGGAGGCCCCGGTCTTATACAGGATCGTAAGGAGACTGAGCCAGAAGGCCGGTATTCCGATGCCGAAGGTATATATCATTCCCGACATGTCACCGAATGCCTTTGCCACAGGGAGAAACCCAAACCATGCTGCTGTCGCCGCCACAGAAGGGATCATGCAGCTACTGACCGAGGAAGAGCTTTCGGGGGTCATGGCCCACGAACTTTCACATGTCATGCACAGAGACATTCTCATCGGAACGGTGGCGGCCACGATCGCCGGCGCAATCAGCTACCTGGCGCAGATGGCGCAGTGGGCCATGATATTCGGCGGCGGAAGACGTAGCGACGATGACAGCGGCAGTCCGGTAGCCTCCCTCGTAATGATGATCGTTGCTCCCCTTGCCGCAATGCTCATACAGATGGCGATCTCGCGGTCAAGGGAATTTTCGGCCGACGAGGGGGGCGCGATGCTCAACGGTAACCCTATGGCGCTTGCAAACGCGCTTCGTAAACTAGAAAAAGGGACGCGGATGATCCCGATGCAGGCAAACCCTGCTACATCGCATATGCTTATCGTGAGCCCTTTTAGCGGCGGGGGGATTGTGAAACTCTTCAGCACCCATCCGCCCATTGAAGAGAGGATCGCAAGGCTCGAGGCGATGCGGCGGGCATAAACAGGGAAGTTCAGGTTTTCCTTAAAAGACAGGCGTGGGCCGAAAGGCCTGCGCCGAATGCCAGCCATCTCCCCTTTAGGCAAGGACAGTACCCCTTGTCTGCGGGCGATCGCTTCGAGTTCGGTGCCGGGATATATCCTGACACCCAGATTAAAGAAAGCCGTATCAGTCGGGCGTATGGAGTGTTCGGCGAAGCGGAGGGTCTCCTCAACTGTCTTGTCCGTTTCACCCGGTCCCCCGAGCATGAAGATCCAGACGCAGGGCAGTGTATGCCTGTTTACGACCTCTGCCGTATGATGGACGCTTCCGGCTCCGTATCCTTTGCCCAAGGATGAAAGGACCTTGTCTGAGGCGCTTTCGGCCGTTATGCCTATGCCCCCGAACCCTGCACGCTCCATTACCGCCAGGAGCTCGTCATCTATGTGGAAAGGGTTCAGTTCAAGGCTATAGAGGGGGGCTTTATGCTTGATACGCGCAAGGTCTTCGCAAAGGGACATGGCATGACCATAGGGTGAGTTGAAGACATTGTCGACAAACTCTATATGTGTGAGCCCCGAATCTGAAAGTCGCTTCACGGATTCGACCACACCGGCCCTATCAAATAAACGGTAAGTGTTGCCTTCGATCTTCCGGTAAGTGCAATACACGCAGCTGAAATGGCAGCCGAGTTTTGTCTGAAGGGGCACTGCCGTGAGGCAGGAAAGATATTTTCGTATGTCGACCCAGCGGGAAAAATCCGGGGCGACGGAAATAGTCCGAAGGACGGGAAAGTCTGCAGGGATAACTGAAAAAAGTATTGTCAGCCATCCACGCGGTGCCGGGAAGAGTTTGCCGTTACCGAGACGGGCCGGAGCCGCCGAGGGACTATCGGGGTATCGGTCTTTGCCCTTATCACATTGAGGACCTTCACGACGTGATCCATAAAAAAAGCGGGTCTTTGCATGTCATTATTATCGATATTTCTTACCGAAAGACCTACGACGTCGGGACCCGTTCGGGCAATGCCCGCTTCGACGGCCCGAAGAGGATTTTTTTCGAGCATCAGATCGACAACGTGCACGTCATGTCCCGCTCTCTCTGCGGCCCCCGTGACGATACAGGCCCCCAGCGGGATGACCGGTGTCGGGAAAAGGTTTCGGTTGGCACTTATAACGAGAACTTTCATTTATATTTCTTGAAGAATAAAGACACGTTAATGCCATATTACTTCACACACGGAATATGTCAAGAACGTGTGGGTATTTTCAGCTGGACCGGCGTGACAGGTCATGGTGTTTCTACTACTATGTAAGTGTAGGAACGAGATGATGAACGGTATCGCACAAATCAAGACGGGTCAGATGAACTGGCACCGGGTAACTATTGAAGAGGTTATGGAAGCGCTCCGCACAGGTCCTGACGGTCTGGATTTTGCCGATGTGCAGAAGAGGATCAGCGAGTTCGGACCGAATGAATTGGTTGAAATGAAAAAAAGGTCGCCCTTCCGCATTTTTCTATCCCAGTTAACGGATTTTATGATCATTGTCCTTGTCTTGGCAGCCGTCGTATCGGGAATAATCGGCGACCGGGGGGACGCCGTTGCGATCCTGGCCATCGTCGTTCTTAACGCGGTCGTTGGATTTATACAGGAGTATAGGGCGGAAAAAGCGATTGCGGCGTTGAAAGAAATGGCGGCCCCTACCGCGACAGTCAGAAGAGAAGGAAAGACCATGGAGGTCCCCGCCTCTGCGCTTGTGCCGGGCGACGTGGCCGTCCTTGAGCCGGGGAGGATCGTCCCTGCCGATATGAGGATCGCAGAATCTTTTCAGCTCAGAGTAGTCGAGGCGGTGTTGACCGGTGAGGCGGCCCCTGTGGGAAAAAGTGCGTCGGTCATGACGGAAGAGGCCGCCGCTCTTGGCGATCTGGAAAATATGGCGTTCAAAGGAACCACTGTCTCCTACGGCAGGGGGAAAGGGATCGTAGTTGCCACGGGCATGAGCACTGAGTTCGGAAAGATCGCCGGTATGCTTGAGAAGGAAAAAGAGGTAAGGACGCCTCTTCAGAAAAGACTTGCCCGTTTCGGCAGGAGACTTGCGCTTTTCATCCTTGCCGCATGTCTCGTCATCTTTTATATAGGGATATTCAGGGGAGGGCCGTTCCTTCTGATGTTTCTTACGGCTGTATCGCTGGCCGTGGCCGCAATCCCCGAGGCGCTTCCGGCGGTGGTGACAATCGCCCTTGCGATAGGGGCAAAAAATATGATGGCGCGAAAAGCGCTTATCAGGAAACTTCCTGCGGTCGAAACCCTGGGCTCGGTGACCTATATATGCTCGGACAAGACCGGCACCCTGACTGAAAACAGGATGAGTGTTGAAAAAATGTATACTGCAGGGGAGATAATAGATACCGCCGCCCTGAAAAAGACAATGCGTGTGCGATCGTCCCGGGCCGAAGATAACCGAGGCATACCTGAGGGTCTGCAGGCAGTGAATGCCTTAATGACCGCCTTTTCCCTCAATAATAACGCAACGGCGGACGACCCCGACCACCCTTCAGGAGATCCCACCGAAGTCGCCCTATTTAATGTCGCGCGTGAAAACGGATTCGATACAAATAGTCTGGAAAAGATGTTGGAAAGGGTGGGTGAGATCCCTTTTGACCCCGAGAGGCGCTGTATGACGACCTTGCACAAAATTATCATGCCTTCGCAGATACCATTTTTGACAGGAGGGAGTGCCGGAGCGTCCGATAATGGTTTTATCTCTTTTACAAAGGGGGCGGTGGAGGTGCTCATAGATAAAGCCGCATCCATTTTAGGGAAAGAAGGGGTCAGACCCCTCGACCGTGGGGAGTTGATCACGATAAACGACCGGATGGCTTCCGAGGGGCTAAGGGTTTTATGTATCGGGATGAGAAGATGGGGAACCCCTCCGGATATCTTGTCTGCCGATACAGTCGAAAACGGACTAACCATATTGGGTCTTGCCGGCATGGTGGACCCTCCAAGGGAAGGGGCTAGGGGGGCAGTGGCCCTCTGTAAAGAGGCGGGGATACAGGTGGTGATGATTACCGGGGACCACCCGGCCACGGCCATGTCCATAGCGAAAAGACTCGGCATATCGGATAACGGGAAAGCTGAAATTATTACCGGCAGGGAGTTGAACAATATGTCCGATATTGAGTTTAGAGAACGTGTCGGGCGAATACGCGTCTATGCGCGGATGGCTCCGGAGCAGAAGTTGAAGATCGTAAAGGCCCTGCAAGACAGAGGAGAGTTGGTCGCAATGACCGGAGACGGGATAAACGATGCGCCGACCCTCAAGAGGGCTGACATAGGCGTTGCGATGGGCGTTGCCGGCACCGACGTGGCAAAAGAGGCGGCAGATATGGTACTCCTCGACGATAACTTCGCATCGATCGTAAACGCAGTGGCAGAGGGAAGGAAGATATACGACAATATCAGGAAGTTCATCAAATATCTCCTTACGACGAACTCCGGAGAGGTATTGACTCTTTTCCTTGCACCCGTGATCGGACTGCCGGTGCCGCTTCTGCCGATCCAGATACTGTGGGTAAACCTCATTACCGACGGCCTTCCCGCCCTTGCCCTGTCGGTAGAGCCTGCAGAGGGCGATGTGATGAAGAGGCCGCCCAGAGATCCCGGGGAAGGCATATTTTCTCATGGCCTGGGCCGCCACGCCCTTTGGGTCGGCCTGTTGATGGCAGGGACGGTACTTGCCGTGCAGTCATGGTCGCTCAGGTTTTGCGGGGCCCATTGGCAGACGATGGTCTTTACCCTGCTTTGTGTGACGCAGCTGGGCCATGTCCTTGCGATAAGGTCTGAAACGCGGTCGCTGTTTGAGATGGGTCTGTTTTCGAACAAACCTCTTCTTGGCGCTGTAGTCTGCGGCCTCGTCCTTCAACTGACGGTAGTATATTCCTCATCCCTGAATGCGATGTTTAAGACCATGCCTCTGACCGCTGGGGAACTGGCGCTGACGATGGCCCTTTCATTCGTCGTATTTTTTTCAGTAGAAATCGAAAAACTCGTAAAGAGGAGGCAAAAAAGCTAATAGGTACGTTGAAGTGTCATGCATATGGTAGAATATAGATGAAAGGGGGCGATTGGGCTCGACGGGGGTTATGAGGCTCACGTGGCGTGTCGTGGCTCCATCACCACGTAAAAAGGTGGAAACAAACACAAACGCCAACAACGAACTGGCACTCGCAGCTTAATTAAGCTGCACGCTACTCAGGGATCGCCTGTGTACCGGAGATAGCGTCGATCAGCGGGCTGGCTTCAGGGTCTTCTCCTGCCCCTGAGGTAAGATTAAGGGAGATGGAGTTTCGGGCAGCCTGACTGTCGGCGTCCCGAACCTTGACGATGAAAAGACAGCCTACACACGTAGAAGCTTGAGAGTAGTGCCTTCGGACGCGGGTTCGATTCCCGCCGCCTCCACCAGATTATTGTTCCCGTAGGGGATTGTGAAACAGTCCCCTTTTTCTCCTTCTGCATAGGCTGGAAACAAACGTATTGTACTCCAAAAAGTGGGATACCCATCTGCCGTAATTTACCCTGATTTGCCTTGACTTATGCGTAATTTCTGTGATAGATAATGAGCACTCCGAATGGAAAAAATAGGCGTAGGGGCATGAAAAAAGGAGGGCATATGGCAAAGAAGATAGCCGTTTTGGTGAGAGACAGGCAGGCAGAGGCATTAAGAATGGCTGTGGGGCTGACTCTCGCGGACGACGAAGTAAGCGTCTTTGTTATGGACAAAAAGGTCGATATGTCTGATGAGGCTGTTGCGCTTAATGTCGAAATCCTGGGAGACCTTGATGTGAAGATATACTCAAACAACCCCGAAAATAAGTTCGAGCAAATGAGTACCGAAGAGATCGCCCTCAATCTTGTGAAATTCGATACGGTAATTCCGTACTGAATTCCTCAGACAAAGGTGCGCGGGGCTAGCAGGAATAGTGCTCTTTTCTTCTGTCTTCAAAAAGGTCGTTGAAGGAATTAAGTTTTTTGCTGCGGGCGGAGGCGATATCCACTTCAGCAGCGCCGAATTCTTCAGAGTCTCTTTCCGCCCTGTAGAGGACCTCTCCATTGGGCGACACTATCTCGCTTGTCCCGATGAATTCAAGTCTCTCCTTCCCGCCCCTCTGTTCACTTCCGGTCCGGTTTGCAGTTACCGCATAGACCCTGTTTTCGAGGCACCTCGTCGGCATGGCGTCCGGACAGTGGGGGAGGACAAGATTTGCGGGATGGGCTATAATGTCGGCACCTTTCAGCGCGAGGGTCCTTGCAGACTCGGGGAAAAACCAGTCAAAACATATCATGACGCCAATAGTCCCGACAGGGGTTTCCCACACCTTAAACCCCGTGTCTCCAGGGGAAAACCAGAGTTTTTCCTCGAAGAAAAGGTGCGTCTTTCTGTAGACCCCGATGAATCCGTCGGGGCCGGTCAGCACGGCCGAATTAAAAAAAGAGCCGCCGGCCCGCTCAGCGATCCCCGCGACTATGTGGAGGTTCTTTTCCTTTGACAACTCAATCAGAACCTTTGTCGTAGACCCTGATGGAATTTCCTCCGAAAGGTCTCCGACCTCGGCCCTTGAGGTGAACTGATAGCCCGTATTGAACAGTTCCGGAAGGACGACCAGATCGGCCTTTTTTCCTGAGAGCACCTGCGAAACCCTGGTGAGGTTCCCCTTTACATCCCCGAAGACCGGGTCGAACTGTAGAAATCCTGCTATCATGGCTAAAAAAGGTCCTGCCCTTTTTCCAGATCCGCGGTCATTATCACTACTTCATTATTCTCGATCCACCGCCGGCAAGGAGGAGAAAAAAGCCGTAGAGAACAGCTCCAATGGGCGGAAGACGACCCTCTGTTTTATTTTCATTTCAGTTTATTATAACAGATGGCAGCGCTCCTTCATGGCAAGGGCTCAAGCCGGCGTCCGGTATTTTAAAAAAAGCTATAATGTCATACAATAGGCTAGGTACTTACTATGTTACTAAAGAAAAAGATAGCCATTAGTTTCTTTATCAGCGGATTTATCATAGCCATACTCGTGGCTTTTGAGTTCGTCAGCTTCATCCAGCTGAGGAAGGCGATAACCTTCCTGGAAATTACGGATACTATCAGGTCCAAGTCCCTCCAGGTGAGGAGACACGAGAAGAATTTTTTTCTTTACGGCTCGACAAGAGGGGACGCGGAAGCGAAGGAGGTCCACAGATATCTCGGCGAACTTAACGGTATCCTGCTGAGCGATGCGAGCGCGGGAATGAAAGGGAGACTGTCTTCTTTTCGGGGGCTTACTGCGGAATACGAGCGGCGGTTCACTACCATAGAGGAGTCGCTGGAAACGCTGTCTTCAGAACTGAAAGGCCTGAAAACAACTTCCATGAAATACTCTCAGTTCTACCCGCTCATAGAATGGACCTTCCTCGATAGGCCGCGGCAGGCGGCCTATTTTCTCACAAAGGTGTTTCTTCTCCCCAGGGACCACAGGCTCGTTTCGGGACTTCGGGAGCTGGACTCCGAGATCGTCGCACTCAGGAAAACCGGTGAAGACATCCTGGGGGCCTCCAAAGACCTCGACAAGCTCGAAAGGGACGACGCCGAGAGGGTGATCCATACCTCGCAGATTACGATGCTGGTCCTCTTCAGCCTCTTCATCGTAGTAGGACTTGGCACGCTTTTTTATATTACAAGCAATGTTGTAAAGAAGTTGGGTCTCCTGACCGCCGCAGTCGAAAAGGCCGGAAAGGGAAATTTCGCCCCGATGTCTCTTTCATCGGGGATCGACAATGACGAGGTGGGAACGCTCATCAAGACCTTCAATCATATGGAAGAAGAGCTTGCTCAGAGGGAAAAAGAGCTTATACAGTCCAAGAAACTCGCTGCGATAGGGACCCTCGCCTCGGGCGTGGCCCACGAACTCAATAACCCCCTTAACAATATCTATACGACGTCACAGAGACTCATAAAGAAGGCGGGCGATGATGTTCCTTCTGTGATAAAAAAGGCCCTTAACGACATATTCGGCGAGACGATGAGGGTTAAAAAGATCGTCAGCGATCTTCTCGATTTTGCTAGGGGGAGGGAACCGCATCTGCGCTCTGTTGAAGCCGGGGCGCTTATCGAAGGCGTATTCCGGCATCTCGGGAATTCGATAGACACCGGGAGGATTAAGTTCGATCTGTCAATGCATCCCCGTGAAGTCGTGTTCGAGGCAGACCAGGAGCAGCTTGAGCAGGTCTTTATCAATCTCTTCATGAATGCCATCGAGGCTATGTCTGGGGTAGGAGAGATTTCTGTCAGGGTCGAAGAAGAAAAGGACGTAGTGAGGATGCGGGTATCTGATTCCGGGAAAGGTATATCGTCTGAAACCATCGAAAAGCTTTTCGAGCCTTTTTTTACGACGAAAGACAAGGGGACAGGGCTGGGCCTTGCGATAGTATTCAATATTGTCCAGAAACATAACGGTCATATCGAGGTGGAAAGCGGAGAGGGAAGGGGCACTTCGTTTATAATAACGTTGCCGAAGAAGACGTGAAGACAGTGAATAGTGAAAAGTGAAAGGGTAAACGAAATACAAAACGGTGAATGACTTTGGCGTTTAAGATACTTGTTGCAGAAGACGAAGAAATAACCCTGAACAATATCCTCGATGCCCTCAGGGACGAGGGGTACGAGGTCTCCGGAACAAAGGACGGTCAAGATGCCCTCATGAAGATGGGGGCGGGGAGCTTTGACGTCCTGATCACCGATATAAAGATGCCGGGGATCGGTGGCCTTGAGCTCCTCTCGAAGGTGAAGGAGCAGTTCCCGGAAACCGAGGCGATTATCATTACCGGGTTCGGGAGTATCGGCTCGGCTGTGGAGGCCATGAGGAGCGGCGCCTATGATTACATCACAAAGCCGTTTGACCTCGATGAGCTTGTACTTAAGCTGAAGAAGATACAGGGACAGAAGGTTCTTATGAAGGAAAACATAGCCCTCAAGACTTTTTATGGAATGAACAAAGAAGTTCCGATCATCGCCAGGAGCGAGAGTATGAAGAGGGTCTTAAATGACATAGAGGGGATGAAGGACTCGGACTGTAATGTATTGCTCACGGGCGAAAGCGGGGTCGGGAAGAACTTGATCGCAAAGATAATCCATTCGACAAGCAAAAGACAACATATGCCCTTTCTTTCTATTAACTGCGCCACCCTGACAGAGGACCTTCTGGCAAGCGAACTCTTCGGACATGAAAAAGGCGCGTTTACGGGGGCGATCAAGACAAAGCAGGGGCTCATAGAGATCGCAGACACGGGTACGCTGTTTCTGGATGAGATCGCCGAGATGACGCCTAATCTGCAGGCCAAATTGTTGAAGGTGGTTGAAGACGGTGAATTCTACAGGGTGGGAGAGACAAAACTTATCAGGGTGGACGTGAGGTTTATTGCCGCGACCAACCAGGACGTGAAACGTCTTATCTCGGACGGCAAATTCAGGGAAGATCTCTACTACAGGCTGAACGTGATGGAGATATTCCTCCCGCCTCTGAGGGACAGGATGGAGGACATCAAACCCCTGAGCATTTATTTTCTCCAGAAACATCTGCCTAAGGCCAATAAGAAGATTACCGGTTTTACGAAGGAAGCAATGGACATCTTCATGAACTACAGTTTTCCGGGAAATGTGCGGGAGCTTGAGAACCTTATTGAGCGGGCGATTATCCTTGAGAAGGGGCCCCTCATTACCCCGGGGAGTCTCCCCCACAGTATCCAGGTCCTTCATATCGATACGCTTGATTCAGGAAGGGTCCTTACCGTTGAGGAAATCGTGAAGGAGTACGCTGAAAAAGTAGTCAAGATGCTCGGGGGCAACAGGACAAAGGCTGCCGAGATGCTCGGTATTTCGAGGACAAGCCTCTGGAAAATATTGAAGGAAGAATAGCGTTTGTAGCGTTTATATTCTGAACGGTACACAAAAACTGCCTTTAGTCCCCATTTTTTGATAGTAAATAATTTATTTTCAATAAGTTGCGAGATTTATAAACTCATATTCCCCTCTAAATATACTGTTCATAATATTAACGCATATTTAGCCTTTCAAATATTACCTTTTAAAATCAACTACTTTTAATAGGCATCTTTTGTGCTTTACTCTAAGGCAAAAGCCTTAAAGGAGGTAAAGATGAGGAAACAGCTTTTATTTGTGACTTACGAGAACGAAGATCTCGACGAAGGTCTTAACTACGCCATAGATCTTGCCACTACTATGGGTAAGGACATCGCAATCCTGATTGCAACGAACAAAAAGACGCTTAAGGATAAATTCGATGACCTAATGTCGGCGGTCACATTTGCCGAGGCAAACGACCATGAAACCGCTAGAGAAATCCTCTCCGCAGGTCAGAAAGAGGCGGCCCTCGAAGAAAAAGTCGAGCGTCTTGCCGAGAAATGCCAGAGGTCCGGGGTGAATGTGAATGTCCATTCGGTGACTGTCGAGCTTTTTTCGGCAATCAAGGATTTTCTCAGGGAAAAGACAGGCATAGACATGGTCCTTCTGAGCCCGAGCGTTACGGACAACGGGAATGTTTCCGCACGCGAGCTGAACAAACTTGTAAGGACGGCATCGAGGCCTGTAGTGACCATGGCCAGACAAACTCTGGCGCCCGTTCATTAAAAAACAAATTAATTTTTAATATTAAGGAGGATTCGAGATGTATCTTTATTTACCGGTGGCTCTTACCAGTATAAATGTACTCATACCAGTGGGGCTGGGCCTCGCTGTAGGCCTGCTTTCAGGTCTCTTTGGTGTGGGCGGGGGATTTCTCATGACGCCGCTTCTGATAATGTTCGGCATACCTGCGACTGTTGCCGCTGCTACTGATTCCAACCAGATCGTGGCGGCCTCGACCTCAGGGACCTATGCCCATTGGAGGGTCGGCAATGTAGATTTCAAGATGGGGCTGTACCTTCTTGCAGGCGGTTTTATCGGCGGTCTTGTCGGCGTGCAGGGCATAAAGCTCCTCAACGCTATGGGGAACGCGGATTTCGTTATTAAGATGACCTACGTGCTTATGCTGGGCAGCGTGGGCGCATATATGTTCGTCGAAAGCCTTCAGAGCATGAAGAAGAAAAAAACGGAAGTGAGCAAGCCCGTTAAAGAGTCAGGGGTTGCGAAATTTCTCAAGTCCCTTCCGCTTCAGACGCATTTCGAAAAGTCAGGGGTCACCCATTCTGCCCTGCTTCCGATTATTTTCGGAGGCTTTGTGGGTATTTTGGCGGCCGTCATGGGCGTAGGCGGAGGGTTCCTGATGGTGCCTGTAATGGTCTATATCCTGAGGATGCCGATGCATGTAGTTGTCGGTACGAGCCTTTTTCAGATCCTCTTTAACTGCATAGAAGTGACTTTCCTGCAGGCCTATACGCAACCACAGCGTGGATTTTATCCTCGCCGTACTCCTGCTGATCGGTTCGACGTTCGGCGCCCAGGTCGGTGCGGTTTTCGGAAGAAAACTTAAGGGTGATCAGCTGAAGATTATCCTTGCGGTAATCGTGCTTGCGGTAACCGTCAAAATTGTTTTTGATCTTACTATGAGTCCGTCATTACTTTTGTCACAAGGAGGGGGGCACTAAAATGAAATTCACGATTCAGGATTCAGGATTCAGGATTTTTAATTACCTGGGGCTTGCTGTTGCGGCAGTGATATGCTCTATTTTCTTGGCTGGCGGGACCGCCTCGGCCGTGTTGACGGCCAAGGCGAACCATGACCATATTACCGTGGACTTCTTTTATCACGGCAGTTCGGTCAGCGTCAGAGGGGTATCGGACCCCGGGACCGACCTGGTGATAAAAATAAGCTCTCCGGAGGGTCACGAGACGTTGAGGCAGAAGGGTAAGGTTGCAGGGCTTCTTTGGATGAATGTGGGGAAACTGACATTCGAGCATGTGCCTTCCCTCTACTTTCTCCATAGCACGAAAAACCTGACGGAGATCCTTAACAACGAAGAGCTGAACAAGTATGTGCTGGGGTATCCGGCCCTCGAAGCGCATACGGAAGTGTCCCCTGTATCGGGCGATGCTGAGAAAAACAGATGGTTCGGCGAATTCCTGAAGATGAAAGAGTCTTCGAAGGTCTACTCGACTTCGAGCGGGAAGATCTCCACGACTACCACCAAGGACGGCCTGCAGGAGTATTACGTACTGATGGATTGGCCTTACCAGGCAAAACCGGGCGAGTATACGGTGACGGTGTATGCGGTCAAGGACAATAGGGTGGTAGAACAGGCCGAGTCCAAAGTTTCTGTCGAACAGGTCGGCATTGTGAAATCTTTCGCGAGGATGGCGAAAGAGAGCGCTGCCACATACGGAACGATCTCAATCTTAGCGGCCCTCGGCGCGGGTTTCGGTGTAGGCCTGGTATTTAGGAAGGGCGGGGGGGCCCATTAATTAATGTATAAGACCTTATTAGTCGGTTTTGACGATTCGCAGGCCAGCAAGGCGGCGATGATCGAGGCCTCAAACTGGGTAAAGCGGCACGGGGGCAACGTCGTGCTGGTGCATGCCGTTTACTTCGATTCCGAGGAGTTCGGGATTGCGCCGACACAGCTTGACCAGCGGTTGAAGCACGGTGAAAAGGTCTGCCTCGAAACCAAGAAGATGATCGCGGATGAATTCAACATAGAAGTGAAGTCCCTGCTTTGCGAGGGCGAGCCGCCCGAGGTTATTCTGAGCATGGCCAGAGAGAAGAAAGCGGACCTTATCGTGCTCGGCACTTACGGCAGAAAAGGACTGAACAGACTCCTTATGGGCAGTGTGACATCTCAGGTGATAGTGAATTCACCGGTTGATGTGCTGGTCATAAAGAAAAAATGCAGTGAGTGTACGGGAACGTACAGGTCCATACTCGTTTCCTATGACGGCTCCGACTTCAGTAAGAATGCCCTGGCACGGGCATGCAAATTGTCACAGGACGATGGCGCTGAGGTCTCTGTCCTTTACGTTATCCCCCGCTATGAGGAGATGATAGGATTTCTCAGGACCGAATCGATAAAGAAAAGTCTCATTCAGGAGGCCCGGAAGATCCTTGAAGGGGCGAAAGAACTCGCTTCCAAAAACGGGGTGACGGTCAAGACTGAAATACGGGAGGGCCATGCGGCCGACAGAATATTAGAGACGGCTGCAGACCTGAAAAATGATTTAATAATTATAGGAAGTTACGGGTGGAGAGGCGTGAACAAGGCCATTATGGGAAGCACGACTGAGAGAGTGCTTATCAACGCCCCTTGCCCTGTGCTTGCGGTGAGGTGAATACGATGAAAGGCTATAGAAAAGTACTTATTGCAGTAAACGGCTCCCGCGAAGTGCTTCGGCAGGGGCTGAAGCTCGCGGACGATGAGAAATGCTGGGTGACCGTGGTGAAGGTTATTCCTTCTTACGAAGGTGACCTCAATCTTGTCGGGGTGAAAAATATCGGAGACGTACTAAACAGCGGGGCCGATAAGGCTATCGCCGGAATTAAGGAAACCGCGGCCGCCGAAAGGGCGCTGATAAAGACGAGGCTTGAAGAGGGAGACGTATCAGAGAAGATCGTTCAGGTAGCCGAGGAAGAGGATTGCGATATCATTATCATGGGGGCCAAGAAGCGGAGCTGGCTGAGGAAGATCTTCGGAGATAATGTCGTAGAAAGGGTCATCCAAAGTGCGCCCTGTCCTGTTCTGGTCGTCGGCGCGTAGGCAGCTTAGGGTAGCACGAAGCGCTAAAAGGAATGTGTGTGGGAAAGTTTGAGAAACTCGGCGGAAGTGGGCTTCCGACGGGCAAGTTTGAAAAGCCGGTCAGAAGTGGGCTTCCGACGGGCAAGTTTGTAAGACTGGTCAATAGAGAGCTTCTGACGGGCCGACAGTTACATGATTATATGGACGAGGCCGCGGCTTCAGGAAAATACCCCGAAGACGTCCTTTTGGAAAAAGGCGTGCCGAAACACGAGCTCCTCTTCTGTCTTGCCGAACATTACGGATATCCATTCGTCGAGTATGACGAGGGGCTTATGGCGCCTTATTTGGTGACGATGCGCCTTGATCTTGAGAAACAAAAAAAGGCCCTCTGGTATCCTCTTTCGGTCGGGGAAGGAAAGGCAGAGGTAGTAGCTTATGCGCCTGAAGACCCGGCGGTTGCAGAAGATATAAAGCAGACGCTGAATGTGACCTCTATCAGTTTCCGTGTCGCCCTCCCTGGTGACCTGGTCAGAATTATCGAAAACAATTTCGATGTGAACCCCGGCTTCGGGATCTGCGGAGGAAGGACCCCTCTGGCGCATGTAAGGACTTCATTTGCATATCGTCGCTCGACGTATGCGTATTACAGGACGCTGCTTGCCAAGGGAAGAACCGGCCTCGCTTTCATCAGGACCGGGATATCATTTATTACCATCTCACTGTTGTTTCTCAGGGTCTTCGGGACCGGCTGGTATGCGTTTTTGGATATACCGCTTCTGATAGGCGGCATTGTGATGATCTATGACGGCTTGAAGTGGTATCTGCCCTGCCGGTCTGTTGCGAGTAAGCCTATAGAGTACGAATGCACCGAGCCCACTTGGGGGACAACGGTGCTTGAGTTGCGGCCCTTCACGGCCAGTCCTTTGATTGAACGTGGCAGCGCGGTTCCGGGCTCAGGGGGACTGAGGGAAGACTGGGACATCCTTTCTCCGGTAATGAGGAGGCGTTTTCTTGCGAGCGACAGGACAGACCTCGCAGAGGAGAGGACTTCACTGGCCGGACACCGGACCGTGATATCGAAGGCCAGGACGGGTCTGGCCTTTACGAGGACGGGCGTTGCGTTCAGCGGACTCGGGATCGGATTGATCAGGTCTTTTCATTCCGGCCCATGGACTGTCTTCGACGTTTCGCTAATCACGATCGGCGCTCTGATGATACTGGAAGGCTTTCACTGGTATTTCGGCAGCCGGCGCACCTGGGTGGAAGGAGTGAAATGCGCGATCACTCGGAACAAGAGGGAGAGCATTTGGGATTTTGTGATGCCTAACGGACTTAAACGCAGCGGACCTAAGAAAGATAATGCCTGCCCGCCTGTTCATGCAAACGACCTGCCGGGCATCTGGGCCACCACCGGCTTGGCGCTCGAAAGGACCGTCCTGGCCGAAAGGCGCAACGTGATGTCGAGGCTCCGCACAGTCATGGCACACTCGCGTACCGGCATGGCGTTTATACGGACGGGCATCGGCATCTGCGCGGTCGGCGCCGGTCTCATGTTTTATTTTGGGACTGCCTCGGTCTTATGGACGGTCTTTAACGCGTTTCTGATACTTACCGGCGTGCTGCTGATACTTGACGGCTTTTATTGGGCCGTCCCCGCCGAAAAAATGAGGGTCCAGTACCCGTACTGTTACGGCGATATGGATATTACCGTCCCGGACTACGGCGTACCCGCACGTTCCTGGAGGAAGGCGGTCTTCAGCCATGATGGAGACTGACCTTCAGGAAGTCTCGGAATTCTCGCTGCTGACCGAGTTGGAGGTCCTGGCAACAGAGCAACTCGGGGAGGCGACGGCCCGTTCCCGTTCAAGAGGGATCGATCTCGAAAAGGTCCTGCTTGCGGAATACGGTGTGCCGAAACACGTCCTCCTGAGGGCGCTTTCGGAATACTACCGGTGCCCTTCGATCGAATATGACGAACGCCTGCCAATACCGCCTGAGGTCCTGACCGGTTTGGATGCGGATGTCCTTTCGGCAGGGCTTTGGATGCCCGTTATTAAGGACATCAGCGGCAGAGTCGTGATCGCTGCGCGGTATCCTCACAGTCCGGAGGTTTTGGAGGAAGTAAAGAAATACGTCGGGACCGAAGATATAGAATTCAGGGTTGCGCTTGCCGAAGACATCAGATGGTATATCCAGGACTTTCTTCACGAGAAACCGGGTCGTCTCATAGGTACGGAGAGGACGGGACTGGCATACTGGCGCAACACAATGGCCCAGTGGAGGACAAGACTGGCCTGTTACAGGACCGACCTTGCCAAGGCAAGGACAGGGCTTGCCTTCCAACGGTGGGGCCTCGGCACCCTTGCACTGGCCAATACGCTTATTAATTCGAAATATGCGGGAGATTCTCTTCCTCTTTATTTCTTCCTTGCTTCTGCCGGTGCGGCTTTTTTCTTTTCGGGTCTGCCAAGTTATATGCGGATCAGGAGGTCAAGGCTGACGCCGCCCGGACACCATACCCTCGTCGAAGTGACTGCGGCGACGCTTCTTTTCCTCGAGGATTATCACTACCTGGAGGACACGGGGACACGGCCTGCGACGAAGGGCACCATGCTGGCAAGGATGGGAGATATGCTTTCGGACCACTGCACAATCTTTTACCCGTCTCCTTCAAGCAGGGTGCGTACGCAGCTGGCTCGGGAACGGAACGTTCTTGCGGCGCAAAGGACGATTGCCGCATGTTATAGGACGATTTACTCCCGTGCGAGGACCGGTCTTGCCTTCATGCGCACGGGGTTCTCTTTTATGAGTATCGGCATAGGTCTCTTAAGCTATTTCGGCATCGGCATAATGACGTCCTTTGACTTTTGTCTGGTCTTTGCCGGTCTCCTTATGCTCGTCGACGGCATGCTTTGGTATATGCCGGTAAGAAAGGAACAGGCCGAAATACCAAGAAGTCTCGCTTACCCGGAATGATCCTGCCGTCTTCAGAGTAGTCTTCGGAAAATGTATGAGGCGACTACGCATGTCCGACGAGGTATAATAACTGGATAATGAAGATAGAAAACAAGATCATACTCTCAAATGCCTTCAACATCGGGCTCATCCTATTGATCGGATTTTTTGCGATGCAGAACTTGAACCTTATACTCACAAAGCTCCGTTTTGTCGAAATAGCCGACGACCTGAACGCCTCTTTCCTTGAGATGCGCCTTTCCGAAAAGAACTATTTCCTCTATAATGACGAGTCTGCGCTGGTCGACATAAGGGAGAAGATCGATTCGACGGTGCAGTCGATAGACCTTGCCGGCGGAGACATAAGCCGGGCCATAGGACAGGAAAATCTCGCCCTGCTGAAGTCCCATCTCAGGGAGTATTCGGAGACGGTCGAGGAGGTCCAAAAGAGTGCGCGCAAGGCCGCCAGCGTCGAGGCGACCTTCCGAACGAGAGGAAAAAACCTGAGGGAATTTTCGAACACAATCACGAGGCTTGAAAGGAAGGGCGTCAACAATATTATCGCCAGGGCGAAGAACGTGCTCTTTTATTCTTTCTGGGCTGTGCTGGCAACGGCGATAATCGTGAGCCATTTCATTTCGCAGCGGATATTGCATTCCCTGAGGGAGATTCAGAGGCTTGCGAAATCAATATCTCAGGGCAACTTCAATAAGATAGAGGGCTTCTCGTCCGCGGATGAGTTCGGCTCCGTAATAACGGCGGTTAATTCCATGTCGGAGGAGCTGAGAAACCGGGAGGAGGAGCTTATCCAGTCGAAGAAACTTGCTTCCCTCGGCATTCTGACGGCCGGGGTGGCGCACGAGCTCACGAACCCCCTCAACAATATCTCCATGATCGCACAGAACTATCAGGAGTTTTACGACGTATTGAGCGAAGGGAACCGGCTGGATCTCATGAATAAGATCGAGGGAGAGACCCGGAGGATAGAGGAGATCGTGAGGAACCTCCTCGATTTTTCGAGGCCTAAGGAGGCCAAGCTCGAGGAGAAAGATGTAAATGCTGCCGTCGTGAAGGCTCTTGAACTTATGCAAAACACCCTTGATATTTCCAACATCGAAGTCGGATCGTCATTGGCTGAGGACCTGCCCCGTGTGCAGATGGACGACCACCAGGTCCAGCAGGTGCTGGTGAACCTTATCGTCAACGCGGTCCACGCCATGGAGCCTGGGGGGAAGCTGACCGTGGCCACGCGTAAAGGCGAGGGGGGAGATACGGTGAAGATTGAGGTGAGCGACAACGGCAAAGGAATACCGGCCGAATATATTCCCCACATCTTCGATCCTTTCTTCAGCACGAAGGGGGTCGGAGGGACAGGGCTCGGTCTTTCGGTCAGTTACGGGATAATTAAAAACCATAAAGGCACTATCAAGGTCGAAAGCACGGTAGGGGAGGGGACCACGTTCATTATCGAGCTTCCGGTTTATAATAAAAGCAGGGGACCCGGGGTATTGCGCAATGCGTGAAGGGGAAATATGTGTTATCCCGCATTCTGAAGAGACAGTCTTTTATCGGGTGTGCGGTTAATTATTTTTCAGAGAGAAATTATATGCTAGTGTGAAAGAGAGAGGAGACACTAAATGGGTGCGAACAGGATCATGGTCATCGACGACGAGAAGATCGTGGGTGACATGTCAAAGCTGTCTTTAGAACAGGAGGGCTACACGGTAGAGACCTTCCTGAGCGCCGAACCCGCTCTAAAGAGGCTGCAGGAAGAAGAGTTCGACGTCGTTGTCACGGACCTTAAGATGAGGGGCATAGACGGCATGGAGGTATTGAGGACCGTTAAAAAACTTTATCCCAAAACAAAGGTAATTATGATCACGGCGTTTGCCAACCTCGACGCGGCGATTGAGGCGTTGAGAGGGGATGTTCACGACTTTTTCCCCAAGCCCGTCAGGATCAAAGAGTTGAAGGCGTCCATACAGAGGGCATTGAGCCAGCAGGAATGAAGAATGTCCTGGACAGAATAAGGTCTTTATTTGGTCCTTCCAAAGAGGACGGCGTCGGATCCATGCCGATAAAGACCGTTTTCAGGAGTTTCAAAGAGGTCCTTGAAGGCAACAGCCGGGCACTTGAAATCATTGCGGATATGGGTGAAAAGCTCGGGGGCGACTATCTCTTCGACATTAATTACATTAAAAGCGCCTATTCCGAACTGGCTGGAACGGTCTCTAATTCTCTGCAGAACTTTGACGCCCTTACTGTAAACAGATACCTGAAGTTGCACGACGTGTTTAGTCGCGTCGACTCTCAGATAAAGAGGCTCATATTCGAAGTTACCCCTACGCCCGGCGTGATGGTACTTTCGTTCAAAGACATAACCTGGAATATGTTCCGGGATGTGGGCGGGAAGAACGCGGCCCTCGCGGAGATGACGAATTATCTGAAGCTCAACGTTCCGGAGGGCTTTGCCATAACGACCAGCGCATTTGACGAGTTTGTAAGACATAACGGGTTGGAAGAAAAGATCCGGTCTCTCCGCGAGAGTTCCCCCATAGAAGACCGTCTTTTAGAACAGATGAGGGATCTCATGACGAACGGTGCCATCCCTGCCGACCTCGATACCGCCATCGATAGCGCCGTCGAAAGGATCAGGGAGACCTTCGGGAGAGATTGTTTCCTCGCTGTCCGCTCAAGCGCCGAGGAGGAAGACGGAGAGCACTCCTTTGCAGGGCAGTTTGAGACCGTGCTGAACGTCCCTCTGGATGAGAGGGCGCTTAAGGACGCCTATAAGAAGGTCCTCGCCAGTCTTTTTTTGCCGGGCTCCGTTTCATATCAGACGGCCCTGGGGTATCGGATCGGGGACATAAAGATGGCGGTAGGTTGCCTCCTCATGGTGGATGCAGTAAAGAGCGGAGTTATCTATACTATTGCGCCCAACGGGGACAGGGATATCATGGTAATAAATTCGACATGGGGACTTGGGCTGCTGGTAGTCGAAGGGCAGAGCGACACCGACATGTACATGGTGAAAAAAGATATCGAGCCCGAGGTGGTGGGGAGGAAGAGCGGAGGGAAGGAATATATGATCGTCGGCCGTAAAGGCGGCGGTATCGAAAAGATCAAAACACCGGATGAGATGCAAAGCGGGTCTTCGCTGACCTACCTTGAGATAGGAGAGCTTGCCAGACAGGCCGTCTCTATAGAAAAACACTTCAGAAAGCCGCAGGATATCGAGTGGGCCATCGACAAGGCCGGAAGACTTTTTATTTTGCAGGCGCGTCCGCTGCACGGTATCGAGGCAGAAGCGGGAGACTCTGCGCGCAATGAAAAGACGGCGGAGACCGGAGAGGTCCTTATGAAGGACAAAGGGGTTGTCGTGCAGAAGGGCGCGGGAGGAGGAAGGGTCTTTATCCTGAGGCACCCCGGTGAGATCGATGGGTTCCCGAAGGGCTCGGTGCTGGTTTCGAAGTACGACTCTTCAAATTTTGTGCGCATTATGCCCTACGTCTCGGCGATCATCACCGACATCGGTGCGCCTACAAGCCATATGGCGTCTCTTTGCAGGGAGTTCAGGGTCCCGACGGTTGTCAACGCCGGGGATGCCACCAGGGTTTTCGAACACGGGCAGGAGGTCACGGTCGCGGTCGATGACAAGGGCGCTACGGTGTACGAAGGCGTCAGAAAGGAGTTGCTCAGGGACGGCGGGAGGAATTCCCTCAAGATGGACGAACTCTACGAATACCGAAAGCGGAGGTATGTGCTGAGACACATTTCGATGCTTAACCTTGTCGACCCCACGCAGGACAACTTCTCGCCCGAAGGATGCAGGACCCTGCATGATATTATCAGGTTCATGCATGAAAAAGCCGTGACCGAACTGGTCGTAAATGCAGGGCGCGGCAACGAGATAGCGAAAAAACACGCGACCGTGAAATTGGACCTTCCCGTCCCTGCAGGCATTGTCGCGATAGATATAGGCGGCGGCCTGGACGTAGGCCAGGATGCCGGGAAGGCCTCATTTGAGCAGATCCTCTCCGTGCCGCTCAGGGCGGTCGCCCGGGGGATGATGCACCCCGGGGTCTGGCATGCCGACGCGGTCTCGCTTAAGATGGGGGATTTCTTTTCGAGCATGATGAGGATGCCTGACCTTGCGGCAGACAGGAGCGAGTACATCGGCTATAACGTGGCGGTCGTCTCCGGCGAATATCTCAATTTGAGCATCAGGTTCGGTTACCACTTTACCGTGCTTGACTGTTACTGCAGCGAGAATGCGAGAAACAATCATGTCTATTTCCGGTTTATCGGCGGCGCGACTGATATGATCAAAAGATCGAGGAGGGTGGAGGTCATCTCTTTTGTTCTGAAAGAGTTTGGTTTTACGGTGACGACCAGGGGTGACCTCCTCATCGGGAGGCTGGCCAATATAGACAGGGACGAGATGGAGGGTGTCCTTGATCAACTCGGCAGGCTGATGGCGTTTACGAGACAGCTCGACGCGGTACTCAATGATGAGGCCTCTGTGGAGCGATTTAGCAGAAATTTCATCGAAGGCAGATATACGATCTGAATCTCGCCTGAGCCGGTCGTTACCCCGCGGCAGTGGAAGCTTTTCTCAGCGTGCCAAGCAGGAACGGCGCTTAATAGTGAAATCGAGCCCTGCATCTCCCTCGAAGCATTCCGGGGTTTGTACCGGCACTCCCATTTCAATAGCTATTTCGTTTGCGGTATAATAGTGATATATCTTCTATGAGTATCCTCCTCAAAATATTAAGATTGAGAACCTGGCATTTACTGTTGATCTCGATCATTTGTTCGGAAGTCTTTACCCTGTTCCTGAATATCCTGCAGAGCATCGTATGGTGGAAGAAAATCCATTCGGACCTGCTGATTATTGGGACCGTCGACGCTTTTCTGGTCTCCCTCGTTGTGACCTCCTTCATGCTTTATATTGTGAGATCTTCATTGGCAATTCTTTTTGAGAAGGAGGCGCTGGAGAGGGAGATGACAGAGCGCACTAAGGCGGAAGAGGCGCTGCGTCTCAGTGAGAACAAATATCGGAATCTTGTCGAGAACATAGAGGAGAAACACTTTATCTATTCTCACAACCTTGATGGCATCTTCACCTATGTCAGTCCTTCCATAAAAAACATCCTCGGGTACTCTCAGGAAGAGTTCTGCACCCACTACAGCCGCTATCTGACCGGCAACCCGGTCAACAGGGAGGTCGGGCCGCATACGGAGCAGAGCATCCGGGGGATAAAACAGCCGTCGTACGAGGTCGAGATCTATCACAAGAACGGCGGGACCCGGTGGCTTGAAGTGAGCGAGACACCGATCTTTGACCCGGAAGGGCGGGTCACCGCGGTTCAGGGCATCGCCCAGGACATCAGCGACCGGAAGCGGGCAGCCGAGGCCATCCTCAGCTCAGAAGAGCGGTACCGGCTCATCTTTGAGCATAACCCCATGCCCATGTGGGTCTATGACCTTACTACACTTTGTTTCATTGCCGTCAATGAAGCGGCGATCCGCGATTACGGATACTCGCGGGAAGAGTTCCTGGGAATGACCATCAAAGACATGAGGCCGCCCGAGGATGTGCCGGAGCTTCTCAGGCATGTGAGCAAACTGGATGCCGGACCCGCCCGTTCCGGGATATGGAGGCACAGGAAAAAAGACGGGACGATCTTATTTGCGGAGGTCATTTCTCACGGGATAGAATATGGCGGGAAACAGGTAAGGCTCGTCCTAGCTAATAACATCACCGAACGCAAAAAGATTGACGAGGTGTTGCAGCAATCGGAACAGCGGTACCGAAGTCTCGTCGAGAATGCCCCGGATGTCATTTACAGTCTTTCTCCGGAGGGGATCATCACCTCGCTGAACCCCTCTTTTGAAAGGATCACGGGTTTCCAGAAGGGTGACTTTATCGGCAAGGACTTTGTAAATATTGTCCATCCCGATGACCGCGCTTTGGCAATAAAACAGTTCCGGCGCGTTCTAGGGGGGGAATCTCTTGCGATATTTGAACTGCGCTCTCTTTCGAAGTCGGGCGCATACCTTGCGGGGGAATTTCTCGCGACGCCTCAAACAAAGGATGGAAAGGTGGTCGCCATTCTGGGCATCGCCCGCGATATCACTGAGCGTAAGCAGATGGGGGAAGAGAAGGAAAAGCTCTTTTGTGAGCTCGAGCAACTGCTCGCGGTCGTCAGCCGCTCCCAGAGGGAATGGCAGGAAACCTTTGACAGCATCACCGACGTGATATTCCTCAGCGATCTCGATCTCAGCATCACCAGGGTCAACAGGGCGGCTGAAAAGATGTTTGGCATCCCTCTACTGCAGCTTCTGGGGAAAAAGTGTCACGATCTGTTACAAGGGACCTCTCTTGCTCCTGAATCCTGTCCGGGATACCAGGCACTTAAGACAGGAAAGGTCGCGAACGTTGAAATGTACGAACCAAGACTGGGTTTGTTCCTTGATGTTAGGGTCATCCCCAGGTTCGGCAAGAACGGCGAGATGACGGGATTGATCCATGTCATCAGGGATGCGACGGAACACAAGAAACTCGAGGAACAGCTTCGACATGCCCAGAAGATGGAAGCGCTGGGCCAAATGGCCGCGGGGGTTGCACACGAGGTTCGGAACCCGCTCCATTCGATCATGTTGATTTCTGAAGCGCTTCACCAGGAACTGAAAGAGGACCCTGCATATGATGTCTATCTTTCTCATATACATGAACAGGTGAAACGCCTTTCTTTGCTGATGAAGGATTTGCTGGATTTGGGGAAGCCGGTCGAACCGGCAAGTTTGAGTCCTGAACCACTGACAGAGATATGTGCTGCGGCAATCCATCTATGGAAGCACTCGCCTCTCAGTGAGGGGCATGCAGTTGAATTGATTCATTCTGAGGACGACGGCAATATTGTTGTCATGGCCGACAGTCAGAGATTGCAGCAGGTTTTTCTTAATCTTCTCGATAATGCGGCACAGCACAGCCCCGAAGGCAGTGCAATAAGGATTATTGTCGAGGGACCTGCCGGTAATATGATCAAGGCCTATGTGGTTGACAGGGGGTCAGGGGTACCGGAAGGGCTGTTGTCCCGCGTGTTCGAGCCGTTTTTTTCGACGCGAAGGGGAGGCACCGGACTGGGCCTCAGTATTATAGGCAATATTGTCGAGAGTCACGGCGGGAGCTTATTGATAAGGAACAATGTTCCTCCGCCGGGATGCTCCGCAGAGTTGAGTCTGCCCATTGTAGAGGTGCCGGGGTGACGAAATCGAACATTCTTTTGGTGGATGACGATCCGGCAACTCTGTTCGGACTTTCCCGGTATCTGAAAAAGGCAGGCTATAATGTCAGGGAAGCGTCCTGTCTTATGGAAGCCAGGGAGGTCATAGTATCCGAGCGTTTCGATGCAGTCATACTCGACATGATATTGCCTGACGGCAGCGGTGTCGACTGGATAGGAGATCTGAGGGGGAACTATTGTGAACTGGCTATTATCATAATCACCGGAGCAGGCGATATCCCCCTTGCTGTAAATGCGATGCGCCGGGGCGCGGATAATTTTCTTACGAAGCCGGTGAGCATGCCTGAACTGGACGTTTTCCTGAGAAAGAGCCTGGAACTTGGAGACCTGAGAAGAAAGAACCTGACCCATCAGCGTTTGTCTGGAAAAACTCAACCCTATTTTGGAGAATCTCCGGCCATGGGAAAAGTCATGGAGCTTGCTTCAGTGGCTGCCGAAAACAACTCGGCAGTTTTGCTTTGCGGCGAAACGGGCACGGGAAAAGGTGTCCTGGCAAAGTGGATTCATGAGCATGGGCCCTCGAAATCCGGCCCCTTTGTGGAGGTCAACTGTTCGGGCTTAAAAGGCGAGCTCCTCACAAGCGAGCTTTTCGGGCACGTCAGGGGCGCTTTCACGTCGGCCGTACAGGATAGACAGGGGCTTATAGAAGTCGCGGACAGAGGGACTCTCTTCCTGGACGAAATAGGGGATATGGACCTCGCAGTGCAGGCCCAGTTTCTGAAGGTCATAGAAGAAAAATGCTTCCGCAGACTCGGCGAGGTAATTGTGAGGAAAAGTGATTTCAGGCTGATTACCGCGACCAACAAGGACCTCGCGGAAGAAACGCGGAAAGGCAGATTTCGTAACGACCTCTTTTTCCGTATTAATATTTTCCCCATTCATATGCCCCCGCTGCGTGAGAGGCTGGACGATCTGCCGGAGCTTGTCCGTCACCTCCTGACCTCCTTCCCGGCATCGCGGACGGAAATCTCTCCTGAAGTAATGTCGATGCTCAAGACGTATCCATGGCCCGGCAATATCCGTGAACTGAAGAATGTTCTGGAAAGGGCTCTTTTGCTTTCACGGGGAGGCCCGCTTTCTATCGGACATTTTCACGGCATGGACGTCTCTGTTGGGTCTTCACAAGCCGTTGGAGAAGAAATAAAGGATCTGGACCTGATCGAAAGGGACCACATCAAAGCGGTGATCGAACGCTCCGGAGGCGACGTAACAGAGGCAGCCAAAATACTGGGTGTCTCCCGGGCGACGTTATACCGTAAACTGAAGAGATCTCAGAAGTGACCCCCGGAACAGGCTGGTCTGAATCCATAATTCAGAATAAAAGAGCTCTTCTTTTCCACGCCGACTGACCTCTGAGTTTTGAAGATTTACTGTCCTTGCGAGTCTCATTTTTGAGACCGGCAGTCTCAAAAATGAGACCTTCAGTCTCTGTACCATTCCTATCTCCTTGAAAGATAAGGCTTTCACCCCCCCCGTTGTTATCGGCACCGAAATTGCTCCTAATGAAAAAAAAATACAACCGCGAATGTCGTTTACGCGAGAGGAAAGTATGACGGCAAAGAAAAAGGTATTGATGGTAGATGACGCGGCAGTGGTCAGGCAGATCGTGACGTTGACGTTGACGAATGCGGGATATGAGGTCATACAGGCGATAGACGGCAACGATGCATTAACGAAGCTGCGCACTAATAACATTTCAATGGTGATCACCGATCTTAACATGCCCGGGATGGACGGTATCGAATTCATTAGGCAGGTGAGGGGAAAAAGTGAGTTTAGGTTTATGCCCGTTGTTATGCTGACAACCCAATCCCAGGCATCCAAAAGAGAGGAGGGAAAAGAGGCGGGCGCCAGCGGCTGGATATGTAAACCCTTCACCTCTGCACAGTTAATAGGAGTGTTGCAAAAGTTTATTGTATGAGACGGTACGCTTCATTGGATTGTAAAAAAAGGGCTTTCAGCAAAAAGGAACAATATAATGAATGAGAAAAAAATTCTTGTCGTTGATGACGAAAAGACATTCCTGGTGGCGATAGAGAGATTGCTGCGAGGTCCTGAATTTTTCGTTGCTACTGCGGAAAGCTTTGAAGAAGCAATGACTCTTCTTAACGAGCACGACTTTCATATCGTCATCACGGACATCAGGCTGTCCAATGTGACGAGGAACGAAGGCTTGGAGATTCTTCAACATGTAAAAGAAGCTAAGCCTGGCACGACGGTCGTAATTCTCACCGGGTATGGAAATCCCAAGATCATGGAAAATGCCTACTCGCTGGGGGCCAATCTCTATCTGGAAAAACCCTTCCCTTTCAATATCCTCAGAAGCATAATACAAAATCAGAAGGGCAATGGATGGAGCCGGCCGGAGTGAGGCAGACAGACAGCAGAATGGCCCCGCTATTGCAGGGGGTATTTACCATGGTATTTCAACCCATAGTTGAGACACAAACCGGAAAGATAATGGGGTTTGAGGCCCTTATGAGAGGCACTCGACTTTCGCCGACAGAAAGCCCTGAAAGACTTTTCAGCGAGAAGGGCCGGCCGGATGACTTGCTGCAACTGGATATCGGCTGCATAGGGTCTGCTCTCAGGAGCGGCAGCGCGCTTGCCCCGAACTACCGGATTTTTATCAATGCACATTCAGTAACCCTCAGGGAATTGGCCATGAACTTCGATGCATTTTTGAAGTTCCTCGAGGGTTTGGGCATAAATCCGGATCGGATCGTATTTGAAATCTCGGAAAAAACGGACTATGCCAGCGCCTCTGCCATCCAGGGATATCTCGTCGAGTTCATAAAATCCGGGATCAGGATAGCCATTGATGACGTGGGAGCCAGTTTCAAATGGCTTCATCACATGCTGCACACAAAGCCGACCTATCTTAAGGTGGACAGGTCTTATATCCACGAAATAAATATGTCGACAAGAAAGCAGGCACTTGTCCGGAGTCTTCATCTTATGTGCCGCGAGATGGGGCTCAAAGTGATCGCAGAGGGGATAGAAAGTCACGAGCAGCTGTGTATGCTGAAGGCAATTGGGGTCCCTTTTGCGCAGGGGTTTTGGTTCGGTCGTCCGGAGGCCGTTGACGGATGGATTGGGAAATGAAGGACCATGCTTCTGCGGACCGGTCCCTGAGGGATATACATCCCCGCCGGGACTACAAAAGGGCGGGCATCGGAGGCGGATTCGTGCACGGAATAACACAGTGCGAGCGTGAGCTTGACATAGTCATAAATCATACCGAGGATGAATTTCTCTCCCTAGGTTCCGTACTGCGCGATTTTTACGACCGCGCAAGAAAGATCTCTGAGATGTCTTCGGCTGTCACGACACATATGACCGGCAGCGAGATCGTAGGGTCCATGGATGACCTCAACGGGCTGCTCGAAAGGATGGAGACGTCCCTCCGGAGCTCCGAGTCAGAAACAGAATCGAGCACGGCAAAACTCCGCGAAATCCTGGGCTTGATGGACGGCATTTATGGACCCCTGGAGGATGTTCTCACGATCACGAAGACCCTGAAGTCTCTCGCTATCACCGCCAGGGTCCAGTATTCCTCGTTAGTGATAAAGAACGTGGAAATGAACGTCCTGCTTGATGATATAAAGAAGCTTTCGGAGGTCATGACCGAAAAGTCGAACAATATCCGGCAAGATCTGAAGTCACTGGAGATCCGTATAGAGCAGACCCTTTCGCGGCTCTCTGTTTTTGAAGGAGAGCAGCAAGGCGGGGCGAGGACGGTTCTTGACCGTGCCATGTCCGTGCTCTGCTCCATCACCGGGCAATATGGGCTTTCGAGGAAAGCAGCGCAGGACATTGCTGATCGCTCTGGCGCAATATCCCGGAGCACGGGCGAGATCGTCACATCGGTCCAGTTCCACGATATTACCCGCCAGCGATTTGAACGCGTAAAAATGACGCTGCATCAACTGCGAGAAAAAAGCCTTTCCATAGCAGACAGGGAGGTCTTTGGCAAAGGGGATGGCGGTGGCGCCGACACCCTTGCCGGAGCGGCCGATCTTTGCACATGCGAGGCCATGGAGGTCTCCTCCATACGGGACGAATTTGTGACAGCCGTCGAAGGCATAATCGATAATCTCAGGAACATCGCCGTCAACGTACTCGCCATCTCCGCTGACACGAAAAAGATTGTTGGACTTGACGGGGCGAACGGAAAAACATTTCTCACAGAAGCGGAGACCCTGCTTTCTTTGGTGACGGCATCTTTTGCGGCCCTTTCCGAAAACGGCGATGCGAGCAAGGAACTCTCGCAGATCCTGCTTTCTCTCACGGACGCCACAGCGGAAACGGCGAGATTCATCGGTGGGATAGAGGAGATCGCAGAGGATATAGAACTGATAGCCTTCAATACGGAAATCAAATCCTCACAGATCGGGAAGGAAGGGTCATCATTTGAAATTGTGGCGGAATCCATACAGCGGCTTTCCGCTGAAACGTGCACTCGGGCCAAGGAGGTTTCCGGAACGCTCAAGACAATAACCTCCGCCGCGGACGGACTGTCCGTCGCCACCGGCCGGGATTTCGGCGCTCCCTCGTCCGGCATGGAAGGCATTTCCACAGATTTTGAAAGGCTGATCACCACATTTTCCCGGTTGAACGGCAACATTGTCTCCCTCTTTACAGGGATCGAGAGGACAGGACATGTCCTTTCGAGGGACATCGAAAGAGTTGCGGACAGGATAGATGTCCATGCGGTAGTTGACAGGGTAGCGAAGAAGATTGTTTCTTCATTGAACGATACCGCATTGCATGCAGGGGCATTGCCTTCGGCGGAACAGGCATCTGCCCCGGGATGGGCAGGGACGGTGGCCATCAGACCTGACCGCGCCGGAGGCAACGGGACGGGAGTTGGAAATGACGGAACGCACGACGGCGTGGAATTTTTTTAGAGGCTGGGTGGTAATGAAGGACGGGGCAAACAAAAGGGATATATCAGACTTTGAAAAACAGATCAGGACAGGGGGATGAGATGATCCGCGAAAGAATTGAGCATCCAGGTGCAAGGGTGGTTACACTCGGCGGAGACCTTTCGATACTGCGCGCCCGCGAACTTAAGGAGCTGCTGCAGACCGTATTGAAGGAGGGAGAGCAGGTAGTTCTGGAGTTTGACGGATATGCAGGGGCGGACCTTTCCTTTTTTCAACTCCTCTGCTCTGCCCACCGGACTGCTGCAAGACTCGGCGTATCACTGAAACTCGGCAGCACCGTGCCGGCAAGATTCCTTGAAACAGCGGATGAAGCTGGTTACCTGCGTGACAAATGCTGCGCATACAGCAAAGACAAGACCTGTCTGTGGCTGCGGAGTTGTGGTGAATGAGGCGCTGATGATCGGCGGCTGTCTGAGCGTGCGTTTGATGGCGGACGTTACCCCTGCGGAGGCGCACCGGGGTTTTTTGGACAAGTATTCATGTCAAAGGGGAGAGCGATGAAGACGATTATGACCGTGGACGATTCTGCGAGCGTGAGGATGATGGTGAACTTCACTCTGAGCGAGCTGGGGTTCGAAATTGTGGAGGCGATAAACGGGAAGGACGCCCTGAGTAAACTCGAGAGAAGGCCGGTACATATGCTGATCACTGACGTGAATATGCCGGAGCTCGACGGCATCAGCCTCGTGAGGAAGATCAGGGAAATTCCGTCCTACAGGTTCATTCCGATCATCGTCCTTACCACGGAATCGCAGGAAGAGAAGAGGAAAGAGGGAAAACATGCAGGGGCGACCGGGTGGATCGTGAAACCCTTCAAGCCCGATCAATTGATTGAAGTCGTGAGGAAGGTGCTGGCATGAATGAACAAGACGTGTTAAAAGAGACATTCAGGCAAGAGGCATCCGAACTTCTTTCGGAACTTGAGACCTCGCTTCTGGAACTGGAGAGGGCACCCGGCGATCAGGAATCGGTATCCTCCGTTTTCAGGGCGTTTCACACCCTGAAGGGCTCCGGCGCCATGTGCGGCTTCGATGAGCTATCTCAATTTACCCATCATATCGAGACGGTATATGACCTTGTGCGCAATGGCAAAATGAGCGTGGACAAGACCTTAATAGACCTTACCCTAAAGGCCTGCGACCTCATTCCCGAAATGTTGAAAGCGCAGCAGCAGGATCGGGGGGGGTGCAGGGAACAGGCGGCCGAGACACTCTCATCCTTCCAAAAATTGATCCCTGCAACCGTCGGCGCAAAACCACTGGCGGGAAGGTCCGCCGAGGATAGGAAAGCCCTGCTGCCTTCCGGGAAGTCCGGCGGCCAGATCACCTACAGGATTCGCTTCCGTCCTTCCCGGGGCATATTTGGCGGCGGGACGAACCCCCTATTGCTCCTGAATGAACTCCGCAGATTGGGGGAATGCAGGTCGATCGCCCACAACGATGAGATTCCCTTTCTGGATGAGATGGATCCCGAGGCGTGCTACACATACTGGGATGTAGTACTCACCACGGAAAAGGATATTGATGCGATCAGGGACATCTTCATCTTTATCGAGGACGAGTGCGAGCTGAAGATTGAGGTGATTGACGACGGGACCATCTCGATGGAAGAGAAGGATTACAGGAGACTTGGGGAGATACTCGTTGAAAAGAAAGACCTGAGCCGGGAGGATCTGAAGAAGGTACTGAACGAGAGAAAACCCATAGGACAAATGCTCGTGGAGGAAGGGCTGGTGCCTCCGACAAACGTGCAGGCGGCGCTGGTCGAGCAGGAGCACGTCAGGGAGATCCGCGAGCGCCGACTGAGGGAAGAAGTGATTTCGAACCTCAGGGTCTCTTCCGAAAAGCTTGATAAACTGGTGAACCTGGCGGGCGAGCTCGTTACGGTCCAGGCCCGTCTCAGTCAGACCGCTTCGGACAGGAATGATCCCGGACTGACCTCAATTGCAGAGGAGGTGGAACGTCTGACCGCGGACCTGCGCGACAATATCATGAATATACGCCTGGTGCCCATCGGAACGACCTTCGGCAAATTCAATCGGCTCGTCCGCGACCTCTCCCTGAAACTCGGTAAGGAAATCGAATTGCTCACCGACGGAGGGGAGACGGAGCTGGACAAGACGGTGATAGAGAAGCTCAGCGACCCCCTGGTCCATCTCATCAGGAACTGCATAGACCACGGTATCGAACCGCCGGGGATAAGGGAGCGCGCGGGGAAGGCGAGAAAAGGGGCTGTACATCTTTCCGCGGTGCACTCCGGTGCGTATGTGATGATACAGATAAAAGATGACGGGGCCGGGCTTGACCGGGAAGTCATCCGCCTCAAAGCAATGGAGAAGGGCCTGATCCCTCCGGATTCGGTTCTTTCGGAAAAGGCCATCTTCTCTTTGATCCTTGCCCCGGGCTTTACCACCGCAGGGAATGTTACCAGCGTGTCGGGCCGCGGCGTCGGAATGGATGTGGTAAAGAAGGCTGTTGACAGCCTCAGGGGCTCCATAGAGATCGCCAGCCGGAAGGGCGAGGGGACGACGGTAACTCTTATTCTGCCGCTGACCCTGGCGATCATCGAAGGCCTTTTGGTAAGGATCTGCGGCGAGTATTTTGTATTGCCCCTTTCCGCAGTGGAAGAGTGCGTCGAGCTGACCCGCCAGGGCAGGAAAAACTCCCACGGCAGGCAGGTGGCAAATGTCAGGGAACAGATAGTGCCGTATATACGGCTTCGAGACCAGTTTGCAGTAGATGGGGAACTGCCCGACATAGAGCAGATCGTGATCGTCAGAAGCGGCAGCCAGAGGGTGGGCTTTGTGGTGGACAACGTTATCGGAGAGCACCAGACGGTCATAAAGAACCTTGGGAGAGTGTTTAGACATATTGAAGGCATATCAGGTGCAACGATACTGGGTAACGGAACGGTTGCATTAATCATCGATATCCCGAAATTGGTAAAGATTGCTGAAAAAGAGGAGGTGAGCAGTCTGACAGGGGCTTCATTTTGTCAGAGGATAGGGTAACGTGGTTGGCGATTTGCCCTGTGGTAGGGATATCAAGAAAGGAGAGAATTTATAATGTATGGAAATGTGAGAATCGGTACGAAGATTTATCTGCTCATGGGGCTTGCAGTCCTCTGCTTCGGCATGGTCGGGGCGGCCTTTTTCCTTCAGAGCGGAGGGGCCGAAAAGGCGATAGTGACTATGGTCGATACTGACCTTGAGTTGCTGATCAATCTGCAGAGCATGTACTCCGAAGGCTTGCAGACCGGTCAGGCGACGCGCAATATCCTGATGAACCCGGACGACGGGAAGGCGAAGGAAAACTATCAGGAGGCCCAAAAGATCTTTCTTGAGGTGATGGAGAGAACTCGTCACCTCGCCCCGGCACAATTGCAGGACCGTTTAAAAAAGATCGGAGAACTCTGGGGAGAAGACCACGCATTGAAGACGGAGATCCAAACCCTTGTTCAAGAAGGAAAGAAAGACGAGGCGTTTTCTCTGCTCGTGGACAAGGAGACACCGAAATGGAGGGAAGTGAGAGCCCTGGTGCTTGACTTGATCAAAGAGCAAAAAGAACACTTTGCAGAAAGCAAGACAAGAGAAATCGGATTGCTGCACAACAGGATGTCGTTCCTCCTCACGACACTTATTGCAATCATCCTTGTCTTCATTTCCTTTGCGCTCCTGCTTGCAAGGAGCATCACGCACCCGCTGCGGGAGGTAATCACGTCGATAGACAGACTTTCCGGCGGCGATCTGACGGTAGACATAGTGGTGAAAAGAAAGGACGAGACAGGACAGCTGCTTCTGGCGATGAAGAATATGGTGGATAAACTGAGAGAGATCGTGGCGGACGTAAAGTCCGCGGCGGACAATGTGGCATCAGGAAGTCAGCAGCTGAGTTCCGGTTCCGGAGAGATGTCCCAGGGGGCATCGGAGCAGGCGAGTTCTGTGGAGGAAGTCTCATCCTCTATGGAGCAGATGGTGTCGAATATACGACAGAACGCGGACAATGCCCAGCAGACCGAGAAGATAGCCCTGAAATCGGCAGGGGACGCCAGGGACAGCGGCAGGGCGGTCTCGGAGACAATGACCGCGATGAAAGACATCGCGGGGAAGATCTCAATCATCGAAGAGATCGCACGCCAGACGAACCTCCTGGCCCTGAACGCCGCCATAGAGGCGGCGCGTGCGGGTGAGCACGGCAAGGGCTTTGCGGTGGTGGCCTCGGAGGTGAGGAAGCTTGCGGAACGCAGTCAGGCCGCGGCAGCGGAGATTAGTCAACTTTCAGCCTCCAGCGTTCAGGTGGCGGAAAGAGCAGGGGGGATGCTGGCAAAGCTGGTACCGGACATCCAGAAGACCGCGGAGCTGGTGCAGGAGATCAACGCGGCGAGCGGGGAGCAGAACAGCGGAGCAGTGCAGATCAACAAGGCCATCCAGCAGTTCGACCGGGTGGTGCAGCAGAACGCGGGCTCAGCAGAAGAGATGTCTTCCACTGCGGAAGAACTGGCATCTCAGGCAGAGCATCTGCAGAGCACCATTGAATTTTTCAAGATGGGCGACAACGGCAGTTCAAGGAGAGTCATCGCAGCCAGAACCACCCCTAAAGCTACGGACAAGACACCGTTTGCGCAACCGGCCCCCGGAGGGATGAAGCCTCAGAGGGCGATGGCCTCAGGAGCAAAGACTGCGGCAAAGAAGACCGGCGCAGCGCTGGATATGGGCAACGGCGGAAGAGACGGTGAAGACGAAGAATTCGAGAAATTCTGAGGGGGATGATATGGCGCTCGCAGAAATAAATGAAACAACGCAGTATCTGACCTTCAAGCTTGAGGGCGAAGTCTTTGCTCTCGATATCTCGAAAGTCCGGGAGGTTCTGGATTTTACGACGATCACGAAAGTGCCACGTACCCCTGAGTTCATGCGAGGGGTGATCAATCTCAGGGGCAATGTGGTGCCGGTTGTAGACATGCGGCTGAAGTTCGGCATGACGAAGACGGAAAATACGGTGAACACCTGCATCATCATAGTTGAGACAAGTCTGGATGGAGAGATGACGGTGCTCGGGGCCCTTGCGGACGTGGTGCAGGAGGTGATGGAGCTCGGGAGTGGGCAGATAGAGCCTGCTCCGAAGATCGGGGCACGGCTGAAGACCGACTTCATACAGGGGATGGGGAAGCGGGACGAGGGCTTCATCATCATTCTCGATATCGACAGGGTGTTTTCTGCTGATGAACTGGCCCTTGTGCAGGCGGCGGGTGAAAGGTGATGAAGAACAAGCCTTTCTGGCTGACATAATGCGGCTTAACAGCCGAAGACATAGTACTATTTCGTGATATGAATCACGATATTTCATTTATGAAGGAGGTCACTCTTATGAAGTCAAAGGTTAAGAAGTCAGCGGCGGTAATGGTCAGTTTCATCGTATTTACCCTGCTTCAGACAGGAGCTGCGTGGTCGGAGATCAAGCTCGGTCTGCTTCCGCGTCTGAGCGCTGTGGAACTGACGAAGATGTTCACTCCCCTTGCAGAATACCTGAGCAAGGAAACAGGGGAGAAAGTGAGCCTTTTCATCCCAAAAGATTTTACTGCCTTCAAGAATGCGGTCAAGAGCGGTCAGGTTGATCTGGGGTTTGCGAATTCATTGATCTATGTTCAGCTGAAGGCGGCCGTTAATCTGGACCCCCTGGCACTTACCTCTGAGGCGAAGGGAGGGACCAAATTTCGGGGTATTATCATCGCGCGAAAAGACACCGGAATCCAGAAACTCCAGGACCTGAAGGGGAAAAAACTGATCTTTGTGGAGAAGGATTCAGCAGCAGGCTATATTTTTCAGATGCTCCTGCTGAGCAATGCGGGATTAGATGTGAAGAAGGATTTCACTACACTGCCTTTTGCCATGAAGCATGACAATGTGACGATGGCGGTATTCAATAAGGCTGCTGACGCAGGCGGCATCAGGGAAGACGACTTCGACAAGATGAAGGGCAAGGTGGATATTTCCCAGCTCAGGATTGTGGGATATTCGGAATATTTCCCGAACTGGCCCTTCTTTGCCGCACCCAAACTGCCAAAAGACAAGGCGGCAAAGATCAAGGCAGCTTTGCTCAAGCTGAAGCCCAATGATCCTCAAACCGCAAAGGTTCTGGGTCCAGCCATGCTCACGGGGTGCGTTACCGTAACGGACAAGGAGTACGATAACCTCCGGAAGGCAGCAAAGATTGCGGGAGCACTATAAGGCCTGAAAATTAGCGCGGGCTTTGCCGGGCACTTTCCCGGCGAAGCCCGCTGAGAGAAGGGGAGGACCGACTGTTATGAAAAAAATAGACACGAGTTCATGGACGCTTACGAAAAAATTCACCGTCAGCATCCTTATCGTCGTCCTGACGGTATTTGCGATCACATCGGTGATAATCAGCATGAACCAGAAAGCAGTGCTGATGAACGGGCTCAAGGTGAAGGGTGAAAATCTGGCAAAGTTTTTGGCCGGGATCTCGGTTGAGCCGATACTGAGTTATAATTTCACGTATCTTGAAAATTTCGTCAGGGACGTGGCTGCCGGTGATAACGATATTGTCTACGCTGAGATATCAGATAAAGACGGAAACCCTTTAACCCATGGGATCAAGGCCGATGAGAAGACCAGGACTGACTTTATTGAGATTACGAGCCCTATTATGCAGGGCGAGGAGAAAATCGGAACGGTAAAAATCGTGTTTTCGACAAGCCGGATCAACGGGACCGTGAGAAAAAGCCAGATTATCCTGGCTGTACTGGCCGCGGCAACCATGGTCCTGATCTCTTTCATTGTTTTTTTGCTTTTCAGGGTGATTGCTATCAAACCGATCGAGCAACTCAGGGCAGCCGTCGAGAACGTGGCCTCGGGAGACCTTAGTTCTGATATCGAGGTCAAAAAAAACGATGAGATCGGACTGCTCAACAGCGCCCTGAAGAACATGGTAGAGAGGTTGCGGGACACTGTCGCGGACGTAAAAGCCGCCTCAGGCAACGTGGCCTCCAGCAGTCAGCATCTGAGCTCGGGTTCAGAGGAGCTGTCTCAGGGCGCCTCTGAGCAGGCGAGCTCAGTGGAAGAGGTTTCTTCTTCGATGGAACAGATGGTATCGAACATACGCCAGAATGCGGACAACGCGCAGCAGACAGAAAAGATAGCGCTGAAGTCGGCCAATGACGCAAAGGAGAGCGGGAAGGCGGTGAGCGAGACGGTCTCTGCGATGAAGGAGATCGCCGGGAAGATATCGATCATTGAAGAGATCGCGCGTCAAACGAACCTGCTGGCCTTAAACGCGGCGATAGAGGCAGCCCGGGCGGGGGAGCACGGCAAAGGGTTTGCGGTGGTGGCCGCCGAGGTGAGGAAACTTGCGGAGAGGAGTCAGGCAGCAGCC
Source organism: uncultured Nitrospiraceae bacterium (assembly GCA_963811165.1). Classification (GTDB taxonomy): domain Bacteria; phylum Nitrospirota; class Thermodesulfovibrionia; order Thermodesulfovibrionales; family UBA6898; genus Sulfobium. The sequence continues at coordinate 52,358 of CAWEQH010000010.1, forward strand.
GGTGAGATCAGCGACCTGTCGTCCTCCTGTGTAAACGTAGCCGAGAGGGCCGGGGAGATGCTGGCGAAACTGGTGCCCGATATCCAGAAGACTGCGGAACTGGTGCAGGAGATCAACGCGGCCAGCGGGGAGCAAAACAGCGGAGCGGAGCAGATCAACAAGGCGATCCAGCAGCTCGACCAGATAGTGCAGCAGAATGCAGGCTCGGCAGAAGAGATGTCTTCCACTGCGGAAGAACTCGCGTCCCAGTCAGAGCATCTGCAGAGTGCAGTGGAATTTTTCAAGGTGGCCGATGACTCCGGAACAGGGACTGTTGTGACGGAGTCTGCTCCGAAAGCGGTCCACAGGGCGAAGTTCGCCCGTTTTCGGCATGCAGGGGAAAAGGCGCAGAGGGCGATGGCCGCCCGAGTAGAGACTGTGGCAAAGAGGGCCGGCGTAGTACTGGATATGGGCAATGGCGGAAGAGATGCAGCGGACGACGAATTCGAGAAGTTCTAAGGGGGATGATATGGGCGTAACAGGAATATCGGAGACAACGCAATATCTGACGTTCAAGCTTGAGGACGAAGTCTTCGCGCTGGACATCTCGAAGGTCCGGGAGGTCCTGGATTTTACGACGATCACGAAGGTGCCCCGGACCCCCGAGTTCATGCGCGGGGTAATTAACCTTCGCGGCAGTGTAGTGCCTGTGGTGGACATGAGGCTGAAGTTCAGGATGACCAGGACCGAGAAGACGGTGAATACCTGCATCATCATCGTTGAGGTGATGGTGGACGGAGAGAGCATCATTCTCGGCACGCTGGCGGATTCGGTGCAGGAGGTGTTGGACCTTGACGCAGACCATATCGAACCGGCGCCGAGGATAGGGACAAAGCTGAATACGGAGTTCATAAAAGGCATGGGGAAAAGGGATGCGCATTTCATCATCATCCTGGATATCGATAAGGTATTCTCGACGGAGGAACTTGCCCTGGTGCAGGCCGAACAGGAAGAAGGCGCAAGCAAAGGCACAGGGAGTTAACGCCGGGCTTTGTCCGGCGTATTATATTTTTCAACGAGGAGGAAGAACAATGAAAAGGCTGGTTATGAGCGGGATGGTTATGCTTTTGTTGTTAGCGCTGGCAGGCATTGTTTCAGGTTCCGAAAAGGCAAAGCACGGGACAGCTGCTGAAGCGGAGGCGCTGGTGAAGAAGGCAGTCGCGTCGATGAAGACCAATGGGAAGGATACCACATTTGCCGAGATCAATAATCCCAAAGGGAAGTTTACCGACAGGGATCTCTACATCTTTGTCTATGATATAAAAGGGAAATGTGTGGCCCATGGGCAGAACCCGAAGATGATCGGCAAAGAGCTCATCGAGATGAAGGACGCGGACGGAAAATATTTTGTAAAGGAGCGTGTCGAGATCGCGAAGTCAAAGGGCTCGGGATGGCAGGATTACAAATTTACCGATCCGCTCAGCAAAAAAATCGAGCACAAACGTGCATATGTCGAACGGTTTGGGGATTTCATCGTAGGGGCCGGTATCTACTTTGAGTAGTTGTTGCATCGGGAGGGAGGACGGCCGATGGTCGTTCTCCTTTTTCTCCCGCTGAAAAAGAGGAAAGGAGAAGTGATATGGATATGAAAATAAGATTGCAGAATCTCAGTATGGCGGCAAAGATCTTGATAGCGCCGACCCTCATCATCGGATTCCTGCTCTTGTTCGGTGGTTCGTCCTATCTCGGACTGACAACTCAGAAGCGGGCGCTGAACGACATCTATAATAACCGGTTTAAGAACTATCAGACCAGCGCAATCCTTGTGAGGGACCTGACCGGCGTACATATGAGCACCTATCGACTTCTGAGCTGGGAGGTTGCCCGGTATGACCGTGCCAAGATCGATGCCCTCGGCAAAGAGCAGCTGGCAATTCTTGAGCGGTCCGTGGAGAGCATCAAGGGCAGCATCGCATCGCCTTCGGTCAAAGCGGATGAGAAAAAGATTTACGAGTCTATTTTCAATGATCTCCTTGAATATCAAAAAGCGATCCAATCCGCCGTCGACCTTTCGTCGTCGGATCTGAATTTCGCGACCATGTTCATGGGGACGGCAGACGAAAAATTCCAGGTTCTCGAAAAGGTCATGGATGAGCTCCTGAACCTTGAGAAAAAGATGAGCGAAAATACGTACGGGAGTGCTATGACGACCTTCGGCCGGGTAATCTCAGCCATGGCAACAGTGCTGGTAGTGGCTGTTGTACTTTCCCTCCTGGTGAGTATTTTCATTGCGCGTAGCGTAACGCGGGTTTTGGGGGCCGAACCTCACATCCTAGCCGGTATTGCCAGGAAGATCGCAGACGGCAACCTGACCGTCCACTTCCAATCTAAAGGCACCCTTGGTGGCATTTATGCCGATATGCAGAAAATGGCTGAAAAGCTTAAGGAAGTGATTGCGGACGTAAAGTCCGCGGCGGAAAATGTGGCCTCGGGGAGCCAGCAGATGAGTTCCGGTTCCGAAGAGATGTCCCAGGGTGCGTCAGAGCAGGCGAGCTCAGTGGAAGAGGTTTCTTCTTCGATGGAACAGATGGTATCGAACATACGCCAGAATGCGGACAACGCGCAGCAGACAGAAAAGATAGCGCTGAAGTCGGCCAATGACGCAAAGGAGAGCGGCAAGAGCGGTAGCCGAGACCGTGGCCGCCATGAAAGACATCGCCGGGAAGATATCGATCATCGAAGAGATCGCGCGTCAAACGAACCTGCTGGCCTTAAACGCGGCGATAGAGGCAGCCCGGGCGGGGGAGCACGGCAAAGGGTTTGCGGTGGTGGCCGCCGAGGTGAGGAAACTTGCGGAGAGGAGTCAGGCAGCAGCGGCAGAGATCAGCCAGTTGTCCTCCTCAAGCGTCCAAGTGGCGGAGAGGGCCGGGGAGATGCTGGCGAAACTGGTGCCCGATATCCAGAAGACTGCGGAACTGGTGCAGGAGATCAACGCGGCCAGCGGGGAGCAAAACAGCGGAGCGGAGCAGATCAACAAGGCCATCCAGCAGCTCGACCAGATAGTGCAGCAGAATGCAGGCTCGGCAGAAGAGATGTCTTCCACTGCGGAAGAACTCGCGTCCCAGTCAGAGCATCTGCAGAGTGCAGTGGAATTTTTCAAGGTGGCCGATGACTCCGGAACAGGGACTGTTGTGACGGAGTCTGCTCCGAAAGCGGTCCACAGGGCGAAGTTCGCCCGTTTTCGGCATGCAGGGGAAAAGGCGCAGAGGGCGATGGCCGCCCGAGTAGAGACTGTGGCAAAGAGGGCCGGCGTAGTACTGGATATGGGCAATGGCGGAAGAGATGCAGCGGACGACGAATTCGAGAAGTTCTAAGGGGGATGATATGGGCGTAACAGGAATATCGGAGACAACGCAATATCTGACGTTCAAGCTTGAGGACGAAGTCTTCGCGCTGGACATCTCGAAGGTCCGGGAGGTCCTGGATTTTACGACGATCACGAAGGTGCCCCGGACCCCCGAGTTCATGCGCGGGGTAATTAACCTTCGCGGCAGTGTAGTGCCTGTGGTGGACATGAGGCTGAAGTTCAGGATGACCAGGACCGAGAAGACGGTGAATACCTGCATCATCATCGTTGAGGTGATGGTGGACGGAGAGAGCATCATTCTCGGCACGCTGGCGGATTCGGTGCAGGAGGTGTTGGACCTTGACGCAGACCATATCGAACCGGCGCCGAGGATAGGGACAAAGCTGAATACGGAGTTCATAAAAGGCATGGGGAAAAGGGATGCGCATTTCATCATCATCCTGGATATCGATAAGGTATTCTCGACGGAGGAACTTGCCCTGGTGCAGGCCGAACAGGCAACTGCAGCAGTAAAGGGGGAGCAATAGTGCCTGGCTTTGCCCACAGGCGCATGGAGGGCGAAATGATGACCAGGGGCAATGGCGGAAGAGATGCAGCAGACGAAGGGACAATAACGGCTGCGCAATATCCGACCTTCAAACTGACTGCGGGGCCTATGGTGAGTGATAGGAAATGGAAATAGCGGTGGAGTATAAGACCCATCAACAAAGGGCGGTAATGCAGACGGTGCTTTGCGAAAGAGATTTCCTTCGCCTGAGCGGGCTTGTATATGCAAAATGCGGCATCAAGATGCCTGCATCGAAGAAGATCATGCTTGAGGCGCGGGTGCGGAAGAGGCTGAGGGAACTCGGCATGGACTCATTCCGCCAGTACTGCGATTATCTTTTCAGCAAGGAAGGCATGGGACGCGAGCTGATACCCATGATCGATGCGGTGACGACCAACAAGACCGATTTCTTCAGGGAGCCGAGGCATTTTGATTATCTGGTCGAGACCGCGCTTCCCGGGTTAATGAAAACCCACGGCTCCGGCATCAGCAGGAAACTGGCGGTATGGTCTGCGGGATGCTCTACGGGAGAGGAGCCGTATACCCTTGCGATGGTCCTTAATGAATTCAGGGAAAGAAGACCTGCCTTTCATTTCTTAGTCCTTGCCACGGACATTTCGACAAAAGTTCTGGACAGGGCGATACGCGGGATCTATAAACAGGAGAAGGCTGAGACAGTGCCCGCGGAATTAAAGAAAAAGTATCTCCTGAGAAGCAGGGACAGGGGCCAGGGACTCGTTAGGATTGTACCTGAGCTAAGGTCTCAGGTCCGGTTTCGCAGGCTGAACTTCATGGATGAGGATTTCGGGATGAGGGAGCCCATGGATATCATCTTCTGCCGAAACGTGATCATTTACTTCGACAGGCCGACACAGGAGAAGCTGGTAAACAGGTTATACAATCATCTGATACCCGGGGGATACCTTTTTATGGGACATTCTGAGACGTTGAGCGGATTGTGTGTTCCATTGGTTTCTGTGGGTCCCATGGTCTACAGGAAGCCCTTATGAGCCTGCTAAAGGACCCGGTCCTTGACACGGTCTATCTCCATCCCGGAGAAATCTGCATTACCAAGAGAGCGAAGAGGGTAATCACCGTGCTCGGCTCATGCGTATCAGTGACGATGTTCAATCCACGCTTGCGGGCAGGCGCAATCTGTCACGGGACATTGCCCAGTTGCCGGACCGGAGAAGAATGCTACGAACCCTGCATCGAGGCCTTCAAGTTCATGGACTGCTCCATAAGATATATGCTCGAAAGGTTTAGGAAGTACGGTATCACGAATGATGAAATTGAAATAAAGATATTCGGCGGCGCTGATACGCTGAGGTCAAAGAGCAGTAACAGCATAGGGGGCCAGAATGTGAAGACCACGCTGCATGTCATCGGCAGGGAAAAGATGCGGGTTGTTGCCGCGGATGTGGGTGACTCCTTTGGACGCAAGCTGGTTTTTTTCACCCATACGGGCGAAGTCTTCCTGAAGCGCCTGAAAAACTACAACAACAGGAATCGGTAGATGAGAAAAAAGGTCAAGGTGCTTATCGTGGACGATTCGGCAGTGGTCCGTCGGACACTTTCTGAAATCCTCTCCTCTGATCCCCGGATAGAAGTCATGGCGACTGCGCCGGACCCTTTCATCGCGGCCGAGAAGATGCGTCTGGAAGTCCCTGATGTCATCACCCTTGATATCGAAATGCCCCGGATGGACGGCATCACGTTCCTCCACAAGGTCATGTCCCAGCATCCTATCCCGGTAGTGGTCTGTTCGAGCCTGACAGAGAAGGGAGCAGAGACGACACTGAAGGCCCTTGAATACGGAGCGATCGAGATCATCCTGAAGCCCCGCCTTGGAACAAAGGAATTTCTGAATGAGGCAAAGGTTCGCATATGCGATGCCGTGAAGGCTGCCGCAATTGCGAGGATCAGGCCGATCCCGGCCAAACCATTTCAGGCAACTCCGAAACTCACCGCAGATGCCGTCATCCCTAAACCCCGGGCATACTCAATAATCCAGACAACGGAAAAAGTCGTTTTGCTGGGTGCATCAACCGGTGGGACAGAGGCGCTCAGGATCTTTCTTGAGGCGGTGCCGCTGGATGCGCCAGGTATTGTTGTCGTTCAGCATATGCCAGAGAATTTTACCGCTGCCTTTGCGAAGCGGCTTGACAGCCTCTGCAGGGTTTCGGTAAAAGAGGCGGAAAATAACGATACGGTGATAAGGGGGAGGGCCCTTATCGCCCCCGGGAATCGTCATACACTGCTCAAGCGGAGCGGCACGAGGTATTACGTCGAAGTGAAGGACGGCCCCCTGGTCAGCCGCCACCGGCCCTCCGTAGATGTCCTGTTCCGTTCCGCCGCACGGTATGCGGGCCAAAATGCAGTGGGAGTTATTATGACCGGTATGGGAGATGACGGCGCAAAAGGATTGCTCGAGATGAAGAATGCCGGCGCATATACCATAGCCCAGGACGAGGCCACTTCTGTGGTATTCGGCATGCCCCACGAAGCCATTAAACGTGGAGGAGTATCCAAAATTCTCCCCCTCGACGGGATTGCCGGGGAAGTCATGAGGATGACGATGGGCCACGCCAAAACAGCGACTAAAACTTAATATTTCATAGTACAATTCAACCGTAATCGAACACGAGTGAACTTTGCCCCACCTCGTTGACTTATCGTATAGGGCTTGATAGCATTTGACCAATGAAGGCTTGCCGTGGATTGATAAAGTCCCTGCAACTGCCGCTTTAGCGCAATGCCAAAGGACCTGAAACATGAAACTCTATATCGGTACGAGCGGGTTTGGGTACAAGGAATGGAAAGGGAAATTCTATCCTGACAAGATTTTGCCGAAGGAGATGCTTCGCGTCTATTCGGAGCGCCTCAATGCGGTAGAGATCAATAATACTTTTTATCACATGCCCGCAGAGGGAGTCCTTGCATCCTGGGCAGAACAGGTTCCCGACGACTTCGTCTTTGCGCTCAAGGCGCCCCAGGTCATTACTCATCTGAAGCGGCTGAGAAATGTGGGGGAGGAGACCGGGTACCTATTCAGAACCCTATTGGTTCTCAAGAGGAAACTGGGTCCGGTCCTGTTCCAGTTTCCCGGGAGTTTCCGTGCAGACCGTCCGGCGCTCGAGGCATTCCTCTCCCTGATTCCCGGCAATATGTCCTGTGCCTTCGAGTTCAGAAGCCCATCCTGGCTCGATGTTGAAATCCCGGCCCTCCTCCGCGAAAAGGGATTCAGCCTCTGTATCGCAGATACCGATGAGGAGCCGGCAAACGAGATCATCGGCACGGCATCTTGGGGATACGTGCGCCTGCGCCGTTCCGATTACACGGATGCCGATCTGTCACAGTGGATGGAAAGAGTTCTTTCGCAAAAATGGGAGAGGGCATTCGTTTTTTTTAAACATGAGGAAGAAGCCAAAGGGCCGGAAATGGCGATGCGTTTTCAGGAACTTGCCGAATCAAAGGTGAAGAAAGACAAGAAGAGAAAATAGTGGGTATCTTGCATCAATGCCTAGGACATCTCAAATAGCCCAGGTTGGTAAGCGAAAGATCGAACTTTCGAATCTGGAAAAGGTTCTCTACCCCGACGACCATATCCTCAAGGCGGAGCTGATCGAATATTATCTGAAGGTCGCCCCGACAATACTTTCGCATTCAAAGGGTCGCCCGCTTTCGCTCGTACGCTACCCCGACGGCATTGACGGCGAAAGGTTTTTTCAGAAGAACAGGCCCGAATGGGCGCCCGAGTGGATAGAGCATATAGTTCTTGGGTCCGAACGAGAGGAAAAGGTCGATTACGTTATCGCAACCGAGGAAGCCTCTTTGGTTTGGCTCGCAAACCTTGCATGCATCGAGCTTCATCAGATGCATTGCCGCTCGCCCCATTTCGATAAACCCGACTACTTCGTTTTTGATCTTGACCCACCCGAAAAGTATAAGTTCGCCGATCTCGTGGCGATCGCTGTAGGGATGAAAGAGCATATCGAAAACTTCGGCTATCACCCCTTTGTAAAGACGACCGGGAGAAAAGGTCTTCACATAGTTGTCCCCATCGAACCGAAATGGACATTCGACAAGGTCTTTGAGACGGCAAAGGAAGTGGCAAAACCGTTTGTCGAAGCACATGGCGGTTCGACTACGCTGATCGTCAAGAAAGAGGCGCGCAAAGGGAAGGTGCTTGTGGACATCTATCGAAACCGGCCGTATCAGACGATTGTGTCGGCATACAGCGTGCGCGGTCTTCCGGGGGCCCCTGTGTCTATGCCACTTCGATGGGAGGAGTTGGGGGACATCGGCAGTTCCGCTGATTTTACCCTGCGGGCTGTTCCGGACTACGTAATACGTAACGGCGATGCATGGGAAGGGATTGCGGCATATGCGGTCGGCCTTCATACGGAGAAGAAGGCGGGCAGGAGGAAAGTTGGGCCGCCTCTGAAACAGAAGACCCCTGAAATGCTGAGTGTATACGCAAGAAAGAGGAGTTTTCTTAAGACCCCTGAACCTTTGCCTTTGATGTCGGTCGGGAAGGGAGATGTATTTGTGCTCCACAGGCACCACGCAACCCGTCTTCATTATGATCTCAGGCTTGAGAAGGGGGGGGTCTTAAAGTCCTGGGCGGTCCCGAAAGGGCTTCCTCCAAGACCGGGCATCATGCGGCTTGCGGTATCTACCGAAGACCATCCCCTGGACTACATAAACTTCGAAGGAACGATTCCCAAGGGGCAATATGGCGCAGGGGAGATGTGGATCTACGGACGCGGCAGATACGAAATCACGAAAGAGAAAAAAAAGGATTTCACTTCCGGCTCGAAGGCAGCGAAATAAACGCAGAGTACAGTATGCACCCAAGCGGAGAAAAAGAATGGCTGATCAGCAGAGTCGACAGGCCGCAGGTCGATTGGCTTCGTGATCCGATCGAGCCGATGCTTTCTCAGACGGCAGCTGAGGTGCCAAGCCATAAAGACTGTCTCTATGAAGTCAAATGGGACGGCATCCGCGCGTTGATCGCGGTGGACGAAGGCGAGATAAGAATCCACAGCCGTAACCGCCTCGACATAACCTCCAGGTTCCCTGAACTCCTTCTGCCCGATCGGGCATTCAGAGCGACTTCTGCATTGTTCGACGCCGAGATCGTCTGTCTTGACGATGACGGAAAGCCCGTCTTTCAAAACGTGATACACAGGATTCAGCAAAAAGGCGAAGGCGCGGTTGAACGTGCGAGGGTCAAATATCCTGCTGTCTGCTATGTCTTTGATTGTCTCTACTTAGACGGCCGGCCGATTATAAATGAGCCGCTCGTTCGAAGACGGCAATGGCTTGAGGACGTTATCAGGCGTGATACGCCCTATCGGGTGAGTGAGGCGGTTAACGAAGGGGAAGAGTTATTCAAGGCCGCGGTGAAAATGGGACTCGAGGGGATAATGGCAAAAGAGAAAAACAGCGCCTATCATCCCGGCACGAGAAGTGCTGCGTGGGTGAAGATAAAGAAACGGCAGACGACGGAGTGTGTCATTGTAGGGTATACAAAAGGCAAGGGAGACCGCGAGGATATGTTTGGGGCGCTACAGCTTGCCCGGCGTGAAGGCGGTACATTTCGGTATGTGGGCAAGGTCGGGACTGGATTTGATAGTAAGTCGATGAAAGAGACATTCGCCCAATTGAAAAATATTAAGCATGTAAAAAGACCGGTCAAAGAAAAACCGGTTGACGATGCACAGACTGTGTGGATAGAGCCCAGGGCGATCTGCGAGGTGCAGTTTGCTTCAGTGACAAAAGACGGGATGCTTCGCGAGCCGGTGTTTCTCAGGCTCCGGCCGGATCTGGCTGAGTGACACATATGGAAGATTAAGACTTGTCAGATACCCTCAGGTTCAGTCTCGATGTCTTCCTGTTATCGACACGCGACGCATGGAACTCTTTATTGCATTACACGGTACAAACGGTGAGGCTGCAAGTTCCTCACTTTAGGGGTAACTCTTTACTTGTGAAAGTAATTTTAAATAATTCAGGTGTTGGCAGTCCAAACCTTCGAGAAAAAGAGCTGGGATAAGGAAGATAATTCAGACTGGCCCTCAGGGTTATTTTATTTTTGACATTTTTCGGAACTTTAAAATAATACGTTTCTTTCCGTAGTTCCGATGCATTCAATCTGTTATCGAATATGATTCTCACTGCATTGTATGAAGACAGGGTCTGTATATCTGCTTTATCGACCAAGATTGCCCGATAGATTCTGGTTCCCTTCGGGATATCCTCTCCCAGGATCTCCTGATCGAATGGTCCTTTACCGGTGACGTCGTATGTGTCGGCCCCCATCGACGGGGCGGGAATGGGTATTGTCTTATATCCGTCATAGGCTTCGAGCTGCAGCCATAATTGCCTGAGGTCTGCGCTCCCTGACGGCATTTTATGTCCGGTTTTTGAGTTGTCAATAAAAATATAAATTTTCACTTCATCACCTGGCGACACAACAGGCTTTTCTGTTTCTATATGCAGTGTGATTCCCCCAGACCCCGAAATCTGAGTTTTGGAATGCGCCCCAGGGAAACGGTGTGTATAAAGTCTTGGCCGGTAGGGCGCCCTAACAATAGAACTGTAGGGACTAACTGCGCACCCCTGTTCATAAACAGGTTTCCCTTCCGTAAGAAACCCGATGGTGTTCATGTGACAGTCCTGGCACTGAATTTTTTTTTCAGCGTATATGCTATTCTTCCATTCTGTAAAGGTAGATTTAGTTTCGAGACCATAGCGGTTGAACCCGTTATGACAGATCCCGCAAAATTCACTTTTCGTATGCAGCTCCGAATAGGCGTGATGCCAGCCTTTTTTTTCTTCAAAGGGTCCCAAGGCACGTTCCCGAAAGGGTTTCGAGATGTAATTGCCGTTTCCAGGCGACTCGCCATCATATCCCGTTATGGTGTGACAGAAGGCACACCCGACTCCGGACCAATTCGGGTTAACCTGGTCTTCTGAAAATATGCGCCCATTCAGAACGATAAAATCTATCGGGGAATGGCAAGTTATGCAGGTTTTTGCTTCCTCGTAAAGTTCCGGATCTTTCTTGGCTTCAGGCAAAAGTTCTTTAAAGTATTGACCCTTGAAAACAGGGTCCGAAAAAGATTGAGCATGATAAGATTGTGCATGCTGATATACAATCTTTTCATGGCATGCCTGGCATGCAAAAGAGGAAAAATATCTGTTATACTCCCTTTGGATGGATTCCGGCAACGGCGGAGCTGGGAATGCAAGAGATGCGAACAAAAGGATGACGCCGATTGTAGCGGTCCCTCTTAGGATGATCCACATCTTTCGCCTCTCTCAATCAAACACTATCAAATCACACTCACCATGTCAAGAGAACGTCTCGAAGAAAGTGCTCTTTCATTTATTAATTTTATTCAGCCGCGTCAAAGACGCCCGGATACAGATCCGAGACTCAAGACGAGACAAACCGCATCGCGTTCGCTTACGGTGCAACGTACAGTCGGCTGGTAGATCTCAAGAAGAAGTACGACCCGACGAACCTCTTCCGAATGAACCAGAACATCAAGCCTGCATGAAAAAAGGGTCATATGCCTGGCGTTATGAGTAGTCCCCTCATAATTCTTCGTTATTGCAATAAGGCGAATTGTGTTTGTCCTCTAAATGGGTGTCGGTGTAATCCATTATTCCGGATAAGATGACTTAATTCCCTTTATGTTCCATGGGTCTTTAAACCTGCCGGCCCCTGAAAAAGTGCTACAGAGGGGGTATAATAGATTAAGAGGCGCTATAGAAGCGCTTGGCAGTATGCGGAGGTGGGATATGAAGGCGATCTGGAAAGGCCATATACGTTTCTCTCTCGTAACAATACCGGTACTCATTTATAATGCCGTCGATACCGAACAAAAAATAGACTTTCATCTGCTCCATAAGTCCGATCATGGTCCTGTCGGTTATGACAAGAAATGCAAAAAGTGCGGCAGGGTCCTGTCCGCCGAGGAGATCGTTAAAGGGTACAAATATGAGCCTGAGCAGTACGTAATCGTGGAAAAAGAAGACCTCGAAAAAATCAACCTCAAAAGCACAAAGATCATAGACATCGGCGGTTTCATCGATGCAAAGGAAGTGTCTCCGGCGCTGTATGAGTCGCCGTATTACGCAGGTCCTGACGGGCCCGTTGCGGTAAAGGCTTACTCCCTTCTGGCTGCTACGTTAAAGGAGACAGGGAAGGTGGGAATCGGGAAAGTTGTGTTACACGAACGCGAAGATGTGGTGATGATTGCACCATACGGCAATGCCATTGCGTTATATAAACTCCGGTCGCCGGGAGAGATCAGAAGCGTAACCGGTATCCCGCAGCTTGAAAGAAAGCCCATAGACAAAGAGGAACTCAAGCTTGCCCACAGCCTTGTAGATTCGATGAGTACATCGATTGACAAGATTGATCTGACCGATAAGTACCACGATGCCCTCAGGGCGATCATCGACGCGAAGGTCGCAGGGAAAGAGATAGTCAAGGTGGAGGAGGAAGAAAAGCCGGTGGTAGACATCATGACGGCCCTGAAGCAAAGCATCGAGCGGGCGAAGCTTCATAAAAAGCCGGTGGAAAAGGCAGCGGGAAAGAAAAAAGTGGTTAACATAAAAGAGGCAAGAAAATTAAGGGCGATAAGGTAGAGTCTTTCGAACCGTCTAAAGTAGCGTAAAAAACTCCGACGATCTGTCAGACGGACAGAGGAGATCTTTGGTCATGTCGGCCATGACAGGCCGCAATAGCCTGCCTTAAATCCAAGCCAAGGTTGTTGCCAAGGTTGTTGTTGACATCAGTGTATTGATTGTTACAATGAGACTAGACGTCCTTCGACGTATCGAATCGTTAAATCCTTGCAGTAAATAAGGGGGAGATATGGCCGACGGTGAACAACTGACGAGGCTCGCGAAGTTGATCCGCTACTACATTCTCGTATCAACCACGGAGGCCGGTTCTGGCCATCCCACGTCGTCGTTGTCCGCAACCGATCTGATGACGTGTCTTTTGTTCGGAGGGGCCTTCCGGTTTGACCCCGACCATCCGGAACATCCCAATAACGACCGTCTCATTTTTTCGAAGGGCCATGCCTCTCCGCTCCTTTATGCTTTATGGGCGGCTGCCGGCAGGGTCTCTGAAGAGGAATTAATGACGCTGAGAAAATTCGGAAGTCCCCTCGAGGGTCATCCTACACCGGCATTCAGATATGCCGAGGCAGCAACAGGCTCATTGGGACAAGGGCTTCCGATCGGGTTGGGAATGGCCTTAAACGCTAAGTATATCGACAAACTGCCTTACCGGACTTATGTGCTCCTGGGCGACAGCGAGATGGCGGAAGGTTCGCAGTGGGAGGCGCTCCAGATTGCCGAGCACTACAAGCTGGACAATCTCATAGGCATAATAGACGTCAACCGACTCGGGCAGCGTGGTGAGACGATGTACGGTCATGACCTGGGCGCTTATGAAAAACGCGTATCGTCATTTGGGTGGGAAACCATCGTGATTGACGGACACAATACGGAGGAGATACTCGGGGCATACCGGAAGGCTTCTGAGATCGAGGGGCGTCCGGTCATGATCATCGCCAGGACGATCAAGGGCAAGGGTGTTTCGTTCATCGAAGACAAAAACGGATGGCACGGGAAGGTTCTCAATAAGGACCAGCTGAAACAGGCACTCGATGAATTGGGAGAAATCGATAAATCAGTGCGGGGAGAGATCACGGCACCCGAGAACCTGAGACTGCCTGCGGGGCAGTCTCAACCTGCCCAGAAGATCCTTTATCTTGCCGACAAACCTGTTGCCACGAGAAAGGCTTACGGCAATGCGCTTGCCCGTTTGTTTCCCAAATTCCCGGATATGGTTGTCTTGGACGGTGAGGTGAGCAATTCTACCTATGCCGATATTTTTAAAGAAAGGTATCCGGACAGGTTTTTCGAGATGTACATAGCCGAGCAAAATATGGCGGGTGCCGCCATCGGGATTTCGCGGAGGGGAAAAATCCCCTTTGTTTCGAGTTTTGCGGCCTTTATGACAAGGGCGTTTGACCAGATACGTATGAGCCAGTATTCGGACACGAATATCAAGTTCTGCGGTTCCCACGCGGGCGTTTCGATCGGTGAAGACGGGCCGTCCCAGATGGGGCTTGAGGACATCGCGATGTTCAGGACGCTTTTGGGAGGCATAGTATTGTATCCGTCAGACGCGATATCGACCGAAAAGATCGTGGAAGAAGCCGCCAAGCACAAAGGCAATGTATATATCCGGACAACGAGAATGGACACCCCGATCATCTACAAGGCCAACGAGGAGTTTCCGATCGGCGGCTCCAAGGTCCTCAAGCAAAGCGACAGGGACGCGGTCGCAGTCGTCGCTGCGGGAATCACCGTCCACGAGGCCCTTGCCGCGTATGAGGAGCTCAAAAAAGAAGGCGTCTTCATCCGGGTGATCGACCTTTACAGCATCAAGCCGGCCGACAAAGAGACGCTCAGAAAAGCCGCAAATGTGGCCCAGGCATTTATCACAGTCGAAGACCATTTCTCCGAAGGCGGCATCGGCGAGACCGTAAGAAGTCTCATGGCGGACATCGACGTCCCGGTCCATTCGCTTTGTGTGCAAAAGATGCCAAAAAGCGGCAGGCCGGGAGAACTTTTGGATTATGAGGGGATATCGAAGAGTGAGATCATTAAAAGAGTAAAGGAGCTTATATGAGACCGCAGAACCTAAAGACGCGAATATTCCTAGATAGCGGCAACCAGGAGGAGACAAAGGAGATAATCCGGCTGATCGGGTTTCTTGACGGACAGACCACGAACCCCACCCTTATCTCAAAAAATCCCGGCGCCCGCGGACATATCGAGCACGGGGGCAAGTTCACGGAGAAAGAGGTATACGATTTTTATCGGGACGTCGTAAAAAAAATATCGTCGATGATCCCTCTTGGCTCGGTCTCGGTCGAGGTGTACGCAGACCTCTCTACGAAAGCGGAAGAAATGATGAAGAAGGCGAAGGAGATGTTTTCCTGGATCCCAAACGCACATGTAAAATTCCCCACGACCACGGAAGGGTTGAAGGCGGCAGGGCAGGCGATCAGGGAGGGGATGCGGGTGAACCTCACACTCTGTTTTTCACAGGAACAGGCAGCCGCGGTTTACGCAGCAACGCGCGGCGCGAAAAAAGGGGACGTATTCGTCTCTCCCTTTGTCGGCAGACTGGACGACCGGGGTGAAAACGGGATGGACGTTATCGCAAACGTGATGAGGATGTACCGGGAAGGGGACGGTCATGTGGAAGTGCTGACTGCCAGCGTAAGGACTATAGACCACTTTCTGTATGCCCTGAAGCTCGGTTCGGACATCATCACCGCGCCTTTTGAAATATTGAAGGAATGGGCGGGCAGGGGGCTTCCTGTGCCGGGTGGAGAGTACGTGTATGATTCCAAGGATCTGAAGGAGATACCTTACACACATATCGACCTGGGGAAAGACTGGCGCGGTTTCGATATCAGCCACGACCTGACGGTGAAAGGGATGGAGAAATTTTCTCAGGACTGGAATTCACTGATCCGGTGAATAGTTCCCGTCAGACCTTTGTCTTTGGCGATACCGGGAAGATGGCCGATTTTTTTACCGCGAGGTGGCGTGAGATAGCATCGGGGGCCATTAAGAAAAGGGGATTCTTTGCGGTCGCTCTTTCGGGCGGGAAGACGCCCGCCCCTTTTTACCGTAAGCTTGCGGCGGAGCCGGGAGAGGGCGCACCGTGGAACAAAACCCATATTTTTTTCGCGGATGAGCGTTTTGTTTCCGATACCGATGCGGACAGCAACTACCGGATGATAAAGGAGACGCTTTTGGACAATGCAGGCGTACCTGCAGGGAATATCCATTCCATCCCGACCGACCTTCCTGACCCTATGTCGGCGGCATTACGCTATGAGAGAGAGGTCGCGTTATTTTTCGGAGACGGCATACCGGAGTTTGATCTCATCATTTTAGGCATCGGGACTGACGGTCATACCGCGTCTCTTTTTCCCGGAAACACGGCGGTGAAGGAAAAAAAGCGACTTGTTACCGCTGTGATTCTTGCCGGACGGATGCACAACCGGATAACACTGACGCTGCCCGTCCTGAACAAGGCGAGGAATGTGATATTTCTTGTGACGGGGAAAGAGAAGGCGAAGGTGCTCAGAGAGGTGTCGCAGGGCAGCGACCGTTCACTTCCGGCTTTGCTTGTCGCCCCTGAAAAGGGGAGCCTCCTCTATTTGGCGGATTCCAGTGCAGGGTCGCTTCTGAGGGAAAAAGAAGAAAAAGGAAGATGAAGATCGTCCCTTCAGTTCTCGCCGAAGACCGCGACGATTTTGTCCTGAGGATGCGGCAGGCCGAGGACTTTGCCGAATATGTCCAGATAGACGTGATGGACGGCGTGTTCGTAGATACTATGAGTTTTCCGCCCGAGTCGATCAACATGCTCACTACCCCTCTTGCCTTCGAGATGCATCTGATGGTCATGGACCCTGCCGATATCGTAAAAAGATTGCGCCATCCAGGGCTTAGAAAGATCATATTCCATTTCGAAGCCAGAGTTGACCATCACGACCTGGCGATCGAAATAAAGCGGATGGGCCTTTCGGCCGGACTGGCGGCGCGGCCGGAGACTGCCCTTGACGTATCTTCTTTTTTAAAACTGCGAGGAACTCCATATGCTGCAATGATTCGTGGGCGATTTCCGATTTCAAGAAAATGGCTACAATTTTACCTTAAGCAGATCGAGAATCTTTTGCTGATTGTTATCGGGAGTGCAAACTATTCTGCACGAAGCCCCCTGCATTTGAAGTGTCTGTCTTCTTATGCTCTTTAATCTCTCAATCACATACTCAAATGTCCACTTACGGTTTTTATTCTTGCCGTCAGACTGAAACAGAGGTTTCAGCCTCTGGTTCATATGCCACTGCAAGTAATAGGCAAGTATGCAAATAAACACATGACAGCGGATTCGCTCATCTGTTTTGTGATAAACGGGCCGCACTTCAAGTTGTACGCTTTTTAGGTTACGAAAAGCCTGTTCTACAAGCGCGAGCTTTTTATATGCCGCAACTATTTCCTGTTTTGCCATCAGCCCGGCAGGAACATCGGAGGCAATTATATAACAGCCGTCAATCAATTCCTCAGCCTCGATCTTATCTGTTTTGAATTTCCAGGTGAGATGCCCATCCTGTACTGCCCACTCTACGAATTTCTCTGTCTTTGTCTTTCCAAAAATCTTTCCTACTCTTGCCGCTATCTTCTCGGTTGTCGACTTCCGTTTTGATTGGGCTATCCTGTCTAATGCTTTTCTGGTGACCTCAAGCAAGCCTTTGCGTGTAGTTGCTTCCCTCGTTGCGGTTTTTGGATTACGGCATAAACAGTATCGCCGTGCCGGGTCTTGGGGATCCACTACTTCAACAATCTCCTTTTCATCAAACATGTCCACCTGGATCACCTTGCGTTGCAAAAGCTCGTTTATCTGACGGTGAGTTAATGCCGATACTGTATTGAGCCCTTTCACATCTTTAACCTTCTCGTAATTGGCATGAGTGACCATTCCGCGATCCCCAACAAAAATTATCTCCTGTATCCCGTATCTTTTCTGCACCTCAGCTATCTTATCGAGGACCGTTTGGGCATCCTGCGTATTTCCAGGGAAAACTTCCACACCCACAGGGCAGCCATCAGGACTGCAAAGCAGCCCTATCACCATCTGTTCATGCCCCCGCTTACCGTCACGGTTATATCCGAATTTAACGATCTCACTGTCTTCATACTCGCCTTCAAAATAGCTGCTGGTTATATCGTAAAGTACAAGCGCCCCGTTTCGGAGATGCTTTTTCGCCAATGTCATTTGGATCGCATCCTGCCTCTGTAAAAGACGATCCATAGGCCCATAGCACTGTTTATCTACGTCAACCGCCCCTTCTATCCCGCAGAGTTCCCATAGTGCCGTGTCCTCCCATCTGTGCGATAACGCCAGCTTGCTGCCGCTATATACCAGACGGCCGACTATCATGGCGAGACAGTCTTTAACCCACTGCTCGGAATATCTCGAATAGATCATTTTGTCCAACTCTAATTCCTTCGCCAACTGCAATGCCGCATAGGAAGCGCCGTACTCCTTCGATTCTGTAACTTTTTGAGCGTCGGCTGAACCCCTTACCAGCACATCGCCTCTGAAGGCGGCCTGTATGAGCTTTAATTGTTCAAGGCTCATATCCTTGATGGTCCCATGAGTTGTGTGTCTGATTTCGCCCTTCTCACGGAATGTGGTGCGGATGACCCCGTAACACTTGTTGCCGGAGGTTTGTATTTCGAGGTGGGGACGTGGCTTCTTCTTTAATGGCATGGCTACTATTATAGAGTATAACAATAGCTATGTCAAGTATAAAATGCTAATTTATATGGCTACATTTGAAAGCCAAAAATCCAGTAGCATCTTGCCAAATATGGATTTATTGGTGTTTTCATAAAAGAAAATACGCCTTGAGGCGATAGGCGGGGCCGCCCGCCATTTTGATACGCTCCTTTTTCTTACGGTATCTCCCGGCAGATACGGGAGCGCTTTCTTGCCGGAAACGGTGATGAAGGTTTCCGAGGCGCGAAAGACCTTCCCCGACAAGACGATCGGGGTCGACGGGGGCCTGTCAACTGACAATATCGGCATGTTTTATGATATCGGCGTCGACTATGTGTGTGTGGGAAGCAGGATCTTCATGGCTGGAAGTCCGAAGAAAAACTACGAGCGATTCATAAAACGTCTTAACGAACTGCAACATACACAATAAAGTCCACTCATTATTCCATGAAATTATTTTAATCCTCTCTTAATCTCCTTTTAATCTTTTAGGGGTAGACTTTCTTCAACAAATAATGCTGGAGACCCCTGCCTCAGCGGTCTTATATAGGGATGAATACTCCGTAGTAAGGACTGACAAAAAAGGGGGTAACGATGAGAAATAAAATAGTCTCGACCTCGGGATACTTCCTGATGTTGTCGTTTTTTGTGGCTTTAGCGTTTCTACCGGCAAGCGGGACGCCGGCTTTTGGCGCGGTGACCGAGCGAAACCTGCCGATGGTCAGTGAAACTGCCCATAATGGGGAAGTTTACAAGATCCTCCCTGTTCTTGAAGATAAGATACATGACAGGAAGCTCCTCGAAAAATCGAAAGAGAAGGTTTTTAGCATGGGCGACCGGGAGGTAAAACTTGTGGCGGCGCTTTGTGAAAAAATATCAGATAAAAGAGAAACCGTAAGTTCCGATATCGCTTTTTTTCTCGTCACTGCCCTGATTGTCCTGTCCTGATTTATAAGCGCTCATAATTCAAAATTACTTACGGAGGTCTGCTAAAGTGCAACGATTGAAAAATCTGTCTCATGTCCTTTATCACATTGCCATTGTTGTACTGAGCGCTGCGGTCGCCCTCTCACTGCCGTTTACGGCAAGGTTTGCAGCGAAGAAGTTCCTGGGATATTGGGCGCTGATAGAAAACGAGAAGATGTTCCTTATCTCCATAGAGATCGCAACGGCGGTCCTCCTTATCCTCCTATTCAACTTCATCGTGAAAAACCTGAAAAACAGAAGGCTGTCGAGCATGGCAAAAGAGGCCGGTCTCTATGCGCTGGGACGTGCTAGCGGTCTTCTGGACCGCTCCAGAATAAGGAAACTGAAAGAGAGGCAGGGTGTTTCGAGAAATGTGATGATCATCGGATCTACGGGGTTCAGTACCTTCGTAGAACCTTCGGGGGACCTTCATCTGGTGATACAAAAGTGCCGGGGAGCCAAGATCATGCTCCTTGATCCCTCAGGTGAAGGAGCAGGCTCACGCGCCAAGAGCATGCAGTCTGATGCTATCACCGTTGACAGCTTCAGGGAACAGATTGTCAAGAGCATTGAATTTCTCAAGGGCCTTAAGGAGGTACAGAAAGATATTCGGCTGAAGCTCTATCGGGACATTCCCCTTTTCAAGCTCGCTATACTCGGCGATTATGTCTTCATGAGACATTACCACCATGGGGTTGACGTCCGGCGATTGCCGGAATATATATTCAGACATCAGAGGAATCCGGGGTGTCTCTACAACCCTTTTTATCAGTATTTCCTCGACCGGTGGCATGACCCTTCCGTGCCCGAATATGAACTGGAAACGGACGAGCTTATATTCAGGGACAAATCAGGGAACGAAGTGAAGCGCGAGAAGGCGGCGTTTTTCGAAACGGCCCAGCCTTGAATAATTTTCGCAATAGTCAGCTTTATAAAACCTCCCGTCGCTGCTATAATTTCAAGAAATGAAATTCGGAGGGCTATTATGAAGAGATCGTTAGGTGCGAAGACTTTGTTATACCCCACGCCTGTTTTGGTTATCGGAACTTACGACAGCGAGGGAAGGGCCAACGCCATGACTGCTTCGTGGGGAGGGATATGCTGTTCCACCCCGCCATGTCTTTCAGTTTCCATAAGAAAGGCCACTTACACGTATGGCAATATTGTTGAGAAAGATGCGTTTACCGTAAACATACCGTCAGAGGCCCAGATCAAGGCCGCCGATTATTTCGGTATGGTTTCGGGAAAGAACGAGGACAAATTCAAGGCAAGCGGACTTACGCCGGTGAAGGGAGAACGTGTCGACGCCCCCTATATCGAGGAATTTCCTCTTATCATAGAATGCCGGCTGATTAAGAGCATTGAAATAGGCAGCCACACCCAGTTTATCGGGGAGATAATGGACGTAAGGGCCGAGGAGTCCGTACTTGGCGCGGCAGATGTGCCCGACATTGAAAAGCTCCGGCCCGTGATATTTACGCCGGTCAGCCGCAATTACTACGGCATCGGCAGGTTTGTCGGAAAGGCTTTTTCAGTGGGAAAGGGTTGAATATTTCGATAGTTTACAGGCAGACCACTTTTAGTCTATACTAGTAGCAGAAACTTTTGGAGTTATGAGGACCTCGGAGACTTTAGAAGCTCTGGGGTTTTTATTTCCCCGTGAAAGAAGAGGAGAGAAAGAAGATGGAAAAGAAGATTTACGTAGGCAACATCTCGTTTAAGGCAAGCGAAGAGGACATCAAAGAGCTTTTTTCGCAGAGCGGGGAAGTCGAATCGGTGAAGATAATAACTGACAGGCATACCGGAAACCCGAAGGGCTTTGCCTTTGTAGAGATGGCTACGGAGGACGATGCCCGCAAGGCTATAGAAGCTCTTAACGGCGCTACCTTTATGGAAAGAACGTTGTCTGTTGCCGAGGCTAAGCCCCAGCAGCCCAGGGAACATCGCGGCTTTGGAGGAGGCCCCGGCGGCGGTGGTGGAAGAGGCGGCTATGGTGGTGGTGGTGGCGGCAAGGGCGGTTTCGGCCGGGGTAGGAGATAAGCGGCCTTGGATATAAAGGTTTACGGTAATGACGTCGAAAAGGCGCTAAAATCCCTGAAGAGGCAGCTCCAGAAGGAGGGCCTTTTCAAGGAGATAAAGCAGCGGAGTTTTTACGAGAAGCCCTCTGTAAAGGAGAAGCGCAAAAAGAGGGAGGCCGCAAAAAAGAGGGTCAAGGCCCTCAGGTTCAGGTAAGCTACCGCGGCTTGCGCCGTGTAATGCTCGTCTAAAACCAGCGTTCCTTGCGATTGATTATGAGATAGGCGGGATTTCGTTATTAGGATGCAGCGGCGGCCATAGCTTTTGCACTACGACCGCCTGTCTCGCGTTATCAGTGGCGATTTTCCGTTGTTTCTTCTTTGCCTCCGCGGTCTTGGGGACCTTTATCACAAGGATGCCATCCTTAAAGTTCACCTTTGCCTTGTCCGCATGGACTTGGGCAGGCATGTGGATGCTCCTCGTAAAGGACCCGTAGGAACGCTCGAACATATGGTAGCTCTTCTGGCGGGGCAGTTATTCTTTTTTCTCCCCTGACTTCTCAAGCCCTTTGATCTTTTCCGTAAGCATGGAGATCAGGCCGCTGAATCCTTTTTGTGTGATGGCGCCTGTGAACTGCGCCCGTGTGAGGGCGAGCTGGCTGACACCCGAGATCTGTATGTCTACTATCCGCCACATGCCCTCTGTTTTGCGCAGCAGGTAACGGAAAACGACCTCCTCTTTGTTTTGCTTGATCAATTTACTCGTCACAGTGACTATGCCCCCTACGGGACCTTTCTCTGAAACGACTTCGAATTTCTCCCCTGAATAGCCGTCGAAGCGTCCCGCGTAAGTGGCCACCGTCCAGTCGGTGTAGTTCCTCACCAACGACTCACGCTCTTCGGGCTTAAGGGTCTTGCCATATCTGCCGACCGATTGCATGGCCATAAAAGAAAGGGCAAACGATTTTTTTATGACCGGTTCGAGGACCCTGTATCTGCCGTCATATCCCAGTTGTTCCGCTTTTTTCATGGCCTCAAGCAGGGCGGCGTCGAAGTTCCTGATGACCGCCGAAGGCCCCGGTATTTCAGAGGCCGCGCAAGGGCCGCGGAAAGGGAGAAGGACAATGAGAAAAAAAAACGAAGCAAAGGTGATAATAAGACTTTTTTTCTGTCTTTCGAAGAATAAGATGTTCATGTCGACCGCCTTTCAATACGTCTGAGGCCCTTTTAATGAGGGCAATATATCGTTCTTTTTTGATATTATTTACCGATGCCGTTTATGATAACCGAAAGAAGGCGATTTGGGAATGTTTTTGATGAGGGTTCTCGATAGATGAAGCACGGAGAAGGCGGCCGGTCAAGGATTCTCCTTGGGAAATGGACCACCTTTGTCCAGCTGCACGCAAGGGCAGTGATAGCGGTCAGCATTCTCCTGACCGCTGGGATCCTCTACTATTCTCTTACTCATTTCAGAATAAATACCGATGTCAGCGGCATGATATCGGAGAAGCTCCGCTTCCGTAAACTTGAGAATGACTTTACGCGGGCATTTCCGCAACTCTCCGATACGATCGTCGTGGTGATCGACGCAGAAACGCCCGAACTCGCAACGGATGCACGGGTGCGCCTGGCCAAGGGACTGAGAGCGGAAAAGGCGCTATTTAAGAACGTATATGAACCGGGCGGGGGCGTTTTTTTTGAGAAGAACGGACTTCTTTATCTGAGCGAAGAGGAGCTCCAGGACTTCGCCGACAAGATAACTGTAGCGCAGCCGCTTATCGGCTTTCTTTCGGAGGATTTAAGTCTGAGGGGATTATTTTCGGTGCTCGGACAGGCCCTGGAACAACCGGAAGATACCGTCTTGAAAGAGGGAAGGCTCTCTCTTGTTTTTGAAGAGATGAGACGGGCTTTCGACAGCACGGCAACACATGGATTCTACCGCTTGTCATGGGAGAGGCTTATGCTTGGGCAGAAGGATGCGTCTCGGCAGATGAGACAGTTTATTATAGCGCGGCCCTATCTCGATACCAATAGTTTGTCGGCCGGCGAGGCCGCCCTTGATAAGGTACGAAAGATCGCTAAGGACCTCGGTCTTGACGGCGGCCGCGGCGTAAAGGTACGCATCACGGGCGACGTGGCGCTTGCCAGTGAGAATCTTGCGGAGGTGCGCAATAGCGTCGGCGTTGCAACCCTTGCATCCCTCATACTGGTCGGCTTTATCATTTATATCGGTCTGGGGGGGTACGGCCGAATGATGGTGGCGGCGCTTGCGACCCTTATTATCGGCCTGGTCTGGACCACCGGGTTTGCGATAGCCTTTATCGGCAGTCTTAATATGATATCGGTGACGTTTGCGGTGCTTTTCATCGGTCTCGGCATCGACTACAGTATCCAGTTTTGTCTGCGCCATAAAGAACTGCTCGAATCCGGGGTTTCGCACCGTGAAAGTCTTGCGATTACCTCTACAGGCGTGGGCAGGAGCCTCCTTCTTAGCTGTATTACGACGGCGATAGGCTTTTACGCCTTTCTCCCGACCCCGTATGCCGGAGTTGCGGAACTCGGCATGATATCCGGAACGGGTATGTTCATAAGTTTTATTGCGAACCTGACCATACTGCCCGCCTTGATCGAGTTATTGCCGGTCAAGTCGAAAAAGGCCTCCGGCGCCGATGCCGTCATGTCGATCGTGAAAGTTCCGTACCGGTATCCGCGCCTTATCGTTGCCGTCTCGCTCCTTCTTGGAATTGCCTCGGCCCTGCTTCTGCCGCGGTTTTATTTCGATTATAATCCCCTTAACCTCTATGACCCGAAATCGGAATCGGTAGCTGCCGTCAAGGAACTTTTCAAGGACCCTGAGACTACTCCGTGGACGATCTCCGTACTTGTCAGAGGGAAGGAGAATGCGGGGAGACTTGCAGAGAAACTGCGGGCGCTCAGGGAGGTTAAGACGGTTGTTACGCTCCTTGATTTCGTGCCCGAAAAACAGTCTGAGAAACTCAGTATCCTTTCCGATATCCGGCTTTTTATGCCGCCGGGGCTTGGACACGCAACAATAAAGCAATTGAGTTATCAACAGGACCTCCATGCATTGGGCGTTTTCGAAAACAGGGTAAAAGACGCGATGGCGACGCCTTCCGTAAAGGAGCGCGCTACGCTCCAAGAGCTTTATAAGAGTATTCAAGAGTTTAAACTCCTTTTGAAGGACCCCGTAAGGGGCAAGGCCGCACTTGACGGGCTCGAAGAAGGCCTGTTGGGGAATCTCCCCTCTCTTTTCCGACGGCTCGATATGTCATTTCAGGCATCCCCTGTAGATTTGCGCTCTCTCCCCGGGGACCTCACAGCCCAGTACCTCTCTTCCGATGGGCGTTACAGGGTGCAGGTATTTCCGAACGAAAACCTTATGGACAGGACTGCCCTTGCGCGTTTTGTAAAGTCCGTGCAGGCGATCGCTCCGGACGCAACAGATGCCCCGGTATCAATCTATGAGTCCGGGATGGCGATTATATCTTCTTTCAAGCAAGCAACCCTGTACGCGTTTATCGCGATCACTATTTTTCTTTTGATTGAACTGAGGAAGGTCCTTATCACGGTATTGATATTGACACCGCTGGTGCTGGTAATGCTTACGACGGCGGCGGCCTCGGTGCTGCTTGGAATCCCGCTGAATTTCGCTAACGTCATAGTTGTGCCGCTGCTCCTTGGCATAGGCGTCCATAGCGGGATTATATTTGTCGTCCGCTACCAGTCCGAACGCCCTGAGGGGGGCAACATGCTGACGACGAGTAACGCCAGGGCGGCGCTCTTCAGCAACCTTGCCACGATGGTCAGCACCGGGAGCCTCTCTTTCTCGCCTCACAGGGGAATTTCGAGCATAGGGATACTCCTTACCCTCTGTCTCGGTTTTCTGATAGTATCGACTCTCGTTCTTCTTCCTGCTTTGCTTAAGTTGGTTGAAAAGCGTCTTTCACACGAGGATTTCGTTTGAAGATGGAGGCTCTTTTTTGGGTGGAGAGGGGTAAGGCTTCAGTTATGGGTCGGAGGCCACTGACTTTTCTGTCTGTCATTCCGGCAGTGCGTTGAGCCGGAATCCAGTGACGTGGCCTTAAAGTCGCTGGATGCCGGATCAAGTCCGGCATGACGGCATACATAACATAATCTTAGTCGTAAATGAAGCGGTACCGGTGTCTTCAACTGTTGTGTCTTTATAACTGAATGGATAGTGTGAGGGGTCGTTTTGATTTTGAAAATGAGATATGATCTGTTACAATGTAAAGTGTTTGTACGGCCGCGTGTAAGCGGATTCCCGGATGGCCTTTATTATGTTTGTTCCGGGAAGGAGGAAAATGCGTACTTTATTACTTAATCCACCGTCCTTCGGAGGCTTCGACGGCGGGGCCGGAGCCCGCTATCAGGCGAGGCGTGAAATACGGTCTTTCTGGTACCCGACATGGCTGGCATATCCTGCAGGGATGATACCGGAGAGCCGTCTTCTTGACGCCCCCCCGGCCGAAATGGACATAAAAGACGTGCTTCGGGAGGCAAAAGGGTATGACCTTGTCGTCATCAGCACCAGCACACCCACCGTCTCTCACGATGCAAAGGTCGCTGAACTGCTGAAGGAGCACTATCCTGGAATAAAGATAGGACTCGTTGGCGCCCATACGATGGTGATGCCCGGCGAGACTCTCGAATGCTCCAATGCCATAGATTTCGTCACTACAGGAGAATTCGATTACGCGATAAAGGAGATAGCCGACGGTTCGCCTTTAGATAAGGTGAAAGGCATTGCATACCGATCACACGGAGGCATCAGGAGGACTGAGGACAGACCTCCGCTTGAGGACCTCGATTCCCTGCCTTTTGTCACGGAGGTGTACAAGAGGGACCTCGATATCAGCAAGTACTATAACGGATATCTTAAGCATCCCTATATTTCGTTTTATGCCGGCAGGGGTTGCCGGGCCCGGTGCACTTTTTGTCTATGGCCGCAGACCATATCCGGTCACGCCTATAGGGTGAGAAGTGTCGGTAGCGTGTATGAGGAAATGGTGACGGCAAAGGGACTCTTTCCCGAGGTAAAAGAGTATTTCTTCGATGACGACACCTTTACCGACAACGCGCCCAGGGCGATAGAGATTGCGCGGAGAATCAGGGGCCTGGGCGTGACGTGGTCATGCAATTCAAGGGCGAACACGTCTAGAGAAACGCTCAGGGAGCTGAAGGAATGCGGCTTGCGTCTGCTTACCGTCGGGTTCGAATCGGGGAACCAGCGGATCCTGAATAATATCAAAAAGGGCATACGCCTTGAACAGGCCCGGGAATTCGTAAAAACTACCAAGGAACTCGGGATCCTCGTCCACGGGGCCTTTATCATAGGCCTTCCGGGAGAGACGGCCGAGACCATCGAAGAGACAATGCGATATGCCCTTGAACTCGACCTTTACAGCATCCAGGTGTCTCTCGTCGCCCCTTACCCGGGCACGGAGATATACGCCCAGGGTGTGAAGGAAGGGTGGATCGTGCGCGAGGGAGACAGCCTGACGAAAGACGGAATCCAGAATGCCGCGATCGCCTATAACGGTCTTACAAGGGAAGAGATCTTTGAGACGGTGGAGCGTTTCTACAGAAGGTTTTACCTGAGGCCGAAGCCCATCATGCGGATCATGAGGGAGATGCTTCAGGACAGACACGAATTTGCTCGGAGGATAAGAGAGGGAAAGGAATTTTTCTCTTTTATGTCTAAGAGGAAGGAAGTCGTCGGGTCCTGATGACCGCCCCTTTTCAAAGCAGGAGATTTCTTGTGATCGTTGCGGATGATTTCGGACGGTCTGTGGCGGTAAATAAGGCGGTCGCCGAGGCGTATGACAAAGGTATCCTGACTTCGGCAAGTCTTATGGCAGGAGGGGCTTCCTTTGACGACGCGGTGGGCATTTCAAGGGAAAGGAAGAACCTGTCTGTCGGTCTTCATGTGACGCTCTGCGACGGAAGGGCGGTGTCGCCGCCTTCCCTGATACCCGACCTTGTCGACGATGACGGCAACTTTGAGAAGGACCCGGTGAAGGCCTGGCTCAAATATTATAAGAATGCCCTGCGGTCACAAATCGAAACAGAGGTGGAGGCGCAGTTTGAGCGGCTCGAAAAGGCCGGAATTTTCCCTTCCCATGTCGACGGGCATCATCACCTCCAGATGCATCCTGTTCTCTTTAAGGTAATATGTCGACAGGCCTCAGGAAGGCGGGCCGGGTGGATAAGGGTCCCGAAGGAGCCGCTGAAGGTCGTCGTCAGCATGCGCTCGCCCCTTCGGGGTGCCATGCCTTTCCTTGAATGGGCGGTATTCGGTCCTCTTGGGACATATAATGCCAGAGAGGCCGGACGGTATGGAGTGAGGGTCCCGGATAATGTATACGGACTTTCGCGTACCGGAAGCGTTGATGAAGAATACCTCCTGGGCGTCCTTGCTATGGCGAGGGGTCCCGTTGACGAGATTTTTACCCATCCGGATATTTCTACCGGATCCGGACGGACCGAACTCAGGGCGCTTACCTCTGTTGCCGTGAGAGATCGGCTGACTGCCCGTGGGACGACTTTGGCCGGCTACCGAGAGCTTTCCGCTGCGATGTCGCAGCTTCATTTCGCGGGGGAGGGGATATGAAGACCTTCGTGATAGCCTTTCTGGCGGCCCTGAGCGCGGCGATCGGAGAAACGCTGCTGAGCTATGCGATGAAGAGGGGGGGACAGGTGGACGTGGGCGAGTTTAGCCACTGGGTGAACCTTGCAATGTCCGTCGTGCGGAATTCATATATTTTTTTCGGCGTTATTTTTCTCTCGGTCTATTTTTTTCTCTATCTCATCGCGCTTTCCTGGGCAGACCTCAGTTTTGTCCTTCCCCTGACTGCAGTGTCCTATATTTTTGCAGCGTTCCTTGCGCGAGTATTTCTGAAGGAAGACGTCACCTGGTTGCGATGGGTCGGCACCATTGTTATAATTATCGGGATCACGCTCATTGCTTTTGACGGCAAGCAAAGAACAGGGTCGCCTGCGCCTGAGGCGCGGAGAGATAGTGGAGGATTTCCGGAGGGTGTTAAAAGATGAATGAAAGGGTGACGATAACTGCGGGTGGTTCCGGATCTCTACCTGCTTCCTTATGTTCGACCATCGTCGCTTCGGGGGAGATATGGATCTGATTAACGGGGAGATGAGCAGAATACTCGGAAGATATTTCGGGTTTGTATCGACGGTCTTGCCTGAGGAGCGCAAGGATACGTCTTTGTCTTTGAGGGGGTTCGAGGTCCTTGGCGAAGAGATAGCGAGGGCGATGGAGATGACCAGCCGCAATTACCTTGAGGAGCAACACCAGGACGGCTACTGGTGGTATGAGCTTGAGTCCAACGTGACGATCACTTCCGAATACCTGATGCTTCTTCATTTTCTAGGACTGCACGATGACGATAGGGATGAAAGAATCGCCTGCCACATCTTCAACAACCAGAGGCCTGACGGTACATGGGCAATTCATTGGGGCGGAGAGGGAGACCTCAGCACGACTGTTGAGGCATATTTTGCGCTCAAGCTTGTCGGTTATTCCGCAGATGACCCCCGCTTACGGAAGGCGAGACAGTTCATCCTTGAAAGCGGCGGAGTTGAGGGCTGCAGGGTTTTCACCAGGATATTTCTGGCCCTGTTCGGTGAATTCGACTGGCAAGCCATCCCTTCTATCCCGCTTGAATTCAACCTTATGCCCAGCTGGTTTCCAATGAGCATCTACCGCATGTCGAGCTGGGCGAGGTCTACCTTCGTTCCCATGTCGGTCGTCCTTGATATGAGGCCGGTGAGACCGATACCGGAAAGTGCGAGAATACGCGAGTTATATAAGAACCCCGATGAGACACCGTCTCTTTCCCCAAGGAAGCTTTCGCCTTTTTCGTGGAAGAGATTTTTTTTGATCCTCGACAGGGTGATAAAGTCCGTAGAAGGCACGCCCTTCAGGGTGTTTAGAAAGAGGGCGATGAGGTTTACGGAGCAGTGGGTCCGTGAGCATCAGGAACACACCGGAGACTGGGGAGGGATCCAACCTGCGATGGTGAATTCACTTCTTGCACTGTCATCCTTGGGTCATGGAGTATCCCACGAATCTATCAGAAAGGGGCTTGAAGCGCTTGAACGGTTTACTTTGGAGAAAGAGGGGGAACTAGTACTTCAGTCATGCATTTCCCCCATATGGGACACTGCGCTGACTTCGCTGGCACTGCTGCATGCAGGGGTAGAGAGAGACCACCCCAGCCTTACCGGGGCATGCAGGTGGCTTGCGTCTAAACAGATATTCAAAAAGGGCGATTGGAGCGTAAGAAGGCCAGACCTTGAACCCGGGGGATGGGCATTTGAATTCGAAAACAGCTGGTATCCTGACGTTGATGATAGCGCGGTCGTGCTGATGCTGCTTTACCGGTATGCCGATGACGGTTTGATAGACCGTACAAACCTTGAGAAGGGACTTGCATGGATACTGGGGATGCAAGGCAGAGACGGCGGGTGGGGCGCCTTCGACGTCGACAATAATATGAGGATATTAAATCAGTTGCCTCTGGGAGATCTCGAGGCGATGATCGACCCAAGTACGCCTGATCTGACCGGAAGAGTGCTCGAGCTCCTCGGTCATGCGGGGTATACGATGGATAATCGTGCCGTGAAAAAGGCGATAAAGTTTCTCAAGAAGACCCAGGAAGACGACGGTTCATGGTGGGGTAGGTGGGGAGTAAATCATATCTATGGGACATGCACAGTCCTCTGCGGGCTTGGGTCGATAGGAGAAGACCTGAGGTCCCCTTACGTCAGAAAGGCCGTTCAATGGATCAAGGGCCACCAGAACCAGGACGGCGGTTGGGGAGAATGCTGCGAGTCCTATGCGGACACTTCGTTGAAATGCCGCGGCGCGAGCACTCCTTCACAGACGGCGTGGGCGATGCTGGCTCTCATGGCGGCAGGAGAAGGGGCGGCCGACGAGGTGATACGTGGGGTCAGGTATCTTCTTAAGAGACAGAAAGACGACGGTACGTGGGACGAGGAGTGGTTTACGGGTACGGGCTTCCCAAAATATTTTATGCTTAGATATCATAATTACAGGAATTGTTTCCCCCTTATGGCCCTTGGGAAGTTCTATGCGATGAATTGTAATGGAGGCCCCTGAGGGTGAGGGCCCTGGTCACCGGCGCGACAGGTTTTATCGGGTTCCATGTCGCGGGTGCATTGCTCCGAAAAGGGCTTCAGGTCAGGGCGGTAGTGAGGAGGGGAAGCGATTCCGAAGCACTGGCATCTCTTGGGGCCGAAGTAGTTGCCGGAGACGTCAGAGATTACGATTCCCTCTTCAGTGCGCTAAGGGACTGTGACGTGCTTTATCATCTTGCGGCTGATTACCGCCTATGGGTCCCCGACCCGGCTACCATGTATGAGATAAATGTGCGCGGAACGAGGAATGTCATGGAGGCCGCATTTAGGCGCGGGACCGAAAAGGTGGTCTACACGAGCACGGTCGGAGTTTTGAAGGCCGGGGTAGATCGTACCCCTTCGAACGAGGATACCCCCGTAAGTTATAGCGACATGGCGGGGGATTACAAGAAATCGAAGTTTATGGCCGAGCGGGAAGTGTGCGGGTTTGTTGAGAAAGGGCTGCCGGTCGTGATCGTGAACCCTTCCACTCCCGTGGGCGAGATGGATGTAAAACCGACTCCGACAGGCAAGATGATAGTGGATTTTCTTAAGGGGCATATGCCTGCATATCTCGATACCGGACTGAATTTCGTCGACGTGGAGGACGTGGCCCTGGGCCACCTGCTCGCCGCGGAATTCGGGAGGGCAGGACAGCGATACATTCTTGGCGGAAGGAATATGACACTCAGAGAATTCTTTGAGTGTCTCGGCAGGGTATCAGGGAGGAGACCCCCGAGAGTCAGACTTCCCTATCTGCCGGTCCTGATTGCCGCATATTGCGATGAGGCGATCTCAAAGCTGGTATCCGGAAGAAGGCCTGTTATCCCTCTGAGCGGAGTGAAGATGGCAAAATATTTCATGTATTTCGACTCTTCAAAGGCGGTGAGGGAATTGGGCATGCCGCAGAGCCCGGTCGAAGGCGCCCTCAGCAGGGCGGTGGCATGGTTTATAGAAAACGGTTACGTGAAGAAGGCGGCCTAGCAGAAATTCCTAAGGAGGATTTACGGACATGCGATTTCCTGCAGCACTCTACTCATCCCTCACAATTTTTTTTATAAAGAACTTTCTTGAGGGTATAAAGCGTTTCCCCCTGGTCCTTATGCTTGAGCCCACGCACCGGTGCAATCTGGCGTGCGCCGGGTGTGACAGGATAAGGCTCCATAACGAACAACAGTCCGAAGACCTGTCTTTGGAGGAATGCATAGAGTCTGTAAAGGAATCGAGGGCCCCGGTGGTCACCATCACGGGCGGCGAGCCGCTTCTCTATCCTCACCTGGGCCCTCTTGTCAAGGAACTGCTTGAAATGAAGAGACATATTTACCTCTGCACAAATGGTCTGCTGACCGAGTCTTTCATAGACGAATTCACTCCGCAGCCGAGACTTACGCTCAATTTCCATCTCGACGGCCTTGAGGAGACCCATGACGGGATAACGAAAAGGCCCGGTACGTTCAGGAAGGCACTCGAAAATATTCAGAAAGCCAAAAAGAAGGGCTTTAGGGTGAGTACCAATACCTCCGTCTATAAGAACTCCCGGAAGAAAGAACTTAACGAGTTGTTTGAGATGCTTACCTCCTTGGGCGTTGACGGCACTCTCATATCACCGGCGTTCAGTTATGAAAGTGTCGGGGACGACATATTTTTGAACCGGGAGGAAGCGGTTGCCAGGTTCAGGGATATGGCGGACTTTTTTTCGAGGTTCCCGTTCATGAACTCTCCCGTGTATGTGGATTTTCTTAAAGGAGAGAAGGATATGCGTTGCACGCCGTGGGGAAACCCGACTCGAAACCCCCTGGGCTGGAAATCTCCATGCTATCTGATCACCGACGCGTATTACGGGTCCTTCGGTGAGATGATGGAAAAGACGCAATGGGAGAAGTACGGTACAGGGGCCGATCCGAGGTGCAGAAACTGCATGGTCCATAGCGGCTATGAGGCCACATCCATGAGGTGCGCCTTCTCGAGTCCCAGGGACCTTATCAGGCTGCTGATCTGGAACCTGAAAAAGGGTTGATGGAGTCTCTGCCCGCGCTTTTCTTAAATACTGTTTTCCTGAGGCCTTACGTTTTTATCTTTCTGCTTATTTATCTGTTGGGGTGTTCGTTGCATCTTGGACTGAAGAGGGCGGTCCTTTTCTGCATCGCAGGGTATGCGATAACCTGGATGTCTGAGTATTCTTCCATCCATAACGGCTTTCCTTACGGATACTACCGATATATCGAGGCCACGAAGGCTGATGAACTTTGGGTATACGGGGTACCCTTCATGGATTCCCTGAGTTACGTGTTTCTTGCGTACGCGAGTTTCTCGATGGCGATCATGATACTCTCCCCCGTTATGAGAATCAAAGGCCTGATTTACGTTCTTGAAACGAAAAAAATCCGCAATGCGCTTCCCGCAACAGTTCTTGGTGCTCTTTTCATGACATATCTCGATATCATCATAGACCCGGTTGCGTTACGGGGAGACAAGTGGTTCCTCGGCAAGATACATGAATATCCCGGCGGCGGGGTCTATTTCGGCGTGCCCATCTCGAACTTCGCTGGCTGGTTTGTGGTCGGCTTTGCATTGATCTTCACTATTCAGAGGATAGACAGGTATTTGAGTGACGCAACCGATGTCACGGGCCACGCCTTCCAGTGGAGGTACCTCATAGGCCCCGCGCTGTATTTCTCAGTCCTCGCCTTTAATTTGAGCATTACTTTTTTTATCGGCGAGTACACTATGGGATGGGTGGGGATTTTTATTGTCGTATGTCCGACTGTGCTCCTTCTGTATTTCACGAAGATGAAGCTTTCCAGTCAGGATAACGAAGACCTCTTGGACCACTTGAAGGATTTTCCAAAGGCTGGGATACCTAAGGAAATGAATATTTTTTGTCGGCAGTTGGGTTGCAGATCGGGATTTTCTGCGCTATGGTTAAAGAAGGAAAACCCGACGACAATGGAGGATAAATGACAAGGATACTGAGCGTTGTCCTGATGCTGTGTATCGCTGCAATTTTTATGGGATGCGCGACTTCTCAATATCAGGGGGACCGGACACCGGAGATGCATCCGGGGCATACCGGCCACGAAGTGCATTATTAGCAGGCCTCTGAGAATTTAAAATTTCAGTTTAGCTTTCGGGCGACAATATCTAGAAAAGATTCTGCCAGGGCGGCCAGGTTTTTGGCCGCCTTTCTGGAATTCCTGCCGAGCCATACAATATCTTTGACAAGTCCGGGTCTCTGAAGGACCGACTTAAGTAGCCAGAAATATGCTATGTTGCCGGAGATGTCATGTGCATCGAGAAGTTCCCGCGGAATTTCCTGGAAGGCCGTATCGGATACGGCACGTGCAGCAAAAAAAGGAATTCCTCCCTCAAGCGCAGTCCTTGCAAGAACAAACGTCTCCATGTCACAAACCGGAAACGAGATGCCATCAGGCAAGATTTTGCGTATTTCGTCCTTCCTCACAAAGTGCTCAAGGGTCAATATGCACCCCTCACGATAAGAAATTGATCCGGCCAGTCCATCCGCTATTTTTTTCGCTTCGGGCAAAAAAATGTCGGAAATTTCAGGTGTTCCCCTTCCGGAAAACTTATCGCTGATAAAAAAAACTCTCGATGCCCAAATAAGATCTCCGGCAGCAAGCCCTTCATAAAGGGCGCCGCCGAAGCCCAGTGATAGTATAAAGTCAGGGTGAAGCTCTCGTAAGAGGGATTCCAGAGAAGACTCTGAATTAAGAGTGCCGATGCCGGTTCTGAGTAGAGTTATCTTGGAGGATTTCGTCTGGAACGAAAAGACAGCTCCGTTAGAGCTTTTCTCCCCTTTAGTCTTTGAAAGGTCTCTGCGTATAAATTTCAATTCCTGAGGGTTAGCGGCACAGATCAGCACCTTTTTCATATTGACAGTTTACCCGTTTTCGATAGATTATAGCAGGTACATACGCTGCTTTTGATTATCAATACCCCTTAAGGGCGGCGAGCACTATAATGATGTATATCGGATATACAAAGATTGTCCTTATGACTAGTATCTTGGCCGGATGCGGTTACAGTGTTTATGCACTGTTTTGCGTGGTTCGCTTTTTTTCATCGCGGGCGAATGACCCTGGTGAAAATAGACTCATGCCGATATCTGTTCTTAAGCCGGTGAAGGGTCTCGATCCTGACTTTCGGGAAAACATAGAAAGTTTTTGCCGGCAGGACTATCCGGAATACGAGGTGCTTCTTGGCTTTACTGATGAAGACGACGAAGCAGTGAAGGTCGCACAGGAGGTTGCGGGTTCGAGCCCCGAGGGGCGTGTCCGTGTTGTGGTAAGTCATGAGGATATGGGTATTAACCTCAAGGTCTCGAATCTCCAGGGACTTCTCAAAGAGGCGAGATATCCTGTCTTGGTGATAAGCGACAGCGACATGAGGGTGGGGAAGGATTATCTCAAGACCATTGCCCGTGAGTACCAGAGCCAACCGGGCGTCGGTCTCGTCACCTCGCTTTATAAGATATCCAATCCGGCTACTGCAGGGGCAGCGCTTGAGTCCCTTACGATCGCCCTCGATTTCATCCCGTCGGTTTTAGTTGCAAGGGAGCTTGAGGGAATGACCTTCGGACTTGGAGCATCGATGCTTCTTTCAAGGGACGCCATAGAGGAGATGGGCGGCCTCAGGGCGATAGCCGATTATCTTGCAGATGATTACCAGATCGGCAACAGGCTTTCAAAAAAAGGTCATAAGATAATCCTTTCCGGATATGTTATCGAAGACGTTGCCGGCGATATGCTGCTTCAGGAATATTACGTGCATCAGCTGAGATGGGCGCGGACCTATAAGGCGTCCCGACCCTGGGGATTTTTCGGCTATGGAATAACCCATATTTTTCCCCTCTCGCTGCTTTTTTTTGGCCTGGAAGGCCCGACTGCCTTTTCCCTGTCGGTTCTAAGTGCGACGCTACTCATACGGCTGAGCCTTGCGGCGGCGGCATATCGATTTGTGATACGCAGGGGAAGATGGCTGCGCTGGCTTTATCTGCTGCCGTTAAAGGATGTTTCTGCCTTTATCATATGGGCATGGAGTTTTGCCGGCCGGAGGGTCGTCTGGAGAGGGACCTCCTATACGATTGGAAAAGGTGGGACAGTGACCGAGTCTGCCTCAAGGCGTCTTTGAGAAGAAATTGCACCGGCAACAATATAATAGGTTGTAACCGGCTGGCCGTTTTTTGCGTCTTTGTTATATAATCTGTGTCATAAGAAGTAGAATTCCGCGAAGTCGAACTTCGGGGAGATACTTTTAGTTATATCCCGGTCCTTTAAAGGAAAATACCTATAAAGCAGGAGGCAATTATGGAAAGACTCGACAGACGTAAATGGTTGGTGGTTTGTACGCTCTTGATCGTGGGAGTAATGCCGCTATTTCTGGGTGGCTGCGGATCAAATCAAAGTTCCCCGACCTTTAACATTACAGGCGGCTGGTACACGTTTTATTCGACAACAGGCACAGCGGGAGCGCAGGGGCCGAATTTGTTTACATTTACCGCAGCGGAAAACAACATTACCGGAGTCACCTCCCAAGGCCAGCCGATTACAGGCCAGATCACCGGACTGGATATTTCCTTTTCCTTTGTTGACAGCGATGGGGCTACTAATACTACGACCGGAACGGTCTCTGGGACCGATGGCTCTACCATGTCCGGCACATGGACTAAAAGCAACGGGCAATCAGGGACATGGGAAGCAGTGATAAGTCTGGTTCCGCAGGTCAGCGTTGCGGGCAACTGGAACATGTTTCTAACGACGACCGGCGGCAGCGGAGAGCAGGGACTGGGTCTCTTTACATTCACGCAATCGGGAAACGGCGTTTCGGGAACTACGTCTGACAGCAACTCGATCATAGGCGCTATCGGCCGTCTGGACATTACCTTTTTCTGGACGGGAACCGATGGAGTCACTCGCACTTTGATCGGGATAATAACCGCCGATGGGACCGGCATGTCGGGCACATGGTCTGACACGAGCGGCAAATCGGGCACGTGGCGGGCAACCAAGAGCTAGTGGATGGACTTTGGGTCATGGCGATTAGTACCATGGCATGAAGTAATATTTGCCCTTATCTGAAATATACTGACGGGCAGCCGGTTTAGAGCAGTTTTCGGCCGGCTGCCTATCGGTTGTTCTTTTCCTGCTTCAGCAGATTCACGAAACTCCCCGTCCAACGAAGATCAACCCGGATCATTTCTTCGATCTCGTAAAGTCCGTTGGTAAATGTCCTGGGACACTACCAAATCCCTCTGATACTAATCCGGGCCTGTTCGCATCTTTTTTCCTTTCGAAGGCCCAGTTGCCCCTTATCGGCCTCCTCTGGAGATTGGAAAAAATTGTTATAAAATGTGACATATCAATGGTCACGAAATTATCACGGAAAGATAAAATGTTGGTCACTGATGGTTTCTTGCCACGTTGTAATATGGGTTATTGTGATATGCTTATTATGAATATTGGCAACAGTAAGAATGCTCAGGGAGCAAAAACGCATGCCTCGCAGAATCCTTGTAATTGAAGACGATAAAGATATAGCCCATCTTGTTGAGCTCCATCTGAAAGATACGGGGTATGAAGTGACTCTGGCCCACGATGGTAATGCCGGCCTCGACCGGGCGCTCTCGAAACCCTATGATCTGATTATTCTGGACCTCATGCTCCCGGGGATGGACGGGCTGGAGATCTGTCGGCGCGTGAGGGCCGCGGTAGTGTATACCCCCGTGGTGGTGCTGACGTCCAAGTCTTCCGAACTTGACCGGGTCCTCGGTCTGGAGATCGGAGCAGACGATTATCTGACGAAACCATTCAGTATCCGGGAACTTATTGCGCGGGTCAAGGCGCTGTTCCGCCGCATAGAGGCGTTAAAGTCGGAAGCATCTCAGAAGTCGCGGAGACTGATTCAGACAGGTGATCTTGATTATAGATGTGGAAAAGCGGAGCGTCACGCTCCAGGGAAATCCCGTGTCCCTGACAGCCAAAGAGTTCGACCTCCTGATCCACTTTGCCAATCAACCCGGAAGGGTCTATACACGGATGGAATTGCTGAACTTGGTCTGGGGGTACGGCTATGAAGGCTACGAGCATACTGTGAATTCTCACATCAATCGTCTGAGGGCAAAAATCGAGAAAGATCCTGCCAGGCCCCGTTACATTTTGACTGTCTGGGGGGTCGGGTACAAGTTCTCCGATCCAGAAGATTTTAAAAAGGGATAGTGTCGTGTTCAAAAACCTTTATTGTAAACTGGCTGCTGTGCTGGTAGGTCTGTTCTGCCTGACCGGGGTCCTCTTCATCCTGCTGACCCTCTACACCACACGTGTCTATTTTCAGGAAGTGAACCAGACGCTCAATCGTGCGCTGGCACAGCACCTGATTTCAGAAAAGATACTGATGAAAGCGGGGCGCGTCAATGAACCGGTCCTTAAGAATGTTTTTCATACGCTTATGGTCGTCAATCCCGGAATAGAGGTCTATCTTCTCGATCCAAAAGGCAGAATCCTGGCATTTTCAGCGCCTCCTGGAAAGGTTAAAAGACAGACCGTATCACTAAAACCCCTGAAGGAATTCCTTGACGAGACCGGTTCATTTCCCATTCTGGGCGATGATCCTCGTGACCTCGAACGGAAAAAAGTGTTCTCTGTCGCTCCGGTTCCTCTCAAAGGCCCAATCGAAGGATATCTTTACGTCATCCTGGGCGGCGAAGAATTCGAATCGGCCGCCCAGTTGCTGCAGGGCAGCTATATTCTCCGGCTTAGCATATGGGCCGGAGCAGGGGGATTGCTGTTTGCCTTAATAACCGCGCTGCTTCTCTTCAACCGAATGACTCGACCGCTTCGGCAGCTAACTAAATCCATGGAAACTTTCAGGCAGAGCGATTTCTCGGAGCATCCCGATTTTTTGCGCACCTTTAAGGGCGGCTCGCGGGATGAGATCGACCTCCTTGGATCGATCTTCTGGCAGATGTCCGAGCGTATCATTCAACTGATAAAGGACCTCAAACACGTCGATACGCTCCGACGTGAATTAGTGACCAATATTGCCCACGATCTTCGGACTCCCCTGACATCCCTCCAGGGATACCTTGAGACCTTACTGCTGAAGAAAGGAGAGTTGACGCCGGAAGAGCAACAGGATTATCTCACGATTGCTATGAAGCGTTCCAATCAATTAGGAAAGCTGGTTTCGGAGCTCTTTGAACTCGCGAAACTGGATTCACCCGACGTCCAGGTCCGCTTCGAATCCTTCTCTCCGGGTGAACTCATTCAGGATATCGCGCAGAAGTTCAGGCTTGTTGCCGAGAAGAAAAAGATCAGTCTCCAAACAAACTTCGTGGAAAATCTCCCCTTTGTTTCTGCAGACATCGGGCTGATCGAACGGGTGTTTGAGAACCTCATTGAAAATGCCGTCAGGTTCACGCCTGAAAACGGCTGTATTACCATCACGGTGGTTCCTAAGGAGGAGAGGGTGATGTTTCAGGTCTCCGATACCGGCTCAGGCATCCAGCCGGAGGACCTTCCGCATCTCTTTGATCGCTCTTATCTCATGAAAAGGGAGCGTGCGAAAGACACGGAGGGGGCCGGACTCGGCTTGGCGATCACCAAAAGAATCTTGGAACTACATGGAAGCGACATTGAGGTCAAGAGTGAGGTAAGTGTCGGTACGACTTTCTCATTCACCCTGCCGGTCTGAGACTCCGGCAATTGTCAATCGAAGTCTCAGTGTAGAGTGAAGGTCTTGACGATGATCGCGAATTGGCGCATCCCGCGTGCGGACGAGGTTATAATTTCCAATAGTTAAGTTCCCGCAGGGCGGCCTTCTTTTTCTAAAATCTTCGTCCATGACAGAATTGTTATTTTATTGTGACTTTGTTGTGATTTTCTACTGCTAACTTGGAATTAAAGAATATCCTCTCCATGCAGATAGCCACTCGTGAAATTCGGCATCAGCAGCGAGCTATAGTGGGATCATACGAGCTTTTGATGTTTGTCAGGGAGGCAGGCAGGTTTTTCAGTAATGATGCAAAAAAGGAGGTGATGAAAAAGAGATGGATTAAAGAACGTGCAAACGGAGGCATTAATAAGGTGAAAAAGGTGGTGAACAAAAAAGAGAGAATTTAAGAAACGCCCGAATACCTCCTAAACGGGTATGAAATCGAAAGGAGAGATGAGATGGACAAAAGGATATTATTGTTTATTATGGTTATCTTCACTGCGGCGATACTTATCTCGACGGTCGCTGGCTGTGGGAGCAGCGCTCCTGCCCAGATCGAGGCCAGCAGCGTTCAACTCCCTTTGGTGAACTGCTGGTACAAGGGCCAGGTGGCCTATTACATCCAAACAGAGGCATCCGATCAACAAGTCGCCCAGCAGCAGGGCGTGAATTTCGTGCCGCGGCTGGCCAATGCGATCAATGCTGGGGCTGTGGATGATATCTTCGCGGTCACCAATTTCACGCAGGGGAATGTGATCCCTTCGGCGCCGATTCCGGCTGGCCCAAACAACGCAGATCCCGATTATACTCCACTCTGGCAGGTGAGCACCGTAACGTGGAACCAGGGCGCGACGCCGCACACGCTGAAATCGGAAGAGGATGTTCTGGCAGCCGAGGCAGCAGGAATGGTAACAATTGTGAAAACGAATATCGTCGTGAACTGTCCGGTGATGTTTACTCCCCAAGGAGGTCTGCTGCCGACAGCAAAGCTCCTATGATGGGCCGGCCATAGTCTCGATGGGGACGTGTCGATAATGCGTCCCCATCTCTCGCCGGAGATATAACTAAATTGCGGAGGATGCGCTATATCTTCTGACTGTCTTTAAGGGCAGGGACAACGGAGTAAAGAGTACAATGAAGGGGAGGTGTTGACTTATGAATTATATGAAGAACCAAATCACTCAGTCTCTAACTCTTTTTGTTTTGATGCTGTTTATCTTTTCAGTGTATGGGGTTTCTCTCGCACAAGATGCCGGGACATCCAAGGTGATCTTTTATGTTAAATGATATGATGTCGGCAAGGAGGCCCTGGAAGGGCTGAAAGGAGTGAGGAGAGTTGAAAAAAGCTTTCTCTACTTTAAAGAGATAAACACTGTGTATTATGATCCGGCAGTAATTACTATTGAAGAAATGGAAGTGGCCTTAAAGAAGGCCGGTACTTACCTGGGAACGGTTAAATAGCCAGAAACGTCCATGTTTTCAATAAATGGCTAAATTCTCGCATATCGATGGCCTCTATCGACTTGCTATATCTTATGCGGTTGATATACTTCTCTTAGAAGCAAAGTAGATTTTTCTAATCGGTAAACAGGGGGCAAAATGATGTCAGCGCGAATCTTAAGGAGAAACGAAAAGAATACTGTTGCGGCAATTCTTATCATGGCGGTGTTCTCTTTATTAGCTTTAAGTCCTGCATTCGCAATCGATCCTGTCAACAAAACTTCTGATGGCGCGGCGATTAAAGGTTATGACCCTGTGGCATATTTTACCGATAGAAAACCTGTGAAAGGGAGCAGGGTCTTCGAATATGTCTGGATGGGCGCAAAGTGGCGCTTCTCGAACGCCGGGCACAAAGATCTATTTATTAAAGACCCCGACAAATATGCGCCGAAGTACGGCGGTTATTGCGCGTATGCGGTTAGCCAGGGGACCACTGCCGATATTGATCCTGATGCTTGGAACATTGTTGATGGAAGGCTGTACCTTAACCTCAGCAAAAGAATAAAGGACAAGTGGATCAAAGACATACCGGGATATATCAAAAAAGCGGACGAGAATTGGCCCAAAATACTTAAAAAATAGACCAGTGAATATAGGCGACTGTAAGGGGGTGATAAAGGCAATCTTCAGAGGTCGGAGTTGAAGGGATTTGAGTTTATTTTTTCTTAAGGGTCCGAGGACAAACTAAAAACTAATTTAAGAAATTAGAAATGATTAAAGGAGGATTCGCCATGAAAAAGATATTTGTATTATCCACAGTAGTTGTCTTTACCGTAGTTCTGATGCTTTCCATCGGGGGCCAATTCTCGCAGGCGGCAGAAAAGATGATGCACAAGGACATGATGATGAAAGACGGCGACATGATGATGGAAAAAGGCCAGATGATGATGGACAAGGGCAAAATGATGAAGGAAGGCACGATGGACAAGGACACGATGATGAAGGAAGGCGATACAATGATGCAAGAAGGCCAAACGATGATGGATAAGGGCAAGGAAATGAAGGACAAGAAAATGATGAAAAGCGGAAAGATGATGATGAAGGATGGGAAGATGATGAAGGAAGGCAAAATGGATAAGAAGAAGATGATGAAAGAAGGCGACATGATGATGAAAGAGGGCGAAATGATGATGGATAAAAGCAAGAAGATGAAGGAAGGCATGATGAAATAAAAGAACACGTCTCAGGCTAAAATCCTTACAAAAAGGATAAGAGCTTATGGGGAATACTGAGAAGTTCATGAGTAAGACAGTACACTCTGTTATTCCTGCTTGTCGGGAGTCCTCCTGGCTTTTGTGAATCAGCCGGGCGGCAAGAATGGTTCCGGACAAGCAGGGATGACAAAATGGATACAATCATGTCGCCTTGCCGATGACCGCGACGCCGTTAGAGAGGAGGATATGTCATGAAAAACTCACCCTTATTCCCGGGGCTTCTGCTGACCGGGCTAATCATTGGAAGCATGGTATTTTCGTGCAGTTCAGGA
Organism: uncultured Nitrospiraceae bacterium; assembly: GCA_963811165.1. GTDB lineage: Bacteria > Nitrospirota > Thermodesulfovibrionia > Thermodesulfovibrionales > UBA6898 > Sulfobium. The sequence continues at coordinate 94,547 of CAWEQH010000010.1, forward strand.
AAGTCGGCTGGAACCGACAAAGCAGCAGCGCCGGCGCAGATCAGGGTCTATTCCGCTGAAAAAGGGGGCTATGTCATGAGCGAAACTGTTGTTAAAACCAAAGAAGAGTGGAAAAAACTGTTAACACCCGAACAGTACTACATCCTGCGGGAGAAGGGGACTGAACGCGCCTATAGCGGAAAATACGCCGACAATCACGAGCATGGCATCTACCGCTGCGCAGCCTGCGGGCTCGACCTGTACAGATCTGAAGACAAATACGAGTCGGGTACCGGCTGGCCGAGCTTTACGGCTCCGATCGCTCCTGAGAACATCATTACCAGACCGGATGATAGCTTTTTCACTCATCGCACAGAAGTGCTCTGTCGCCGCTGCAGCGGCCATCTCGGCCACGTCTTTAACGATGGCCCGAAACCGACCGGGCTTCGCTACTGCATGAATTCAGCTGCCCTGCAATTCGTGGCAACCAATAAATAGGCCAGTATGGGGAGGAGATGCAATGAAAATGCTTATTATCGCGATAACGGCACTGTCAGTCATACTCATCGCATTCAGCACGGTCATGGCTGCAACTAATCTTGAGAAAGCGACCTTCGCAGGCGGCTGCTTCTGGTGTATGGAGCACCCATTCGATGAGATTCCCGGCGTGGTTTCCGTCACATCCGGTTACACCGGAGGGCAGAAAAAGAATCCCACCTACGAAGAAGTCTCGGCCGGAGGGACAGGGCACGCCGAGTCGGTTGAGGTCGTCTATGACCCGGCAAAGGTGACCTATGAGAAGCTGCTGAACGTCTTTTGGCACAACATCGACCCGACCACTAAGGACCGGCAATTCTGCGATTCCGGGCATCAGTATCGAAGCGCAATCTTCTATCATAATGAGGAACAGCATAGGTTGGCGCTGCAGTCGAAGGCGCTGTTGGAAAAGAACAAGACCTTCAAAGAACCCGTCGTTACCGAGATTGTACAGGCCACAGAGTTCTACCCGGCCGAGGATTACCACCAGCACTATTATAAGAAAAATCCGATCCGTTACAAATTCTACCGTTTCAACTGCGGTCGCGACAAGCGGCTCAAGGAACTGTGGGGTAGTGAGGCGGGTCATTGATTCCAATGAACAGCTCTCCTGTCCGGCGTGAGGCTTGATGACTAAGAACATTGCAAAAAGGATAGCTGTTGTAGCCATCGTGGTCGGATTCGTAGCGCTCTTTAAGGTCCTTGGACTTGGACAGTATCTTACTCTCTCTTACGTCAAAGCGTCTCAGGCAAAATTGGCTGCCCTCTATGCAGATCACCGGCTCACGGTGATCGCCGCTTATATGATAATCTATATCCTTGTGACATCGTTATCGTTGCCTGGAGCGGCGGTAATGACCCTTGCGGGTGGAGCGCTTTTCGGATTGGGTATAGGGACCCTCGTCGTGTCTTTTGCGAGCACAATCGGCGCGACGTTGGCCTGTTCTGTTTCGAGGTTCCTGTTGAGAGATTGGGTGCAGGCCAAATTTGGTGACAAACTCTCGGCAGTCAACGAAGGGATAGAAAAGGAAGGGGCCTTCTATCTGTTCACCCTGCGGCTGATTCCTGTATTTCCCTTCTTTGTTATCAACTTAGTCATGGGACTTACAAAGATGCCGCTTAGAACCTTCTACTGGGTTTCGCAGGTCGGCATGCTGGCCGGTACTGTAGTCTATGTTAATGCCGGCAAAGAACTGGCAAAGATCAGTTCTATTTCAGGGATACTTTCACCCGGGCTGATTTTATCTTTCGTAATGCTCGGGTTGTTCCCTATTGCGACAAAGAAATTGTTGTCTTTATACAAAGCAAAGAAGGCAAGCTCTGATAATGGGTAAAGCGCGCTAAGCGAGGAGGGTAATATGGCAAATTTTGACTTTGACATAGGGATACTTGGGGGCGGCTCGGGAGGGCTCACCGTTGCGGCCGGAGCGGCCCAACTCGGGGCAAAAACACTCCTTATCGATAGGGAAAACAAACTGGGCGGCGATTGTCTCCATTATGGATGCGTTCCGAGCAAGACGCTCATAATGACCTCCCGCGTCCGGCATCTCATGAAAAGAGCGGGGCACTTTGGCCTGCGGGAGCTCGATCTCCCGCCTGTGGACTTCAGAGATGTGGCGAAGAGAATTCAGCATGTCATAGGTATTATCCAAAAGCATGATTCCGAGGAGCGGTTTTGTAAACTCGGCGCCAAAGTGGAATTCGGAGAATCGACCTTCACCGATGAACATTCCATTCGTCTGAATGGAAAAACCTATTCAGCAAAGAACTGGGTCATCGCAACGGGCTCTTCCCCTTCAGTTCCACCGATAAAGGGGTTGGACAAGACCCCTTATGTCACCAATAGACAGATATTCTCTCTGGAAAAACTCCCGAAATCCATGATCATCTTGGGCGGCGGCCCTATTGGAATCGAGATGGCACAGGCCTTCGCCCGCCTTGGAACAAAGGCTACGGTAATCCAGCGTCCCCAACAGATTCTTCATAAAGAAGACAAGGATATGGCGGATCTGGTGATGAATGTGTTAAGCGAAGAGGGCGTGACCTTTTATCTGAAGGCCTCTATTGAAAGCACACAGGATTTGGGCAGCGAACGGGAGGTAGTCATCAAGACTGCCGAAGGCACTGCGGTTGCTCTCCGCGCCGAAACCATTCTCGTTGCAATTGGAAGAGAAGCCAATGTGGAAGGTTTAGGGCTGAAAGAAATCGGCGTAGATTTCGATAAAAGAGGCATTAAGGTCGACGACCGCATGATGACTAACCATAAGCACATTTATGCGATCGGCGACGTCAATGGCAAATACCTCTTTACCCATGCCGCCGGATATGAGGGAAGCATTGTCGTCAACAACGCCATCTTCCACCTGCCCAGAAAGGCTGATTTCACCAACCTGCCTTGGTGTACCTATACCGATCCCGAACTGGCAAACATCGGCATGAATGAAGCCATGGCAAAAGCTGCCGGGATAGAATATTCAGCCTGGACTGAGGAGTTCGGGGCGAACGACCGGAGCCTTGCAGAGGGCGAAGAGGTGGGGAGGATCAAAATGCTCCTTGACGAAAAGGAAAAACCCATAGGTGTGCAGATCCTCGGTCCCCATGCGGGAGAACTGATAAGCGAATGGGTGGCGGTAATGAATGGTAATGTCAAACTTTCGACCCTGGCGGGCAGCGTTCATCCCTATCCGACACTCGGCGAGATAAACAAGAAGGTTGTCGGGTCTTTCTTTTCCCAGAAAATCTTTTCGGAGAAGGTCAAAAAGACTCTGAAATTCTTCTTCAGTTTAAAAGGCAGGGCATGTGGAGAGAAAGTATCTGAATAAATTTCAGGCACACATAATTCATTCTTAAGGAGGTATGATAGTTTTGATAAATGACATCATCAGAAAATCTCTAGACGGCACAACACTTATGAAAGAAGAGATTGCTTCATTATTTGAGGTTCCCCTCTTTTCTGAGGAATCAGCAACGATTATCGCGGCATCAAGAAGAAAAAGTGAATCAGCGAGCGAGGGCTTCGCAGAAGTTCATGCACAGGTCGGATTAAATATAGCGCCATGCCCTAAAAATTGTGCTTTCTGTTCTTTTGCGGCAAGGAATAAGATTTTTACGGAACGAAATGAAATTTCGCGCGAGGAGGCAGTTAAAAAAGCCCAACAATTTGAAACTGATGGAGCTAATGCTATTTTTATTATGAGCACTGCGGATTATCCATTTGAAAAGTTCATGGATATCTCCAAGGAGATTAGAAAATCCCTCCGTCCGGAAACGATATTGGTTGCAAATGTCGGAGATTTTTCAAAAGGGCAAGCGAGAAAGCTAAAAGAGACCGGCTTTTCGGGCATTTATCATGCAGTCCGTTTAGGCGAAGGGAGAGACACCACCATTCAGACGGAAACAAGATTGGAAACCTTCAAGAATGCAAGAGAAGCCGGCCTCTTATTAGGCACGTGTGTGGAGCCGGTTGGGAATGAACATACCGTCGGTGAATTGGTAGAGAAAACAATCATAACCCGTGATGCAAGACCTGTATACAGCGGCTCGGCAAGACGCATTCCTATCCCAAATACCAAAATGGCGGAATACGGAATAGTAAGTGAAGCAAAGATGGCACATATTCTTGCCGTCGTCAGATTAGCACTTGATTTTGCGATACCGGGCAATTGCACTCATGAGCCAAATGTAATAGGTGCGGCTGCAGGGTCGAATCTATTGTGGGCTGAGGCCGGCGCAAATCCTCGTGATACAGAGGAGGAGACAGAAGGAAAGCGAGGAATGACGGTAAAAGACTGCGTAAGGGTTTTAGAGGAAGCTGAATGGAAGGTATTACAAGGACCATCAAAATTTTATGGTTCATAGATTTGTCAAAAAAGTATATGATAGCCATAAAGACTCCAGGAAGTTTAAAAATAGATGAAAAGAAATTGAAGTGTTAGTGAAATTTTTCGGCAGGTGCTAACTCAATAAGACCAAAAGGAAAAACTGGAGCCGAGAAACGGATTCGAACCGTCGACCTGCTGATTACGAATCAGCTGCTCTACCAGCTGAGCTATCTCGGCGCCCCCGATATTCTATCAGAAATGAAAAAAATATTTCTGCCTTCGGGGCGGTCCGGGACAAAAAAGTTCCGCCGTGCAAAAAAAACGGTGGAACTTTTTTTTATTTATATCAGCGCCGCGAGCCCTGTCCCGAAAGACGACACGCCAGGCAGTGATTTCAGTACCCCTCAAATCCTCCATCCGAAGGCTCTCCATCCCCGGATCTTGCCACGCTCTGTGGTGCGGCATGGTTGTTGTTTCCGAAGGCCGGGTTCCGACGCGGCCTGGAAATGTTTTTGTCCTTCCTTGGATGATAGGACTTCAGCGCCGGTATTTCGTCCGCCTCTTTTCTTCTGACGTTGTCCGGTTCCGTATCTCCCAGCTTAAAGAATGAGATGATCTCTTTGAGTCCCCTTGCCTGGGACGCCAGCTCGTCCGCAGCGGTTGCAGTATCATCGATGAAGGACGCATTCATCTGCGTCGTCTGGTCGATCTGTGTCATCGCCGTCGTGATTTGGCTTATCCCCGATGTCTGTTCCTCTGCTGCCGCTGCAACCTCGTCCATGAGGTCTGAGACCCTCTTGACTCCGCCGGCAATCTCCTCAAGTTTAACATCGAGCTCCCGCGAAAGTCGGACTCCCCTCTCTGTCTTGCCGAGGCTGTCTTCGATGAGGGCGGTGATCTCCTTGGCCGACTGTGATGCCCTTTGTGCGAGGCTTCGTATTTCCGTCGCTACGACGGCGAAGCCTTTGCCGTGCTCTCCTGCCCTGGCCGCTTCCACAGCGGCGTTGAGTGCCAGGAGGTTCGTCTGGAAGGCTATCTCCTCGATCACGCCGGAGATGCTGGCTATCTTGCCGGAGGATTTGTTTATCTCGTCCATCGCTTTTATCGCCTCGGACATGACAGTCGCTCCGGAATCGGCGAGGGTCTTGGTCGAAAGCGCCAGCGTGCTCGCTTCCTTTACGTTTTCAGCGGTCTGTTTGACTGTTGCGGACATCTCCTCCATCGTCGTCGATGTCTCCTCCAAAGAGGCTGCCTGTTCTGCGACGCGGGCTGAAAAATCCTGGTTCGCCGCAGCAATCTGGTCTGCCGCGGAGGAGACGCCGTATGAGGCGTCCCTGGTATGGGTGATTATGTTACGCAGATTACGGCCGATTTCATTGATAGCCGAAATCAATTGGCCGGTCTCGTCGTCTGAAGAGACGTTGATGTCGACATTCATATTGCCCTTTGAGAGATGGTCTGCTGCTCCTATAGTAGTTTTTATCGGCATAAGGATTTTTCTTTCAATCAAGAGGACAAGGGAAGCCGTAAGTATTCCTATGATGACAAGACCGGAGAGGATAACTATGGCCACTGCCTTGTATATTTTTCTGTCGATATCCGAGGCAGGATACGCCGCGACGACCTGAAAGCCCCAGGGCGCATAGGACTGTCTGATCAGTGTCCATCCGCCTGTTTCGAGGGTTGCCGCCTTTTCTTCCGATACGTTCGCTTTCTTAAGAAGGGCATCGATATATTCGGTTGTGACGTTCTGCGATCCGAAACGCACCTTGCCATGGTCATCGATGAGTGCCACAAACCCGTTGTCCAGTATCTTTGTCTTTGCAATCGCGTCTCCCAGTTGGGTCAATGCGGAAATCGGATACCCGACGTACCAGACGCCCACGATGTTCCCGGTCTTGTCGTGCATCGGCTCATACCCGGTGAGATAGGGTTTCCCTAGAATATCCACTTGGCCATAGAAGGCCTTGCTCTCCCGGATGGCAGCAATCGCCTTTCCCTGAGGATCGAGGACCGTGCCCACGGCGCGACTGCCGTCATCCTTGATGACATTTGTGGAGACGCGGACGAAGTCGCTTCCGTTTTTGACGAAAAGGGTGGCGGTGCCGCCCATGACTGACTTCACATGGTCTACCAATGAGAAGTTGTCCGCCTGCGGCTTATTGCCGAGCAGGAGACCGGGAACTTGCTGGGAGGCAACGACTACGGGCGGGCCAAGCGAAGGGGCGCCGGACGTGAGTCCTTCACTCATAAGAAGCCGGATAGAGGCATGCACCCTTTCGATCATCACGGTGTTGACGATGTCGAGACTCTGAGAGATCTGCTCGACTTTGGCGCTGATCTGTTCCTGCGCCCGCTCCCGGATCTGATTTTTTATATACCCGGAAACAGCAAAGACTGACAGGATAGTCATCACAAGAATGATGGATACCGTAGGGACGATAAATTTCCAGATCATTTTTTTATTTTTCATGATCTCCTCCTTTATATGTCAGTAATTTTCTTCGGGTGCCGGCAGACCAGGTGTCACGCTCCGGTCTGACCGGTCCCCCGTGATGTTTGCCTCCGCCTGCAGAAGCGACGTCTCTTCCTGTGACAGGACCCTGTCGAGATCGAGCACGATCACAAGACGGTCATCAATATTGCCCATTCCCTTGATAAAATCCGTCCTGACGCGCTCTCCGAAGGAAGGGGGGGGAGCGATGTTCCCCTCCGCCATGTGCAGAACGTCCGAAACGGAGTCCACGATAAGCCCCATGACGCCGCCCGAGAATTCCGTGATGATGACGCATGTATGTTTTTTGTATTCTTCCGAATGCATGTCGAATTTCATTTTGAGGTCGATAACGGGAATGATAATGCCGCGAAGGTTTATCACCCCTCTGATGAAATCAGGCAGGTGAGGCACCTTTGTGATGTGCGGGAGTTCGACGATCTCCCGCACCTGCTGCGCATCGACCGCATATTCCTCATGATTCAGATGAAATAGTATGTGCTGCCGATCGGGCGACCCCTGTGTCATACTTACTGTTTTCGTACCGGTCATAGAGGACCTCCTTTTACGCGGATACCAATGTAGTTTCGATCAATCCCGCCACGTCGAGGATGAGTGCGACCTTTCCGTCGCCGAGAATCGTTCCGCCTGCAATACCGCGCACATTCGGTATTGAGGCACCGAGGTTCTTGATCACGATCTGCTGCTGCCCTATAAGTTCGTCTACGAGCAGACAGCATCTTTTGTTATCATTGGCCGTTACGACCACTGTGGCCTGGGATGGGTCCTTCATGCCTTCCGGCGCGCAAAGCCCTTCATAGAGTCTTATCAGGGGAATATATTCGTCTCGCACCCGGACGACCTCTCCTTTTTCGTTTAGGGACCCGAGATCGTCTTTCGCAGGCCTCAATGATTCCACAACCGACGTGAGCGGTATTACATAAACCTCTTTGCCTACGCGTGCGACAAGGCCGTCGATAATGGCGAGCGTGAGAGGCAGTTTTATCGAAAAGGTCGTCCCGCCCCCCGGCCTGCTTAGTACTGTCACCTTCCCGTCAAGAGACCCGATGTTCTTTTTTACGACATCGAGTCCGACTCCCCTGCCGGAGATATCGGTCACTCTTTCGGTCGTCGAAAAACCCGGGAGAAATATGAAAGAGTAAACCTCTTCGTCCGTAAGCCGCGCTCCTGCTTTCGTCAGCCCACTCTCAACGGCCTTCCGGAGTATCCGTTCCCTGTCTAATCCTCTGCCGTCGTCTTCTACCTCAATGCATACGGAATTGCCCACCTGATACGCGATAAGGTGGATCGTACCATGGGCAGGCTTGCCCTTTTGTAGCCTCTCTTGAGCGGGTTCGATCCCGTGGTCTATCGCGTTTCTGATGAGGTGGACGAGCGGGTCGGTGATCTTTTCTATTACCCCTTTGTCAAGTTCGGTCTCCTCTCCCGACATGACAAGTTCCACTTGCGTATTCTTGCTTCCCGAGAGTTCTCGCACAAGCCTCACGAACCGCTGAAATATCTCCCTGACCGGCAGCATCCTGAGCGACATTGCACTTTCCTGTATGTCTTTGCCTATGCGCGTAAGCTGCGAGAACACTTTTTCAAGGTCCTCGGGCATATCTGAATTCCCCCCGTCTTCGCAGATTATCCGATGGAGGATGGAGTGTGATATGACCATCTCACCTATCAAGTTGAGGAGGGCGTCGAGCTTTTTCAGATCGACCCTGATAGTCGAGGAAACGGATTTGTTGAAGGACTCGATCTTCTTGAGTCTCTGTTTTTCGATAACGTGCTCTATGTCGTCTGCGGCGACCTTGTCCCGCGCAAGAAGGATATCACCCAATCTCCTCTGATGGCCAAGCGCAGCGGCGACGTCTTCGGCCCTGGCGGCCCCCTCTTCGACGAGCATGTGCCCCAGGAGCGGTTCCTTCTCTAAAGAGGTAACAGGGAATATTCTTATCTCGCTTCCCTTGCGGACGAAGTCGAAAACATTACGTATTTCTTCTGCGGGTTTTTCAGTCCTTAGCAGTATGTCCCATCTTAGATATATCTCATCGTAGTGTATTTCGGAAAGAGGAGGTACAGGTTCCGTGTCGGCCTGTATCGAGAGGATCTCCCCGATTTCTCTTAACTGAGAAATTATCGACGAGGGGTCATGGCCCTCCTTGAAGAGAGACCTGTCCGGGATAAATATTATCTTGTAGAGTCTTGCGCAGCCCTTCTTTCGTATGTCTTCGATTATCTCTAGAACGCCGGTGCGGCGATCGCTTGCAACCGTCTTGTCCGTCCCGATTGCAGAGACCATTTCCCTGATCAGGTCGCCACCCGCAAGGACTGCGCCGATCAAATTTTTGTCGGGCCGGAGTCTCTCCTGCCGAACGAGGTCGAGCAGTCCTTCAATATGATGGGTGAATTCGCAGATTTCACTCAGTCCCACGGAGCCGCTGCAGCCCTTGATGGTATGAACCGCTCTAAAAACCCCGTTTATGAGTTCCTTATCGCCGGGGGATTTTTCAAGCTGCAGCAGACCGTCCTCCAGCTCCGATAGCCTTTCCATGGCCTCCTCTACAAAGGTCATCTGCAATTTCTGGTAATCGATCATTTAGATTCCGAACCTCCCCTGGCCGTATGCGCGGCCTGAGATGTAATCCGTATGTTCATAATTGTATTCCCATGGATCTCAGGAAGTTGTTCACCTTTTCAGTTTTCCTTATTATCAGCTCCCGCCCGGTCCTGGCACATTCTTTTTTGGCCGCTATGAGCAATTGGACGGCGGCAAGATCGACTCTTTTGACCTCATCCATGTCTACTATGACCACATCCCATTGTGCGAAAGAGTCCTTAAGACTGGTCAGGAAACCATCGAGGCTGCAAAGGGTAACATCATCTTTCAACGTCAAGATCCCGAACATCTCTCTACTCCTTTCGTTGTCTCGATCAAGTAAAATCCGGGCCTTTTTATGACGGCTTATAAAAAGTCATTACTCCAGTCCTGGGACTGCCTTCTCACGGCATAAGCCCGGCAGATGAACATACCACTAAGAGGCTAAAACAGCATGTTTAATGAATCGGAATATTTCTCGAATAAGTTTAATGATCTTTCCGGTATTAATAGAGGTTTGAAAGGATAATGCAAAAAAACAAGAAATGACGGCAACTTAAGCTAATAATATTAGGAAACTACTTTAATGCTCAGGAAAAGTCATGGTCTTTAATATAGCCCACTTTCACTCCAGAGATTACGCCGACTTTGCGTTCCTTCATTGTCATATTTTTGTATTGACAAGTGGCCTGTATTGAGGCAAGATTAGTGAGGCAAGTCAATAAATTGATAAGGATATCTAATATACATTGCTTATCAATATGCTGGGAAAGTGGGCTTATTCCCGACCCGGTTCCTTCATCTTTTTCTCAAAGAATCCATCGGGAAGTCAACCGTATTAATCTTTTCATTATAATCTTTTGGAGGTAATGGTATGAGTTTATCAAGAAGAGATTTCCTGAAGCTTTCCGGAGGCACGGCTGTTGCGGGAGCTATTGGTGCTGGTCTTGCTCCTCAAGAGGCATCCGCTGCCGAAAAGGAATTAAAGATCCAGGGAGCGAAGGAGACGAAAACGATCTGTCCTTACTGCTCAGTGGGCTGCGGCATCTCGGTCTACACAAAAGACGGAAAGGTCATCAACACCGAGGGCGATCCGGAGCATCCGACCAATGAGGGGACCCTATGCTCCAAAGGCGCATCTTTATATCAGATTATAAACAACCCCCTGCGGTTAACGAAGCCGAAATATCGGGCGCCCGGCGCAACTGAATGGAAAGATGTCGAGTGGGACTGGGCCCTTGACGAGATCGCAAAAAGGGTCAAAGAAACACGCGACAAGACTTTTAAGACCATGTCCAAGTCGAAGGTCAAGGAAAAGCAGCCCGACGGCAGTGAAGTCGAGGCCGAAAAGATGTTTGTCGTCAACAGAACAGACGGTATAGCCCATGTCGGAAGTGCGGCACTCGATAACGAAGAATGCTATATGCTCCAGAAGCTACTCAGATCATGGGGACTTGTATATATAGAACACCAGGCCCGAATATGACACTCCGCAACTGTTGCGGCTCTGGCAGAGTCGTTCGGTCGCGGTGCAATGACGAACAACTGGATTGATATCAAGAACGCCGATGTTATCCTTGTGATGGGGGCGAACCCCGCTGAAAACCATCCGATATCGATGAAATGGGTCCTGAGGGCAAAGGACAAAGGGGCGAAGCTCATCGTCGTAGACCCCCGATTTACACGCACGGCCACAAAGGCCGATATCTATGCTCCAATGCGCTCAGGTACCGACATCGCCTTCCTGGGCGGGATGATCAAATATATTATCGATAAGAACCTCTATTTCAGGGAATATGTTGCCAATTATACGAATGCGTCTTTTCTTGTGAATCCCGAGTTCAAAGGTCCGTCGCAGCTCGATGGCCTCTTCTCAGGGTATGACCCCAAGACCAGGAAGTATGACAAAAAGACCTGGTCATTCCAGATGGACGACAAGGGCATACCGAAAAAAGACTTGACGCTAAGGGACCCCCACTGCGTATTTCAACTGTTAAGGAAACAGTATGCCCGCTATACCCCCGAAAAGGTCTCATCCATAACAGGGACGCCGGTAGAAAAACTCATCGAGGTGTATAAGACCTTTGGTTCTACGGGAAGGCCCAATAGATCGGGCACTGAGCTTTATGCGATGGGATGGACACAGCATACCATCGGCACGCAAAACATAAGGGCCATGTCGATAATACAGCTGCTTCTAGGGAACATCGGTATCGCAGGCGGAGGCATCAACGCGCTCAGGGGCGAATCCAACGTGCAGGGATCGACGGACAATGGACTTCTTTTCCATATTCTCCCCGGCTATCTGCCGGTCCCGTCCGCATCCCTCGTCGACCTGAAGGCCTATATAGAGAAGTTCACGCCTAAGACAAAAGACCCGAAGAGCGTCAACTGGTGGGGGAACCGCTCCAAATATATTACGAGTTATCTGAAGGCAATATACGGAAAGAATGCGACCCCCGAAAACGATTTCGGATACACATGGCTCCCAAAGCTTGACGAAGGCATGAACGCCTCCTGGCTCATGCTTTTCGACCAGATGTTAAAGGGAAAATTCGAGGGCTTCTTTGCCTGGGGTCAAAACCCGGCCTGCTCCGGGTCGAATGCCGGCAAGGTGAGGAAGGCCCTGGCAAAACTCAAATGGATGGTCAATGTAAACCTCTTCGACAACGAGACAGGCTCCTTCTGGAAGGGGCCGGGGATGAACCCCGCGGAGATACAGACTGAGGTTTTTATGCTGCCTGCAAGTTCTTCAGTCGAGAAGGAGGGAAGTCTCACCAACAGCAGCAGGCTCGCCCAATGGAGATATGTGGCGATAAAACCTATCGGTGAATCGAAGCCCGATTCCGAGATAATGAACGAGCTCTATCTCAGGGTGAAAAAGCTCTATAAGGAAAAAGGCGGAAAGTTTACTGCGCCGATCATGAACCTCACCTGGGACTACGGAGAAAAGGGTCCTGACGGAAGGGTGAAGGAAGTGAATATCCATAACGTCGCCAAGGAGATCAACGGCTACTACCTTGAGGACGTCTATGACAAGAAAGCTACGCCCCCGAAGCTCCTCGGCAAGAAGGGAGAGCTCTGCGCATCTTTCGTAACCCTCCAGGATGACGGCACTACTTCATGCGGAAACTGGATTTACAGCCAGAGCTATACGCAGAAGGAAGGTAAGGTAATAAACATGATGGCCAGGAGGAAGACGACCGATCCGACCGGGCTCGGTCTATATCCTGAATGGGCATGGTGCTGGCCGGTCAACAGAAGGATACTTTACAACCGCGCTTCGGTAGATCTGAAAGGCAATCCGTGGGACCCCAAGAGAGCTGTTATCAAATGGAACCCCAATAAGGTTGACCCGAAGACAAAAGAGCCCGCTCCGGGATGGGATGGAGACGTCCCTGATGGTCCTGCGCCGCCCATGGCCGACGAAAAAGGGAAATATCCATTTATTATGATGTCCACAGGGGTGGGCGGTATCTTCGGACCGGGTCTTGCAGAAGGGCCGTTCCCTGAACACTATGAGGCGCTCGAATGTCCTCTCCAGGAAAATCCTATGTCAAAACAGAGGATAAACCCAACGGTCAAGATCTTTTATGAGAAAGGAAAGGGTTCGGTAGAAGACGTCTTTGCATCCTGCGATGTCCGGTTCCCGTTTGTGGGGACGACCTACCGTGTGAGCGAGCACTGGCAGACTGGGGTTATGACGAGGCATGTGCCCTGGCTTTTAGAGATGGTGCCGCAGCAGTTTGTGGAGATGAGCGAGGAACTGGCAAAGGAAAAGGGGATAAAGAACGGCCAGAAGGTGAAGGTCTCATCGGCGCGCGGCGAAGTCTGGGCGATCGCAGTGGTAACCCCAAGGTTTAAGCCCTTTAAAGTCGCCGGCAGCACAGTGCATCAGGTGGGACTCCCCTGGTGTTTTGGGTGGCAGCACCCGGCGGACGGAAGCGGAGGAGACAGCTCCAACCTGCTGACTCCGACGGTAGGCGATGCAAACACGATGATACCCGAGACAAAGGCCTTCATGGTCAATGTCGAGAAGATATAGGAGGCGGACATGGCGAATGCTAAACCCAAGGGCGTACTCGTAGATTTGACGAGGTGTATCGGATGTCGCGGCTGTCAGATCGCCTGCAAACAATGGAACGAGCGGTCGGTCAAAAAGACTGTGATGTCCGGCAATTTCACGAACCCTCCGGATCTGAATTCGGAATGTTATACAAGGATCAAATTTCATGAGAGGGAAGGACAGCAGGAGAGGATGGGATGGGATTTCACTAAGGTGCAGTGTATGCACTGTCAGGACCCGGCATGCGTATCGGCATGTCCCGTCGGGGCCTTTACAAAGACACCCGCGGGGCCGGTTATCTACCGCCCGGAAAGATGCATAGGATGCCGGTACTGTATGATCGCCTGTCCTTTTCAGGTGCCGAAGTACGAGTGGGAAAAGGTTTCTCCCCTGGTCCAGAAATGCACATTTTGCGCAGACAGGATAGCGGCCGGCATGATCCCGGCATGCATCAAGGTTTGTCCGGCGGGAGTAATGTATTACGACGATCGGGAAAAGGTGGTCGAGGAGGCCGAAAGAAGGCTTAAAGATAATCCCGGGAAATACATTGACCACATTTACGGAAAACAAGAGGCCGGCGGGACCGCATGGATGTATATATCGGCCATGCCTTTCGAACAACTGGGATTTAACACTGTGGTGCCTCACATAGCTCTTCCGAGCTTTACATGGGCCTCTTTGGCAAAAATACCTTATGCGGTCGGAGGTCTGGTTGTATTGCTTTCGGCTATCGCTTATATCAGAAACAGAGGTAACGGAGATTCCGCAGGAAAGGGGGATGAATAATCATGAACAATAATGCGAATAAAATACCTCTTTTTTCATTCGGGACTTTGATAGTGCTGGTGCTGATAGGCCTCGGCGCCATCGCGGCCTTTTACAGGTTTTCACACGGCTTGGGAGCTTCGACGGACTTGAAAGACAATTTCCCGTGGGGCTTATGGGTAGGGTTCGACGTATTGAGCGGGGTCGCGCTTGCCGCAGGGGGGTTTACTATTACCGCAGCTGCGTATATCTTCAATATGAAAAAGTATAAATCCATAACCCGGCCCGCGATCCTGACTGCATTTATCGGATATCTGATGGTGGTCTGCGGACTTGTTGTGGATATCGGGCAGCCGCTGAGGTTCTGGCATCCTCTGGTTATGTGGAACTACCGGTCGGTTATGTTTGAGGTCGTCATGTGTATAACCCTTTATACTACAGTGCTTGCCCTGGAATTTGCACCCGCCGTCCTTGAAAGGCTGCAATGGACCGGCCTGCTCAAGATACTGAAGTTCTTCATGTTCCCCCTGGTGATTGCGGGTATTGTGCTCTCTTTTCTTCATCAGTCCTCTCTGGGGGCATTTTATCTTATCGCTCCCGCAAAGCTTTCGAAGCTCTGGTACTCTCCGCTCATGCCTCAGCTTTTCTATCTCTCTGCGATCGCCCTTGGTCTTGCGATGGTCTCTTTTGAATCGATTGTGAGCGCCAAGGTATTCAAAAGAGAGCCTGAAAGGGACATCATCAAGGGTCTGGGCAAAGGAACGGCTATTGCGTTGCTTATATATCTTGTCGTAAAGATCGCAGATCTGGCGGTCAGGGGAGTCATCCCGCTGGTGTTCGATGGAAACACGGCCGGCAAGTATTTTATTGCCGAGTTGCTGGTGGGGGTCATAATCCCAATGGCGATGCTTTCGATTAGAAAGGTCAGGGAGTCTGTAGGAGGGGTCCTGTTTTCAGTGACCCTTGTCATAATAGGGATGGTATTTAACCGGTTCAACGTCACCTTTTTTGCCCAGACCTCATCAGGTGCTGCCTATTTCCCGACCTGGAGAGAGATGGCAATATCCGTCGGCCTCATCTGCCTTGGGATATTTCTCTACAGGCTTGCGGTGAAGTTCCTGCCCATCCTGCCGGAGGGGGAGGCCGGTCATCAATGATCCGAAAACCTGTCCTCTCCCGGGGAGGGAGAGGACAAGGCCGCCTGAGGGCAAAGAGTGAAAGGTCGGTGCCGCTATGAACTGGAGACCATATGCGGCGCTTATCCTCCTGTTTTGTCTGCCTGCCTTCGCAGCCGAGCGCACGAACGTCCCCATCGCAGACTCTCCGCAGCTTGGACCCCGCAACGCTCCCGTCACCATCGTAGAGTTTCTTGATTTTCAGTGACCGCACTGCAAGGCGGCCGGTCCGACCGTCAGGAAAATTATGGATACCTTCAAAGGCAAGGTAAGGCTTGTAATCAAAAACTACCCGTATATATACCGTGATTATTCACATATGGCGGCCGAGGCAGCACTTTCGGCCGGCGATCAGGGCAGATACTGGGAGATGCACGACATGCTTCTTAAAAATTCGCCAAAACTGGACCGGGACAGCCTGTTGCGGTACGCAAAGGAAATCGGTCTCGATATGAAGGCCTTTACGGATTCTCTTGACAGGATGAAGCACTCTGCGCTAATCGAAAGGGACAAAAAGTTAGCCGTCGACCTCGGTCTGTATAGTACGCCGACTTTTTTTATTAACGGCAGAAAGGTCGTCGGGGACGTTCCATATGATTATCTGAAAAAAATCGTGGAAGAGGAGTTGAGGAATGCCAGGAGATAAAAAGCCCTTGCGAATCGTTCATGCGTGTATCTGTCTGCTTTTAGTACTTATCGGGCAGGCCTCAGCGGTCAACGCGGATACCCTCGGGCCTCTTCGGACTGTACCTGTTCCTGCGAATAATCTCCAGACGCCGGAGAAGATCGAACTCGGGAAGAAATTGTTTTTTGACAGGAGGCTTTCAGGCGACGGCACGATGAGCTGCGCCACATGCCATAACCCGGAGCTGGCCTTCACAGACGGGCTCGACATATCCCTCAGTTATCCGACCACGAAGAACTGGAGGAATTCGCCTACGCTTATCAACGTCGCCTTCCGGAAATACCTGTTTCATGACGGAAGGGCGCAGACGCTCGAAGAACAGGCGCTTTTCCCGATGATGTCCGCCTTTGAAATGAACAAGAACCTCGACTACCTCGAGGAACATATAAGGTCGGTGCCGGAATATGCCGGGGAGTTCAGGAAGGTCTTTGGCGCAGAGGTGACGCGGGGGAGGATCGCGATGGCCATTGCCTCTTTCGAAAGGACGCTGATATCAAAAAATGCGCCCCTCGATCTGTTTTTGCAAGGCGATGGTAAAGCCCTTTCAGCCGGCGCGAGACGGGGCCTGGAGGTCTTCAAAGGAAAAGGGCGGTGCAGCGACTGTCATTTAGGCGCGGACCTTACCGATGATAAGTTCTTTGCCCTGAACGTGCCGGAGAATCCGAAATTGCTCGATGACCCGCGAGTTACCACGACCATGCGCTTTGTGGCAAAGATCTACCATTATGAAGAGTACCGCAACCTCAAGGAGGACCTGGGCCGATATCTTATCACGAAGGACAAAAAAGACCGGAAGGCCTTCAGGACCCCGACGCTTCGGGATATCGCAAAGACCGCCCCCTATATGCATAACGGCGTGTTCAGTTCTCTTGAGGAGGTCATTGATTTCTTCAATGACGGAGGGGGAGAAGGTAACACTGCCCTTAAACCGCTCGGACTGACGGCGGAGGAAAAAAAGGACCTCAAGACATTCCTTGCCGGGGCCCTCTCAGGCGAAGAATTAGTAATCAAAGTTCCCGAAATACCGTAAGAGAAAAAAGCTGCGAAGAGGGCCGAGAAGGAAGAAAATTTGTTTAAGCGGGAGATTAGGACCATGAGGACAAGATCATGATAAAATGAATATATGGAGTTGAACCCGATGTCATCAAAGCCCTTCAGGTAAATTTGGCGGATTACCGTGTCGACGTCACCATCGATCCAAAATATTGCGTTATACAGGAAGTAATGTCCAAGTATTTCGGTCTGCAAAAAGAGTTGGATATTTTTCTGAAGGAGAATTGCCACCCCTACAAGAACTGGCAATTCATTGTGCATGAGACAAGGACTTTTTCTCTCGGTTATTTCTACGATTTAAGGACCGAACCAAGGGGTCCCGAGGCAGTCAAACTCTATATTGAAATCGCGCTTGAGGCCATCGAGAAGGCCAAAGAAACAGACGTAAAAACAGATGCATATAATACTGTCTTCCTCCTCCTGCAGAAATGTATTCAGGAATCCGGGGAAGAACTGAAAAGGTTCCTGCCTGTGATAGAGTATGGTTTTGACCGGATAAGCCAATTCCCCCCTGACCTTTTTGCTCTTATCGCCAGGAGCTACTATCAGTTGAACAGGCTTGCCGAGAACTTTCTTAAGAATACGCCCGAGGAGACAGACTTCCGGACCGTTAATTCTCTCTTGGTCAATTATTTCCAGTATACTTTTTCCTACTGGCTCTCTGAAAAAGATCCCGGAGAATGGTTCGCAGGCGAAATCCCCCACAATGTTCCCGCGGAAATAGCCGTCCTCTTCGGACCTCTCTCTCACGTGCAGATAAAGACCCGGCAGACACGACTTTGGGGCATAGCAGGCAGGAAAGACAACGGTTCCCGCGACACTCTCAAGGACCTTCTTGAACTGCCGGGATACGGGAATTTCGTCAGCGCCTACCAGGACCTGCCCGAGAAGATATTTAACGCAATTCCCGATGAAAAGCTGAAACACCATTACAAAATGATTTTTCTTTTTCATATGATGAATATGGCCGGATTATCGAATATCCACGAGGAAACGCTCAAAGAGATCAACCGTACAATCGCCTGGCTTATCTATCATGAAGACATTCAAAATGTGAAACTGTTGATTCAAAAGACCTTCGGTATTCTGAAGGAGATCTCGGACAAATATCCGGAAACGGTGCTCAAGTCTGTGTTGAACATGGGAATGGGCGTATACAAAACCGATGAAAGCGACCTGGTCCATTTTTTCAACGAGCAGGTCGTACGGTTAGGGTTTCAGACCCCGGACTTCAGAGGGATCAGTGACGACTGGCAGATCCAGAGCAATCTTGCCCATATCCAGAACATCCGCGTCTGGATGGAATTGATTAAGCTGAACCCGAAGTGGTCCAAGAAACTTCTCTCTTCTCTTATCATCCACCTTTCACTCAGCGGTGTCCTCATTAAGGATACCGATTTGTTCCCGAGGGACATCACCAGTTTTTTAAACAGCGACATCCGGCCGGTGTATAATCTTTCGAAACAGCTCATGCGGCTTTTCCCCGCCTACTTCAACGAAATAGGGGCTGAGGGACTGCTCAGGGACATCTCTACGGAGATCGACGAGATAAGTAAGCGCAAGGATGTCCTGATACATTTCCTGAGGAAACTGAGTCATGTGGAGAGCTCAAACAAGATCGTACCGCTCATAGAAGCCACCCTTGATTTCTGGAAGACTAAATCGAAAGAAAGACTGAGGCCCTATCTGCCGCAGAATCTCTACGACCAGATAGAAACAGAGGGCCCTTACATCGATGGCGTCAACACGGTAATAAACCGTATTTTTCAGGCCGGGGGCCTTGCCGGGATTTCCGACCTCCTGTCGCTCGGGGCAGACTACATGGCGGAATTCTCCGGAGAATTTATCGAAGAATACCGGCCCGATATCGAGAGGGTCAGGCTGGCGGTGAATTTTTATAAACTCTTGAACCAGAAATACTGCATCGGCAGCTGCGAGGTGATCGACTACATAGCCCAGGTGCGGTCAAGCGTTCCCTTTATATTCGATGGACTGAGAGATACCCTCTCCTTAAAAGATACCTTCAGGAAGGCCTCCGGGCTGCTCGATTACCTCCAGAAGTTGAAGAAAATTATCCTGTCGCCTGTAAAATTTGATATACACGAGGATATTTACCGGAAACGTCACATCGCCGCCGACATACCTTCCATGTACGGCAGCTACCGTGAAGAAAAATTCGATGCGCTGGGGCTCACCTTCCGGCTGGAGTTTCTCGTGAATACCCTTTTTGAGGAGCTGATAGAAGACTTTGATTTCGGGTTTATCACTCATGGAACGTTTGAGCGGATATATGAATACCTGAAGCTCTTCAACCGGGCACTGAATATAGACGGTATTCCCACCAGGGAATTTCAACAGCAGCTCGAATTACTCAACCGGGCGCTTAAGATAAGGATGGTCACTTTCACCCAGTACATGGATATCTTTCGCGGTTTTACGCAGGTCGTCCGCAACCTGGTCGGCAACTATTTCAATAATATCCACCAGGAAAACCTGAGGGAGATCGCGATCGCGCTGCCGGCAGAAAAACTCCTCCCGAAATATCTCCATGAGTCGGATAGCCGTGAAGAGCTGTTTCAAAAGGTTGCCGAGATATTCTTAAGAGATACGATAGCGTCTTCGCTGGGTATACAGAGACTTGATCTCTTCCTGACGCGAATCTCAAATACGCTCCACGAGCAGGCCGGGAGGCTCCCCCTCGATAAACATTATTTGCTCCTGACGTATAACCCGCGGAATATCATAACCTCAATTTCGGCGCCTGATGAAAGTCTTCTCGATCTTGTCCAATTGGGGAATAAAGGGCTCAACATCGTGAAGATGAAAAAGCTGGGACTGCCGGTCCCGCCGGGTTTTATCATCACAACGGAGGTATTCAGATGCAGGGACCTCATAGACGCGTATCCGCCTGCCAAGGAAGATTTCAAGGCGCAAATAGACAGGGAAATTGCGAATCTCGAAAAACTCACGGGAAAGACATTCGGCGCCCCTGAGAACCCGCTGCTCGTTTCCGTAAGAAGCGGCGGCCCCGTATCGCAGCCGGGAATGATGGATTCATATCTGAATGTGGGAATGAACGAGTCCGTAGTCGGCGGCATGATCAGGCAGACCTCGGATGGATGGTTTGTCTGGGATTGCTACCGCAGATTTTTGCAGTCCTATGGCATGTCCTTCGGCCTCATGCGAGATGCATTCGACGCGATAATCGATGAATTCAAGAAGAAATACGGCGTCCCCTACAAAAGGGACTTAACGACCCTGCAGATGAGAGAGGTCTCGATGGCTTACAGGGAGTTTGTCCTGTCAAACGGCCTTGAGTTTGAGGAGTCCCCCCGGGAACAGTTATACGTAGGCATCCAGCGTGTGCTGAATTCCTGGAACTCCGCAAAGGCAAGGACTTACAGAAAAATAATAGGTATCTCCGACGACTGGGGCACGGCGGTCACCGTGCAGTCGATGGTTTTCGGCAATCTTTCCAAGCGGTCCGGCGCAGGTGTGCTGTTTACCCATAACCCTAAATTTTCATCTGAATTGTTGAGACCCTGGGGTGACTATACGATCGGCAATCAGGGAGAGGACGTTGTCTCCGGACTGGTTACCACACTTCCTGTTTCAGTCTATCAGGCGGAGATGGAAGACAGGCCCGCAGAGTCGGCCCTCGAAAACAAGTTCCCTGAAGTCTATCAGGCACTCAGAAAAGCCGCCAAGGTGCTTATCTATGAAAAGCAGTGGGGTCCGCAGGATATTGAATTTACTTTTGAGGGACCGCGCAAAAAAGACCTTTACCTTCTGCAGACAAGAGATATGGAGATGAGGGAGAGGAAGCGGATACCGTCGTTTGAGGACGCCCTTGAGATGTCGGAGAAATTTCTCGGACACGGCATTGGGGTGAGCGGCGGGGCATTGTCGGGCAGGGCGGTCTTCAGTCTTGATGATATCACGCACTGGAAAGAGGTTGATCCGGGCTCCGCCCTGATCCTGGTGCGCGGAGATACCGTGCCTGAGGATATAAAGGAGATTTCAGCGGCCGACGGGCTTTTTACTGCGCGCGGAGGGGCCACATCTCACGCGGCCATCGTTGCCAACCGGCTTGACAAAGTCTGTGTGGTGGGGTGCAGAGACCTTGTCTGCATGGAAAAGGACAAGAAATTTATTTTACACGGCCGGGTCGTGCATGCGGGCGAATTTATCAGCATTGACGGATTGGAAGGGTCCGTATATCTTGGAAAAATGAAAATAAGCGTGAGGGGGAGCAAATAAAATGGGAAAAGGTACCGATATGAAGCTAGGGATAAACGGTTTTGGACGTATTGGAAAATTGACCTTATGGAACCATGTAGCAAAAAAATATTTCAGGGAGATAGTCGTCAATACCGGACGTGAGGTTGGAAAGTCTCTGGCCGACCTCGTCCCTTATATTGTAAGGGACTCAACGTACGGGTCCCTGCCGAGGTACCTTTACGGCTGTCAGTCCGGGGATGTGATCCAGGATGTGAA
The DNA here is from genome assembly GCA_963811165.1 of uncultured Nitrospiraceae bacterium. GTDB lineage: Bacteria > Nitrospirota > Thermodesulfovibrionia > Thermodesulfovibrionales > UBA6898 > Sulfobium. The sequence goes on from CAWEQH010000010.1 coordinate 116,224, forward strand.
TGATTCCGCAGGAACAATGACCATAGACGGCATTAAGATAACCTTTCTCAGAAAGGCGCGCGACCCGAGGGAAATCGAATGGAAAAATCATAATGTGGAATTGGTGGTCGATACCACCGGCGAGTTCCTTGATCCCACGCTTTCAGCGGACGCACCGAAAGGGGCGATCAGGGGACACCTCGAGGCGGGGGCCGGCAGGGTAATAGCGTCGGCGCCGTTTAAGATCAAGGACAAGACCAAGTCAATGCCAAATGACGCGGTTACCTGTGTGAAGGGCATAAACGAGCACGATTATGACCCAGCCCGTCACAGAATAATTTCCGCGGCTTCCTGTACTACGACCTGTCTGGCCCATATGATGAAGCCCCTCCTGGACGTCATAGGAGCAAAGAGGATTCTTACCGTGTCGATGGCCACTGTGCATGCGGTAACAGGTTCGCAGCAGGTCTTAGACAGGATGGCCAAGACGGGCGCAACCGACCTCAGAAAAAACAGGAGTATTCTGAATAATATCATACTTACGACAACGGGAGCCGCCAATACCCTTGCACTCGTCCTGCCGCAGATGAGGCAAATCGGCCTCATTGCCGAATCTGTGCGGGTCCCGGTCACCACAGGTTCCCTGATTATTCTGGTAGTGAACATACAGGAGGACGAATCAAGGGCATCGATCAACAGGCAGGTAATCAATGATATATACAGACAGGCCGCGGCCATGCCGCAGGGTTATCTTGTGTACACGGATGATCAGAACGTTTCGGGAGATATCATCGCCTTGCCGAAAGCCGCCGCCATTATTGAGGGCCACGAGACGCACACCCGCACTGCAGAAGCGACCGTAGATATCGAGAGACTTACCGGCATAAAAAAGGAATTACTGAAAGAATTAAAGAATACAGAGATCGGAATCCCCCTGACCCAGGCCGTCATCTACGGATGGTACGACAACGAAATGGGCAACTACGTTCATATGCTCGGAGAACTTACAAGGTATGCAGCCGAATCATAGGACTGTATGCATATTCCTGGGCCTTTGCAGGAGCAAAAACTGAAAAATTTTGCTCCCCGAGCGCGACGCTCAGCGAAACTTTATGAAGTATAATTTCCAGTTTCTTATGGTTCCGGTTCAAGTTAACAACCCAAAAACGAGCCATCGACTATTACGCGTAGAAGCTAAATGATGCAATCACAGTACCTTGCCAACACAACATAAATATTGTATTATTAATTGTGTCCGGTAGGCAACTGATAAAGCTGTTACAGGAAAAGGGCTGGCATCTGGACAGAATAGAGGGAAGCCATCACATCATTATCAAGGGGAATAAAACGCTTTCGATCCCAGTGCACGGCAGTAAAGACTTAGGTAAAGGCCTGCTTCATGCCTTAATGAGGCAAGGAGGTTTGAAATGATACTCACATATCCAGCGAGAATAAGGCATATTTCAGAGGACAAGTCTTACCTTGTTGAATTCCCTGACCTTCCAGGATGTCTTACAGAAGGGGCTACACTTGAAGAGGCGAAGCAAAATGCAAAAGAAGCGTTAACCGGCTATCTATCCTCGGTCTTTGAAAGGAACTTCAAAATTCCCGGTCCTTCAGCTTTAAAGGGAAAGAATATCCACAACATCGAACCGGAACCTGAAGTGGCAGTTCCCATACTTCTCAGAAAATTCAGAGAAACCAGTAAACTTACTCAGGGAGATATTGCAAAAGTGCTTGGCATTTCTTACCAGGCCTACCAACGCTTAGAAAAGCCTGGTAAGAGCAATCCTACCCTAAAAACTCTTGAACGTCTTGCAAAAGTGTTCAATAAAGATCTCCGGTTGGAATTTGCATAATATTTTCTGTGGATTGGGATTCACTATTCCCGATTCTGTCGGAAGCTATAGCTGAGATTTTTGTTCTGTGTGAAAAAACTCTAAGGGTGGCTCCTCCCCGGAAACTCTGCGGTCAACTTCTAACAGGTTGTTGAAAAAGTCCTATTTTCTCAGGAAAGTCTGTCATACCCGCGAAGGCGGGTATCCAGAAGCCCCGGAAAACGCTGGATTCCCGTTTTCACGGGAATGACGCCTATGGGCCCAAATGGAGTTTTTCAACAGCCTGTTAAGCCATTCGATGTCTGATCATTGGGGGAACTCTTGCTAACTTTCATTGACAAAAAGGTGTTATTTTTGATATAAAATTAGATTCACTGAATTTGTTTGTTCTTGATTTAAGTCGATATTCCCGGGTAGCTCAGCTGGCAGAGCAGGTGGCTGTTAACCACCCTGTCGGGGGTTCGAATCCCTCCCCGGGAGCCATTCTTCTTCGAATGGCTTTCACTTTTTAAATTCTGTGAAGTGAATCATCGACTGCTTCTTATGTCGGCTCAACTCCTGAAGTATAGTAATTTTTCCCAATAACCTTTTCCCAAATTTACAATAGAATGACCCGATATGCTAATATTTGGGTAACAAACGAAGATGAAGAAAAGGCACTTAATGAATTTTCTCACCAGTTCGGGCAGCCTGAAAAAAATCTCGCTTATTTTTTTTCTTTGTGTAGGCACAGTCGCTTTCCTTTCGCCCGCTTTTTCGGGCGTGCCGCAGAGAAAAGTCCTTGCGATTAAGGTGAGCGGCGCGATAAGTCCCGTCTCTTCGGAGTTCATTGGGAAGGGCATACGCCAGGCCTCTGCAATGAATGCGGAAGCCCTTGTTATCGAACTCGATACCCCCGGCGGACTCGATACCTCTATGAGGAGTATCGTGAAAGACATAATAAGCAGTACCGTACCGGTCATTGTGTATGTCTACCCAAGCGGTGCCAGAGACGCGTCAGCCGGCGTGTTCATCACATATGCAGCCAACATTGCCGCCATGGCCCCGGGGACGAACATCGGCGCGGCCCATCCGGTATCGGTGGGCGAAAAAATGGACAAGACGATGGCGGAAAAGGTGACCAACGACGCGGCTGCCTATATCCGGTCTCTGGCGGAGCGGTCGGGGAGAAATGCGCAATGGGCTGAAGATGCGGTGCGCAAGAGCGTCTCCATCACCGAAACAGAGGCCTTAAAGGAACACGTCATAGACATTGTCAGCAAAGACCTGAACACTCTGCTTAGAGACGCAGACGGCAGGAAGGTGACGACGGTCATGGGAGAAAGGACGCTTCACACTTCGAATGTCACGGTCGTGACGGAAGAGATGGGCATGAGGTACAGGATATTGAACTTTATCTCCGACCCAAGCGTTGCCTATATGCTTATGCTGCTGGGATTTTACGGCCTTTTTTTTGAGCTCACAAACCCCGGAGCGGTCTTCCCCGGGGTCGCCGGTGCGATCTGTCTCATTCTCGCCTTTTATTCCTTCCAGACACTGCCCGTCAATTACGCCGGGCTTTTGCTTATCATTCTGGGGCTGGTCTTGTTTGTCCTCGAAGTCAAGGTCCTTTCGCATGGGGTCCTGACTGTCGGCGGGATTGTGTCGATGGTCATAGGTTCCTTGATGCTTTTTGAATCCTCCGAACCTGTCTTTAAACTGTCGCTCTATCTCATTCTCCCCGTAGTAATTTTTACGGCCTTGTTTTTTACGGCTACGTTCAGGCTTGCCTATAAGGCATACAGACGAAGGCCCGTAACCGGCAGCGAAGGCCTTGTCGGGCTGGATGGGAGGGCCTCTACGGACATAACCGGGGAGGGCGGTATCGTCAGGGTGCGGGGAGAGATCTGGTCTGCCTGTTCCGACGAGACAATTAAAAAAGGGGAAGCGGTTTCAGTCGTTTCCTTATCGGGTTTAACAATCAAGGTAAAAAAGAAGGAGGTCAAGTTATGATTTTTTCGCCGCAGTTTACCGGTCTTATTTTCGTCATTGTGGTAATTGTGTATTTCCTCTCAAGCGCGATCAAGATCCTCAAAGAATACGAAAGGGGTGTCGTATTCAGGCTCGGCAGGATCATTCCGCTAAGGGGACCCGGACTTGTTATTATATGGCCGGTAATCGACAAGCTTGTGAGGGTCAGTCTGCGTACCGTAACGATGGACGTGCCTCCCCAGGACATTATCACAAAAGACAACATTACGGTGAAGGTGAATGCGGTCATCTATTTCAGGCCGATGGACCCGATCAAGGCCATCACTGAGGTTGAAGATTTCTACTATGCCACATCGCAGATTTCCCAAACTAGTCTCAGAAGCATCCTCGGGCAAAGTTCGCTCGATGACCTCCTTGCCAACAGGGAACAGCTAAATGCCGAACTTCAGAAGGTGATCGATTTTCAGACAGAGCCGTGGGGCATCAAGGTCACCGCAGTGGAGGTAAAGAACGTCGATCTGCCGCAGGAGATGCTGAGGGCGATAGCGAGACAGGCCGAAGCCGAAAGGGAAAGAAGGGCGAAGGTAATCCACGCAGAGGGAGAATTTCAGGCTTCACAGAAACTTGCGGATGCGGCAAAGATTATCGCAACCGAAAGTGGAGCTTTGCAGTTAAGGTTTCTCCAGACCCTGACTGAGATCGCAACGGAAAAAAATTCGACGATCATATTCCCTGTGCCGATAGACTTGATCAGACCCTTCCTGGAAAAGGGGTCCGGCGGATGGGGACAGAAGGCCGAGACGAAAGAGTGAAGACCGGCCTTTCCTGCAATCTCCGGCGTCGCAGGCCCTGTCTGGCCCCGGTGCGCGCAGAAGAGGTGGACCATAGAAAACGGTAACGGCAATAGGAATAATGTAAAGGCCAGAATAATCTTACTCTTATTTTTCCTTCTGCTCATTTTCGTCCTTTATAAGGCAGGGGCGTTCCGTTTCTTCATGGACAAGGAAAAAATCCTGGCCTTTATCGACTCGCTCGGTCCCCTCGGCTGGATTGGTTTTGTTTCCCTTCAGGTACTTCAGGTGGTGGCCGCACCGATCCCCGGGGAAGTTACAGGGCTCATTGGCGGATATCTTTACGGACCGGTACTGGGGACCGTGTTGTCCACAATCGGCCTTACGATAGGCTCACTGATCGCTTTTCTTCTTTCGAGGACATTCGGAAGGCCTTTTGTCGACAGGTTTGTAAGGAAAGAGACGATGGACAAATACGATTTCCTCCTTCATCACAAAGGCGCCTTTCTCGTCTTTCTCCTGTTTCTGATTCCCGGTACGCCGAAGGATTTCCTCTGTTATATCCTGGGCCTTGGACATCTTACTACGAAGGAATTCCTGATAATGAGCACCGTCGGAAGGCTGGGAGGGACGGTACTTCTCACCCTGGGCGGCAATTATATTCATCAGCACCAGTACCGTCAGTTTTTTATTCTCCTTGGGGTGGCGGTAATCATCGTCTTTTTCTCCATGGTCTACAAAGATAGACTCGAAAAGCTGTTCCACAAGTGGCATAAGCAATCGCCAAGGTGAGGGGAGGGAGAAGAAATAGGAAACTGATTTCGAAGGCCGGGAATTAGTACAGGCGATCCGGGCTGACCTGAGATGCCGACCCGGCGACTACCATTTGATCAATGATGATGCCCAGGTAAGCCCGCCCCCGAAGGCCTCCAGAAGAATATAATCCCCGTCCTGCACCCTCCCGGTTTGTACCGCCTCATCAAGGGCGATAGGGACCGAGGCTGCAGAGGTATTCCCGACCTTATCGATGTTCACGAACACCTTTTCCATAGGCATATTGAGGCGCTTTGCGGTGGCCTGAATGATCCTGATATTGGCCTGATGGGGAATAAGAAGCGAAAGCTGGGATGGCTCCAGTTTGTTGTCTTCGAGGGTCTTGACCACAAGTTCTTCAAGTGTCCTTACGGCGACTTTGAATGTCTCGTTCCCTTTCATCTTTATAAAGTTGAGCCTTTTGAGGATGCTGTCTTTGGAACAGGGGTTTCTGGAGCCGCCGCCGGGGAGGCATATCAGGTCCGAGAGGCCCCCGTCGGAATTGATACGGGTCGATAATATCCCTCTTTTTTCTTTGGTCGCTTCGATGACCGCGGCCCCTGCGCCGTCGCCGAAGAGGATGCAGGTCGTACGGTCCTGCCAGTCCGTGACCTTAGACAAGACTTCCGCGCCTACAAGGAGAATGCGCTGATTGGTCCCGGACCGGATAAGGCTGTTGGCGATGTGGAGGCCGTAGAGGAACCCTGAACATGCGGCGTTGACGTCAAAGGCCGCTGCGTTTTTTGCCCCAAGCCTGTCCTGCAAAATACAGGCAGTAGAGGGAAAAGGCATATCCGGTGTTATCGTGGCCACGATGATAAGGTCGATGTCCTTTGATTTGAGATGGGCCCTCTTAAGGGCGATCGAAGCGGCCTCAAAAGCAAGGTCTGAAGTCGCCTGATTGCCGTCGACGATCCTACGCTCCTTTATCCCCGTCCTTTCGGTTATCCAGTCGTCTGAGGTCTCGACTATCTTTTCGAGGTCCTGGTTGGTAATTACGTTTTCCGGAACGTACGAGCCGGTGGCGATGATCCTTCCCCTGAGCACTGTGTTTATGCGCCCCTGCCTACGAGTTCGTCTTCTATGGCCGTAGAAATAGCCTCAAAGACCCTCTTGCTGGCATAATCGGATGCGACCTTAAGGGCGTTCTTGATCGCCTTGGCACTGGATCTTCCGTGGCTGATGATGCACGCTCCGTTGATGCCCAGCAGCGGGGCGCCGCCGTATTCGTCGTAGTCGGTCTTCCTTTTAAAATTCCTTATCGCAGGCTTCATCATCAGATACCCGATCCTCCCTGTGGAGACTGCCGTAATCTCCCTTTTCAACATCTTCAGTATGGTCTCCGCAAGCCCTTCACTTATTTTCAGTGCGATATTGCCGATGAAGCCGTCACATACGATTACATCGGCCTTTCCGGTGAACATATCTTTCCCCTCGATATTGCCGATGAAGTTCAGACGCGTGTGTTTTAGGAGTTTAAAGGCCTCCTTAGTGAGTTCGTTGCCCTTGGTGTCTTCCTCGCCGATACTCAACAGGGCCACCTTGGGAATTGACTTTCCCAGCAGGAGCTTGCAATAAGTATTGCCCATCAAGGCAAACTGGAGCAGGTGCTCGGGCTTGCAGTCGACATTTGCGCCCGCGTCAAGGAGAATAAAGGTGTCTTTCAAGGTGGGCATGACCGTCGCTATCGCAGGCCTGACCACCCCCTTCGAGGTGCCGAGCAATAAAAGGGAAGTGGCCATCACGACCCCCGAATGTCCGGCGCTCACAAAGGCATCGGCCCCTCCGGCCTTCACGAGGTCTATGCCGATCCTGATCGAAGAATCTTTTTTTTTCCTGATTGCAGTGGTGGGCGGGTCCTGCATCTCGATCACCTCTGAGGCGTGCGCAATCGAGATGCGTCGTGCGTCATACCGTTTGTTCCGGAGCTCCTGCCTTATGAGGGGTTCCTTGCCGACAAGGACAATATCGATGTCGTCGCGCTCATTAACGGTTTCGACCGCCCCTTCCACATTCACGGACGGGGCGTGGTCTCCACCCATGGCGTCAAGAACGACTCTCATCGCCTATTTTTCGATTATCTCTAAAACCTTGTGGCCGTTGTAAGTGCCGCAGCTGCCGCATACCCGGTGGGGCTGCTTTAATTCTTTGCATTCAGGACACTGGTTGAGATTGGGCGTCTGTCCCTTCCAGTTCGCCCGTCTCTTGTCTCTCCTTGCCCGCGAATGTCTGTGAGTTGGATTAGCCAATTTCCGCTCCTTTCATTTTTCGAGAAAATTCTTGAGAACTTCCAGCCTTGGATCAATTTCTCTCCGGCTGCAATTGCATTGTCCGGTGTTGAGGTCTTTCCCGCATTTCGGACAAATACCCTTGCACTGCTCGCTGCAGAGAGGCTTCATCTGTGTATTGAGCAGTATCTGCTCTTTCAGCAGTTCCTGCAGGTCGAGTTCCTCGCCTTTGTAAAACTCCATGTCCAGTTCGTCGTCCTTAAGCGCGTGTCTCTCCCCTGTGACCTCTTCCGCCCGGTGATACACAACGTTGACAGCGATGTCCAGGCGCTGGGTGAAATCCTTAAGGCATCTGCTGCACTGGAGTTGCATTTCGGCCTTCAGCTTTCCGGTGATGATGAGTTCGCCGTCGACCTTGTTCAATGAAAGCTGTGAAATTACCGGGCCGGACAGGACAACATCCTCTACGTCTACCCGCTCTTCTATATCAACTTCCAAGCCTTCGTCAGGGATATCCGCTATTACTATTTTCATTGTAAAAGACCGATAAGTACCGAAATTGTCCTTAGAATTATAAAGATAATCTGCCTGATATGTCAAGAAAAAGGGGGGGGGAGGGAGGGAAGAGTAGGACCCCTGAAACACCCCTGACCATTTGATTAGGAGGGGAAGGATTTTTTTAAAGTAACGCCCCCTTGCCCCCTCTTAGCCCAAGAGGGGGTAAACTCTTTTCCAAAGTAAGGCCACTTTGCCCTTCTTAAGACTTCTTCCTCCTTGACGTAAGGGGAGGGTGGGAGGGGTTATCATGTTCTTCTTCTCTGTTTCGGCGTCTTCGGCGACGGCAGCAGGCTTGTGTATTTGTGGTAAAGCTCAAAGAGAAAGGCCACCCGCTCGGCGTCTGTAAGGGCGGTTCGCGAACCGCCCCTACCAAAACCGTATGCGGCATCCACGGCCTTATCCAGCGCCTGATGCGCCTTGCGCAAATCCGGGGGCATTGCAACTGGATCATACAGATCTGCCAACGATGAATTAGCATGGGCAGCGCGGGCGTCGAGGACGCCTTGGGCGGCATGCTCGATGGCAGAAGAAAACCCCCCTTTGTCCCCCCTTGTCAGGGGGGCAGCGCCTGTATTCCTCCCCTGAGAAGGGGAGGAAGGGAGGGGTTTGCTTTCCGTATCTCGAATAACTTCCGGCCAGGGGAAGTTGTTGTAAACGATCTGGTTAGAATATCGATAATCGCTTTTTAGTCTTCCCGCAACATACCGCATCCATGCCATGTGCATGGCGGATGAGAGAATGCCGAAATGATATCTGCCAGCGCCGGCAATAATTAAACAAAGGTTGCTGGCCACGATGTCAGAAGTAAAAAAACCTACAGGTATATATTGGCGGCGCTCCGAAGAAACACTAGGTATGGCTAGAAATTCAGTCGAAGGCTGCGAAACAAAAGCAAAGCATGTCTCGGCCCGTGCGCCCTCCCACTCGCGTGAAAAGGCGAGGGCCCGGTCCTTGATTTCATTGAGCGAGAGCGGCATTTACGGATTATCTTTCCCCATAAATTTCTCATCAATATTAAAATCTTTCCCTGATATTTGCAACACTCTGGCCGGTCTTTCCTCATCTGTTGCACTTTACCCGGCCGATATTATTTAATAGGTGGTATGTCAGAACTCTCACCTCTTATGAAACAGTATTTCAGCATCAAGGAAAAGCACGCCGACGCGATCGTGCTTTTCCGCTGCGGAGATTTCTACGAGATGTTCGGCGAGGACGCCGAGAAGGCCTCGAAGATACTCCAGATCGCGCTTACGACAAGGGAAAAGTCCAAGGACAACCCGGTGCCTATGTGCGGTGTCCCCTACTTTGCGGCTGAATCATATATCGCAAAATTGATCAAGGCCGGCCAGAAGGTCGCAATATGTGAGCAGATGGAAGACCCGAAAGAGGCCAAGGGGATTGTCGCGCGGGACGTGGTAAGGATAATCACTCCCGGAACTCATGCCCCTGAAAATCCTAAGGAAAATACGTACATTATAAGTGTCTTCCCCTACGGCGAGAGGCACGGCATCACGGCCGCCGATATCTCCACCGGGGAGTTCATCGTGTATGAGACCGGCGAACACATAGAAGACGAAGTCGGCCGGTTTGAACCGAAGGAGGTGCTCCTGCCTGTCAGCATAAAAGACAATATTCATTACCAGGAGGCGTTCTCCGGATTTTACCTGACGGGGGTCGAAGACTGGTTTTTCGACTATCCCGAGGCATACAGGACATTGCTTGGACATTTCAGGGTCTCTTCTTTAGAGGGCTATGGCTGCGAAGGTCTCACTGCTGCGATATCCTCGGCGGGAGCGCTCATCAACTACCTCGAAAATACACAAAAAGACCTTATCCGGTTCAAAAAGATCACGACCCTGAAACAAAGCGCAAATATGTTTTTAGATGCCGCCACGCAGAGGAACCTCGAATTGGTCCATAACTTAAGAGACGGCTCGCGTGAAGGGACGCTCCTTGAAGTGCTGGATGAAACGTTGACCCCCATGGGAGGAAGGTTCCTCAGGTCCTCCCTGCTTAGGCCGTTGACGGACTCAGGCGAGATCACCGCCAGGCATGGGGCGGTCGAATACCTCGTGGGCGACTTTGAACTTCTTGAAGAACTCAGGTCGCTTTTGAGGAAGGTGCAGGACCTAGAGAGGCTCGCCTCAAGGGTGTCGGGCGGCACGGCAAACGCAAGGGACCTGGTAGCGATAAAAAATTCTCTTATCAGTCTCCCCAAGATCAAGAAAGCACTCTCCCGTTCAAAACAATACTCCCTGAAGGAACTCTCGGGGGAGATCGCAGAGTTCACGCTGCTTAAAGAGCTCATAGAAAAGAGCATAGTCGACAGTCCGCCTCCCGGCGTCAAAGACGGGGGGATTATCAAAGACCGGTTCAACGGCGAGATAGACTCGCTAAGAGAGATATCCACAAAAGGCAAGCACTTTATCGCCGAGATGGAGCAGAGGGAAAAAAAGAGGACGGGGATATCTTCCCTGAAGATCGGCTACAACAGGATCTTCGGATACTTTATCGAAGTCACCAACGCGAACCTTGATTCAGTCCCTGAGGATTATACAAGGAAACAGACACTGGTGGGCAGTGAACGGTTTATTACGGCCGAACTCAAGGAATATGAAAGTAAGGTACTCGGCTCTGAAGACAGACTCAAGAACATGGAATACGAAGTATTCAAGGGTGTGCTCGAATCCGTCAAAGAGGAGTCGGAGGGCCTTGTGGCCGCCGCTGGCGCCGTTGCCTCCGTCGATTTCCTCGCGTCCCTCTCAGTAGTCGCGAAGCGGTACAACTACGTGAAGCCGTCCTTGGCGGACTCGCCGCTCATCGACATCGTCGACGGAAGGCACCCGGTGCTTGAGCGTGTGCTTTCTGATGAGCGGTTCGTTCCCAACAGCACCTACGCCGATACGGGCGACAGTATGCTCCATATTATTACCGGGCCGAACATGGCAGGGAAGTCTACCTATATGAGGCAGGTGGCCCTGATCGTCCTTATGGCGCAGATGGGGAGCTTCGTACCCGCCGCGTCTGCAGTCGTAAGTATCTCCGACAGGATCTTTACCCGGATCGGGGCCTCGGATTTCCTTTCGAAGGGGCAGAGCACCTTTATGGTGGAGATGATCGAGGCGGCCAACATCATGAACAATGCCACGTCAAACAGCCTTATCATACTCGATGAGGTCGGAAGGGGCACGAGTACCTTCGACGGGATAAGCATCGCCTGGGCGATAGCAGAACATATCGTAAACGTCATCAAGGCGCGAACGCTTTTCGCCACCCATTACAACGAGCTTACCGAACTCGCCCTTGCCCTTGAGGGAGTAAAGAATTACAACGTCTCTGTCAGGGAGTGGGGCGACGAGATCATCTTTCTCAGAAAGATCGAGGAGGGCCCCGGCGACAAGAGTTACGGGATCCAGGTGGCCAGGCTCGCCGGAATACCTCAGAGCATCATCAAACGCTCGAAAGAGGTCCTCCATAATCTCGAAAATGAGGAACTTAACGAGACGGGGAACCCGAAGCTCGCCAGCGGCAAAGGAAAAAAGCGCAGGGAACAGCTCGATCTGTTCTCCTCGGCGAACGAATCTATCGTAAATGAGATCATTACTATCGACACCGAAAGACTCACTCCGGAGGCGGCTCTTGCGAAGATTATCGAGCTTAAAAAGAAGGCAAAATTTTAATTTCCCTCCGGCGTTTTTAATGGTATAGTAGAGTAACTTAAAGGTTTCACCATTTTTCTACAAGACTAAAAGGCCTGAGAAAGTAATCGCAATATTGAACATGACCAAGGAGGAGGAGGCAATGAACCCCGAAGATTTCAGGTACCACAAGGAGCATACATGGGTAAAAGTCTCAGGGAAAAAAGGGACGATCGGAATTACTGATTATGCGCAAGACTCGTTGGGAGACATAGTATATGTCGACCTCCCGGAAGTGGATGAGACGGTCGAGGCGAACAGTGAAATTTCAGAGATCGAGTCGACGAAGGCCACGTCTTCCGTCATAGCTCCTGTGGGCGGCAGGATTATCAAGGTAAACGAAGAACTGTCGGAGTCGCCTGAAATAATCAATGAGGACCCTTACGGCAAGGGATGGATAGCCGTGATCGAACTGGACAACCCCACTGAGGTCGAAGACCTGATGGACTCCTCGGAGTATGAGAAATATGTTGAAGAGGAAGCGAAGTGAGACTCATTGTCGTCGGCAGCGGTCCCGGCGGATACGTTGCGGCGATAAAGGCGGCCCAGCTGGGGGCGCAAGTAACGGTCATAGAGGACACCGAGGTCGGAGGCACGTGTCTGAACCGGGGATGTATCCCTACGAAGACGATGATCGCGTCCTGCGACGTGCTTTCAAAGACCAGGGAACTCGATAAGTTCGGACTTGAGTTAAGCGGCACGGTCGTCCCCAACCTTACGAAGATCATCGAGAGAAAAAACAGGGTCGTCGGTATCCAGGTGAAGGGTATCAGGGGACTTTTCAAAAGTTGGGGTATCGGCGTAAAGGAAGGCAGGGGTGTTCTCACTTCATCCCGCAGCATCGAAGTGACGATGAAGGACGGCGGTAAAGAGAAGGTTGAAGCAGACAAGATCATTATCGCAACCGGCTCGAGACCGGCGGAGATACCGGTTTTTCCCTTTGATGGAAAAAAGATCCTTTCCTCTACCGATGCGCTTGAACTTACCGAAATTCCGAAGAGTCTTTTAGTTGTCGGGGCTGGGGTCATAGGCTCCGAATTCGCCTGTATCTATAGAGAACTGGGGACGGAGGTCACGATGGTAGAGATGATGAACAGGGCTGTCGCTACCGAAGATATTGAGATCTCCGGGCTGCTTGAAAAGGAATTGAAGAAGAAAAAGATCAAACTCTTTACCGGAGTGAGCGTCGAAAAGGTCGAGCGGAGGGACGATGGGGTCCACTCTTTCATTTCGGGAGGCGGGGAGATTGTCTCGGAGAAGGTCCTCGTGGCTGTCGGCAGGGCACTTAACAGCGACCATATAGGACTGGAGGAAGCAGGGGTAGAAAAGGGAAGGCGCGGGGAAATACTGGTGAACGAAAAGATGGAAACGAGCGTCCCGGGTATCTATGCGATCGGCGACGTCAGGGGCGGCATGCTCCTTGCGCATCTGGCATCGAAAGAAGGAAAAGTCGCCGCAGAAAACAGCATGGGGGGCGATGAGGTCATAGATTATCAGGTAGTGCCTGCGGCGATCTTCACCTCTCCCGAAATCGCATCGGTAGGTCTGAGGGAGTTCCAGGCAGAGGAAAAAGGCATCAGGATAAAGACGGGGCATTTCGAGTTCAGGGCGCTGGGAAAGGCCCACGCGATGGGCGAGATTTCCGGTTTTGTCAAGATCATAGCTGAAGAGCGCACTGACAGGATAGTGGGCGCCCATATCATCGGCCCGCATGCCTCCGACCTTATCCATGAGGTTGCCGTGGCGATGAAGACGGGTCGGACGGTTGCGGACATCGCCGGTACGATCCATGCCCATCCTACGCTTTCAGAGGGCGTCATGGAAGCGGCGGAAGACGTCCATGGCGAGTCTGTCCATGTGCCCAAGAGATGAGCGCGAGATATGACTCCCATGATGCGGAAAGAGGAAAAGGAGGAATGGGTCGGAGATTCGAAAAAGGCGCACCATCGGCTCTTTTCGGAACTCGACGTCCTTCTGCGCGCCCTTGACCGCTTCTTCAACATCGATGACCTGATAAGTGCGGGCGATGACGTAACGAACAGGAATTTCTATGAGGAACTCGTTACGGTACGGGATACGATCCTCCGCGTCCTGGGCGTTTTGGAGGTTGTCGTACCTGAGAACAAGAAAAACGCTTACTGGTTTCAGAAATTTGCCGAAACAAAACTGCTTTCCGCTCAGGGCAGGGACGATTTCCGCGAAGACCTTTACCGGCAGGACACACCCGAAAAGGGCCTTTATCTCCTTTACGACTCGTTCATAAATCTGAAGGGCGTTATCTCCGACCTTATCCGGACGGGAACGATATCGTACATGGGCTTCATGAATATCGGGCATATGATCGGCAAGGAAATAAGGGAGAATATATATTTCAGTCCTTTCCGAAAGAACTTAAATCCCGAATTCGATACCATTACCAGCCCGAAAATCTCCGGTATCGTTAGGTCGATCGGGCAGAAAGAGGCGAGGAAGCATCTGTCGGTCATCTATATCTATCTTTTCAGACTCATCCGATATATGGGGTTCATCGACATCGAAACGCAACGTCCTATATCGCTTAATGTTTCCCTCATCATCCTTATCCTCCTGAAGTCCGAGATAGCGGCGTTTCAGGGATATGTCGAAAAAGCGCTCAAAAAGATCGACGACCCTGAACTAGAAGGTCTCCTGAGGGCGGTCTCATATCAGTTTTCGATGGAAAACAGGAGGGTCTATCTCCAGGAACTAAGGGACATACAGCGAAAGAAAGCGTCGCCTCATTTCAGGGGCAGGATAGAAAACTGCCACGGCATTCTCAGGAACCTGACCGAACAGACCGTCGTCCAGTTGGCACAGCATTTCAGGCCCGACATAGAAGGGGAAGAGATATTTGCGAGTTTTGTGACGAAGATACAGCAATCGATTCGCCTTAGGGAGGACATCGTGGTCCTTCACAGGTTTATTGCGATGATCCGGGAAAAGGCGGCCAACCCCGGGGAGCGGCTGAAGGTTTTTGAATCAATGAGGGGCTATATGTTATATTTTGAAAGTTTTACATTCAGATTGCTCAGGCATGATGATTATGAGGAGTTTATCATGTTCTTCAATGAGATACATTCCGCCAGGAGGGATGTAATCATGGGTCCCGGGTTCAAGAAACTGCTGGACATGATCCGGCATTTCGATGTCTATCTGGAGACGACGTTGCGACACATCGCCAACAGACCAGAACTTGGCGATAAAGTGATCGATATGGAGAGGGTCGAGGGTCTCATAGGGCAGTATATGGGATAACCTGCACGATATCTTACTTCTTACAGGCACAGGGAGGCGTAAATGAGCGAGATCGTAGATGTGGTTGCAAGGGAGATACTTGATTCAAGGGGAAACCCGACCGTAGAGGTCGACGTATATCTCGAAAGCGGCATGATGGGCAGGGCGGCCGTCCCCTCGGGCGCGTCGACCGGGAAAAGAGAGGCCCTGGAGCTCAGAGACGGCGGCAAGAGGTTTCAGGGCAAGGGGGTGCAGAAGGCGATCAGGAATATCTTTGAGGAAATAGCTCCCCGGATCAGTGGGATCGATGCTTCGGAGCAGGTATTCATCGACAGCCTCCTTATTGAACTTGACGGCACCGAAAACAAACGCAGGCTGGGTGCCAACGCCATACTTGGAGTGTCGCTTGCCGTCTGCCGTGCTGCGGCCGCGGAGGCGGGCCGCCCCCTGTACCGCCACATAGGCGGCCTTAACGCCAAAGTCCTGCCCGTGCCGATGATGAACATATTAAACGGGGGGGCCCATGCAGACAACAACCTTGATATCCAGGAATTCATGATCATGCCTGCAGGTCTGCCTGATTTTTCCTCGGCACTGCGCGCCGGGACCGAGATCTTTCATACCCTGAAAAAAATCCTGAAGGGAAAAGGGCTCAATACGGCAGTGGGCGATGAAGGAGGTTTCGCACCTAGCCTTTCGAGCAACGAAGAAGCGCTCGCGCTTATTATCCAGGCGGTGAAAGAGGCCGGGTATGCGCCCGGAAAAGACGTGTATCTGGCGCTTGACGTGGCAGCCTCCGAATTCTATGAAAAGGGCGTTTACCGGTTTGAAGGCAAAAAGGTACCCTATACGCACCTTATCGATTATTACGGAAGGATCATCTCGAAATACCCGGTGCTGTCGATAGAGGACGGCCTCTCTGAAAACGACTGGGAAGGCTGGGCTGCGCTCACGTCCGCACTTGGAAAAAAGGTCCAGCTGGTGGGAGATGACGTATTTGTGACGAACACGAAGATCCTGAGGAAGGGCATAGAGAAAAATATAGCCAATTCCATTTTGGTCAAGCTCAATCAGATAGGCACGGTGACAGAGACGCTCGATGCCATCGAGATGGCCAAGACTGCCGGGTATACCGCCGTGATCTCGCACCGCTCGGGCGAGACGGAAGATACGACGATCGCAGACCTTGCGGTGGCGTGCAATACCGGCTTTATAAAAACCGGCTCTCTGGCGCGCAGCGAGCGCGTCGCCAAGTACAACCGGCTCCTTGTGATCGAGGAGGAGCTCGCAGGAGCGGCGCAATACAGGGGCAGGAGCGCCTTTTACAACCTCAGATAATGAGCACCAATAATCTTTTGCGAAAACAGGTCGTCTCCGAGGTCAAGAAGCGAAGACTGATATTCTTCACTTTCGTAGTCCTCAGTTTCTTATACCTTACGATAAGTCTGCTTTTTGGCGATGTGGGGCTCCTTCGGTATATCGAACTCAATAGAACAAAGAAGGGCCTCGAAAAACAACTGGTCGAGATAAATATGCAAAATGAACAGATACGGACGCAGATCAGGCTCCTCAAAGAAGACCCGTTTTACAAAGAGAAGTTGGCGAGGGAGGAATTCGGACTAGCGAGGCCCGACGAGTATATATTCCAGTATGACAGATAATCCCCTGCACGTTGCCTTCGTCTGGCATATGCACCAGCCTTATTATAAGGATCCGCTGAGCGGGTATTACCGGCTCCCTTGGGTGAGACTTCACGGCACGAAAGATTATCTCGATATGGTAGAGATACTTAAGGACTTCCCCTCGATCCGCCAGAACTTCAATCTCGTGCCTTCGCTGCTTGAACAGCTCATGGACTATTCAGAAGGCAGCGCAAAGGACCTTTACCTCGAGATAAGCAGGAAGAACGCGAAGGAACTGGGTGAGGACGAAAAGATCTTCATCCTGGAGAATTTTTTTCTCGCCCACTGGAACAATATGATCAGGCCGTTTCCGAGGTATCACGAACTCCTTGTGAAACGGGGAACACGCGTCATAAAAAGTGACCTGGCAAGGGCGATGAAATATTTTACCGACGACGATTTCCTCGACCTGCAGGTCTTTTTTAACCTCTGCTGGATAGACCCGCTCTTCAGGGAGAAGGACCCCTTTCTCAGGGTGTTGTCGGAGAAAGGTCATGGCTTTACCGAAGAGGAAAAGGCGCTTTTACTCCAAAAACAGCTCGAGATTGTGGGCCGGATCATTCCGACCTATAAGGAGATGGCCTTAGGGGGGCAGATCGAGCTTTCCTTTTCGCCTTTTTATCACCCGATTCTGCCGCTCCTTTGTGACACTGATGCCTCGCGCGTGGCGATGCCGAACGTGCCGCTTCCAAGACAGCGTTTCTTGCATCCTGAGGACGCCGAGGCGCAGATAAGGACGGGGATTGAATACTTCGGGAAGGTTTTCGGGTTCAGACCGGCCGGCATGTGGCCGTCTGAGGGATCGGTGAGTGAGGACGTGGTCAGGCTTGCAGCACGGAACGGGGTCCGGTGGCTTGCCACTGATGAGGGGATACTCTCCAATTCCCTGAACAAGCGCCTCAGGGACAACTCCGGCAATCTGACCGGGCCGGACCTGCTTTACAGGCCGTATACCTATGAAGGAGTTTCTCTTGTGTTCAGGGACCACGTGATCTCGGACCTTCTGGGTTTCGTATATTCACAGTGGGACCCTAAAAAGGCCGCTGAGGACCTGATAAGCAGGCTCCGGACCATCAGGAATTCCCTGCGCGGACGATAAGCCGTCGTCTTGGTATCGATAATCCTCGACGGCGAGAATGCGTGGGAGCATTATAAGAATGACGGCCGGGACTTTTTTCTCTATCTCTACGAAGGCCTGTCGAGGGAAGAGAGGATAAAGACGACTACCGTCTCAGGCTTCATCAATGAATTTGGCGGGGGGGACAGGCTTGAACACGTATTCCCCGGCTCCTGGATAAACTCGAATTTCGGGATATGGCTGGGCCACGAGGAAGATAATCTTGCCTGGGACTATCTATCGGAAACAAGAGACAAGCTCCAGGAAATTCAGAATCAGGACCCCTCTTTAGACACTACGGATGCCTGGAAGGCGCTTTATGTGGCGGAGGGGAGCGACTGGAACTGGTGGTACGGCGATGAACATTCGACGGAGACGCAGGAGGATTTTGACGAGCTCTTCAGGTTTAACCTGATGAAGGTCTTTAAAGAGCTCGGCAGAGACGTTCCGTCCCAGCTCTTCGTTCCCATTCTGCGTCATGACAGGAGCGTCTCTCCGGCGCTTCTGATCAGGGGGTTCATCAAACCCAGGATCGACGGGCTCGTCACGAGCTATTATGAGTGGTATCAGGGTGCCCAGTTGGATGTGAAGAAATCGGGCGGCAGCATGCATAAGTCCGAGAGTCTTATCGATACGGTCTATTACGGCTTTGACAAGGATACGCTTTTCCTCAGGATAGACCCCAGGATACCCTTCGCCGAGTTCGACGAGGACGTGGAGTTCCTGATCATCACCTCCAGGCCTGCCGACATCAAAATAGCATACCCGCTCAGAGGGAAAAAGAAGGCGGCTGAACTTTTCGAAAAGACGGGCGAAGAATGGAAGATGATAAAAGAGATCAACGAAGTCGCCGCGCTGGACGTATTCGAGATCGGCGTCTCCTTTGCCGACATGAAGGCCAGGGAAAAAGACGAGATCGACCTCTTCCTCTCCATCAGGAAAGGCGGCGAGGAGGTCGAACGTTGTCCCTGGAGGGGGCATATCAGCGTTATCGTGCCGACGGAAGACTTTGAAGCGCTGATGTGGTATTGACGTCTGCCGGAGGGTCTTTGCATTCATAAAAGCAGTGCAGAGTTCGCTACCGGCCGAAGCGGATGAACATATAAAACCCTATGAGAAAAGGTTCAAACCGTATCGCCATGTTGTCGGTAAAGCTCCAGAGGAACTGGGCAATGAACAGCTGCGGTGCGCTTTCTTTTTCGATACCCCTCTGAATAAGGACCTCGGTCAACGTCTTTAACTCCAGAGAAAATACATAGAGCAAATGTATCGCAAGGAGAATCAGAAGGGCCTCGGCATAGGCCCGCTTTCTTTTTCTGATAAAAAGAAACAGCGCGGCCATGAAAGAAAAGGTCAACGGCGCGTTGAACGTATAGGAAGACGTCTTGACGGGAATGTCAATGAGTACTTCCCTCTGACTGGAAGGCGCGAATGTTGCCTCAACGATATCTCCGTTACGGGTCCTCTCCTCAAAGCCGACATTCTTCACCAGGGTGATAAGTTTGGATGCGGTAACGGTGACGGCTGTTCCGTAGAGGTCTTTTACCTGGATCCAGAGGAAAAGGAAAACGACATACGAAACGAAAAAGATGACGACGGCCCCAAAGACCTTTTTCCTACGAAGCGGCCGCTGTTTCGGTTCTTGCATAATGGAGATAAAGGAAAAATACGGCAAGGGAGACCGCGATCATCATGCCCTGAGCAATATAGATATGGATAATTTCGAAGAGGCCCCTGAAATGGATCCCGGAATAGGCCAACGAGGCGATCCTCAGAATATTTACCGCCTGAATAACGGCGAAGCCCGCCATAATGCCGATCAGCTTGTTCTTCAATGTGGAGGGAAACGCGACTACCGCAACGGAATAGATCATTACGGCCTCAAGGCCGTTACATCCGAATTTGATGTCGAGCGAAATCGAAGGGAGATTGATAATGGATCCCTGATATGTACAGGGTATATTCAGTACGCCGAGGAGTTTCGACGCGGCCAGCACGACCCAGGTGGTATAGACCCCGTTAAGATCGATAATGTCTTGAATAGGTTTGAATCCTATAAGTACGAAAAAGGCCCCCATAAGGGCAAGATAGGTGAGCGCGAAACGTTTGACGCTGATGGAGGCGCCTTTCGGCACCCGGACATCGGCGTTACTTTTATTTGTCTCCTGTCTGGATTTTTTTGACAAGTTCGCTCTCCAAATAATGCGTTCTATTTATATCATAGCCCGAGGTATTAAGTAAACTTTTTTGGACCCATCACCGTACGGCTTCAGTTACGAGTAAGATTATGTTATGCAGGCCGTCATGCCGGACTTGATCCGGCATCCAGCGACTTTAAGGCCACGTCACTGGATTCCGGCTCAACACACTGCCGGAATGACAGACAGAAGAGTCAATGGCTTTTGACCCATAACTGAAGCCTTACCCCATCACCGTCATTTTCTATTTTATTGATATCATTAATCTTCTATAATAGTGAAACAAATTTGAGGAGAACCGAATAATGGCGGAAGAAAAAAAGGAAAAGTGGCTGAACTATCTTGCGCTGACAACAGTGATTCTGGCTGTCTGCGCTACCTTGTCTACCTTCAAGGGCGGCAATTTCTCAACCTTGGCCGTCATGAGCCAGAGCAGGGCGTCCGACCAATGGTCGTATTACCAAGCCAAGAGTATAAAGGGCTATGTCTATGAGATACAGAAGGAAAAGCTCGAACTCGAGCTGAAGGGGATGGGTCCGAGGGCCTCGAAGTCCCTGGCAGAGGGGTATGAGAAGAAGATAGATGAGTATGCAAAAAAGACGAAAAAATACGACGGGGAAAGGGCGAAGATAGACAATGACGCCAGGGAGCTTGAGAGGATCAGGGACGACGCGCAGAAGCATTCCAGGGCCTTCGGCATGGCGGTGATATTCCTGCAGATAGCGATCCTCCTGTCTTCCATCGCGGCCCTGATGAAGAAAAAACTTCTCTGGCTGCTCGGCTGCCTCGTGGGCATCTTCGGGATCGTATATTTTGCGAATGGATTTTTCCTCTTCATAAGATAGGAAGGACATGGGAAGCGGTGCTATGAAGAAGGTCCACCTAAAAAGGACGAAAAGGATTCTGGGGGGACACCTGTGGGTGTTTTCCAACGAGGTATATGAAACGATGCGGGGGTATGTTCCGGGTTCACTCGTAGAGCTTTTTGACCGGCAGGAGAACTTTCTCGGGATCGGGTACATTAACCCCAACAGTCTTATTTCGATAAGGATACTTTCCCGGGAGCGTGTGGAGATAGACCGCGAGTTTCTCAGAGGGAGGCTGCGCGCGGCATTAGACCTGAGGGAGAAACTTTTCGAAGGCAGGGAGGCCCTGAGGCTTGTCTACAGCGAGGGGGATTATCTTCCCGGACTGATCGTAGACAAGTACGGCAAGTGCATCGTCCTACAGTTCCTTACTTATGGCATCGAGAGTTTTAAAGACCTGATTATCGAACTGCTCGATGAGATGCTCGACCCGGACACAATAGTGCTTAAGAATGAAAGCCGTTCCCGTTTGCTCGAGGGGCTTTCCCTCTATAAGGAAGTGGTGAAGGGCTCACTCGAAAAACTTCCCGTGATTGCGGAAAACGGGGTGTCTGTCGAAGTAGATCCCTATGGCGGGCAGAAGACCGGCTTTTTTTTGGACCAGAAGGAAAACAGAAGGACACTGAGGCGATACGTAAGAGGAGGGAAGGGGCTGGATCTTTTTTGTTACACCGGCGCGTGGTCTCTCAATCTCGCGTTCTCGGGTGCCGAGGTAACGGGGGTAGATGAGTCGGAGAGGGCGATAGGACAGGCAGTAAAAAACGCTGTGATGAATGCCCTTCAGGACAGGGCGACGTTCGTGCGTGATGAAGTCTTCTCTTTTTTAAGGAGGAAGGCGGCGGAGGAAGGGAACAGAAATGATTTCATCGTATGTGATCCGCCCGCATTTGTGAAAAGCTCAGCGAAGATCAAAGAGGCGGTAAAAGCCTATCGGGAGCTCAACGGCCTATGTATGAGGCTTCTGAAGCCCGGTGGTCTTCTTGCGACTTCCTCTTGCTCCTATCACCTCGGGAGGGAGATGTTTCTCGAAATGCTCCGGGACGCATCGAGGGACGCACGGAGAGGACTGAGATTGATTGAACTCCGTTCACAGGACAGGGACCATCCGGTCCTCCTTTCAATGCCCGAGACCGAATATCTGAAATGCGCCTTTTTGGTTGTGGACTAGATAATGAAAAGTTTCTCAAGAGACTTTAACTTGAAATATGCATTTAATCCAGGAACATGTTCCGAAAAACTTTATAATGTCGCAATCGGAGGGTCAAGGAATTGGAAAACCACTTGGATGGAGACCTCCGCCCTTCAAAGTGACATACCCCTTTCGAAGGTGGCGCAGATAAAGATTTTTCTCCACATGCTCCTGCATTCCTTTGTTTTGGCAGCGCTGCTGTTCGGTTTTAGCGAAAGGGCTGTTGCGGAGTTAAGAGATAACGCCGGAGATGCCGCGAGGGTTATGCGGGTGAACGACGGCGATACGGTCACTGTTACGCTCAATGGACGCCGCGAGAAGATAAGACTGATCGGGATCGATGCCCCTGAGATGGGGCAGGGCTCCTGGGGTGAGAGGGCAAAGAGACATCTCGAAGATATCCTCCATTCGTCAAGGAATGTGTATGTAGAGTATGATGTCGAAAGACGTGACAAGTACGGCCGTCTCCTTGCGTATGTAAGAACGACCGGCGGCAGATTGGTAAACGCCGAGATGCTTAAGGACGGCTACGCGGTGTTATTTACATTCCCTCCCAACGTGAAGCGTGTGGAGGAGTTTACTTCAGCCCAGAGGCAGGCGAGAGAGAGTAAACGGGGGATCTGGGGCAAGGACGGTCTGTCGCAGTTGCCGGTACAGTACAGGAGGACGCATCCGAGAAGGCTATAAAAAGGGTTACGCTATTTTTCCCCTCTTTATCGCGTCCGCGACCTTTGCGACCTTCGCCATTTCTTTGACATCGTGAACGCGGACGATATTGGCCCCTTTTATGATCGAAATCGCTACGGCGGCCGCAGTACCCTCCAGACGTTCGGTCGCAGGGGCGTTGTCAAGGACCTTGCCTATGAATGCCTTCCTCGACGGCCCAACGAGAATCGGCCTGCCCAGGGAGGTGAATTTGTCCAGGTTGTGCAGTATCTCCAGGTTATGGTCGAACGTCTTTCCGAATCCCAGGCCCGGATCGATTACTATCCTGCCCTCCGGTATCCCGGCGTTCACTGCAAAGGCGATCCTCGTTTTCATGAATTCCAATATCTCTGGAATCAGCGCGGCATAAGAGGGGGCCTGCTGCATATTTTTCGGGCTTCCCTTCATATGCATGATCACGACAGGGACCCCGTAGTGCGAAATAACGGCCGGCATCTCCGGGTCGAACCTCAGGCCGCTTATGTCATTGACGATTGAGGCGCCCGCATCGATCGCCCTTCGGGCCACGTCCGCCTTGTAGGTGTCTATGGAGATAGGGACCTTCACTTGAGATGCGAGTGACTCAATCACCGGAAGGGTCCGGCGGAGTTCTTCCTCTAGTGACACCGGTTCAGAACCCGGCCGTGTCGACTCACCGCCGATATCGAGGATGTCGGCGCCGTCGCCGACCATGCGCAGGCCGCTTTCGACGGCACTGGGTCCGGCAAAGTGGACCCCTCCGTCTGAAAAGGAATCCGGGGTAATGTTAAGGATCCCCATGATACAGGTTTTGCGGGAGAGGTTTAGAAAAAAATTGTTCCAGGTAAGGTTCACTGTCCGGCCCTCAAAGCCTAGGCAGTCTGTGTTTCGAATTCCTGGATCATCTCCTCTATTTCGGGGCCGTCCATCGTCTCTTTTTCGAGGAGGTGCTTTGCAAACGTATCGAGCAGCCCATACTTGTCTTTCAGCAGGTTCTTTGAGGCCTCATATGCCTCAAAGATTATCTTTTTTACCTCATCGTCGATATCGATCGCGGTCTTCTCGCTATAGTCCTTGTGTTGTGCGATCTCCCTCCCAAGGAATATCTGCTCATCTTTTTTACCGTAAGAAAGCGGACCGAGTTTCTCGCTCATACCCCAGACGGTGACCATTTTTCGGGCAAGTTCAGTGGCCCGTTCGATATCGTTTCCCGCACCGGTGGTCATATGGTTCAGTGCAAGTTCTTCGGCGACCCTTCCACCCATGAGCACCCTGAGCGTTTTGATCAAATAGTCCTTGGAATAGGTATATCTGTCGTCTATCGGCAGCTGCTGTGTTACGCCGAGGGCCCTTCCTCTGGGGATTATGCTCACTTTGTGGATCGGGTCAGTCCCGGGCGTAAGCTTGGCGACGAGGGCATGCCCCGCCTCATGGTAGGCGGTGTTCTTTTTCTCTGAGTCGCTGATGATCATACTCTTTCTCTCCACACCCATGAGCACCTTGTCCTTTGCAGATTCGAAGTCGTGGTTTTCGACCTTTGTCTTGGACTGCCTGGCCGCAAGGAGCGCCGCCTCGTTTACAAGATTGGCCAGGTCGGCACCCGAAAATCCGGGAGTTCCTCTTGAGATCTTATCGAGGTTGACCTTCTCATCAAGCGGTATGTTCCTGGTATGTACCTTCAATATCTCAAGCCTGCCCTTTACGTCGGGCAGAGAAACGACTACCTGACGGTCGAACCTTCCCGGCCTGAGAAGGGCCGGGTCTAAGACATCAGGCCTGTTTGTGGCAGCGATAATGATGACTCCCTCGGTGCCTTCGAAGCCGTCCATTTCGACAAGGAGCTGGTTGAGTGTCTGCTCGCGCTCGTCATGTCCGCCGCCGAGGCCTGCACCTCTGTGCCTTCCCACTGCATCTATCTCGTCTATGAAAATAATGCAGGGTGCGTTTTTCTTGGCCTGCTCGAAAAGGTCCCTCACTCTTGAGGCGCCGACGCCTACGAACATCTCGACGAAGTCAGAACCGCTTATACTGAAGAAAGGCACGCCGGCCTCTCCTGCGATGGCCTTTGCAAGAAGCGTCTTGCCCGTACCGGGCGAGCCGACTAGAAGTACCCCTTTGGGTATCTTCCCTCCCAATTTCTGGAATTTCTGCGGGTCCTTGAGGAAGTCTATGATCTCCTGTACTTCACCCTTGGCCTCCTCGACGCCGGCCACATCGGCAAACGTAACTTTTACCGATTTTTCTGAGATCAGCCTGGCCTTCGACTTCCCGAACGACAATGCCTTGTTCCCGCCGCTTTGCATCTGCCGCATAAAAAAGATCCAGATGACTGCGATAAAGATTATCGGTCCCCAGGTGAAAAAGAGGTTGACGTACCACGGGTTCTGGTCCGGCGGTTTGACGGTTATCTTGACGTTCTGCGCGCGGAGGGCCTTCATGAGGTCGGGGTAATCCGTATAATAGGTCTTGAATTTGGCGCCGTCCTTAAAGCGTCCTGTGATGGTGTTTTCTTTTATCGTGACTTCGTCTAGCTGCGCAGCTTCGAGTTTCGTCATAAAATCGGAAAAGATTATCTCTTCCGATGATTTTTTCGGGGCGTTCAGAAGATTGAAGAGCAATATCACCATCAATCCTATGAGGAGCCATATAAAGAGGCTTCTATACGTGTTCAATTCAATTCCTCCATAATATCTGTTTATTCTACCATATTACTTACAAAAATAATAAACTTCAGATATCCCTTCAGTCGCAAAATGGAAATACACCAAGATCCGGGAAGAAGGCTTCCCGACCTTGCTGCCGGCAGGCAGGTGTGATTTACTTGCGGGAATGACAGAAAAAGCTCTTCCACTCGATGATTATCATTCCGGAATTTTTCTCCTTCTTTAAATAGACAGGGGATACGGACCGTCCGCAATCAGCCCCTTTTGAAGGGAGATGAGTCTTGCGATACCCTCTTTGGACAACCGGAGCAAATTTTCGAGGGTTTCCGTCGAAAAAGGATGCCCCTCCGCCGTGCCCTGGATCTCGACGAGCTGTTCCTTTCCCGTCATCACAATGTTCATGTCCACGTCAGCGGCCGAGTCTTCCTGGTAACAGAGGTCCAGCATATTTTCCCCGTTGACGATGCCGATGCTCACTGCGGCGAGGTAGTCCTTTATCGGGTTCTTCTGAATGAGCCCTTTCCTGACGGCAAGCCCGCAGGCGTCCGCAAGACAGATAAAGGCTCCGGTGATCGCAGCGGTCCTTGTGCCGCCGTCTGCCTGGATCACGTCGCAATCTATCCAGAAGGTCTTTTGACCGATGCTCCCCAAGTCGACGACCGACCTAAGAGACCTGCCGATGAGTCTTTGGATCTCATGGGTCCGGCCGCTGATTCTCCCTGCTGTCGATTCCCTCAGGGTCCTTATCTGGGTGGCCCTTGGAAGCATCGAATATTCCGCCGTTACCCATCCCCTGTTCTGGTCTTTAAGAAAGGGGGGGACCCTGTCCTCGACTGTGGCCGTACAGATGACGCGCGTCTTGCCCAGTTCCATCAAAACGGAACCCTCCGCAGTGCTGATAAAATCGCGTGTTATTTTTACCTCACGCAATTCGTTGTATTGTCTCCCATCAGGCCTCATCTGCTACACCTCCGGTTCTAATTCGATTTTTCTTATAAACTCAATCTTCCTGCCGATGAACCGCTCGCCGATTTCGATGAATTTGTCGGGCGAATCCGTCACATAAAATTCCCTGGCGATATCGCCCGAAGCCGGCTTGAGCAGCGACAAACGGCCGAGGGTCTCTTTGATCTCTGCGGCCGTTTCTATCGCAGAGTCTATGAGGGTAACGCCGGGCCCCATAATTTTTGATAAGACGTTTTTTAAGAGAGGATAGTGAGTACAGCCGAGGACGAGCGTGTCGATCCCCTTTTCCCTCACGTCCCCGAGGTATCGTTCGGCCGTCATCTCGACAATCGGGCCGTCGGTCCAACCCTCCTCGACAAGGGGGACAAAAAGCGGGCAGGACATGGGGAAGACTTCGACGGAGGAATCGGCCGCAAGTATCGCCTTCGTATAGGAACCGCTCCTGATCGTGGCCGACGTCCCTATCACCGCCACTCTTTTATTTTTTGTCGCATTGACCGCGGCCTTTGCTCCGGGCTCTATGACCCCAATGACAGGGATGCCGACGGACTTTTTGATTGCCTCGAGGCTGACCGCAGAGACCGTATTGCAGGCCACAACGAGCATCTTTATTCCTCGTGAAGAAAGAAACCTGGTATTTTCGAAGGAATACCGCGTAACGGTTTCCGGCGACCGTATGCCGTACGGGACCCTTGCGGTGTCGCCGAGGTAGGCCGTGCTTTCCAGTGGGAGTTTATCGAGTATCTCCTTCAACACCGTCAGCCCCCCGATACCTGAATCAAACACCCCTATGGGTTTTGCATGCTCATTCATCGGAGACCCTGGAGTCGCCTTTAAACTCATAGGCCACCGTATTTTTTAAGGGATATTTAAGATAGACATGGCCGCCGAGCGTTTCGGCCTCCTTCCCTTCGATGAGTATCTTTATGTCCTGGACATCCTGGAGGTTAGAGATAAGGCTTTCGTAAACGCCTTTAAGCAGCAGATATTCACTCAGTGCGTCTCCCTGAAAATTTCGGCGCAGTTCATCGGAGAGGTCTACGTAAAGCATCTGCGAAGCGTCCCTGTAGAGGCCAAGCAACTTTACATTTTGCGGGAACTGAGGGGATTTGCCGTTGCCCGGCCCCTTGAGGTATTCCTCGACGACAGCACCGGCCATTGTAAGCTGCTTTGTCCTTCTGGAGACCTTCTTTTCAGTGAGCACCAGCCGGCCATCGACGGGGTAATAGAACCTAAGGGCAATGACTTCATCCGCACCCTGCGGGACGTTGTCCTGAACAGACCCGGTCGTCTCTGCGGGCTTTTCCTTTAAAGTAAACTTTTTAAAAAGAAAGAAGCCGCCCGAAGCTCCGGCCAAAAAAAAGAGCACCACCAGAATGACCCAAATTCTTTTACTGTTCATAGCCTGAAACGCCTTTAAGGATTGAAGCGACAAACTTCTCACGCATTTTTTGGTCCGACGCGTACGTTTTCAGCGAAGGATATTCTATCATTATCGCGGGTGCGTTGAGGGAATTGAGGACCGGCAGAGGCAGTTCCCTCAGCACGACCTCGGCATTGAAGTCCCTTTTGAGATTTAAGGCGATTACCTTCGCCGCCTCTTTGCTCCTGGAGAGGTGCATGCCCTGCCTTGACGACAGACCATAGAGTTTGATCGCCGAGTCGACATTTACGTCTTCCATGGCGGAAACATACACGACGAAGCCGTTTCCCAACGCGGCATGGATACTTATGAAAAGATCAGGGGTCTTGCCGTTGGCAAAATTTATTCTTTCACTAATCGGTACAGACTGGTCGACCTTGCGGCCAAGAAAGACCGTAAACCCTTTCTTTGCCATGGCGGTACTAAGGTCCTTCGACAAAGCCAGGTTGACGTCCTTCTCTCTTGTGTCCTCAGACACGATGCCGTAATCGTAGCCGCCGTGGCCGGGATCAAGGACGATCACTCTTTTTTTATTGGTCTTCTCGACCGGTTTGGCAGGCGGCGGCAGCTGCTGTTTTTGAGCGGTCTGGGGCGGCTGCGGTACGGCCGCGGATGGCGGTCCCGGGCTCACGATCGGCCCGAAGTTTTGAGGGATCTTTTGTTCAGGCTTGGGCGGCGCCTCTTTTTGGGCCTTTGCCGACAGGGTAAGGTCGAAAACGAGTCTTGAGGGCGCAGAGAGATACGACGATTTTACTTCGACGACGTCTTTAAGAAAGATGTACAAAGAGCGGCCCCTTTTTGCGGTCTCGTAGAAAAAATCCTTGGGCTTTCTGATATCAAACGCAAAGGGGAAATCTATCTTTATTGCAGCCGCGGAGGCCGATACGTGAGAGTTCTTTATAGAATCGTCGTCCGCCTCGAGCACAATGCGCATCGTCGCGTTTTGCCTGCTGTACCTCAGAGATACATCAGCCGTCTTTTCAGCGGACAATCGGAAGGCCCCAAAGAGCAGGATAATCGAGATAAGAATAATTCTTTTCATTGTCGTTGTTCATACATTTTCCATATATGCGGGACCTTTTGCAATATCACCGCTTTTTTGGGACCGGGGACGAATCGCCCGGTGGAGTTCATATCGGCAGAGAAAAACATGAGCACAGGAGCTTGACAAAACATATAAACGTATGGTTATATGTTGATATGAAAAGTATCGCAAGGACGATGAAACTCCTCTCTGACACCGCGCGCCTGAGGATCCTGATGGTTCTCACGAAACGTGAGTTGTGCGTATGCCAGATCATGGGGGTGCTCGGCATCTCGCAGCCGCTGGTTTCCCGCAACCTCGCACTTCTCAAGGACGCCGGTTTGCTCGACGAGCGAAAAGACGGAAAACTCGTCTTTTATTCCATAAAGAAGGACATGGCGCCCACCCACAGGAAGATCGTGGGTGTATTGAGGGAGGCCATGAAGTCTGATAGGATTTTATCAGAGGACCTCAGGTCCCTTATGGACTGCGAAGAATTCCGGAAAAAGACGGGCAGATGCGACATGAAGACCTTTTCCGATTTTGTGAAGAGGAGGAGGGCGAGGGCAACATAATGACAGGTCGGGGGGTTACATCAATGACTATCAGATTAGTGAAGACACTGCCGGCGGTGTTTTTTCTTATCGGCATTCTGGCGTCTTCGGCAGGCGCCAAGGAAAGAACGCTGTCCCTAAGAGAGGTGCTTGCGCTTATTCGGACGGGGAATCCGGAAATAAGGGCGATGTACCAGTCGGTGCTGGCGTCGAAGGAGGACATCGGCATTGCACAGAGCCTGCTGCTGCCGAAGCTCAGCTTCGAAGAGCGATTCATGAGGACCAACAATCCGACGTATTCCTTTATGGCTAAGCTCAACCAGTCCCGCTTTGATCAGGACGACTTTGCGATTTCATCGTTAAATCATCCTTCGCCGGTCAGCGATTTTCAGACCGGTCTTTTCTTTGAACAGCCTTTGTTCGTTCCGAAGGCTTATATTGCGGTCGACATGGCCAGGAAGGAGTCCGCCGCAAAGGCCGTGGATTTCGGGCGTAAGCAGGAGGACGTCGCCTTCCGCGCCGTGAAAACCTATCTTGGCGTCCAGACCGCAAAGGAGTTTGTCGGCGTGGCGGAGAAGGGCGTGGAAGACGCCAAGGAGCACCTGAGAATAGCAGAGGCGAGATACCATGCCGATCTCGGACTATTCTCGGACATGCTGAGGGCACAGGTGGCCCTATCCTCAGCACAGGAGAGGCTTGTGTCCGCTAAGAAAAACCTGGAGGTCGCAAAAAGGGCGCTCGGCCTGACTATCGGGCTGACTGAATCAGTGGATGTAGAGGAAGAGAGACCGGCCTTTGAGGTAAAGGACCTCCAATACTATTGCGCCGCTGCGCTTTCAAGAAAGGACGTGAAGTCGCTCGAAACACGGCACAAGAATGCCGAGAACGCACTGAAGATGGCTGATGCCGGATATTGGCCTATGTTCGGGGTAGGGGGCTCATATCAGATCAACAGCCACCGAGCTCCCTTCGGAGAGGAAGGGGACAGCTGGCAGATATCTGCGTTCATGAGGTGGGAACTCTTCGACGGCGCAAGGAGGGAAAGTGAGAGACAAAAGGCGAAATACACAATCGGCGAGACGGCCGAATATCTGGACGGCCTGAAAAAGAGGGTCTCCTTCGAGGTCTACGAGGCATATCTGAGCATCGAAGAGGCCAGAAAGGGCCTCGACCTTGCCAGGTCGGCCGTGAAGGCGGCGGAAGAGGGCAGTCGGCTTGTGAGGGCAAGGTATGAGAACTCGCTCTCGACTATTGTGGACCTTCTCGATGTGCAGACGGGACTTGACGGCGCCAGGGCCGACGTCGCGAACAAAGAAGGGGCCTATATGACCGCCATAGTGAACCTTGGGTTTCAGAGCGGCACAATACAGAAGGACCTCGGTCTTCAGGACTGAGGTCCGGCGGTGCGAACATGATTCGATCGGAGGACTGACATGAGGAAGGCGGGTCTGCTGTTTCTATTCGTACTTATGGTCGTTTTCGGCTGCAAAGAGAAGATCAAGCCCGGGGCGGAAAAGGTCGTAAGGCCTGTTATATCCGGAGTTAAGGTCATGGCTATAGAGCATTCATCCGTGGACGATTATTACGATACATCAGGCACTGTGAGGGCAAAGACGATAAGCGTCGTAGCGAGCCGCGTGATGGGGACGGTGACGGCGATACAGGTGAAAGAAGGCGACCGTGTCACAGCGGGTCATGTCCTTCTTGCCATAGACGACAGCGATGTCGCTATGAAGCTTAAGGGTGCCCAGGACGGTTACCGGGAGGCGCAAAAAGCGCTGGAGGCCGCAGGGGAGAGCAGAAGACTGGCCGATATAACCTATCAGCGATACGGCAAACTGTATGACGAAAAGGCGCTTTCAGGACAGGAGTTCGACCAGATAAAGACGCAGAAGCGGATGGCTGATATCGAGTATGAGAGGGTTAAGGCGTCGGTCGGCAGGGCCGAGGCCGGCCTGAACGAGGTGAAGGTATACCGGGGGTTCACCCGCGTGACGTCACCTGTGGCCGGAGTCGTTACCGAGAAGAAGGTTGAGCTCGGGAGCATGGCGGTCCCCGGGATGCCCCTTATGACCGTTGAAGACAACTCCTCTTACCGTGTCGATATCAACGCAGACGAAAGGCTTGTGGGCAGGATAAGGCCGGGCATGGAGGCGGAGATTTTTCTGGAGTCGGTAAACAGGAATCTCAAAGGATCGGTGACGGAGGTCGTCCCTTCTGTCGATCCGGCCAGCAGGAGTTTTCTGGTCAAGATAGCCTTGAAGGCCGAGGGTCTGAAAAACGGCTTTTATGCGAGAGTGTCGATTCCGGTGGGTAAGAGGGAGACCCTTTTGGTGCCGAAAGGGTCCATCGTAGAGAAGGGGCAGCTCACAGGTCTTTATGTGGTGGGTAAGGACTCGGTCATTACCTACCGGCTGGTCAGGACGGGACGGGAATACGGCGATAAGGTGGAGATAATGACCGGTCTCAACCCCGGAGAAAGCGTGATAGTGGAAGGCGTCGAAAAGGCGACGGACGGAGGTCTGGCAGCGGGGCCGCTTAAGGATGAGAAGTGATACGGCGGACAGGGATTAGGGTGGACCCATGAACGGAATCGGAATATCGGGAAGGATAGCGAAGTATTTTATCAAATCGAAGCTTACGCCGCTGATCGTTGTGGCCGCGCTTTTGTCGGGTGTCTTTGCCGTGATCGTGACCCCCAGGGAAGAAGAGCCGCAGATCGTGGTGCCGATGATCGATGTGATGGTCGCCTATCCCGGGGCGTCGGCCAAAGAGGTGGAATCGCGCGTAACGGGACCCGTGGAGAAGCTGCTGTGGGAGATAAAAGGCGTCGAATACGTCTATTCGATCACAAAGCCGGGCATGAGCCTGACGATCGTGCGCTTTTATGTCGGCGAGAACGTGGAAGACAGCATCGTGAAGCTTTATAATAAGCTGATGTCCCATTATGACATCATCCCTCCCGGCGTTTCGCAGCCGCTGGTAAAGCCGAAGTCGATTGACGACGTCCCGATCGCCTCGTTTACGCTCTGGAGCGACCGCTACAGCGGCTATGAGTTACGCCGCATCGCCTTTGAGGTCTGCGACGAGATAAAGAAGGACAAAAATGTCTCTGAAACGATGGTCATCGGAGGGCAGAGAAGGCAGGTGAAGATCGCCCTCGACCCGGCCCGGCTGAAGGCGCATGGCGCCTCCGCGTTTCAGATTATGGGAGTGCTCCAAAAGGCCAATTTCATGATGCCCTCGGGTGCGTTTTCAACCGGCAACAGGGAATATCTTGTTGATACCGGCGGTTTTCTGAAAAATGCGGATGAGGTCGGCGCGTTGGTTGTCGAAGTCTTTAACGGCAGGCCGGTGTATCTGAGGGATGTTGCGGCCATTTCCGATGGGCCTGAGGAGCCGGCGAATTATGTTTTTATGGGTCTGGGACCCGCTGCTTCCGATAAGGGAATCAGTGCGAAATATTCGAAAACAGGACAATACGAGGCGGTCACGGTCACGGTCTCGAAGAAGAAGGGCTCGAATGCGAGTATCGTTGCCGATGAAGCGATAAGGAAGATCGCTGCCCTTGCGCGGGACCTATATCCCCTCCGGCGTCGAGGTCACGACCACAAGGAATTACGGCGAGACAGCAAAGGAGAAATCCGATGAGCTGCTCGAACATCTTTTGATCGCTTCTCTTTCCGTCATCATACTGATCGCGCTCGTGCTGGGATGGAGGGAGTCCGTTGTGGTGGCCGTTGCCGTCCCGGTGACCCTTGCCCTTACCCTTTTGATCAATTATCTTTACGGGTATACCCTCAACAGGGTGACCCTCTTTGCCCTTATCTTTTCCATCGGTATCCTTGTGGACGATGCGATCGTCGTGGTAGAAAACATCCACAGGCATTTCAAGCTCCACAAGATCGACCCGCTGACCGCAGTGCTCGCGGTGGATGAGGTGGGCAACCCGACCATTCTCGCGACGTTCACCGTGATCGCCGCGCTTCTGCCGATGGCCTTCGTGACGGGCCTTATGGGTCCTTATATGAGGCCGATCCCGGTCGGGTGCGTCTGCGGCAATGATATTTTCCCTGCTGATAGCCTTTATCGTGAGCCCATGGATGAGTTATAAGGTCCTGAAGGATGTAAAGACCGGCGGTCATACCGAAGAGGGCGGGAAACTCCATCATCTATATGAAAAGAATGCTCGGCCGCTGATCGAAAGCAAGAGGAAGCGCATTATAGCGCTTGCCGTTGTGCTTGGGCTCCTGGGACTGTCGCTTCTCCTGATCCCTTAAAAGGGGTGAAACTGAAGATGCTTCCCTTCGACAACAAGAGCGAACTGCAGGTGATCGTGGACATGCCGGAAGGGGTAACGCTTGAAGAAAGCGCAGCGCTCGGCAAGGGAGATCGGCGATTATCTAAAGACCGTGCCTGAAGTGACGGACTATCAGACTCTATGTCGGGACTGCGGCCCCGTATAATTTCAATGGTCTCGTAAGACATTATTTCCTCCGCTCCGGAAGCAACGTCGTCGATTTACAGGTCAACTTCGTGGGGAAAGAAGAACGTTCCGCACAAAGCCATGAGATCGCCAAAAGGATGAGGCCCGGGAACGAAAAGATAGGACTAAGGTACGGTGCAAGGATAAAGATCGCCGAGATCCCGCCCGGCCCGCCTGTGCTGAGTACCCTTGTTGCCGAGATATACGGACCTGATGAAGACGGGCAGATCGGGACGGCAAGGGATGTAAAAAGAATATTCGAGACTACCGCAGGCGTTGTGGACGTGGACTGGTACGTCGAGGACGATCAAAAAAAATTCACCTTTGATGTCGACAAGGAGAAGGCTGCTGAAAACGGCATATCCACCGAAGCGGTCATCCCAAACACTGAGGACCGCGCTCGGGCGGGATGACTGCGGGACTTGCGCATATGGCGAGAGAGAAAGAGCCCGTGGAACTGTTCCTGAGGATGCCCCTCGCCGAACGGTCATCCGTAAGTGCACTACACGAGGTTTCGGTGGCCTCTTCGACCGGCAGGCTCGTCCCGCTTTCTGACATAGTCAGGACCAAAGAGGGGACAGAAGAGAAGACGATTTATCATAAGAACCTCAAGAGGGTCGTGTATGTATAGGGGATGTTGCGGGAGGGGCCGAAAGCCCTGCTTACGCGATACTTGCGATGAAGGACAGGATCAAGAATCTGAAACTTGCCGAAGGCTATGAGCTCACGCAGTATTATGCGCATCAGCCTTGGCTTGAAAATAAATATGCCATGAAGTGGGACGGGGAGTGGCAAATTACGTACGAAGTATTCAGGGACCTCGGCATCGCCTTTGCCGCTGTGCTCATTCTGATATATATACTGGTGGTCGCATGGTTCAGGAATTTCGTGACACCGCTGATCATCATGGCGCCGATACCGCTGACGCTTGTGGGCATACTCCCGGGGCATTGGATATTCGGCGCGTTTTTTACGGCGACGTCCATGATAGGGTTTATCGCGCTTGCCGGCATCATTGTTCGAAATTCGATCCTCCTTATAGATTTCGTCCAGTTGGAGTGGAGGGAGTGCGGGGGATTGAAAGAAGCGCTTATACGTGCCGGCGCGGTCCGTTTCAGACCTATCGTCCTGACGGCCGCAGCAGTGGTCGTCGGGTCTTTTGTGATGCTTTTCGACCCCATATTCCAGGGGCTTGCGATCGCGATGATGTTCGGGGCCGTTGCTGCAACAGCGCTCACCTTGGTAGCGGTGCCGCTTCTGTACTATGAATTTTTCAAGGAGCGCGTCTGCCCGCTTAGGGTTGAGGAGTTCGAGCAGAAGAAGGAAGACGCGGAAGTGCAGAAAGAAGGGTGATTTTTTACCGGGGATTCTGCTATAATTAAGAAATACTGCAACTAGGCAACAGTTGATTATAAAGGAGGATTACGTGATGTCATATAACAGGTGTAAATGCCAGAAATGCGGAAGCGAGTTTGCGACCTTGCTCGACAATGATCTCGAACTTCAAAAAGAGAAATGCCCAAAGTGCGGGGAGAGAGAGCTGAAATTGTCCGGTGCCCTGAGTTTTTCTGAGATGAGCAATCTGTTTTCGGGAGGCGGCTGAAGCCCCAGGGGTTGCTGAGACCGGTCGGGTCTCCTAAGAAGATAAATAACGGAAGGGCGTGCCTGATATGGGCACGCCCTTTATTTTTATCGCGCTTCGTGTTTATTTTATATATACAATCTCAGCGGAGGGCCTATGAAACGGTTTATGCCGGTTTTAATTTCGCTTGCGCTTTTTGTGTTATTTCTCACGCCGGCAAGGGGTGGGCAGCATCTCCTTAGGATACTTTATGTGAATGATTTTCACGGCTTTGCAGAGCCGTACACGCCGCTCGGTTCTGACAAGCTTCAAGGAGGTATTGCGTATCTTGCCGGCGAAGTCGGGAGGCTCCGTGCGGAGAAGCCGTCTCTCCTGCTGGCAGCGGGAGACATGATACAGGGCAATAACTGGACGAACTTTTTCAAAGGTGAGTCCGCTATCGAGGTTATGAACGCCATGCGGTTCGATGCGATGGTGGTGGGCAATCATGAATTCGATTTTGGAAAGGATGTGCTCAGAAAAAGGATAGCAGAGGCAAAATTTCCTGTGCTCGGCGCAGACGTCGAAGGTCTTGGTTTGCTCAAGCCCTATGTGGTAAAGGAAATAGGCGGCCTGAGAGTGGGGATAATCGGGGTAGTGACGGAGGACACCCCGGTAGCCACCCATCCCAGGAATATAGCAGGACTGAAATTTGTTTCGCCCTCAGAGTCGGTTCTCAGGTATGTAGGAGAACTTAAGGGGAGGGTCGATGTGATCATCGTACTTTCCCATATCGGCTATGCCGCCGACAGGGCTCTTGCCGAAAGCGTAAAGGGGATAGATGTTATTGTGGGCGGGCATTCCCACACAAAGCTGGACAGACCCGTGACCGTGGGCGATACGATTATAGTTCAGGCGTGGGAGCACGCCAAGGCGCTCGGAGTGCTCGATCTTTCCGTTGAAGATGGTAAGGTCGCAGGATTTACAGGAAGACTTGATGAGATC
This sequence comes from uncultured Nitrospiraceae bacterium, assembly GCA_963811165.1. GTDB lineage: Bacteria > Nitrospirota > Thermodesulfovibrionia > Thermodesulfovibrionales > UBA6898 > Sulfobium. The sequence continues at coordinate 152,770 of CAWEQH010000010.1, forward strand.
TTCCCCTCGCCGGGAAAAGAAGACAAGACCGTAATGGCGATAGTCGATAAATATGAAAATAAGACAGATGCAGTTTTTGGTGAAGTTATCGGAGCGGCAGGGGTCGACCTCGACGGAGAGAACGTGCGAAAGAGAGAAACAAATCTCGGGGACCTCATTGCCGATATCATGAGGCAGATGTCGGGAGCGGATGCCGCAATAATAAACGGAGGCGGGATAAGGACCAGTATCCACAGAGGGCCGATACGGGTGAAAGACGTGTATTCGGTTCTGCCGTTTGACAATTATGTCGTTTCCGTCAAGCTTACGGGCGCCCAGCTCAGGCAGGTGCTCGAACACGGCGTGTCTGCGGTCGAACAGGGCGAGGGAAGGTTCCCCCAGGTCTCGGGCATTGCGTTTTCTTTCGATCCATCAGCGCCCGCAGGGTCGAGGGTCCGGGAGATCGCCGTCGACGGCCGTCCGCTCGATGCCGGCAGGGAATATTCGGTTGCGACAAACGACTTCCTTGCCGCAGGAGGTGACGGGTACAAGGTGTTCGGAGATGCGGTAAGAGAGTCAAAGGACTTTGCGGTAGCGGGCGGCATGATGAAGGGAGAGAAACTCCTCTATAACGATTCGGGGCGATGGCTGAGGGACATGGTGATCGAATACATTAAGGAGCATGAGATGATTGAGCCTGCGGTTGAGGGCAGGATTAAAGATGTCCGCTGAAGCTATTTTTTGATGAGGGTCTACGTAAACAATAAGCCGGTCGAAATCCTGCGAGGCATGAAGGTCAAACACGCCCTCCTCAGTTCGGGTCTGCTGCGTGAGGTAGGTCCGAAAAAGGTCTGTGACGAGTGGGGCAACGAGATCGGTCTTGACGGTGCGCTCAGAGAGGGAATGAAGATTTATGTGAAGTGAATTCTTTGGTAGTGTCCCGCTTTGAGAGGCGCTGCCCATTCTTGCTGAATTTTGTATCGGCGACGGTAAAAACTGTTATACTACGTACGACATACATCGTTAGTCGTTGTCTTTTATGTGTTCGCATTTTCCGGTGATCATTGAGAAAGGGTGAAAATGAATAAGGGCGTTAAGCATAAAGAAAAGGTCGATAAGTTTGAAGGCGTGCGGAAAAAGCTGACCGCAATGCGGCAGGATATCATGAAAGAGGCAAAGGCGGAGGTCGATCAGATCCTCAATGAAGAAGATAGGTACAATGGCGTTTCCGACGACGGAGATTTTGCGGATGTCGCATCCAGGGACGCGGTGCAGGCCTCGAAATTGGCGCGGCACCGGTCCCGATTGAAAGTTATAGAAGAAGCGCTCCGCAAGATCGACGCAGGCACCTACGGCATTTGTGACGACTGCGAGGAAGAAATCCCGGCAGGAAGACTGAATGTCATGCCCTTTGCATTACGGTGTGTTGACTGTCAGGAAAAGCACGAGATAATGATTTCGGAGGGTGAAGATACGGTTGTATCGTTACCCGTAGCTGCAGAGGAGGAAAAGGCTGATTAAGTCCGGACAACAGGACGAATGTGAGCCCCGTATTCCATGGACCGGTTATATTGCACACATACGCAATACGCCCTGGCTTTTTTTATCGACTCAGGCGGTACATGCGGTAAGAGGTAAGCATTGAAGCGATGAAACAATAATTTCCATGGGTGCGATGCAGGGAGGAAGTATGACCGATACGGCCCAAAAAATTATGGAATTATTTACACGACACGGCAAGACGGAGCCGGGAATGGTTATCCCTTCCTACGACTTGACCTCCAATGCGAAGAAGTGGGGGCAAAATCATTTCAAAAAACTTCGGGATGCGATGGAAGAACTGAAACAGGAGGGACATGTTATCATCACTCCTTCCGGCGGGCTGGAGCTTACCGAAGAAGGCTATAATTACCTTTTTAACGAAGTCTGATTTTTTTTATTTTCCTCAGCCAGGTACACCTACCGGAGAATATCTTTCTCTGAAATCAATGCTCCATGGTATCCATTCAGTTGTGGGTTATAAAGACACGGCACTTGAAGACACGGGTACGGCTTCAGTTACGAGTAAGATTATGGTATGTATGCCGTCATGCCGGACTAGATCCGGCATCCAGCGACTTTTCCGCGTTCCGGCGGATTCGCCGAGGTGAAAAGGCCAGGTCACTGGATTCCGGCTCAACACACTGCCGGAATGACTGACAGAAGAGTCAATGCCTTTTGACCCATAACTGAAGTCTTACGCATCGTAGGGCAGTCAGCGTGTATAGCAGTCCTTTTTTATGTTATTATTAATGCCTTATGCAACAGAGACTTCAGAAGATAATCGCTGAGATGGGCATTGCCTCCCGCAGGAAGGCAGAGGAATTGATTATAGAGGGGCGGGTCAGGGTAAACGGGCAGGTTGCGACCATAGGAATGAAGGCCGACCTTCTCAGGGACCATGTAAAAGTGGACGGGAAACTGCTTACCCGGCCAGAAAAAAAAGTCTATTACATCTTTAACAAGCCGCGCGGCGTGGTCACCTCGATGAGCGACCCCCAGGGCAGGCCGACGGTCAATGATTTTCTGAGGGGGATCAAGCAGAGGGTCTATCCGGTCGGAAGGCTCGATTACGATTCCGAAGGAATGCTCATCCTTACAAACGACGGCGAACTGGCGTATGCCATCCTTCATCCTTCGAAAAAGATCCCCAAGACCTACCTGGTGAAGGCCAAGGGGGTACTCGAAGACGCAGACATCGAAAAGTTATCGAAAGGGATGAAGCTTGACGGGGTCATGACTGCGCCCGCGAAGGTGAGGCGGCTTAGGAAGACGGAGAATAATTCCTGGCTCGAAATGACGATTTACGAGGGCAGGAAGCGGCAGATCAGGAAGATGCTTGAGAGAGTGGGGCATCCTGTCATAAGGCTGATGAGGGTCAGGATCAACGGTCTTGAGATGGGGGAACTCAGCCCCGGGGCATTTCGGCGGCTGACGCAGGAGGAAATGAAGAAGCTCGGCAAGGAATTGCATTTATGGGAGGCGGCATGATTCGCAATAAGGGCTGCGGTGAAATCCGCGAGACAGATATACATTCCGTGATGACCATCGCCGGATGGGTATTCAGGCGGAGGGACCACGGCGGACTCATATTTATAGACTTAAGGGACAGAAGCGGCATCTGCCAGGTGGTCTTCAGTCCGGATGTCGCGGCCGAGGCCCACGAGAGGGCCCATGACCTGAGGTCAGAATACGTAATCGCGGTCAAAGGGGAGATAAGGAAAAGGCCGGAAGGTACTGAAAACACGGGCATGCCGACCGGCATGGTAGAGTTATACATACAGACCCTTGAGGTACTGAACGAGTCGGCTCCTCTGCCCTACAGCATGGAAGAAGCGGCTGAGGCGGGCGAAGCTCTGCGTCTTAAACACCGGTATCTCGACCTGCGAAGGCCGGAGATGCAGGGGAACCTTATCATGCGCCACCGCGTCGCAAAGGCCATGAGGGACTTCCTCGATGAGAAGGGTTTTCTCGAGATCGAGACCCCCATGCTTACGAAGTCTACTCCCGAGGGCGCACGCGATTACCTTGTGCCGAGCCGCTTAAACCCAGGACATTTTTATGCGCTTCCCCAGTCGCCTCAGCTGTTTAAACAGATACTGATGGTCGCCGGCATGGAGAGGTATTTTCAGGTAGTGAAGTGCTTCCGCGACGAAGACCTCAGGGCCGACCGCCAGCCGGAATTTACCCAGGTCGATCTTGAGATGTCATTTATCGATAGGGAAGACATCCTTTCCCTTATTGAGGAGATGATGAAGAGCCTTTTCAATAACGTCCTCGGCGTTGATCTCAAAACACCGTTTGAGAGGCTGAGTTACCAGGAGTCAATGGACAGGTTCGGCAACGATAAGCCCGACCTCAGGTTCGGCCTCGAGCTCAGAGACATGGCCGATCTGGCCGCGAGGGGGACGTTCAAGGTTTTTCTTGACGCGCTTCAGGGTGGGGGCATGGTGAAGGCGATAAACGGCAAGGGTATGGCGGGGCTGTCGAGGAAAGAGATAGATACGCTTACTGCCGAGGCCCAGTCCTTTGGCGCAAAGGGGCTCGCATGGATAAAGATGAAAAACGGGTTCGAATCCCCGATCGCGAAGTTTTTCCCTGAAGAGGTGCTGAAGGAAATGTCCGGCAGACTGGGGGCGGAGGAAGGCGATTTGATGCTCTTCGTGGCCGACAAGGCAAAGGTTGTCTATGATGTCCTGAGCCGTATGAGACTTGAACTCGGCAAAAAGCTCAATCTTGTGCAGGGAGGGTTCAGGTTTGTATGGGTGCTCGATTTCCCTCTCCTTGAATGGGACGAAGAGGAAGAGAGGTTCCAGGCGATGCACCATCCGTTCACATCTCCTCTTGACGACGATATCGCCAGGATGAAAGAAGGTGCCGGGGAAAGGAGCACGCTCTCTTTGCTGAAGGCGAAGGCATATGACATCGTCCTAAACGGCTACGAGATCGGCGGGGGGAGTATCCGTATCCACAGGCCCGATGTGCAGAGGAGTATGTTCGAGATACTGGGGATTTCCGAGGAGGACGCCAGAGTGAAATTCGGGTTTTTGCTTGATGCATTGCAATACGGCGCGCCGCCGCACGGCGGGCTTGCGCTGGGACTCGACAGGCTCGTGATGCTGATGGTAGGGGCCACATCCATAAGGGACGTGATCGCCTTCCCAAAGACGCAGAAGGCGTTTTGCATGATGTCGGGCGCCCCTTCGACCGTAGATCCGAAGCAGCTCAAGGAACTTCATATCAAGACCGATATCGTTGTCGATAAGACGTAAGGTTATCTCAAAATATCAGCCGGTAGAGGTGGTTCCGGGCGAGAAGTATAGCCACAACTTCGCATTTTCCAAGTCGGTAGATGGCTCTCAATTTACGAGATGAATGATGCACTGCTGCCGTTATGATGTCCGATTGAAAAGAGGTAAACCAGCGAGCTTCAACCTTGCATCTACCAATATCTCACCATTTTTTTCATAAAGCTTTCTCCTCCACTACCACACAACTTACTTCAACCCGGTTTCGCCCCTTCTCTTTCGCCCGGTAGAGGGCTGTGTCGGCTTCCCGGATGAGAGAGTCCATATCAGCTCTCTTTCGTCCTCCGCTTAATGCAGCCCCCAAACTCATGCTACAGGATATCATCCCCTCTGGCGTGTCCATTTTGTCGCGGCATATGCATATGCACAGCCTTTCGGCAAGATCGAAGATACTCTTGTCGTCACACCCCGGCGCCACAAGGAGGAATTCCTCTCCGCCATAGCGGCCGATGGCATCGTACGGCCGCATTACTGCGGTCATTCGCTTTGCGGTGAGACGAAGCACCGCATCCCCGGCCTGATGGCCATAGGTGTCATTGACTGTCTTGAAGTGATCGAGGTCGGCCATTAGCACGCCTACGCATGTCCCCTGCCGCGCGGCCCTTTCCATCTCGATCCCGAGGATTCGGAGGATCTCCTCATGGTTGCAAAGACCCGTAAGCGGATCGTGGCTTGCCTTTGCCCGGAGCGCTTCGCGGGCTTCGATGAGTTCATCCTGGAGTTCGATAATCCGCCTCCCCGCCCTCAGGCGAACCCTGAGCTCATTGGATCTGAAGGGCTTGGTGATATAGTCGTCGGCCCCTGCCTCCATCCCTATTACTATATCTTCTTCCCTCTGGAGTGTCGTGAGAAGGATTATATATGTATAAGGTTCCCTTGATTCCTTTCTGACTCTTCGGCAAACCTCTACCCCGTCGATTCCCGGCATCATCCAATCAAGTACCGCCATACTCGGAGCATACTTGGCTCTGAGGGTATCCCACGCCTCTTCACCGTTGCAGGTAATGACCACATCATAGCCCCACTTGGCCAGTTTGGCTTCGAGAAGACGCCGTGAAACAGCGTCATCCTCCGCGATCAGTATTCTCATATTCCTTTCCTCCTGCAAATTGATCAAGCGCCCGAAGCAGTCGCTCGATTTCCTTTTCAAGGGAAGCCAGACCTTCCTTCGCTCCGGCAAGGTCTCCTTTCTTGCCCATCATCTCAAGGGCCATGGCACGCTCCCGGACCACAGGGGCGCCGAAGTTCCCGACCGCGCCTTTCAATCCGTGAGCCGCGCGGCTGAGCGCAACCGGGCTCCCCTCGCCGACAGCGAAACGGATCTCCGAGACCAGGACCGGGCACTCCTGGGCAAAAATCTTCACCACCTCCCCAAGTAGCACTCTGTCTCCGTCCACGGAGGCGAGGGCGGTTTCCATATCGAAGACGTGCATTTCAACTGCTTCGGGCCCTGGTGCGGCACTTTCTGCGTGTGCCGGGAGTCCCGGAATAAGCCCTTCGATGACGGAGAATAGCTCAGCGGCCTTGAGGGGTTTGGAGACATAGCCGTCCATGCCAGCGTTCAGGCACATCTCTCTGTCCCCTTTCATGGCGTGTGCAGTAAGAGCGATGATCGGGACGTGTCCTCCCGCAGCCTTTTCTTTTTCGCGAATGACCGCGGTCGCCTCGATCCCGTCCATCTCCGGCATTTGTATATCCATGAGGATGAGATCAAAGGGTTTGTCGTTTTCAACCGCGGAGGCCGCTTTTTTTCCATCTTCTGCGACAACCACCGCATGACCGCGTTTTTCAAGCATAGACACGGCTATTTTGCGGTTTACCGCGTTGTCTTCGGCAAGGAGCACCCTCAAACAGCCCGGGCCCTCCCGCAGAGTGTGACGGGTAACGAGGCGCGTTTGGTCTTCCTCTTGACATGAGCCCAGCACAGTCATGATCGCATCCAGGAGAGACGATTGTTTGATCGGCTTGGTCAGATAGGCCGCCACGCCCAGCTCCCGGCAGCGCACAGCGTCGCCTCTTTGGCCGGAGGAGGTGAGCATCATGATCGTCGTCTTTCCTGGCTCGTTGTTTTGACGTATCCTCTCCACGAGTTCGAAGCCGTCCATAACGGGCATATTGACATCGAGGAGAAGGAGGCGGAACGCTTCCCCTCTCCGCGCTGCCTCCTCAATCATCATAAGCGCCGACTGGCCGCTGTCTGCGATACAAGGTTTCATGCGCCAATTTCTGAGCACATCTTCAAGAATGCGCCTGTTCGTTGCGTTATCGTCCACTACGAGCACTGCCAGGTCCTGGAGATTCGCACGCTCTTCAGGTATCCGCTTCTGGAGGGGAACCTTCTGGAGTCCGAACCGAATGGTGAAGTGGAAGGCGCTTCCCTTGTCGGCTTCGCTTTTCACCCATATGCGGCCCCCCATCATTTCGACCAGCCGGGAAGATATGGTGAGCCCGAGGCCGGTGCCGCCATACCTGCGAGAGGTGGAGGCGTCAGCCTGGGCAAAGGCGTCAAAGATGCGTCTCTGTTTCTCAGGCGAGATGCCGATTCCCGTGTCGGCGACTGTAAAGCGAAGCACAACATTGTCTTCAGTCTTCTCCTCCAAACTTACGGACACTACCACCTCACCCTTTTCGGTAAATTTTATGGCATTTCCCACAAGGTTGATGATGATCTGTCTTAGCCTGCCCGGGTCTCCAATCACCGCGTCAGGGATCTGCGGCGGAACATGATAAGCGAGCTCAAGACCCTTTTCCGAGGCCCGCAGCGCAAGGGTGTTCAATATATCGCCTATGCCGTCACGGAGGTTGAAGCCGGTGTTGTCAATCTCGAGTTTCCGGGCCTCGATCTTCGAGAAATCGAGGATATCGTTTATTACGGACATCAATGATTCCGCGGACATATTTACAGCCTTCACATACTCCATCTGTTCCTTCGTAAGATCGGTATCCATGAGCAGATCTGTCATGCCGATGACGCCGTTCATGGGTGTCCTGATTTCATGACTCATGTTGGCGAGAAACTCACTCTTGAGCCGGTTGGCCTCCTCCGACTCCTCCTTTGCGATACGCAGTTCCTCCTCTGCTCTTTTGCGTTCAGTGATATCTTGGGCCACGTAAACTATCCCTTCAATAAGATTATTGTCGGCCCGCATAACTGAGGCTGAAAGCAATACAGGTATTTTTTTGCCGTCTTTTGCTAAGTATATCTTTTCAATGTTGCTGACGAAGCCCTTTTCGAGCGCTGTATTTATAAAACTCTCCCCCTGCGGTTCTTCCCTGAGAATGCTTTTAAATGGCTGCCCGACAAGTTCTTCTTCTTTATACCCTAAAAGTGCAGAGGCGGCAGTATTCGCTCTCATGATCTTATTATCCGGAGAGGCAACTATCAGAGTGTCGGTCATGCTTTTAATGATGTTATCCACATAATCTTTTGAAACGGTAGTCTTGTCCAATTCCTCGGCCATCTGATTAAAACTGTAGAGCATCATTTGCACCTCCCCTGCAGCATTAATCTCAACCCTGGTTGAGAGATCCCCTTTAGCAAGACGGGTAGAAGCATGGGCAAGCTCCCTAATCGGGTCCAGTATCAGTTTTTTTGACGCACCAAACAAACCGGAGCCAAGTGCGAACGCGACAACCAGATTGAGGACAACGACAAATAGTATGGACATTAAAATTTGATGGCGCACCCTATGTTTTGACATGCCGATGGTAACTTTGCCGATAACATCGGCGTCTACTATGACCGGAACGGAAATCTCCTCAACGGCCTCCCTGTTTTTGATGGCTGATAGGATATCCTGCAAGTCTGCCTCTTTTGAAATCTCTGACAGAATGACTTTCAGTCTCTGAGATTGATAATTGATACTGGCATATTGGGAAGTGACGAGGTTTCCCTTAACGTCCCGGATAACGGTATACATAATGTCTTCATCTCTATTCGCTTCGTTTACAATGGAATCCAACTGCATGCCGTCCTTCATGATCAGAGGGTCCTGGCCAAGCTTGGCGATGTAGGATGCGAGTCCTTGCCCCTTGGTTATTAGGGAATGCTTTAGAATATTTCTTTCGTTTATTGCAATGATGGTGCTTAATATAAAGGTGCCGGCAATGAGAATGACGGCGATGATGCCCAAGAACCTGAACCTTATGCTTTGTCGCGATTTAGAGATACACATTTCGGCTCTATCCTCCTCCCCTTATTAACACTGGGCCTTTCGCTGCACAATTACTCGATGACCCTTGTTACCGATTTCATAAAAGACCGCGGAATCTGAAACTGTCCTGCCTTGGCCGTCTTCATGTTAATGATCAAATCCATTTTTTTTAGCGGCTCTATCGGAATAGACGACGGCTTTACACCCTTCAATATCTCTACTGCTTTTTCCCCTGCCAGACGGCCTACCGCATAGGCGTCTACCGTAATTCCTAAGAGGGCGCCCCGTTCCACGTGGTCTTCTGATTGAGATGCGGTAATCACCTTGGCTTTTGTCGCTATGTCAACTATTGTAGGGAGACTTTCTCCTACCACACTGCTTCCAGTCAAACAGATAGCTTCTACCGAACGTACGACTTGGGTTAAAACAGATGCCACCGCTTCCTTATTGCTTAACGGAACCCGAACAATCTTGATGTTGAAATTCCTTTGTTCCGCTTCAAACTCTTTGACCTGAATTTCAGAGTTCCTCTCGCCCATGGTGTACAGGACCGCCACCCGCTTTACCCCAGCAAGCTCGTTTACTGCTCTTAATAGTTTTGACGCGGAAGTTTTGGAACTGGCGCCCGTAGTGTTGTTACCGGAGCTCTTCCAGCCCTCGGCAATTTTTGACTCCACAGGGTCCCAAACCATGACAAAGACAATCGGGATGTTCTTAATCTCGTTAGCAGCGGCTACTGCCGCAGAAGTACCGACAGGTATAACTATATCCATTTTTTCAGCGACAAATTTGCGCGCTAACTCTGCAGCCTTTGCCTTGTTGCCACCTGCATTTTCTATCCTGAACTTTACCATGGGCTCTCCAAAACCATTTTGTTTTAGCTGATTAATGACCCCGTTTTTATTCTCCATGTAGCGAGGTTGCTCATTAAATAAAAGAAAACCGATCTTTTTTGGGGCTATGGCCTCTGCAGAATGCAGCGTAAGAGTCGAAAAAGCCAAGAAGATGACACACAATTTTATAACTATCCACATATGTTTATTCTTTTTCTGTTCTCTCGATTCCAAAGTTGCATGGTTTATTCTTTTCATTTCATATGCCTCCTCAGTTCCCGAATGTTGAGGTAAATAAGTGCGGGGTCGCTCCGGTCCTCCAGAGATTTTTCGTCTTTCTACCTCCATCGGTGTACCAGTTGGTGTCAACGTATCCGCCATTGTTCAGCCGTGACTCCGACATTATCGGAAAAATGCCGCCTGAAAGATGGTTCCCCATGCATCCCCCCCCGAATAAAGTATCGTCCTTTAAAAAAAAAATGCAGAAGTGAGGAAAAAGCAACCGGGCAGGATGGTAAAAGAAGTAACTCAGGAAGCTAAGCATATACCCTTTTTGGGCAACTTTTCGATATCGCCTGTCTTGTCCTCATTCAGCGCGCTCCTTACCTTTTTCAAAAGATTTACCGGTGAAATGGGCTTGTAGACCACCGGCTCGTTACTTTCGAGCAGTGCCTTCTGCTGGATTATGTCCGGAGCATATCCACTCAAAAAGATAACTCTCATGTCAGATTTAATTCTCTTAATCTCGTCATAGGCCTCTTTTCCGGTCTTTTTCGGCATAACGATATCGAACAGGAGAAGCTGTATCCTGTCCTCGTTCTCTATGTATTTCTTCACTGCGTCTTCGCCGTCAACCGCAACGATGACCTTGTATCCGAACTCCTGAAGTACCGAGACCGTTAGCTCTCTCAACGATTCGTCATCCTCGGCAAGCAGTATGGTCTCCGTGCCTATTTCTGGATAGTCAACCTTCTCTGCCTTTTTCTCTTCCATAATTTCCGACGCAACAAGAGGCAGGTATATCCTCAATGACGTACCCTTGCCAGGTTCGCTGTACACATTGATATAGCCCTCATGCTGTTTGATAATGCCGTAGACAACCGCCATCCCGAGCCCAGTGCCTTTTCCCACTTCTTTTGTCGTGAAGAAGGGCTCAAATATTCTCCGGCGTGCATGTTCATCCATGCCTATGCCCGTGTCTGCCATTGTTATCATCGCATACATGCCAGGGTTACCGTATCCATGGATTGAGACGAACTCCTTATCGAGCATAATCTGTTCCGTGGCAATGGTAAGCATACCCCCCTTCGGCATGGCATCCCGTGCGTTCGCCGCAAGGTTCATAAGTACCTGCTCAAGCTGATGCATATCGGCGAGGACCGGTATGGGCCCATCATGTAATATCGTTTTAAATGCGATATCCTCTCCGATGACTCTGGCCAGGAACTTTTCCACGGTCCTGATGATTCCGTTGAAGTCCACAGGACTTCTGTAGCTGACCTGTTTCCTACTGAAAAGGAGGAGATCCTTCGTAAGATGCGCCGCCCTGTCGGCCGCCGCAAGCATCTGCTCGATGTTGTATTTGAGGGGATCGTCCTTTACCATTTTCATGAGGGTAACATGGCCATAACCGATTATCGCGGAAAGGATATTGTTGAAGTCATGAGCTATGCCACCGGCCAGCTGACCTACTGCCTCCATCTTCTGGGAGTGACGGAGTTGGACTTCAAGCTTCCGGTGTTCGGTGACATCAGTTCCGATACTGGCTACCCCTGCAACTTTTCCATCGGAATTCCGCAGCATGGAATTGTTCCAAACAATAATCTTTAGCGTCCCTTCACGCGTTATTATTGGATTTTCATAGTGTAAGGGTATAGTGCCATCTGATATACCTGAAGAATACATTGAATAGACTGTTTTCCTTACATCTTTAGGAAGAAACAATTCAAACCAGTTTCTATTTAGCACTTCATCTCTTGTCCAGCCGGTAAGATGAAGGAAAAAGTCATTGCAAAAAGTAATGTTTCCGTCAAAATCAAGCATTATTGCAACGAGCTTAATCGTTTCAAGGAGATCCCTGAACTTCTTTTCGGAAGAACGAAAGGCTTCTTCCGAGCGCTTGAGTTCGGTGATGTCCATATACGTTCCGAGTACTCCGCTAATCTCCCCCGTTGATGTTCGCAGGGGCAGCTTGCTCGTAAGAAGCGTAATGGTGGCCCCTTCGGGGGTCGTCTGGGGTTCTTCCATGAGGAACTTGGATACGCCGCTCTCGATTACCTGGCGGTCATCGCTGCGATACAATTCCGCTTGATCACGCCATCCCATCTGGAAATCGTCTCTCCCGATGATGTCCTTCGGATCGGCGAATCCCGCGTCGCGAGCGAATACCGCATTGCATCCTAAGTAAACGAGATTTTTGTCCTTCCAAAATACCCTCACAGGTATTGCGTTGATAATCCCTTCGAGGATTTGTCGTGATGCACGCAGCTCCTCCACCATTATCTTGCGCTCGCTGACATCGCGGGCTACGCTGAGAATCGCCGGTTTGCCTTCGTATTCGATAGCGCGCGCGCCGATCTCGGTTGGAATAATCCTGCCATCTCGCGTTATCCAAGCTGTCTCAAAGATCGCGCTTCCGTTCCGCTTTACCTCGGCGAGCTGTTCACTTATCTTTGCCGCATATTCAGGAGTGTCGAAAGCGCGCGGAGTCATTTTCAAAAGTTCGTCCCGCCTATATCCCAACCGTTGGTAGGTGATACTGTTGGCTTCCAGAATGCGACCTTGAGGATCTACAACCATGATGGCATCGTTCACTGCGTCGAGCAGTGCCTTTAATTTTTTCTCGGAGGCCTCAATCACTCCTTCTGCCTTCTTGCGCTCGGTGATGTCGAGGACAATTCCCGACATTGCGGCGGGATTGCCATTGTCATCGAGGATCACCTTTCCCTGCAACTGCACGAAGCGTTCTGAACAGTCAGGTAAGACGATGCGATGGTCGATATTGAAGGGTTCTCCCTCAGAGAGGGTCCTGGCAACGCGAAGATTCACATACTCCCTATCGTCCGGATGGACTGAATTGAAAAAGGCTTCAAGGGTCATCCCAAACTCCACTTGCTGGACCCCGAAGATACGGGCGACCTCGGCAGACCCTCGAAAATCGTCCTTCTTGATGTCCCAGCACCAGTTCCCGAGGTGGGCAACCCGCTGTGCGTCGGCAAGACTTGCCTCGCTCCTGCGCAAGGCGTCTTCGGCCTCTTTTCTTGTCGTCACGTCCCTCACCACACAGACAAGCCCACCTCCTTCAATGGCTGTCAGCGATAGTTCCTGATCGAAATGGGATCCATCGCACCTTTTGCCTATTGCTTCTCCGCGCCATCTGCCGTTTCTGAAGACTGTCGGCATGATCCCCTGCTCGAATCTCTTCAGTTCCCGGTCATCGTAAAGAATTTTCCAACTCCTGCCGATAAGCCCTAGCTGGGAGCTGTATCCGTAGACTTCAGCGTGCGCCTTGTTTACGTAGATATACTCCCCCTCCGCGTTAAGGATCGCAATCCCATCCATCGAAGCCTCTATCGCCGCCACATGACTTACCGGAGGAGCGGATTTTTTTTCCGTTTCATTGATCTCTTTCATGTAAAGCCTCTTTAACCCTTTTTAAGAGGTTATTGTTTACCGGAGTGTCCTGAATGTTGTGGGATGAGGAGCCACTATTATTCCTCATCTTTCTCAATAAAGAAAAAACTCACCCGCGAGAACACTCAGGTCCTACTACCTTCTTATCGACACTCACGAACCGTTTCTTTAGCTGGCTGATAAGAACTTCCGGCAAACAGTACAGCACGTGCATAAAAAAACAGCTATCTCGTGAAGTGAGAGGCAGATAGTGTCGCGCTTTTGAAGGCAATCCACTATTCAATTGAACGCCAAAGGCTATTGACGAAATTCGAGGATAAGTTGAGGGAAATCAGAAGACTCGAAAGGGAGCGCAAAAGCATTCTCTCCATGTAGTAACAGTCCCATACGGCACGTTTTCCATGCCGCACGTTTATATTACTTGAGTTGGGGAGCTTCAAGATGTGTTTGAATTCTGATACAATTGCCTTATGGATCCCGACCGCATTAAAATCGTAGACGATTGCGAATTGCATCTTCCGGGTCCGTTCTGTCTTATCCTTTTCGGCGCCTCCGGAGACCTTTCAAAAAGGAAGATCATCCCTTCTCTTTACCGGCTAAGTAAGGACGAATTGCTTCCCGAAAGTTTTTTTATTTTGGGCGCGGCGCGGACTGAGATGGACCGGTCCTCTTTTCGTGCAATGATGAAGGACGCGGTTAAGGAGGCGTTTCCGGAGGAGTTCGAAACAGGGGCCTGGCATACATTTGAAGGAAAACTGTATTTCAAGAGAGTGGAATACGATAACGTCGATGATTATCGATCGGTAAAAGAGTCGATGGTCTCCATCGAGAAGGAACACGAAACCTTGGGCAACCGCATTTTTTATCTTGCCGTTCCGCCCGGGGTATACGAGACCGTGATAGAGAACCTTGGGAAAACCGGGCTTTCCGGGGAAGAACGGGGTTATACAAGGATAATCATCGAAAAGCCGATAGGCAATGATCTCCCATCTGCAAGAAAGCTGAACACGGTGCTGCGAAGTTCTTTCTCCGAAAGACAGGTATACCGGATGGACCACTATCTTGCCAAGGAGACCGTTCAGAATATTCTTATGCTCAGGTTCGCCAACGCCGTTTTCGAGCCCCTCTGGAACAGAAGGTACATAGACCATGTACAAATAACTGTCGCCGAGGCACTTGGAGTAGAACACAGGGCCGGCTATTACGACCGGGCGGGTGTGATAAGGGACATGTTCCAGAACCACCTGTTTCAGCTTCTGGCCCTGACGGCGATGGAACCCCCGTCGGCGTTCGAGGCCGAGCGTGTGAGGGACGAAAGGATGAAGGTGTTCAGCTCCGTCAGACCTTTCCCTGAGGAAGGGCTGAAAGATTTTGTCGTACTCGGCCAGTACGGAGAAGGCGAGATCGATGGAAAAGGGGTCGCCGGGTACAGAAGCGAGCCGGGGATACCGGCGGATTCGGTCACCCCTACGTACGCAGCGCTAAAGGTCCATATCGACAACTGGAGATGGGACGGCGTGCCCTTTTATCTTCGTTCCGGAAAGAGACTTGCGGAACGAAAGGCGGAGATATCCGTACATTTCAAGTCGGTGCCGCATCTCATGTTCGCCAGGACCCTTCAAGAGCGGATAGAGCCCAATACGATCGTGATAAGGGTCCAGCCCGACGAAGGGATCAACCTCATTTTTCAGACGAAAACACAGGGCACGAGGGTCTGCCTGAGCACCTCGACAATGGACTTTGTCTACCGAAAGATGTTTTCTGTGAGCGATTATGAGAGGATATTGCTTGACTGTATGGAGGGAGATCAGATGCTCTTTGTGAGAGGGGACGGCGTGGAAAAGACATGGGAAATACTTTCGCCTCTTCTTACATGGCTGGACTTGGGTGCGGGTGTGATGGAGTTCCCGAATTATGCGGCAGGGACATCGGGTCCTGCCGAGGCGGATGCGCTTATAGCGAAGGATGACCGCGCATGGAGGGCCCTCTGAGCACAATGAAGCATGCTGCGGGGCATTGAAGTCAGTGCCGGGGGATGAACTCATTATCAGGACAGCTTTTTTTTGGGGCGGGTTCGTGTTATTTTTATCACTCGAACTCCTGATGCCGTATAGATCTAATACGGTCTCAAAATTGAGGCGTGTCGCCATCAATCTTGCGATTGCGTTATTAAACGGCGTCATCGTGACTCTGCTTTTCGGGGCATTGACGATGAAGGCAGTTTTATATGCAAACGAGGCACGTTTCGGGTTAGTCAACATGGTCGCCCTCCCTTATTGGGGAAGGCTGTTTGCCACTGTAGTAGTCATGGATTTTGTCCTCTATATCTGGCACCTGCTTAACCATGAGATGCCCTTGTTGTGGCGTTTTCACCAAGTCCACCACAGCGATCTCAATATGGATGTATCTACCGCGTCACGTTTTCATATAGGTGAGATCATGATGTCGTCAGCGGTCAAAATTGCTCTCATCTATTTCCTTGGTGCGGAGATCACCGGGGTCATCGTCTTTGAGTGTCTTTTGGTTTTTGCGGCCCAGTTTCAACACAGCAGCGTGAAGGTGCCGGCAGGGTTTGAGCGCATCTTCTGGTTTCTTTTTGTCCCCCCTTCGATGCACCGCATCCACCATTCGGTCGTTATCGGGGAGCGAAATACTAATTACGGGACTATCTTTTCGCTTTGGGACAGAATATTCGGCACACTTCTCAAAGGAGTCGATCAGAAGAAGATTGTGATCGGTCTCGGTGCGTATCGCGATCCTAAAGAGCTTTTTATCAATCATTTGCTATTGATGCCGCTTGGGAGGCCTGCCAGATGATATCGGTTATCGTCCCGACCCTAAACGAGGCCGGGAATATTCGGGGATGCATCGAAAGCGTAAAGGCCGAGGATATAGATCTTGAGATAATCGTCTGCGACGGCGGCAGCTCAGACGCGACTGTTCAAATTGTGAGAGAGTACGATGATGCGATATTGATAGGGTCGGCGAAGGGTCGGGGTTTGCAGATGAACAGAGGCGCTGCGGTTGCAGGTGCAGGGGTGCTTCTGTTTCTCCATGCAGATACAAAACTTGAGAGAGGGTGGTCGCGAGAACTGCTTTCTGTGCTTGCTGATGAATCGGTCGCCGGCGGTGCATTTACTTTTAAGATAGACAACCCGGCCGTTCAATACAGGCTCATTGAGTTTTGGGTAACACTCAGGTGCTCTCTCGGCAGCCTTCCTTACGGCGACCAGGGCATATTTGTCCGCAGGGACGTCTTCGATAAGATCGGCGGATACCGGGACATACCGCTCATGGAGGATGTGGAAATCATCGGCAGGCTGAAAAAGGAAGGGCGTCTGGTGCTTCTGGAAAAATGTGCCGTTACCGACGCCCGAAGGTGGACCGAGAAGGGCTGGATACGGACGTCCGTCTCGAACCAGATGGTGATGCTTATGTATAAGCTGGGCATAGACCCGCATACTCTGGCAAGGTTCTACTATCGGTGATGAGAAACCGCTTCGGCCTCCTTGCCAAGTACCCTGAAGCAGGGAAAGTAAAGACGCGGCTTGCGCGGGACATCGGCGCGGAAGGTGCGGCAATAATTTACAAAACCATCGCGGAACGCGTATTCCGAAATACTTCTCCGGACGGTGATTCCGATTTCGAGAGGATGATTTTTTATTCGCCTCCTGAAGATAAGGACCGGGTTGAATCCTGGATACCCGGCGAGAAGTTGCTTCCTCAAAGGGGAAGGGACATTGGAAATATTATGCAAAATGCCTTAAAGGACCTGTTTGATCTTGGGACGTCTAAAGCGGTCATCGCCGGCGTGGACATACCGGATCTCGACAGGACCATCATCTGCGATGCTTTTCTCAAACTGGAGAATGCCGATGCGGTTATAGGGCCCGCAGAGGACGGAGGATACTATCTTATCGGGATGAAGGCAGTATATCCTGCAATTTTTCGGGGCATCTCATGGTCCACCGGGAAGGTCTTCGATCAAACGGTCCGGACTATCGAGAAGATGGGACTCAGTTATTCGACTGTAAGGACGTTGTCTGACGTTGACAGGATCGAGGATATCGCGGGAAAAGATTTTATATCAGAGTAGTCCGGATTATTTACGGATGCGCATGGGACAGTATTTTCGCTCATTCTTGCCCCGCTGAATCGGGACTCCGAGGTCATAGGGAGCAAAGTTGCCGCATTATAATTTTTTTTTGGAGCGTGTCCCTGCAATAATTCTCGGGGAAGATATGATGCCGATAAGTGAGAAGAGGGTCTCCGCCCCCACATAGGCTAGCCGACTTGAGAAGACGTTAGCTCCCTCAGCGCTTCGATTATTTGCCGCATATCTTCAGGCAGTCCGCTTCTGAATTTCATGTAGTGACCGTTTACGGGATGAGTGAACCCCAGGAGTTCGGCATGGAGCATCTGCCGGGGAAAAACTATCTTCCTCCGGTCGGCTTCCAGCTGGGTCTTTCTGCCGTAAGTCAGATCTCCAAGTACAGGGTGCCCGATGGATGCGAAGTGTACCCTTATCTGATGTGTCCTGCCGGTACCCAATTTCGCCTCGATCAGCGTTGCACCGCGAAACCGCTCGACGACATTCCACGACGTGATCGCCTCTTTCCCTTTTTTTATTCTCGTAGACATTTTTTTCCTGTCCGACTCGGATCTCCCTATCCGGAGGGAGATTTCTCCGCGATCTTCCTGCAGGTTTCCGTAGACAAGGGCCTTGTATCTCCTGTCGATCGTACGCCTCCTGAACTGCTCAACTAGTCCGTAGTAGGCGCCGTCATCGAGTGCAACGACCATGATGCCGGAGGTGTCCTTATCGAGACGGTGCACAACGCCCGGCCTCAGGGGTCCGCCGACAGAGGCAAGCTTACCGCTGTGATATGCCACGGCATTCATCAGAGTGCCGCTGGCGTGGCCGGCGGCAGGATAGACGACCATGCCCGCGGGCTTGTCGAGGACAATGAGAAAGTCGTCCTTAAACAGTATTTCAACGGCAAGGTCCTCTTTTATAAGTTTCTGTTCCTCGACAGGGACACGGATGGAAATAACGTCACCGGACTTCGCCCGGTAATTAGGTTTTGTTTCCCGGGAGTTGACGGTAAGGAGGCCCTTTTCGATGAGATGATGTATCTGAGAGCGCGATATACCGGACAGCTGGGACGAAAGGACATCTAAACGTTTACCCGCATTGTCCTCGTCGATTTGAAATCCGCGGTGAAAGACAGAATGAACATCCGTTTCCATGACTATAAAGCGTAAAACAAGCAGTGTAAGATATGCAACAGGCTGGCAAATCTGCCCCCTGTGTCCCCCCTCGGAAATCATAACGCCCCTGGGGGCGTTATTTGCCTCCTCTCAGTTCCATCACGATAATGTCTCCGTCGTATCCGACTGTTTCAAACCCGAGCTTTCTCCAGAAGCAGTACGCCGGCTCATTGTCTTTTCTGACCCTCGCAATAAAGGTATTTGCAAACGTTGCCGTGAATTTATTTCGGGACAGCATCTTAAACGCGCGCGTGCCATATCCTCTCCGTCTAAAAGAGGGATCGAACAAGACAAGAGAAAGCTCCGAGGACTCTCCTGGTACTAAATTGAAAAGCCCGATAAATCCGATTGTCCGGGACTCGCGTTCAATGCAATACGCTGCGAAAAAAATCTTTCGAAGCCGCCAGTAAAATTTTATCCACGAGGTCCTCCGGGGCCTGCAGACCCTGCTTGATATGCAGGTCTTGCAGACCCTGCTTGATTCCAGGATATCTTCCCGCTTCAGGGTTTCCGATAATAAGGGCCCATCCGATATTCTCAGATGCCTGAGCGTCAGGTCCCGCTGCGTGATGTATCTGGGCAAGGAGGTGATCAGCATGCAAACATTCCGATATGCGAAAATAGTATCATTTATTGACGCAATGTTCAACGTCGAAAATGCATCGTAACTTCCTCGCGGCGTCGTTAAAAAGCATCTTTTTGATGGTAAACGATATAGTAGTATCAGTATCTTACGGGCTTTTTTGCTGCTTACACTTAAAAGTCCTGCCGCTTCACATTAGACCGTAATAGTCGTCCCTATAATATTCATGGCTGCTTTAATGCCGTCGGCGCCGCTCGATATTATGCCGCCTGAGCATCCGCTGCCTTCTCCGACCAGATAAAGGTTTTTAAAGCCGGTGCAACGGCAGTCCTTTTCCCTCAGGGCCTGGATCGGAGATGAAGTCTTGCTCTCAAGCCCCATAATACTGCCTGTTTCAAAGCCCCTTATTTTTCTGCTGAAATCCTTCAGGCCTTCTCTGATTGAGCCGCTTACTTCAACAGGAAGTAAGTCCCATAAGGCAGCTGGTTCTAATCCCGGGGCATAACTTGATTCAACGAATTTTGGAAGGGCCTTTTTTGTTTATGAACCCTTGTATGTCTGAAAAAGGGGCCTTAAAGCCATCTGAATATCTGTAAAAACTTTTTTCAAGGGCTTCCAGCCAGTCAAGGGCCTCAAGTGGAGTTGCCTGCCTGCCGATGAGTTTGTCGGGATGGACCCCTGCTACGCAGCCGGCGTTTGCGAATTTGCCGTTTCTTTGGTATCTGCTCATTCCATTGACTATGTTGGTGTTTTCATATGCGGTTGCAGGGACAACAACTCCGCCCGGACACATGCAAAATGTATACACAGGGAGATTGCCGTCTCCTTTGGATGTGAGACGGTATTCAGCAGCCTTAACTCCCGGCAGACTCTCTACGCCCCATTGCGCCCTGTTGATGATTTCCTGGGGGTGTTCCACCCTGCTGCCAAGTGCAAAGTTCTTTGTGCGGAAGGCAACACCCCTCCTGATTAACATCCTGTATGTCTCAAAGGCAGAATGACCGGGGGCGATAATAAAATAATCCGCTTCAATCCCCCCTGATGCAGTTATTGCTTCAATGACTTTGCCATCTTCAATTTTCAGGTCTTCCAGCATGGTCTCAAACAGCACGCTGCCGCCGATATGTATGAATTGATCTCTGAGGTTCCTCACAATTGTCCTGAGATTGTCCGTTCCCAGGTGAGGATGTGCCATATATCCAATTTCTTCAGGGCCGCCGGCGCCTATGTAACTGGATAATATGAACTGCCTTTCTTTTGATATATGCTTGGACCTTGAAGTGAGCTTTCCATCAGAAAAGGTCCCTGCGCCGCCCTCGCCGAAGGCGTAATTGCTGACTGGATCAAAAGCACCGGTCTTCTCAAAATCCTTGATCCCCTCAACCCTTTTATGGAGCTCCGAGCCCCTCTCGATGATCGTGGTAGTAATGCCTGCTTTCTGAAGCACGAAAGCTGCAAAGAACCCGGCAGGACCGCTTCCTACCACCAGTGCTTTCTCTCCTCTGTTTCGATACGGAATAACCAGAGGCGGAGAGATTTCCGGAGCATCCCCGGTAATTTCCCCGGATAACACTGAAACCCGGAGCAGCCAGTGGATAGTATCTTTTCTCCTTGCGTCGAGACTCTTATTTTCTATCTGAAAGGAGAATTCCTTTATGCCCAGTTCTTTTTCGATTCTTTTTTTGAGTTCGTCTCCCTGAAAATCAGTCGGCAGTTGTAACACAATTTCTCTGTATCCCATTTGCTTAGTTAACCCTGAAGCAGCGAAATAACGGAAAGTTACCTCTTAGGGTATAATCATTATTCATGAGATCCCCGGGGCTCAGCATAAAAGGTATTTTTTTTGTCGCCATAATCCTCGTCATTGCCATAGCGATTGCCTCCAGGGGCTGCCGGGGGGTCAGGGTAAGAAATAAGATAGTTCAGTTCCCCGTCAACTCGACTGTCGGCAATATCTTGCCTGCCAGTTTTGGGTATTCCTGATTTACAAGGTCCAGAACCTTCTCGAATTCATCTACCGACATCACACCGAAGTTTTTAGACTCCACGATGACGCCCGCCTCGTCGATGATCTCCCCCATAACTGTGCCGCCTGCCAAACGACGGAAACAGAATGTTACCTTGTCTTTGCCCGACTTCTCCACCAACTTAGTATAGCATTTGAGCGGTGAGAGTCAGTAGTTTGTCATGTTCTCTATGATCTTCAGCTGGGCGTCGACATTGCGCCAGATTATCTGGATGGAATCCTCCGAGAGGCTTTTCCACCGCTGCCGGGTGGGCTGATAAAGATGGGATTCTACGGGGAAACGGTATTTAAATACGATCTGCTCGACGTCCTGTCCCACGTAGATACGTCCCTTGGGAACGAAATCAAAGGGGGCAAATTCCAATTTGTACTTCCATAAGAGCAGGCCGTCCTGGTACATCGCCAGGAGGTCCGCGTAGGCATTCAGGAGTTCTTTATCTTCCTTCGAGGTAACCTTGTCTTTTAATGCCGTTATTCCCGCAGAGAGACTCTGGACCTTTTCAGCAAGCTGCGGGTAAGACGCGCCGGCCGCAAGCGAGGTTTTCACCGCACGAGCCGCCTCGTTTAACTTTGTGAATTTGCCCTTGTCGATTCCCGGTTCGAAGGAGCACGACGCAGCGATAAGAAATAGTATCAGGAGTATTGCCGAACCGTTTTTCCGTATTCCTGTTTGGAGGTACGCTACAAAACTAAAATCAGATAGTCTATCGTTTCTCACTCAGTGAAAGTTTACCATTATGGAGTTGAAAATACCAACATTCTGCATTTATTAAAAAATACCGGGCGGCACCGGAGGCGGGGCTGCTTTATGGTAGAATAATTGAATTTCTTCGACCAATCGAGAGGCTATTGTATGCTCAAAATTATTATCTTCGATCTTGACGGAACGCTCGTGGATTCGAGCGTGGATATCACCAATTCCCTCAATTATGCGATGGGACCTTATGGCATAGGAAAGATCACCGTCGAAGAGACGATAGGTTTGGTGGGAGAGGGACTCACCAGGCTGATAGAGAAGGTCCTCGGCAATGAGAGGGCTGCGCTCGTCCCCGAGGTGCTGGACCGTTTTATCGCCTATTATTCGGAACATCTGGTTGATTTCACGCGCCCTTACCGGGGTGTCCCTGAGACACTCGAACGCCTCGGCAACTATAGGAAAGCGGTAATCTCGAACAAACGGGAGTTTCTTTCGAGGGAACTTCTCGCTAGGCTCGGCCTTGCGAAATATTTTGATATTATCCTCGGCAGTGACAGCGCAGAAGAGAAGAAGCCGTCTCCCAAGCCCGTCATTAAGGTCCTGGAATCCTTTTCTGTCGGGCCCGACGAAGCCGTGATCGTGGGCGACAGCAACTACGACATCGATGCGGGCAAGGCCGCCGGTACGAAGACGATAGCGGTTTCTTACGGGTACAGGGAGGCCGGCTTGCTTAAAGGGGCGGATTTCATAATCGGTGATATTACAGAGCTGTTTCAGGTGCTGGCCGAAATCGATTCGGGCGGTTGCAATGCACCGCGGGCGTTGTAAGGGGGCCTGTGGAAACAACCCTTGACGGAATTCGCGATATAAAGCTGTATCAGCGCAAGCAGGGGTACAGGTTTTCGGTGGATGCACTTCTTCTGTATTCGTTTGTGAACGTCCGGTACGTCAAAGATGCGGTAGATCTCGGCGCGGGGTCGGGAGTGATCGGTCTTTTGCTCGCCAGAAAATATCCGGGCGCAAAGGTCCTTCTTGTGGAGCTTCAGCAGACGCTTTACAGGCTCGCGGAAAGAAACATCGAACTCAATGGCCTTGGTGACCGGGTAAGTGCGGTCCTCAGGGACATATCGTCTTTGCATGAGCTATACCCGGCCATGTCGTATGATCTCGCCGTATCCAATCCTCCTTTCAGAAAACCCACTTCGGGGCGTTTGAGTCAGGCAGAGGAAAGGGCGGTTGCCCGGCATGAAATCAGACTTCGCCTCCCTGAGCTTGCGAAATGCGCATCGCATCTTTTGAGGTCGAGGGGCCGGTTCTTCATGATATTCCATCCCGAAAGGGCGATCGAAATGATAGATACGCTAAGGACCGAACAGCTGGAGCCGAAGCGGATCAGGTTTGTCCATAACGATATCGATTCGGTCTCGAAGATAGTGCTTGTCGAGGCGGTCAAGGGCGGCAAGGCAGGACTGAAGGTGGAGAAGCCTCTGATACTTTATCGAAAAGACGGATCATATACCGATGAGGTGAAGGCGATGTACAGATAGAAGTTGCGAATAGTCGCCGGCTCAAACGGAAAGTTCAGTCACTACCCCGTTGCTCATCTTAAGCTGCCTCTGCGTCTTTGACGCAATGTCTTTGTTGTGGGTGACTATAATGAAGGTCACCTGCCGTTCCGCGTTCATCCGGGAGAAGAGCCTTATGATCTCTTCCTCGGAGTCTTCATCAAGGTCTCCGGTCGGCTCGTCAGCCAGCACTATCTCCGGTCGGTTGATGAAGGCGCGCGCGATAGCGACCCTTCTTTGCTGCCCCCCGGAAAGGTGTGCAGGATAGGAGTTTGTCTTGTCCCTGAGTCCGACCAGACCGAGAAGTTCCATTGCATATTCCTCCGTGTCCGCACCATAGTGCCCGAAGGCGGTGGGCAGCATTATGTTTTCAAGGGAAGTGAGCGTAGGGATAAGACTGGCGAACTGGTAGATAAAACTCATCTTTCGGTTTCTGAATTCGGAAAGGTTGTTGTCCCCCATCGACCAGATATTGGTGTCGTCTATCAAGACTTCTCCAGAGTCAGGCCTCGTCAGTCCTCCTATGAGGCTAAGGAGGGTCGTCTTGCCGCTTCCCGAGTGTCCGATTATGGAGACCACCTCGCCTTTTTTTATGGAAAAAGAGACACCGTCGACCGCCTTTAAGGTCTGGCTGTCTATCGTGTAATTCTTGGTGATATTCCTTATGTCTATCAAATCTCCTCCACCTCAGTTCACGACATTAGGACGCGTGTTCGATCTCTTTAAGGAGGTCCGCCGCAGCGCCCTCGTCGAATTCCTTCAATGCCTCGTACTCCTTTGTGGCCGCCTTCTTGTTATTCATCTTGAGATAAGTCATGCCCAGGTTGTATCTTGCGGCGGTATAGTGTGGCCTCAGTCTGACCGCCTTTTTCAGGGATTCTACCTCCTCAGCGTACTTGCCGAGTTTACCGTAGGCGACCCCCATATTGTTGTAAAGGACGGGATTCTTCGGCATATACTTTTGCGCCTCCTTGAAGGTCTTTACCGCTTCGGAGGGGTTGTTCATGCGATCGTATACCGTACCCATCTTGAAATACGCGTAGGCCATATCGGGCTTCACTTTGATCACCTTCTTGTACGCGTCAACAGCCTCTTTATACTGGGAATTGCGATCGTAGAGGTCCGCAAGGCGATAGAGCAAATCAGGGTCGTTGGGGTCCGCCTGGAGCTTCCTTTTTACCTCGTCGAAGGTGGATTCGTTAGAGTAAGGGTTGAGCGCAGGTCCGGACGTCGTTTCTGTATGCTGTTCGGACTTCTTGCAAGAAGTTACGGAGGCAAGAAGAAAAAGTACTACTGCCAGGGCTGATGATATCTGTTTCCTCGTTCTCATTTTTTCTCCTTTATTCCCCTTTTCGAATGGCCTCATAAGGTTCCATCTTGCTTGCCGAGGATGCAGGCAGCAGCGAGGAAAGGAGCCCTGTGACAATGGAGAATATGACGGCCCCTATTACAAGCTCTGCAAGCACACTTACGGAAGGCAGAAGATAAGGCAATTTCAGGCTCTTGACTATCAGGTCCTGGAAGGAAAGCAAGAGGGAAAAGCCGACGCCAATGCCGAAAAGACCGCCGGTGACCGAGATAAGCACGGCTTCGGTCACGATCAGGGCAAATATCTGTCCTCTTTTTGCACCCATTGCGCGAAGCAGGCCGAGCTCGCGCTGCCTCTCGTTGACGATCATATAAAACGCAAAGCCCATCATAAGAAGGGCAAGGACCCACAGCACGGCGCTGATGGCGAGTATGCCTTTGAGCAGGCCGGCAAGCTGCCGCCTGACGGTGCTGACGACCTCGTCGGAGGCGATGGCCTTTACGCCGTCCACCGCGTGCTCGATCCGTATTGCGATCCTGTCGGGGGTGAAATTCTCCTGCACCTGGACCATGACCGCAGAGATCCTGTTCCTGTCGATGTCAATAGGCTGCATAGACTTTGTCTTTGAGTTGGCGGCCATTACATAGGCCGCGTCCATGGTCATAAACACGGACTGGTCAAAAAATTTCATGCCGGTCGGCTCCATAGTGCCGACGACCGTAAACATCGTCCCGAAGAAGGGAAGAGAGTCTCCCTTGAGTATGGGCAGTGCACTGCCGGCGATGACCTCGTTGCCGACAAGCGGCTTTCTAAGGTTCTTTTGAAGCCAGGGGGTCACCGTGAAATCGGTTTCCGGGTCGAAGGCGACAAGGAATACATCCACGTTATAACAGCAGGTGAAGGAGGCGGGTTTTATGAAAAGCTGAGGGGACGCGTGCTTTACCCCCTCTACGTTTTTGACCGCATCATAGACGGAGCGGTCCATATAAAAACTCGTGGGCTCTCCGGAAAGAAGCGCTGCCTTTGCCTGCGCCTCGTTTTTTTCAGGCACTACCAGCACGTCCGCTCCCAGCCTGTAGGTGCCTATCTTAAGTGCATTTCTCATGCCGCTTATGAATATGGTGGTGCCCAGGAGCGTACCGGTAACCACCGCGACCAGGAGAAGCAAAACCGCGGTGCGGATATATTTCCTTCTGAGGTTCTTTACCGCAAGGCCGAAGATCTTTATTTTTTTCATTGTTATTTATTATAAGTTTGATGCGGCCAAATGTCTAATTATTACCGGCTTACCCCGGCGGGAAAGCCCCGACGCGGCATTGCAGGCAGGGATAATTTCCCATAAAAAAGGCAAAGAAAAGGGCCGGGCAGATGAGTTATTCTTCCCGGCCCATAGATGACAGTTACAAATGTGTTATTTGCTGGCGTGCCAGTCGATCTCTATGCCGCAGAGCAGGGGCGAACCCTTGTCGATTTTTACGGTCACTCCAGCTTCCTTATGACAGGATGCACATGCTGAAACGGTTTCAACCAGGTCGTAATTTTTCATGTCCATGACGTTTAACGTGCTGTCATCGCCGTACGTCCTCGAAGAAACGAACGCGTATTTGCCGTCTTTTGTAAAGGCAAAGTCGTGAGGCCTTACGTTATCCGGCAGGACAATGCGTTTTACGATTTCGTCCGTCTTGGTGTCGATCACTATAATCTGGCTCTTGTGCGTTCCCGGCTTAAGACCGGGATCGAATTCGTTCGGAGCGCTGACCCAGAGATATTTTCCGTCAGGGGTCATCCTCGCCTGATGGATGAAGGTCATCTCAGGGCTCGTGATCTGCTTTATCTCTTTCTTTTTCTTCCAGTCGTAGACATACACAATGCCGGTAGGCATATCAGTGATATATGCCTTGGCGGCGTTCTTTGTCCACTGGATTCCGCAGACGGCCTTTCCTATAGGCATCTTATCGACGGTCTTCAGGGTCTTTGCGTCCCAGACATATACGTTGCCGTCGGCCATGTCTTCGAAGTAGAACTTACCGTCGGGGCCGACAATGGCTCCGCAGAACTTCTCCCCGACCTTGTAAGGTCCGGTTTTCTTGCCGGTTTTCAGGTTGACCTTGTATACATCGCCGTTTAGTGTGCCGGCAACAAGGACTTTTTCGCCCTTCTCCGTAATGATGGACTGCCCGTGCGTTCCTCCGGCCTTCTTGACTTCTTCGAAACTCATCCCGGCAATCTTGCCTTCCATTTCGGAACCGGCTTCTGTGAGTACGATTCTCCCTTTTTCCATGTCTGTGGGCGGCTTCATTGTCTTCATGTCGATTACTGCGATATGGCCGCCGTGACCTGCTATGTAAGCGGTAGCATTAAACATAGGAGCCTTTGCTGCGGTTACTACCTTTGCATCGATTACCTGTACCTTGTCGGCTGAAGCAATCATAACGCTGTATCCAATGACAACCAGAAGCAGAACCAGTAACACCGTAAATGTCTTTTTCATTCTTTCTCCCCTTCTCACTATCTTTTTTTGGTATCTTCGTAAATCCATTCTTCCTTAACCCGAAACCGTCATGTCCGTTGTCTCAGCTCTTCACCTCCTTTGTCAATGGCGAATTTCCTATACGGCTTTCTTGCACTAGTATAAGAAACCCGCCGCTGCATATTCAACATGAATTTCTAACTTTAGATACGTTAAATCTCAGCATTTATAGGAATAAAGGTCTCGGACCTTATCGCCCTATGTGACGGTCCTCAGGGGCAAAGGCTTTCCTGTCGAGCAGTTCACGAATGGTTTTGCACAAAACGGGATGGACCCTCTCCGGCGCTATCTCCGACAGGGGCCTGAGCACGAACTCTCTTTCGTGCATCAGGGGGTGAGGGATTGTAAGCTCATCTCCATTCATTCGCATATTTTCGTATAGAAGGATATCGATGTCAATTACCCGCGGGCCCCACTTTTTTTCGGCCAGCCTTCCCATGTCACTTTCTATTTTTTTAATGAGCGACAGAAGTTCATGCGGCGAAACGTCCGTTTCCGCCTCCACCGCCATGTTGATGAATCGCGGCTGGTCTTTTACGCCCCACGGCTCGGTTTCATACATCGCCGAGCGCCTTGTAATCTTCAGCCCGTTCTCTTCGAGAAGCGATACGGCCCTCAGGCAGTTGTCCTGTCGGCTGCCGAGGTTGGAGCCTAATCCCAAATACACAGTGGGCATTTCATTCAACCCGCGATCTCCCCCATCTAAACCGGAGCGTTATATATCAAACATCTCAATAGGACCGATTCCCAAAGGAGGGGCATAATATTTTCGCTCATTCCCGGTCCCGGGAAACCGGTACCTCCGGGGCTTTTGCCTCTTGATACCAGGGATGCTCCAGGAATACCTGCCCGCCGGCAGGCAGGTCGGCAAAAGGATCCGCTCAAATACCATGCCCCTCCTCGCAGCTGCTTTTAAAGAACTTTCCTTATGCGCCCGACCGCTTCGCGTATCCTGTCGACGGTCACGGTGAGCGCAAAACGGACGTATCCTTCGCCGGGAGCGCCGAAACCGTTTCCGGGGGTCGCCAGCACGCCCGCCTTTTCAAGCATAAGGGCAACAAAGCCGGAAGAATCAAAGCCCCCGGGTACCTTTGCCCAGAGGTAGAAACTCGCTTTCGGTTTCTTCAGTTCGATCCCGATGCCCTTTAACCCTTCATACAGTACATCTCTTCTTTCCTGGTATGTAGTTCTGATGCCCGACAAGATCGTGTCATCGCTCTGAAGGGCGACGGAACCCGCTTCCTGCACGGCCTGGAAAATACCGGAATCGAGGTTGGATTTTATCTTGCCGAGCCCCGCCAGCACGTCCTTGTTGCCGACCGCAAACCCGATCCGCCAGCCCGTCATGTTGTATGTCTTGGAAAGGGAATGAAATTCGATACCCACAGACTTTGCCCCTTCGACTTCCATAAAACTCAGGGGCTTCTCTCCATCAAAATAGATCTCGCTGTATGCCGCATCGTGACAGACAATGAAATTATATTTCTCCGCCAAACGGATTACTTCTTCGAAGAAGCCCTTCGGGGCGACCGCCGAGGTAGGGTTGTTCGGATAATTGATAAACATCAGCTTTGCCTTCCTTAACGCGCTCTCCGGTATTGCGTTAAGGTCGGGGAGAAACCCATTGGCCTCGGTCAGCGGCATGATGAAGCTTTCGCCGCCTGCAAAGAGGGTACTTACCGGATATACGGGATAACCGGGGGACGGTACGAGCACCGTATCTCCAGGTTCTACAAAGGCGAGGGGGATATGACCGATCCCTTCCTTCGAGCCTATCAGAGAGAGTACCTCGTCAGAGGGGTCGAGTGAGACATGAAAGCGGTTTCCGTACCAGTCTGAAACACTCCGTCTGAAGGAGAGCATGCCCTCGTAGGAAGGATACCGGTGATGCTCGGGTTTTTCTACGGCCTTCTTCATGGCTTCTACGATATGGGAGGGAGTAGGAATGTCGGGGTCACCGATGCTCATATCTATGAGATCGACCCCTTTTGCCCTGGCCTCCTGTTTCATCTTGTCGATGGTTGCAAAAAGGTATGGCGGCAGGCTTCTTACACGAGACGCCATCTCGACAAAGACTTTCGGTTTCACTAGTTACCTCCTGATTTTTTTTTACTATTATATAATATTAGGGATGTCATGTGTGCCCGGCTGCTTGTAAATGGGGACCGTAATGCGGTTTGTTAAAAAAAAATCGACAAAAAGACCGATTTGCATATTTAACGAACGATGAATTGATGGGGGGGTCCGGCGTATCTCCTTTTTGATAATGGCCGGGTTTTTCTGTTAATATTCCCAGTGCTTCTGCAACAGGTGATCAATGGTCTTACCCTCGGGAGCGTCTACGCGCTGATTGCGCTCGGGTACACCATGGTTTACGGCATACTCGAACTGATCAATTTTGCCCATGGTGAAATATATATGCTCGGGGCCTATCTGGGGATTATCCTCCTGGGGTTCTTTACCGCCATCGGACTTACCGCGTACAGCCTTCCCCTGGCGATCGTTCTGGTGCTTGTACTCACCGTGATGTTCTGCTCATCTTACGGATTCACTATCGAAAAGATCGCATATAAACCTCTCAGGAAGGCGCCGAGGCTCAGCCCGCTGATCAGCGCGATAGGGGTCTCAATCTTCCTGCAAAATTACGTGATGCTGACTCAGGGGGCGACCGACAAGGTATTCCCCTCCCTCTTCGGGCAAGGAGGGTTTACGTTTCTTTCAACGAGCGTCACCTATCTGCAGGCGGCCATAATTGCCGTCTCTGCGCTGATGATGTTGCTTCTCCATGCCTTCGTAATGAAGACCAAGACGGGCAAGTCCATGCGCGCGGTCGCCCAGGACAAGACGATGGCCTCGCTCTTGGGCATAAACGTAGATGCGGTGATATCGGTCACCTTTGTCATCGGTTCGGGACTTGCTGCGATCGCCGGCGTGATGGTTGCGGCCTATTACGGGCTCGTAAACTACTATATCGGATATATCGCCGGGATCAAGGCCTTTACCGCTGCGGTGCTGGGCGGCATAGGCAGCATCCCGGGGGCGATGTTCGGCGGCATCCTCTTGGGACTTG
Organism: uncultured Nitrospiraceae bacterium; assembly: GCA_963811165.1. GTDB lineage: Bacteria > Nitrospirota > Thermodesulfovibrionia > Thermodesulfovibrionales > UBA6898 > Sulfobium. The sequence continues at coordinate 183,267 of CAWEQH010000010.1, forward strand.
TCGAAAGTCTCGGCGCCAGTTACGTATCGAGTGAATACAAGGACGCCTATGCGTTCCTTATCCTGATCGTCATTTTGCTTGTCAAACCCGAGGGCCTCCTCGGAAAAACGCCGGAGGAAAAAATATAGTCGCATGGGCGTTGAGGAAAAAACAATGAAGCGTTTCCTGATGCCTGCAGCTACGGCCCTCTGGCTTTCGTTTCTCTTTCTGCCTTTTAAAGGATTGAAGGCCGCATCCCTGCTTTTCCTCGTTTTGGTTGTGGCTGTTCCTCTGGCAAAAGTCGTATCGGTCATGATACGTAAGGCATGGCCTTATCTTGAAAGGGTGAGCAGGCTTATCCCGCGCGACAAAAGATTTATATATGTTCTCTTGGTCCCAGTACTGCTCCTCCCCTTTGTGGCCGAGGACTATGTCGTGGATGTGGCGGTCATATCCGGCATCTATATCATCCTTGCCCTCGGTCTTAATGTCGTTGTCGGCTATACCGGCCTTCTTAATCTGGGGTTTGTTGCGTACTACGCTATCGGAGCATACAGCTATGCGCTTCTCAATACGAAACTCGGGATGGGTTTTTGGACCGCACTGCCGGTATCGGTAGTTGTTACGACCCTTGCCGGTTTTTTGTTCGCGGTCCCGGCGTTAAGACTGAAAGGCGATTATCTTGCCATAGTAACCCTCGGCTTCGGAGAGATAGTCCGCCTTGTGTTCAACAACTGGGACAGTTTCACAAAAGGGCCCAACGGCATATCGGGCATCGCCCCGCCGTCTCTTGGGGACATGGTTATCGGGAAGATTTCGCACTACTATTTCCTCGTCTTTTTTTTCGTAATCCTGACCGTTTTCGTCATGAGGCGGGTGCAGGATTCGAAGATCGGCAGGGCCTGGATCGCGATACGCGAGGACGGGATCGCGTCGTCCGCGATGGGGATCAATACGATGATGTACAAGCTCTATTCAGTCGCTTTCGGGGCCTTCTGGGCCGGGCTGGCTGGCTGCTTATTTGCGGCCAAGATGAGGTTTGTCTCACCCGAGAGTTTTACCTTCATGGAATCGGTCCTCATCTTATGCATGGTCATCATAGGGGGAATAGGGAGCATCGCCGGGGTAATAGTCGGCGCAATAGTGCTTGTTTTTTTGCCTGAGGTTCTCAGAGATGCGCAGATGTACCGGATGCTCGCGGTGGGCTGCGGACTGGTCTTTCTGATGGTATTTAGGCCGCAGGGACTTTTCGGGAGGAAAAGTGTTTCTCTTGGAGGTTAAGTCTCTTTCGAAACACTTCGGGGGCATCAGGGCGATCGAAGATATAAGTTTTTCTGTGCGGGGCGGCGCCATCATGAGCATCATAGGGCCCAACGGCGCCGGGAAGACGACCCTATTTAACTGTCTCACGGGTTTTATTAAACCCACGAAGGGCAGCGTCACTCTTCATGAAAGAAACATCACGGGCATTTCCGCAGACAGGATCACCCGTCTTGGGATATCGAGGACCTTCCAAAACATACGGCTGTTCAGGGAGATGTCTGTGGTCGAAAATATAATGGTCGCCCAGCACTCAAGGATACGCTCGGGCCTCCTGGGGGCCGTCCTTAGACTTCCGGCGTTTGGCAAAGAGGAGAGGGAAGTGCGGCAGAAGTCCTGCGAATATCTCGAACTCCTCGGATTAGAAACGCTGGCCGGAAATACTGCCGGCAGTCTGGCTTACGGCATCCAGAGGAAGATCGAGATCGCCAGGGCACTGGCCACCGAAGCCGGCGTACTATTGCTCGACGAACCGACTGCCGGAATGAACCCTCAGGAGACGGACGAGATGATGATCATCATCAAGAAGCTGAAACAACTCGGAAAGACCATACTCCTCATCGAACACGATATGAAAGTCGTTATGGGGATCTCGGAACGCATTATCGTCCTGGACCACGGGGTGAAGATCGCCGAAGGCATGCCTAAGGAGATAAGGACCGACCCGCTGGTGATCGAGGCCTATCTCGGAAAGGAGATGTAGCAGAGGATGCTGAGGCTCGAAAAGGTACATACGCATTACGGACCGATAGAGGCGCTCAAGGGCGTCGACATAGAGATAAAAAAAGGGGAAATCGTCTCGCTAATCGGCAGCAACGGGGCCGGCAAATCTACCTGCCTCATGACGATATCCGGTGTCCTTACGCCTTCCTCGGGGAGCATTAGGGTAAACGGGACGGCCATATCGGGAATGCCTGCGCACAGGACAGTAGAGATAGGGATAAGCCAGGTGCCGGAAGGAAGAAGGATCTTTCCTAAACTGACGGTCATGGAGAACCTCGAGATGGGCGCCTTCCTCGGCCGGGGCGATTTTTCGGCGCTGCTCGAAGACGTATTCAGGCTCTTCCCGATCCTGAAAGAGAGATCGAAGCAGTACGGCGGGACCCTTAGCGGAGGGGAGCAGCAGATGCTTGCGATAGGGAGGGCGCTTATGTCGAAGCCCGAGATACTCCTGCTCGATGAACCCTCACTCGGTCTTGCGCCTATCATGGTGACGAAGATCTTCAGGACGATCCAGGAGATCAACAAAGAGGGGGTAACGGTCCTCCTTGTAGAACAAAACGCACGGGCAGCCCTCAAGCTCTCAGACAGGGGATACGTCCTTGAAAACGGCGCGGTCACGCTCTCGGGCGACAGCGAATCCCTCCTAAATAATGAAAAAGTGAGACACGCCTATCTGGGGGAATAAGACGCTGAAAAAACGATTTGACGGGTGTATTACGGTCCATACGGATGCAAGTTGCATATCTTGTCATTTTGTTTTCTTGTTGGCTATACTGGCTATTATTTCTCTCAGGAGGGAACCTATATGAGGGTGAGAACTTATTGTTATGTTTTTGTTGTAGCGGTAACTCTTACTATTTTTTCACAGGCGACGGCCTTTGCGGACGCCGGCTTTGAAAAAAAGGCGGTGGCTGCCGCGGATTCGTGGCTGAGACTTATCGATAACGGAAAATATACGGAGAGCTGGGAAGCCGCTTCAGAGCTCTTCAGGGCGGCGGGCGAAAAAGGGCAGTGGGGCCGGCAAGTCGGAGCGGTTCGCGGGCCGTTAGGCAAGGTGTTACAAAGAAAACTTAAATCGAAGCAATTTATGACGAGCCTGCCGGGTGCACCTGACGGCAAGTATGTAGTTATCCGGTATGATACGTGGTTTGAAAACAAGAAGGCCGCAGTCGAGACGGTCACGCCGATGCTTGATAAAGACGGCAAATGGCGGGTCTCGGGATATTACATCAGGTAACCTTATTCAGTAATTATCCAATAACAGATTTTGATGAGCGTCTGCTTATGGGTGCGGTGTTTTTGCCGTGTTTGTCATTCCGGCTGATATGTATTAAACCTGTCAAGTGGATAAGCCGGTCTTTTCATTTTTTCTTTTTTTTGTTCATGCCGTGCATCATGGTCAGGGCACAAGAACTTAGACGACGGTAGATCATTCTGATATACGCGGGTTGGCTACCGCATGACTTGTCTTCGTCGTGGAGCTGCCTCTGTCTTGTGTCGAGGGTCATCCTTATTTCAGGAGCCTCAAGCCGGAATCGAGGATTCTCCATACCTGTTCTTTGAACCCTGGCCGGGATACGCGGCATGTGGTAAAAAACCTGTTGTCTGCAGGGGCGAAGAAACCCCGCATAACTTTCGAAGCCCCGTAAGACAATTTCCTTTGTTCTTTTTTCCGTCATCAGTCCCTTTTATCCGTTCAGCACAACACTGATATTGCCTTTTCCCATAACTTCGCAGGCAATGGCCCAGATAAAGCCAACCAATTCCCGGGCCACCGCCGTACAACTCTTAACCGGGAGTTTACCTTTATTAATCAAATACCAGTATCGACTGCAAAGTCTCTTCTGAGCTTTCCAGGCGATCTCCTGGACAGCCTTGCTGGTCTTCTCAGCCTTTCGTCTCAAATGGGCGGTCTTGCGAGCCGGTAGGCGATAGCACCAAGATGCCTCTATCAGCACTCGCCTTACGTGACCGTTTCCGGTCTTTGTAATTCCACCCCGCTTTTGCCGCTCTCCGCTTGAATGTTCCGACGGCACTAGCCCCAGGTGTGACATCAGCTGACCGGCTGTTGCGAAGCGGCTGAGGTCCCCGAGTTCGGCAACTATCGTCATCGCAGCCACAAGGTCAATACCTCGCAACGCCACTAGTCCCTCGACTATCGGCTTCAGCGTCCAACCTCTCAGAGCCTTCCTTATTTCCTCCTCCATGGAAGCTACCCGCTCCTGTGTATGCTTAACCATATCTATATATTCCTGAAACACTATCTGTTGGGCTGCCGTCTCAAATCGTAAACTCTCAAGCCACCTAAAATATATTTTCGTCCATTTGCTCCGGCCGGGATAAATCTTCCCGTGTCTCAATAAAAATCCTCCAAGACGCTGCCGGCTCGTCCGCTCCATCCCCTTCATGTCTTCCCGCGCTCGCGTCAGGTCCCTCATCGCTTCCTGCTCTTTATCAGGCACCCAGATCGGGGTGAGTTCTCCAGCCCTCAGTAGACGCGCAAGACTTACTGCGTCTCTCCGGTCCGTCTTCACCCTGTCTCCCGCTTTCTTCGGTATCAGAGACGGCGCAATCACAACGCAATCATACCCGGCTTTCGACAGTCGTCGATAAATCTCATATCCGCACGGCCCGGCCTCGTAACAGAACAATACTTGCTCTCCTCCCTTGCTCAGCTTCTTCGCAAGTTTCAGGTAGGCATGGGGTGCGTTATCTATTGCCCCGTAAAAGCCCGCCTCTCCTCTGTCAGCATCCGCAGTGCCTACAGAAATATCCGCCTTGTGTACATCCAGTCCTATAAATTTGCTATACTTCTTCATAACCTGTCCTCCTTAATGTGGCTCTGAGCCTCTGGTTTCTCGACCTTTAGCTTAACCCACGTCCTTTAAGGTAGGACAGGTTTAATACATTATGTCTTGTCCGATAACCCCTCCCTGCCTCCCCTTATCAGGGGAGGATCCGCTCCTTCCCCCTTGATAAGGGGGGATAGAGGGGGGTTGGTTTCCCGACCTCCCTACCGGACAGGTCGGCGCACTTCGCTTGCGGGAATGACGGCTTCTACACCTTCAGGTAATATTGAACAGACTCTATTTCGACACGTCATTGAGCGCCTTAAGTATGTTTTGTTCCGTGATGTCCTTCGAGCCGACCAACTGGATCCTCTTTTTCGTCTTTGTGTTATTCACCACGACTATCGGGGTGGATTTGACCCCGAACGCCTTGGCCGTCTCATCGAAGTACTGTGATCCCTTTGTCATTGCCAGGAAGGGCAGCGGTCTGTAGGTTACGCCAAGAGGAGCTATTGTTTTCTGCACCTCTTCGGGTCCGGGCTCCTTTGACGTGAGGGAGAGAGCTACAAGCGCCTTCCTCAACGCCAGATATTTGCCCTTTTCATTGAGGAGAAAGGAAAGGTTATAAGGCATGTAGTTAAAAGATTCGGCGTGGATGGGCACGTCGATAAAGATGATTTTTGCCTTCTTAATTGTTGCGGAGACGGCCTTTTCGATCTCCGGCTCCGCCTTGCGGCAGTGAGGACAGAACCAATCCGTGAAGATATATAACTCCTGGGCGCTGCTTTCATTTCCCAGGAAAAAATTCATGGCCTTATCCTGGGCCTCGCTCTTGTGCGCGCCCTTAAAGGCTATCAAAAAGCCTGCGATTACCACTAAAACGATCAGCGATACCTTCTTAAAAAAAATCATAGTTATGTCACTCCTGTCTTTTGAGATCGATAAAGCATCTTTTGCTTCGGCATAATATGCCAGGAGCGCCAGCAGATAGACCGCTGCCGCAACCCCGACGCATAACGGACACCATTCTTTTATCACATATTTCTGGATCCAGAGGAATGCGATCTCCGCGCCGACTGCGGCCGAGATCATTATAACAAAAAAGGTTGAGAATACCCTGCGGGTGCGTCCGATTTCGAACGAGGCCCACGCGGCCGGGAAAAAAACAATTCCAAAAAAAGTAAAGGGAAGCCCCAGCAGGACGTACCTGTGTGTTTCTGCGCATGCCGAGGTCCCGCACATATCCAGCAGCGAGGCCAGAGAGAGAACGAGCCCCGCAAGAAGGGCGGCTCTTGTGAGATAACGCATTTTCAATTCTGTTTTCTTCTCCCTCTTTTTCCACTGTCCGCTCAGTAAATGCCGTATTTATAATTTTAACATATATATCTTCCTCAGACCATTGAGACGCTAATCATGAGGAACAATTCAGCCCTGGGCAGTTCTTTGCTAAGACGATAACCCGGCTTCCCTGGTAATGGTATTGTCGTCAGAGAGATTATTGTCAGGTATTTTATAGTACAATACCCCTATGTCAAAACCTGTAGTCGTAATAGTAGGCAGACCAAATGTGGGGAAATCCACTCTTTTTAACCGTATGACCGGGACGCATTCCGCGATAGTGGAGGACATCCCGGGCGTAACGAGGGACAGGAACTACCTCGACGCAAAATGGGAAGAGAAGGTTTTCATGGTGGTCGATACCGGCGGCTTTTATCCGGACCCCCCTGAAGACATTTTCGCCCAGGCCAAGGAGCAGGCGATCTTTGCGGTAGAGGAAGGGGACATCATAATCCATCTCCTCGACGGAAAAGACGGGCTGACGCCTGCCGATATGGAACTTGCACGGCTCCTTCGCGCCTCCGGAAAAAAGATACTCTGGGCTGCAAACAAGATAGACGCCCCCACGAAGGAAGACAGGCTTTATGATTTCTTCAGGATAGGAACGGAGGAACTCTGGCCGGTCTCGGCCGCAACGGGACACGGGTACGAGGAATTCATGGACAGGCTCGCCCAGTTGCTTCCTGAGTATCAGGAAGAAGTCATCGAACATACCAAGATCGCGGTGGTGGGAAGACCGAACGTCGGGAAGTCCACACTTGTGAACGCTCTTTTGGGAAAGAAGAGGATGCTCGTCAGCCCGGTGGCGGGAACGACGAGGGACTCCATAGACAGCATATGTACGTATCACGCAAAGAAGTATCTGGTGATCGATACTGCGGGGTTACGGAAGAAGGGCAGGGTGGGTTATTCGATAGAGAGGTTTGCGCTGGTCAGGGCCGTCAGGAGCATAGAGAGATGCGATGTCGCGCTCATAGTCCTCGACGCTTCCGAGGGGGTCACGGAGCAGGACGTAAAGATCGCGGGTATTGTAAAGGAATACGGGAAGGGCGCGATTTTCCTCCTGAACAAATGGGACCTTATCGAAGGGGCGGAAGAAGTTTTCAAAGAGATCATTCCCGAACTTACAAGAAAGATGTGGTTTTCGCCCTATGCCCCGGTAATTACTATCTCAGGCTTGGTCAGGAAGCGGATCACGAAGGTTTTTCCGGTCATCGACCGCATCATTGACGAAAGGAACAAGCGCATACCGACCGGCGAACTGAACAGGTTTTTCGGGGACTTTGTCGGGAAGATGAATCTTCCTATGTATCGCGGAAAGGCGGTAAAACTGTATTACATGACACAGGTGAGGGAAGAGCCGCCGGGTTTCGTGATTTTCTGTAATTATCCTGAGGCGGTCAAAGAGCAGCAGCTTCGCTTTATAGAGAAGGGGCTGAGGGACAATTTTTCATTCGAGGGAACACCGTTGAAGATCTACATCAGGCCGCGGAAAAAAAACACAGCGCCGTGAGGTTCCTGAGGGTGCTTGGCAAAAGCGCTGTCGACTTTTACAGGGATGGAGGGCTGATGCTGGCAGGCTCGTTGTCCTATTTTATCGTAACTGCCCTTGTCCCGTTCTGCATGTTCCTGATGACCATTCTGGGGTATCTCCTGGGACATTATCCGCAATTCTACGCATTTGTCGTGGGCAGGCTGACAAACCTTTTCCCCTCGGTCACCGCGGGCATAACGCAGGAGATTGTCAAGCTTATCTCCTATAAAGGGATTGGGAAGATAGGCATTCTTCTTTACGGCTTTTTGTCCTACCAGGTCTTTGCATCGATCGAGAATTCCCTGAATGTCGTGTTTAAGGTCAAGCAAAAGAGAAATATCGCCTGTTCGGTCCTTATCTCGCTTATGGTGGTGACGAGTATCATCGTGCTTCTCATCTTTTCTTTCGGCGCTGCATCCGCGATACCCCTCCTCAATATACTCAAACCTTATCTTCCTGATCTGAAGATAGGCAGGGTTACGGCCTTTATCATACGGTTCGTGCTGCCCTTTGTCCTTGTCATGTTGACGGTCACGCTCGTGTACAAACTCCTTCCCAGGGCGAAGGTCAGGTTGTCGGATGCGGTACGGGGGGGCTTCTTTACTGCCCTTTTTCTCGAACTGGCGAAGTACCTTTTTACATGGTACGTGGTGTCGATAATCCACCTCGGAAAGATTTACGGCCCTATGACGGCGTTCATCTTGTTTCTGCTTTGGATGTTTTATTCTTCCTGCATCTTTTTGATAGGCGCGGAGATGGTCCATAACCTGGGCCGGCCGAATACAAAAAAAACTTAGGAGGAATATGGTAGATCTGATCGGCAAGGTTGTTGAAGTGGTCACTCCTGAGACTTCATATTTCGGGAGGCTGGTCGAGGTCAACGAAGAGGAGGTATACCTTGAGACCGACTCCGGCTGGGTCGTCGTCCCCATCGATAAGATCGCGTATATACGGGAGCCGGAGGATTAGGCTTTTCTTTTTCTCTCATTAAAGGTGACATTGAGGCGGGGCGCCTGGTATATTCAATGGTCGCAGAGATTAACGGCTGAAAAGAGGACGGGTTTTAGGGAAAGAAAAGGGGGCCATACGCATTTATGATCGCGATATCGCTTCAGTCGGGCAGCAACGGAAACTGTATCTATGTCGAGTCCTGCGGGATGAGACTGCTCTTTGACGCGGGGATATCCGGTGTGACGGCCGAGCGGAGGCTGGCCGACCATGGCCGCCAGATGAGGGATGTGGACGCTGTTATTCTATCCCATGACCACTCCGACCATGTAAAGTATTGCGGCGTTTACAGTCGCAAGTACGGACTTCCTCTGCATGTTACGGAAAGAACGATTGACGCTGCGGACAGGAGAGGCGGACTCGGACCCCTTCGCAATTTGAAATTCTTTAAGGCAGGGGAGACGGTTTCGTTTGGTCCGGTTTCCGTGCGGACGATCCCGACTCCGCATGACGGAAAAGACGGGGTGATCTTCGTAGTCGAATCAGGGGAGAAGCGCCTCGGCATAATGACCGATCTGGGGCATGTTTTCGACCGCCTGGTGAGTGAGGTGGCCTCTTTGGATGCCGTATTCATGGAAAGCAATTATGATCCGGCCATGCTCGCCGCCGGTCCTTATCCTGCTTTTCTCAAACGCAGAATAGAGGGGCCTGGGGGACATATCTCCAATATCGAGTCTGCCCAACTGCTCGACTGCGGCAAGCGGCTGAAATGGGCGTGCCTTTCGCATCTATCGGAACAAAATAACGATCCCGGTGTTGCGCTTCGGACCCATCAAGGCATCCTGGGCAGAAGGCTTAAACTCTATGCCGCCAGCCGCTACTGCGCTACCGGTCTCTTTCACGTCTGAATTCCCCGATGTATTTTTGTAACGCCCCCGCCCTTGGCACCCCCCTCTTAAGGTAAGAGGGGGATGGGGGAGTATATGATTTGCCTTACCCTCTTTCACCTCTTTATTAGATATCCCCCTGCTCGTTAAGAAAATTTCATGATTCCTTAATCCGCTTTTAATCTGCAGAGAGTATTCTTTAGACGTGCAGGGCAGACAGAAAGGAAAATAAGGGAGGTGTCCCGTCATGAAAGTCGAAGATAAGACAATAGAGTCACTTCCGGAACACAGCGTTAACATGCGGGACGGTTTTATGGAAGTCGGCCGGTCGAACATGAGGAAGCTAAACGGGCTGCTTACCATGTGCGCGTGGTGCAAAAAGGTCCGAGATGACCAAGGCTACTGGAAGCGTGTCGGGGCCTATATCTCTGAACTTCCTTATGGTACGATCACCCACGGCATCTGCCCTGATTGCGCCGTAAAGCTCACGGCCGAAATAGAAGCGTGTTGAAAAAGTCTTCTTGTTCTAGGGATTAAATTCCTTGAAGTCCGCTATGGCCTGAAGTAAGACCTTGCAGCCGTTATAGAGGTCCAGAAGATAAATACACTCGTCGTTTGAATGCACCTGCCGCATCCCGTTTGCCATATTGATCGCCTTAATCCCGTGCTCGTTGAATATGTTTGCGTCCGAGCCCCCTCCCGTTTCGATGGGGACAGGCTCGATTCCGCATCTGCTTAGGGCCCCGCTAAGATACTTGAGAAAGGCGTCTCCCCTGTCTATCGTAAAGGACCTGTATTCCTCCTGTTCGGAGATAAAGATTGATGCCCTGTCCTGATCTGCTATGGCCCGGGCCGTTTCGAAAAGACGCCTCTTGTTGTTTTCGAGCACGGAAGCGACGCGGCCCCTCAACTCACCGCGGATGACCGCTTCTCTGGGTACAACGTTTGTTGCGGTGCCCCCGTGGACAATACCTATATTGGCGGTTGTTTCGTTGTCGATTCTCCCGTCGGGGACGGCCGCGATGATCCGGGAGGCGACCCTTATCGCATTAAGGCCTTTTTCGGGTTCTATCCCTGCATGGGCGGATTTCCCGACGATACGCATTTCATACGTAATATGTGTGGGTGCGGCGACCACCAAACGTCCCACGTCTCCTGAGGAGTCGAGCACGAGGCCGTGTCTGCTTTTAAGCGAGGAGAAGTCGAGGTTCTTTGCGCCCACGAGGCCCGTTTCTTCCGCCGAGGTGAAGACGATCTCGATCAGCCCGTGAGAAAACCTTTGTTCATGCAAAACGGTCAGGGCCTCTACTATCTGGGCCAGAGCGCTCTTGTCATCCGCACCGAGGACAGTCTTGCCCGTGGATTTTATCAGGACGTCATCGACGCTGAATTCTATTCCCTCGGTAGGCTCTATGGTATCCATATGGGCGCTAATAAGAAGGGGTGGCGCCCCGCCAGAGCCTCCTTTGCGGGCCACGATATTGAACGATTCATCGTATCGCTGCAGCTCGACGCTGCATCCCGCTCCCTCCAATCTTTCCGTAAGTACCTTGCCTATTTCTCCTTCTCGAAAGGAAGGGGAGTTTATCCTGAGGAGTTGTACAAACGTGTCGATGAGGCGTTTCCGGTTAATACTATGCGGTGGCATGTCGTGTCTTTCTGATGGTCTTACCTACTCGAGCGTCGACCAAAGGCATCCCTCTCCGAAGTCCTCTATCCCCGAGTATTCCGCGCACGCCTTCGGCCGGTCCTCGTAGATATCACACCCATCAGGGGTGAGATGGGGACAGGTGTGCTTGAAGGAAAGGATTATCGCGTCTTCTTCCAGCCTGCTCACATCGAACCCGCGGGCCTTATAAAAATCTACTATCGTCTCGGCGCTGCAGCTGTAAAGGACAGGATGGGTGTAAACGAAAAGTTCATTGCAGCACTTCTGACAGGAGATGCAGAGCCTCTCCTTTTCGGTGAAATCCCTTTTTTTCATCTCCCTCATTATAACAAAACTGCCCGACCGCGACACATTTCTTCCGTATCCTTCACTGCTCTTCGGGTATAATAGAGCGAGCGGATTAAGGGTGCACAATTCATGGAATGTCTGAATATATCGGTCAAAGGGAAGGTCCAGGGGGTGGGGTTCAGGCCCTTTGTCTATAATCTCGCAAGGGAACTTGGCGTGAAGGGGTTTATCTCAAACACGGCCGAAGGCGTGTTAATTGCGGCTGAGGGCGGGGACCTCGGTTCTTTCCTTGAAAGGCTGCGGAAGGACAGTCCGCCCCTCTCAATGATCTTAAGCATAGATATTACGCCGTCCATGCCGACGGGTTGCGGCGATTTCTCCATAAAAGGCAGCTGCAAAAACGGCAGTTTTACACTCGTCTCGCCCGATGCGTCTGTCTGTGATGCTTGCCTTCATGAGATGTTTGACCCGGAGGACAGGCGTTACCTCTATCCTTTTATTAATTGTACGAACTGCGGACCGAGATATTCGATCACCAAATCCGTGCCGTACGACCGGGTGCATACGACCATGAATGTCTTTACGATGTGCCCGCAGTGCAAGGCCGAATACGATGATCCTAAGAACAGACGCTTTCACGCACAGCCCAATGCATGCAGCCGGTGCGGACCCGCTGTAGCGCTGAGGGTTGTCAGGGAAGGGGTGGAGGTCTCCCGCGATAAAGACCCGGTGACTGAGACGATCAGGCTGCTTAAGGAGGGGCGGATCATCGCAATCAAAGGGCTCGGAGGTTTTCATCTCGCCTGTGATGCTTCGAACGAGGGTGCGGTCCTTGTCTTAAGGGAAAGAAAGAGAAGAAATAATAAACCCTTTGCGCTGATGTCGCCGGAAATCGCCTCCATAAAGAAGTTCTGTTATGTTTCCGAAAAAGAGGAAGCTCTGCTGACGGCTGAAAAAAGGCCTGTCCTGCTTCTGAGAAAGAAGGAGGACTTCGGACTCGCGAGGGCTGTTTCTCCCAACAATAAATATGCGGGTTTCATGCTTCCGTATACGCCGCTCCATTACTTGCTCCTTCACCACCCCATTGCCGCTTCTTATCAGGGAGGGGATGGCGCAGGTCCCCGCTTCGATGCCCTTGTCATGACAAGCGGAAATGTCTCGGAGGAACCGATCGTGACCGACAATGACGAGGCGATTGCGAAACTCTCCGGCATTGCCGATGCCTTCCTGCTCCATGACCGGGGGATATTCATGAGGGTCGACGATTCTGTGGTAAAGGTCGGATATAGCGGTGGCGTAGCAGCGGGCGCGTGGCCTGCGGAAGAAACACCGCTTTTTTTTATCAGAAGGTCAAGGGGATATGTTCCCGATCCCATCCCTTTAAAGGAGGATGGGCCGGAGGTCCTCGGCTGCGGGGCGGATTTGAAAAACACCTTTACGCTGACGAAGGGCAGGTATGCGATCCCTAGCCAGCATATCGGTGACATGGAGAATTACGAGACCCTCCGGTTTTTTGAGGAGACCCTTGAGAACCTAAAGGCGGTTTACAGGGCGGCGCCGGAGGCGATCGCGTACGATCCTCATCCCGCTTATCTCTCATCAAGGTGGGCCTTAAGACAGGAAGGAATAGAGAAGTATCCTATCCAGCATCATTACGCACACGTCGCCTCCGTAATGGCTGAAAGGGGGATAAAGGAGAAGGTCATAGGCATCTCCTTTGACGGCACGGGGTACGGAGATGACGGAACGCTCTGGGGAGGAGAGTTTCTCATCGCCGACACAAGGGGCTTTAAAAGGGCGGGGCACCTTGACTGTATACCGCTACCGGGCGGCGAAATGGCGGTGAAGGAGCCCTGGAGGATATCCCTTGCCTATCTTTCAGAGGCGGTAGGACAACAGATATGGGAATATATCGGACCGACGGGGTTCGTCGAAAAATACGGCAGGGAGAAGATCGAAGGGATATTGAAGATCTCCGGGATGAGGGATTTTTCTCCTCTGTCTTCGGGTGCGGGCAGGCTTTTCGACGCGGTGTCGGCGCTGATGGGGGTGTGCGACGAAAACACCTTTGAGGGCGAGGCGGCTATGGCCCTGGAATCCCTTGTGGTTGACGGGCTGGACGATGATTACCCGGTAGATATAAGATTTAAGGAAGTGATAGGTATAGATTTCTGCCCGGTGATATTGGGTATACTGAAAGACCTCGGAAATCAGGTGGACAAAAGGGTGATGGCTACGAAATTCCATAATACGGTCGCAACCGCTGTCTTAAGGACCGCGGTCAAGCTCTCTGCGGCGCATAACATAAGGAAGGTCGCCTTAAGCGGTGGCGTATTCCAGAATTCGTATCTTCTTGGAAGGGTGGCATACTCCCTGAGGTACGAAGGGCTGGAGGTATACGTCAATGAACTGGTGCCCTCTAACGATGCCGGCATCTCTTTGGGCCAGGCGTATATACTCAGAGAGAGGCTCAGAGATGGAGTGAAGGAATAGGTTATGGATAGCGCTGATGCTCTCAAACGACTCATGGATTCAATAGGAAAGCCGGTCAGACTGATGGAGGTCTGCGGGACCCATACCGTGGCAATTTTCAGACTGGGCATAAGGGACCTTCTCCCGGCGGGCATAACGCTTTTGAGCGGACCCGGTTGTCCGGTCTGTGTTACGGCGATAAGGGACGTGGATACGGCAATAGCCGTATCGATGCAAAAAGGGGCCATCCTTACTACTTTTGGGGATATGATGAGGGTCCCCGGCAGCAAAGGGTCCCTTCTTAACGCAAAGGCCGAAGGGGGCGATGTCCGGGTGGTCTATTCGCCGCTTGACGCCCTGGGGATCGCTTCCGAGAACCCCGACAAAAAGGTCATTTTTTTCGCAACCGGCTTTGAAACGACATCTCCATTGGTTGCCGGTACCATAATAGAGGCGGAGAAAAAAGGCGTGGATAATTTTTTTATCTATTCAGTCCATAAAACAGTCCCTCCTGCGCTTAAGGCCCTGCTTGATTCCGGCGAGGTAAGGGTGGATGGATTCATCCTTCCGGGACACGTCAGCACGGTGATCGGAAGCATTCCTTATGACTTCATCGCCTCGGGGTATAAGAAGCCTTCCGTTGTCACGGGTTTTGACGCCCCTGACATCATTTCGGGGATACGGATGATCCTTGAGCAGCTGGCCTCGGGAAAGGCGGAAGTCGAGATTCAGTACAAAAAGGTTGTAAGAAAAGAGGGCAACCCGAAGGCCATTTCAATACTGTATACGTGTTTCGAAGCCGATGATGCAGGGTGGAGAGGCATCGGTACCATCCCGATGAGCGGTCTGAAACTAAGAGAAGAATTCAGGCACAGGGACTTCAGGTCTGTCTTCACTGTCGACGTTCCTGCGGTTGACGACCATGCGACCGCTTGCTCGTGCGGAGATGTTCTTAAGGGGGTCAAGGTCCCCAGCGACTGCAAACTCTTCGGAAAGGCATGCACACCGGACAAGCCTGTGGGGCCATGCATGGTGAGTTCCGAGGGAAGCTGCGCCGCCTATTATAAATATAAGGCTCTGGGGAAAATAAAATTGTGAGGTCTACATGGAACTGATCCAGCTTGCCCACGGAAGCGGCGGGCGCATGATGCATCAGCTGATAAAGGATTTTTTTGTCCCGGCGTTTGACCTTAGGGAACTGGGTGATTCGGCTGTCCTTGAGAATACTTTTTCAGGCAGGATCGCGATCACTACGGATTCGTATGTGGTATCTCCCCTCTTTTTCCCGGGCGGCGACATAGGGCGGCTTTCCGTCTGCGGCACGGTAAACGACCTCGCTGTTTCGGGCGCGACCCCGATATACATGACGGTGGGCTTTATCATAGAGGAAGGATTTCCGGTTGATCATCTCAAGCGGATTCTGGGCTCAATGAGGGCCGCGTCTGAGGAGGCAGGGGTACGGATCGTTGCGGGCGATACGAAAGTTGTCGACAGGGGAAAGGCCGACGGTATTTTCATCAATACGGCGGGATTTGGGGTTGTGGGAGAAGGGCTCGACTTGTCTCCCAAGAAGGTGAAGCCCGGAGACAGGGTGCTTCTGAGCGGAAGCATAGGGAACCACGGCGTTTCGGTCATGGCCGAGAGAAACGGTATATCTTTCGAACCTCCGCTTCTGAGCGATGTGGGACCGTTGAATGCACTGGTAAAGAGGATGGCGGACAGGACGAAAAATATTCGCATGATGAGAGACCCTACCAGGGGAGGTGTTGCGACCACCCTCAAAGAGATTGCGTCCGAATCGGGATGTTGCATCGTGATTGATGAGTCTGCGATAAGGGTAGAACCGGGGGTAAAGGGCGCCTGCGAACTTCTCGGCCTTGACCCTCTTTATATTGCAAATGAAGGTATTCTCATCGCTATTGTCGATCCGGAGGTCGCGGAGGCGCTCGCAGATGAAATGAGGAAAACGGCGGAAGGCGCCGGGACGGCCATTATCGGAGAGGTTGTGGAAACGCCGGGAGAGACCGTATTATTGAAAACAAATATCGGCGGTATTAGAATAATAGACATGCTTTCCGGGGACCAGCTGCCCAGGATATGTTAGAGGAACAGTCATCATAAAGCTCGGATAAAAAGGGGCACACTATGGGGGAAAAAAAGGTCGGTCTCGAAAGGTCGGTAGTGAGGTTGAATGACGGAAGCCTGCTGAAGGGATATCTGATAGATTTCTCGCCCGACAGAGAGAAGGTTCTTCTTCGGGAGGCGGTAACAGACAAGATCCATACGCTTAGTACCGGGGACATGAAGGCGGTCTTTTTTGTGAAGTCCTTCGAAGGGGACTATGATTATAAGGACAGGAAATCGTATGGCATAAGGAAGCCCACGGGCAACAGGGTCTTTGTGAAGTTCAAGGACGGGGAACGGCTTGTGGGGTTTGTCGACGGCAAGGTACCTTGGGAGAAGGGTTTTTTTCTGTCGAGAAGGAAGAATGAGGGGAAGGGATTTTTTTTGCTTCCTGCTGATGAAGATACCAACAATATAAAGGTTTTCGTCATCTCTTCATCGGTTGACGATGTTACGGTGGTACCCTGAACAATAAATGAACTGTGAATGGAGATCAGATGATTCTTGGAGTTAATGTCGACCATGTAGCGACGTTGAGACAGGCGAGGCTCGGGAGAGAACCCGAGCCGGTCATGGCGGCCACGCTGGCCATACTAGGCGGCGCCGACGGAATTACCGTGCACCTCAGGGAGGACAGAAGGCATATTTGCGACAGGGACCTTGAGCTATTGAGGAAATTCATTCAGGTCGAACTCAACCTGGAGATGGCTGCCACGAAGGAGATATTGAAAATAGCGGTCAAGACCGGTCCCGACCTTGTTACCCTCGTCCCTGAAAAGAGGCAGGAACTCACTACAGAGGGGGGGATCGACGTAAGACGGGGCAGGTCCGTTATCAGGCAGGCGGTGAAGGTCCTTCACGACAGCGGCATCAGCGTCAGTCTCTTTATCAACCCTGATCCCCAGGACGTCATGATCTCCAAAGAGATCGGGGCCGACATGGTCGAAATACATACCGGGGGCTATTCGGACGGGAAAGGCAGGAAGCAGGAAAGAGAACTGGCGAGGGTCATCAGCGCTGTGCAAAAGGCCGGGGATATCGGTCTTAAGGCAAATGCCGGCCACGGTCTCAATTATTATAACGTCTCGAGGGTTGCGGAGCTGGAAGGCCTCAGAGGGCTTTATATCGGGCATAGCATTATTTCCAGGGCCGTGCTTGTCGGTCTTGAAAGGGCCGTAAGAGAGATGAAGGAATTGATTAACAGGGCCGAAGCGAAAGACAAGAAGTGAATAGTACACAGTAAGATGTGAAACGTGAAAAGTGATGACTTATGATATATGGAATCGGCATAGACATGGTGAAGATCGAGAGGATGAAGGGCGCTGTGGAGCGGTGGGGAGACAGATTTCTCCGCAGGGTATTTACCGAAAATGAAATTGCCTATTCCTACGAAAAAAAAGAGCCTTTCCTTTCTCTCTCCGTGAGGTTTGCGGCGAAGGAGGCGTTCATCAAGGCGATCGGATCTGAAATTCCCGTGGCGCTGACCGATATAGAGGTAATGAATTACGGCAGCGGGCGGCCTTTTATCGAGGTCAGGGGCCGGCTCAGAACTTTTTTTAAAGAGAAATCGATCAGATGCGCCCATCTGAGTATGAGCCATGAGCGTGAATACGGCGTCGCCTGCGTCATAGTAGAGCAATAATAATCCGGTTGCAAGGGGGAACAATGAAGGTCGTAACCGCCGACGCGATGCGGGGCATAGACAGAGTGACCATTGATGAGTACGGGGTGACTTCTTCAGCCCTTATGGAGAGGGCCGGGCTGGCAGTGGCCGAAAAGATACGGGACATTTTCGAAAAAAGAAAGGTCATCGTCCTGTCAGGGGGCGGCAACAACGGGGGGGACGGCATCGTTGCGGCAAGAAACCTCTTTAACTGGGGCTGGAACGTCAAGGTCTTTCTCCTTGTTCCCGAGAATAAACTGAGCGCCGATTGCCGTGCGCAATACAAGACGGCAAAAAAAATGAAAGTCCCCATCGAATTCAGGACCGGTATAAGCAGACCGGACCTTCATAGCGCCCTGGTGGTCGACGCGATTTTCGGTACGGGCATCAGCAACCCGGTCAGGCCACCTATATCGGACATCATCTTTTTCCTCAACAGGTCGGAAGCGCCGGTGCTGTCGGTGGACCTGCCTTCCGGCATCTCTTCGGATAATGGGCGGATAATGGGCGAGGCGGTGCGGGCGGACTATACGGTAACGTTCGGCCTGCCTAAGGTCGGGCACCTTCTTTATCCGGGCGCTGAATATACGGGAAAATTATGTATCGAGGATATCGGGTTCCCCGGAGGGCTTCTTACGGCCGAGTCCTTATATATCGAGACCATCGAAAAGACCGATGCGGCGTTGCTGGTACCGGCAAGACCGGCGGATTCGCATAAGGGTGATTATGGGCGCGTGCTGATCGTTGCGGGGTCAAGAGGAAGGACAGGCGCAGCGCTTATGGCTGCGAAGGCCTGCCTGAGGGCGGGTGCGGGACTGGTTACGATTGGCGTCCCGGAGACGCTTGCCAATGTTTATCAGTCCAGGGTCATGGAGGAGATGGTCCTTCCTCTTCCTGATAACGGAAACGGCAGTCTCTCGGTCGAGGCCGCCAAAGAGATCCTGGGCTTTATTTCCCGGGGGGCGGATGTCCTTGCGATAGGTCCCGGCATAGGCATTTCATCCGATGTCACGAAGATCATGCGGGAACTTATCGCAAACTCTACAGCCCCGACGGTGATCGACGCCGACGGGATTAACTCGATACATGGCGATGCGGGTATTTTCAGGAAGGCAAAGTCACCTGTAATACTCACTCCCCATGCGGGAGAGATGGCGAGGCTGATGAAGCGGGATGATCAGGACGGCTCAGCGGAGCCGGCCGCGATAGAGGCCGACAGGGTCGCGATATCGCTTTCTTATTCGAAGAAGACCGGGACATACCTTGTTTTGAAGGGCGCCCCGACGGTCATAGCCGAGCCCGGGGGAAAGGTATTTATCAATACTACCGGAAATCCCGGCATGGCAACAGCAGGCGCGGGAGATGTATTGACCGGCATGGTGGCGGCATTTCTCGGCCAGGGGTCTAGTCCTCTTGATGCATCTGTCCTGGGCACTTATCTCCATGGTCTTGCCGGGGACATAGCGGCCTTTCAAAAGGGGATGCATTCGATGATCGCAACCGACATCATAGACTACCTGCCCAATGCATTCGCGGCGTTAAAGAAAGAGTAACTCTTGCAGAGACTCATATTCCCTGAGATATTGAGGGGCCGTGTAACTGCCTTTTTTACTGGCAAAGATCCCGGGGCTGATCTTGGTGAGGTCGCCCAAATGCTCGGGGTTACAAAAGAGGATATCTATCTGCCCATCCAAAAACATACCGACAAGATCGTCCTTCTTGAGTCCTCCCGTGAGACGAAGATCGCCGACGCCGTCGTTACAAAAGAACCCGGCGTATTGATCGGGGTCCGGACGGCCGATTGCGTGCCTGTTCTCATCTATGAAAAAGAAAAGGGCATCATTGGCGCGGTGCATGCCGGATGGAGGGGGACCGCAGCCGGCATTTTGAAAAAAACGCTCGAAATGATCATGCGAAGATATGTCTGCGGTCCAGGAGGTTTTTATGTCGCCATCGGTCCGAGTATAAAGGGCTGCAGCTACGAGGTAGATCATGAGGTCTATGACGCGGTTAAAAAGGGGGCCGGTGAGGGTGCTTATTACACAAAAAAAGGAGAGAAATATTTTCTCGATCTTCCTTCCGCCAATAAATATCAGACATTGTCTCTAGGAATTCCCGAACCCAATATATGGGTTTCGGATGAATGTACTTACTGTAATCCTGATAGGTTTTATTCCTACCGTTACTCCCGGGGTTCCACCGGCAGACAGGCCGCGTTCATCGGGAAGTTGTGATATCAGTTCATCCTGGATGGCACAACGTAACCCCAGAATGTAATTGATGCAGAAACATGCTCCAAAAAATTTTATAATGTCGCAACTTGCTGTTTACGTTATCAGACCTTCTTAGTTGAGCAAGATGCTTATTCGGATATCAGCGCCCCCACAAAGGTGGCGCAGATAAAGTTTTTTTCCGCACGTCTCTGCATTCCTTGTCCTAGTGGTGTTTATAGAGGGAAACGCTTCCGTACGGACATGCATGAGGACGGCATCTGAGCGGTTTCAGCGGCGCGCATTGCATCACCCGTCGGTGATGTGCGCCGGTGCCTCGGAGGTCCGGAGCTTCGACGGGCCGAGAATGAGCGATGACGCTGTCCTCATGCAGATATGAGGCGTAAGTATGGCCTTCCTTTGCTTGACATTGATTCTTTTATAGTGGTAATTTGTAGCTTATGGCTAAAGATTATAAAGATACACTTAATCTTCCACAGACTGATTTTCCGATGAAGGCGAACCTTTCGCAGAGGGAGCCGGAGATGCTGAAAAATTGGGATCAGAAGAAGATCTATCAAAAGATGCTGGAGGTCAACAAGAGCAGGTCCGACAGAAAGTATATCCTTCATGACGGGCCTCCTTACGCAAACGGGCATATCCATATGGGCCATGCCTTAAACAAGATACTCAAAGACATAATCGTCAAATACAACTCCATGAAGGGCTTTTACGCCCCTTATGTGCCGGGATGGGATTGTCATGGTCTTCCGATCGAGCTTCAGGTCGACAAGGACCTGGGCGAAAAAAAGGACAAGATAACCATTCTCGAAAAGAGGAACCTTTGCAGAGAGTATGCGTCTAAGTTCGTTGATATCCAGCGTGAGGAATTCAGGAGGCTTGGCGTGTTCGGGGACTGGGAAAGACCCTACCTTACGATGACGTATGGTTACGAAAGCTCCATAGTGAGGGAGTTCTTTAAGTTCGTAAAGAGCAAATCCGTATATAAAGGGAAAAAGCCCGTCCATTGGTGCCCCTCCTGTGTGACCGCGCTGGCCGAAGCAGAGGTTGAATATGCAGATAAAGAGTCGCCTTCCGTCTATGTAAAGTTCGGCATCGACGAAGAAAATCTCTCAAAATACCTTCCCTCTCTGAAAGGGAAAAAAGTATTTGTCATCATCTGGACCACCACCCCCTGGACGCTCCCTGCAAACCTCGCGATAGCCTTCCATCCCGATTATGAGTATGCTGCCGTGGCTCAAGGCGACGAGGTATTCGTTGTCGCCGAAGGCAGGATAGAGGCGCTCAGGGAGAAAATAGGCATCGGAACCGAGATCATTGTGAAGGTGCCAGGGAAATCCCTTGAAGGGATGCTTGCGGACCATCCTTTTATTGAAAGGAAATCGAAGGCGGTCCTGGCGGAATTTGTCTCTTTGGATGATGGCACCGGTATCGTCCATATAGCGCCGGGCCATGGTGAGGACGACTATGAGGTGGGACTTAAATACGGCCTCGATATCTATGCTCCTGTCGATGACAGGGGCAAGTTTACGAAGCAGGCAGGGGACCTCGAGGGCCAGTTTGTCTTTAAGGCCAATGCGGTGATTATAGAGACACTGAAAAACAAAAACGCGCTTGTCAGGGAAGAGAAGATCACTCATTCCTATCCGCACTGCTGGCGGTGCAAAAAGGCGGTCATATTCCGCGCCACCGAACAGTGGTTCATCTCGGTCGAGTTTAACGACCTCAGAAAGAGATGTCTCGATGAGGTGGATAAAGTTTCGTGGGTTCCTAAGTGGGGCAGGGAGAGGATTTACGGTATGCTTCTTAACAGGCCGGATTGGTGCATCTCGAGGCAGAGGAGCTGGGGCGTACCGATCACTATGATACGCTGTGCCGGGTGCGGCAGCTTTGTCGAGGACGAAGAGGTCCTTGAGGGTATCACGTCCCTTGTGGAAAAACACGGTGCGGATGTCTGGTTCACAAAAGATGCGGCGGACTTTCTGCCTCAGGGATACGGCTGCAGGAAGTGCGGCAAAAAAGATTTTACGAAGGAGATGGACATCCTCGACGTATGGTTCGACTCGGGTGTCAGCCATGCGGCGGTGGTTGAAAGTGACGATCGTCTTTCATGGCCGGCCGACATGTATCTTGAGGGCAGCGACCAGCACAGGGGGTGGTTTCAGAGTTCTCTGCTCACTTCCGTCGGCGCCCGGGGCAGTGCTCCCTATCGCACCGTTCTTACGCACGGTTTTGTCGTAGACGGCGCGGGAAAGAAGATGTCCAAATCCCTTGGGAATGTCATTGCGCCCCAGGAGATCATTAAGGGCTTCGGCGCCGAGATCCTGCGCATATGGGTATCTGCAGAGGACTATAAAGACGATATAAGGATTTCGAAGGAGATCCTAAACAGACTGACAGAGGCATACAGGAAGATCAGAAACACCTGCAGGTTCCTCCTCGGGAACCTCCATGATTTCGATCATCGGGATTATAGCGGCAATCTTCAGGAGATCGACAGATGGGCGATGAGCAGGCTCCAAAACCTCACGGCGAGGGTCACGCGGGCATATGAGAACTTCGATTTTCATGAGGTCTTCCATTCTATTCACAACTTCTGCGTTGTGGACATGAGTTCCTTCTATCTCGATGTGCTTAAAGACCGGCTCTATACGGCAAAGACCGATTCTGCCGAGCGAAGGGCGAGTCAGTGGGTCCTGTCCGAGATACTCTCGACTTTGACGGGGATTATGGCCCCCGTGCTATCCTTTACCGCCGAAGAAGTATGGGGATATATAAAGAGTGAAAAGTTAAAAGTGAAAAGTGAAGAGGCAGAGTCTGTATTCCTGTCTGCTTTTCCGGAGGTCAACGAGAAGTTCCTCGATAATGCGCTCGAAGAAAAATGGAAGGACCTTCTCGATCTTCGTAACGAGATCAATAAGGCGCTTGAGATCAAGAGGGCCGAGAAGTTTATAGGCAACCCGCTTGAGGCGAAGATAAAGATATATCTTCCGGAAAAATACAGGGACTTAGTATCTTCCTACCTGGATTTTCTTCCTGCGCTGCTTCTTGTCTCAACGGCTGAAATCAGCGGAGAGAAATTGCCGGGGGCTTATGAAAGCGCCAATATCGAAGGTCTCCAGGTGCTTGTCGAAAGGGCCCAGGGCGAAAAATGCCAGAGGTGCTGGAACTGGTCCACGAAGGTCGGTACCTTTACCGATGAGCCCGAACTCTGCGAGCGATGCTATCCGGTAGTAAAAGGGTAGGGGCACGGCGCGCCGTGCCCCTACATTATAAAAAATTGTAACGCGTCATTCCGGCTTGCCCGCCCGCAGTTTTTTGGAGGGTCCGGTCTACGCCTGGTAGAGAATCCTTCTTCAAAGGCAGGTTTTCATCTATGAAAAACCGCAGCGCCTGCTTTGTTGTTCACTTATAATCTTCTTGTAACCAAATCAACCGGTTTTTTATGGTTCCTGCGAGTTCGATGAAAGGAATTGCGCAGCCTTGTCCAATAATGGCATAATGATTTTACAGTTTTGAATGGCAGGAGGTACTGATGCTTTCGACAAAAAGAAAAACAGATGTCGTGGCTTTTCCTCTCAGTGTTTTCGAAACGGCTGACACAAAAGAGGATCTGGAAGACTGGCTGTTATCGCAGAATCCGGAGTTCATCAAGAAAATGAGAAGGGCGAGGCGGGAGGATATTCAGGGTAAAGGAAAGGATTGGCGATCTCTCAAAAAGGAGCTATGTATAAAGTAACCCTTCTGCCTGATGCTGAAGAATCTTTCAAGAAACTCGATAAGTCTGTTCAATTACGGGTAGCTGAAAAGATTGATTGGCTTTCTGAGAATGCAGACAAGGTTATTCATCATCCTTTGACTTCCTTGCCTGATGATTTGAAGGGCTTGTGCAGAATGAGAGTGGGCGATTACAGGATAATTTATTGGATTTATACTGCCAGGGAACACGTAAAGATTTATGATATTGAACACAGGGGTAAGAGTTACAAATCTATAAGAAGTCGGTAGCATAGAAGTTTCTTAGTGCTTTGCCCTTCTTTCTTCATTTCAAATCCCCGCACAGGCGGGTTTGCTCGCCCGAGCGAGTCGCCCGAGGAGACCGAGTCAGGTGTTCCTCTGAAAGAGTTTCTGCGGCGTACGCAAGGGCTGCCCGGACATCTTCTTCTTTAATCCTGTATTCCTTACAAATATCGGCCGTAGTCATCCCGCCGGCCAGTCCTCCGACAATTATTTCAATCGGCACGCGGGTGCCTTTTATCACGGGCTTCCCTCCCATTATGCCGGGATTAATCTCTATCCTTCTTTTCCAAGTAACAGCCATGCTCTAAATTAACATAATGAGGGGGGCATTTCAATAGCGCTCTTGCTCTTGCTGTTGCTGTCTTGCTCTTTGGCCATGTAGCTAAACAGGGTTGTTTCAAGTTTATCGCCTTGTGCTAAAATAGCGGCGCAGACACGGTTGCGGGGAAAAGTAGGGGCAGACCTGCGTGTCTGCCCGGTCGGGAAAGACAACAACGAAACCGGGAAGGGCGAACACACAGGTTCGCCCCTGCAACGTGTTGTTCAATGGTTTAAAACAATGACCACCAACGAATATTTGCGTGGCATAAAATCGCATGGATGGAGGCTATTCCAGGGTAAATTATGGCAGCGGAATTATTACGAACACCTTATCAGAAACGAAAAGGAATTGGCCGGGATCGGCAGTACATAATCAATGACCCGATGAACTGGCATGAAGACGAGAATTACATGGCAGACAACCCCTCAGCTTAAAGGTTATTTCTTCGGCTTCAGTGTCCTTAATCTTGCGATCTCTTCCTGATATCCGTAGATATGCGCGCCTGCGCTGTAGACGAACATC
This sequence comes from uncultured Nitrospiraceae bacterium, assembly GCA_963811165.1. Taxonomy (GTDB): domain Bacteria; phylum Nitrospirota; class Thermodesulfovibrionia; order Thermodesulfovibrionales; family UBA6898; genus Sulfobium. The sequence goes on from CAWEQH010000010.1 coordinate 208,096, forward strand.
GGGCCGTTTTTCAATCCCGTTTCACCTGCTACATAGGCTTTAAGCAGTTCGATCCCGCCGAGGTTTGTCGGAAAGCCCGCCCATAGGTCCCACGAACGGAAGTAGCACGTCACCGTGAGCGCCAGACCATCACCCCCGGGGACCGCCTTGAAATCCAGGAGGCGCAGACAGGGAGGGTCGAGTTTTCCGTCATTTCCTATGCATACGTCGTTGTCTTCAGGCGAGCCGATTTCGACTATCGCCTGGTTCGTTAGAGGGGTCTCTTTGAGCATCGAGATCACCCGTTCGAGTTGTGTGCCCCCTTTAGGCATCGGATAGTGAATTCTGCTTGCGTACTTGTACGTCTCGTTTTCAGCGAGTTGGGGGTCCATCAAATAATTGGCGAAATAATCTTCTATATACTCTCTTGTTGTCGGCGCGGGTATGGTCGAGCCGGGAGGCATCACGGGGACCATGTCCTCGCCGGGGTGTTCGATATAGACGGCGATACCCGAATACTGGAGGCGGTACTGTTCCTTCTCGAAAGACCCCTTCTGAATCTTTTGTTCGTAGGAATTGTCGAATATATTGTAAATCAGCTGGAACCAGGCATCGGATATTGTCTTTGCCTGAAGGAAAAAAGGGAGCATAATGTTCTCCTCAACTTTTTGAGGTATTCTAACATCTCACCGCGGTCTATGAAAAGTGAGAAACTTTTTTTAAAAGAAGGAAAAAAGTCACCGCTGAGGCGCTGAGAGACAGAGAGAGGCATTCCGGGCAGTATAAGTAGTTTATTCCCCACTTTTTTCTCTGCGTCTCTGCGGTGAATATGTCTTGGGTTCGGTTTTTGGCGGAGGGTTTGTTTGCAAAAATTAATGTGGTATAGTACTTACAAGGACACGGCATGGACATAACCGACCTCTCAGGAAATTTCCTTATTGCTGTCCCGCGGATGGAAGACCCGAATTTCAAGCGGGCGGTCATTCTCCTTTGCGAACACACGAAGGAAGGCGCGTTTGGACTTATTATCAACAAAATACTCATGAACAGTTTTAAGCCGCTCCTTCCGGCCTTCGAAATAGAGAAGTCCAAGGTCGACCTCCCCATATACTACGGCGGTCCGGTCAGGCCTGAGCAGGGATATGTTATCTATTCCCCGTTCGACAAAAAATACGGAGCGATGAAGGTCACCAAGTCTCTTGCGGTGACCGCCTCCAAGGATATCCTTCATGACATAGCAGAAGGAAAAGGTCCTGAGCGCTATATGCTGGCACTCGGTTTTTCAGGCTGGGCAGCGAATCAGCTTGAAGATGAGATGATGACGGACAGCTGGCTTGTGGCCCCCCTGAATTATGATATTGTGTTCGAAATGAGCCCTGAAGACCGGTGGAAGGAAGCGGCTGCCCTGATAGGAGTCGATTTCGAGAGGTTTTTCTGTTCGAGCGGACGCGCATGATTTCCCCGGACAACCGCCGCAAGGAATCAAAGGCCTAATCGTTCGAAAAGGCTTACGACAACGGAGTTTGAGAGTACAAGCCCCTTCCTTGTGAGTTTCAGGCGGTCATTGGCAAACTCGATATAACCTTGGTCAACGAGGTCGTCGACTGAAGAGGCGATAGCGGTCTCGCGGAGTTTGTCGTCTTTGAGGTCAATGCCTTCTCTTTTTCTCAGGCCGAGGAATATGAACTCTCTTATCGACTCATCATGCGTGACCTCTGTCGTCTCGACATCGGGCGACAGACCGCCTTGCAGACGCTCTATATATGCATAGACATCCGGCGTGTTCTTCGCGCGCAGACCCTGCAAAAAAGAATGGGCCCCCGTCCCTGCAGCGATATATTCCCCCCTGTTCCAGTAGTTCATATTATGAAGACATCTGAAGCCCGGACGCGCGAAGTTCGATATCTCGTAATGTTCGTACCCGCATGAGGAAAGAAAATCGATTGCCCGGTCATACATTTCTAGGACAAGTCCCTCGTCGGGCAACTCGAGTGCACCGGTCTTTAAGAGGCCGGATAACGGTGTTTTTTCCTCAGGGGTAAGCTCGTATGCAGAGATGTGCGAAGGGGCGAGTTCCACCGTCTCAGCAAGGGTTTTTTGCCAGGACTCCTTTGTCTGCCCGGGGATGCCGTACATAAGGTCAAGGGAGATATTGCCGACCCCCAGGTCTTTAACGAGCCTGACCGACCTCTTTGCCTCCCCGGAGGTATGGACCCTTCCGAGCGTCCTTAGTTCCTCGTCGTCGAGGGACTGCACGCCCAGGCTGACCCTATTTACCCCAAGGGAAAGAAGCCCCTCTATCTTCGATCTGCTTATCGTACCCGGATTCGCTTCTACGGTGATCTCGGCATATGGCGAAACAGTGAAGTTTTCTCTTATGCAGGAGAAGAGCCGTTTGAAAAAGTCTTCCGGCATAAGAGACGGCGTTCCTCCGCCTATGTAAACGGTCTCAAGCTCTCCGGCAGAATCCTTCCTGAGGCAAAGCTCTGCACAGAGGGCATCGGCATAACCCTTCACCAGGGACTCGTCATAGGGGACGGATATGAAATCGCAGTAAATACATTTTCTGACGCAAAAAGGGATATGGATATAAAGAGAATCGGCCACCTACTATTGTATCCTATTTGTCAGGGGTAAGGGCGCATTGCAATGCGCCCCTACTCGTACCGGTTGTTTGACAATCGGTGTCCACCGACTTATCATAAAACCCCATGGATCTGAATGAACTCATAGCGATAATGTCCGCACTCCGCGGCGAAAACGGTTGTCCCTGGGACAAGGACCAGACGAGAGAGTCCCTCAAGCCTTTTATTGTGGAAGAGGCATACGAGGTCCTCGAGGCCATCGACGAAAAGAATCCGGAGGCGATCAGGGAGGAGCTCGGAGACCTTCTCTTTCAGATAGTGTTTCAGTGCCAGATCGCCAAAGAAAGAGGGGAGTTCGAGATGGCGGACGTCATCGAAAAGATCGGGAAGAAGATGATCTCCAGACATCCTCATGTCTTCGGCGGCGCCGATTATAAGACCTCGGCTGAGGTGCTCGTACATTGGGAGGAACAGAAAAAGAAGGAGGGGAAGCAACGGGAATCGATCCTCGACGGCGTCCCTAAGGAACTTCCTTCCCTGCTCAGGGCCCACAGGCTCCAGGACAGGGCTTCGAGGGTTGGATTCGACTGGCAGAGTGTCGATGAAGTGATACAGAAACTCGAAGAGGAACTTGCGGAATTCAGAGAGGCCCTGCAAAGAAAGAAGGAAGAGGAGATTGAGGACGAGCTCGGCGACATATTCTTTGTGTTAGTGAATGTGTCGAGGTTTGTCGGTATAAACCCCGAGGACGCGCTCAGAAAGACGATAAGCAAATTTATCTCACGCTTCAGGTTCATTGAGATGTCCGCTTCGGAGATGGGGAAAAAGCTGTCGGACATGACTCTTGCGGAGATGGATGCGCTATGGGACAAGGCGAAGAAGAAAAAGTAGGGGTGATACTGAAAGGACATAATATTGTCGCTCATTGTCGGCCTTCGACCTCCGAGGTATTTGCCCTCCACCCCCCTTTAATCCCCCCTTAGTAAGGGGGGATTAAAGGGGGTCTGTCTGAGTATCGGGCAAATAAAGCCGCTCCGAATACTATGTCCTTTCAGTCAAAAAAATATGAATATGGTGGCTGATCGCTGATTTCCCATGAGACGAATACTCCATATGGACATGGACGCTTTTTTTGCCTCTGTCGAGGAGAGAAGGCATCCCGAACTGAAGGGCAAGCCGGTCGTGATCGGTGGAGAAGGGGACCCTACGCAGAGGGGAGTGGTATCAACTGCTTCATACGAGGCCAGGAAATACGGCATCCATTCCGCGATGCCTCTTCGGACCGCCTACAAGCTCTGCCCTCACGCCGTCTTCCTGCCTGTTGACTATAAGGAATATTCCCGCGTGTCGGAGATCATAAAAAATACCCTTAGGCAATTTACCCCTCTTATTGAAGATGTCGGAATAGACGAGGCGTTCCTCGATATTTCAGACATCGAAGGATCTGCCGAGGAGGTCTCGGGTGAGATCAAGATAATGATTTTGCATGAGACCGGCCTTACCTGTTCAATCGGTATCGGCCCTAATAAACTGATAGCCAAGATTGCTTCCGACATGGAGAAACCCGACGGCCTGACGGTAATCAGCGAGGGCGACATTGAAGCCCGAATATGGCCGTTACAAGTGAGAAAACTCTGGGGCGTGGGGCCTAAGACCGAGACCTGTCTTAAGGACATGGGCATCGACACTATAGGAGATCTGGCCGCAACGCCGATCGAAACACTCATCGGGACTTTCGGCAACTCTTACGGACGGTTTCTTTTTGAATCCTCACGAGGCAGGGACGAAAGTCCGCTCGTCACGAAATGGGAGCCGAAATCTTCCAGCCGTGAGACCACCTTTCAGAGAGACACCGACAATTGGCAGACAATCGCGAGGAACCTCGCCGAATTGACAAAGGAAGTGGTGGGAGATTTAAGACGGTCGGGGTACAAGGGGAAGAACGTCACCGTAAAAGTGAGGTTCAGCGATTTTAAGACCGTCACGAGGGCCAAGACACTTCAGCAGGCGAGCGATTCCCTGGAGGATATGAGAAGGGCCGCCTTCGAGTGTTTGGGGAGGATCGAGATCAAAAAGAAGGTGCGGCTCATCGGCGTGAGGGCGGGAAAACTTGAAAGGAATAGCGGAGAAGGCGGGGCATAATAATCTCGTTCATCCTTGGTCATCGAGCCTTACGACCTGGCTGAGGCGCCCCCTTTAATTTAAGGTCCGTGATTGTGTTATAATTAGTGGTTAATTAAGGGAATTTGCCTCAGAAGGGGGAGAAATGCCAGATATACTAAAGAAGGCGATTTTTCCGGCGGCGGGTCTCGGGACCAGGTTTTTGCCGGCCACGAAGGCGTCTCCTAAGGAGATGATGCCGATCGTTGATAAGCCCATGATACAGTATGGGGTTGAAGAGGCGATCTCATGCGGTCTCAAAGAGATCGTCATCATTACAGGGAAACATAAAAGGAGCATCGAAGACCACTTCGATTACGCCTTCGAGCTGGAAGAGAAACTCAGGAAAAGCGGCAAGAAGAAACTCATAGAGGAGCTCAACAGGCTCAGTAAGATCAAGATCGGATATATAAGGCAGGGATATGCGCTCGGTCTGGGGCACGCGATCTCGTGTGCGAGGCCTTTTGTCAATGACGAGCCCTTTGCGGTCATCCTCAGCGATGACATTATCGATCCGGAGGAATCTCTCCTTAAAGACATGGTGGAGCTTTATAAGAGACTGAAAAGTCCGATCCTCGCGCTTGAAAAGGTACCTGCTTCAGAAATTCACAGGTATGGGGTGATCGGCGGGGTGAAGGAGTCGGACGGCGTCTACAGGATAGATACGCTTGTGGAGAAGCCGAGCGCAGAATCTGCTCCGTCTGATCTGGCTATCATCGGAAGGTACATACTTACTCCCGACATTTTTGGAATACTTGAGAGGTCGAAGCCGGGCAAGGGAGGAGAGATACAGCTTACCGACGCTATTGCAAAACTCCTCAAGAAGAGACCGGTCTACGGGTATCTCTTTAAGGGAAAAAGGTATGACGCAGGGGATAAATTCGGCTACCTGAAGGCGACCGTACATTTCGCCCTCAAGAACCCCGAGCTTTCCGAACAGTTCAAGTCTCATATACTCGAAGTGGCCCGGAAACTGAAGCGCTGATACCGACCCGCCCGTGTTGCTATCTTCACGGATTTGTGATTAAATTTTACTAAGATGATGTCTGGAAGTGACGGACCAACACGAAGAACAAGGAGACGGAATGGCTGAGCTTGACAAGAATGATGTAAATAAAGACAAGGACGTAGAGATCCCCGACACCCTGCCGGTTCTTCCGGTAAGAGACATAGTTGTTTTTCCCTATATGATTATCCCTCTTTTCGTCGGGCGGGAGATATCGATCAAGGCCATCGATACTGCTTTGAGCTCAAACAGGATGATCCTGCTTTTGACCCAGAAGGACCTGAGCGTTGAAGCCCCGGTAACAGCCGATCTGTATTCCGTCGGGACCGTGGGCATGATCATGAGGATGCTGAAGCTGCCCGATGGCCGGGTCAAGATTCTCGTACAGGGATTGTCCAAGGCAAGAGTTAAGAAGTTTACCCAGACCGGCGCTTTTTTCACTGCTGAAATCGAGAAGATCGAGGAGGTCAAACCTGAAACCCTTTCCGTGGAGGAAGAGGCCGAGATAAGGTCCGTTAAGGAGCAACTCGACAAGGCGGTTTCTTACGGTAAAACGGTCCTTCCCGATATCATGGTGGTAATCGAAAACCTGGATGATCCCGGAAGGCTTGCGGACCTCGTTGCCTCCAATCTTGGGCTGAAAGCCGAGCAGGCGCAGGAGGTCATGGAAATTCTCAATCCCACACAGAGACTGAGGCGGGTCAGCGAGATGCTGAGCCGTGAGATAGAACTCCTCATAGTACAGCAGAAGATACAGTCCGAAGCGAGGGGGGAGATAGACAAGACGCAGCGCGAGTATTTTCTTAGGGAGCAGTTGAAGGCGATTCAGAAAGAACTTGGGGATATCGACGAAAGGGCGGAAGAGGTAAGGGAGTTTAGAAAGAAGATAGAAGACTCGAAGATGCCCGAGAAGGTCTTCAAGGAGGCGGAGAAACAGCTTAAGAGGCTTGAAAAGATGCATCCCGACAGCGCCGAGGCGGCGACGATCAGGACGTATCTCGACTGGCTCGTTGAGCTCCCCTGGTCGAAGAGCACTAAGGACAATCTCGACATCAAGGCGGCCCATAAGGTGCTCAATGATGATCATTACGACCTCGAAAAGGTCAAAGAAAGAATCCTCGAATATCTGAGCGTCAGGAAACTGAAGGAAAAGATGAAGGGCCCGATCATCTGTTTTATAGGCCCTCCGGGAGTCGGGAAGACCTCGCTCGGCCGGTCCATCGCAAGGGCGCTCGGCAGGGAATTCGTGCGGATGTCGCTTGGCGGGGTAAGGGATGAGGCGGAGATAAGGGGCCACAGACGGACCTATGTCGGCGCGCTGCCGGGAAGGATTATTCAGGGTATCAAGCAGGCCGGCAGGAACAACCCTGTCTTTATGCTCGATGAAATAGACAAAATAGGCAATGACTTCAGAGGCGACCCCTCTTCTGCGCTTTTAGAGGTGCTCGATCCGGAGCAGAACTTTGCCTTTGCGGACCACTATCTATCGGTGCCTTTCGATTTGTCACGGGTCATGTTCATTACGACGGGCAATCTGGCCGACACCATTCCAGGACCGCTTAGGGACAGGATGGAGATAATTTATCTGTCGGGCTATACCTCCGAGGAGAAACTCGGCATTGCCAAAAAATACCTCCTTCCCAAGCAGCTCGATGAGCATGGTCTTACGAAAAAGGTCCTTTCGATTACCGATTCGGCCTTGATGCTTCTTATATCCCAATATACGAGAGAGGCCGGCGTCAGGAACCTCGAACGGGAAATTGCGAACCTCTGCAGAAAGGTCGCAAAGAAGATAGCCGAGGGCAAGGAAAGGAAATTCAACGTCGTTACGGGCAGCCTCCAGAGTTACCTCGGCGTACCGAAATTCCTGCCCGAGGAAGAGATGGAAGAAGACGAAGTAGGCGTATCGACCGGTCTTGCATGGACTGAGGCGGGTGGCGACATTATCTACATCGAGGCCACGACGATGATGGGAAAGGGCCATCTGACACTTACAGGACAGCTAGGCGACGTGATGAAGGAATCGGCGCAGGCGGCGCTGAGTTATATCCGCTCGAGGGCCAAGACGCTCGGCATCAAAGAAGACGTCTTTTCAAAAGTCGACATCCATATACATGTGCCTGCCGGTGCGATCCCGAAAGACGGTCCGTCAGCCGGGATCACAATAGCCACGGCGCTGGCGTCGGTACTTACGGGCAGGCCGGTAAATAAGAATATCGCGATGACCGGTGAGGTGACATTGAGGGGCCGTGTGCTTCCGATCGGCGGGCTGAAGGAAAAGACCCTTGCCGCCAAGAGGATGGGAATAAAGAAAGTGGTTGTACCGAAAAGGAACAAGAAGGACCTCGAGGAGATCCCTAAGTATATCAAGAAAGACATGGAATTCGTGTTCGCCGACACCATGGACCAGGTGTTGAAGGTCGCACTTCGGCCCGAGAAGAAATCTGTATCAAAGAAGAAGAAATAATGGCAGGGGCGGCCTGCGGCCGCAGATGAAGCTTTCCGAGGCCGGTGAGCTCTCCCTTCTTGATATTCTCAGAAAAAGGTTCGGGAAAAGGGCGCCCGGCCTTGTGCTCGGCATCGGCGATGATTCGGCAGTTATAAGACCCCGGTCTGAAAACATGCTTCTTACCTCCGACATGATGGTCGAGGGAGTGCACTTCGATCTGAGTTGGATAACTCCCTATCAGCTCGGTTTTAAATTAGTTTCGGTCAACGTAAGCGATATCTACGCGATGGGCGGCAAGCCTGAATTCATGCTGCTTGATTTTGCCGCACCTGGGGATTTTGAAAAATCGCAATTCGATTTACTCTTTGACGGCATAGCTGAAGCACTGAAGACATACAGACTCTCTCTTATAGGCGGCGACATCTCGGCGGCAGACAGGGTCGTGCTGTCGGCCACCGTCTCGGGCTCGGCAGAGAGAGTCGTTGGCAGGGGTGGGGCGAAGACGGGCGATCTCATTTATGTATCGGGATACCTGGGGGATTCGGCGTGCGGCCTGAGGGTGCTGAAGAGTATCGGCAGGACCGTGGCAATCGAAAAGAAGAAGAAGGTCGATTTCGGGCCCGGCTGGAAAGCTGTCGGACCTCTCGTAAGAAGACACCTGATGCCCCTTGCGGTAGAGCCATCAAGGTTTTCGGGCAAGGCCACTGCGATGATGGATATCAGCGACGGACTTTTCATCGATCTATCGAGACTCTGTAAGGAAAGCGGTGTGGGTGCAAAAATATATGAGGATAAAATACCTATGTCGGAACCACTGAGAACGACGGCTGAATATCTGGGTGTCGACCCCCTTGACTTGGCTACGGGCGGCGGGGAAGATTATGAACTCCTCTTTACTGCGCCGGTACGGGTAAAGGTGGACGCCTTCTGTATCGGCGAGATAACGAGGAGGGGGCTGAGGATAGCCGGCCGCAACGGGAAAAGCAGGAAGGTAACGATGAGGGGGTATAGGCACTTTGCATTTTAAAGACAGACTGAGAGAAGTCCTGTCCGTTAATGAACCCCCGCACAAGGTGGCCCTGGCTTTTTCAATCGGCATATTTGTCGGTATGTCTCCCCTTCTTGGCCTGCACACCGTACTGGGTATCATCCTGGCGTGGCAGTTGAGACTGAACAAACTTGTGACTTTGATAGGGGTCTATATAACGAACCCCTGGACGATAGTGCCGATCTATACGTTTGGCACCTGGGTCGGTGCAAAAGTTCTGGGTATCACCCATATCATTCCGCCGATGGACTGGTCGCATATCACGTGCAGGGTCTTGTTTTACGAATTCAAACATCTCCTTGTGCCGTTTGTCGTAGGCAGTCTCTTGATGGCAACCGTTTCGTCAATATTGGGCTATATCCTCATCTATAGGGCGGTCAAGAGCGCTCGTGGCTAAAGTATTTCTTCTGAGTCTCGGCTGCCCGAAGAACCTGGTCGATTCTGAAAACCTTCTGAGGAAACTTGGCGACAGGGGGATTTCCTATTCGGACAGCCCTGAAGACTCCGACATACTCGTTGTCAATACCTGCGGCTTCATCGAAGAGGCAAAGAGGGAATCGATCGAGGAGATATTGCGCATCGCCGGGGTAAAGAAGGCGGGGAAGAGGAAAAAACTCCTCGTCTATGGATGCCTTGCAAAGAGGTTTGGCGGAGAACTGAGGGATGAGATCCCCGAGATCGATGCACTCTGGGGTGTAGGCCAGGACGACGAGATCGTCAGGTACTGCGAATCAATTGCCGGGCCGCGGACCATCCCTAGAAAAGGGGCTTCGGCGATGAGACAATTCAGCGATACCCCTTATGCGTACCTGAAGATCGCAGAAGGCTGCGACAGGGGATGTTCGTACTGCGTAATCCCCAGGATCAGGGGATCGTTTAGGAGCAGGGATATAAAGGATATCCTGCGTGAAGCGGAAGACCTCCTTTTAGAGGGGGTGAAGGAACTGATTATCGTCGCGCAGGACATCACCTCTTACGGGAAAGACATAAAAGGGTACGATCTCGGCAAACTTATAAGAAAGATCGCTTCTTTGAAAGGCGATTTCTGGATACGGCTTCTCTATCTCTATCCTACGTCGATAAATGACGATCTCCTTGAGACGATGGCCGCCGAAAAGAAAGTCTGCAAATATATAGACATGCCGCTTCAGCATTCCGAAGACAGGATCCTCAAACTCATGGGCAGGGGAGGCAGCAGGGCCTATTATGAAAAACTTATCAGGAGGATCAGGAGGATAATCCCGGAGGTCATAATACGCACCACTTTCATCGTGGGCTTTCCCCAGGAGAGTGAAGAGGAGAGTGAGAACCTCGCTGCCTTCGTCAAGAAAATGGAATTTGACCGGATGGGCGCCTTCACCTATTCTAACGAAAAGGACACGCCGGCTTCAGGGTTGAAAGCCCAGGTGTCGAAGCGGACTAAGAAGGAAAGATATGAAAGGATCATGGGGATTCAGTCGGCGATATCCCTTTCGAAGAACAAGGCCCTTGTGGGAAAGACCTTTAGGGCGCTGGTGGATGAAATCGATGACGGAGTCGCGATCGCAAGGCTTTATTCCCAGGCGCCGGAGATCGACGGCGTTGTCTTCATCGAAGATGAAGGAATCGAAAAGGGGACCTTTGTCAAGGTGAAGATAACCGAGGCGTTCGATTACGATCTGAAGGGTAAGGTTGTGAAATGAGAAAGTTCCCCTATCTGCATCTTATCCTTTTTCTGCTGACCTTCCTTTCAACACTTGCGGTCGGAGCCCTAAACGAGGGGGTCGACATAATTAAGGAACCCGGCAAAATTTATCTCGGTCTTCCTTTTTCCGCGACACTTCTTTGCATACTCCTGGCGCACGAATTTTCTCATTATCTTGCTTCGAGGAAGCACGGGGTGGAGGCGACGCTGCCGTATTTTATCCCTGCGCCGACGCTCTTTGGCACATTAGGGGCCTTTATAAAGATGAAGTCGCCGATCAGCAGTAGAAACGCGCTCATGGATATCGGTGCCTCGGGTCCTATCGCCGGATTTATCGTCGCTATGGTTGCCACGATCATAGGCCTCTTCCTTTCGAAGATCGTTCCGGTACATAAGGTTGAAGGCATGATTACACTCGGCGATTCGCTTCTTTTTAAAGGGCTCTCGAGACTTATCCTCGGAAGCGTACCCGAGGGCTCTGATGTGATTCTTCATCCGGTGGCCTTCGCAGGGTGGATCGGTTTCTTTGTGACCGCGCTGAACCTTATTCCGATCGGCCAGCTTGACGGCGGGCATATAGTGTATGCCCTCATCGGAGAACGACATGGGAAGCTTTCGAAGGTGCTGATCGGGGTGATGGTCGGTCTCGGTCTCCTCCTGTGGGAGGGATGGCTGGTATGGGCGGTCCTTTTGATTATTCTAGGCTCAAAACATCCGCCGATAATTTATTCCGAAGAACCGCTTGACCAAAGGAGAAAGAGGATAGGATGGTTCGCGGTATTCATTTTTATCCTTACCTTCATTCCTGTGCCGATCACGATTGCGTGAATGGTTTGCGCAAAACTTTTCTTTACCTGAAGATCAGTATTCCTGATTGAGACTGAGCAGGTGTCATAAATATGGTTCAGAATATAATTCGGGAGAATTTCAAAAAACACTACGCTCGGGCCTTCCTGGATCTGCGGGCTTCCGGAAATGCGATGTTGGCTGCGGTCATTATCTTCCTTGCGGGCATTTTGATCGGACTACACAGCCCTTCCTGGGGCGATGACCTTATTTCCGCGCTGAAAGGGATGGCGCGTCATATTTCGGGGAAGGGTACGCCTCTTATAATAATTGCGATTTTTTTCAGAAACAGTCTTTCGGCCGCGATTTCGGTCATATCGGGCCCGCTGCTTGGAATAATGCCTGCGTTGGGCGCTGTTACGAATGGTCTCTTACTCGGGGCCGTCTTCTCGCATCTCACCGTAGCTGAGAGAATAAATGCAATGTTGCTATTGGTCCCTCACGGGATTTTCGAATTGCCGGCGATAGCTGTGGCGTGGGGTCTCGGTATTTGGCAGGGCATATGGTATTTCGAAAGAGGCCCTAAAGAGACGTTTCGTGAGAGAAGGAGAAAGGCCTTTCATATCTTCTTTATCGTCATCCTGCCTCTTCTGCTCGTTGCGGCAACCATAGAAGGGATAAGCATCGCTATCTTGAAGACCCGATAGAGGGAAATTTGGATAAGGAGATGCAAGGGAGTGCCGGGCACTCCCTTGCATGAATGAGTTAGAACCTCCAGGTAAGGCCGAATTCGATACTATCTTCGCTGAGGGTCGATGAAAGGGTAGTGGGAGCCGGAGAAGTTGGTGTTGTCCCGCTTTCAGTGATCGTCTCTTTGAAGGCATGGGTGTAGCCCGCATTGAGGGCGAACTTGCTGGAGATCTCATACCCGATTCCGAAGGAGACGTGCTGTTTCGCCAGCGCCGGGAACCCTATGATCCTGAATGTTTCATAATAGTAAGTGGGGAAGGGTATGCCCTGAACACTAGTGATGGGCGGGGTAGCCGTCCCGTTGAAGCCGACAAAGTTGTCATGCTCTTTTACAGGGTTATTTGCATAATTGTACCCAACGCGAAGGGCCAGTTGTTTGGTCGGCTTGTATTGCACGCCGAGGGCCAGGACCCACTGGTCTTTCCAGTCAAAATCGTTGTATCCCGTCGCGCTTGACCAGTTGATCCAGTTTCCGTCGACTTCGATCAGAAGGGTGTTTTTTATCGGTTCGACCGCAATACCGAGGCCAAAGTGCTGAGGGGCTTCGAGTTTCAGGTCGAACTGTCCCAAGGGGGCAAAGTTTATTACATTCTTATGATCGACCTCCTGAGGCGTTACATAGGTCACGCCCAGTGTGACCTGGTCTGATGCCTTCAATATCGCGCCCAGCTGAGCGCCGATGCCGTAATTAAAAGAAGACCCGTTTCTCAAATCGAGATTTGCATAGTCGATATGAACACCTAAACCCAGGGACAGGTTATTGTTGACCTGATACGAGATCGAGGGTGAAAATTTCATGATCTGCAGTTGGGTGTATGCTCCTTGTACCAAAGGAAACGTCCCGCCGCTGCCGGGTAAAGGGGTATTATCAAGGGCGGTGTTTCTATAGTCTACACCTAGACCCGATACGCCATAGGCAGAAAGGCCGAACCTCCAATTGTTGGCAATAGGCACCGACAGGCCTATCGCGGGGATTGCGTAGACCTTCTTGTCACTGCTTGCACTGATGACGCTGCCGTCGGAGGCGGTTATTGTGGCGTCCACCTTGGGCATAAAAAGCGTGCCGCCGAAGTTTACCTCTGTCCCGGGACAATATGGTCCGAAACACATCGCGGCCGGGTTTGCGAAGACCGCGCTGATGGCGTCCTGAGGCGCCGCGATTCCCACGCCGCCCATCGAACGGGCAATAGGACCGATGGCCATGAGATTATCGCCGTTTGTGGCCGATGCAAAACCTGAGAAAACAAGGACGAAAAATACTGTAATAAACAGAGAGAAATATCTTTTCATGCAGAATCCTCCTTCTTAGTATTTGATAACACAATATTTAAAACAGAAATGTAACGATCACCTCCTTCTGTTTGATGATATTGTCTTGGCGCAGCCGGCCGCGACAATCGGCTACCTTAGAAAGGATATAGTATCGTTTATGCGCCGTCAAGTGAGTATCTACAGTTATTAAGAAGATTAGAAATCATAAAGTGAGGAAACTCTCATATGAACAAGCTTATGTTTGCATCGAGTGCAAAGTCCAGGAACTCTGCCGCCCCTGCGACGACCGCTCCGTCGACGAGGTCCTCTTTCTTGACTCCGGTCATCTCGAGCGTCGGGGTGCAGACGATAAGCTTCACATCCATCTCCTTACAGGCATCGACGAGTTCGGGTATAGAGGGCCAGTTGATCTTTTTGATCATCCCGCCCATCATCATCGTTGCCAGCGAGGTCATCCCCGGGAGCATCCCCAGTATGTTGGGAAATGGTATCGGGGAAGGCATGGCCGGATTGCCTATGGGCGATACCTGTAACGACCTGTATTTTTTTTTGTTTACGATATCGACGCCGTAGAGCGTGAAGAATATCTGGACCTCCACGTCCATGGCAGCCGCCGTCGAAGCAAGAATAAGCGGCGGATAGGCCATATCAAGCGTTCCTTTGCTGGCGATGATCGCCATCTTCTTTTTCGTGTTTGTCTCGGGCATTGTGGACCTCCTGGATATTAGCAAGTTTAGCAATAATAGAACTTACGAACAATATACATATGGGCTGTTTTTTTGTCAATAGTCCGCGCGGACTTTGAGGGAGGCCGGCAGGGGAATTTTTTCCTTTTTTTGTGTTATGGTATACGTATAAAAAAACAAACTGAAGGAGTGATTTGATGAAAGTGTTTCTCAAGGAAGACGTTAAGAATCTCGGAAAAATAGGCGATGTGGTGAACGTCGCGGAGGGGTACGCAAGAAATTTTCTTTTGCCCAAGAAGGTCGCGGTGGAAGCCAACCCCAAGAACCTCAAAGAGTTCGAACACAACAAGAGGATCATCCAGGAAAGGGCGGCCAAGATCAAGGATGCGTCAAAGGCCACGGCCGACAAGTTATCTGCCCTGACGTTGACGATAAGGGCGAAGGCCGGCGAGGAAGATAGGCTCTTCGGTTCGGTTACGACGATGGATATCGCAGAGGCGTTTAAGGCCGAGGGATTTGAGGTCGACAAGAAAAAGATCCTGCTCGGAGAACCGATAAAGAGACTGGGAGAGTATACGGTAGAAGTGAAAATCCACTCTGAGGTGAATGCAACGGTAAAAGTGCAGGTCATATCGGACGCACCCGACTCTCCTTAGCGATAACGCATGAAAGAAATCGACTCAACCCTCGATAAACTTCCTCCTCAGAATGTCGAGGCTGAACAGTCTGTCCTGGGCGCCATTTTACTTGACAACAGCGCCCTGACGACGACTCTCGAACTGCTCGACTATGACGATTTCTATAAGGATTCTCACCGGAGGATCTTTTTGTCGATGACCGACCTGTTCGACAAGAACGAGCCTATCGACATAATCACCCTGACTGACAACCTCAAGAGAAGAAACGATCTTGATGCCATAGGAGGGACCGGCTACCTCACGGCCCTCGTTTCGTTGGTGCCGACGTCCGCCAACATCCGCTACCACTCCAAGATAGTCCGTGAAAAGGCCATGATGAGAGGTCTCCTTCGCTCGGTCACCGAGATAGCCAGTAACGTATATGACGGGGAACTTGACGTCGAAGAGCTTATGGACTTTGCCGAAAAAACGGTCTTTGAACTTTCGGAAAAGAGGATAAAGGCGTCTTTTATTACGCTCAAAGAGGTCATCAAGGACAGCTTCCAGATGATAGAACAGCTCTATGACCGGAAGGAAACGATTACCGGGGTCCCGTCGGGTTTCAAGGAACTCGATGAACTGACGACCGGTTTTCAACGGAGCGACCTTATCATCGTCGGCGGGAGGCCCTCTATGGGTAAGACGGCCTTCAGTCTAAACATTGCGCAGCATGTCGGCGTAAATATGAAAGAGCCTGTGGCGATATTCAGCCTCGAAATGTCGAAGGAACAGCTGGCCTTCAGGATGCTCTGTTCCGAGGCCATGGTCGATTCAAACAGCATCAGAAAGGGTTTTATAAAAAAGGACGATTGGCATAACCTTACCAGCGCCGCGAGCAAGCTTGCGGAATCTCCGATCTTTATCGACGACACCTCCGGTATGAGCGTACTTGAGATGCGGGCGAAGGCCAGGAGGCTTAAGGCGGAACACGGCCTGAGCCTGGTAGTTGTGGATTATTTGCAGCTCATGCGCGGCAGAGGGAATGTAGAAAGGCGCGAACAGGAGATATCGGAGATATCTCGCTCCCTTAAAGGACTGGCAAAGGAGCTTCGCGTGCCGGTCATCGCCCTGAGCCAGCTGAACCGTGGAGTGGAGACAAGGGGCGGCAATAAAAAGCCTACCCTTGCCGACCTGAGGGAGTCAGGCGCCATAGAACAGGACGCTGACGTGATCATCTTCCTTTACAGGGACGAAGTGTACAATAAAGACAACCCGGACAACAAGAACAAGGCCGAGATCATCGTTGCAAAACAGAGAAACGGCCCGACCGATTCATTGAGACTGAGTTTCCTCTCACACTGTACCAGGTTCATGGATTACACGGACCGTGAGTTTCGTGACATAGAGGATGATGCGTTTTGATCCTGTGAGGCCGCTCAAGGTCTCCTTAAGGGGTTAAATTTCGTCCGGGAATATCCGAAGGAGGACCAATGATAAGGAGACCGGCTGTTGCGGGACAATTCTACCACGGCTCGAAAGAAAGGCTTATCGAGCAGGTCGGCAAGTATATCGATCCGCTTTCTGCCAAGGAAACGGTAACGGGCATAGTTGTGCCCCATGCGGGGTTCATCTACTCGGGACCAGTGGCGGGGGCGGTCTACTCCGCGATTAAATTCCCGGACACGTTTGTCCTTCTCGGCCCCAACCATACCGGTCTCGGTCCGGGCATTTCACTGATGGATGACTGCGAATGGGAAATCCCGCTATGCACTTTCGAGGTCGACAAGAAACTTGCGGCGAGGATCGCCGTGAATTCACCGCAGGTCGTCAGGGACAGTCAGGCGCATATGTTTGAGCATTCCCTTGAGGTACAGCTGCCTTTTATCTCGTATTTTTCCAACACCGTAAAGATAGTCCCGATCTCCCTGCTTTCCGCCTCCTTGTTTGACTGTCTCGAACTGGCCAAAGGTATCGCAAAAGCGATCAAGGCTGTCGACTATCCGGTCGTAATTGCCGCCAGCTCGGACATGAGTCATTATCTGCCTGATAAAACAGCGAGACAGAAAGACAAAATGGCAATTGACAGGATGCTTGATGTCGATGCGGAGGGACTCTACGAAACTGTCATGAAGGAGAGGATATCGATGTGTGGTGTATTGCCTGCAACCGTGATGCTTGCGGCGGCCAAGATACTGGGAGCTAATTCAGCGCGCCTCATAAAGTATGCGACCTCGGGAGAGGTGAGCGGGGATTACGACAGCGTCGTCGGATATGCAGGGATTGTGGTGAGGTAGAGGACCAAACGGCTTTGACAAACTGTTTTAGAAAAATAAAGTCGGAAACTGGCAAATAGAGTGGGAAACTCATTTGGCTGATAAACTCATCTAAGACGTGCACGTGGTCGATAAATGACAGAAAGTTCCTCACAGAAACAAACGCTCGCCGTGACCCTGATTGCGCTCCGAGTTACCATCCGAAATATAGTCCGCTCAGTGTTTAATACTTCCCGTACAAAACGTATTTAGAGAATTTGTAAGGGTGTGCAGAAAGCAACACGAATAATCATTGCCAATTCCAGGGTAAATCGGACTTCGCTGCTATACCCCGCTCCGAAATTGTTAGCTCCTGTTTGTCTCACACGTTGACATCAATACGTCCTACATTTAAAATTCTCAAATGAGCTACCGGGAGGCAGATGAAAAAGAAACTCCTCAGGGAGAATGGCGCCCGAGCGTAAACCCGTGGCTCATCACCCTCGCCGTGATGCTCCCCACGTTTATGGAAGTGCTTGACACCACTATCGTCACGGTGGCTGTCCCGCACATCGCGGGCAGTCTTTCCTCTAGCAACGAAGAGGCTACATGGGTGCTGACAAGCTATTTGATCTCTAATGCGGTAATACTTCCGGCAAGCGGATGGCTTGCCCTTTATTTCGGGCGGAAGCGGTTTCTCTTGACCTGTATCGTGCTATTCACCATCTCCTCGGTCTTCAGCGGGGTAGCCTCGAGCCTTGGGATGTTGATAGCAGCCCGAGTGCTCCAAGGGGTGGGCGGCGGCGCACTTCAGCCAATCTCGCAGGCCATCCTGCTTGAGAGCTTCCCGCCTCAAAAACGTGGGATGGCAATGGCGGCGTTCGCCCTAGGGGTGGTCGTCGCACCGATTGTCGGACCTACCCTAGGCGGCTGGTTAACAGACAATTACTCATGGCGATGGACTTTTTATATAAATATCCCCATTGGGGCGATTGCGATGGTCATGATACAGACATTCATTGAAGACCCTCCTTATATAAAAGGCCGCAAGCCGAAATACATCGACTGGACCGGTTTCGCACTCATGGCGGTTGCGCTTGCCACCCTTCAAGTGGTCCTCGACAAGGGGCAGCAGGACAACTGGTTTGAGGCCTCCTGGATAAGATGGTTCACGGCCATAAGTGCGATTGCCCTCGTTGCATTTTTGATCTGGGAACTGCGGGTACGGGAGCCTATCGTTCACTTGAGGGTGTTCAAAAACCGGAATTTTGCAGTGGGAACATTCCTTATAACCCTGGTGGGATTATCTCTCTACAGCGCGATAACTTTGATACCGCTTTTTCTCCAGACCCTTATGGGATACCCGGCATTTAACAGCGGTCTGGCTCTTAGCCCCCGCGGTGTTGGCGCGCTTATAACAACTCCCCTCGTCGGATATCTTACCGGCAAGGTCGATTTTCGAAAATTGATAGGGCTAGGGTTCTTCCTTGTGGCCATTTCTTTGTGGCTTTTAAGCGACATCAATCTGGAAATATCGGTCTGGAACATCGGATTGCCGAATATCTTACAGGGCATTGGGCTTTCGATGTTGTTTATCCCCTTGGCGACAGTCTCAATGGGCACGCTTGAACAAAAAGAGATAGGAAACGCAAGCGGGGTTTTCAACCTGATGAG
Organism: uncultured Nitrospiraceae bacterium; assembly: GCA_963811165.1. Lineage (GTDB taxonomy): Bacteria > Nitrospirota > Thermodesulfovibrionia > Thermodesulfovibrionales > UBA6898 > Sulfobium. The sequence goes on from CAWEQH010000010.1 coordinate 227,044, forward strand.
AAACGTGGGCGGAAGCGCCGGTATCTCGCTGATGATAACCTATCTGGCGCGCCACCAACAGTCAAACCAGATGGTTCTAGTCTCACGTCTGACTCCGTTGGATTTACCCTACCAGTTCAGGCTCGGAGCCGTTCAGGATTTTTTTATGGCGCGAACGGGCGTAGCAGATTCGTACAGGAGAGCGCAGCTTTTCATTTACAATTCATTGCAGAAGCAGTCACAACTCCTCGCTTTTATCCAGAGTTTCAGGTTTCTTGTCATCGTGTGCCTCATCTGCGTAGCCGCTGCTTTCCTATTTAAGAAAGTAGAACGCGCTCGGGTACCGGCCGACTAGAAATCCAATCCCTGAATCAACTTATTGTGCGCTCCTTATTTTTCAGTGCTACACGTAACCTTGAACGGTAAGATTTCCGCTGACCAAACCTTATGCTGTTGCAAGAAAACGGCAGTGTTGGCTTCAGGAAGGCATTGAGGGGACCGAGAGTCGTTCAGATCGATTGAACTAACTGATAGGTTTCGCACTGTATTGCGCTGGGAAGAGGGATGCTTAAATGTCAGACAACTTTTTTCGTTCCTTCCTGTACATCGGAATAGTTTCAGATTGTAAAAACTATTTTATACCATGGTAATTAACGGATTTTGGGAGACAACGAGTTTCTCCCTTCCTCCCTCCTAAAGTTGGTATTCGTACAGCGTCAGCGGGAAACTGGAATACACCTGCTAATAACCAACAGATCCAAGAAGATGCAACTGAGGAAGACATCCTATATTGCCTCCTGTCAAGATAAAAAACATCTGGGGAATTTACTTTAAGTATCAATGATCATTTTCCGAGATCTTACAAGAACAATAGTCCGCCGTACGTCCATCTGGACGATAGTCTTTTTTCCTGACGCGCTCTCTCACTTCGAGGGAACCTGATCTCTGATAGTTACGTTTATCCGACGTGTTCCGGAGTGAGCGAACCGCCCATCATCCCTTATCCAGATTCTCAAGTTCAGTGAGAGGCCCTGTATTGTCTTCACGAGGTCATTCGCCTCAACTTTGTCCCTCGGGCTCTCTGCGTCAAAATCGATTTTTGGAGGCTTCCAGAACAAAAAGGCTTCACAGGAAGCTCTCAGTTAAGTTATTTCGATCCGGCTTATACTGTGGTATCCTCCACATTGAGATATTTTGGATCAAACAGCTCTTTCTTCTTCATCAAGGTCCATGCGATAACCAGAAGCTTTGCGGCTATCTTTACACGCATCTTCGTGCCGATTCCCTTTTCTCTCTGCCTACCTCTAAGCTTGTTGGTGTAATAAGTCATGAAATCTTTGTTACTGAATGGAAGCGGTGAGAGCAGCCTGATATAAAGCATAGCGAAGATCAGCTTTGCCTTGCTTGGAAATAACCGGCGATTGCGCTGTTTGAAGTCTTTCCGCTACGGTTTGCGCAAAGATCGAACCCAGCCATCTTCAGTACCTGCTTGCCGCTTATAAACCGAAAGGGATCACCTATTGCCCCAAGGACCATTGAAGAGACATCCGGCCCAAAACCGGGGATACTCAACAGGTATGGATATTCCGGAAACTGCATGCACAGATCTTCAATCTTACCCTTTACCTCCTTGATCGTCTCTCGCACCTGATGAAGCATCGATACCATCACCTTTGCCTCAAACAGCACCTCATCGCCTACATGACATCCAATGGACTCAGGGGCTGCCCGCCAGATCGACTGCAGCAGCTTTTGCTGTGCACTATTCGTCCTGCCAGGGGCAACGCTCCGGCGGAACTCATCGAACTCCATCCCGGCGATCATCGAGGGATCAAGACAGCGCCCCACTACGGCCAGGCTTACCACCGAGCCGAAGTGTCGATCCATTTCAGGGAAATACTGGGCCAGGAGCTGATTGCGGATGCGCACCTGGAGGCCGTGTTCCTCCTTCGTGAGCCGCCTCTTCAACGCAAGGAGATTCCTCAGATCCTGCCTCTTCGGGTCCGGGTACTCATAGTAGAGGAATTTTCCCTGACAGATGAGGTCGGCTACGTTTGCGGAATCCTTGGTGTCGTGTTTGTCCCATCTGCCATCCAGAAGCGGCCGGTTGTGCTTTACTGCTGCCCCCGCTACCAAAACTACCAGATGCCCGCACTTAATGAGATGCTCTCCCAGAGGCTTATGGTAATTGGCTGTGGGCTCAAGACCGAAGACCACCTTTGTAAGGTCATGTTGAACCTTAAGCGCTTCTGTCATCGTCAGCAGTTTCTCGAATCCTTCAATCGTGTTGTCAAAGAACAATCCCTTGTGCAGCGTTTTGCCGGCTGCCGTGCCGAAAAAGGCATTGTGCCTCTCTTTGGCCACGTCGATGCCGACAATCAAATACCCCTCGGATCCACGTATCTCGTTCTTGAGTGTTGTCAACAAATAGAATTGTCCGGTTATAGAGCACATAAACTGTCCGGTCAGTAGCTATTTGATATCAGGCAACTTTTTTATTTAGTTTGGAGACCTCCTTCCCCTTGGAATTAAAGGATGCCAGTTTTCTGTGCCCATGGAATATGGCCAGGTTCCGTTTGGATAGCGATGGACACGGACCTTCACTTTGACGTAGTGAAAGCGGTACTTATCGGCTGGAATCTGAAGGGTCATACCATCGAATTTGACACAGTTGTCATTACCGACCGTACGCTCATACTGTTCGCAGAGGATGTCTTGAAGAGGTGTTCCGGCCCAAGGCACGAACATGCTGGCTGACTCCTCTGGGGACACAGCAAACTCATCGTTAAAGGCAGGCATATAAACATCACGGATATAGGCATTGGCCTGTTTCATCTCAGTGATGCCGGCAAGTGGCGAGTTCCTTTACAAGCCTCTCCTGATGGGTACGAAAGGCGCGTTCAGAGCGTCCCCGGGCCTCAGGAGAATAAGCCGGAATCATCTCAATCCCTAACTGCCTCATGGCACGACCAAATTGTGTCAGATTCTCCTTGTCCACTTTCCCCCCAGCCTCTGGGGTATTCCAGTAGTGGCTGCCGCGATCAGTATAAAGTGAGGCAAATACTCCATGCTTGTCGATGACCTCATTGACTCCCTGAAAACTGCTCTGAGTCCCTTCTTCATCGACAAAGAACATCGAGTAATGTTCACTGGTAGCATCATCCATCGTCACGATCAGATCCCATAACTTCCCTGGTACCCACTCATGCTTGGAGCCGTCCTGATGCAGCATCATGCCAATATACGGAGCTCGTGGACGCTGTTTCCGGTGAGCTCCTTTTCGGGAACCCTTGGGCACAAGCCCCTTGCCCTGAAGGGTATTCTTTACCCATGTGTAGCTCCTACTGCCCTCGTGAGCCCGCCGATACCAACTGTAAAAGTGTTTAACCGTAAATCCCTGATACCGGTGGTTGTATAAATCTGCCAGGGCTATTATCTCATCAACCGGCGCACTGCGGTGTGATATTTGTCCTAAACGCCTATCTACAAGCCCCTCCATCCCCTGCTCCTCATATCTCACCAGATATCGTCGATACGTGCGATCGCATACTCCAAGCAGCCTTGCCGCCTCCTCCTGCGTCAATCTCCCCTTTTTCCATCCTTCATATGCTTCCTCAAATCTCATCTTCCGTACCTCCTGTAGTAGTGCTGTCCTTTTCATGAATGGCTCCTCCTTGCCATCCAATTTTAACCGGACAGTTTATGTGCTACAGATACGGACAGTTTACTTGCTCGCTACAGTATCTCGTTCTTGAGTTGCCGAAACTCCTGAAGTCTGATACCATCTAATTGTTCCATAGAGACCTCCTGTTGATGAATTTTGTTTCTCCATAAACTAATTCTTAACAGGAGGTTTCTATTTTGGATAGTCTACAAAATCAGTTCTCCCTATGATTTAATGGGGAGATCTAACTTCATGTTCTATTCATATATAACTTTGTCCCGACTTGACTTGTCTTAACGTTCATGATAAGCAATTAAGTAAGAGACAATGGGATCTCAAAGGAAAAGGAGGCTGGCTCATAAAAAAAAGTTTTATTAAAAAAGGAGGATGACATGAACTTAGCACTAACAGACAAAGAAAAAGATATGCTTATGGGAGTACTTAAGGACTATATACCAGAACTTAGGGGTGAGATTGCTTCGGGTGCTAAACACGATTTTAAAGTGGAACTAAAGGAGGAAGAGGCAGTACTAAAAGGAATATTGGAGAAATTGCAGGCGCTGAAATAAGTATATTTTCCTCGGACCTGCCCCAAGGTATTTCGACTGCTGCACTTAGTGGCTGAAGTCCTCGCCTTCAGCTGTTCCTGATGGTGTTTTATCCTGGTAGTAATCTTGATAGAGTTTCGTCCGCCTGAGAGAATCAAGATGTCGGTGTTACCAATATCTCAGCTTGCTTTATTCATGGTCTTGTCACAGCGCGTACTCCGGGGCGAAACTAATTTTCTACGTAGTGATGACCATCCTGCGTCAATTATCGGAAGAAACTGCCGCCGACCTCCGTTGTGTAAATTCTCAAGACAGTTTCTTTGGAGGTGAAAGAAACAAAAATACTATGTGTATTGCGGGTCGCAACAATGCGAATCAGTCTTTCAGTGTACAACTTTATTTCTTGCGCCGATAGACTGAAAAGTGCTACGTTATTGTTAATATTGGGAATGCAGGTGTTCAACTTTATTCTAGATGGGCAACAAGGAGACATATCATGAAAGTTATAGCCTTTAACGGAAGCGCCCGCAAAGACGGTAATACTGCAATACTCATAAAAAATGTTTTTGGACCGCTCAACGATGCCGGGATAGAAACCGAGATGGTACAGCTGTCCGGAAAAAAGATCAGGGGCTGCACAGCCTGTTTTAAATGCTGGGAGAATAAGGATCGGCGGTGCGCCGTCAAGGGCGATTACCTCGATACCTGCATAGAAAAAATGATCGGAGCCGATGGAATTATCTTGGGTTCCCCCACATATTTTGCCGATGTATCCGCGGAGCTCAAGGCCCTCATCGACAGGGCCGGTATGGTCTCAAGGGCAAACGAGGACATGCTTAGACGTAAGGTCGGGGCCGCCGTAGTTGCGGAACGAAGGGGCGGGGCGATTCATGTTTTTGATACCATAAACCATTTTTTCCTGATTAGCCAGATGATTGTCCCCGGCTCGATCTACTGGAACATGGGAATTGGGAGGGAAAAGGGGGATGTCGAAAAGGATGAGGAAGGCCTCCGCACGATGAAGGTCCTCGGCGAAAACATGGCGTGGCTTTTAACGAAGCTGAGGTAGCAAGTCGGGATTGCTGTTTATTGAATAGTATTGTCTGCCTGAAAAAGTTAGATACATTTTCGACGAGGCAATTGGCAAATTTGACAAGGTAGGAATCGATGGCTAAGATTTATTTAGAGGGAGTTTTTAAATGGGAAAACTTAACTGTTGGGAATTTAGCAAGTGCGGAAGACAACCCGGCGGTCCTCATGTACATGAGTTGGGGATATGTCCTGTCACATCAGAAAAAAAGCTTGATGGAGTGCATGGAGGCACGAATGCCGGAAGAGCATGTTGGGTCATAGGAGGAACTCTGTGTAATGGGAAGGTACAAGAGTCATTTGCTAAGAAATATTTCGATTGTGTAGAGTGTGATTTTTATAAAAAAGTAAAGAATGAAGAAGCTTCATTTTTTAGACTTTCAGCGGGTCTTTTTACGATGCTGCATTAATGCGATCAAGAGGTCCCCGCGGCGAAACCTCCGTTTGTTGTAAAATTTCAGTAGAAAGTTCAAATCAAATCCATTTCGGATGGATGTTTTAAACACTTTGTGAGAAGGCAATGCCGGATTAGGCATACCTGCAGCTCCTTGCAGCCTTAATGACTTTCTCTGCCGAATCAATTCCGAGTGCCATCATTTCCCGCATCTGTATCTGAAAGATCTGGGCGGCAAAGAAGGCATCCGCAGCTGCATTATGGCGGTAATGCTGTTTCAGGCCATACGTTGCCATCATTCCATCAAGGCTGAAATTATTTTCCTCGTTTTTCCGTTTCAGCATCAGCCATCGCTCTACCATTGCTATGTCAATAAGATCCCTTTTAAATCGCACTCCCAATGACTTGAAGTGAGTTTTCAAAAATGTGAAATCGAACTCGACAGTATGACCTACGAGGATACCATCCAGAGCATTCCGGATTCGGTCAGAGACCTCCTCAAATACCGGCGCATCCATAAGATCATCCTTGCTAATGCCGTGGTACCTCATTGCCTTATAGTGGTAACTCTTAGGTTTAATCAGGGTATAAAAAGTGTCCCGCACAAGGATTTTTAAATTAATAATAGGCACACAGGCAAATGATATAATCTCATCCTTGTCAAAGTCTAAACCTGTGGTCTCAATGTCAATGGCATAAAATTTGGCAGCTTTCAGGTCCGTGGGACGAAATATTCTCATCTATAATTGACTATAAATGACAGTTCTACTGACGCCATATTTTTTCATCAGGAACTCCTGAAATTCTGAGACGATCTTGAGCGACTCCTTTAATATGAGCAAATCGATATGCGAGAGTTCCTTAGCAGTTATCAAGTTGTTTGTCTGGGATTTATTCAGCACTGCCCGTGCGTGATGTCTCAGCCTTAAATCCTGCAGAAAGCCATACGACTCGATAAGATCGTGGCACAGTTCATTGCTGATCGTCATATTGGCACTCAGCGCCTCCAACCTTTCCTTGGTGTTGGTTATCCCCCACACTCCACTGTCTATGGCGAGAACCCTCGCACCGTTTACAATGGGATAAATAGCATAGGTCTTCAGGTCCACACCCTGATGCAGACCCAGGATTCCGAATATCCCAAGTGGCGGCCTGATTTCAATGGCATCCTCAGCCATCAGTTTTACCGCCTCGGCTTTTACTGCCGGTTTTATAGATTCCAGCAATTCATTGTATAAGGCTGTCTCTCCGTATACCGGTCTCATGTCCAGAAACAAAGAGAGGTATCGGAGATGATAAGGAATCGGGTCTGAAAACCACTGTGTGAAGTACTCTTTCCATACCGGTAGGGGCTGGTTCCACATGCTGTTGGATGCCATGTAGTTTCCACGGCACTTGGGGAGGCCGATTTCGGCCAGCGACTCATTGATAGTATTGGCCAGTGCAGCAGGATTATCTCCCAGGTAGATTAAGGCGTTGTCCTGATCAGTAGCGATGATCTCTTCCTTTCTGCCGGAACTGCCCATATGAACCCATAGGAACTGAGCAGGGGCATGTTCAGCGATAAGGATCTGAATGACCTTGCATACTACGGCATCATGAACTGAGCATAACACCCTGGTCAAGTCGAAGAAATTCGGACCGGTCATCGCAATCTTCGAGACCGATACCATGAGACCTTCGAAGACTGTTTTAAGCTCGTCGATGGAAGCCGCCTTGAGAACCTTTCTGAACAGTTTGACTATGGAAAAGGAGGGTTCGAGGTGGATCTGAATGTCCTTCCTGGTGATTATGCCAAAGACTTTATCATTCTTAGTGACAACGAGGTGGTCTATTCCGGCATCGATCATTTTTGTATACGCTTCGAATATCGTCGTCTGCAGATTGATTGTCTTAACCGGAGATGACATGAACTCCGTAACCGGGTCTAATCTGTCGCCGCCGATTAAGACCTTCCTCAGGTCCTTATGGGTCAATATGCCGATCGGTTTTATATTGGTGTCTACAACTACGATCGAACTTACCGAATTCTTATCCATCTCAGAAGCTGCGCCGGCTATCGTCAGTTCAGGGCCGCCAATAACAGGCTTTTTGTATAGTATCTTCTCAACCTCAAGAACGAATGAGGCCTCCTCAAGAATCTTCTTGTCCGAAGCGATGGTCTTGAACGAGCGGAATCTTCTGTTGAGTAAAGTAGAGAAAAACGATGCGAATCTTTCATTTGAATCAAAGATCGTTTTGAATTGCGGATAAGCCACTGCATAGCAGACAGTATCCTCGATGGCCTTGACAGTCGAATTCAATAGATTGCCATAAAGTGATATAACGCCGAATATTTCACCTTTGGAAAGGTAATCAATGGCCGCCTCATCGTCAAAAAGGCCGATGAGTCCGGAGAATATCACATACACGTATTCCGAGGCCTGCCCCTTCTTATAGATTGTCTTTCCTTTTTCGAACAGATCGACTTCCAATCCGGATACTATGATGTCCAGATCGTCTTCCGATAAAAAGGAAAAGGGGCGGATCTTCCGTATAAATTCCTTGGGCGGGATCATTTATAAAAAGTATATCACACGTGCGGAATACAGGAAACGCAACATCGAGTCCTTTGACCTCGATGCCGCGGCCGAGAAGGGCGAAAGCTCGCCTATTCCAGGGCCCTTCAGGGTTTCGATGAACTCAGAGACCGGACGGCTGGAATGTCCGATGGTAAATAGTGAGGTCACGGGTTTATTCGCAGTTTGCGTAAGATGATGGTCTTCATTTTTCATATATTCTCAATTAGCACGGAAGACGCCGGGCAGTCAACCCGCGTCGGGGGACGTCGGGGGACAAGTAAACGATATTGATAAGTTGGGGCCCGGCGTGATACATTTGAGTAATGGGTAATAAAGAGTTATGGTTTTCCCTCTTTTTTTTCGGAGTACTTCTTTTTAACTGGCCTTTCCTCGAGATCTTCGACCTTTCCCTCCCGCAATATCTGTTCATTGTCTGGGGGGCCTTTATCATCGTCGTCGGCACGGTCATAAAAAAGATGAATAAACAGGGCAGCGGGCGTGTTTAAGGGCTGGCTCCTTTTCATCTTTATTTTGGGCTATCTGAGCCTTCTTTTTCTGATCGCGTATTATGCCGACAGGAGAGAGAAGTCCGGCAGGAGCATAGTATCAAACCCCTACGTATATGCGTTATCGATGGCCGTATATTGCACTTCATGGACCTTTTACGGAAGCGTGGGCAAGGCCGCCACATCAGGTCTGTCTTTTCTTACTATTTATCTGGGACCGACTCTCATGGCCTCTTTATGGCTGGTCGTCCTGAGAAAGATCATTATTATCGCAAAGGAAAACAGGATAACTACGATATCCGATTTCATCGGGTCCCGCTACGGCAATTCCATTTTTCTATCGGCCCTCGTCGCGATTGTTGCCCTGGTGGGAATCACCCCTTACCTCGGGCTTCAGATTAAGGCCATTATCAAGACCTTCACCATACTGTCGGGAGAGACGAAAGGGAGTGCAGTGGCAGGATGGTTTATCACGCTCATCCTCGGAATATTTGCGATCATTTTCGGGGCGAGAAGACTCGATTCCTCTGAGAGGCATGAAGGTCTTATCTTTGCCGTTGCCTTTGAATCCATCGTCAAGCTCCTTGCCTTCCTTCTCGTCGGGATCTTCGTTACCTACGGCATGTTCGACGGTTTTTCTGACATTTTCGCGAGGATAAAAGGCTCGCAATACCGCGAACTGCTTCATCTCGGCACTACCGTCAGTTACAAGGAGTGGGCCTCGCTTCTTTTTTTGTCGATGATGGCGATCATGTTCCTGCCGAGGCAGTTCCATGTTGCCGTGGTCGAAAACTCCGATGTGTCTCATGTATCGAAGGCGATGTGGCTGTTTCCTCTGTATCTCTTCCTTATTAATATTTTTGTGATCCCCGTTGCCTTCGGCGGCCTTCTTCTCGGCGGAAGCCAGACGAACGCGGACAATTTTGTGCTTTCTATTCCTCTCGGGCAGAATGCGTCCGTCCTTGCCCTGATTGTCTTTATAGGGGGTTTTTCTGCTGCAACGGGCATGGTGATTGTAGAGTCCCTGGCTTTGAGCACGATGGTGATGAACAATCTGGTGATGCCTGCAATTTACAGGTTCAACACGATGGAAGGGTTCCCGGCCATTATACTGAACCTAAAGAGGGTTATAATCCTTGTGTGCGTTTTTTTAGGCTATTTTTTCGCGATTTCGATTGGTGAATTCGAAAGTCTTGTCGATATTGGCCTGAAGTCTTTCGAGGCCGTGACGATATTTGCGCCGGCGATGATCATCGGGCTTTTCTGGAAGAGAGGAAACAAGAACGGGGCCTCAGCCGGGATCATCGCTGGTTTCACGATATGGTTTTATACCCTCTTGATGCCTGCGCTCTTAAAATCAGGCGTTATCACCGAAAAAGGCCTGTTCGGCTATTTGCTTCATTCCGAGATGCTTAACCCCCATGCGCTTTTCGGGGTAAAAGGGTTCGATAAGTGGAGCAATTCGCTCTTCTGGGGCCTCTTTTTTAATCTGGCTTTTTACGTTGGGATTTCTATTTTTACGCGGCAGAATGAGGAGGAGCAGAAACAGTCTCTCCTGTTCGTTGAGTTCTATTCCCCGAAGATGCTGCCTTCAAAAGGCAACTATAGTATCCAGCAGATCACCGAGGTCCTGGGGCAGTATATGGGGAGAAGGGAATCGCTGGAAATCGTGGACCATTTTATTGTTCGCAACGGTATACGGAAGGAATCCATCTCCAGCGAGGAACTTATCAAGCTCAAAGATGAGGCTGAGAGAGTGTTGTCGGGGGCGCTCGGCTCTGCGATAGCGACGATTATCTTCGAGGATAAACTGACCCTGACGGAAAGTGAGAGGGGGGAGCTTTCGAGCTCGATAAAACAGATGACCGAGACGCTGAGATTGTCCCGGCAGGAACTCGCCGAGGCAAACAGGAACCTGGCTTACCTAAAGGAGTTCAGCGAAAATATTATCGAGAGCGCTCCCCTGGGGATCGTTACAATTGATTCGGCATTGATGGTGAAGTATTGGAACAAAGAAATCGGCAATATCACGAGGATAAAAAAGAGGGAAGCCTTCAACCGGCCGGTGACTGAACTTATGCCCTGGGTGCCGAAAAAGGCTTTTCTGCAAAACGAACAGGGTGAATTGACCGTTCAAACGCCTTCTCTGCAGACTTTTAAGATAAACATCAGCCCTTTCAAGGACCCTTCGGGAGGGTTTGTGGTCATCCTTGAAGACATTACGGAAAAAAAGAAGATGGAGGAACAGCTCCTTCAGTCGTCCAAACTTGCGAGTATCGGAAAGTTGACCGCCGGCATTTCACATGAAATCGGCAATCCCCTTGCCTCGATATCTTCTCTCGTGCAGGAGATCAGGTCTTTAAAGATAGGTATTTTCAGCCACGACACGTACGAAGGAAACTGGGCGGCGACTGCAAACGACAGCAAAGCGGCAGAGGCGTCTGAGGACGGAATTTTTCTCGCGGAATCTCTCAAGACAATCAACAATCACATAGAGCGGATAGCCAAGATAGTCCGCAGCCTCGCCGATTTTGCCAGGACATCATCGAGGGAAAAGGTCAGATCGAACGTTTCAGAGATCCTGGACAGGACGATCAATCTGGTTAGATACGACAAGAGGTTTAAAAACATCCAGCTTGTTTCAAACATCGACGAGACTATCCCTATGCTGAGTATAAATCCCGATCGCGTGCAACAGGTGTTTCTGAACCTTATGCTCAATGCAATAGACGCGATGCCCGAGGAGGGGAAGCTCATCGTGTCGATGAAGCGCAAAGGAGACTCCGTCGAAATTGTCTTCAGCGATACCGGCGTCGGAATAGACGATGTGATCATCGACAGGATATTCGATCCCTTCTTTACTACAAAGCCGTTTGGTAAGGGCACCGGCCTCGGACTGAGCATATGCTATGGCATAATCAGGGAGCATAACGGCACTATTTCAGTGACGAGCAAAAAGGGCAAGGGAACGACCTTTACGATCGATCTTCCTGTGGAGGAACAGGCTTCTTCCTGAAAGTTTCTGCGGGAAATAGGCGCAAGGCGGCCCCTGCCTTTCCTAAACGTACAGTACGCGGTCGGCACTATTTCCCAACAGACGGACAATGCTTTATAATACCCGCACTCATGGGAAGCTTGACTTGCCTTCCGCTGGGTAGTGTGCTATCGCCTGGTGCGATAAGACAGGACATCTATTTTGGGATAGTACTGGTTTCATTGCTGACTACGATACTTTCTCCGGTTATAATAAAAAACCTCAGATGGAAGTGAGAAGGGACAACGATGGCTGAAAGATTATTGATAATCGAAGACGAAGAGACTTTGCGGGAGTCGCTGAAACGCGTCTTTCTTCGGGAGGGGTACGAATCGGATGTGACCGATAATGCCGAGACGGCGCTGAAGATGGTGGATGGCAGGATATACGACCTGATTATCAGCGATATCATCCTTCCCGGGATGAACGGCATCGAGCTCCTCAAAAAGTGCAGGGAGCAAAATCCGGAACAGATAGTGATTATTATGACGGCGTATGCCTCACTTGAGACAGCGGTCGAGGCGTTACGGGCAGGCGCTTACGATTATATAGTCAAGCCGATTATCCACGAAGAGATCAAGAGGATAGTAAGAAACGCCCTCCGCGAGAGGTCCTTGCGTTCGGAGAACGCTATTTTGAAGAAACAGATAGAGGAGCGTTACGATTTTGAAAAAATTGTAGGGGAAAGCAGGGTGATCACCCACTTGATCGAAGAGGTAAAGAAGTATGCCGACGCAAGAAGCAATGTGCTTATACTAGGGGAGACCGGAACGGGAAAGGAATTATTTGCAAGGGCCATACATTTCAACGGGTCCAGGAGAAATAATCCTTTTGTCCCTATCAATTGCAGCGCTATCCCTGAAAACCTGGTTGAATCTGAGCTCTTTGGCTATGTAAAGGGGGCCTTTACAGGTGCTGTCAGTTCAAAAAGGGGGCTCTTTGAAGAAGCGGATGGCGGTACCGTATTTCTCGATGAGATCGGGGACCTCGATCTTTCTCTTCAGGCGAAGCTCCTGAGAGTGATCGACGACCGTGAAATCAGACCTCTGGGCGGTGTGCAATCCAGAAAGGTTGATATAAGATTCATCACCGCTACAAATAAGGACATCGCAAGGGTGGTCAGGGAGGGCACATTCAGGGAAGACCTTTTCTTTCGGATCAATGTCATGACGCTCACCTTGCCTCCCTTAAGGGAGAGAAAGGAGGACATAATAATCCTCGCGAGGCATTTCCTGAGCAGATATGCCGGTGATATAGGCAAGAACGTGAAGTTTATCGACGATGCCACCTTCAAACTTCTTACAGGGTACTACTGGCCCGGGAATGTGAGGGAGTTGCAGAATATTATAGAGCGGGCCGTGCTTATTACGGACAGTAATACTATCTTTCCCGAGCACCTGCCGGAGGGGATGAAGGGGGTCTCCACTTTTTCTTCTGAATCGATCGAAAAGGTACTTTCTATTGAGGATTACACCAAGGAATTCATATTGAGGTACCAGCATAGCTATGGCGAACAAAAGCTTTCAAACTTGCTCGGAATTACGAGAAAGTCTTTGTGGGAGAAGAGAAAAAAATGGGGAATTTCAAGAAGATAGAGATATGTTACTTTATTATACGTTTAAGAGGCTTGCTGTAACCTTTCGTGACATGACAAAACACGTTGAACTTAAATGCTTTTTTAGTCTATAAATTGGCTGCGCTACATAAAGTAGCATAGCTTTCGTGGTCTAAATCCCAGACTTTACCCCACCTTGAGAAGATAACTTTGCTTGTCTTCTTTAACCCTTCTGAAATAAAAAGAAATCTCACTTTTTATGTTTCCTCGTGACCTTAGGCACGTTGATTGCATTTTCCAGGTACGTTGATTACGGAAGATGTAATAAATTTCTTGAAGAATCTGCCGCCTTTTCAGTTTCTGGACGACGGCTCATTGCGCAACATCGCCGAAAACGTCTCGATGGAGTTTTACCCTAAGGGAACAACTATTCTTCACCAGGACGGGCCCCCCAGTGAGTATCTCAGGATTATCAAAAAAGGGCGGGTCAAGGTCTTTATTAGGCCTGACAAAGACGAAGAGGTGCTTATCGATTACAGGGGTGAGGGAGATCCTTTCGGTCTGCTGTCCCTGATCGGAGGCGACAAATCGAGGGCCAATGTCTTTGCCGTCGAAGATACCGTCTGCTATCTGATCAGCAGGGACGTTATGCTGAAACTGGTTGATTCCCACGCCTTCTTTACGGAATTTTTTTTAAAGTCTTTCTTAAATAAGTTTATCGACAAGACGTATGAGGAGATGCATAACAAGAGTCTCCTTTATGGGGGGGGCGACAAACCCCTCTTTACGACCCCCGTAGGAGAGGTCGCCACAAAGAAGGTCATGACCGCACCCCAGGAAATCACTATTAGAGAGGGTGCCGAGATGATGTCTCATAACAAGAACAGTTCGCTTGTACTGGTCGATGCAGATGGGGTGCCGACCGGTATCGTCACTGACAGAGACCTCAGAGACAAGGTGGTGTCCAAGGGCAGGTTGGTGACGGACACGATAAGCAGCATTATGAGCGTCTCTCTCATAAAAACGGAGGCGCGTGATTACTGCTTTGAGGCATTGCTTAAAATGATACGGTATAACATACACCATCTTCTTGTCGTCGACGAGGGGAGGCTCAAAGGGATCGTGACGAACCATGACCTTATGATGCTTCAGGGGAATTCTCCGATCTCGCTTGCGCGGGAAATAGAGAGCCGGCAGACGATCGAAGACCTAATTGCGGCGGCCAAGAAGACGCATGAGATCGTGGGATTGCTTCTGAAAGAGGGGGCGAAGGCGAGCAACATCGCCCGTATCATTAGCGAAATCAACGACCGGCTTGTAAAAAAGATAATTAAGAACGCGGAGAAGGAATTTGGCAAACCGCCATTGCCCTACTGCTGGATCGTCTTCGGGAGCGAGGGGAGGAAGGAGCAGACGTTTAGGACTGACCAGGACAATGCGATCATTTACGCAGACCCCCTGACTGAGGGCGAAGAGGCCGAAGCCAGGACCTATTTCACTGTTTTTTCGGCCTTCGTCCGGGACAATCTTTTGAAATGCGGTTTTCCCCGCTGCCGTGACAATTACATGGCGAGTAACCCCGAATGGTGCCAGCCGCTTAGGGTATGGAAGAGATATTTCTCCACGTGGGTGTATTCACCTACGCCCGAGACGGTCTTGAAGTCCCTCATATTTTTCGATTTCAGGCCGCTCTATGGTGACTTCAGCCTCGCCGAATCTCTTTGGGACTCTCTCAGCTCTCTCCTGGAAGGACAGATGATATTTCTTGGATATATGGCCAACATGATCATAAAAAACACGCCGCCGGTGGGGTTCTTTAAGTCTTTTATCGTTGAGAAAGGCGGGGATCATAAGGATGAGCTAAATCTGAAGGTCAAGGGCATAGCCCCTCTCGTAGATATGGCGAGACTTTTTAGTCTTGAAAAGGGTCTCACGGAGACGTCGACTCTCGAAAGACTGTCGGCGCTTAGGGAAAGGCATACGATCGTGAAGGAATTCGCCGACGAATTTGTGCATACTTTCGAGTTCATGATGCTCCTTAGGATACAGCACCAGTTTGCGCAGATCGAGTCCGGAAAGGAGCCGGACAATTTTATCAACCCTAACAGTCTGAGCAATCTCGAAAAGACGATGATGAAGGAATCCTTTCACTTTATAACCAGACTGCAAGGCATCATCATTGAGCGGTATAAGCCGCTCATCTGGTGAGAAGACAGGAGATGAGTACTCTGACGTTCGAAGGGATGCTAAGGAAAGGGGGATATGGTAAGATTGACTGAGAATTTGAAAGGAGGTGGTGATACGGGAAGGGTTCGGTATGAATATTTTAGAGTGCTTTGGGCAGAAGGATGAGGAATCACTATAACATTCTCTAAGGAGGATAAGATGGCAGAACAAGAAAACAAAGTTCCGGGGAGGGCATGGGTCGTTACCTTTGCCGGCACCGCGATTAACCTTTGTCTAGGCATTTTGTATGCCTGGAGCGTCTGGGCAAAGGCGTTGATCAATGTAAAAAATGCAGGCAGTCCCATGACCGGAATCAACGAGGGATGGACCTTTCTCACCAACGCTGAGGCCGCAACCCCATTTTCTCTCTGTGTCATTATTTTTGCGTTGTTCATGATACCCGGGGGGCGCATCCAGGACAAATACGGTCCTAAAGTCGGCGCTACTCTCGGCGGGCTGTGCCTTGCTGCCGGTTGCATACTCTCGGGTCTAATGAAAAGCTATACGGGTCTTATCATCGGATTCGGGATCCTGGGTGGAATCGGTATGGGTATCGGGTATGCCGCTCCGACTCCGGCTGCCCTGAAATGGTTCGGTCCTCATAAACGCGGGCTTATTGCCGGCCTGGTTGTGGGAGGGTACGGAGGCGCGGCCCTTTACATCTCCCCGCTCGCTACATACCTTATAGACAATTACGGGATTTCCGGCAGTTTCATCGGATTGGGCATTATGTTTGCCGTTGTCGTCATCATAGCAGGTCAATTACTCTCCTGGCCGCCTACCGGCTATGTACCGCCCGGTGGGGGCGCGGCTGCAGCTGCCCAAGCGAAGAAGCAGACGACACATAACTGGAGCGCTGGGGAAATGACCAAGACATGGCAGTTCTATGCGCTCGTCGTCCTGTTCATCGGTTCGGTGCAATCCGGCCTTCTCATCATTGCAAACGCAGCGGGCATACTGGCCTCAACCGCCAAAGGCATACCTTTCCTTGTTGCGAATGCCTGGATACTCGCCTCTTTCGGCGGTGCGATCAATGCCTTGGGAAGAGTTGGGACCGGTGTGTATTCTGATAAATTAGGCAGAGCGAATGCATATACCGTCAACTGTGTTGTTTCGGCCCTCTGTCTCTTTGCGATGCCGAGCATTATCGCATCCAAGAGTGTCTTTCTGCTGTTCCTGGCGGTAGGCATTGCATACTGGCAGTACGGCGGCGGACTTGCGCTGCTGCCGGCCATGACTGCAGATTTCTACGGCTCAAAGAACCTCGGCATGAATTACGGGCTGGTGTTTCTGGGATGGGGGCTCGGCTTTTTTATGGCAAGACTGGGCGGCACCATTAAAGACGTTACCGGCAGTCTTGATTATGCATTCTATATGTCGGGTGCAGTGCTGATAATCGCGGTCATTCTTGTCAGGATTACTGCAAGACCCATCTGGGATTCTAAACTTGAAACGGCAGCAGAAATTCCGAATAGGAATCTTTAAAATTACTCATATGAGCAAAATACAAATCTGATGGAGGAATGATTGCAATGGCAGAAATTAAGAAAAAAGAGAAAGACCTCATGAAGGAGGGTGTAGAAACATCCGAAGCCGAGATTGCGGTGCATTGGGGGGAAGAGCAATTCTTCTATCCTTCCACAAAATTCATTGCCCAGGCGAACATGACTGATGAAACGGTTTATGACCGGTTCAGTCTGGAGAACTTTCCAAACTGTTTCAAGGAGTATGCAGACCTTTTGACATGGTATAAGTATTGGGATGAGATACTCGATACCAGCGATGCCCCTTGCTTTAAGTGGTTCAAAGGCGGGTTGATCAATGCAAGTTACAACTGTGTTGACAGACATCTTGCAAAGAATAAAAACAAAACAGCGATCCACTTCGTACCGGAGCTTGAGACTGACAAAGTGGAGCATGTCACCTACCAGGAGCTGTATGTGAGGGTGAATGAGTTCGCAGCAATCCTTAGGGATTACTGCGGTCTTAAGGCAGGAGACCGGGTAACGCTCCATATGCCGATGGTGACCGAACTCGCTGTCACCATGCTCGCCTGCGCGCGACTCGGCATTATACACTCACAGGTCTTCGGCGGGTTCAGCGGCAAGGCCTGCGCTGACAGGATTGTTGACTCAGGGAGCGAATACCTGATAACGATGGACGCGTATTTCAGGGCCGGGAAGATTCAAGATCACAAGGAAAAGGCCGATATTGCTATTGAACAGGCAGCAATAGATGGACAGAAGATCAAAAAGGTCTTGATATGGCAGCGCTACCCCGGCAAATATTCAGCTGCGACCCCGATGGTAGAGGGCCGTGATTTCATTATCAACGACCTGCTGAAAAATTATTATGGCGTAAGGATTGCCCCGGTCCCAATGCCTGCCGAAGCGCCGCTCTTTCTTATGTACACCAGCGGCACCACCGGAAAGCCCAAGGGAGCACAGCACAGCACCGGCGGTTATCTTGCTTATGTAACCGGGACATCGAAATACATTCAGGACATCCATCCTGAAGACGTATACTGGTGTATGGCCGACATCGGCTGGATCACAGGTCATTCTTATATCGTGTACGGTCCGTTGGCATTATGTGCATCCAGCGTTATTTTCGAAGGCGTCCCCACATATCCGGATGCAGGAAGAGCGTGGAGGATTGCCCAGGACCTGGATGTCAACATCTTCCATACCGCACCTACCACCATCAGAGCGTTGAGGAAGGTCGGTCCCGACGAGCCCGCAAAATACAATTACCACTTCAAACACATGACAACCGTCGGTGAGCCGATTGAGCCTGAAGTCTGGAAATGGTATTATCACGAGGTCGGCAAAAACGAAGCTGCCATCGTGGACACATGGTGGCAGACTGAAAACGGCGGTTTCCTATGCAGCACAATCCCTGCACTTAAACCCATGAAGCCAGGCAGTGCCGGCCCCGGCGTGCCGGGTATCCATCCGATTATTTATGACAACGACGGCAACGTAGTCCCGGCGGGATCCGGCAAGGCAGGCAATATCTGTATACAGAACCCGTGGCCCGGCATGTTCCAGACCATATGGGGAGACCGCGACCGTTTTGTCAAGGTCTATTTTGAAAGATACTGCAAAGACCCCAAGAGCAAGAGGTGGCAGGATTGGCCGTATCTTACCGGTGATGCCGCGGTTATGGCTGCGGACGGCTATGTCCGCATCCTCGGCAGAATCGACGATGTTATCAACGTTTCCGGTCACAGACTCGGCACCAAAGAGATTGAATCCGCTGCTCTGACCCACCCGGATGTTGCGGAAGCGGCTGTTGTGCCTGTTAAACATGAAATCAAAGGCAAGGAGCCGGATCTGTATATTGCGCTGAAACCGGGAAAGAAGGCGAGCAGCGAAATCGCAAAGGCAATATCACAGTGTGTGGTCAGGGAAATCGGCGCCATCGCAAGGCCGAGGAAAGTCTGGATTGTGCCTGATATGCCCAAGACCCGTTCGGGAAAGATCATGCGTCGCGTACTTGGGGCTATTTCCAACGGCACGGATGTAGGCGATGTGATGACATTGGCAAATCCGGAGATTGTCGAGGCGATAATGAAAATGGTAGCTGAAAGCCCAGTAGAGTTTTAGTCTCGAAAAAGATACAATAGAGGAACAGTTCCAAAGGTAGTTACTGGGTGCTAAAATGCAAGGGAAGGGGCTGGAGAAGTTTTTCCAGCCCCTTTATTTAAAACATGAGGGGCGTTCCCGTCCAGGAGCAATGCGTGCCGCGACTCCTCACAGGTATCGCTGCCTAAGGCTTTCGGTCCAGCCATTTTCCGATTCGGGAAGGAAACGTGTTTAACATGAGAAGGACAGGGTTTCTCTACGATGAACGCTTTCTTCTGCACATTACGGGACCCGAACATCCGGAATCGCCCGAACGGCTCCGCTCAATTTACCGGGGAGTTAAAGATACTGGTCTTCTTTCTAAAGTGACCCTCATAAAAGCCAGCCGGGCCAGGCAGGAATGGATTGAAGCTGTCCATAGCGTCAAACTCATTATGCGCTTTGAAGAGGCGTGTGTTTGGGGGATGGATATGCTTGATCATCCTGATAACAGGATATGCAGGGAAACCTTTGAAACCGCGCTGCTGGCAGCGGGCGGCATTCTCGATACAGTGGATCTCGTTATGGGGGGAAAACTCGACAATGCCTTCTGTGCGGTGAGACCCCCCGGGCATCACGCTGAGGTCAACAGGGTAATGGGCTTTTGTTTTTTCAATAATGTCGCTATTGCGGCCAGATATCTCCAGAACAAATGGGGGGTCCGGCGAATAGGTATTGTTGATTTCGATGTCCATCACGGCAACGGCACCCAGACTATTTTTGATGATGATCCCTCGGTGTTCTATTATTCCATCCATGAGCATCCTTCATTTGCCTATCCCGGCACCGGCAGGGAATTCGAAAAAGGCTCAGGCCCGGGTTACGGATTCACTCTGAACTCGCCGGTATTGCCCGGACAGGGAGACAGGGAGTATAAGGAATTGCTTCAAAGAGACCTGTTCCCGGCATTCCAAAGCTATGCGCCTGAAGTGATTCTTGTGTCTGCGGGCTTTGATGCCCATATTGACGATGACATGTCCGATATAAAGCTCTCGACGGAGTGCTTTTCGTGGATTATGGAAAATATTGTCGGCATGGCCGGCAAATATTCGGGCGGCCGGCTTATCTCTGTTTTAGAAGGGGGATACGCAGTGGACCGGTTACCTGAACTGAGTGCAAATCATGTCGAAATCTTGTTAGGCAGTAAAGCCTGAAGGGTGGAACTATGTTTATAGACAAGTCGATGACGAGAAGGGTCATTACAATTCGGCCAGAAGCCGGTTTGCTTGAGGCAAGGGGAAAGATGGACGAAAATGCTATCAGGCATCTGCCCGTGGTTGATGAGGATAATACCTTGATAGGGATTATTACCGACCGTGATGTGCGAAGTGCTTTGCCGTCTGTGTTCTCGACCTGCCTGGCGGACCCAAAGGAGATGGAACGCTTTTCCAGGCTAACGGTTGGGGATTTTATGACGAGAAATCCGATAACCATTTCCCCCATGAACACGCTTGAGGATACACTTTTGTTGATGCACAAGATGAAAAAGGGAGCATTCCCGGTTGTTGATCAGCAGGGGAAATTGATAGGGATTATCTCGACCCGCGACCTGCTGCGCGCCTTTATTAGTGTGCTGGGTATCGAACAGCCCGGAACTCTCCTGTGTCTTGTTGTGGATGACAGTGTGGGGCAAATGAAGAAAATCGTGGATGCCGTTACCGAAGAGGGCGTATCTTTTGGGAGCATACTTGTTGCCAAGCATTGGGAAGATGGGAAACGGGCTGTTTTCCCCTACTTGTTAACCGTCAATGCGGCCAAAGTGAAAAGAAAACTGAAGGACATGGGATACACGCTGCTCAGCCCCATGGAATGGTCTCTGGACAACCTGCCGAAGAGTTGAGGGAGCAAGGAACCTACTCATTAAACACAAGGGACAGGTGGAGGAACTGGGTGACACTTCGACGCTTGCTGACCCTTCGGTAGTCGCTGATCTTGTGAAAGAGAGATTGTAAGGTTTTTTCAGGATGCACCTATGAGGGCAGCAGGCCCAAAGGCCTGTTTCCTTTTTTATTGGCAGATTGTTAGAATATCGGGCGATAATGCGAGGTGAAGATGGACAAGTTTTTTCTTGAAAAGAGTGAAGCTGTTTTGGTTATCGTCGATATTCAGGAGAGGCTGGCTGCGGTGATGGGGGAGAGGAAGAAGGTCGTCGACAATTGCCTGCACCTGATCGAGTTGTCGAAACTCCTCGATATCCCCGTTATCCTTAATGAACAGTATCCGAAGGGACTCGGTCCCACTGTTAGCGAGATTAAGGAGGCCCTTCACCCCTATGAGCCGCTTGAGAAGGTTACCTTTAGCTGCTGCAAGGGTCCCTCATTTATAGACAGGCTCTCCGCAACAGCAAAGAAGAAAATCATCCTCGTAGGAATGGAGACACACGTCTGTGTCTTACAGACATGCATCGGTCTATTGGAGGCGGGATATAGGGTCCACGCCGTAAGCGATGCGACCTGCTCGAGGACAAAGGAGGACTTCGATACGGCCATCGAGTTCATGCGGGACGCCGGTGCGGTCATTACCTGCACAGAGACCGTGCTTTTTCAACTTCTTGAAAAGGCAGGGACAGAGGAATTCAAGATAATTTCTAAGAGGATTAAGTAGGTCTTTCCGCGGACTTTTTTTGTATTGTCTCTGTTTTGAAGACCTCCGGAGATTTCTCATTTCATCTTCCTTTCAAAAAACTCTGTATGATCCAGCCTTAATCCTGTATAATATCCCTATGTGTTTGGCTATTCCATCGAAGATCGTCAGAATCGACGACATGATTGCAACGGTCGATGTGTACGGGGCGCGCAGGGACGTGAACCTTATGCTTCTGCCGGAAGATGTCCGGATCGGAGACTATGTGCTAGTGCATGCCGGTTTCGCCCTCCAGAAGGTTGAACAGGACAGTGCGGAAGAGTCCCTCAAGCTCATCAAAGAGACCTTCGAGCAATCTCCCGACGAATCTTTCCTCTGAGATATGGTCAAAAACGACCGCTGGATAATAGAGATGGCAGAGAAGGGCATGATAGAACCCTTCAATAACGAGCAGGTCAGGAAGGGCGTAATATCCTTTGGTGTAAGTTCTTACGGCTACGATATACGGATATCGGACGAATTTAAAATGCCGAGTCCCGGTGGCGGCATTATCGATCCCAAAAACTTCAATGACTCTCAGTTCCGTGATTACAAGGGTGACGTCTGTGAGGTCCCGGCCAATTCATATGTTATTTGCAGGTCCCTTGAATATTTCAGGATACCCCGGGAGGTCCTCGTCTTCTGCTTTGGAAAATCCACATATGCCAGGTCGGGTGTTATCGTCAACATTACCCCCCTTGAGCCTGAATGGGAGGGCAATATCACAATCTCTGTCTCCAACACTTCTCCCTTTCCGGTGAGGATATATGCCAACGAGGGTATTGCGCAGATCGTCTTTCTCGGGGCAAAGGACCTCTGTGAGACTTCCTATGCCGACAAGAAGGGGAAGTATCAGGCGCAGAAGGGGATTGTCCTTCCGAAGATATGACCGAGTTCCCTCGGAAGACTTGCTTTTGGGGTTGTTTTCCTTTCATAATAAGTAGCTTCAGGAGTTGTCTTTAAGCATTTCATTAGGGATGGGAAAGATGGAGATTAATGAGAAATTAATTCTTGCCCTTGACGTTTCAGATGTAAATTATGCGATAGATCTTGTCAATAAATTAAGTAGTTATATAGGTATATTTAAAGTTGGTCTTGAACTATTTACGGCGGCCGGTCCTTCCATTATTCGTGAGATACACAAAAGGGAAAGAAAGGTATTCCTCGACCTTAAGTTCCACGACATACCGAATACCGTTTCAAAGGCCGGTATCACCGCTGCAAGATTAGGGGTCTTCATGTTCAACGTGCATGCATCGGGCGGGCTTGACATGATGAAGAAATGCAGGGACGATGTGGTGAATGTCTGTCTCAGGGAGAACATCGACAGACCGAGAATTCTCGGGGTGACCGTACTTACAAGCATGTCGCGCGAAGTCCTGAGGGATGAGGTCGGCATTCAGCATAGCCTAAATACCCATATCAGACATCTCTCGGGACTTTCTCTCAAGGCCGGTCTTGACGGTGTCGTTGCCTCCGGCAGGGAGGCTGCGATGATAAGGGGCCATTGCGACAGAGGGTTTCTTATCATTACACCGGGCATCAGACCTTCATGGGCTGCTATAGACGATCAGATGAGGACGATGACCCCGCGGGAAGCCCTAAGAGAAGGCGCCGATTATATTGTGATGGGCAGGGCGATATTGAGCCGGCCCGATCCGATTAAAGCGATTGAACTGATTACTGCAGAAATGCAGTCGGCGTAGATCTTTCCCACTGCCATGCCGAAAGATATTCTCCCCCCTGTTCAAAGAGATACCCTTCGAGAACCCGGACATTGTCTACCGCAAGCTGCGAACGGCAAACAGTTTCCTTCTCGAAAGTGTCAAAGGTTCTTCACAGACGGCCAGGTATTCTTTTGTCGGCTTCGAGCCCTACTTGACAGTGCAGGTCAAGGATGGCATTATCGGGATAGAGTTCGGGGGGAAAAAGACCGTATCTTCCAGAAGACCTTTGTCCCGGCTCCGGGAACTGCTTAACGGCTACAAGCAGCATCCAATTGCCGGCCTGCCTCCTTTTCAAGGCGGGGCAGTAGGGATGTTTACCTACGATTTTGTGAAGTATTGTGAGAATCTGCCGCACAACGCAAAAGACGATCTTCATCTGCCCGAGGCGCACTTCTTTATGATTGACAGGCTTGTGGCCTTTGACCACCTGAAACACAAAAGCTGGATAATACTCTGCCCCGGCGCAAGGAATACCGCCCTGGGATATTCGGAAATCGGGGTGGACAAAAACCAATGCATAAAAGAGGCGCAAGAAGTCCTCGACACGATAGAGGCAAGGATTAGACAAAAAGCCCTTTCCGATGAGGAAAGGGTCACGACCTCGTGCGCTCACGACCCGGCGATAGAGATCGTGCATGACACTGGAAGAGACCGGTACGTGGCGATGGTAAAGAGGGCCAAGGAATACATCGCAGCAGGGGACATCTTTCAGGCAAACTTGTCTCTTCGTCTCAGCGCTGAAATAGGGAGCAGGGACCCCTGGAGCATATATGAAATTCTCAGGGAGATCAACCCGTCACCCTTTGCTTGCTTTATCGATTTCGGCGACTACCAGATCGCCGGTTCCTCTCCGGAAAGGCTTGTGAGGGTAAGGGAAGGTGTGATCGATACGAGGCCGATAGCGGGAACAAGGCCGAGGGGCGACACTTCGGCAGGGGACGAGATGATGCGCGCTGAACTACTGCTCAATGAAAAAGAGCGGGCCGAGCATATCATGCTGATAGACCTGGAAAGAAACGATATAGGAAAGGTGTCCGATTACGGCACGGTCCGGGTCGATGAGTTTATGGCGACAGAGGACTATTCACATGTCATGCACATTGTCTCAAACGTGACGGGACGTCTTGCAGCCGGTAAAGATTGTTTCGATGTAATACGGGCGACATTCCCCGGAGGGACGATAACCGGTGTTCCAAAAGTCAGATGTATGGAGATCATAGATGAGATCGAGCCGGTCAGGAGGGGGCCATATACCGGCTCGATAGGATATGTGGGTTTTAACGGGGCCATGGACCTTAATATTGTAATAAGGACTTTCCTCATAAAAGACCGGAAGGCATATATACAGGCGGGTGCGGGTATCGTTGCCGATTCGGACCCTCTGCGTGAATACATGGAGAGTTTAAAAAAGGCCGAGGCCCTCATGAGGACGCTGGAACGAATCTAGATCCCCGGCCTATCGGCTACCCATTGTGTTCCGCACATATACTGGAAGTCGCACTTCGGACAACTTTTCTTTCTGTTCGAGGTGGCGGCAAATGGGACCGCCGAGTCAACGATCTCTTCCAGAAGGCCCAAGATCACCGTTCTTAATCCATCAAATTTCGAAATCTCATCATCCGTATCGAACAAAGGAAGTTCAATCTCTTTGTTTATCAATGACCGGCCGAGAAGCAAAAACATTCCTCTGAGGTCCTCTATTTTTGTGCCGTGGCGCATAGAATAGAGGATGAGATAAAAAGGGAGCTGGAGGCTGCCGACGGCCCCATCCCAGGAAGCCCTGTCCTTAGGATCAAGCTTGTTGAAATTGATCTTCAGGTTCTTTGCATAGGAACCACTTTTATAATCGACTATGCAGATCTTATCGTCCCTTTTTTCGATTAAGTCCAGCCGGCCTTTGAGCTTGTAGGAGCTGAGAGTTGCTTCGATAGGCTCTTCCACCCCGATAAGCGTCACCTTCTTTTCCTTGATGGAGGGTATGCGGTATTTGCTGAGATAGTCTCTCAGGTGTGCTTTGATCTGGGCCTTCAGAAGGTACACGGCGCCGGTAAGGTTAGTGCCATATTCCCTGCCGAAAAGGACGCCGATCAAATTGTCCATCTCCTCCAGATCGATATCCGCTTCTTTGAGAACTCTATTGAGCCTTCTTGAGAAATATGATGAAAGAACGCGGTGGACGAACTTGCCGACATCGGCCCTTTCGATTTCCCCCGTGATCTCCTCCTTCTTCCCGAGATCAAGCACGTAACGGTAGTAAAACTGAAGCGGGCAATTGAGATATGTGTCAAGGGTCGTGGCACTGTAGGTGAAATCTTTCAAGAAGCTCGACTACCCTGTCGGTTTTAGGAATGCTCGTAGGGGTATCGTTCCCGAGCTTTACTTTGTACTGGACAGCCTGCACATAGTCGCTTGCTCTGGTAGATCTGTCCCTTTTCTGTCTTTCCCATAGGAGACTTTCTACGAAGCGCGATCTCTCCTTGGTATCATTCTCTACAAAGAAAATATGGACTTCCTTGGCGCCTCTCACGAGATTATCGAAATAATAGGCCGACAGTTTGTCTCTGTCCAAATAGGTAGGCAGTTTCAGGATCTCCCGTGCCTTGAAAGGCAGAAGCGTATCCTCTTTAGAGGTGTCCGGGATCACCTCTTCATTAGCATCGAGAATAAACACAGTGTCGAACCTGATGTTTCTCGTTTCAAGGAACCCGAGGATCTGGACACCCTTGAGCGGGGTGCCGGGAAAGGGCACATGACCCATCATAATGTATTTTCTCACAAAGGTGAAGTAGCTTGTCCTGTCCGCAAACGACATGTCCTTCATCAAGGATTTGGAGACTGTGTCCAAGGCCCTTATGAAGGACTCCGAAAAAGGGTAGAAGAGAGGATGAAGTCTCGCGGTACTGTTATTGAGGACAAATGTGAGAAGTTCGGTGCATTTTGCGGCGAAGTCCCCGATGTCCCTGAAGGAGAGAAATTTCTCAATTGTATTGAGATGGACCATCCTTAAGTGTCCCCTGATCTCAGCCCTGGTCATGCCTTCCTCTTCCTGGCGAAGCTTGCCCTCGATACCGTTGAGTATCCTTTCGTCGTTCTCCATCTCCGACAGGGTCGCAAACATTCTGGTCCTCGATTTTTGGAGTATCTCCTCTACGGTGTGAAATATGATCCTTGTGATCTCGGCGTTCCCCTTGCAGTAAATATTCTTCATGTACGGGTGCAGCACGAATTTCATATAGTCGGGGACGTAAATACGGTCGTCTTCCATGGAGCCGATCAACTCCATGAGATTGTTAAGAAAGCCGAAGACCGGCGTCCTGTGCAATGGATATCCAAGCGAAATGTTAAAAGCGTCCTTGTCTATACAGGTCATTCCCTGCCGGAGAAGGGGGAATAACGTCTCTGAAGACGGCAGTACGATTGTGGTTCTTTCGTCGGACAATATTTTTTTCTCCGAGTTTCCCCTGAGAATACTTCCAAGGGCGAAGACCTGGCCGTGGGTATCGGGGCTGCTGTAAAAATGGATTTCCGGCTCAGGGTCGAGACGGTCCGGCATTCCCGGTTTCTATTCCCAGTTCCGAGAGCCGATCTCCTAGGCCGGGGCCGTCCTGGAATATGAAGAGTACTTTTTTGTTCGGCAGCAGCTTCCTGAAGAGGTCCTTCTCGCTTCTGGTCAACGCATAGAATCCCGCGAATACCACCTTTTCAAACCTGTCAATGCCGCTTTCGAGGACCCTCTCTGCCATGCGGTATCTCATAGATCTGGTCGCCATGCCCAATTGGGACATTTTCTCGTAAAAGGTCTCGTAGAAAAAATGCAATGATTGAAGTCTCGCCAGCGCATGTTTGGGTATCACTTCATCGGTGAAGGGCTGGATTTCCTTTACCATGGCAGGAGGCACCCCCTCGATATAGAGCTCCTCAATGTCCGTGAAAAGCTTTATTCCAAGGGAAAAGAAACTATCGAGGGTGAGGAACATCTCTCCCCCAAGGGGTTTCGGGGCGCTCTTATGGATCTGGTAGAGGATGGCAATGGCATCGACCGTCTCCACATCCCTCGCGGGGTATACGGCTTCCGTAACGAAATCCATGAATCCGTCTATGGAAAGGATCAGGGGAGGTATGAAGCTGCCTTCTCCCTTTTGTGCTAATTCCCTTCGAAGGAAATGTGCCGGTCTTCTGCCTGGAAACACGACAAGGTTCCGAGAGTAGTCTTTCCCGTGAGGGCCAATAAGGCCTGCTGTCTTTTCGATAAGGTTTTCCTGCAGGACCTACGATCAGCGTGTTACTCATGTGCCCTGATTTCTCCGAGGTCTATATAAACGATCCTGCCTTCCAGGAGTCTGCCGGGATAAATGTCCTTCGCGATCTTCATATATTTTCTCATTTGTGCGCTGTATTTCTCCTCAGCCCAACCTTCTCCCCCGGTCTTGAAATCCAGGATCGTGACCCTTTCGGGGTCGATCACGACTCTGTCCATCCTAAAGAGATGTCCCTCCTCATCCGAGAATTCCTGCTCCCTTTTCACCTCTCTCCCGAAACGGGGCTCGAAGTAGGTCGCAATCTCCTTGCGTCCGAATAGGCGAAGAAGAAGGTCTTTCACTCCCTCCGCGTCTGACTCTGACGCTGTTTCTACGGTTACTTTTCTGATGATCTTCTCAAGCACGCTTTCCATGTCATCATGCAGATACTCCACATGGGAAATGACCCTGTGGATGAATTCTCCCCTCGCTCTCTCCTCGGACGCTTATCATCTCGTCCGTTCTGAGCCCTGCTTCTACTTGTTTAGGGTGATGTCTTACACTGAAGACCTCGGAAGATTTTGCGGCAGGAATGTCACACCTGTCAGGTTTTAGCGCGGCCGCAAAGTCGCTTGCGGGAAGGAGATCGAAGGGAAATGTCTCGCTTCCGCCCTTTACCCCGATTACGTAGAGCTCTTCTTTTGCCCGCGTGAATCCTACGTACAGGTTGTTTAGCCTGTTCACATTTTCCTTTGTCGCTTCCTCCTCATACAACCTCTCGAACGCGGGATCGCTGACCATGGTCTTCTTGTTGATCTTGAGCAGCCGCACTCCATCTTCCTCCTCCTCTATGATATAGTCAAACCCCCTGTTCCTGCCTTCATAGAGAAGTACAATAACTGCGGGGAATCCGAGCCCCTTTGCCTTATGGATCGTCATCACCTTGACAGCGTCAAGGGCCTTGGGGACATCCATATTCCACTCTGACTCGCCGCTGTCGCTGTCGCCTGCGAAGTCAAGGAAGTCCCTGATGCTGTTGTATCCGGCCCCTTCGAACTCCTTGACCGCTTCGAGGATCTTTACCAGGGCCGCCTCTTCGTCCCCCAGTGTCTCAAAGACCCTGAAGACAGCGTAAGCCTCTGTCACAAGGTCGTAGATCGGAAAATACCCGGAGACCTTGAAAAGTCCGGCGAAGTATTTCTCCCATAAAAAGGAGAACTCCTTCTGGAACGCCTTGTAAAACGGAGGGTCCTGTCGATATGCAAAAAGAAACTCCCGGAGTCTGTCGGGAGTAATGTCAGGATGGTCAGCATGGAGCAAGGCGCCGAAAATATCTCCGTGTATGAAGGTAGAAAAAGAAAGGTCATCCATGGGCGAATCAAGGAAGTGCAGGAGCGCAACGATCTCGCCGGTTATCTTCCTTCTCCGTATGTCGAGGTTGCTGTATGAAATGAATTCGATGTTCTTTTCATTCAGCCAAAGGGTAATCTTTACCACGTCTTCATTGCTGCGGGTCAGTATGGCTATGTCGCCGTAGCTGAACCCCCGCGATCTAAGCTGTGCGACAAGGTCCTGTATGACGCCGCGCTCCGGAATGGTCTCGTCATCTCTTTCCTGCAGCACCACTTCGCAGTATCCCTGAGAGCTGCCATCCCTGGCGCATTGGACGTAGTCCGTCAACCCGCTCCTAGACCCCGCCTCCTGGTACTTGCCATTTCCGGCCACAATCTCCTTAAATATTTTCTCATTGAACTCAAGGATCTTCCTTAGGCTTCTGCGACTCGTCGTAAGTTCTTTTACGTAATGCGCTGCGGAAGGGAAGGGGTTGGTGCGTTCATACTCTTTCATGATCGTGTAGTCGGCGTTTCGGAAGCCGTAGATTGCCTGTTTAGTGTCGCCTACAACGAAGAGGCTCCCGCCCTGAGACAGGGAGTTTTCGAAAAGGGGGAAAAGGTTGTGCCATTGAATCAGGGAAGTGTCCTGGAATTCGTCGACCAGAAAGTGGTAGATTGTCTCTCCCATCCTGAAATAGATGTCCGGGACGATCTCCTCGTTAAGGTATTGAGCAAGGTTTCTGCTTATGTCTTCGATAAATACCTTTCCCTGATGTCTTTTGACGGCTTCGACGATTTCTCTGAAAGATTCATATACCTTAAGATACGGCATGGAACGGGACCGGACGTGGAGGGCAATGTATTTGTTGATAAGACCGGTGGCCCTCTCCCACTGTCCGACGATCCCATCGAAAGAGGTCTGAAGGTCTGATCGGCCTTTCCCCGGCTTATTGACAGGCGGGTTCTTTAGCCCTTTTCCGATCAGGTCCGCGAACCTTCCCTCCCTCACGAGATCGCCGATCGCCTTAAAAGAAGAGTTTGCACGACCCGCGAGCCCAGACTTGAGGACCGCTTTTTCAAGGTCCTCGACGGCAGTCCTTATTTCCTCTTTTATATCGTCAACGGCCCCTGAGTAGTCCTCTATCATAGGGATCTTGCCGGTCGCCGAGAGCTTTCCGTAGAGGCTTTTCACTTCTTCGAGCAGCGCTGATGAGGGGTCCCACATATAGGTCTCCTGACCCTGTTTTCCTTCCTGGATCGCCGCGATTATGTAGAGAAGGAGTTCTGCCTCCTTCGTGCCCTCCCTCACGTTTCTCAGGAAGAGATCGAAGGAGTATGCCATGAGTGGATCGCCATTCATAAGGATATCGAACTCAGTGTTGAAGCCAAAGTCGATGGCCGAGGTCTTGAAGATCGACGTCATAAAGCTGTCTATGGTCCTCACCTCAAAATCGGCATAATCCCGGAGTATCTCCTCCACCATCTGCCCGGCCCGGTCGGCCAGTTTCTCACGGTCGAGGGAGACCGCCTCAAGCATTTGTTCGGTCAATTCCGGGTCGCGGAAATAAAGCAATTTGAGCCAGTCGATGATCTTTTCCTTCATCTCCTTGGCGGCATTGTTCGAAAAGGTAATTGCGAGAATATTCCGCAGTCTGTTCTTCGATATTCTTTCGGAAAGAATGAACTGAACGAACCTCTTCGTCAGCATGTGGGTTTTGCCCGAGCCTGCGGAGGCCTTCAGCACGGTAAAATGAGGGAATTTCAGCTCAGAGTCCTTTTCTATAATAGGGATTTCCACGCTATCTCAATAGTACGCTCAAGAGATTTCATTTTTCAACTTTGCATTCCGAAGAAGGCCTGTCCGAATGCCCCTCCAGTTGAAATTTGTCGTGAAGTTGATAGTATGGAAGATAAGGATCATGCAATACTGCGAGGGGGCGTGGTCCTTTGTAGTGGCTGTCCACAGGAAAAAGCCGGATAATGTCCGGTTTTATATTTTTAATCAGGGGATAAGATTAAGAGATGAACAGGACCTCAAGATTGATCGATGAGCCCAGGATGGAAAGGTCGAAAGGGCAGTCTTACGGCGTCGGCAAAGACAAGAAACTGGTCCGGGAAATACTCTCGGCTGCCGGAATTACCATTAACGGGGACAGACCCTGGGACATCAGGGTCAGGGAAGAAAGGTTTTATTCGAGAGTGCTGCATAGCGGCAGTCTCGGCCTTGGAGAGTCTTATATGGAGGGGTGGTGGGAGTGTGAGAAACTGGATGAATTTTTCTCTAGAATTGTGCGAACCGATGCGGAAGAGAAAATAAAGAATTGGAAAGTTGTTCTTCATGCCCTAAAGGCGAAAATTGTCAATTTGAGCGGCAAATCAAGAGCGTTCGAGATTGGAGAGAAACACTACGATGTTGGCAATGAATTATACAGGGCGATGCTGGATAAGAGAATGGTCTATAGCTGCGGTTACTGGAAAGACGCTAAGAATCTTGACGAGGCGCAGGAAGCGAAACTCGATCTGATATGCAGAAAAATAGGGCTGCGGAGGGGTGAGAGAATACTCGATATCGGCTGCGGATGGGGCAGTTTCGCAAAGTACGCAGCGGAAAAATATGGCGTTGACGTGGTTGGTGTAACTGTATCGAAGGAACAGGCGTTACTCGGAAAAGAATTGTGTCAAGGATTGCCCGTTGACATCAGATTACAGGATTATAGGGAAATTGACGAAAAGTTTGATCACATAGTCTCTGTCGGCATGTTTGAACATGTTGGCTATAAGAATTACAGAACGTTTATGGACATCGTACACAAATGTCTAAGGGATAATGGGTTCCTTTTATTGCATACTATAGGAAATAATATCTCAGAAGTTACGACAGATCCATGGATTTATAAGTACATCTTTCCAAACTCATTGATTCCGTCGATGGCTCAGATCAGTAAGGCTGTCGAAGGGTTGTTCATCATAGAAGACTGGCATAATTTTGGGATTTACTATGATGCCACTTTGACCTCTTGGTACCATAATTTTATTAAGAGTTGGGATAAGTTGAAGGAATTCTATGATGAAAGATTTTTTCGAATGTGGAAGTATTATCTTTTAAGCAGTGCCGGATCGTTTAGAGGCCGGCATTTGCAAGTTTGGCAGATTGTGATGTCTAAAAAGGGAGTTTTGGGAGGGTATATTCCGATTTGCTGAGTTGAGTCGTCTTTTATGCTGATCGCAATAATGAAAAACTTTGGAACACGAATTTATTAGGACCATAGGATAGACGTCGCACTGAAGTTAAACGCTGCTGCCCGTCAGACGGGGAGCAGCGTTTTGGGGGCGTTGCTGCAAGTCGTTGCTTTTTTTGAGGGGTGGCGCGTCATTTCTTGCGTATTCGGGTTCAAAGCTCTGCCGTCGAGGACTGCGATGTTACAGAAGCCCAGGATATATCCTTGATGTTAGTTCATAGCAATTAATCAGCTGGACCTCGCTAGCTGTAGTTCTGTCAGCGGATCGGGATGATCATTTGGGCGTGAGGGCGAAACTTGCTGCCGGCGCGTCAGTGACTGCGCGCCCGGCATTTTCAGAAATAACGTCGGTCAAAACAGCGATCCCCTCCTGGACATAGGGGTCCTTTTCCACTTCCTTCAGCCATAATTGCCGTCTTTTCTCATCCGAAAGGTTCGAAGCGTCCTGCTCTTTTTCACCGTCTTTTTTGACCGTTGATTTTTTTGCGTCGTGTTTTGCCTTCATTGCCGTCAATGTTTTGCGCTCTTTGGCGGCCTCCGATATGTTGAGAGGCTGGAGCGTCTTTTTTTGTCTTTCGAGCAGTTCCCTGCTTTGTTCTGATATGTCCATGAATTCCTGCTCCGCACTTACCCTCTTATTGCTTCTCGCCCTCAGTTCCCGAAGGTCGATCCGAAAATCAGTCCATCTTGAATAAGGGACCGGCCGTATGGTGTCCCAGGGGAGGGCAAAATCGAGAAATTGCTCGCCGCTTTTGAGGCCCTGAAACTGGTCGGGCAGTATAATGTCTGGGGTAACACCGCGATACTGGGTCGATTCCCCGGTGATCCTGTAAAACTTCTGGGTAGTAAGTCTCAGCGCGCCAAGGGAGCCGTCTTTCTTTATTTCCGCAGCGGTGTTGCCGCTGTGATAGGAAAAGAAATTGTCGAGATCGATTATCGTCTGGACCGTTCCCTTGCCGTGAGTGTGCTCGCCGCCTATGACAATGGCACGCCCGTAATCCTGGAGCGCTCCCGCAAGTATCTCGGAGGCCGATGCGCTGAATTTATTTACGAGTATCGCAACGGGTCCGGTGTAACTTATGTCGGGGTCATCGTCTGAGAGGACCGAGATTTTTCCGTCGCTTGCCTTTATCTGGACGACCGGGCCGGCCTTGATAAATAGTCCGGCTATTTTTACCGCGTCCATGAGGGCCCCTCCGCCGTTGTTCCTTAGGTCGATGATGAGGCCGCTCATCCCCGCGGTCCCTATCTTTTTTAGCTCCTTGATCACATCATCGGTAGAGTTGCGCCCGGCCCCGCCGTTTTTCGTATTTTCGAAGTCCCGGTAAAAAGAAGGTATCTTGATATACCCGAAGCTCCTGCCGCTCTTTTGGTCCTTCAAAGAGACGCCTTTTACAGAGGAATCTTCGAGTTTAATCACGTCGCGCACGACGGAAACGACCAGTTGGGCGCCGCCGGGTTTTTTAATCGAAAGCGTTACTTCGGTGCCCTTTTTTCCCCTGATCAGCTTTACTGCGTCCCTGACACCCACAAAGGTGATATCGACAGGTTCCTTGTCCTTCTCGCCGACCTTAAGGATAATATCCTCTGCATGAATGTTTCCAGTCCTGGCCGCCGGACTGCCCGGAACGACGGACACCACTTTGATATATCCGTCTTCTTCTTTCAGCGAGGCGCCGATACCTTCGAGTGTCCCCCTCATATCGATGTCAAAGTCCTCTTTATTGGCCGGAGGCATATACTCCGTATGAGGATCGAAGGTCTTGGCGATCGCGTTAAAGAAACGCTCATAATTCTCTCTCTCTTTCGTCTCCAGGATCCTGGAGAAAAAAGTCTTGTGGCTGCGCAGTACCCGTTGACGCGCCGTCTGCTGAAGCGCCTCCGGATTCTGCGGTGCGTCCTTTCCGTCTTTATCCTCTGCCGAGGTGTTTTCACTCAGGGACAGATACTGCTGAAGTACCTGCAGTTTGAGATATTTCCTCCATCGTTCCCGTAAGTCTTTCTCAGTGTCGCAGTAAGCGGTCTTTTCCGGGTCGGTTTCGTAGTATTCATCGGTCGAAAAGTCAAAATCGCCGGCAAGGATCCCATCGGCTATCTTCTCTGCATCGGCAGCCCTTTTGGCAAGGATAGCGGCTGCCAGCTGTGGCAGCTCGAAGGTGCCGCTATTTATTTCGTCGTCTATTTTATCGGAATAGACCGAGAGCTTCTCTACGTCCTTTTTCAGGAGCAGGAGTTTTTGGCCGTCGAGTTGCTTGAGGTATTGAGAGAATGCCTCTTTCGAGAGGGTATCGTCGATCTTCTTGTGAGTGAAATGCAGGTTGCTCAGGTCCTGACGGAGGACGAAGGCAAGGACCTTTGCCCTCAGATATTCATGGTTTTCCGCCCCACTTCCGTAAGCGAGCGTTCCGCCAAAGAGCGAAAGAATAAGGACAAGGATGAGAAATCCCCTCAGAAGAAGCGATGTATTTGCGGCTCTCAGCGCGTTCGTCAGGGGAGTAGGGGGAACTCTTCTTTCAGGTATCGTTTCTCTGTTACTTCTCACAATATTTTTATATTACAAATTTATTGCTTGCATTTGCAAACGGAGGGATGTTTGCGGCGACAATGTGTACTCTCCCGGGAACACCGCCAAATTGCGGGTAATGGCACACCGTTCCACTACCAAATTTGTTAGTAATGGCACATTGGTCCCACTACCAAATTTTCCGTTGACAATGAAAAGGGGATTGTCCTATAGTAAAATGTAAGTAAGCGCTAACATTAATAGAGCGATGACAAAGGACACGAAAGAGAAGATATTAGACGCCGGCCTGAGCCTTTTTTCCAAGAAGGGCTACCTCGGCGCGACAACGAAGGAGATCGCTAAAAAGGCGGGAGTGGCGGAACTGACGCTCTTCAGGCACTTCTCATCGAAGGAAAGACTGTTCGAGGAGGCGATAAAAAGGCGGTCTTTTCTTCCCACGCTTAAGGGTCTTTTGCCTGAGCTTAGGGGCCTGGCATATGCGGATGCCCTGATCGAGATCGCGAACCGCTATCTCGAGAGGTTGTCAGAGAGAAGGGACCTTATAAAGATCATGCATTCGGAGATACATCTATACCCTGCAAAGGTGAGGGAGATCCAGCAAAAATTTGTAGGGGAAATAGTCGGTACGCTTGCGCAATACTTCAGAAGCCTTCAGGATAGACGCCTGCTGAAGGAGTTTGATCCTGAACTGGGAGCGCGGGCGTTTTTGAGTATGTTTTTTTCCTATTTTACCTCTCAGGAATTCATAGCGGACAAGAAACAGAGGTTTTCCGACAAGGATGAAGTGGTCGGTGAATTCGTAAAGATATTTATTTCCGGAACGATGGTGGCGAACCCAGGCGCTGAAGGCGGCCCCGGTGGCAGATGCGAACATTAACACTCTCTTATTTCAAAAAAGATTAGTCACGAAAGGGTCAGGTTTACTGCAATGAAAAAGATTTTTATCGGAATTGCTATTTTGGCAATTATAGGGGTTGGGGTCTTCTTCGTGCTCCGTGACAAGGGGAACGTTCCTCAATTCAGGACGGAAAAGATCACAAAGGGAGATTTAACAACAGTGATTACCGCAACGGGAACCATGAATGCGGTAACGACCGTCCTTGTGGGCACACAGGTTTCCGGTACGATAAAGACGATCCATGCGGACTTCAATTCGCGCGTAAAAAAGGGACAGATGATCGCACAGATAGACCCGGCCCTTTTCCAGGCGCAGGTCGAGCAGGCCAGGGCGAGCCTTGTCACCGCAAAGGCCAACCTGGCAAAATCGCAGGTGGCGGTTGTGGACACCAAAAGGACACTGGAGCGTAACCGCCAGCTTTTTTCGAAGAACCTCATCGCCCGGTCCGACCTCGATACGGCCCAGACCAACTATGACAGTGCAGTCGCCCAGGTGAATGCGAATAAGGCGCAGGTGGAGCAGGCTGCTGCGGCGCTTAGCACCGCCGAGACAAACCTGGCGTATACGCGCATACTTTCTCCGGTGGACGGCATCGTTGTTTCGAGGAATGTGGACGTGGGCCAGACCGTTGCGGCGAGTTTCCAGACGCCCACGCTCTTCACCATTGCTCAGGACCTCACCAAGATGCAGATAGACACGAGCGTGGCGGAGGCGGACATCGGAAGCATAAAGGTCGGTCAGGATGTTGAATTTACCGTTGACGCCTATCCTGACAGCACCTTCAAGGGCAAGGTGTGGCAGATCAGGAACGCGCCGATCACGGTCCAGAATGTTGTCACCTATGACGTTGTCATAAGGTGGACAATCCAGAGTTGAAGCTTAAGCCGGGGATGACCGCCAATGTTTCGGTCATCATGTGGACGAAAAGAAAGACGTCCTGAAGATACCGAATGCGGCCCTGAGGTTCAGACCGTCCGAAGGAAAAAGGGCGGGACGGCTGATCTGACAAAGGAGGTTCGGCTGCGAAGGCTAAAGGCGGAACAGGCGAAAAAGGACCGGGTGTATGGGTCACTCGAAAACGAAAAACCCAAACGCATTCCAGTAACTGCGGGCATAAGCGACGGCAGTTATACGGAACTTCTCTCAGGCGGACTCAAGGAAGGACAGGAAATAATAGTGGAGTCCCTTATCAAGGCAAAACATCAGTCGTCCTTCAGGCCCGAGGATGTTCTGATATGGCACTCATAGAAGCACAGGAGATCACAAGACATACAGGCTTGGTGATATTGAGCTGCATGCCCTCAATCATGTCTCGCTAGCTATAGAAAAAGGCGAATTTGTTGCGATCATGGGGCCTTCAGGCTCGGGCAAATCTACGTTTATGAATATTCTCGGATGTCTTGACAAGCCTACAGGCGGAAGATATCTGCTTGAAGGGATCGATGTGGGCAGCTTGGACAGGGATGAACTTGCAGGCATACGGAACAAAAAGCTGGGTTTTGTTTTCCAGGGATTCAATCTTCTGCCGAGGACATCTGCCGATCGAAAACGTTGAACTTCCGATGCTTGTATGACGGTCTTCCTGCAAAGGAGAGGACAGAGCAGTTCGCTGAGAGCGCTTCAAAAGTGTCGGGCTCGAAGGAAGGGGGACCACCATCCCAACCAGCTCTCAGGCGGGCAGCAGCAGAGGGTTGCCATTGCAAGGGCGCTTGGTGAACAACGCTCCCATAATTCTTGCTGACGAGCCGACCGGAAACCTCGACTACGAAGACGAGCGTCGGAGATCATGGAGCTTTTCGTGAAACTGAATAAAGAATCAAACATCACGGTAATACTTGTGACCCATGAGAATGATATAGCCGCATACAGCAAGACGGATAATCAAGTTTCCTTGACGGCCGTTGTCAGCGACGTACACGGAAGGATCGTGAAAGTCATGATCAACATCCCTTCAACTATACGAATATCCTTCAGGGCGCTAAGGGTGAACAAGATGCGCTCTGCCCTTACCATGCTCGGCATTATCATCGGCGTCGGCGCTGTCATCGCGATGCTTGCCGTGGGCACAGGCGCAAGCAGGAAGATTGCGGAGCAGATCTCAAGCATGGGAAGCAACCTGCTCATGATACTCCCCGGTGCGACAACATCAGGAGGGGTCAGGATGGGCGCAGGGACCCAGCCTACGCTTACCATGGCAGATGCTGAGGCGATACAGAAGGAATGCCCTGCGGTATCGGATGTGGCGCCTGTGCTCAACGGTGTGGCGCAGATTGTCTACGGCCATCAGAACTGGTCGACCGGGCGTGCAGCGGGACAACCCCCGGCATGCTTAACGTGAGGGACTGGCCATTGGCGTCAGGGAGGTCTTTTACGCGATCAGGACGTCAAGAGCGCGACAAAGGTCTGTCTGTCTGGGACAGACAGTTGTGGAAAACCTTTTCGGGGACTATAGACCCCGTCGGCCAGATCATCAGGATCAAGAAGGTGCCTTTCACGGTTGTCGGCGTGCTCGCGGCAAAAGGACAGTCTCCCAAGGGCCAGGACCAGGACGATACGATCTATGTCCCTGTCACAACGGCCCAGAAAAAACTTTTCGGCACTACTTTCCCGGGCATGGTCAGGATTATCATGGTGAAGGCCAAGAGCGCTGAAGACCTCGGTCCGAGCGGAAAAACAGATAACCGAGCTGCTAAGGCAGAGGCACCACATCGGTCAGAAACAGGAGAACGATTTTACGGTCAGGAACCTTACCCAGATCATGCAGGCTGCGGAACAGTCAACCAAGGTGATGACCCTGTTGCTTGGAGCGATAGCCTCTGTTTCCCTTCTTGGTTGGAGGCATCGGCATTATGAACATCATGCTTGTCTCGGTCACTGAAAGGACAAGGGAGATCGGCATCAGGATGGCGATCGGCGCAAAGACATGGGACATAAGGCTGCAGTTCATCATCGAGGCGCTCACTCTTTCGTTGATCGGTGGCGTTGCGGGATAATCTATAGGGATATCGGGTTCGAAGATAATTGCTATGGTGGCGGGCTGGACCACTGTTGTCTCGCCTTTCTCGGTCGTGATCGGCCTTCGGTTTTTCAGGCCTGGTTGGGATATTCTTCGGGTTCTATCCGGCATATAAGGCGTCGCTTCTTGACCCGATAGAGGCGTTGAGATATGAATAAGCTATCTAAGATAACGCCCCCAGCTCCGCTCTCCCCCTCTTTAGCAAAGAGGGGGGCAGGGGGAGTTATGATTCCTGTCCTTCTTTTGTTGATCATTGCGGGCATACTATTTTCGTGCGCTACCGCATCTGCCGAGGTGTTGACGCTTCCCGAAGGACTGAGGCTGGTCACACAAAACAGCAGGCTTATTAGGATATCCCTCGGCGATGAAAGAATATCCGAAGCCGATTCGTGGATCGAAAAAGCCAGGCTATATCCCACGGTAAATGCGGCCGCAGGCGGTACCCTTCTTGCGCACCAGCCTGGCGCGGTCTTCGGCGACATCTCGGTCCCCATGTCGCAGAAGGATTTTTATAACTACAGTTTGAACGTCCGGCAGACCCTCTACGACTTCAGGGAGAACGCCTCCAGATACGGGTCGTCCATGATGAAAGTGGAGGCGAAGAAACTCGACACGCGAAGGATAAGAAATCTTGCTGCGATCGAGTTCGCGGTCATCTATTTCGACATCCTCGAATCAGAGAAGATGGTCTATGTGGCAGAGAAGGAGGTCGAGAGGCTCGAATCCCACCTGCGCGATGCCAAAAACCTCTATGATGAGGGCTCAATAACGAAAAACGACCTGCTTCAGGCAGAGGTGAGGCTTTCAGACGCAAGACAAAGGCTGCTGATCGCAAAGACCGGCAGGGAGATAAACGCCTCCCGCCTCAATAATTCACTTGCCAGGCCGCTTAAGACCCGAGTGGAGGTGGTCGATGTGAGGGAAATTCCCCGGGAGTTCCTCGATGTCAATATGGACATGGAAAAGGCGTGGGAGGTTGCGGAGAAACAGAGGCCGGAGATACAGATAGTGGATGCAACGCTTAAGTCCCTCGATTTAGACGAAGAGGCGAAGAAGGCCGAATTTTACCCGAAGCTCTTTGCGGAGGGTTCATATGATTATACCCAGAACCGCTACGCGACCGCCCAGGGGAACTGGGCCGCGACTTTGGGCCTCGGCATCAACCTTTTTAGCGGCGGAAAGACAAAGGCGGAGGTGGCGAAGGTCAGGTTTCAGAGGGAGAAGCTGATCGAGCAGAGGAACCAACTTGTTGATGAGATAAGACTTGAAGTCGAAAGATATATCCTCGATTCAGTCACGGCGCGGGACAGGGTGAAGGTCACAAAGGATGCTGTCCGCCAGGCGGAGGAGAATCTGAGAATAAACAGGGTAAGGTACACGGAGGGAGTCGGCACGGCCACTGAAGTCCTCGATGCGGTGACATTGCTCTCCGTTGCCGAGACGAATTACTATAGATCGGTCTATGATTTAGGGAAAGTCGGAGATATCGGTGCTCTATGCGATCGGGAAAGACTTGGTGGAGGTATACTGATAACGACCCTCTACTGAAGCCATAACTCCGCAAACCCCCTCTTATCTTAAGAGGGGGTGTCCGAAGGACGGGAGCGTTACTTTAAGAATGGGAGTTACTGTGAGGATAAAATGGACGAAATGAAACAGAACGAGGGTAATCAGCCCCTCAACAATAACCAGAGTAGAAAAAAGACGGCCTTGATTGTCTTTGCCGCCCTTGCAATCATCGGCGCCGTAGTAGTCTATTTTTATCTGCAGTATAAGAGCACTCATATCACCACAGACGACGCCTTTATAGACGGCCACATCCATACAATAGCGGCAAAGATAAACGGTACGGTAAAGAAGGTCTATGTGGAACATAATCAATTGGTAAAGCAGGGCGACATCCTTGTCGAGGTAGATCCGATTGATTACGATGTGAAAGTGAACGAGGCAGCATCTGCAGTCAATGCGGAAAAGGCAAAGCTTACCGAAAGGGAGGCGGGGATTGAGGCCTCCAAAAAATTACTGGCGGAGCTTGGGGCAAGACTTGAGGCCGCAAAGGCGAACCTGCAACTTCAGGAGGCCAACTTTAAGCAGGCCGAGATTGATGTGCGCCGGGCAGAGGGGCTTTTCAAAAAAGATACAATCTCGAAAGAAAGACTCGAAAGGGTGCAGACTGCATATGATGTTTCAAAGGCACAGGTCAAGTCAGCAAGGGAACTCCTCAAACAGGCCGAGGTTGCGCTAGAAACCCAGCGGGCCATGGTAAAGCAATCAGAGGCCGCAAGAGCGACGCAATCGGCAACTGTTAAGCAAAAGGAAGCGACCTTAGAAACCGCAACGCTGAATTCCGGCTATACAAAGGTTGTTGCGCCGATAGATGGTTATGTAACGAAGAAGTCTGTTGAGGTGGGCAACCAAATACAGGCGGGACAGCCTATCATGGCGGTTGTACCTCTTAGCGATATTTATGTGACTGCGAATTACAAAGAGACCCAGCTTGAGAAGGTGAGGCCCGGACAGAAGGTGGATATTAAGGTCGATACCTATCCGGGAAAGGTATTTAAAGGCAAGGTCGAAAGTATTATGGCCGGCACCGGCGCGGTCTTTTCTCTTTTTCCTCCTGAGAACGCAACCGGAAATTTTGTGAAGGTCGTGCAGAGGATTCCGGTAAAGATCGTGTTCGAAAAGAATGCCGACCCTGATCATGTGCTTAGGATGGGGATGTCGGTGGAGCCGACCGTACTTATTGAGAAGTAACGCGCAATGGCGGAGGCTGCTGCGCATATCTCGGGATAATCTGGCTCATGGACGACTGGAAGCAAAACATCTATTTTGTCCTTGTGGAACCGAAGGAGCCGGGGAATATCGGGGCATCGGCAAGGGCGATAAAGAACATGGGGTTCAGAAACCTCTGCCTTGTGAAGCCGCCTGCCGAGATGTCCGGGGAGGGGAGGTGGTTCGCCCGCAATGCTCATGACGTACTCGATGCCGCGGAGGTCTATGATTCTTTGGGGGAGGCGATAAAGGACAAGGCCTTGGTCGTGGGGACGACGAGAAGGAAAGGGAAAAGGCGCGGGGTCATTTTGCCGGTAGAAAAAGGGGTGACAAGGGTCTGCGACATGGCGGCCAAGAATAAGGTCGCCATCCTATTTGGCCGGGAGGCAAGGGGTCTTTTTAACGAAGAGGTCGAGGAATGCGGTTTCATGCTCAACATCCCAAGCAGCAAGATCCAGCCCTCTTTGAACCTGGCCCAGGCAGTCTTACTTACCGCATACGAACTTTCGAAATGCGGATATCTGCCCGGGGACGCGGGCAGCGAAATAGGAAAAAAGAAATTAAACAACTG
Source organism: uncultured Nitrospiraceae bacterium (assembly GCA_963811165.1). Classification (GTDB taxonomy): domain Bacteria; phylum Nitrospirota; class Thermodesulfovibrionia; order Thermodesulfovibrionales; family UBA6898; genus Sulfobium. The sequence continues at coordinate 269,170 of CAWEQH010000010.1, forward strand.
GTCCCTCAAAGGAGACCTTGCCTCCCATGGAGAGGTCGATCCTTTATATGAGAGGATATCCGGCGTGCTCGAGCTTCTGGATTATATCCCCAGGGGCGACAGGAACCTAAGCAAAAAAATCATCACGAACCTCAAGCATTTTATCGGAAGGGCAGGGCTTACCGAGTGGGAGCTTAACATGCTCCACGGCATATGCACCCAGATAGAAAAGAAGGTGCCCAAGAGACAGTCGATTAAGGACCCTCATGAATAAATGGAGTAAATGGATCATCGCTCTGACCGTCATGCTCCCGACCCTGATCGAGATCATCGACACGTCGGTGGTGAACGTGTCGTTAGACCATATCAGGGGCAGCCTTTCGGCGGGCATCGACGAGTCGACATGGACAATCACCTCTTATCTTGTCTCAAACGCGATCATCATCCCCATGACCGGATGGCTGAGCAGGCTCTTCGGAAGAAAACGGTACCTCGTCATTTCAGTAACGCTCTTTACCATTAGCTCTTTCCTCTGCGGTATGGCATGGAGCCTCCAGAGCCTTGTTATTTTCAGGATACTTCAGGGCGTAGGCGGCGGCGCTTTCCAGCCGATATCACAATCCATATTGCTTGAGACCTTCCCACGAAAACAGCACGGCATGGCGATGGCCCTTTTCGGGGTCGGCATAATGTTCGGCCCGATAATCGGGCCGGTCCTCGGGGGATGGATCACGGACAACTGGTCCTGGCACTGGATATTCTTCATCAACATCCCGATCGGCATCGTTTCGGTCCTTATGATACTTTTATTCATACAAGACCCGCCCTATATGCAGCGGATGAAGATGAAGATCGATTACTGGGGTCTTGCACTTCTGAGCGTCGGGCTCGGCAGCCTGCAGATAGTTCTGGACAAGGGCCAAAGGGACGATTGGTTTTCCTCTGAATTCATCACGGTGCTTACCCTTGTTTCGGCGGTCTCCCTTTTTCTTTTTGTGATTGTAGAGCGCTATTTTGCCGAGCATCCGATCGTGAACTTCAAGACCTTTAGAAACATGTCATTCAGCACCGGCAACGCAGTCATGTTCTTTGCCTTTTTCAACCTCTTCGGCAGTATCGTGCTGCTCCCGATCTATCTGCAGACCTTGATGGGCTATAATGCGACGCTGGCCGGTCTGGTGCTCGGCCCGGGCGGTATCGCTACGCTGATCGCCATGCCTATTGCAGGGCGACTGGTCACAAAGGTGAACCCAAAGGCCCTTCTTGCCTTCGGCATCACCGTGGCGGCATATTCGACCCATCTCATGTCACAGTTCAGTCTGCTGGCCGATTTCCGCACCGTCATATGGCCGAGGATCGTTTTAGGTGTCGGTATGGGATTTCTCTTCATTCCGCTTACTACGATGACGATGTCCAGTATCAAAAAGGAGGACATGGGGAATGCATCTGCGATATACAATCTCCTTCGGAACCTCGGGGGGAGTTTCGGCGTTGCCTTTGTGACGACGATCATCGCCAGAGGCGCGCAGACGCACCAAAACAGCCTCGTTGAACATCTTACCCCGTTTGACAGGGGGTATCAGATAGCGGTTTCGCAGGCGGGGCATGCACTGGCATACTCCGGAATGAATCCTGTGGTGGCCCGTAGCGCCGGTCCTGAAACGATATATGGGCAGCTCCTTCGTCAGGCGTCGATGCTTTCTTTTAATGAGGCATTCTATCTCCTCAGTATCTTCATGATCCTGATCCTCCCGCTCGTCTTTCTGATGAAGAAAGCGAAGGGCGAGGCGCAGGCGGGGATGCATTGAGACGGGCGGTCACATGCCGGAGAGGACCATCTTTTCGCTCATTCTCGGCCCCGAAAGTTATCGAGGTCTCCGAGGCAATTTCTCACATCGCCTGCCCAGGCAATGCGAGAAATTGAAGCTGCTCAAAGACGGTCCTCTCCGGCGTGATAACAAGAGCGTTTAGTAGTATCATAAATTTGGCAAATAAATGCGAAATTTGTTTTGACATTTATTTTTAGAATATGTATCATTCGTACTGAAGTTTAAGGAGTTTTTGTTTCTGACGAGGCCACAAAGACTTTTAGCTTTGCGGCCTTTTTTGTTGATGCGGTGCAGTCACATCCCGAGACTTTAGTTTATACGTAAGGAGGTAACCGATATGGCGAACGGAACAGTGAAATGGTTCAACGAGTCAAAGGGGTTTGGCTTTATCACTACCGAAGACAGCGGCGATGTATTTGTTCACTATTCCGCCATCCAAAGCAACGGGTTTAAGTCCCTTGCAGAGGGTGATGCGGTCAGCTTCGACATTGAAAAGGGCCCGAAGGGTCCCAAGGCGATAAACGTAGTTAAGGCCTAGTCGAATTTCGATAATTGTTTAGATAAGTCCCCCTGCAAACGGGGGACTTTTTTGTGTGCGGATACGAATCCATTGGCACCGTGAGAAGACGTTCTCCCTTCTCACAGGGTTGACATTTTCCCCTGGATTATTCTATAAAAAGTAAGGGCTTGCATCATTCACGCCCGTCGCGGCAAAATCTGATTACCATCATTGTGAGGTGTGATATGACTGTGCAAAAATTCGAATTCAAGACTGAAGTTAAAGAACTTCTCAACCTGATGATCCATTCCCTTTATTCCCATAAGGAGATATTCCTCCGGGAGCTGATCTCAAACGCCTCAGACGCCATCGACAAGGCACGGTACGAGTCCCTCACTAATAGCGGAATCATAGACGCTGCCGGCCCATGGAAGATCATGATAAAAAGGGACAAGGCCGCCGGGACGCTGACTGTCGGCGACAACGGTATCGGCATGACAAAGGATGAGATGATAGAGGCCCTAGGCACGATCGCCCATTCCGGAACGACCGACTTTCTCAAGGCTCTTCACGACAAGGACGTCAAGGACAAGCCGGAGCTTATCGGACAGTTCGGTGTCGGTTTTTATTCTTCTTTTATGGTTGCCGACAAGGTTGTGGTTATCTCGAGAAAGACCGGTGCGGCGGACAAGAAAGCGGTCTCATGGCAATCCGCCGCGGACGGTCTCTTTACGGTGGATGAAGCCGAAAAAGAGACGGTCGGTACCGACATTGTGCTGTACCTTAAAGAAGAGGAAAAGAAATATCTCGAAGAATGGGAGTTGCGTTCCGTCATCAAGAAATACTCCGACTACATCGAATACCCGATCGTCATGGAGGTAGAGAGGGAAAAGGAGGACGAGAAAGAGAAGGGCAAAAGGGTAAAGGTAACGGAGGAAGAGACGATCAACTCCGGAAAGGCGATCTGGCTTAAGGACAAATCCGAGGTTCAAGACAGCGAATACAAGGAGTTTTATAGGCATATTTCGCATGATTTCGGAGACCCGGCAAAGATCATCCACTATAAGGCAGAGGGGACCTCGGAATTTACCGCCCTCTTTTACATACCTTCCAAGGCCCCTTTGGGGATGTTTTACAAGGATTACAAGATCGGTCCGGCCCTTTATGTGAAGAGGGTCCAGATCATGGACCATTGCGAGCAGCTGGTCCCGGAGTACCTTAGGTTTATAAAGGGCGTGGTCGATTCGTCCGACTTGCCATTAAACGTTTCGAGGGAGATTCTCCAGAACAACAGGCATGTGGAGATCATAAAAAAGAATGTAGTAAGGAAGGTGCTCGACACCCTCGCTGAGATGAAAAAAAACGATTATCCTCAGTACGTCGATTTTTACAAGGAATTCGGCAGGGTACTGAAAGAGGGCATTCATTACGATTTTTCCAAGAAGGAACAGATAGCAGACCTTCTCCTTTTCCACTCGTCAAAGACCGGGGCCGATACGTTTACTACCCTCCAGGATTACGTAAATGCACTGCCGGCCGGTCAGGAGGACATCTATTATATTACCGGAAAGACGTACGAGGAGGTCTCGAAATCCCCTTATCTTGAGGCGTTCAGGGAGAAGGACTACGAGGTGCTTGTCATGCTCGACGATATCGATGATTTCATCATGGGCGACCTTTTTGAATACAAGGGAAAGAAATTGAGGTCCGTGGTCAAGGGCGACATCGATCTGGACAAGGACGGGGCATCGGCAAAGGAAAAGGTAAAAGGGGAATACGAGAAACTGATCGAGTTTGTCAGGGAGATGTTAAAGGACGATGTCAAGGACGTAAGGCTCTCCGGACGGCTGAAGGACTCTGCCTGTTGCCTTGTTACGGAAGAGGGCGGTCTCGACCCCAATATGGAGAAGATGCTTAAGGCCATGGGCCAGGAGGTCCCCCCAACGAAGAGGGTCCTCGAAATAAACCCTTCTCATCCCCTGCTTGAAACGATGAAGGCGGTACTTGAGAAAGAGGGGAGGGCGCCTGTATTAAAAGAATACGCCGAACTCCTCTATAACCAGGCATTGCTTCTGGAGGGGTCACGGCCGAAAGATCCCGCGACATTTGTCAAGTCCATTTCGAAACTCATGGTCGATAACGCCAAACAAAAGACCGGGTGACGCCTTCTTACAGTACGTGAACGCCGAATTTCTTGAGGGCCTCTGCCAGGGCGCTCAGGGGGAGACCGATGACATTGAAATAATCTCCCTCGATTTTTTCAACTATCAAAGAGCCCAGGCCCTGGATTGCATAAGCCCCCGCTTTATCCAGGGGTTCCCCTGTCCTTACATAGGACAAGATCTCTTTTTTCGTCAATTTTCTGAACCATACTTTTGTCTCGACCGACCTCGAAACGATCTTGCCGGTTTCAGTATCGATGATCGTAAGTCCCGTAACGACTGAATGGGACCTTCCGTTGAGAAGTCCAAGCATCCGGATCGCCTCTTTCTCGGTGTGGGGCTTCCCCATCAGGTGATCCCTATAAACGATGAAGGTGTCTGCCGCAATAATAAGCGCATCGCGGTATTTTTTTGCCACCGTCTTTGCCTTTTCCGAGGAAAGACGCCGCGCCAGAAAGCGTGGGTTCATTCCCGGGAGCAACACTTCCTCATAACTGCTGGGATCGACACTAAAAGGCAGCCCTGTTATGGCAAGCAGCTCCTTTCTCCTTGGAGACGAGGAAGCCAGCACTATCTTCTTTCTGTCAGACATACCGTCCCGCAGCAGAACCCGAGGCCCAGGCCCAATGGAGATTGAATCCCCCCAACTGTCCGGTCACATCGAGGACCTCACCGATGAAGTAGAGACCCGGAACCTTCTTTGATTCGAATGTCTTAGAGGACAGCTCTTTCGTATCGATACCCCCCACCGTGACCTCGGCCTGAGCGTACCCGCCGGTGCCCGCAGGTCTAAGAGACCACTGATGCAGTCCCCGGGCGATACCTTCGAGTTCTCTCTGGTTGTACTGATAAAGGGGCCGCGAAACAAAATGGCGTGAGCAAAACATCCTGCCGAACCTCTTCGGAAGATATCGTGCCAGCAGGGTATGCATCTCCATCCTGCTTTTCGACTCCTGCATGAAGAGCTCCAGGGCGTCGAGGCCGGGCAGTAAGTCGATTGTGATCGCGTCGCCGCTTTTCCAGTAAAGCGAGGTTTGGAGGATTGCCGGGCCGCTCATGCCGCTATGGGTAAAGAGGATTTCGCCGCGGAACAGCCTTTTTCCGCAGGAGATGGATGCGTCTAGCGATACGCCGCTTAGTTCCCTGAAAAATGCTGCATCGCCCGGGGGAAAGGTAAAAGGAACGAGACCGGGATGCAGGGGCGTGGTCCTGATGCCGAACTGGCCTGCGATGCGGTATCCAAGATCGCTTGCTCCCAGTGCGGGATATGACAACCCTCCGGTCGCAACTACCAGCGACTGGGATTCAAGGACATCCCGGCCGGCCACTATGTTGAAGAGGTCCTTCTTCGCGACGGACTCCACTTTTTGATGAAGGCGTATTTCAACGCCCGCCTTCCTACATTCGTTATGAAGCATTTCGACAACGTCAAAAGAGGTGTTCCTGCAGAACAATTGACCGCTTTCTTTCTCATAGTAAGGGATGCGGTAGCCGTCGAGAAGAGCCATGAAATCTTCGGGGGTAAAACGGGAAAGCGCTGATTTGCAGAAATCGGGGTTGTGGGACAGGTAATTGCCCGGGCATGCATGGAGATTCGTGAAATTGCAGCGACCGCCGCCTGAGACGCGAATCTTGGACGCGGTCTTCCCTGCGTGATCGATGAGCAGCACTGAGCGTTTCCTCTTCCCGGCCTCTCTTGCACACATAAGGCCCGAAGCCCCGGCGCCTATGATGATTACATCCGTCCTAAACGACATCACTGATGAGTATTGTACAACACCGCCTTCCCGGAATGTTACTGCGGGGACTTTTTAAACATGCGGCTGAAAATAGTACAATAGGTGCGTGAGCTTTTTTGACTCCTATATAGGGATGTTTGTACTTCAGTCGGTTGTCCACTCGTTTGTTACCCTGCTTATTGTGGAGATGTCGCTTCGGATATGGGAGGTCGATATCGCCCGTGAACGCTTTCGATACAGGCTTCTTGTGCTCATTCTCCCATTTTTTATGTTCCCGGTCTTCCAGCTGATCAATCCCGACAGGAGTTCTTTTTATTTTATTGAAGACACCGCCCTTTTCAGCAGTTCACGCTGGTTGGGGATACAGATCCTCGGACTTCGGCCTCTGCTTTACTTTTTCTATTTCGTCCTCGCTATTGTATCCGGCCTTGTTATTTTGCAGGAGATGGTCCCCATTTTCAGGGACTGGCTCAACAAGCCCCAGGAATACGGCAGTGAAGGCCGTCCGGCGGGTACTGAGATCGACCGCCTGGTGGGAGAGATCAGCCGGGTACTGAAGACGCCCAAACCCGCGGTTTTTGTCGTCGATGACCCCAACCCGCTCATATTTACGACCGGCACAACAAATCATTCAATCATACTGTCGGAACCTCTCTTTTCTGTCTATAGCGCCACAGAGCTGAAAAGCGCACTTGCCCATGAGATCGCCCATATAGTGAGAAGGAGCAACGTTACCACCCTGCTCGTCTTCCTTGTCAGAATTTGCATGTTCTTTAATCCGATTCCCCTCCTTGAATTCCGAAAGCTCGTTCAGGACGACGAGCACATATGCGATGATATCACTGTTTCCGTGACGGGCGATCCCGGCGCCCTTGCTTCTGCACTGAGGGTGTTTTGTCTGGACGTACCCCATAGCGATGTTTTCAAGTTCTCCTTCGTAAAAGAGGCCATCGAGAGTTCCAGCCATAACCTCCTTTTGCAGGAGCGGATAGAAAGGCTCGAGAATAAGGGTAATTTCGATTACCATGCGTATGGATGGGGAAGGTACGTCCTGACCCTGACGGTGATCATTGCGGTGAACTACTATGTCGTTTGAGAGGGTATGAGATGAGGGGTTTACGAAAATATATCATTTTCGGGGCCATGGTCGTTGCAGTCACAGTTGTGCTGAACGTCCTTAACTGGGTTCCGACAATATTTCAGAGGGAAGGGGTAAGGAAATACAAGACCGTCGAGGACGCAAAGGTCGAGCTCAAATTAAGTAAAATATTCCTTCCCTCCTATTTCCCGCAATATCTGATGTGGCCTCCTTCGGAGATTTACGGCCGCAGGAAGCCGGCCAAGATGGTCTTAATGCATTTCATCAGTTATGACAGAAAGGATGTCGTACTTTCCGTCATGCAGGCTGAATCCAGAGATCCGCATCCTCTTAAGTCGAGAATTGAACCTGTAAAGATAAGAAAAAGGGAAGGGATACTCATAAAGGGCAGGAGGGGAGAGCTTTCTCTTGCCCTCTGTGCCGGAGGAGAGCCTTGCAATTCGGTGACCTGGGAGTCTGAGGGGTATACCTTTACCATTATCGCGAAGGACTCCGTGGAAGAGCTGCTGAAGATCGCTGAAAGCACGATTTCCGAGTGAGGCTGCCCGTCCTGGCGGACAGGCTGTCTTGTAGCGTAAAATAGGAACTATTCCCGATTGTTTCGGGTTGTCGCATCTGTTAACCTTTATTGAAGGAAAGAGAAACGGGTGGGCCCAAAGGCAGGGGCGCCAGAAACGAGGGTCTAATATGTTAACATTAAAGCACATAGGCGGCGAGATGAAGGAAGAGTTAGACGACCAGTATCAAAATGGAAGAATTAACAGATGGGTGAATTCGCGGAAGGGACCGTTTCAAGCGGTACATGACGGCCCTTTGTCCTTGACGCCTGGAGGGCTACATGGTTAAGCGTAATGCATTGTTGCTATTGGCAGTCTTCTGCATCTTCTATGGGTTTTCAAGAGAAAGCCTCGCTGCCCACCCGCAAAGCGAAGAGGGCTCAGTATGTCTGGGTTGTCATCAGGACAGGGACATGTCACTTGTGTTTAAGAGTGGAGAAAAATTGTCCCTCTATGTGGACGGCGGCGCGCTCGTGGGGTCGGCGCATAAAGATCTGGCATGTTCGGGTTGCCATGGCTTTTCTGCAGGCGACCACCCGAAGATGCAGTTTAAGAACAAGAGAAGCTTTATCCTGTCGGTTTCCGACGGCTGCAAGCAGTGTCATTCATTTAAGAAGGGCATCCACCTCAGGATGATAAGCATGCTCAAGCAAGTCGCCTGTGTCGACTGCCACGGCTCACATTCCATAAAGACCGTAAAGGAATCCGGGGATTCCTGTTTCGGCTGCCACAAGTACGGTTTTTCGCTGTCTTTCAAAGACGGCGGAAGGCAGTCCCTTCAGATAGAGGAAGAGGCACTTAAGACCTCGGTCCATGACAAACTGAGATGTGCCGACTGTCACTTCGGCTTTTCTTCGAAGGAGCATCCCGAGAGGACTTTTCCGGACAAGAGAAACTTCACGATCGTGACGTCCGAAACCTGCAGGCGATGCCACTTCGACAAGTACACAAAGACCCTTGAGGGCATCCACTTCAATATGCTTCTTAAAGGGAACCTCAAGGCGCCGGTATGCGTCGACTGTCATGGCTCCCATTCCATTGAATTTGGCAGGAAGGAAAAGATACAGAGCGCAAGGAGGTGCCAGACGTGCCACCAGGACATTTATGCGACTTATTCGATGAGCGTTCACGGCAAATCCCTCCTGTCTACGAACAACCAGGATGTGCCGGTATGTTCTGATTGCCACAGGGCGCACGACATTTCGGACCCGAGGATGGCTGATTTCAGAAATAATATTCCCCAGATGTGCAGCAACTGCCACGCCAACGAGGAATTGATGAGACGCTACGGCCTTTCGACCGCCGTGCTGCAGTCGTACCTGGAGGATTTCCACGGTGTTACCGTATCGTACTATAAGAAGCAGAAGACCTCGGTCAGGCATATCGCAGTCTGTACCGATTGCCACGGGATACATGATATCACGCGAACGAAAGGGCCGGATGCCTCGATCGTAAAAGCGAACCTCATCAGAAGATGCAGGAAGTGCCATGCCGGGGCTTCGGAGAATTTCCCGGACAGCTGGATATCGCACTACGAACCTAACTTTAAGAGGGCGCCGCTCGTGTACGTCATCAATCTCATATACACGATATTCATCCCGTTTATGATAGTGGGGCTTGTCCTTCAGATAATCCTGCATATCTGGCGCTATGCGGTGAACAGGTAAAGGGGGAGGCATATGATCGAAGCTGAAAAGAAAAATATCGAATATATAAGAAGGTTCCATCCCCTGCGCATAATAGAGCATCAGGCCAATGCCATCGCCTTCATTGTGCTCGTCGTGACGGGACTGTCGCAAAAGTTCCATGATTCGTCATGGGCCGAATGGGTGATCATGAACTTAGGGGGGATCGATAACGCCAGACTCATCCACCGCTACACAGGACTCCTCCTGGGAACCCTCACGCTGCAGCATATATTGATCGCCTCTTACGGCGTCATCAGGAAAAAATGGATGCCGTCCATGGTCATCAACGTCAAAGACTTTACGGACGCCATAGACAATCTGAAATATTACTTCGGCATTACCGACAGCCCGGCCAGATGCGACCGTTACGACTACAAACAGAAATTCGAGTACTGGGGAGTGGTGATAGGCGGGATACTTATGGTCCTGACGGGTCTCACCCTATGGTTCCCGACGAAGGTTTTTCATCTTATACCGTTTCTTCCCGGCCAGATCATTCCGGCGGCCAAGGCCCTGCATACGAACGAGGCAATGCTTGCCTTTCTCGTTATCGTCATATGGCATGTCTACAATTCAGTGTTCAGCCCGGACGTTTTTCCCCTCGACACTGCGATATTTACCGGTAAGATTTCCAAAGAGAGGATGATCCATGAACATCCTCTTGAGTACGAGAGACTGACTGGGGTAAGACTGCAAGACGAGGATGCTCATGACGCCGGGGAGGCAGAGGAAGATAATGTAAAGAGCACATCATAGGACACGGTCTTTTATGGACGGCAAAGGACGACCTTGTGAACCCCTGAGGAGGGCTGATATAATGCGGCAGAGTCGATGCAGAAGAAAATAATAGTCTCGACGTTGCTGAGCGTTGTCGTTATTCTCCTAGCCCTCGGGATCATAAGTAACCTCAGTATCAATGACAGCATAGGACACTCCCTTACCGAAAGAAGCGACCTGGCCGCTATCCTGGCGAGCTATACCGATTACCGCCTCCAAAACAATCTTACAAGGCTTTACGACATTTCTCTGTCCGGCACAATAGACCTCAACGACAACGACTGGGAACCGGAAGACAACGCTTTGAATACGGCCTATCAGTATTCGATATTCACGGACGGCATATTTCTTCTCGATCTTAAGGGAAACGTCGTAAGGTCCTATCCTCCGGGGCAGCAAAAAAGGAACCTCATGAGTATTCCGTACGTAAAAAAGACGATTGAGGAGAACAAAGCGGTCATCTCGAACATTTACACGGAGGAGGGAACGAAAAGAAAGGTGATTTATGTCCTCGTTCCCCTGAAAGATAGAAACGGCCGGACTATCGGTGCCGTCGGAGGGGAGATTAACCCCACGAATTACGTTCTGACGAATCTCATAAGGGCGATACCGACGCGAGGGGACACGATTATAGAACTCGTCGACAGTTTCGGTGTGGTGATCGCATCGAACAATCCCGTGAGGGTGTTTGCCTGCAGCGACCGAAACAAGATACTGGGCAATCTTATCGCCACGAAACAGAAGGCGGTGATGAAGTGCCACAGGTGTCATGAAGGGGAAAATCCGCCCGGCACTGCAGAACGCGTAAAGACTACCGACATGCTTGCCTTTGCCCCCCTTTCGGAGGCGCCATGGGGTATCTCGGTGAGGGAATCCGAAAAGAGGGTCTTTGCCCCATCCTCGCAGCTTAGAAAGAAGTTTCTGATATTGGGCCTGATATCGATCGGAAGCGCACTGGTTTTTTCATTGGGAATAAGCAAAAGTATTGTGAAGCCCATCAGGTCTCTTACGATGGCTACCAAGAAGATTGCGGGCGGCAATCTGAAAGGCGGTCCTGTCACGGTCGTATCCCGGGACGAGATCGGAGCGCTCGGCATGAGTTTTGAGATAATGAGACGGAGACTATCCGATTCTCTCGATAAAATCCATAAATATAATACCGAGCTTGAGGAGAGGGTGGTAGAGAGGACGGAAGAGCTGCAACAAAGCCGCAAGAGACTTTCCATATTGCTTCATGAGGTCATACGGGCCCAGGAAGAGGAGAGAAAGCGTATCGCCAGGGAACTCCATGACGAGACGAGTCAATCCATAGCGGCGCTCGGCATGTCGATCGAGATTGCGGCAATCGCGCTTAAGGAAAATGCGCTTACCCCGGAAAAAATATACGAACTCAGGGGGAGGGTGACCCAATTGCTTGAGGGCATCAGCCGCCTTATCCAGGACCTGAGACCCCCGGTCCTCGATGATCTGGGGCTTGAGTCCGGGGTGCGGTGGCTGCTTGAAAGGCACCTGGCCGTAAAGGGGATAAAATACCGGTTGAACGCCTCTAAGGAATTCCAGGGCCTTATATCGAGTGAGGAAACGATACTGGATGAAAAAACGGTCTTCAGGCTTTTCAGGATAATCCAGGAGGCCGTGATCAATGTCTCGAAGCACGCGGAGGCATCGAACGTGGAGGTATCGCTTCTTTTCGATGGTCAGGCGGTCAAGGCATATATTAAAGATGATGGCATCGGTTTCGACGTGCAGACGGTGCTCAGAGAGGCGGATTCCGGCGAACGGTCGGGATTCGGACTGATAGGACTCAAGGAGCGTGCCGCCCTTCTTGCGGGGACCGTGGATATCCGTTCAGTCCCAGGCGAAGGGACTGAAATCACCATAAGTATACCGCTAAGTTCCCTGGAGGTTCAGAATGTCTAAGATAAGAGTCATGATAGTTGACGACCATTCCCTCGTCAGGGAAGGAATTACCGCCCTCTTGAAGTTTTATGAGGACGTTGAAGTCATAGGAGAGGCATCGGACGGCAAAGAGGCGATCGAAGCTGCCGCGAGGCTCAAGCCCGATGTCATACTCATGGATATCGCGATGCCGGGGCTCGGAGGACTCGAGGCCACCCTGGAGATTAAAAGACACAACCCCGATATAAAGGTACTTGTCCTGAGCCAGTATGACGACAGGGAATACGTAAGCAGATTTCTTAAAGCCAATGCCTCGGGTTATATCCTCAAAAGAGCGGTCGGCGGAGAACTTATTTCCGCAATCAGGGCGGTTGCCAAGGGGGAATGTTATCTCCATTCATCGATTGCAGCAAAGGTCGTCGACGGCTATATTGGAAAGACCGTGGAGGTTTCCGATCCTTACGAATCTTTGACTGACAGGGAAAAACAGGTGCTGAAACTCATCGCCGAGGGTAATACCCATAAGGAAATGGCAAGTACTCTGGGCATCAGCGTCAAGACCGCGATCGCGCATCATACGAACATATGCGACAAATTGGGACTCAGGTCGAAGGCGGAGCTTATCAAATTTGCCATACAAAAAAACATAATCAGACTCGAGACCTAAGGTGAGTTCTCTTAAACAGACGATGAGTAACCCCTGAACTGGCTTCACTATGTATGTCGGGCTCGTCCGGTCTACCACTCGTAGAGAATCTTTTCTGACTTTTCGGAAGGATTCCCGACCTGCCTGCCTGCCGGCAGGCGCGCTTCGATTTGTGGGAATAGCACCCGCTCCTTAATATTGTTTTCAAATGAACAATAAGCCGGTCCGCTCTTATGCGTAAATTAGTTGTGATAGAATTGTCATATGAGATTCGAGAGGCACCGGATTCCCCTTAAAATAAGTCTTATTTACCTCTTTGCGGGAGGAGTCTGGATCCTTTTCTCCGATCTTTTCGTATCGGCGCTGTTTAGTGACCCCTCGATCATCACACGCCTGCAGATATTCAAAGGATGGTTCTTTGTAGGTGTTACGGCGATCATGCTTTATGTCGCCATAGAGCGCAACATCAAGGCAATCCAATCGTCGAAGGAGGCGCTTCGGGGAAGCGAGGAGCGTTTTCGTCAGTTGGTCGAGGGGATTACGGATTATGAGATCTTCATGCTCGATCCGTCGGGGCAAATCATAAGCTGGAACATAGGGGCCGAGAGGAGCAAGGGGTATAGTCCCGAAGAGGTGATAGGAAAACACCATTCGATTTTTTTTACAAAGGAAGATGTGGAGCGCGGCCTGCCGGAGATGGAACTGAAGATTGCCGGCGACAAAGGAAGGTTCGAGGACGAGGGCTGGAGGGTAAGAAAGGACGGATCTCTCTTTTGGGCAAGTGTGCTGATCACTGCGCTAAGGGATGAAGAGGGGTATCTCCGCGGGTTCTCTAAAGTGATCAGGGACATTACGGAGCGAAAAATGGCAGAGGAGACACTTAGAGACAGCGAGGAGCGGTATCGCATCATTGTGGAGACCGCATCGGATGCGATTATTACCATAGATGATATGAGCAACGTGGTATTTGCAAACCCTGCTACCTTAAAAATTTTTGGGTATATACCGGAAGAGATCGTCGGGGGAAAGCTGACCGTATTGATGCCCGAGCGATTCAGGGAGGCCCATTTGGCGGGGATGAGACAGCATTTGATGACGGGCGAAAGAGATGTTAAATGGGAGGCATTGGAACTGCCAGGCCTGCATAAGAGTGGCCGTGAGATACCTCTGGAAATTTCTTACGGGGTCTTCATAAGGCAGGGAAATAGCTTTTTTACGGGGATCGTCCGCGACATCACCGAAAGAAAGCTCGCCGAGAAAGAGAAGGCATATAAGGGCATGCTGGAGAGGTTTAACCAGGAGCTGGAGACGCTCGTGGCAGAAAGGACGATGAGCCTGATGGCCCTCAGACTGGCCGACAGGGTACGGACCCCTGCTTCCATAATAGGGCTTTTGGGGAAAAGGATTTTAGGGAGGGCTGATGCTTCGGACAGGACGCATGAAGCCGTCGGGACCATCGTAGCCGAGGCGGAAAAGCTCGATATCATCGTGAAGGAATTTCAGGCGCTGCTTAAGAAGAAATCAGTTTTCAGTTATGAAGACATAAATGACATTATCAGGGATGTACTTACGATTATAGAGCGGGAGGCCGCCTCGAAACATGTAGAAATGAGGGTAAGGCTGGCACCGCAGCCATTGAAAATCAACGCACAGAAGGCCCTTTTAAAAATGGCTGTTTTCAATATACTGAGAAACGCCGTCGAGTCCTCCGGCGAGGGCTGCTGTATCACAGTAGAGACGTCGGGTGACAGCGACTACGTGCATCTCTCGGTTTCGGATACCGGTCACGGGATACCAAAAGAAATTCTCCAAAAGATATTCGATCCGTTTTACAGCGCTGAGATCTACCGGTTCGGCATGGGTCTGCCTCTTATTAAACAGATAATATCGGAGCATCTCGGCGAGATTCAGGTCCAAAGCGAAACAGGCAAGGGCACAACGTTCACAATCACTTTTCCGATAAGATGGCAGGAAAAGACGGACCATCCCTGAATGGATATGCACGCTCCATTCTTTTTTTTTGAGGTGACTACCTTTTTTCTGACATGAATGATTCGCCGGATCGCGACGCCGGAGAGTGAATTACCCGTATGAGTCAAACAGCCGTTTACTGTCGCTTGCAGGACAGGGCTCAACCTTATTTTTTTGCGTCGTTAATTTGCATTAAGAGATGTGAATGCCTAAAATATTACAGCTAACGCAGGACATGATTTTTCATGGCCATACAATTACTTTCAGAAAGGAGTTCTCATGAAACGGTTATTGGCAGTTGTTGCAGCAGGCACGCTTTTTTTGGCGGTGCAGGTGTATGGGGAGGAGATTTCGTTGAAGGACAAGAAAGACAAGGTGAGTTACGCCATCGGGTTGGATGTCGGCAACGCGATGAAAAAACAGTCCATCGATCTCAACACCGATATTTTTGTGAAGGGGTTAAAAGACGCTTTATCGGGTGAAAAAAAGTTGATGACGGACGATGAAATACGCGAAACCATGACCGCCTTTTCGCATGAGATGGCGGAGAAGCAGAAGGAGAAGATGCAAAAAGTCGGCGAAAAAAACAAGGAAGAAGGTGATGCGTTCCTGGCCGATAACAAGAAAAAAGAGGGCGTAAAGACACTGCCGAGCGGTCTTCAGTATAAGGTGATCGAGGAAGGCAAGGGTAAGACGCCGAAGGCGGGCGATACCGTGACCGTTAATTACCGCGGGACACTTATCGACGGGACCGAGTTCGACAGTTCTTACAAACGCGGCCAGCCGGCAACATTTCCGGTGAGCGGGGTGATCAAAGGATGGACCGAGGCCCTGCAGTTGATGAAGGAGGGGGCGAAGTGGCAGCTCTTCATCCCTTCTGATCTTGCTTACGGCGACAAAGGTGCAGGAGGCATGATCGGACCGAATGCGGTCCTTATTTTTGATGTTGAACTGATCTCGGTCAAGGAAGCTCAGGCGAAATAGACAAAAAAGAGAAAGGCCGGCTTTTTGATCATAGCCGGCCTTTCTCTTTTAACCGCGATGCTCGTGCCCGCTTATTTTTTCAGGCTCGCTTTTTCCATAATCACTTTGTATTTATAATTACTCCCGAAGTCTTTGTCTTTTGCGATGGTGCCGGTGGCGGTAATGATGGTCCCGACCTCTGCGTTTTCTCCGGTCGTGACGACCAGGTCATGGCTGCCTTTTTTCGGGTCTCCGCTGCCGTCCTGAAGGTGTATCCAGGTCATATTCATTATCCCCGTCGAGACCTTCACCACCTTTCCCCTTACGGAGACCGTCTTTTTATCGAGGCTTTCTATGTTTTTGTATATCTCCTCAACAGTATAGGCGTTCGGTCCCGATGCCTTTTCGACCTTGATCTTTTCAGGAGGTGCGACGATCGCCCCTTTGCTGGGGGCGCTGGCAGCAGCATCGTGGGAAGACTCGCCCGATGCGACCCCGGCGGAAAAGATGATCTTGTCGAACGTACGGTTCAGTGTCTTACTCTGAAAATTAGCCATTTCAGCCCCGGGCTGAAACGTTACCGTCTGCCCTTTCGCTATTTTTGTCTGGGGGACGGCGACCCATATTTTTTTATCGCCTTTTTCGATGAGGGCATAGGTGTAGCCACCACTGCTCATTGTCTCCACAACCTTGCCCGACAGTTCGTCAGAGGCAAAGGCGCCCGTCACAAATACCGCCAGAAGCGCTGCTATCACCCCTGCTGACGCTAAAAGCTTTTTCATGTATACTCCTTTCGATAATGATGATCTCCGCGGGCATCAGATGCCTCAATTCGGTATACAGATATTATAAAGAAGTCGACTCTTTTTTTTCCTCAATTCCGATAAGCAGGTTATAATAATCGGTAGAATGAGGAGGAAAAGCAAAATAGTGGTCACTTGTCCGAAAGGACTGTCGCCTTTTCTTGCATCTGAGGTTCTTTCACTGGGGTTGCCGGTTGCCGCCGAGACGGTCGCGGGAGTAACGACGGAAGGGACCATGGAAGATGTCTTGAGGCTTAACCTGTTCCTGCGGACCGGTCATCGTGTGCTTTACCATCTGGCGGATTTCGTCGTGGCAGGCCCGGGGGACCTTTACGACAAGATGTCGGGCATACGTTGGGAAGATTATGTCCCGGAGGACGGTTATCTGTGCGTATCGTCGAGTGTGGACCATGAGAGCGTCAGGGATTCGCGCTATGCCAATATGAAATGCAAAGACGCAATAGTCGATCGGATTAGGGCAAAGAAGGGCCGTCGCCCCGACTCAGGACCCTCAAAAGAAGGGGTGGTAGTTTTTTTTCATTGGAAAGGGGACAGGTGTGCGGTGTATCTGGATACCTCGGGTGAGTCGCTCTCAAAAAGGGGATACAGAAAAACTCCGTTGAAAGCCCCTCTTCAGGAAACCCTTGCCGCCGCACTTATAATGTCCACAGGTTGGGACGGAAACGCCCATTTCATAAACCCCATGTGCGGCAGCGGTACGCTTGCAATCGAGGCCGCCCTTATAGGACTGAAAAAAGCACCCGGATTAATCAGGGACAATTTCTCCTTCATGCACCTTAAAGGGTTCGATGCAAACGTATGGAAGCGGCTCAAAGAAGACGCCGAGAGCGAATCGAATAAGGAGTTAGGGGGCAGGATCATCGCAACAGACTTAAATCCCGAGGCTGTTACCGCTGCGAAAAGGAACGCTGCGAATGCGGGCGTTGCCGACTTGATCGAATTCAAGGCCTGCGATTTCGCAGAGACTGAGGTCCCAATCGGTGGCGGGGTCGTACTCCTTAATCCGGAATACGGCGAGAGGATGGGTGAAGAACGCACCCTCTTGGACTTGTACAAGAGGATAGGAGATTTTTTTAAGCAAAGGTGCAAGGGATACTCCGGATATGTATTTACAGGCAATCCTTCCCTGGCAAAAATGGTCGGATTAAGGGCCAAACGAAGGCTGCAGTTTTTCAACACTACGATAGAATGCAGATTGCTCGAATACGAGCTCTACGAAGGAAGCAAAAAGAGAAGGAGCGAAAACGATGCAGGAAGCAAACCGAAATAGCAGTCTGAAGTGGGACCTTGCCAGGCTTTTCAGGGCCGACGATGATCCGCGAATCGAAGAAGTAATCCGTAATGTCGAGAGAGAAAGCTATCGCTTTATCCGCAAATGGAGGCCGCGCAGGGATTATCTGTCTGATCCTGCGGTCCTTCGGGACGCCCTGAAGGAGTACGAGCTCTGGAAGAGACGCTTTGGTACCGACGGGGATGCGGGATACTACTTCTGGCTCAGAACCGAGCAGGACCAAAACGACCCGGACCTCAAGGCCAGATTCAACAAGATTGAAGAGTTCGGCAGGAAGATAGAAAACGACATACAGTTTTTTTATTTGAGGTTGGCTAAAATTTCCCGAAAGAAGCGTAACAACTTCCTCCGCTATAAAGGACTGCTCGACTACAGGCATTTTCTTGAGAAGATCTGGGCCGAATCGAAATATCTGCTCAGCGAGCCTGAAGAGAAGATACTAAACCTCAAAATGTCGACTTCCTATTCCAACTGGATAAAGATGACGTTCGGGCTCCTGGCAAAAGAAGAGCGCAGGGTCAGACTGGAAGAAGGCGCTTGGGGCGTTCGGCCTTTTTCCGAGATAACCGGCCTGATAAACAGTAATGACAGGAAGACAAGAGACTCTGCAGCAAGGGCCTTTAACGACATCCTGGCCGGCAACATTGAGGTGGCTGAAGCGGAAATAAACTCGGTCCTTTCGCATAAAAAAACCGAGGACGAACTCCGTGCATTTCCGAGACCCGACCTGTCGAGGCATGTCGCAGACGACATAGACAGTCATGTCGTCGATTCACTGATCGCGTCGGTCTCGAAGAGGTTCGATATCCCCTCACGGTTTTACGGGCTAAAGGCCCGCTTGATGGGTGTAAAAAAACTCAGGTATCATGAACGAAATATCGTCTATGGGAACATCAGGACGAAATACTCGTTTGCGGCCTCCTGTAATCTCGTCCGCAAGGTGCTTTACAGGCTTGACCGGGAGTTTGCCGGGATTTTTGACGGATTCATCAGGGACCGGCAGATCGATGTCTTCCCCAAAAAAGGAAAGGCCGGCGGCGCGTTCTGTGCGCACCACCTCATCTCGCAGCCTACCTATATTCTTCTTAATCATACCGGGGAACTGACCGATGTCCTTACGCTTGCCCATGAAGTCGGCCACGGCATCAATAACGAACTTATCAGAAGGAGTCAAAACGCCCTTAATTTCGGGACGCCGACCTCGACGGCCGAAGTGGCGAGCACCTTCTTGGAAGACTTCGTGCTTCAGGAGATACTTAAAAAGTCGCGCGGAGAATTGAAGCTTGCGATCATGATGAAGAAACTGGATGACGATGTTTCGACTATTTTCAGGCAGGTCGCATGTTACAGGTTCGAGGCCGCCCTCCATGAGCTTTTTCGAAAGAGGGGCTATTTATCGAAGGAGGAGATAGGAAAGCTGTTTAGTGAGCATATGGCGGCTTACATGGGTGATTGCGTGGAGCAGACGAAGGGCTCTGAAAACTGGTGGGTCTACTGGAACCATATCCGCTACTTTTTTTACGTCTATTCCTACGCAAGTGGTCTTCTCATTTCGAAGTCTCTCCAAAACTCGGTAAAAAAAACCCCGGCGTATATGAGCAAGGTCAAGGACTTTTTGTCGGCGGGTCTTTCGGATTCTCCAAAAAACATCTTCCTCGGGCTCGGGATAGAAATAGAAAACGGGGATTTTTGGGAGAGTGGCCTGGGGGAGGTCGAGCGTCTGTTAGAAGAGACGATCAGCCTGGCGAAGAAACTAGGCAAATTGCGATGAGCCTCCCCCTGCAGGGCTCGTTATATCTGATATACTTCTTCTATAGGCTAGGCCTTTGTTTCATCCGTGTGAAGAGGTGTGAAGGTGGATACCAGACTTAAAGAGGTGATGGCCGCATACCCTGAGAAGTTTGCCGCCGAAGAAGAGATATTTGCCAAAATACACGCCGGGGACAGGATATTCGTGGGGACGGGCTGCGGAGAACCGCAGTGTCTTGTGCGGGCGCTCATAAAGTATGTCCGGTCCCACCCGAAGGCCTTTTTCGACGCCGAAGTGCTGCAGGTATGGAACCTCGGAGTGTCGCCCTACGCAGACGAGAAGTTCAGGGACAATTTCCGGTACAACTCCTTCTTCATCGGAAAAAACTCCAGAGACGCCGTCAATCGCGGTGCCGCGGATTATACGCCGATTTTTCTGTCGGCCGTGCCCGGTCTTTTTTATAAGAAGCGGATACCGGTCGATGTCGCGCTCATACAGACTTCGGTGCCTGATGCGCACGGCTTTATGAGCCTCGGCGTAAGCGTCGACATAGTCAAGGCGGCGACGGAAAGCGCCTCGCTGGTCATTACACAGGTCAACTCCCGGATGCCCAGGGTCCACGGCGACACTTTCATTCACATCAGGGACGTTGACTTCATTCTCCCATGCGACGAGCCGCTGCTCGTATTTGAAACGGTGGTGCCGGATGAGATCGCGGAGAAGATCGGGAAATATGTGGCGAGGATAGTGCAAGACGGCGACACGATACAGGTCGGGTATGGAAGCATTCCCAATGCGATACTCGCACATCTTCGCGGGAAACGTCATCTCGGGGTGCATACGGAACTTCTCACCGACGGGATCGTGGACCTGATGAAGAGGGGGGCCATAGATAATACTATGAAGGACCTCAACAGGGACAAAACCGTAGCCGCGTTCTGTATGGGCAAAACGGAGACTTATGAGTTCATCAACGACAACCCGAGCATAGAATTCAGGCCGGTAAGTTACACGAACAATCCGCTCACTATTGCCAGGAACAAAAACGTTACGGCAATAAACAGCGCGCTTGAGATAGACCTCACCGGTCAGGCCACTGCGGAATCCCTGGGAAAATATTTTTTTAGCGGGATAGGCGGCCAGGCCGATTTTATGAGAGGGGCCATTCTTTCTCAGGGGGGCAAGACGATCCTCGCCCTGCAGTCTACCGCCGAAGAGGGTGAGGTGTCGAGGATCGTGCCTTACCTTAAGGAAGGAGCAGGAGTTACCCTGACGAGGGGAGACCTCCACTATGTAGTTACGGAGTTCGGCATAGCTTATCTTCACGGGAAAAACATCAGGGAAAGGGCGATGGACCTCATTGCCATAGCCCACCCGAAGTTCAGGACATGGCTTATCGAGGAGGCGAAGAAACTTTCGTTGATCTATAAGGACCAGGCCTTTATACCTGGAGAAAAGGGCGAGTACCCCGAGACGCTCGAGACGTACCGTACGACAAAGAGCGGGTTGAAGATATTTCTCAGGCCCGTAAAGATAACGGATGAGCAATTGCTCAAGGATTTTTTCTACTCACTGTCGGGCAACAGCATGTACCACAGATTTATCTCGATACGCGCGGATATGCATCATGACCGCATCCAGCAGTTCGTCGTGATCGATTATACGAAAGAAATGGTCATCCTTTCAGTAGTGCAGGAGGAGGATAAGGAAGTGATCGCCGGCATGGGGCAGTACTTCATCGATGAGAAGACCCATACTGCGGAGGTTGCCTTTTTGGTCCGTGATGAATATCAGGGCCGGGGGATAGGCAGCGAGCTCCTCTTATACCTTACGTACCTCGGGAAAAAGAACGGGCTGCACGGTTTCACTGCGGAGGCGCTGGTAGACAACAAGGCGATGCTCCAGATCTTCGTAAAAGCGGGTTTTGCGATCGAAAAGCACTCCGAAGCGGATATGTACGAGCTGACGATGTCCTTCCGGGATTGAGAGCGGACAGGGTGAAATTACTTCTTGCCCGATCTTTTTTCGATAAAGGCCCCTATCGCCGCCCTGGCGGAGGGCTGTAGCCCGACGTATCGCACGCCGAAGCGGAGCACACCGTCGTCGCTTTTGACGACTCTCATTACCTCGGCATCGGTTTCGATCCGCTCGGCGCCGGGAAGAAAGAAACAACAGGTCAAGACGTCCCCTCTTTCCAGCGCCTTGTCCGCCTCAAGCAGGAGACCTGTTGCACTGATGTCTTGCGAGGAGCAGAAAAAAGGTTTGTTGTCGAACTTGCCGTCGACCGTGGCCTTGAGGAGTACACGGTAGCTCTTTCTTTCTTGGACATCGAGCAGTTTGCTTACACTTTCGAGAAACTGTAGCGGCCGGATGGGCTTTGTGACATGCACGGTTGCCTTACACCTCGTTATCCGGTGCAGGTCGGCCTCACTGCCTCCGCATACCATGATAAACGGGACATATTTCAACTCCTCATCGTTTCTGATAGCAGCGCACAGCTTGTCGCCGCTCATGCCGGGCAGGTCCAGGTCGGCGATGATAAGATCGACTTTTTCCTTCCTGTGTAAAGCGAGTGCTTCTTCCCCCGATGCAGCCGTAAATATTTTGATGTTGTTCCTGTTGAGGATAGTGCGTTCTCTTTCTATAAGGTGGCCGAGGTCATCCACCAGTAATACTTTCTTCATGGCCTATTGTTTATACGTGAATCGGACTCTCTTTGTCAAGAAACATCACCCCGTTATACTCTCAACGGCAAAGCATTTGTGAAGCACTTGCGGTATCGTGCAGAGAGAGAAGTGAAACGCTTTAGTCCATTATCCTGTTGACCTTGACCGCAAAGAGCAGATATGCCGCGGTAAGCGGGATGCTCGTCAGCCACCAGAGGGCAAGAACGCTTCCCGCTATGTTAAAGAGCGCGCCAAGGACCATCGCCGGGGTCATTGATACTGCGGCCAAACGCATATACGTTCGGTAACTCAGCGGCGGGCCCGGTGACTTTGTGAGAAGAGACGCGAGCAGCGCGAGAATTACCACTTCAATAAGACGGATTAGGAAAGAAAAGAATACCGCCAGAGGATACAGGATGAAGAAAAGCGATTTTGACAGTTCTTCGATCCATGTGTAAAGGAGCCGCCTGTCCAGAGAGAAATCGTCGACCCCGGAGAGATCGATGGTCCTGGTCCGCCCATCTTCGTTTCTGACCGTCACCGCTGCCTGAGAAACAAGCATGACCGCCTTCGAACCTGCCAGCGAGCGGACCTTACCGGTCGTGTCGAATATGATGAGAGGATCTCCTGATTTGTCGTCTTTCACGTAATAAGGCTCCGGTTTGTCTATCGAAACTTTCCCCTTGCTGATCTTGATCGCCGGCATCTGTCTTACTATTCTTGGCGCTTGCTCATTCAGCACGTCGGAAAGCTCCCATTGAAGAAGAAGGACAAAAGGGATTGTGCAGAGTGCAACTGTCGAAAAGAGGAAGACAAGTCCGGGTCCCTTCCAGTTCCTGCCCACATCCTGATACAGCGACTTTGAAAAAAAAGCCATAAAAAGCGGATGGAGCAATGTGTATCGTCGCGCTGTATGCTCGTAAGAAGTCAAGGTGGTCTTCTCCTTACGTGCGCGGCCAGACCGACCTTATCACGAGGAGCGCTATCCCTATGGTAAGAGCGGAATCCGCCACGTTAAATGCCGGCCAGTAGAAGTTTCCGGCGTAGACCTCCAAAAAATCGATCACGTATCCGTGGGCGATCCTGTCGGTAAGATTCCCTGCCGCCCCTCCAAGGATAAGGCAAAATCCCAGTCTGTTTTCGTGGTCCTTTACGATCATGACGGAGACCGCCACAATTGCGGCTGCCGATATAAATATAAAAAAGGGATTTCCCAGCCCCTTGAACATACCGAAGGCCGAACCTATGTTGCGGTAATATACGATATTAAAGCAGGGCATGGCTTTAATGACCTGATAGAGGTTCAGGTTTCTCATGATGAGGTATTTTGTACCCTGGTCGAGCATAAAGATGACAAAGGCCAGCACGAAGTAACCGGCGGTCCTGGATTTCATTCCGGTCAACCCCGATCAGAAAGTGAAGATCAATGCGAATTCGTCGCATTCCGGGAATTTTGGACATCTGATGCAATCGCCCCAAATCTTTTGGGGGAGGTCCGATTTGTCAATATCTGTAAACCCCAATTTTTTGAAGAATAAAGGTTGATACGTAAGGGCGAACACCCTTTTTACCCCGAGGGCTTTTGCCTCGTCAAGGCATTGGGTTACCATTTTTTTCCCTATCCCCTTCCGCTGGGACTCCTTCTTTACTGCGAGAGAACGGATTTCAGCGAGGTCTTCCCACAGGACATGCAACGCGCAGACACCGAATATCTTTCCCTTCTCTTCACTTACCACAAAATCCCTGATATTTTCATAAAGCTCATTGATCGACCGCGGGATCATTTCTTCCTTCCGCGCGAATTCATTGACGAGCTTCTGGATGTCCCTTATATCAGCTATCTTTGCTTTTCGTATCCTCAATGTACTGTATCCCTTTCAAGATAGAATTTGTATTTGCTCTTATCCCGTTTCCCCCCGCCGACTTCGACGGTCCCTCGACGATCTTCAGTATCGAAGACCTCCGCAGAAGCGCGGTCTCTGCGATCATCGCACCGAGCATGACCATGTTGGCAGATTTTGTGTTGCCCGCGGCGCTTGCCAGTTCGGTTGCAGGGACGGATATTGCCCGCGCATCGTCCCTGAGGGCCGGATCCTTAATCAGAGAGCTGTCGTAGAAGATTAATCCGCGCCTTTTCAGTCTCGTCTGAAATTTCTCAAGAGACTCTTTGTTCATGATAATAAGGATGTCGGAACTCAGGACCACCGGCGAACCGATCATTTCGTCGGAGATGATGACCGTGCAATTGGCCGTGCCGCCCCGCATCTCAGCTCCGTAGGAAGGAAACCAGGTAACTTCCTTGTTTTCTCCCATTGCCGCATACGCCAGTACCTTGCCCAGAAACAGAATCCCTTGTCCCCCCGAGCCCGCGATGACCACCCTTTTTTCCAATTAGCTCTCCTCCCCATATCTGTCTTTCACTGTCCCGGTAGGGTAGACCTTCAGCATTTGCGACTTTATCCATTCAAGCGATGCCCGCGGAGACAACCCCCAATCAGTAGGACAGGGGGAGAGCATTTCGATTAAGGAAAACCCCTTTCCCTCCATTTGATATCTGAAGCACTTCTCTATTGCAGACTTTGCGACGACAAGATTTTTGTAAGAATCAAGAGAAACCCTCTGGATAAAGGCCGCGCCTTCAATGGTAGCGAGCAGTTCGGATACCCGCAGGGGGTAGCCCTCGAACGCGGCACTTCTTCCCGCAGGGGTGGTAGTCGTGCGCTGTCCCAGAAGCGTGGTGGGGGCCATCTGTCCTCCCGTCATGCCGTAGTTGGCGTTATTGATGAAAAAGACGGATATGTTTTCTCCCCTCACAGCAGCGTGGACGATTTCGGAAGTGCCGATTGCAGCGAGGTCGCCGTCGCCCTGATAGGAAAAAATTATCCTGTCGGGCATAACTCTTTTTAAAGCCGTTGCGACTGCCGGCGGCCTGCCATGGGCCGATTCGAGGATATCAAAATTGAAGTAGTCGTAGGAGAAGACCGCGCATCCGACAGGCGCGATACCGACGACTCTCTCACGGATATCGAGGGCGTCTATACACTCCGCGATAAGCCGGTGCGCAATGCTGTGTCCGCACCCCGGGCAATACCGGAAAGCAGCCGGCTTCAAACTCCTTGGTCTACGGAACATCTTTTCCATCTATTCTTCCTTTGTAGCATATAACCTTATTCTTACCGGATGACTTCGCCCTGTACATTGCGGAATCCGCAGCGTCCAGGAGGGACCGCGCATCCACAGCGTTTTGGGGATATGACGCGATTCCGCCGCTCAAAGTTACGCTCGTCCCCCCGTCCCGTCCCGTCAAAAAAATATTTTTCTCGACGGCAATCCGTGTCCTGTCCGCAAGGTGTATGGCATCCTTTTCGGACGTATTGGGGAGGATCACTATAAATTCCTCGCCCCCGTATCTTACCACGATGTCGGTCTCGCGGGAAACCTCACGCAGGATCAAGGCCAATTCATGCAACACATCGTCGCCCGCCCGGTGGCCATAAGTATCATTGAGCTTCTTGAAGTTGTCTATATCGAAAAGGATTACCGAAAAAGCATATGCATATCTGTGCGATCTCGCTATCTCGAGATCCAGCTGCTTATATAAATATCTCGTGTTATACAGTCCTGTAAGGCCGTCGGTAATGGACAAGCGCTGTGTTTCCTCGAATAGTCTGATCTTGTCGATTATCAGGGATACGTGGTTCCCCAACAAAGATAGCAGGGAAGCAAAATCGTTATCCAATATTTTTTTCCTGCCGCTTCTGCCCGCCAGGAACAGAAACCCGATCGCCTCCATGTTCGTCGACAGCGGGACCCCCAGCATGAAGACGATTCCCTCCCGGCGGAGCGTGCCGTTTTTCACCAGAAATGAGGAATCGACAACCGGCAGAATATCCCCTCTGCCGAGGAGGTCCTCGCAAATCGAATTCATTGAGCCATCCTCTATTGCACGCTGTGATTCGGGAGAGATTCCGCTGGAGCACTTAAGCCGGAATATGTGATCTTCTCTGATAATAAGTATTCCTATGCCGAAATCGGTAGCCAAGAGGATCTTCCTGAGCAGGTTCTCCATAACGAGGTCCATATTTTGTGACGATATGAATGTCCCTGATAAGGTATTGATTATCATAAGCTCCTTGTTTCTTCTGATGAGCTCCTGTTCAAGATTTACGAAGTTGGAAATATCCTTCAATAAGACACGAACAAAGATTGAACCATCCTCTGACTCAAACGGAAGGACAAACACTTCATGATGCTTTCCCTCCCTTAGGATCACTTCAAAATCCTCGTTTCCGGAGGAAACGGCCTCATTCACTTTCATGGCAAGCGGTCCGAGCGGTCCGATCTCCGCAATATTTTTTCCGAGGAGATTTTTCCGGGTGTCCCCTAAAAACCTTGCGCAATGGGCGTTCAGATCGTGCACCCTGCCATCGCTCTGTAATATGATTATGGGATCGGGAACGAGATCCAGGCAGAAATACGCAGGGACCGTCTTTAGCCTCAGATATGCCATTATTTCTCATTTTAGATTGTGGAGTTTCTTTTCGCAAGCTCATGATTTGCAGTCATAATAGATTGGGCTATAATGTGCCTAGGCGAAAAAGACGAGCAATATCTATGCGGGGAAGGAGAGTACGGCATGAATAGGAACATGAAATGGGGTCTTTTGGGCAGCGTGGTCGTCATTTGCGTTCTCATTTTTATATTTACACAGGGTTCACCCAACGGGGCGGAACTTTTTAGGAGCCAAGGGTGCATCAGTTGCCACAGCTTTAAGGGGAAGGGCGGAGAGCTATGCCCTGATCTAACTGGAGTTACCGGTAGAAGAAGCGACAGTTGGATACGTGTACAGATAAAAGACTCCAAAAAACATAATCCGAACTCAAGAATGCCCAGCTTCGGGCATCTTTCCTACAGGGAGATAAGCGCAATAATCCGTTATTTGAAGTCCTAAGTTAGCTTCTTCGGGCAAAAAATTATGATTATGCATTTAAGTATGCTCTTAATTGGACATAACTCATGGTTACCGAAGGTAACAAGTTATGGCAAATTCTGACACTATTTTTTTTTATAGCTCGTGGGATTCCGTGTCGAGACGCCATACGAACGATTGCGATAATGGCATTGTTTATGCTGATTTTTTGCAAACAAATTGTTTACTAATTAATGCTAAAAAAATTGTTGCTTTTCGACATCTTATGAACTAAGCTTTAAAAATAAAAACCATTGAGGGGGTGTTTTATGAAAGATTTCTTGGATGGTCTTCCTGCAGAGCCTGGAGAATCCCTTGAGAGGCTCGCAAGAAGTGGTCTGTCGCGCAGAGATTTTCTTAAGTTCTGTACGGGCGTGGCGGTTATGCTGGGATTGCCCATAGGCATGGGCTCCAAAATCGCTGAGGCTGTAATGAGCGCCAAAAGGCCTCCTGTGCTTTGGCTGTCTGCCCAGGAGTGCACGGGCTGTACCGAGAGCCTCTTAAGAACAAATCATCCTACTCTTGACAAGTTGATCCTTGAGCTTATCTCTCTTGATTATCATGAAACCCTTGAGGCCGGGGCAGGGCATCAGGCCGAGGCCGCCCGGGTAAAGTCTATGCAGGAGAATAAGGGAAAATATATATTGGTGGTAGACGGCTCCATCCCTGTTAAGGACGGCGGAATATACTGCAAGATAGGCGGTAAAACCGCTCTTTCACTCTTAGAAGAAATGGGGTCCCAGGCAGCGGCAGTCATAGCCATCGGTTCCTGTGCCTCCTGGGGCGGCGTGCCTTCTGCAGATCCGAATCCGACCGGCGCTACCCCGGTTCATGAAATCTTCAAGAGCAAGGGCATAAAAACACCTGTAGTAAATATTCCGGGATGTCCTCCGAACGGATATAATTTCCTGTCCACGGTACTGTACTTTGTGACGTTCAAAAAGCTTCCTGAGCTTGATGATCTAGGTCGTCCCAAATTTGCTTATGGCAGACTTATTCACGACAATTGCGAACGAAGGCCGCATTTCGATGCGGGCAGATTTGCAAAAGAATTCGGCGATGAGGGCCACAGAAAAGGATATTGCCTTTACAAGCTCGGATGCAAAGGCCCTGAGACATATAACAACTGCCCGACACTGCTCTTCAACGACGTCGGGGCCGGGGCATGGCCGGTAGGCACAGGACATCCTTGCTTCGGATGTTCAGAAAAAGGCGTCGGCTTCTCGGCAGCTCTATTCAGCCCGGCAAAGCTTAAAGACACAACGCCTTTTATAGGCTTCCCCGGTATAGCTGAGGATAAAGGCAAAGGTGCGACAATTGCTGGCGTTGCAGTGGTTGCAGGTCTTGCAGGGGCAGCGATAGGCGCTGGGGTTTCGACGGCAAAAAAACTCGACAAAGCGGATAAAGATAAGACCGGACCAAAGTCTAAGGAGTAGGCCATGGATATAAAAAGAAGAGATTTCTTGAAGATAGTTGGAGGCGGGGGTCTGCTCCTGGCGTCAAATATTGCGCCGGCGCTGGCGATTTCAAGGCCTCCTAAGAGCATGCCTCCGGAAGCGGTCGGGATGTTTTACGATTCGACTATCTGCATAGGTTGTAAGGCCTGCCAGCACGCCTGTAAGCAGTTCAATGAAATGCCGGCAGAACATACCATCAGACCTCCGGATATGATGGATGAACTTTGGGACAACCCGGCAGACCTTTCGGGAAAGACACTGGAGATCATTAAGGCTGTTAAGACAGGCCCGGGAGAGGAGAAGAACATAGACTTTGCATTTGTAAAGAGGAATTGCATGCATTGTGTTGATCCCGCATGCGTTTCGGCATGTCCGGTGTCGGCATTAAGGAAAGATCCCAAAACGGGTGTCGTGACTTACAATAAGAAGGCATGCATAGGCTGTCGTTACTGCCAGATGGCATGCCCGTTCAATATCCCTAAGACAGAGTGGGACAAGGCATTTCCTCAGATACGAAAGTGCGAGTTCTGCAACCATAGGTTTGCCGAGGGCAAATACTCGGCATGCTGTGAGTTCTGTCCTACAGGGGCTTCTATCTTCGGTCCCGCAAAGGACCTCCTCGCGGAAGCCAGGAAAAGGTTGACCCTCAGGCCCGGCGATTATTACAACTATCCTCTGCAGACGGTTAACTCTAAGGACAAGATGCGACAGAAGGTAGCCCCGTACGTTAATCACGTTTACGGAGCAACCGAGGCCGGAGGCACGCAATTCATCATGCTGTCGGCTCTACCCTTTGACAGTCTCGGCATGCCCCCTCTGTCGGACAAACCTGATGCGGCATTTTCCGAAGGAATACAGCATACGCTTTATAAGGGGATGATTTTGCCCGCTGCAGTACTTGCCGGTCTCATGTTTGCGGCATACAAGAACACCAAGAAAGATGAATAAAATCATGCAACCTATAAGGGAGAAAAGATTATGAGCGAACCCAAACCGATAGGAGGAAAAATAATCACAGCGCCGTTTCTTTTCTTTTCTGCGCTGGCGGCGATCGCCGTGATATTGATTATCAAGCGTTTCATCTTCGGACTCGGCAACGTGACAAACCTGAACGACGGCTATCCCTGGGGAATCTGGATAGCCTATGATGTCGTAGTAGGAACGGCCTTTGCCTGCGGCGGATACGCAATCGCGCTTCTTGTATATATTTTTAACAAGGGGGAGTTTCACCCGTTCGTCAGGTCGGCCCTGCTGGCCAGCGCCTTCGGCTATACACTCGCCGGCGTGTCGATCTTCTTTGACGTAGGACGTTACTGGCAGGCGTATAACCTGTTTCTTCCTTGGTATTCGCAATTGAATTCGGTGATGTTTGAGGTTGCCTTCTGCATCTCGCTGTACATCTTTGTATTATGGATAGAGTTTTCACCTTCGTTTATGGAGTGGATGAGCAAGAAGGGACTTGTCAAGACAATGAATAGGCTGATGTTTGTCTTCATTGCCATAGGAGTACTCCTCCCTACCATGCACCAGTCCTCACTGGGAACTCTTATGGTCGTAACCGGGCGTAAATTGCATCCTTTATGGCAGACGCAGATGATCCCGCTGCTTGCGTTGATTTCTGCCATAACGATGGGATACTCGATCGTTATCTTTGAAGCCATCGTCTCGTCGGTTTCTCTAAAAAGAGAGATAGAGGTGCCCCTGCTGTCCAAGCTTTCGGCACTGATCCCCTGGCTTATCGGGGCCTATCTTGTGGTGCGGTTCGGCGATCTTTTGTACAGAGGCCAACTGGGATTAGCCTTCACCAGCGGGTTTAAAGGCATAATGTTCATTATCGAAAATGTTCTTTACATAGTTCCATTGGTTATCCTGTCATCCGCAAGCAGCAGGATGAGGCCAAAGATGCTGTTCGTTTCTGCCGTCATTATGCTTCTGGCGGGAGCGGTTTACCGTTTCGATACATTCCTTATAGGGTTCGACCCTGGCCCGGGCTGGCACTATTTCCCCTCGGCACAGGAAACGCTTATAACAGTGGGGCTGATATCTATGGAGATTGCCGGTTATATGGTTATCGTTAAGAAACTACCTGTGCTGCCCGATTTGCGGCATGCATAAGATACTTTAGGAGGAGATATGGCAAAAAGAATAGTTGTTGATCCCGTAACAAGAATAGAGGGACATCTGAGGATTGACTGCGAAGTTGATGGCGGCAAAGTCACAAACGCCTGGTCTTCCGGGCAGATGTGGCGAGGGATAGAGGTTATCCTCAAGGGTCGCGATCCGCGCGATGCGTGGCTATACACCCAGCGCTTCTGCGGCGTCTGAACGACGGTCCACGCACTGGCTTCAGTGCGTTCGGTAGAAAACGCCCTGGGGATGGAGGTCCCCGTGAACGCCCAATATATAAGGAACATGATGATGGGCGCTCACGCAACACATGACCATATCGTCCATTTTTATCATCTTGCCGCGCTCGATTGGGTGGATATCGTCTCGGCCCTCAAGGCCGATGCAAGAGCGGTTTCGAACCTGGGCCAGAAGCTTTCTCCATGGACGGGGAACAGCTATAGCGAGGTAAAGGCATCTCAAGACAGGCTGAAGACTTTTGTGGGTTCAGGCCAGCTCGGTGTGTATGGAAGCGGCTACTGGGGCCATCCGGCCATGAAGCTTTCGCCCGAAGTGAACATGCTTGCGGCCCATCATTATCTTCAGGCGCTTGAGTACCAGAGGGAGATTAATAAAGTCGTCGCAATTCTCGGTTCCAAGACCCCTCATATACAGAACGTGGCCGTGGGGGGAGTTTCCAATGCCATCAACCTAGACAGTCCTTCGACTCTTAATATGGAAAGACTGTATTATATCAAGACGCTCATCGACAAGGTCGGAGACTTCGTTGAAAATGTTCTTCTCGTCGACACAGCTGCGGTCGCGGCATTCTACGCGGAGTGGACGAAGTATGGTGCGGGTGTGACAAATTACCTTTCAGTTCCGGATATGCCGATGGATACGAAGGGGACGACCTTTGCGCTTCCCGGCGGTTACATTCCGAACGGAGACATAGGAAAGTTCCAGGCGATCAAGAGTTATCAGGACCCTTTCTTCAGGGATAGCGTCAAAGAGAGCATCAAGCATTCCTGGTACGACGGCGACTGGGACCGCCACCCGTTTGAAGAAGATACTGTCCCAAAATATACCGACTTTCAGGACAAGGGAAAGTATTCATGGGTCAAGTCGCCGACCTTCAAGGGGAAACCTGCACAGGTGGGGCCGCTGGCGAATGTCCTTTGTATGTTTGCGGCAGGTCACGAGCCTACAAAGAAATACGCGACGAAGATGCTCGATACAATAAGTGCAGTAGCAGGTACTAAAGTCGGATTGGCGGCACTGCATTCGACTATTGGGAGAATCGGTGCAAGGTCGATCAGGTGCGCGGTCCTCTTCGATACCTTAAAATCGCAGTGGCAGGCGCTTGTAGAGAATATCTCGAAGGGAGATGTCAAGACCTTCAACCATCCGACTTTCCCGGCCGGGGAACAGAGGGGCTATGGCTTTCATGAGGCCCCAAGGGGCGCGCTCTCCCATTGGATCGTGATCAAGGACGGCGTAATAAAGAATTATCAGGCCGTTGTCCCGTCGACCTGGAATGCAGGTCCCAGAAATAGCGAAGAGGCACTCGGGCCGTACGAGGCTTCCCTTATCGGAAACCCGGTGATAGATGCCGAAAAACCTCTCGAGGTTCTGCGGACGGTGCATTCTTTTGACCCCTGTCTTGCCTGCGCGATCCATATGGTAGATAAGACCAACAATGAAATCGTGAAGGTTAAGGCGGTATGAAGACGGCATGAACGTTCTTGTGCTGGGAATAGGCAACGTCCTCATGATGGACGACAGCGTGGGTGTGCGCGCAATCGATGAGCTTGAGAGAAGATACCATTTTCCCGATGAGGTGGAACTTCTGGACGGCGGGACATCCGGTATCGAACTTCTTTCATATTTCGGCGACCGAGATTATTTGATTATCATCGATGCACTGAAATCCGGGTCCGCTCCGGGGACGGTTGTGAGGGTGGAAGGGGATGATGTCCCCGCCAGATTTATGACGAGGATATCGCCCCACCAACTCGGCTTGTCCGACGTACTTGCTGCGGCCACAATTTCCGGCCGGCTCCCGGAAAATTTGGTGCTCTTCGGGGTCGAGCCAAAAACAGTAGAACTCGGCCTAGGACTTTCCAGTGAGGTTCGGGCAGCCCTCGACAAAGTCGTTGGGGTAGTAATAGAAGAACTCAGACGTATCGGCTATGCAGGAGAGCCGCTTGAGACCGTATCGTCCGGGAAGACACTATGGGAGAAGGTGCAGGGGTAACAGGGATACTCTTATCCTGATACTCTTTCCGCATAAGCGGGTCGAAAGTGTCGTAGCTGCTTAGTATACGCAGTCTTTCAATGCCATTCCTTTCGGTCAGGGACTTTTTCCCCGGGATCCCGATTGAATATTATCATTGCTTCTTCGGTTGAAGGATGTCATACGTCATCATCGCGTGATTTTTCCCTCTTAATAGAGATATAATAAAACATGAGAGTTTTGTTGGTTGAAGACGAGCAGAATGTGGCTTCTTTTCTTAAGAAAGGGCTCGAAGAGGAGTTTTATACCGTCGATGTTGCCGAGGATGGCGGAAATGGTTTGGCCATGGCAACATCCAAGGAATATGATTGTATCATACTGGATGTCATGTTGCCGGAGATCAGCGGTATCGAGATATGCAAGAAGTTGAGAAGCACAAACGTGAAAACCCCGATACTGATGCTTACGGCCCTCGATTCCGTGGGCAGTAAGGTCGAAGGTCTCGAAAGCGGGGCCGACGACTATCTTACAAAGCCCTTCGCCTTTTCCGAGCTTCTTGCGAGGATAAAGGCCTTGCTCAGGAGGGCTCCGGATTCTGTAAGTGAGCTGACGATGAACGATCTTCGCATGGATCTGCTGTCAAGAAGAGTTTTCAGGGGGGACCAGGAGATCATCCTCACCCAGAAGGGTTTTGCCATTCTCGAGTATTTCTTAAGAAACAAGGGGAGGGTGTTGTCGAGAACACAGATTATCGAGAACATCTGGGGATATAATTTCGATCCCAACACCAATGTGGTAGACGTACATATAAAGTTTCTGAGAGAAAAAATAGACAAGGGATTCCAGAAAAAATTGATTCATACAGTGAGGGGATCGGGTTACGTACTGAAGGCCGAAGATGATGGTCAAGACCTTTAGGTTAAGGCTGACCATAATCTACACATTGGTCGTTGTGGGAATTCTTTCGGCGTTTGCGACTGCGATTTATTTTCAGTACAGGCGTAGCCTCTCGGAAAAGATCGATAGTTACCTTCTTAAGGAAGCAAACGAGGAAATCCTCGTCGAGAGCAACCCTAAACTCCCGCCCAGGAATCGGCAGGTCATAAAGAGATTCGGCGACGAGTTTTTTGAAATCATAGATAATAAAGGGCAGGTGCTCATTACGTCCCTCGCCGCGGAGGGCGAGCGCTGGCCGCTCGACAGTGAGACGATGATGAGTGCATTCAAGGGGTCTCCACAGTTCAGTACCATTAACTTCAGAGGTTTGAATTACAGGGTCCTTTACTTTCCCATCAACGGAGAAAAGATATTGAGAATAGTCCTTTCTCTGGGAGAGATCGAGGGGAGCATCAAAGGACTCAGGAACCTTTTTTTCTTCTCTCTGCCGTTTGTTATTTCGTTATCCTTTGCCGCCAGCTGGTTCCTCTCCGGTAAGGCTCTGGCACCCATTGTAAAAATCGGGTCGCTGGCGAGTCAGGTGAGGGAGGGAAGGTTGGGCAAGCGGATAGAAATGGAAACAAAAGGGAAAGAAATCCAGGACCTCGTGATCATGTTCAACGAAATGCTCGACGGCATCCAATGCTCCGTCGAGGCGCAAAAGCGCTTTACTGCGGCAGTATCTCATGAGGTGAGGTCGCCTCTCACCTCGTTGAGGGGAAATATAGAGGTTGCACTGAGAAAGAAAAGGACCCCGGAGGAGTATGAGGACCTCTTAAAGACGAATCTCTCCGATATTATAAGACTGTCAAGGATTACCGACAACCTCCTTTTTTTTACAAAGGCTGACAATAATATCATCGAGGTGAGGAAGCAGTGGTTTGAGGTTGCACATCTCTTCCAAAATTTAGTTGAGCGCCTCAGATACAGGGCCTCATCCGCCGGCATTACAATCTTGGAGTCATATCAGGAGGGTCTCGAGATGTGGGGCGACATCGACCTTCTCGAACAGGCATTTTCGAATATCATAGAGAACGCAATTAATTATACCCCCCCCGGTGGGACGATAACGGTGTCTTCGAAAAAAGAAGACGTTCGGATTATGATTTCGATCAGCGATTCAGGTATCGGCATTCCGGAAGATGAAATCCCCCATTTATTCGAAAGGTTCTATCGGGTCAATAAGGAACGTTCGAGAAAGTCAGGTGGAACGGGGCTCGGGCTCTCGATAACAGAGTGGGTCGTAATCGCCCATGGAGGGAAAATTGGGGTAAGTAGTGCGCTGGGTTCAGGAAGCGAGTTCATTATCTCATTCCCGGTCCCTCAGGATTAGGCCGGCGCACTGAGCCCCCTTCTTTCCTTTCCCGCTGCGGCAAGTCCCAGCTGGCCTATGGTCTCAAGCATCTGGGCTTTCGTGGTAGCGTGAAACGCCTTTTCTCTGAGAGGCTTTGATCCATACAGGGATTTTGTGTACCATGTATAAAATTTTCTAAAAACCAGGGTCCCCGTAGCTTCGCCCTGGAAATCGCAACACATGGTGAGATGGGCAGCCATCGTAGCCACAATGTCTTGTATATGCGGTCTTTCAAGGATTTTTCCCGTCTTTATAAGTTCATCCGTCTCTTTGAATATCCAGGGGTTTCCCAGCGCCCCCCGTGCGATGATGACGCCGTCACAGCCGGTCTCATCGAACAACTTCTTTATCAATGAGGGAGAGAGGGCATCACCGCTTGCTATAACCGGAATGTCAAGCGCAGCTTTCACTTCCCCGATAATACGGTAATCTACATTGCCTCCATAGCCTTGCGACCGTGTCCGGCCGTGGATAAAAAGGGCCTTGATGCCCGCCTCGCGCGCATACAGAGCCACTTCTTTTGCGTTTACGGAGTCTTCGTCCCAGCCGGAGCGGATCTTGAGGGTAACGGGGAGCGGTGAGTGGCCTATCAATGATTTGAGGAGGTCCCTCAGTTTTCCGGGATCTTTCATCAGCGCGGCGCCTTCACCCTTTCGAATCACTTTATAGACCGGGCAAGCGGCGTTTACATTGAGGAGATCGAACTCCCTTGAAGACAGGATGTCTACCGCCTGCTTCATAACCTCCTTGTCATCTCCCACAAGTTGGACCCCAAGTGGTCTGTCTTTGCGGCCTGACGACAGCATGCTCATCGTATTATCACTTTGATAAACAAGAGAGCGGGCGCTAATCATCTCCGTAAATGCAAAGCCGCATCCGAAGGATCGGTTCAACATCCTAAAGGGAAGGTCGCTTATTCCTGCAAGTGGGGCAAGCATCAGAGAGGTAAATTCTTTTCCGGCGATTATTAACGACACACTGATATTTTACATGATAAGTATCCCGGCCGTGTTCGTTTATACGCAAGAAACGCGTTGGGCTGAGAATATTCTTTATCTCCGAAAAGTTGTTATAATGTAGTGAAAATTCTACATGAAGAAGGTGACGTTATGGCAAAGGTAATTACCTACGGATGCAAGGAATGCGGTTGCGAGATCATAGTGAGTGGATCGCACGAAAGCCATCTGCGGCCCATTTTCTGCTGCGGGGTCGAGGTTGTGAAAATCTCGCCTGCTTCGAAAGAGACTTCGAAGAAGACGAAGGGAAAGAAGGTCTCAACGGCGGTGAAGAAGGTAACGCGGAAGACAACGGTCAAAACAGAGGTTAAGAAAATGGCAACCGCACGGAGGAAGACGACCTAAGGGTAAAGTCATGTCGAGGGGCGTTCGTGAGACAGAGAGGTTGCTTTCCGCCTATCGTTTTTGGGGACTTGCTACGCTGGCCTTTTTTGGATTGTTTCTTCTGTCGGTGTTTACCGCATTATCGAGTACGGGGCTAAACAGGGTTATGCTCGTGGCGCCGCTTTTTTCCGGATTCCTCTGGATAGGAACAACTTCTCTTAGTCGCCATTCACTGATTCAGCTCAAACGATGCATGGGCAAAGAGGTAGGGTTGCTTGAGTTTGTCTCGACGCAGTTTGTCTTTGTCCTCTTTCCCTTTACTTACAGAGAGTTAAAAAAAGAAGTTTCGGCGTACGCAAACCACCGCCTCTAGAGGGCCGCAAAAGGTATGGACGAAATCAGTTGCCGTTAAGAACTTCTTCTATTGTGATCACCACGGATTCTCCCAGGGAAACAAGGTCGTACCCGCCTTCAAGACAAAAGACATGGGGTATATCTTTCCTGCAGCCGGTTATCGATCTGACGATATTTCTGATGCCCTCGTTGGTCACCCTGATTCCCGCAAGCGGATCATTTACGTGGATATCATATCCGGCCGACACAAGGATAATATCGGGCCTGAAATTGTTTACCAGCGTCGGGAGAATATCATGGAAGGCTGCAAAATAGTCTTTGTCGCCTGAGCCGTGATGCACCGGGATGTTGTAGGTAAAACCCCTTCCCCTCCCTTTTCCCCGTTCGGCGTCACTGCCGGTCCCGGGGTAATGCGGATACTGGTGGGTGCTGAAATAAAAAACGGAATCGTCCTCCTCAAATATGTGCTGCGTGCCGTTTCCGTGGTGGACGTCGAAATCGATCACAAAAACCCTCTCATACCCGATTTTTTGTGCATGTCGCGCCCCTATCGCCACATTGTTGAATATGCAAAACCCCATAGCCCGATTTGCCTCAGCATGGTGACCCGGCGGTCTCACCGCACAAAAAGCCCCATCCAGATATTTTTCTCTGCACCTGTCGATTGCTCCGATTACCGCGCAAGCAGCGGATAGGGCCGCCTCGATGGAATGCGGCGAGACGTATGTGTCGGCGTCATAGTAGCCGGTAAAGGTGATTATCTTCTCATAATAGGAGGTGGTATGTACTGAAAGGATATCTTCCTTCGCGGCCTTTAAAGGCGGCAGATGAATGAGTTTTTCCCACAAATCCACCTTTTTGAGGGCGTCATTGATTGCGATAAGCCTGTCCTTTGATTCAGGGTGGTTTGATGGCGTATCGTGGAGGAGGAAGATGTCGTCATAAATGAATCCTATCTTTTTCATGGGTACTCAATTGTATCATGCAATTTTAAAAAAATGGATATCGGCACGACCAGGTGTGT
Organism: uncultured Nitrospiraceae bacterium; assembly: GCA_963811165.1. Taxonomy (GTDB): domain Bacteria; phylum Nitrospirota; class Thermodesulfovibrionia; order Thermodesulfovibrionales; family UBA6898; genus Sulfobium. The sequence continues at coordinate 307,285 of CAWEQH010000010.1, forward strand.
TGTCAACAAATAGAGTTGTCCGGTTTTAGAGCAGATAAACTGTCCGGTCCGTAGCTAGTTGATATCAGGCTGCTTTTTTGTTTAGTTTTGAGACCTCCTTCCCCTTGGAATTAAAGGCTATCAATTTTCTGTGCCCATGGAATATTGCTAGGTTGCCGTTTGGATAGCGATGGACACGGACCTTTACTTTGACATAGTGAAAGCGATATTTATCGGCTGGAATCTGAAGGGTCAGGGCATCGAATTTGACACAGTTGTTGTTGCCGACCGTCCGCTCATATTGTTCGCAGAGGATGTCTTGAAGAGGTGTTCCGGCCCAAGGGACAAACATACTGGCAGGCTCCTCAGCGGATACGGCAAATTCATCGTTAAAGGCGGGAAGATACACATCACGGATATAGGCATTGGCCTGTTTCATCTCAGTGATGCCGGCCATGGCAAGTTCCTTTACAAGGCGCTCCTGATGAGTGCGGAAGGCGCGTTCAGAGCGTCCTCGGGCCTCAGGGGAATAGGCCGGGATCATCTCTATCCCTAACTGCCTCATGGCACGGCCAAATTGTGTCAGATTCTCCTTATCCACCTTCCCCCCAGCCTCTGGGGTATTCCAGTAGTGGCTGCCGCGATCCGTGTACAGTGAGGCAAATACTCCATGCTCGACGATCACCTCACTAACTCCCTGAAAACTGCTCTGAGTTCCTTCTTCATCGATAAAAAACATCGAGTAATGTCCATTGCTGGCATCATCCATTGTTACAATCAGATCCCATAACTTCCCAGGCACCCACTCATGTGTGGAGCCGTCCTGATGCAGCATCATGCCAATATACGGAGCTCTTGGACGCTGTCTCCGGTGGGTTCCCTTTCTCGAATCCTTATGCACAAGTCCCTTGCCCTGAAGAGTATTCTTTACCCAGGTGTAGCTCCTCATGCCCTCATGAGCCCGCCTGTACCAACTGTAAAAGTGCTTAACCGTCAATCCCTGGTACCTGCGGCTGTATAAATCTGCCAGGGCCATTACCTCATCAACAGGCGCACTGCGGTGCGATATCTGTCCTAAACGCCTATCAATAAGTCCCTCCATCCCCTGCTCCTCATATCGAACCAGATATCGACGGTACGTCCGGTCGCATACTCCAAGCAGCCTCGCCGCTTCCTCCTGCGTCAATCTCCCCCTTTGACATCCCTCATATGCTTCCTCAAATCTCATCTTCCGTACCTCCTGTAGTAGTGCTGTCCTCTTCATCAATGGCACCTCCGTGCCATCCAATCTTAACCGGACAGTTTATGTGCTACAGATACGGACAGTTTATTGGCTCGCTACATCGGCACGACCAGGTGTTGCAACACTAAGGAATGCATATTATGATGAAATCAACCAAGTACCTCAGGGAAGGAGCTAAGATATGAGCAGTTCGGGGAAGGAGTGACAACATGAAGATCCTTTCGGGTTTTTTGGGAATGGCGCTCATACTCATTGTGCTTTGGGATGCCTTCGAGACAATTATCCTGCCTCGCCGTGTAACCCGTAAATATCGCCTCACCCGCCTTTTTTATCGTTATACATGGTTTTTATGGAATTCGGCAAAAAGGATATTTTCATCAAGACGCCAGGAAACCTATATGGCATTCTATGGTCCTCTGTCAGTCATTCTTCTCCTTAGCGTATGGGCGCTCGGGATTATCCTGGGGTTCGCCTTTTTGCTTTGGGCAGCGGACTCTCCCGTAAAGACTCCTGAGGGGACAGCAGGTTTCTTTATGGACTTTTATCTGAGCGGTACGACTTTCTTCACTCTCGGAATGGGTGACGTCATCCCGATTTCCGCATTCTCGAGGGCCTGTGCAGTGGTCGAATCCGGCCTCGGTCTTGGTCTGCTGGCGATCGTCATCAGTTATCTGCCAGCTCTTAATCAGTCTTTTTCCAGGCGTGAAGTAAATATATCTCTTCTTGATGCGCGTGCAGGATCCCCGCCAAGCGCCTACGAGCTCTTACAGCGTCGCTGCCACGACAATGCGGGTATGGAAACACTTCTTCAGTATCTCAGCGAGTGGGAACACTGGGCCGCAGACCTCCTCGAAAGTCATCTGTCGTATCCGGTTCTCGCTTACTTTCGGTCTCAGCACGACAACCAGTCGTGGCTTGCTGCCCTTACGACAATTCTTGACACGAGCGCATTTGTGATCGTAGTGATGGAAGGCCCGTGCGAAAGGCAGGCGCGACTGACCTTTGCAATTGCGCGGCATGCGGTTGTCGATCTCTCGCTCGTTTTTTTTAGTCCGCCCTCAAAAAGCAGACGTGACCGTTTCCCCCACGAGGATTTTGTGAAATTCTCTGAAGGCCTGAAATCAGCCGGGCTGTCGGTTCGAAAGGGAGAGAAGATTGAGGAGGAACTCGCCAGGCTGCGCAATATGTATGAGCCTTATGTCCGCTCACTTGCCAGTCACCTGCGTCTTTCAATCCCTCCCTGGGTTGCCAGGGAGGTCCCTACGGATAACTGGCAAACAAGCGCGTGGGAGAAGCGTCTGGGATCCGGAAAAGAAGGTGACGGTTCGGGCAAGGGGGAGGGCTGGCATTTCTGATAAATGATGCGGGTGCGCCGATATTATTAAACAAAAAAAGGGCAGGGGAGTCCCTGCCCTTCTGATCTCCTATTATAATAATCTTAGAACAATCCGCTCACCTTTCCGGTATTGACGTCTACGTCGACCCTTCTGAACGCGGGATTGGAACTTGTTCCGGGCATTAGGCTGATTGTCCCGGCACATGGGCAGAGGAATTTCGCGCCGGAATAAATCAGGACGTCCCTTATCGGAAGTGTCCACCCCTTCGGCACCCCTTTGACAACCGGATCGTGGGTTAGGCTCAGGTGCGTTTTTACCATCATGGTGGCAAAGTCCGCGTACTTAGGATCGTCTTCGAGCATCTTTGCCTTTGCCTCGGCCTCGGGCAGCCAGGATACTCCGTCAGCCCCGTAGACTTCCTTTGCGATCAGTGCCACGCGGTCGCGCAGCTTCATCTCTAGCGGATAGAGGTACTTGAAGTCATTTTTCTCGTTGCAGGCGTCGATAACCGAATCAGCCAGTTCAAGAGCTCCGTCTCCGCCTTTGAGCCAGTGCTGGGATTCAGCGCAACGGGCGCCCGCTGCCTCTGCAGCCTTTTTGACTACCGCCACTTCGGCATCTGTATCAGTGTAGAAACGGTTGACGCAGACAACCGGATTAATACCTGATTTCCGAATGACCTTGATCATGTGAACCATGTTTGCGCAACCTTTTTCGACAAGGGCTATGTTTTCCTTTGTATACTCATCAGGCAGGGCTTTACCGGCAACAACCTTAGGACCGCCGCCGTGCATTTTGAGCGCGCGGACAGTTGTGGTAAGCACCGATACATGGGGTTTCAGGCCGCTGAAGCGGCACTTGACGTTCCAGAATTTTTCGAAGCCGATGTCAGCGGCAAAACCCGATTCGGTCACATGGTAGTCGAACAACTTTAGTCCGACACGGTCGGCGATGATGGAGGACTGACCTACCGCTATGTTTGCGAAGGGTCCGGCATGGACAAAACAGGGATTGTATTCGGCAGTGCACATCAGTGTAGGGTTGATAGTATTGCGCATAAAGGCTGCCATGGCGTTGCCGACTTCAAGGTCGCCAGTGGTGACGGGCTTTCCGTTTTTGTCGAAGGCAACGGTAATGTTGTTAAGTCTTTTTTTCAGGTCAGCGAGATCGTTGGCAACAGAAAGAATGGCCATGCATTCAGAACCCACGGCGATACCGAACTTAGATTGCATCATGTATCCGTCCTGCCTGCCGCCGATGCCGATAATAATATTACGCAGGCTCTGTGCACAGAAGTCCATGATCCAGCCCATCTCCACCCTGGTGGGGTCTATATCCAGACGCCTCATCTTGGTAAGACGCGCCAACTGCTCGTCGTTATAATTACGCTCATGCTGCATCCTCGCAGTAAGGGCGACCATAGCGAGGTTATGGGCGTTCATGATATCGTTGATGTCACCGGTGAGTCCAAGGGAAAACTCGGTCATGGGGATTAGCAGCGAATTGCCGCCGCCTGCTGCCGTGCCCTTTACGTTCATGGTGGGGCCGCCGGAGGGCTGGCGCAGTGCCCCGCCCACGTTCACGCCGCGCTTGCCCAAACCCTCCATCAGGCCGCAGGAGGTTGTGCTTTTGCCTTCGCCCAGTGGGGTAGGGGTGATTGCAGTCACCTCAATGTATTTGCCGTCAGGCTTGTCCTTTAGCCGGTTGATGATCTTTAGAAAGTCGATCTTCGACAGCCGGCCCATAGGCAGCATCTCGTCCTTCTGCAGGCCGAGCTTATCGCGCCACTGTTCTGGGGTAGGCATGTTCTTTTCTGCCTCTTCTGAAATCTGCCAATCGGCTAATTTCGTTGCATCATACGGCATAGTAATTCCTCCTTTTTTAAATGCATGATATTTATTATTTATGCCTGCAGGCCGGGCCTGGACAGAGCAAAAACTGACTATTACTTATAAAATGATAAGAAACTTTAATGATTAATGCAAGAAAAAAATGATGGCATCTTCCCTGTAATCTAGTAGCTGATATGCTCGTGTAAGAACCTTTCGTTCATTCGCCTAAAAAGGCGGCGATAAAACCAGATACCCGCGTCCTCCTCCCTGTGAACTTTTATATATCTTTTCCAGGACTTTTTCCACCGGAATCCATTATTATAGAAATATGGTTTTGCAAATTATCATATAAGAATAAACACTGTCAAGAAAAACAAGGGGGTTAGTTCATTAATAATATTAATATATATATGTATCTGCATCATAGACTCTCTGTTATTATGGAGGCATAAATCCCATTTGTAAGAGCAGAGTATCCGGAGGAAAAGAAATGTTTAGATTAAAGTTTTCACTGGTCGTTATTTTTTTATTAATAGGCGCCGCATCCAGCCAGGCCGGCGTGTTGCTCGATAAGGTAGTGGCGGTCGTTAACCAGGAGGTCATTACCTGGAGCGAGTTATACAAGTCCATGGAGGCCGACGCCTCTCCACAATTGAAGGAAATGAAAGATAATGAGAGGCGGCAAGTATTTAAGGAAAATGAGGCTTCTTTTCTTGATACTCTCATCGGCGTCAAATTGCAACTGCAGGAGGCCAAGAGTTTGGGAGTCAACGTGAGTGAAGAAGAACTTAAGGAGGGTATCGATAACATCAAGAAGAAATACGCTATGACGGATTCAGCTTTCATAGACTCCTTAAAGAAGGAAGGATATACCTTTGAAGAGTATAAGAAGAGGCTTCGTGAGCAGATCATGATGAGCAAAGTTGTAAATATGCAGATCCGCAGTAAGATACTGGCATCGGATGCCGACGTTAAGAAGTTTCTCGAGGAAAACAGGGATTTTTCTGAGTCGGGGGAAGGGTACAGGTTAAGCCAGATATTCTTTAAGAAGCCAAAGAATGATGGGGAAAAAAGCAGCGTTGAAGAGAAGGCGGCTGTCGTACTCAAGAAACTGAAGGAGGGTGTTAATTTTGCTGACCTGGCAAGGCAGTATTCTGAAGACTCCTCGGCTTCAGCAGGTGGAGATCTCGGCCTGATAAGAAAAGCTCAGATGGCGAAGGAGTTCGCCGAGGCTCTTTCAATGATGAAACCTGGGGAGACAAGTGCTCCTTTTTGGACATCGGGAGGCCTACACATCATCAGACTACAGGAAAAAATCGGAGCGAGAAGCCCTGATCAGATCAAAGAAGAGGCGAAGACGGCTTTCATCAACAAGACCTTCATGGAAAGGTACGCTGCCTGGATGAAGGGTCTGCGGGAAAAAGCCTATATAGAAATTAGGCTCTAACCGGCTTGTGTTCCGCACTTTTCTTTTACAGAGAGGTGGGGTTTCTTTTTTTTCAGGGGAGGGCGATTATGATGCCGACTGGCCTTATAAGACGGAGGAATAATTCATGGACGGTCTCAGGATAGGAGTCCTTGCATCGGGACGTGGTTCGAATTTTCAGTCAATCATAGATGCGATCGAAGCCGGGTATATAAAGGCGGGGGTGCGCGTCCTTATAACTGATAATCCTGAGGCGTTTGCTATCGAAAGGGCGAAGAAACACCTCATAGAATACATGACAATGAGTCCGAAACAATTTGCTTCGAAAGATGTCTACTTTCAGAAAATCGCCGACGAAATGAAAAGCCGCGGCGTGGGGCTTGTGGTCCTTGCGGGTTTCATGCGTATAGTCGGAAAACCCCTGATCAATGCGTTTCATAATCGGATCATGAATATCCACCCCGCTCTCCTGCCTTCCTTCCCGGGGCTGCACGGACAACAGCAAGCCCATGACTATGCGGTGAAAATATCGGGTTGTACAGTTCATTTTGTCGACGAAGGGATGGATACCGGTCCCATCATTATCCAGGCTGCTGTCCCTGTAAAAGACGACGACACGGAAGAATCATTGTCCGATAGGATCTTGAAGTTCGAACACAGGATCTATCCCGAGGCGATCAGACTTTTCTCCGAAGACAGGTTAAGGGTGGTCGGCCGCAAGGTGATTATAGAAAAGGCCTGCATTGATGAGGAAGGCCTTATAAATCCCCGGCTGTAAGAAATAATTTCTGCGGCTGCTTCATCCATGCTTCATTTGAAACAGAGACTCCTCGCCGCGGGGCGATGCTTGTTAGGGTGTGCTATTTCTTGCCGTCTAATCTTTTTTTGAGAAGACCCCTGGCCTTAGTGAAGAACTTAAGAAATTGATCGTCCCTGTAGTCGAAGTATGTATAGGGAAGGGGGTTGAACCTCCCTTCCTGATAAAACAGCTCCAGTTCGCAGAATACGCCCATCCCGAGATAAATACGATGGGAATAATTCTTCTTTGAGGCGAGAACGACCTTTGCAAGGGTCATATATCCGGGATCGAGATTGATCTGCCTTTTTCCATTTGCCGAGAATCTCTCTTCAATTTCCATCACGGCAAGTTTAGCCTCCACAAGGGAGGAAGGGTCGGTAATGCTTTCAAAAAACATGAGGTGACGGTAAAGAGGCGTACCAAGCTCGCCGTCATAATACGTGCTGTAATTCCAAGGCAGGGAAGGGGTTTCGAAATAGATACGCCCGAACAAGTCTAGGAGCTTTGGGGCTGTGGCGTTAAGAACCTCCTGTGAGGAAAAGAGCGAGGCAATGAACATGACGGCATCCTCGGGATAGTTGCGGCGCATAAATGCCGTTTTCAGAAGAGCGCTTTGATCTGACTCTTCTCATCCGGAGAGTTCCAGTCAGCGCCGCCGATTACACGCCTGACCAGCATACCCTTCTTGTCGACAATATAAGTCTCCGGAACACCGGTCACTCCATAATTTCGCGCTGCAGCTCCGCCGGGATCGACGTATACCGGGAAAGTGTACCCTTGTGATTTCATATACGCAAACGCATTTTCATGACTGTCATTGTAAAGGATCGTGATCATGATAAAGTCGTTGTTGGCCGCCATCTCTCTGCAAAGCGCCTCGACCGAGGGCATCTCTTCTTTGCACTGTTGTCACCACGACGCCCAGAAATGTACGAAAATTATCTTGTTCTTCAGGTCAGAGGAAGACAGACTCTTGCCGCTGATGGGATCGTTCACCACGAAATCTGGCGCGACGGGCCCTTTTCCGACATTATTATTGCGGGTGGTATCAAAAAAAAGAAAGGCCGCACCTGCTAAAAGCAGGACGGCCAAAATTATGATCTTGTGTTTCACGAACGCTTAGTTTACCCCGGTAAGAAGGGATGCCTCCTCTTCCGAGATAAATACTGGGGCATCTGTTTCCAGAAGGACCTTAATTTTGTTGGCCCCCTTGAATCTGCCTTTGAGTATCTCTTCGGAAAGCGGATCCTCTATAACCTTTTGGACGGCCCTGCGCATAGGTCTCGCACCGTAGGCAGGTTTGTAATAATGCTCCAAAATCCATTCCTTGACTTCCTGTGACACCTCGACCACAAGTTCCTGTTCTATCAACTGTTTGTTGGTCTCCTCTATAAGAAGGTTGATAATGGAAATAAGATGTCCCTTGTCAAGAGGATGGAAGACCACGATCTCGTCTATGCGGTTAAGGAATTCCGGGTTGAACGTTTTCCTAAGCTCGCCCAGCACATTGTCTTTTATATTCTCATAGACTTCCCCCGTCCCGCTGCGCTGAAAACCGAGCGGGGTGGACTTTTCGATGATCCTCGCACCGACGTTAGAAGTCATAATGATAACCGTGTTTCTGAAATCGACCCTTCTGCCGAAACTGTCGGTAAGAACTCCTTCATCCAGCACTTGCAGCAGGATATTAAAGACGTCCGGGTGCGCCTTTTCTATCTCATCGAAAAGGATGACGGAATAGGGCTTCTTGCGTACCTTTTCAGTAAGCTGCCCGCCTTCTTCGTAACCCACGTAACCCGGAGGAGCACCCGTAAGCTTAGATACATTAAATCGCTCCATGTATTCGGACATATCGATTTTGATTAGCGAGCTCTCATCGTTAAAAAGGAAGCTGGCTAGTGCTTTTGCCAGTTCGGTCTTGCCTACCCCAGTGGGCCCGAGGAAGAAGAATGAGCCTATGGGCTTCTTGCTGCTCTTAAGTCCAGCCCTAGATCTCCGCAGGGCCTTTGAAACTACCCTTACCGCCTCTTCCTGCGAAATGATGCGCGTGTGGAGTTCCTCTTCCATTCTGAGGAGTTTCTCCGACTCTTTCTCCTCTATTTTTATGATCGGGATGCCGGTCATCTTTGAAACGGTATATGCGACGTCCTCCTCATCTATTATGGGGATTTCCTTGTTGAGGTCATCCCGCCATTTTTTTTGCATCTGTTCATATATTTTTTTGGTTTTTTCTTCTTCCGTCCTAACCGAAGACGCCTTGTCCAGGTCGTGCAGCTTCACATACAGGTTCTTTTCCTTGGTAAGTCTGTTCATCCTGTATTCCAATTCCTTTAGCTCAGTAGGCGGAGTAAACCTTTTCAGCTTGATCCTAGAGCCCGTCTCATCCAGAACGTCTATTGCTTTGTCTGGAAGAAATCTATCTGGGATATAACGATCCGAGAGTTTAGCGGATGCGTTTATCGCCTCCTGGCTGATTTTGACCCTGTGATGCGCTTCATAACGTGATCTCAAGCCGGCCAGGATCTCGACGGTGTCTTTCACGTCCGGTGGCTGGATATTGATAGGCTGGAACCTCCTTTCAAGTGCCCTGTCTTTCTCGATATATTTCCGATATTCATCGGGTGTCGTTGCTCCTATGCACTGTATTTCTCCCCGCGAAAGGGCAGGCTTAAGCATGCTAGAGGCGTCGATGGATCCCTCGGCGGCTCCCGCGCCTATTAGAGTGTGAAGCTCATCGATAAACAGGATAATGTTATCTATCTGGACTATCTCCTTCATCACGATCTTCAAGCGCTCTTCGAATTGCCCGCGATATTTGGTTCCTGCAATTAGCGCCCCGAGATCAAGTGATATGATTCTTCTGCCCAACAGGCTTTCGGGCACGTCGCCGGCCACGATCCGCTGGCAAAGACCTTCAACGATGGCCGTCTTGCCGACACCAGGCTCGCCGACGATCGCGGGGTTGTTCTTTATCCTCCTGCCTAGTACCTGGAGCACTCTCTCAATTTCATCCTCTCTGCCGATTACGGGATCGAGGCGGTTTTCCTTAGCCATCTGGGTCAAGTCCCTTCCAAATTCATCAAGGGCCGGAGTGGCGCTGCGTTTTTCACGCATATTCGCATATGACTTCATGGAAAGGTTTATAGTCAACTGTCTGGCGCCTAGAAGGTTAGCACCCAGATTCCTCAGTATTTTGCCCGCGATCCCCTCATCTTCCCTGATAAGACCCAAGAGAAGATGCTCACTGCCTATATAATTATGTCCCAGGAGTCTGGCCTCCTCGACAGCCAGTTCCAGCACTTTTTTGGCCCTCGGCGTAAAAGGGATATCCCCGAAGGTCAACAGGTTCATGCCCGCCGGCAGGTTCCTCTCGATCTCCATCCTCAGTTCTTCGACGGTGAGCCCCATTTTTTTTAATATCGCAACAGGAAGACCGTCGTCCTCCCGCAAAATAGCCAGAAGAAGATGTTCGGTGCCAAGATAGTCGTTTTGGCGTTTCTCGGCCTCTTCCTTAGCGAAAATAATGACTTTTCTGCCCCGTTCCGTAAATTTCTCAAACATTGTAAACTCCTTCTCAGAACCTTATCGTTCCTAATAAAATGATACTTTTTTTAGGGGGTCAAAGTCAATAAAGGGTATGTATTGCAGAGGCCTCCCCGAGACGGAGTTAATTCAAAGAGAATAACGATAACGTATGCGCGTCACTAGGGGATAAATCTTTAGTCCATTTCCTGACTGGCATTAATGAGATACTTCGCAGCCACTGCTTCAAGGGTGAAGGGAGCGGACTTCCCCTGGTAGAGCGTACGTAGCGTCTCCAAATCGGACTTCCACACAATATCACCGGGCGCGAGTAATGAAACGCTACCCGGTTCGTGGCCCGTAAGAAGCATGTTATCCTTGTAATAATAATGTATTTCGTTTATCTCCGTGGAGTATGCGCGCATCGATGGAGGAATATCAATGGGCCGGAACCATAGCTTTATTTCCCGTTCGGCATCGCTGTTCGTCGCTGAGGCGTGGATCAGATTATCCATGCGATCGCCGATTATTTTTCCGTCGGCATCCTTAATTGGAACAATCGTGCCCAGGGAGCGAACGCATCCGGGTCTAGTATCGCGGGCGACATGCGGATTTGTCGGACCGCAAATATCGCGCATCTTTTTAGTTGCATCGGGTCCCTGATATACAAATGCGATCACTCTGCGTTTACCAGGTAGTTCGGGATAGTGAAGGCGCCCCATTATATAATCTATTAGTGAAGGATAAAACACTTTTCCGCGGTGCTCGGCATAATGTTCCTCGGCAAGCATCCTGGTGACGTGGACTATCTTGGCTCCGGCGAAACGCAGGCCTGTGTGAAATTCTGAAAGAAGGGATAACACATATCCAGTCAATGAATTTTTGAGTGCATCCGGTTTAATCAATACAAGTGTCTGCTCAAAGTCCTCTTTCAACATAATGGTCCTTTCTGCCCTGTTTTTTAAGCCAGCGATCTCTCCAGTAGACCCTTTGCCGATCCTGTCGATTTATTGATTCCTTCTTTTCCTCGTCCGTAAGGCCCAGTTCCATTATCTTCTCTACCCCTTTTCTCCCCAGAATGACAGGCACACCGACAAAAAAGCCACCTTCCATGATGTCATAAAGGACTATATCGGCAAGCCCTGATTGTAAAATTAATTGGGCTGTTGTCGTGCCGACGCGGCCTGCCCCGATTATGGACACCTTGGCTTTCATAGGATCGTAATTATAAAAAAATACGTTCGTGATTGGCAAGTCATTTATGTTCGATGTTATTTGTTCTTGACATAAAAAGCAATCTTTGCTATAAAAATTTTGCAGTATTCCCGCTTAAATATAGAGATAAAGAAGAAGGATAAGGTGTAATGAGACAAATACGCATTGCAATCGCCGGCGTCGGAAATTGCGCAAGTTCGCTTGTTCAGGGCATCGATTATTATAGAACCATCAAGGGGAATAGTGCCCAGCGCTCGCTGGGGTTGATGCACTATAACCTCGGCGGTTACTCTCCCGGCGATATTCAAATCGTCGCCGCCTTCGATATAGACAAGAGAAAAGTGGGCAAACCTGTAACCGATGCCATAGCGAGTGCGCCGAACTGCACAAAGAAATTTCATGCGATATCCAGACGTTCTCCAGCGAAAGTCCTTATGGGTAATGTGCTGGACGGTGTGGCCGAACATCTCAGCAATTACCCCGAGGAGAGAAGATTTATAATAGCCCGCAAGAGGCCTGCAAATGTTTCTAAGGTGCTGAAAGAAACGGGGGCGGAGATTCTTCTAAATTACCTGCCTGTGGGATCCGAAAAAGCCACCGCTTATTATGCCGAGGAATGCCTCAAATCAGGCGTCAGCCTTATCAACTGTGTCCCTGTTTTTATCGTCTCAAACAGGGTATGGGCCAAGAGATTTAAAGATAGGGGGATACCTGTAATAGGCGATGACGTGAAAAGCCAGATAGGCGCTACGATTATTCACCGTTGTCTGGCAAAACTTTTCGAAGACAGAGGAGTAAAGATCGACAGTACCTACCAACTTAATGTGGGTGGCAACACTGACTTTCTGAATATGCTCAACGGCACGCGCCTTCGGATGAAAAAGATATCCAAGACCGAAGCGGTGCAGTCACAGCTTCAGGTACCTCTGAATCTTGAAAATATCCATATAGGTCCTTCCGATTATATTCCATGGCTGAATGACAACAAGGTTTGCTTTCTACGAATGGAGGGCAGGGGGTTCGGCAATGTCCCCATGCACCTCGAAATGAGATTGTCTGTCGAGGATTCTCCTAACAGCGCAGGGGTCGTCATCGATGCCATACGCTGCTGCAAAATCGCTCGCGACAGAAAAGTGGGAGGCGTCCTTGTCTCGCCGTCTGCATATTTCATGAAACATCCTCTTACACAGTTCCCGGATGAGGTAGCAAAGGCAATGGTAGAGGACTTTATCGACGGCAAGTTAGAAAGATAAAATTGCTCGGAAACAAGTTCGGACATTTTTTAGACCGGCCGCTTGGAAATCTGGCACGAGCAGTGCCTTTTCACCCCAATACCCTGACAGTGGCCGGATTCCTGCTAACCGTGATGGCGTCTTTGGTTCTTGTCCGGAGTCTTGCTTTCGGGGGAGTCCTCGTAATTATAGGCGGACTTTTCGATGTTCTTGATGGCGTAGTCGCTCGCGTCAACAAAAAACAGACAAGATTCGGAGCGTTTCTTGATTCTGTGCTCGATAGGTTTTCCGACGCATTTATACTATTGGCAGTGGGCCTGAACCTTTTCAGACACGGCAATGTGCCGGGAATGGCACTATGTGTCTTAACTCTCGTCAGCTCTTTCTTGGTGAGCTACGTGCGGGCGAGGGCGGAGGGGCTTGGGAAAAATTGCAAAGAGGGTCTCATGGAAAGACCGGAAAGAATAGTATTGTTTTCTTTGGGGGCCATTACCGGATTCATGGTCCCCATCCTATGGATACTGTTCATATTGACGCAGTTTACCGTATTTCAGCGAATGTATCATGCCCTAAAGATGATGGGCCGTGAATAATCGTCTTTTTCGTCTCCTAAAAAAATTGCCCAAAGACTGCCCTGAGCCTGCTGCATTTAGCCCCCAGTGATTTGCCAACCGTAACAGTTATCCTGCCTTTTTGTCACCGGGACAAATGTGAATAATCCGGGAATTATAAAAGCTTGCGATTCTTCGATAGACTGGAGCGGGCGACGGGATTCGAACCCGCGACTTTCAGCTTGGGAAGCTAACACTCTACCACTGAGTTACGCCCGCGCTAGTGTTTTATAAATCAGAATATGATTAAATGTCAAGCACTGTACTTCCTTTGCACGTAGGGATATCACACCATGATGGGATACAATAGTCGTAAAAGGCTACACGCCGGGGGAAAGCCCATGATAATCGAATTTGAAGAAAGGGAGCTGAAGGAGAAGATACTTGCTGACAAGTATAACCACCTGGTCTTCAGCGCAGCTCGGGGAGGTCCTCTTTATCTGGTGGGCGGCTATCTAAGGGATATCTTGAGGGGGAGGATCAATCCCGACAGGGACTACGTCGCGGGAGGTGATTATGAATCCCTTCTGAGGCAAATAGTTAACGTCACCGGCGGCAGACTGGTCAGGCTTGGAGGCTACCTGGGCAGAGTAGTACTGAAGGACAAGTCAACGCTTGACTTCTCTCCGCTTGTAAAAGACATTTCAGATGACCTCTCACGCAGAGATTTTACCGTCAATTCTCTTGCATGGTCACCTGACAGGGGAATCATAGATCCCCATGGAGGGTTAGGGGATTTGCGTAAGGAACGTATCAGTATGATCTGCAGGGATAATATCGAACGGGATCCGATCAGAATACTCAGGGCTTACAGATTTGCGGGCGAGTTATCTTCCAGGATTGATCGCCGCACTAGAAAGGTAATTAGGGAATGTTCCCTAAGAATTATTGAGGCAAAAAGTGAAAGGATTACTTTAGAGTTTTTTAAGATATTAAACCTGGAGGCTCCCGTAAAAATCCTTGCCATGATGGGGCGTGACGGAACTTTATATCATTTATTCCCTTTAGCTCATGAAGAGTTACGCCGCAAACTTAGAGTTTTTTCTAGAGTTGAAAGAATATTTAATGCGTTACCTTTAATGTATGAAACAATATTATGTGAAAAGGGCCAACAGAATCTTTCGTGTTTGGGTATGCTGCGACTTGAAGTCCTCCTGGAGGGCATATCCACAAACGCTTTGAGTATGAGTTCCATCATTGTAAAAAAGCTTTTAATGTTTGAAAGAGCTAAAGAGATATTACATGAGGCGAAATGGTCGCATGACAAAATTTTTAAAGCTTTCAGTATTATGGGTGACACCTCCATAGATTTTCTGATCATGAAGGACAGGGCGGCCTTATTGTCCGAATATGAAAGGTATTGCAAGATAAAAAAAGATAGCCTCTTGAGTGCAGAGGAAATTATTAGTGCCGGCGGACTGTTGAGGGGCGCAAACTTGGGCAAGGCGATAAGAATGTTAAGGAAGGCGGAATTCACTCATCAAATTAGGAGCCGCCAGGAAGCGATTAATTTATTGAATTGCTTTTGTGATGATTTAACATAATATATCTTATCGGACAAGTTATTTAAACATCAATTGTTGACATCCTGTTGGTATTCATGTGAATAATTTAGATTTCGGTGGAGAAGTATTGCCGCTATCGGTCTTGTATAGGTATTAGGCAGGCAGATTATTGCGCTATTTCGACCTGTTACAGCTAAACCATAACAACCGCATCGAGCAGCCCTTCCGATATCCTCACGGGCCTTACATACACAACGCTTCCTTTTCCGTACTTGCCCACAGAAGCCCTCACCTTAAGGTAATTACCGGATGTTCCGGTATAGACACCCGCGGCCACTTGTTCTTCAAGGATAATGTCCATGGGAATGTCGATTTGCCTTTCCATGTAAGCCCTTCGTTTCAGTCGATTTATTTCCGCTAATATATTCAGCCTGCTCTTAACAATCAGATCATCGATCCGCCCGCTCATCTTCGCTGCATCGGTGCCGGCCCTTGCCGAAAAAGGGAATACGTGGATATAAGATAGAGGCAGGTTTCGTAACATATCGGCTGTTTCTTCGAAATCGCTATCGCTCTCTCCGGGAAAACCTACTATGACATCAGATCCCAAGGAAATATTATTCAGACGAGAAACTATTGCGTCCACTTTTGTGCGAAAGTATGAAGCTTCATATCCCCGCCTCATTAGTTTCAGGACTCGATCGCTCCCGCTTTGCAAAGGCAAATGTAAATGTTTACACATCCTCCTTTCAAGAAGGATTTCCGTGAGCTCATCATCCACCTCGGTGATTTCCAGGGAACTCAGGCGAACTCTTTTTATGCGTGTTTCCCGTAAAATACGTCTAAGGAAATTTTTAAGGTCAGACTTTAGGGGAAGATCTCTCCCGTAAGTCCCAAGATGTATACCCGTCAGGACAATTTCGTTGTAACCGTTTGATTCGATGATCTTTACCCTCTCAATTAGCTCATCCTCTCCGATACTCCTGGATTTTCCTCTTGTAAGAGGGACAGTGCAATAACTACACCGGAAGTTGCATCCATCCTGTATCTTCAGATACGGCCGTGAACGACTATAATAACCGTAAAAAATATCGACATCTCGTGCCGCAATTATCTTTACTATATCGAGTTTTCTCGAATTATCGACGACCTCATACACCCCCGGCATAGACCGCACATCGTCTGCCCTGAGATGAGCGTAGCAGCCAGTAACGATTACCTTTGCTCCGGATCTCGCAGCGCGGCGGATAAGCTGTCTGGAATTATAGTCACCTTTTGAGGTAACGGCACACGTATTTACTATACAGAAGTCAGGTTTTTCAGTTAAATTTACTATGGTTACGCCATTTTCCTTAAGTGTTCCTTCAATAATTGAGCTTTCGGACTGATTAACGCGGCAACCCATTGTTAAAAAAGACACCTTCACCTTCCGGCCGAGACCCTATCCAGACCCACATTTACTCCCGAAAGGGAATGTTGGCGTGCCCTGTCGATTCTCACAAGGACGTACGAACCTGTCTTTTCTCCCTTGTCACTGATTGTTACTATCTTATTAGTCTTTGTTCTGCCTGCTAGCATGCTCGGATCAGTCTCCGATGGGCCTTCTATAAGAATCTCTTGAATCGTTCCTTCAAGTGCATAATTTTTCTTGTAGGTTATCTCTTCTTGTAGGTTAAGTATCTCGCTTAGCCGTTCCGATTTAAGATCGTCTCCTATATGGCCCTCCATCGTATAAGCCTTTGTACCCCGTCTTGCGGAAAACTTGAACGCGAAAAGCCCATCAAACGATATTTCCCTAATCGCTCTCATCGTTGCTTCGTGGTCCATGACGGTTTCCCCAGGAAAGCCCGTTATCATATCGGCGGTAATCGCTATGTCAGGAATCCTATTCCTCAGAATGTCAATTTTCCACCTGTATTCCTCATAGGTGTAGCCCCTGTTCATAAGTCTCAATATCATGTCTGACCCGGACTGAATCGGCAGATGTATATGTTCGCACACGTGGGGCAACTCAGCCATTGCCACGATCAACCTTTCTGAAAAATCTCTGGGGTGAGAAGTCACAAAACGTATTCTGTCGATCTTAAGGGCATCTATTTTTCGCAACAAATCAGGAAAATCGACGTCACTTTTATAGGAGTTCACGTTCTGTCCTAAAAGAGTGATTTCCTTATATCCTTTTCCGGCTAGTTCGTCTACCTCGGAGATAATGCTGCTGCTGGGCCGGGAGACCTCCCTTCCCCGCGTATAGGGCACAATGCAGTACGTGCAGAAGTTATTACACCCATACATAATGGATACCCATGCCTTTATCAAACTTTGACGGCTAGCAGCTAATTCCCGCAGTGCCAGTTCCTGGTTGTCGTCAAACAACCCGGCCTTAAGCCCGCCGGCAACCATGCTGCCGAGCAAGTGAATATTTTGCGGGCCGAGCACGAAATCAACATAGGGAGCTCTTCGTACCAACTTGTCCTTGGTTTCCTGTGCGACACAGCCGGCAACCGCTATCTTGAGACCTTCGTGTTTCCTTTTAAGCAGTTTTGTCCTGCCGAGTTGGCTATAAAACTTCTGTTCCGCTTTTTCTCTGATCGCACATGTGTTGAAAATAATAAGATCTGCGTTTTCAGGTCCCTCTGCTTCGCGATACCCATTTTCCGAAAGGACGCCGAGCATTTTTTCCGAATCATGGACATTCATCTGACATCCGAACGTATAAATGAAAACAGATTTTTGCATATGAAAATGTAACATGATTTTATGGGTTTCTTCAATTTCCCCTATCCTCCGTATTTTGAGTGAATATTCTAAGGCATTGAAATATTGCGATTTCTTGCAATATTGCGGTATTTGCTTTAATATAAAAATCGTGTTCGGAATACTAAAAAAACTTATAGGTACAAAGAATGATCGCGAGATCAAGCGGCTTCTGCCTGTTGTGGAGCATATAAACTCCTTGGAAATTGAGATAAGCAGGCTTTCAGATAATCAACTGAGGGACAAAACGTCCGAATTTCGAAGGAGGCTCAAAAATGGAGGGGCCCTGGACGATTTGCTTCCCGAGGCCTTCGCCGTAGCACGTGAGGCATCAAAACGGGTCCTGAAGATGAGACACTTCGATGTCCAGATTCTCGGGGGGTTGGTGCTGCATGAGGGAAAGATATCAGAGATGAAGACGGGAGAAGGCAAAACACTTGTGGCTACTCTACCCGTCTACCTTAATGCACTCGAAGGCAGAGGCGTCCATGTAGTGACGGTAAACGACTACCTTGCAAAGAGGGATGCTCAGTGGATGGGGCCTCTCTATGAATTCCTGGGTATGAGTGTGGGGATCATTGTTCATGGCCTTTCGGACGAAGAACGACAGATATCCTACAACGCCGATATCACGTACGGTACGAACAATGAGTTCGGCTTCGATTATCTCAGAGACAATATGAAATATGATCTCACCCAGTTCGCACAGAGGGAGCTCAATTTCGCCATCGTCGACGAGGTAGACAGCATCCTGATAGACGAGGCCCGCACGCCGTTGATTATTTCCGGTCCCTCTGAGGAATCTACCGACAAGTACTACAAGATCGACAAGATCATTCCCAAGCTCCAGAAAGAGACTGACTATACTGTTGATGAAAAGGCGAGGACAGCTATACTCACGGAAGAGGGGAATATCAAGGCGGAAAAGCTCCTGGGTGCGGGCAACCTTTATGACCCGTCAAACATAGAGCTCGTCCATCACATACTTCAAGGACTAAAAGCGCATACCCTCTTTAAACGGGATGTCGATTATGTCGTGAAGGACGGAGAGGTCCTCATAGTCGACGAGTTTACGGGGAGGCTTATGCCGGGCAGACGTTGGTCCGATGGACTGCATCAAGCCGTGGAAGCCAAGGAAGGGGTCAAGATAGCAAGCGAGAATCAGACCCTTGCGACAATAACGTTTCAGAACTATTTTCGTATGTACAAGAAACTTGCCGGCATGACAGGAACGGCCGAAACCGAGGCCGAGGAATTCGCCAAAATATACAACCTCGACGTCCTCGTGATCCCCACTAATAAACCGATGATACGTATGGATTACCCCGACGTTATCTACAAAACGGAAGGCGCGAAATTCACCGCTGTCATTAAAGAGATAGAAGAGCTCAACAAGAAGGGCCAACCGGTCCTTGTCGGTACCATATCGATAGAAAAATCGGAACACCTCAGCAGTCTCCTAAAGAAAAAAGGCATAAAGCACTCCGTATTAAACGCCAAGTATCACGAAAAGGAAGCGGAGATCATCGTCCAGGCGGGCAGAAGCGGCGCCGTCACCATAGCGACAAATATGGCCGGCAGGGGAACCGACATCATCCTCGGGGGCAACCCGGCAGCGATCGCAAAGGATATGCTGAAGGATAACCCTGATTATACAGACGAAAGCTGGATCAAGGCGCTAGGAGAAGCAGAACAAGCGTGCGCTGCTGACAAGGAAAAAGTCCTTTCTGTCGGCGGCTTCCATATACTGGGCACGGAAAGGCACGAGGCACGAAGGATCGACAATCAACTGAGGGGCCGTTCGGGAAGGCAGGGGGATCCGGGATCTACGCGTTTTTATCTTTCCCTGGAAGATGACCTGATGAGGATATTCGGATCAGACAGGATATCGGGGCTGATGGGCAGGCTGGGGATGGAAGAAGATATTCCTATAGAAAACAGGATGGTCTCCAAGGCAATAGAAAACGCCCAGAAAAGGGTTGAGGCCCAGAACTTCGATATCAGAAAACACCTTCTCGAATACGACGATGTCATGAACAAACAGAGGACCGAAATCTACGCCTTCCGGAAGGAGATACTGCAAGGGGGAGACAATCTCAGACAGCGTATCCTTTCGATGATGGATGAGATCATCGATGAGCTGCTTGGCATTTATTGTCCGGAAGACACGAAATTCAGTGAATGGGACGTGAAGGGGCTAAAGGATTCCCTCTTTGGCATTTTTTCCTTGAGCACGGATACCGTACCTGAAGATATACAGTCTTTGCGGGAAAAACTCTTGGCCGACATCAGGAGATCATACTCTGCGAAAGAGGAGGAGATAGGCCAAGAAATGCTGCGCTATCTCGAGAAGATGATAGTCCTTCAAGTAGTCGATTCACAGTGGAAAGACCACCTTCTCGCTATGGATCATTTAAAGGAAGGCATAGGCTTGCGTGGATATGGGCAGAGGGACCCCCTGGTTGAGTACAAAAGAGAGGCCTTCGACATGTTTTCCGATATGTCGGGGAGGATTTCGACCGAGATTGTCTCGAGGCTCTTTAAAATTCAGATACAGAGGAACCAAGAGGCGACCGTGAGAAGTCAGGAGAAAAAAGTCAGCCTTAACTATAACAGAGGAGATTCAGGGCCGGCACAACCCATCACAAAAGGCAAAAAAACAGGGCGTAACGAACCCTGCCCCTGCGGCAGCGGCAAGAAATACAAGAAATGCTGCGGGGTGAATGAATAAAATATTCACCATAGGTCAGGCCCCCCTCAAAAAAGGAAAAGAGATCGCCCTTGCCTCTCGGGGAAAAAGCATATTAAAATTCAAATCCATCAATGATATGAGATACCGCCCTGAAGACAGACCGGATCTTATCATAGTCGACAAGAACCAGAGTTCCGAAACGTCATTCAGAGAATTCCAGATATCCTTCAAGGACATTCCGAAGATCGTGTTTTCTGATTCCCACTCTTTCAAGGGCTTCTCTCCCTGGATAAAGTATCCTCAGACCTATGCGCTTCAGAATCCTTCCGCTAGGGAGCTTGAATTCATTATCAAGAGAGCACTTAAGGGGAAAGAACTTCTCGATGAGAATTTGTCGCTGAAGGAGAAGCTTGTTACCATGACTCACGAACTGGAGTTCTTCGATGAGGTGAGTAAGACCCTCACTTCGACACTCGAGCTGAACGATATCCTTACCACGATAATGAAAAAATCCAAGAAGCTGATAAAGGCAGAGACCTGGTCGATACTTCTTGTCGAGGAGGAGACAGGGGAGCTCGTGATCGAGAAGATAACCGGCAAAAAAGAAGATACAAGTAAAATGAAGAAGGTCAGAATAAGATTGGGTGAAGGAATCGCCGGCTGGGTGGCACAAGAGGGCATACCTGTTGTTATGCCGGACGTCTCAATCGACGAGAGATTCTGCTCCGCAATGGACCGGGAAACCGGTGCCAGGACTAAATCGCTAATGTGCGTCCCGATAAAGAGTAAGGGAAACATCATAGGCGTCCTGGAAATCGCCAACAAGACTACGGATACTCCCTTCACCAAGGACGATCTCGACATTATTATGAGAATCGTCGACCATGCTGCCATAGCTATAGAGAGAGCCTCGCTCTATCAAAAGATGGCCGAATTGTCCATTACTGACGACCTGACCAAACTTTTCAACACGCGGTATCTGGACAGGACCCTCGAGACGGAGATAACGAGATCGACCCGTCACAAATATTCCCTTTCTCTTATTTTTATGGACATCGATCACTTTAAGGTGATCAATGACAACTACGGCCACCTCATAGGAAGTAAGCTGCTCGTCGAGGTGGGTCAGCTTCTTATAAAGCGTTTAAGGACGATCGATATCGTGGCTCGTTATGGCGGCGATGAATTTGTGATCGTTCTGCCGCAGACTGCCCCGAGTGCGGCACTCCAGATCGCCGAGAGAATACGCAAGGCAATCGAACAAAATATCTTTCTTAAAAAGAACGGATATTCGCTCCGCTTGACGGCGAGCTTCGGAGTTGCCTCGTATCCAGAGAGCGCAAAATCCAAAGAGGATCTTCTGAGGCTGGCTGATGAGGCTATGTACAGGGTTAAATACCAGACACGAAACGGCGTTTATGCTATAGTATAAAAAATGGCGCTCTTTAATTATGCAACCAAGGAAATTACGCTTAAGATCGTCTATTACGGTCCTGGGTTGAGCGGCAAGACAACTAACCTTCAGTATCTGCATTCCATCTTGAATCCCGAAACCAAAGGGAGATTGCTTTCCTTATCGACGGAGGCCGACAGAACGCTTTTTTTTGATTTTCTGCCGGTCGAACTCGGGAAAATTCGTGATTTTTCCATAAGGTTCCAACTCTATACCGTGCCCGGTCAGGTAAGATATAATGCCACACGTAAAATCGTCCTCAAAGGCGCCGACGCGGTCATTTTTGTAGCCGACTCCCAACGAGAGATGAAGGAGCAGAACATAGAGAGCTTCGAGAACATGAGGGAAAATCTTTTCTCAAATAACATAAATCCTGACGAGATACCCATTATTCTTCAGTACAACAAAAGAGATCTCAACAATGTCGCTTCCGTAGAGGAACTTAATGCGGGTCTGAATCAGAATGAATATCGTGTCGTCGAGGCATGTGCCATAAAGGGTACCGGGGTTGAGGAATCTTTCAAACTGATTACGAAGCTTCTCCTGAAATTTATTGCAAAAAAGCATCAGATTGAGATCCGGCCTGCAAAAGAAGAAGCGGTAGCAGAAGAAACTGCAGCAGTTTCGGCAGAGATTCCCAAGCCTGCTGTTAGTTCTGTTTCTCCCGAGGCGCAGACAACGATTTCTTCGGAGGAAGCGATCATGCCAAGCAGGGGGGAGATTTTTGACGAAAGCTCGCTGTCGCTGTCTGAAGTGCCTTTCGAAAAAGACTACGAAGCGGCGCCGAAACCTGAGGAACCCCCTGCCACCCACCCAGAGGAAATATCTGTCTTATCAGTAGATGAAGGGATGACCCCCACCTTTTCAGTTGAGAAAGAGGAAATTCCCGTCCGGCCCGTCGCCGAAGAGAAAACCGCTGTCTTTCCGGTTGATAAAATTGATCGGATAAGCGAGGAAATAGCGAGTCTGCATGGCATCCTGACAGATATTAAGAATTCCGTGTATGTGCTCAGCAAGGAGATGAAGGACCTCAAAGATATCAGGAGGGAACAAGATGAGATGAGTCGCGCGCTGAAGGATCTTTCGGTTCGGAGCAAAGATGTGAAGACAAAGAAAAGTTGGTTTAGGTTCTGAGGCCTTTGCCTCGGATTAAGACTGTCCTTTCCCTTGGCTATAGGTCTCTATAGTAGATATTCTGCGAGATTGATTCTGTATTTATTGGGATCCATCGTCTTTAATATGGATCTGACATATGCATTCCCCTCGTTTTTTTCCGTGAGATCGACCACATGTCCTTTTATCCTGTTCCCTTTTTCGTCGATTATGATCAGCACGCGTGGTCTTGAGGGAAAAACCTGGTTGCTTTCACATACAAGCCCTAATTCCTTAGTACTGAGCATGACCAACGTCCCGATAGGAAACACTCCGACCATATTGACAAAAAATTTAATGAGGAGGGGATCGAGCTGAGTGTTCGACCGCTCCATCATTATGCTCAATGCCTTGTCCGGGGCCATCGGCACTCTTGAATAGACCCTTGCAGAGGTCATCGCATCGTATTGGTCGGCGAGGCTCACAATTTTGCTGAAGAAATCAAGTTCAAGATCCTTTCTTATTCGCGGATAGCCGGAGTGATCATAATTCATATGGTGTTCGAAGGCAACAATCGCAGATTTGATAGTAAGAGGGTCCAGCTTTTTCAGTTTCAATAATGCCTTGACTCCCCATACTGGATGCCTTCTTATAATATTCCATTCGGAATCGTTAAAGTTGGACGGTTTGTTGAGAATTTCATTGGGAATGTCCATTTTCCCGATATCGTGAAACAACGCAACCATGCCGAGTTCCGTGAGGGTCTTGCGGCTCAGTCCGATACGTTGACCCAAAGCAATGGAAAGGATGCTAACGTTTACCGAGTGATGATACGTGTACTCATCGTAGTCCTTTATCGCGGTCATCCCAAGAAGAAGTTGTTCTTCCTCGAGGATCTGGTCTACCATATTCTCGATAACCCTTTTGGCCTTTTTGATATTCACTTTCTCGCCGCCCTTTATTTTATTGATCACGCCCCTTGCATACGAAACGGCATTGAAATAGGTCTTCTTTACCATCTTTCTCGGGTCCAGTGACTTCTCCTCAACGATCTTTTTGAGCTTTTCTACTGATATATTTCTGACATTCGACATCTTTTCCTCTATCACATCGAACGACGACTCAGCGTAAGGGGAGGAAAGAAGGGCCCTGACGAGGACTTTCACCTCTTCCGCGGAGATTTTGTCCTTAAAGATGAGGCTCCCAAGCTCCCTCTTTTTGAATTCTCTTATCAGAAAGTCAAAGTTCAAAAGATATTCCAACGAATACCGTATACGATAATCGTTGATATAAAAATACTCACCTCTTAACTCAAGGGAAATCACCCGCTCGTTTACGATGAGAGCGTTTACCATTAATACGAACTTGTCGATAACCGATATAACGGCGACATTGTCAGGATCGTGGATATGCGATGTCCGCAGGACTACAGAAAGTTGGTTGACGAGATCTTTCCCTGTCTTGAATCTTTCTATATCTTCCCTATTGTCCATACTCAAGCCTTTTTATTGCAGAGAAGACGAATTCCTGCAAGAGTTTATTCCCGTCGTTTCTGTGTTTGTTCAGAATTTGAAGTGCATCCTTATTTCCAAGAAGGCCGAGACAATATGCAGCGCATGCCCTGTTCTCGTCGTTTTTTGCCCTTCCGAAAAAAGTCTTCTTTTTGAAAATGCCGACGATCGAAGTATATACCTCCTCGTCCTTCCACTGAGAAAGGACCTCAAAATATTCTTTTTTTTCCTCAAAGTCCTTTTCCTTGAAATTCTTGTCGGCCAACTTGTTCATGATGATCCTTTTGGGAGCCTCTGACCTAATGTTCCCAAGCGCCCTCAGCGCAGCGGACCTCACCTGGATCTCAGGGTCATCAAGACATTCTCTGAGCATCTGTAAAACCCCACCACCACCGAGTTCTCCGAGCGCTCGAATGACCTCTTTTTTGACCCTGATATCGCCGTGCCTGACCGTTTTTAGGAGATAATCTACCGCCCTCTTATCCCCTATTTTCCTAAGTATGTAGATTATGTTTCGCACGACATACCAGCGAGAGTCGCTTAGCCCTTTAGCGAGAGTCGTAATATCCTTCGTCCCTAAAAGGATGAGGGCATCAATTACGATCTTCCTCGCATGGATACTTTTCAGCTCCCCCAGTATCTTCATGAAGGGCACGATCGCGTTTTTATCAAGAAGCCTGACGAAATCTTCAAAGATTTTTTCTTCCATCTCCTGGCCGCTGTCGAGTATCTCTCCCAGGAGACTGATTATGGATTCATTCCCCGCCAGCAGAAGTATCTTCTTCGCCAATCTCCTTCTTTCCTCCTCCTCATTCTTGTCGTCGAGCATCTTTTTGAAACGTGACAGTGAGCGCGTTACCAACTGGATATCGCTGCGACCTATCGAGTACTCGATAGAATTAGCGAAAAAAACGACAATGTCGTCGAAATCTTCTTTTGACTGCTGCAAATACATCATCTCGAACAAAATATCCATCAGCTTATCCGCCTTGTCCTCCGAATCTCTTTCAAATTCCTGTAGCAGAAGCTGGAGATCCTTGTCCGACAGCGGTACGATAGAGACGTCATGCACCGTCTCTTCCTTGAATGCATCTTCGTATGCCCTCATAAGAGAGTCCTGCTGGGGCTCTTTTTCCTTGATTGCACTGACGGCGCCCTCCTCATAATCATCCTCGTCGGCTAGGATCGTCTCGTCCACAACATACTGTATGTTCTGGAAGTCCTTTTCCCAAAACAAGGTTACGATGTCGTCGTCAAGAGCATCGCGATTGAAATCCAGAGAGATGATCTTCAGAAAATCTTCCATCTCGTCGGGGGCGAGCCCTTTTCTAAAAGTAATTTCTCTAAGTCCGTCTTTGAAGAAAAAAAGGGCAAGATTATCTTCTTTTTCGGAACTACTATAGACCTGCTCGGAATCATAATTGATCTCGTTTTGCTTTATCTTGAAGCTCAATTCATCTTTGTAATAGAAAAATTCCTTGAATTTATTGAAATCATCGCCGATGGTATTAATGTAAATGGGGTTATTTGACGGATACATCCTCAGTATCTTCTTTGATTTAAGAAAAGACTGGATTACGTCTCTGGCCTTTTTAAGTTCTTCGCTCATAAATTCCGGGACCCGCCCTTATGGCTCACGTGAAGTGTCCCTATAGCTATACGAGGGACACTCTCCTCTCCCTAGCAAAATTTCTAATTATCATGGTGGCTGAGAACAGCCTCTGGAGCCTCAGGTTTCTGCTTCGTATTGCTACTACATCATGTGTGGGAAACCTTTCGGCCCGCACCTCATTTTGGACCTTCGATATCTCAAGATAAAAATCGCGCAACGTTTCGGGTTCAAAGGATTTCAAGAACAAGGGATTCACCACCACGTATCCCTCCGCAATATCCCGAATAGTCGCTTTTAAACTCTTTCCCCTTACGTTAGACACGCTCTTTCTTCCTGTATAAAAACCTGGATAATAGTATACCAATTTCATAAAGAATAATTATAGGCACCGCCATGAGGGTCTGATTGAATGCGTCAGGTGTCGGCGTGAGGATGGCTCCGGCGACGAACGCAAAAAGCACGGCGAACTTTCTATTTTTGGCAAGCGCGGCGGGAGTTACAATACCCAGCCGAGTAAGAAAAATAATCACAAGCGGAAGTTCAAAGATAACACCAAAGGCGAGCACGAATTTAAGACAGAAATCAACGTAGCTGCCAACAGACAACATAGGTGTCATGTTCTGAGTCTTATATCCGAGCAGGAAGGTTATCGCAAAAGGAAGCACGATAATAAAGCAAAAAAATGCACCGAAGACAAACAGGGCCGTTGCAAAAAACACAAAAGGCAACACATATTTTCTCTCTTTGCTTAGGAGTCCGGGAGAGATAAAGCGCCAGAGTTGGTAAAAAATTATCGGGAGACAGAGGATCAGAGCAGCAACGAGAGAAACCTTGAGATGCATCCAAAATGCCTCGGCTGGCGCCAGGAAGACCAGGGGGGCAGCCGTCTTCTTGAGTATCTGGATATGGGGGGAATGGAGAGTGAACTTCAGTTCGGCCCTGAGCGGAAAAGTGATGACATCAAAGATCTTCTCGGAATAATTGAAGACCCCGACAAACAAGATTAATACCGCCGCAAGAGAAAGCAAAATTCTCTTTCGAAGTTCGGTGAGATGTTCAGTTAAAGGCATCTTGAAATTTTCCAATTATCCCTCTTCTTTCCTTTCTTCCTGGGCATGCGTCTCTTTGTTTTCCTCCCCTCCTGCCATATGACTCATCTTCATTCCTTCGCCCGATACGTTTTTAGAATCACGAAAGTCAGCCTCCATCTGTATTTTGGCATTCTGCATGCCATCTCTGATCGCCATGACCCACTTCCCCAGAGTCCTGGCAACCTCGGGAAGTCTTTCCGGTCCGAAGACAAGCAGCGCGACCAAAAAAATGATTATGAGCTCCTGGAATCCTATATCAAACACTACATGCCCCGGAAGAATCCAGAGAGGAAGGACTATTCTTCTTCAATAATCTTTTTGATCTCCTTCTTTTCTTCGGGAGGCGTGTAGCTGAGGGATATCAGAATTCTGTATTCGGGCGTTCTTTTGTTTAAGTCCACGCCCATGCCAATCGTGGTATAAATGGAATCAGTAGTCTTTATTCTGTACCCGAACCGCGCCTCGACCTGGTCGTATTGATTGGAAAAATAGCTCTTTCTTACCAGAAGCTCCCCGAGCATCTTAAAGTTGTGAGCGGCGGAAAACTCTATGCCCCCCAAAAAAGTAACTTCCTCCCTGAGCTGTCCCGACCCCGGCCTTTCATAAAAAAAATTCATATGCCCCTTGAAAGGGCCGACTCTCTTGCTCATAATGAACCCTATGCCGTACCCGCCGTGAGTACTGAACTCCGCGCGACCATTATCGATAGATGCATTAATCAAATAGGCAAGAGAGGGTCCGTATTTCCCCTCATCATAGAACCTGTGTTTGAATCCTACGGCGATATCTTCCATACCATCCAATGTGGTATCGAAGTTGTAAACATAGGGGACCGTCATATTGAATTCGATGGAATCGGAAATGCCATAGGCAGTCCTAAGACTGAACCGGTAAAAATCAGGGTCTTTAGATTTTTCGAAGGCTGTCTCTACGGCCACTTTTGTCTTAGGAAGGCTTTCTGCACTAAAGGTAGAAAAGATGCTGTTGGGGGCAACCGGTTGGAGGCCGGAAACATCGAATGCGAAAGATGACCCCGAAAAAAAAAGAATCACTACTACTACAAAAATGGTTCTATTCATCATTAGAAAAATAACAGAAAAATCCCAGACTGTCAATGAAGCGCAGCTTTTTTGAAGACAAGTTCGTCTGCATTTCATCCGCATTTCGTTGACAAGTAGCTGGTTTTCACACTATAATGTGACTACATTTCTGAGGAGGTATTATATGGCTGAAGGAGTTCTTGAAGTAACGACCGCAACGTGGGAACAGGAAGTGTTGAATGAGAGCGGACTTGTGCTGATCGATTTCTGGGCGGTATGGTGCGGGCCTTGCCGCATGATAGCACCGACCGTTGAGGAACTTGCTAAGGAATACGCGGGCAAGGTCAAAGTCGTAAAGTTAAATACCGATGAAAACCCAGAAATAGCAAGTCGATACAAAATAATGGGAATCCCGACGCTCATGTTTTTCAAGGCGGGTCAAAAAGTAGATCAGATCGTCGGTGCCGTACCAAAGCCTCAACTCAAGGCTAAACTCGACTCGCTGATTACTGCCTGAAAGTCCTGCTCTTTTCATGAGCAATCAGTAATTTTAATTAACTTCAAAATATTTCCGAGGGGTGATTTGTGAAAAGATTATTACTTCTTTTTTTTCTTCTCACGGCATTCTGTCTTGTTTCTTGCTCAAGGGGCGACAACGGAATGAAGAAGTCTTCCCTGGCGCAGACTGCGGGCACGGCACCCGATTTTGCCTTGAAAGACATCGAAGGCAAAAATGTACAATTGTCCCAATACAAGGGGAAATTGGTTGTCGTGGAATTTTGGGCTACATGGTGTCCTCCCTGTAAGGCAACGATACCGGAACTGATCGCGGTACAGGAGAAATATGGGGACAAGGGGCTGGTAGTGCTAGGGGTTTCCATCGATGAAGGCGATGATCTGCGCTCTAAACTCTTGGCCTTTTCAAAAGAACACAAAATCAATTACCCTGTTTTGCTCGGCAATGAAGAGGTCTCAAAGGCTTACGGTGTTATGAGTGTCCCGGAGACGGTTCTTGTCGGTAAGGACCAGAAAATTATCAGCGCATACAAAGGATACGTTGATAATCTCGAGAACCTCATATCCCAACAGATAGAAAAAAACCTATAGAATTTATGTTCGAAAATATAAGCGAAAAGTTAGATTCAATACTGAAGAAGCTGAAGGGGAAGGGTCTCCTCAAAGCGGAGGATATCGAGACCGCACTGAAAGAAATCAGACTCGCCCTGCTTGAGGCAGATGTCCATTTCAAAGTCGTCAAGGATTTAATCGAAAGGATCAAGTCAAAGGCCGTTGGAGAAGAAGTGCTGGAGAGTCTCACTCCGGGACAGCAGGTAGTCAAGATCGTTAACGCTGAACTTTGCGAACTTCTCGGAAGATCACAGAGTAAAATTGCACTTTCGCCGAACCCTCCTACAGTAATCATGATGATAGGTCTCCAGGGCTCGGGCAAGACCACTACCGCGGCAAAGCTGGCGAGGCACTTCAAGAAGGAGGGAAGACGGCCGTTACTTGTTGCGTGCGACCTCCAAAGACCCGCAGCCATCGACCAGTTGCGTACCCTGGGGAAACAATTGGATGTTGGAGTCTACTCATCCACTGACACAAAAGACCCTGTTGCCGTCGCCCTCGAATCGCTGAGCAAGGCAAAAGTTGAAGCACACGACATAGTGATAATAGATACCGCGGGCAGACTCCACATCGACGAGTCCCTCATGGGCGAGTTGAAGAACATCAAGGAAAAAGTCTCTCCGAAGGAAACACTGCTCGTTGCCGATTCAATGACGGGACAGGATGCCGTGACGATAGCAAAACATTTCAATGAACAGATCGGAATCGACGGTATTATACTTACCAAGATGGATGGAGATGCGAGGGGCGGCGGCCGCCCTGTCGATCAGGGCCGTTACGCAGAAGCCGATCAAGTTCATCGGGGTGGGCGAAAAAATAGATGCGCTTGAGCCTTTTTACCCCGACAGAATCGCATCGAGAATCCTTGGAATGGGTGACATGCTGAGTCTCATCGAACAGGCCCAGCAGTCTTTCGACCAAAGAGAAGCTGAAACTCTCCAGAAAAGGATTATCGAGGATTCATTCACATTCGACGACTTAAGGGAGCAATTGAAGAAGATCAGGAGTATGGGGCCTCTTGAAAGCATTCTGGGGATGATCCCCGGGTTCAATAAGGTCAAGAACGTGAACGTCGACGAAAGGGAGTTCGTAAAGATTGAGGCGATCATCAGTTCCATGACGAGGAAGGAAAAGACAAATCATAACCTTCTGAACGGGAGCAGGAGGAAAAGGATAGCGTTGGGCAGCGGGACAAACGTTGCCGATGTAAACAGGGTCATAAAACAGTATGTTGAACTGAGGAAGATGCTGAAGATGTTCAAAGGCAAGAAGAACCTGAAACTCCCTAAGATGTTCCCCTTTTGACGGACTTTACTTTACAAACCGTAATAGATTAAAATTTCTCATATTTTATAGGAGGTGTTTTTTGGTAAAAATCAGACTGACAAGATTGGGAGCTCATAAAAAACCATTTTACAGGCTTATTGTAGCAGATTCGAGGGCGAGAAGGGACGGTCCTTTTATCGAGATACTCGGAACGTACGATCCTCTCAAAGAACCTTCTGAAATCAAGATAGATTTGGAAAAAGCGAAGTATTGGCTGCAGAAGGGGGCACAGGCTACGGACACCGCGAAGAAGCTGATGCAAAAGGCTGGCATATAGGCCGTCAATTTTTCACACGGAGGTAGACAAATGAAAGAGTTGGTCGAGAGGATGGCAAAGGCATTGGTGGACAAACCTGAAGACGTTTCGGTGAATGAAATCGATGGGGAGAAAACTACTGTATATGAACTCAAGGTTGCGTCTACGGACCTGGGGAAGGTTATAGGAAAACAGGGAAAGACCGCCCGTGCGATGAGGACCATCCTTAGCGCCTCGGGTACGAAGATCGGAAAACGCTGCGTACTCGAAATTCTCGAATAATTCTGCCGGAAGGGCCGGAGGGAAATAGGCCGAGACTCACCGTCTTAGCAAAAATCATAAAGGAATGGGGGGTAAAGGGAGAAATGAAGGCCCTTCCCCTCTCTGAAAGGTTCTCCTCCCTCAGGCCGGACGAAGTCGTGTACCTTCAAATCAATGACACTGTCCGACGATGCTCGATCAAATCCCTGCGAAAACTCAACAGTCATTTTGCAGTCTCATTTCATGATGTCACAGACAGGGATATGGCCTCGCTGTACCGGGGTGCTTTTCTCACTTTCCCGTTTGAGGCAAAGGGTCTGCGCGCAGGGGAGTTTCTTTATGAAGATATAATAGGCCTTGCCGTGATTTCGACCGGCGGGAATAAGATCGGTGATGTCGTCGACATATTTAATAATAGAGCACATGACGTGTATGTGGTGAGGATGGGCAGGAAAGAATATTTGCTGCCGGCGGTAAAGGAATTTATCAGAGATATTATTATAGCTGAAAAGAGAATTATCGTGAGCGAAATAAAAGGACTGTTCGAATAAAATGAAGTTCAGCATCGTTACGATTTTCCCTGAGATGGTCCATGCCTATTTCACCGCGAGCATTATGAAGAGGGCAATCAGCAGCGGCCTCATACATGTGGCCGTCCACAATCTGCGTGACTATACCACCGACAAACACAAGACTGTTGATGACTACCCATATGGCGGCGGCGCGGGTATGGTCATGAAGCCGGAGCCTTTTTTCAAGATCATGGAGAACCTATGGCCTCAAAAAGAAAAGAGGAGGATCATTCTTCTAAGCCCGAAGGGGCGGTTGTTCGATCAGGAGCTGGGGGAGGAACTTTCCAGGGAAGAGAAAGAAATTGTTTTTCTTTGCGGTAGGTATGAGGCGATAGACGAAAGAGTGAGGGAACAGCTGGCGGACGACGAAATTTCTATCGGCGATTATGTTTTGACTGGCGGAGAACTGCCTGCTTTGGTTATAATAGACGTTGTCGCCAGATTGATTCCCGGAGTGCTGGGCGACAGTCGTTCTTCTGAAGAAGACTCTTTTACGTGCGGCCTGCTCGACCATCCGCATTATACAAGGCCGGAGAACTTCAGGGGGATGGAAGTGCCGGAAGTGCTTCTTTCCGGCAACCATAGCGAGATAAGGAAATGGCGGAAAAAACAGTCGCTGAGACTGACACTTGAAAAAAGGCCGGCGCTTATCAACAAGTTTTTACTGGAACCGGGAGATAAAGAAATTTTGGATAAACTCGAGGAGGAACGGAAATGAACTTAGTCGCAGCAGTCGAAGAGGGCTTCAAGAGAGACCTCGGACAATTCAATATTGGGGATACGGTGAAGGTCTTCGTCAAGGTCGTAGAAGGGGACAAAGAGAGGATACAGCCTTTCCAGGGGGCTGTCATAGGCAAGAAGGGAAGCGGTACGAGGGCAATGTTTACCGTTAGGAAGGTTTCATTCGGAATCGGGGTGGAAAGGATATTCCCCGTTTGCTCATCGGTGGTCGGCAAGGTTGAAGTCGTCAAAAGGGGAGACGTGAGAAAGGCAAAGCTGTACTATCTTCGCGGGAAGAAGGGGAAATCTGCGAAGATAAAAGAAAAAGGGTTATCGGTAGAATAAGCACGTCGTTGTGGGCATCTACCACCATGATGCGTCCTTGAGGCAGATGGGCCATGCGGTCATAGCGGGAATTGATGAGGCGGGAAGAGGACCGATTGCAGGGCCTGTTGTGGCAGCCGCAGTTGTCCTAAGTGACGATATCAGGATTAAGGGGCTTCGCGATTCCAAGAAGGTTCCTGAGAAAGAAAGAGAGAGTCTCTTTTGGGATGTTCTCTGTGCCGCAAAAGGAATTGGTGTCGGGATAGCAGAACATGACGAAATCGACAGGATCAACATCCTTCAATCGACCAAACTCGCAATGAAGCGGGCCCTTGAAGATTTGGAGCTTATGCCGGACATGCTTGTTATCGATGCGGTCGCCCTTCCCGCCGTTTCGATCAGGCAGATATCACTGTTTAAGGCTGAATCCAAAAGTGCGTCTGTTGCGGCAGCATCGATTATCGCTAAATATGTGAGGGACTCTATTATGCTTCGATATCATGAAGTCTACCCGCAGTACAATTTCAAGAGACACAAAGGGTACGGCACCAAAGAACATCTCGGGCTGATAATGCTTCACGGTCCCTCTCCTATCCATAGAAAATCTTACGCCGGCGTTATGTCTCTTCCCCTTTTCTGAGCCTTCTTAAATCTTTTCATTGAAATTATTAATTCGGTACCTATAAAATAAAAAACTATGGGAACCATAACCGATAGAGAGAGAATCGACGAGGCACTGGAACTCATTTGGGTATTGGAGGAGGAGGGCCATCGTGAGGTTGACCGTTTTAGTCTCAGTTCCGACGATGCGGACGTCGCCGTGCTTTTAGATACCCTCAAGGATGAGGGCCTTGTGAACATAAGCGACGGCTCGATCCATCTCACAGAAAGAGGCCGCAAGATGGCAAAGGGTCTGATCAGAAGACAGCGTTTGGCAGAGAGGCTCTTCACGGATGTATTCGAGATGCCGGAGAACACCGTTTTGGACGATGCATGCAAAATGGAACATATCCTCAGCGAGGAGCTTACGGAAAGCGTATGCATTTTCCTTGGACACCCCCCGACATGCCCTCATGGAAAACCGATCCCCAGAGGAGAATGTTGCAAGAAGCTGAAAGTGGAGGTGACGCCGGTCGTAACGAGACTGTCGGAATTCGAGGTCGGTGCGACAGGAAAGATCACTTTTATCGTCCCTTCAGACCCCTCGAGGCTCAGCAAACTCAATTCGCTGGGTATTTCTGCCGGAAGTGTCATTAAATTCGTCCAAAAAGTACCTTCCTGCGTTTTGCAGATCGATGAAACGACCGTAGCAATCGATCCCGAAATAGCCAGGGAGATATATCTGAAAAAAGTAGTAAAATAACTTTTCCCCCGACAGATTTTTTTGTTGTCATTACATTGTCTTTTTTTGTATGGTTAATACGATATGAAGGAGCGCGAAAGAATATCGGCCGATGAGCTCTTCAGTAACGGCCTTCGTCTCTTGGATGAAGCAAATATCCTGGGCGCCCTTGCCTGCTTTGAAAAGGCCCATATCCATGAAAAGTCACCCATAATCCAGTCCTATCTGGCCTACTGTATAGCGATGGAGAGGGGCCAAATCTCAGATGCCCTAGACCTCTGCCGGGCTGCCATCGAAGCGGAGCCTCACAACCCCGAACATTATCTGAATCTCGCGAGGGTTTATTTGAAGGCAAAAAGAAAGGACGAGGCGATAGCGGCGCTGAGAAAGGGACTTTCTTTCGGCGACAATAGGGAAATAAGGGTACTTCTGGAACGCCTTGGGCTCCGCAAGAAGCCAGTTTTTTCCTTTCTGCCAAGGAACAGTTTTCTGAATAAATACCTGGGCCTTATTCTCAGGCAACTCAGGTTGCGATGATCTTTTCAAAGTAACCAGGCAACCTCATTCATGAAAGTACCCTGTCAGACGTACTTTTTGATATTCCTGTGGTTGCCGATATCGAATTTTTCTCTCAAGTCATCCCCCAGGAGGTTGAAACAGACGGCGGTGAGCGCTATCATTACGCCTGGGGAGAGAACCATCCACGGGGCCGCATTTATATAGGCCCTGTTCGCACTTATCATAGAGCCCCAGGTAGCAATTGGCGGTTGGGCACCCAGACCGAGAAAGCTCAGGGCAGATTCGGTCAGTATATATCCTCCAAGCTTCAGGCCGGTCATTACGAGGGCAAGCGGGACGCATTGCGGCAGGAGGTGGACAAATACGATCCTCAAGTCGCCGCATCCGACGGCCCTTGCCGCCTCCACAAAGGAAGATTCCTTAAGGGACATCACCTGTCCCCTTATCAGTCTGGCAAAAGACGCCCATCCCACAGTGGACAATGCGATCATAACTGTATAGATCCCCGGAGGGAAGAGCACAGAGACACCGATTGCGAGAAGGAGTGACGGAAAGGCAAGTATCAAATCCACGATCGCCATGCAAAGCGTATCTATTTTGCCCCCGATATAACCGGACAGGAGGCCCACGACCAGCCCTATACCCATCGACAAGAGGGCGGCAAAAACAGAAACAGTTATCGAAATTCGGCCTCCGTACAACACCCGTGTGAGGATATCCCTTCCTTTATTATCCGTACCCAACGGGTGGTGAAAAGAGGGCGGCTGACGGAGACTGTCGAGATCAATAATATCGGGAGAATACCGCACCAGAGCCGGCGAAATCATCGACAGGGAAAAAAGGCATATTAGGATACAGGCCGATATCTTACCGGTCAGCCCCATGGATCCTCACCCGGGGGTCTAAATAATGATACATAACATCGACAGCGAGATTGATCAGTACAAAGAGTATCGTCCCGACGACAATACATCCCATTATTACCGGATAATCCCTCTTTACAATGCCCTCCATCGTAAACCTGCCGATACCGTCCCACCCGAATATAGTTTCGGTAAGCACGGCCCCGTTAAGATAGCTCCCGAAATCCAGGCCAATCACTGTCACGACAGGTATCAGAGCGTTTTTCATTATATGAAGAGTGTTAATACTGAATTCCTTTAACCCCTTTGCTCTTGCAGTCCTTATAAACGCCGTATCTACCACATCCAAAACGGACACGCGGGTCACCCTGGTGATGGTGGCAAGCGCAGGGAGGGCAAGCGTCAGCGAAGGGAGTACCACATATCGCAATCCGCCTGTCCCTGATGGTGGCAAAACCTTTAGTCTGAGGCTGAAAAAAAGCATAATAAGGAGCCCGCTCCAAAAAACAGGTACGCTGAGAAAAAGGATGCTTATAATCGAAACAACCCGGTCAATTATGCCGCCCTTCTTAAGTGCCGAAAAAAGTCCGAGCAAAATTCCGAGAGGCACCGCAATACCCATCGCCCCTGCAGCCAGCAATAGCGTCTTGGGGAACTTCGATTTTATGTCATCAAACACTTTCCTGTTGGTATAATAGGACCTCCCCATTTCTCCCTTCATCAACAATGAGACATATCCCATGTATTGCCTCGCAGTCCCCTTATCGGCTCCAATTTCTTTCCTTACCTTCTCTATAATCTCCGGACTGCTTCTTTCTCCCACCAGGGTATAGACAGGATCTCCGGGGAGCGCCTTTGTCAGAGTAAAGGTAAGCATCGTGATCCCCAAAAGCAACGGGATGAGGAGCGCTATTCTTTTTATAATATAGAAACTCAAAAGGAGACCTCCAATCCTTTGTCCATGCTGTAAATTGGGTATATCCTGTAATTCTTCACGTATGGCTGACGAAGCGTAAAGTCCGTTTTATGCCAGAAAAAGACCCAAGGGGATTCCTCTGTAATAATGTCTTCTGCAAGACCGTAATCACGATACCGCTCAGCCGGCTCGATCGCCCCCTGCCCCGCCTCTATGAGCCTGTCCACTTTCTTGTTTGTATATCTCGCCCTGTTGCCGCTTGCGCCGTGATTGTTCGAGTGGAAGAGTGGAAACAGGAAATTCTCGGGGTCTGGATAATCTGCCCACCAGCTTAACCAGAAAAGATCCGCCTCACCTTTATTTATGGCGGCCTTATATGCGCTCCACTCAAGCTGCTTTATATGAACATCAAGCCCCGCCTCTTTAAGATAGGACTGGATTATCTCAGCGATATCCACCATCTCCTGATCGGAAGTGATGAAAAAATTCACCACCCTGTTCACTGCACCCTCTTCCGCGATGATTCTTTTCGCCCTTAAAGGGTCATATTTCACAGTTTCCCGCAGTTTCCATTTCCTCAGCAGGTCGGGCACAGGGCCCTGCGCAAGCCTCCCCCTTCCCTCATAAAAGGTTTCGAGGATTTTTCTTCTGTCTATTGCAGAGGCAACGGCCTTCCTAAGATTCATATCGTCAAACGGAGGTCTCGAACAGTTAAACCCAAGATAATAGGTATTCAGACCATTGACGGAGGAAATCAGGCCTCTCCACTTTGGAGAGCTCCTGTACCTCGAGTATTCATAGGCGGGGACCCCGATTACATCTAGGTTCCCCAGTTCAAACTCGGTCACCGCGGTAAGGTCTTCGGGAATGATCCTGTATACAATCCCTGAAATATGCGCCTGTCCTTCGAAATATCCTCTATTTCTTTCCAGGATGAGTTGACTGTTATGTCCCCATTCTCTCAAGATAAACGGGCCGCTTCCGACCGGATGGGTCGCATAATCGCTCCCCCATTTTTTCACTTCCTCCTCCGGCACAATGTAGGCTGCCGTCATCGTAAGAAGATTAAGAAAGGGGGAAAAAGGTTTGACCAGTCTAATCTTTAGGGTATATCTGTCCTTCACTTCCAGTCCCTCCACGTCGGATGCCTTACCGCTCATATATTGCTTTGCACCGAGTATCTTGTCCAAAACCCAGGAGTTCGGAGACTTTCCTCCGGGATCAAGTATCCTTTTAAAGGAATACTTGACGTCATAAGCCGTAACTTCCCGTTCATTAGAAAATTTGACATTATGTCTGAGAAAGAAAAGGTAGATAGTGCCGTTATCGCTTATCTTCCACCGTTCGGCTATATCCGGAATCACACTCAGGTTCTCATCGAGTCTCACCAGGCCGTTAAAGAGTTTGGCGGCGATTATGCCGCCCGTCACATCTACGATAAGTGCGGGATCGAGAGTAGTCGGGTTGTAATTCAGTCTGTAGTAGATGAAGTCGTCAGTCCTGTTTCGGCTCGAACAGGCGGGGAATGACAGCAGGAGACCGAAAAGGCAGAATGCACTTACGATCCTTTTGCTATTCTTACTAAAGATATATTGCACGAATAATTATAATATATTCGCTGTTATCAGGGTATCCGCTGCCCGACAATTTCGTCTTCCGTATGACGGAATATCTCAAACACCGAGATGAAGACGGCAGTGATAAGGGGGCCCATAATCAACCCGATCACCCCGAATAATTTTATTCCGCCGAGTACACTGAACAATATTACGATCGTAGGCATCTTCGTCCTGCTCCCGATTATTAAAGGTTTTAAAATATTGTCCACCATGCTGATAACGAAGACTCCGAAGAGTAAAAGGCCGATGCCCTGGGCAAAGCTATGTTCGATGATAAGATAGATCGAAGTGGGACCCCAGATCGCAAAAGTGCCCAGAAGTGGTACAAACGACATCACCGACATGGCCATCCCCCACATCACCGGCGCCTCAATACCGATGAAAGCATAGGCGATGCCTCCCAGGATTCCCTGAATAATCGCAACCACGACGCCCCCGTATACTGTCGAGACGATCATATCTTTAATCTGTCCCGCAAGTCTCTCTTTCTGCGTTTCACTAAACGGCAAGTAATCCTTGGCCTTAGAGAGAAAGCCGGGCCCATCTTTTAAAAAAAAGAAAGTGGTAAAGACGACAAAAATAAAGTCTATTACGGCCGCCAAAATATTTGATATCCTCAAGGAAACTTCCTGGAGGAGGCCCTTTCCCACTTTTTTTACGTTTTCAAGTATTACCGCCTCCGAGATGAGGTCCTCCGCCCCGGTATAGGCACGCATCTTTTCAAAAAGCGGCGAGGAATTCATTTTTTGAACAACTTCCTTCAGGAGGTCTGCGTTACTGTCGTTAATCCTGACAGCAACGACCTGCACTTCGTCGATAAGTAGCAGAGTGAGATAGGTGATCGGGCCAATGAGTATAATGAGTATCAAAACGATCGTCATTGCAGCGGATATAGCCCTGATCCTGATACGGCGAGAGATAAATACGAAGACAGGGTAGAAAATTATCGAAATCACGATCGACCAGGCAATGGCGGCAAAAAAAGGGCTCATGATCTCATAGGTAAGGTATCCCAGCGTTCCAAGAAGGAATAGCAGCGTAACGAAATAGAATCTATCCTTAAGCACGGCACGCCGCGACGAATCTCTCAAACAACCGCCTCGACAATAAGCTCTGCATCCTCTCCGGATGCCACTGGACACCGACAAGGAATGCGGGTCCTTCGCCATAAAATGCCTCGACTATTCCGTCCTGAGCCCATACAAAAGGTTTCAGCCCCTTCCCCACCCGCTTTACCGCCTGGTGATGACTACTGTTGACTTCACTCCTAGAGGCCTCCATAAACGGGTTATCCTCAATAATGACGCCATGTTCACCCCTGGCGTGTTCCAGAGATTCAGGCACCTGCAAAGGTAAATCCTGATAAAGACTTCCCTGAAAAAAAATATTGATCAGTTGCATTCCGTAACATACGCCAAGAACAGGTTTCTTCCGTCCAATTATCTCACGAAGAAGAGAAAATTCAAAATCAATTCTCACTCGCTCTTCCGGTACAATCCGATAGACAGCGCTTTCTCCGTAGAACGATGGCTCCAGGTCCCCGCCCCCGGGGATAATAAAACCGTCATAACGGGTTGCAAGATCACCGACCTCGCTTTGCGGAGGGACAAAAACAGCTTTCCCCCCCGCCTTTTCCACTGACATTAAATATAACTCGCGCCCAGGGGGGAATATCGAGTTGGTTCCGCAGGTTATCGCTATGATAGGCGGCGCGCTGGTCTTCATCCAGAATGCGACATGAATTCCGTCGATTGATATATGCCGGAAATAAAGTCCTGTTTTATAATCTTATCCCGAAAAAAAGCTTCGAGTCGGCCGGCTAGATATGCAGGCTGAACGGCAGTAAAAAGCAATAGAGGATTTCAGTCATTCCCTTCCTTTTGATCGTTCATTACCACTATATCCTCCCCGGTGCCTTCGATACCCTCGCAGGCTTTCCCCATATCCTGCAAAAGATGGCTCTTTTTAATGTTCAGTTGTTTATCCGCAATTACGGCCTTAAGTCCCATGAGGCCGATATTTATCTTTTCCCCGTTTCTGTTAAATGATAGCGTAGTTTTACTCGCCTGATCTTCCTCGTTATAGAATGCCTCCGCCTTCTTCCTAAATAGTCTTGCAGCTTCTTTGAAATGCTTGGTCATGTTTTTCGTTTCGCACATAATGACAAAGTCGTGGGTACTCACGGTGCCGACGAAACATTTGCTGCATTTTTCGCACGTAGTTTTAAGGATAGCTGCCGCCCATTGTATTATCTCCGCATGTCTGTCGGGACCGTACTTTATTAAGTAGGGATGGACATTGGCGATTCTGACGTATGCGACCGAGTATCTGCCTATGTGCGGATAGACCTGTTCTAACCTCTTTATGATCGCAGCCCTATCGGGAAGGCCAGTAAGAAAATCAGGCCACAAGTCCGGGTTTTCCTGCCTTCTATGGAGTTGCTGAATGTACTTCCTCGCCTCCGCAATTCCCATCTAAGCCCCCTCTCTGCTGACACCCGTTATCCGCATTCCTGTACCTGAAAGGTATATATAATTAACCGCATTTTAATCAGGATTGTCAACTTTTAGTTATAATTATCAGGTAAGTATTTATTCCCCACCTCTCCATAAAAAAAGGGGACATAATTGTTGTCCCCTTTTTTTAACAACGGCCTATTTGGGCCTTTTTTTGCCCTGCTATTTTTTCTTCTTTTTCTCTTTTAATGCAGCCTGTGCCGCAGCGAACCTCGCGATCGGAACCCTGTAGGGCGAACAGCTCACGTAGTTAAGCCCTATCTCATGGCAGAATTCGACGGATTTCGCCTCTCCGCCATGTTCCCCGCATATACCCATCTTGAGGTCCTTCTTCACCTTCCGTCCCTTCTCTACAGCCACGCGCATGAAAGCGCCGACACCGTCGGTGTCGATCGAAACAAAGGGATCCTCTTTAAGAATGCCCGCTTCGACATAATAAGGCAGGAACCTTCCGGCATCGTCTCTTGAAAGGCCGTAGACCGTCTGTGTCAGGTCGTTTGTGCCGAATGAATAGAAGTCGGCCTGTGCCGCGATCTCGTCAGAGGTCACACATGCCCTCGGCAGCTCTATCATCGTGCCTACGGTATATGCTACCTTCGCCTTGTATTGCTTCAGGACGCTCTCGGCAGTCGCCACCGTAAGTGCCCTCATCATCTCAAGCTCCTTCACATGTCCGACAAGAGGGATCATGATCTCGGGAATCACCTTCACCTTCTGCTTTGCAAGCTCGCATGCCGCCTCCATGATCGCCTGCACCTGCATCTCATAGATCTCGGGATAGGTGACGCCGAGACGGCAGCCGCGGTGGCCGAGCATGGGGTTGAACTCATGAAGCGACTTGTTCTTTGCGTTAAGATGATCGAAGGAGACGCCCATATCTTTCGAAAGCTCCTCGAGTTCATTGTCGGTGTGCGGAAGGAATTCATGAAGAGGCGGGTCAAGAAGCCTTATGGTCACCGGAAGACCCGCCATCGCCTTGAATATGCCGGCGAAATCGTCTTTCTGGAAGGGAAGAAGCTTTGCAAGCGCCTTTTTTCTTCCTTCTACCGTGTCGGAGAGGATCATCTCCCTCACCGCCTTGATCCTGTCCGGACCGAAGAACATGTGCTCGGTTCTGCAGAGGCCGATCCCCTGCGCTCCGTGGTTTCTCGCAACGATCGCGTCATTAGGCGTGTCCGCGTTTGTCCTGACGCCGAGGGTCCTGAACAGGTCGGCCCATTTCATCAATTCCTTATACCATTTGTTGTGCTCGGGGTCCGCAGGCAGGAGGTCGAGCTTGCCTTCATACACTCTTCCCTTTGACCCGTTAAGGGTGATCCAGTCGCTTTCTTTAAGACTGTGGCCGTTGACCCGGATGACCCGGTTTTTAACGTCGATGTCGAGGGCCGAGCAGCCAACGATGCAGCATTTGCCCCATCCTCTTGCAACGAGCGCCGCGTGGCTTGTCATTCCTCCCTTGGCGGTAAGGATCGCCTCTGCGGCATGCATGCCGTGGACGTCTTCAGGAGAGGTCTCGTTCCTGACGAGTACTACCTTCTCGCCCTTTTTCGCCCATGCCTCGGCGTCGTCAGCGGTGAAGACGACCTTGCCGATGGCGCCCCCTGGGCCGGCCGGTAACCCCTTTGCGAGTTCAACAGCCCTCTTCTCTGCAGCAGGATCTACGCTTGGGTGGAGAAGCTCATCGATCTGGTCGGGCTTTACGCGAAGCACCGCCGTCTCCTTACTAATCAGCTTCGATTTCGCCATTTCGACCGCCATACGGATGGCCGCCTGTCCGTTTCGCTTGCCGACTCTTGTCTGCAACATCCAGAGTCTCCCGTCTTCGATCGTAAACTCTATGTCCTGCATGTCCCTGTAATGATTTTCGAGTTTCCGCTGGATCCCGAAGAGCTGCTTATATACCTTGGGCATCGCCTCTTCGAGCGACTGCAGATGTCTGGTGTCCTCCGTCTTTCCGGCCTTGTTCACAGGATTCGGAGTGCGTATTCCCGCAACAACGTCTTCTCCCTGTGCATTCGGAAGCCATTCACCGAAGAACATGTTCTCTCCGGTGGCCGGGTTTCTGGTGAAGGCAACGCCTGTTGCGGAGTTATCTCCGGTATTGCCGAATACCATCGACTGGACGTTTACCGCAGTCCCCCATTCCTCGGGTATCTTTTCGATCTTCCTGTACGAAACGGCGCGTTTGCCCATCCACGACTGAAAGACCGCTCCTATTCCGCCCCAGAGCTGTTCCTTGGGATCATCCGGAAAGTCTTTCTTCAGCGACTGTTTGATGACGGCCTTGAACTCGTCGCAGAGTTTCTTCAAGTCCTCGATGCTGAGGTCGGTGTCGCTTGAATAGCCCATCTTTTTCTTCAACCCTTCCATCGCATGCTCAAGCTTTTGTCTGATTCCTTGGCCGTCTTCGGGCTCTATACCGGCTGCCTTTTCCATCACGACGTCGGAATACATCATCATCAGGCGGCGGTAGGCGTCATAAACGAAGCGCTCGTTGTCCGTCCTCTTTATCATTCCCGGGATCGTTTTTGTGGTAAGACCCACGTTAAGGACGGTCTCCATCATGCCAGGCATGGAGCTCCTCGCCCCGGAACGGACAGAGACGAGAAGGGGATCATGAGGATCGCCGAATTTCTTTCCGATGATCTTTTCGACCTTGGCCAGCGCGTCTTCGACCTGCTTGCTCAGTTCAGGAGGGTATTTTCGGTTGTTCCTGTAATAGAGGGTGCAGACTTCGGTGGTGATCGTAAAGCCGGGCGGAACGGGAATGCCGAGGTTCGTCATCTCGGCAACATTAGCCCCCTTGCCCCCGAGAAGATTTTTCATTTCCGCCTTACCATCCGCTTTGCCGGCCCCAAAAAAATAGACATATTTGTTAGACGTTTTCTTCGCAATCTTTTTAGTAACTGACTTAGCCATTGATACCCCTCCCAACAAATTTAAACATAGTAATTCCTATTCATTATAGGGATTTATAGACTACCTTACTGACCGAAAAAATTCAATATGCGGATATAAAGTAAATTCTTATAAATTCATTAGGAATTATAATGAACTGATCTTTACCGAACAATAAGCCGACCTTCCACGCTTGTATAACAGTCCTATGCAGGATGGCCGTAGCAGAGCAAAAGTCAAAGGGGTGCATGCCAGAAACGGAGATTACTGATTGGCCTCCTTAGAAAAAAGCTCGACGACCTTTGTCTCCTCTTCCCTCATGGCCGACCTTCCGTGACATCCCCCCTGACATGAGCTTTCTCTCCAAGTATTAGCTTCGATATTGCCTTCAATGTTGCCGTCTACCCTGAGTGTCATTTAATCGGCCATCCTTTGGGAGTGGCCACATAAATATCCCTCTGCTGGCTTAGATAATCTTTTATTTCACTGATGCTTTCCATCGTTACCTTAATCTGTTTCTTTAAGTTTTCCGAGTCTATTGAGCCACTGCCGGAAGTGTCAAGGTTCTCGAGTATTTTTTCCTTTGAGCCGAAGGAAAAAAGCCGCTTGAACTCGGTATCTGCTTTCTTCAAACTCTCTATCGTGGCCTTAACTTCTACAAACTGCGTTGAATAATATTTAAGCCGCTCGTTCATCTCCTTATAGTGCACCGCATTTACTGCGATAGAAAAGAGATATATAGTGGCCCCTGCCCATAAAATATCGAAGCAATGACGCCAAGCTAAGGGAGTTGAATGCTCCACGATTTTGAATCACTGTGAGGAACGACCATAATGGTCACCGGGGTAAAGAGCCTTTTCAGCAATTTTTTGATCTTATGCATATCTGACCCCCTTTATTCCCTTTTTGATACGTCCTATCATGTAAGACACATAACCCTTCTTCCTTAACTCGTCGATGGCTCTCTTTCCTTCCTTTTCGCTGACGACAACGATTAACCCAAGACCCAAATTAAAGGTCCTTTTCATGTCCTCTTCAGGTACATTGCCGGCCCTGCGAATCACCGAAAATATGGCAGGTTCGGGCCAAGACCCCTTTTCAAGCACTGCCCCGAGACCTTTAGGAAAAATTCTGGGGAGATTCCCGGGAATACCACCTCCAGTAATATGCGCTATTCCTTTCACATCCACCTTATCTTTTATCGCCTGAA
This sequence comes from uncultured Nitrospiraceae bacterium, assembly GCA_963811165.1. GTDB lineage: Bacteria > Nitrospirota > Thermodesulfovibrionia > Thermodesulfovibrionales > UBA6898 > Sulfobium. The sequence continues at coordinate 351,701 of CAWEQH010000010.1, forward strand.
ATGCCTTCACATAGATAGTGGTGGGTTTTAAGAGTTCATCACCCAGTGAAACGCCTATCTCAGGGAGGACTTTATTTGCGCTCATTTGCCTGGAATCAAATAAGACCTTCCTCGCCAGGGAGTACCCATTGCTATGGAGCCCGCTTGAAGGAATTCCGATTAACGAGTCCCCGTCCTTAATCCGCCTCCCGTCAATCAGCTTTCTTCTTTCGACAACTCCGACGGCGAATCCTGAGAGATCATATTCGCCACGCGCGTAAAACCCGGGCATCTCCGCGGTCTCGCCTCCGACAAGCGAACAGCCTGCCTCAACACAGCCCCATGCGATGCCTCGTATCACTTCGGCAGCCTTTTCCGGCTTCAACTTGCCGGTGGCAAAATAGTCGAGGAAAAAAAGCGGCTCTGCCCCACTCGTGAGGATATCATTCACACACATGGCGACAAGGTCGATGCCTACCGTATCGTGCCGGCCGGTCATGAAGGCTATCTTTAGCTTTGTGCCAACGCCGTCGGTGCCGCTTACGAGAATCGGTTCTTTGTGTTTGAGGGTATCAAGCTTGAAAAAGGCGCCGAAAGAGCCTATGTCAGCCATAACTTCAGGCCTGAAGGTTCTTCTGACGAGAGGCTTAATTAACCGGACGAACCTCTCTCCCTCGTCAATATCAACACCGGCCTTCTTATAGGTAAGTCTTTTATTTCTTTCCATAAATCGTCATTGAGGCAGGACGCGTTTTGAACGAGTATATTTTGCACAAAGTCAGGCCAAAGGGCAAGGCAATTCTTACTATGATATTTATGTTTTTTATTGTGAACCATATACCGGGGACCCTATTTTCGATGAGGCATTTTTTCTGCTAAGATAGGGGTGATGTCTCTGATACTTGTAACGAATGACGACGGCGTGCATTCTCCGGGGATTGTAGCGCTTTACGGGGCGGTAAAACATTTGGGCGACGCCTACATCGTTGCTCCGGACAGGGAGCGTAGCGCAACGGGACATTCACTCACCCTTCACCGGCCGCTAAAGGTAACTGAGGTCAGGGACCGGGTATACAGTATTAACGGCACGCCGACTGATTGCGTGACCCTGGGCATTAACAAGGTCCTGCCCGAAAGACCGGCGCTTGTCGTCTCGGGGATTAACAGAGGGGCCAATCTCGGAGATGACGTAACCTACTCAGGGACCGTCTCTGCGGCGGTTGAGGGGACCATGTTCGGAATACCCTCCATCGCGTTTTCTCTTGCGGCGGCAAAACACTACCATTTCGATGCGGCATCAGCCATAGCACATTACATCGCCCAATTTGTCCTGAAACACTCACTTCCCTATGATACGCTGCTGAATGTGAATATACCGAATGTCGATAAAGAAAATATCAGGGGCATCCGGTTTACCAGACAAGGGAAACGCGTTTACGACGGGGCGATACAGGAAATGTTTGACCCCTGGGGAGAGAAACATTACTGGATAGGAGGGGGAAAACCATATTGGGAACGCGGGGAAGATACGGACATAGAAACAGTAGAGGGAGGCTATATTTCGGTGACACCGATACATCTGGACCTCACAAATTACAACGCCCTCTCCTTTTTTAAAGAAAAATGGTATGGTGACGATATATGGGGACTGAAATCCGATGAAAAAGTTTGACGTCATTATTATCGGCGCCGGGCCAGCCGGGATATTCGCGGCGCTCGAACTTCTCAAGTCGAATAAAAAACTAGACATTCTCATAATCGAAAAAGGGAAAGATATCGACAAAAGGGCATGCCCTGTAAAGGTCAAAAACATCTCATGTACCACTTGTAAGGAGTGCGATCTTCTGAGCGGCTGGGGCGGGGCCGGGGCGTTCAGCGACGGCAAGTTAAGCCTGTCTCCTGAGGTGGGCGGGTTCCTTTCCCGTTACATGGAAAAGGACGCCGTAAGATCACTGATAGAGTACGTCGATGGACTATATTTGAAGTATGGCGCCCCCGCCGAGATATTCGGTGATAACGCGGAAGAGATACGGGAATTAGAAAAGCTCGCATCGATGAACAGTCTTGTTCTCATTCCCTCTAAAATTCGGCATATCGGCACCGACAGATGCAGGGTGCTTCTGAAAAACATCCGCGAAGACATCAGCAACTCTATCGAGACGAGATTTCAGACAGAGGTCCAGGCGGTGATTACCGAAGGTGGCAACTATAGGGGAGTGAAACTAAAAGACGGTGCCGAGATCCTTTCCGACTTCCTCGTCCTTGCCCCCGGGCGGGAAGGCTCACGATGGCTCGAGGAAGAGTCCAAGAGGCTCGGGTTTACGCTGCTTAAGAACCCGGTTGACATCGGGGTGAGGGTGGAGCTTCCCGCGGCCGTTTTGGAGCCTCTTACGAAGATCACCTACGAGCCGAAACTGCTCTTTTACTCTAAGAGGTTCGACGACAAGGTAAGGACCTTCTGCGTAAATCCATACGGCGAAGTGGTAAAAGAATACCTTAAGGGCATTTGGACCGTCAACGGGCACAGCTACGCCGACAGAAGGACAAACAATACGAACTTTGCCGTCCTTGTGAGCACCTACTTCACTGAGCCCTTTGATGAGCCCATCTCCTACGGCAGATATATCGCCCAGCTGGCAAACTTTCTGGGGAAGGGAGTAATCGTTCAAAGGCTCGGAGACCTGATGTCTGGCAGACGATCGACGCAAGAACGTATTTCGAAGGGTATTGTTCAGCCGACCCTGGCCGACGCTACCCCTGGTGACCTGAGTTTCGTCATTCCCTACCGTTATCTTTGCGACATCATGGAGATGCTGGAAGCGCTGGAGAAAATAGCCCCGGGAGTAAACTCCCGTCATACGCTCCTCTATGGTGTCGAAGTAAAGTTCTACTCCATGCAGTTGAAGCTGACCGACAGGCTCGAGACCGAGATTGCCAATATATTCGCGGTGGGCGACGGAGCGGGCGTCAGCAGGGGGCTCATACAGGCATCGGCATCGGGGGTCGTGGCAGCCAGAGAGATACTCGGCCGTACGTGATATCTCAGGAGGGCCGTAAAGAAATGTTGGACTACCCAAAACTTAGAGAGGCGATGGTTGAGACTCAGCTGGTGCCAAGAGGCATCAGGGACAGGACGGTCCTTGATGCCATGCGCGTTGTTCCCAGGCACCACTTCGTGGACGCCACGGTGCAGCATATGGCCTATGATGACATGGCCCTTCCCATCGGCGAGGGCCAGACAATCTCGCAGCCCTACATGGTCGCCGTAATGACGGAACTGTTGGCATTGACCGGCAGAGAGAGAGTACTTGAGATCGGCACGGGTTCCGGGTATCAGGCCGCAATACTGGCCCGACTCGCAAGAGAGGTTTTTACTATCGAGCGTATCGCGCCTCTTGCGGAAAAGGCGACACAGAGGTTCCGTGACCTTTCCTACGCCAACATCCATGTAAAGATAGGGGACGGAACCCTGGGGTGGCCGGAGGAAGCGCCTTTCGACAGGATAATCATTACGGCTGCCTCACCAAAAATACCTGATCCTCTGAAAGAGCAGGTTTCCGAAAACGGTATAATCATTATCCCTGTGGGAAGCAGATACTCCCAGCAGCTTCTGAGGATAACGAATACTAAATCAGGATTTGAGGAAGAGTATCACACTCCCTGCGTATTTGTGCCCCTTATCGGAGAACACGGATGGAAAGAAGGAGAATAGTTCCGGCCGGGTCAGAGAGACCATCTTTTTAGCCCCCGCTTGATCGTCCGCAGAAGGAGGTTGTATCTCTTTCGCTCTTTCGGGCCCATCTGTCTGCCGCCGAACCTGTGCTCCTCATAAAGCCTGGTAAATTCTCTCACTTCTCCTTCACACTGAAGTCCTCCCGCTTCATCTACTATCTCCTCCGGCGTTGCCGAAGATGGAAAAACGCGGCCTTGCCTTGCCATCGCTTTTTTGAGATCCGCATATTTCCTGCTCACAAGGTCTTGTCGTTTGCGGCTCATCACCTTACGGGCTAAATAGATAAGGGGGAAGAAAAGCAGCAGAGAAGAAATCAGAAACCAGAAGAGCCGCATTTTTCCAGCCTTGATGAGATAGAGGGCGGGAAACCAAATCAGGACAGCCACAAATGTCAGAATTGCCCTTTGGTCCTCGGCCCTGAAGCCTACGACATACCTTGCCCAGCTCATTTTAATCAAATCCAAAAAAAGGGTGATTGTCGGCAGATGCTGCGGGGGGACAAACGGCGTCGGGTCAAATCTCGTCCATTTGTCGTCAATCAACGCCTCGACCCATGAATGGGCGTCGCTCTGCCTCACTAAAATGTATCCCCCGTATTTGTTTGTTTCACCCCCGTAGAAGCCATTGACTATCCTGGAGGGGATACCCACTCCCCGCAACATCAGCACCATGGACGAAGCGTAATATTCGCAGAACCCTTTCTTCGAATAAAACAGAAAATCCTCGATGGGGCTAACCCCTTCTTTGGGATGAGAAACAGCCAACGAGTAAGCATAATTCTTCTTCAGGTAGCGCTCGATCAAGACCGCCCTCTCCCGGTCCGTCCTGCTCGCCGAGGTAATATTGCGTGCAAGGCGCTGTACCCTTTCCAGTCCGGGGGGCAACTGAAGATACCTGGAATCCCTGACACCCGGGACCGCGCCGCTTACAATGCTATAGACGGTATAAGAAGCCCTCCTCCCCGCCTTCCGGGGCAAAAATACAGCTTCCTCACGGTCGGTCCTGACAAAAAAAGAATCGACCTTTATCCCCTTTATTTCCGAAAGTCCAAAGATGATGTCCGAATCGATCGGCTCGAGGTATATCCGCTGTTCGACCGCCGCATCTTTGTCGTAACGGCCCAGAACATACTCATCTCCGACTTTCAGGACCCTGTTCCTGTCGGGCATAGTATTTCGCCACAACGCGCCATCAAAATAATCCAGTGACATGCCGCGCCAGTAATAAGGGGGGAGAAGGTCTCCCGCCAACTCAATCCTCATCACAACCGACGGATCAAGCTTTATTTCACCCATAGAACCGAAATCTACCCGGTCAGCAAAGCCCGACGTTCTCATCCCTTTGCCGTGACTACTTCCGAAAAAAGTAAGGGCTGCCCTCGGCAGGGCCAGAAAAAGGCTCACCGTCAATAAAAGTGATATCGCAGAAATGAGGGCCACAGGTCTTAACAACCTGACCCTCCCTAGTTGTCCTTCTTTGACAAAATGGGAATAAACCATCGCCGCGACAAGCGCAACCAGGAACGCGATAAAGAAAATTGCGAAGAGGATCGACTGTGAAAGTTCCGATGCAATCACCATCTGAAGGAGCGACATAAAGTAAACCTGCAGGTGGTCCCAGGGTTCTTTAAGGTCGTAACTTTTTATCGCCTGAAATGTTATCGTGAGATGCCCAACCGCGAGAAAAACGTCACCGAAAATAAACGAATCGAACAGGAAAACAGCAAGCGTCAGTACAGAGCACGCCCCGATAACCCATCCCGGCGCTGCCCCTTTTCCCTTCAAAAAACGGTAATAACCCGGGATTATCGCTATGCCTCCTGCGGCCATGAACGGATTTAACTCGCCGGTAATGACGAGGCCAAGACAGCCGGTGAGACCGAGAAAAGCGGTAAGAAATTTATACGTCCTCGGCATAAAATACCATACCACCCACCCCTTGATACGCGCTGCACGAAGTCTCCCGGGACTTACATACAGTCACGATGAATCCATTAGCGTCGCTGATCGGACTGTCCCACCCATCCTCCTCACCGACCACAGCGAGAAAATCCAGGATTTTGAAGAAATGCTCCTCGCCGCTCCCAAAGGGCACTGCCTCCCGGCACGAAACTACCCTGACCAGGCAATCTCGCGCGAGAAAATCTCGCGCAAGGGAGGCCGCCAGAGACACCGCCATCTCGAATAATTCTCCGCCCTCCGGAAGGCGGTTGTCGAGGACTATCGTCACTCTCACGCCTTGGTACTCTGCATATTCCCTGACAAAATAAATTCCTCTTTTCGCAGACGCCTTCCAGTGGATTCTTCTCCAGTCGTCGCCTTCTCTGAATTCACGAAGGGAATAAATGTCGTCCCCGACGCCCGAAAGACTCAAGACCTCCGTCATCTCCCCACCTGCAATTTGCTCGGGAGTAACCGTGACATCACTAAGGGCGGGATACACAAGGACCGAAGCATTAACCTTTATCTTCCTCTCCCCGCTCATAAGAATAAAGGGGAAGCCGCTCTCAACGCGAAAGTCCCCGTATTGGTAAAGGCCCCTCTTTCGGAATGTAATTCTCACATCGTTTTCAACTGCCCGTAATGGGGGTATCACCTGGCAGTAAGCCGGAACCGGGGAACCGGACACGCTGCATTTCACAGAGTAGGAAGATACCAGACGTTTTTCGTTTCTCAGAAGGAGCGTCATGGAGGTTTCTTCACCCGCAAATACGGTCGGACTGCCGATAATTTCAAGAGAAAGACCGGAGAGGTTCACCTTTGCCAATACCATCGAAAGAATAAGGAAGGAGAACATAAGCGAGAGAATAAGATAAATAAGATTGTTCCCGGTATTGAGTGCAGCCACTGCAATCAGGAAGGAAGCTACCGCAAACCGCTTTCCTTCCCTTGTTGCTTTCATATGCGTCACACAGGTACCGCCACCTTTTCGACGATCTCCCGCACAAGCCGCTCCGCATCAGAAAAATATTTCTTATTCTTCAGAATAAGCCTGTGTCCGAGAAGAAGCGGCGCGAGTTTCTTAACATCGCCCGGTACCGCATACTCTCTTCCCTCATAATAGGCGTGAGCCCTCACTGCACCAAGAAAAAACTGGGCTCCTCTGGTACTTGCGCCGAGTCTGACCCTGTCATCTTTGCGGGTGCAGGCGACGATCTCCATCAAATAGTCTACCAGACTGTCTTCCACAGTCACTTTGTCCGCTTCTTGCTGCATCCTAAGGATCTCATGTCTCGATATCACGGGCACTACTTTTTCGAGCAGGCGGAAGCTGGGTTTTTCAAGCACTGCGAGCCTTTCGTATTCCGGAGCGGGATACCCAAGTGTGATACGCATCATGAAACGGTCAAGCTGACTCTCCGGCAGAGGGAATGTGCCGTGATACTCCACCGGGTTCTGTGTGGCGATGACCATGAATGGTTCGGGGAGCCTGAAGGTCTTTTTCTCAACCGTTACCTTTTTCTCATTCATTGCCTCAAGCAAAGCAGACTGGGTCTTCGGGTTTGTTCTATTGATCTCATCTGCAAGTATTATGTTGCAAAAAAGAGGGCCGGTTTTGAATTCAAACTCCTTTGTATCCTGGCTATAAATGCTGACGCCTATAATGTCTGACGGCATCATATCACTGGTAAACTGTATCCTCTGAAACGTACAATCCGTGGCCTTTGCCAGGGCAAAGGCCAGGGTCGTCTTCCCGACCCCTGGAACATCCTCGATGAGCAAGTTGCCCCTCCCCAAAAGACATACGATAGCCATTTTAACCGCCGTATCTTTGCCTTTGAGCACCGCGCTAATCTGGCCGCTCAGTTGCTTTAAAGCAGGATTTGTCATATGATTATTCATACTACTTTATATTATACATAGGAGCGGTTACCGTGTGTTCTGTTAAGGGCGATTTGTCCATGATGTGCCTTACGGATCTCCTTCAGTGGGGAGAACTCTATGGCAAAGCCGGCACGATCATCGTAAAAGGAAACGGGGTTGAGAAAAAGATATATCTGGAGGGAGGCAAGATCGTTTTCGTTTCTTCATCCAAGGACGGAGAACGACTCGGTGAGTACCTTCATAGGGGATCTCATATAGACCTCGATAAAATCAAGACTGCCCTGCTCCAGGCCCAGAGCATGAAAATTCCGTTCACTCAGAGGCTGCTTAAGATGAACTATTTCACCCCCGCAGGGCTCCGAAGCGTAATCGAAAAGCACGCAATGGAGATATTACTCGATGCCGCCAGGTGGACTGCCGGCACCTTCGATTTTATTCAGGGAGAACTCCCTTCCGACGTCCTTACGGGACCTGTCAAACTCAACGCCTCCGAACTTATCCACGATATGCTTAAGCTGCTTGAAAATTCACGGGCGGGGTTGAGGAAAAATATTTCATACTTCTATATAATAAAATAATTTTTTGGTGGGAGAACATCATTCTTACCCCCGAAAAAGGTTGTCTTGCGGAGTGTGATTAAGGAGGTTTTATTTCTGTGAAAAAGCCCTGGTCCGGAAGGTTTACCAATAAGACATCGGCCATAGTCGAATCCTTTTCGGAATCTGTTTCCTTTGATAAGAGACTTTGGCGACACGACATCGAAGGCAGCATCGTCCACGCCATGATGCTCGGCAGACAGGGTATCATTACGTCAAAAGAAGCCGAAATAATCGCAAAGGGACTTCGGGAGATCGCATCTGACATTGAACAGGGGAGATTCAGATTCAGCGAGGGGCTTGAGGACATTCACATGAATATCGAAGCGGCCCTTATAAAGAAGACAGGCGCCGTGGGGAAAAAATTGCACACCGCCAGGTCCAGAAACGATCAGATCGCACTCGACATGCGTCTTTATCTGAGGGAAGAGACGAAAGAGATACTCGCGTTGATAAAGAAGTTCCAAAAGACGCTCCTTGAGATAGCCCGACGGCACCTGAATACTGTCATGCCCGGTTTTACCCATACGCAGCGTGCACAGCCTGTTTTGTTGTCCCACCACCTGCTGGCCTACGTAGAGATGCTGCAAAGGGACAGAGGGCGATTTGAAGATTGTACAAAACGGATAAACAGCCTGCCGCTGGGTTCATGTGCACTTGCGGGAACTACGCTTCCGATCGACAGGGGATATGTTGCAAAGGCCCTCGGGTTCGACACCGTCTCCGGCAACAGCATCGATGCAGTTTCGGACAGGGATTTTGCCCTGGAATTTCTTGCGTGCGCCTCCATTACCGCCACTCATCTGTCTCGTCTTGCCGAGGAACTCATACTCTGGTCTACAGAGGAATTCGGGATGATCGAGATATCCGATGCGTTTACGACGGGTTCGAGCATAATGCCCCAGAAAAAAAATCCTGACGTCGCTGAACTGGTCAGAGGCAAGACGGGCAGAGTATTCGGCGATCTGGTCTCGCTCCTTACGCTCATGAAGGGCCTTCCGCTTTCCTATAACCGTGATATGCAGGAAGACAAGCCGCCGGTCTTCGATGCGGTCGACACGCTGAAGTCTTGTTTGTCTGTGAGCGACGCGATGCTGCCGGAGATTACGTTTGTGACCGAAAGGATGCGCGCGACCGCCGGCAAGGGGTATTCGACCGCGACCGACCTTGCAGAATATCTCGTAAAAAAGGGGGTCCCTTTTAGGGAAGCCCACGAAATTACCGGCAAGATCGTGCTTTACTGCATCGGCAATAAGAAGGAACTGCAGTCCCTTACCCTTAAGGAATTAAGGTCATTTTCGCGCGTTTTCTCCGAAGACGTCTTTAAGGCCCTTGACCCCTTCGAGTCGGTGAAGGCAAGGTCTTCATACGGAGGGACCGCCCCTTCCGAGGTTATGAGACAGATAAGCTACTTCCGGAAAATTCTCAGATAAGATGGACCTAACGAAGAGATATCCCGGCTCCGACAGAGGTCATTTGCGGTTCTTCTTCCCGATTTTGCTCACCCTTACCTTCCTTTTTGTTCCGGCGTGCGGCAAAAAAGGCGCACCGACCCTTGCTTCCTATGAGAAGCCTGCGGCCCCATCACTCCTCAGTGTATCGCAGAGGGAAGAGGGGATGGTTCTCTCATGGAGCTATCCGACTGACAGGGAAAGAGCAATCTCGGACTTTATCGTATTGAGGTCGTCCGCTTCCGGTTTTGAGAAAATTGCCCTGCTGGAGAGCAAGTTCCGGACCTTTACGGATACCGACGTGAGAAAAGGCATGTCCTACACGTATAAGGTCGTGGCCCGCAACCAAAGGGGTGTGTTGAGCTCAGATTCAAATCTCGTCTCTGAGATCGTCGTGACGCTCCCGGGGCCGCCTGAGAATATCTCATGGAATGTCAGCGGCGGTTCGCTCTTGCTTTCGTGGGGAGTGACGGGGAAAGGCATTATGTATAACGTATATAAGTCCCTTGAAAAGGGGGTATACTCCCTGACGCCGGTAAATAAATCTCCCCTGTCGGAGAATTTTTTCAGGGACGAGTTCTCTCCCGTCCGGACGGTATATTACACTCTTCGGAGCCTGACCAAAAATGAAGTCGTGGCAGAGGGACCGCCATCACAAGAAATAGTCGTAAACCCTCGGGATCTCGTACCTCTGGCCCCTCAAGAAGTCCGTTATTTTGCAGCGCCCGACAGAATCTATCTTTACTGGAAAGAACCGGATGCCTCATGGATTACGGGCTTTAGGATATACAGAAAATTCGAAGCCGGAGAATTTGCGTTGGTCGCCGAGACCCAGATACCCTCTTTTTTGGACAAGGATGCTCCGTCGAAAAAAAGGGATTACCGTATTGCTGCCGTGGGCCCGGCAAAGGAGGGACCTGCCGCTGAAATCAATGGGGTCCTGTTTGTGCCGCAATGAAGCGTAAGACTCCGCATCGCAAGAAGAAGAAATAAAAAAAATGCTTGCTTTAATATACACGTAAGAAATATTTTAATGTATGGGCATCCCGCTAAAAATATTGATGATTGAAGATTCTGAGGATGATACTATTCTCTTGCTGCGGGAAATTAAACGCGGCGGCTATGAACCGTTTCACATGCGGGTTGAGACCGCAGAGGACATGCAGGCCGCGATTACCGGAAGACCCTGGGATGTCGTCATATCCGACTTCATCATGCCGCAGTTCAGCGGTCTTGCGGCCCTCGACCTTCTCAAACAAAGCGGTCTTGACATCCCCTTTATCATCGTCTCCGGGAAGATAGGAGAGGACATCGCGGTGGAGGCCATGAGGGCCGGCGCCCACGATTATATCCTCAAGGGCAACCTCCCGCGGCTCGTTCCTGCCATACAAAGAGAACTGAGGGAGGCCGAAACCCGCGCTGCCCGCCGGACAGCAGAGGAAGAGCTCAAAAGGCACCAGGAACATCTTGAGGAACTCGTCGAGGAACGTACAGATGAATTAAAGAAGACGAACGAACAACTCCACCGGGAAATCTCCGACCGTAAGATCGCGGAAGAGGCCCTAAAGAAGGCAATCAAAAGGGCCAAAGAGGAAAAAGCGAAGTCCGAAGCGATAATAGCGGCCCTCGGCGACGGCGTCATAATCCAGGACAACGAGTATAAAATCACCTATCAAAACGTGATCCACAAAGGCCTGATCGGCGACCATTTTGGCCAATACTGCTATGCGGCATATCGGCTTGGTGAAAGCCCTTGTCCGGATTGTCCGGCTTCCCTTTCATTCCGGGACGGAAAGATACACAAGGCCGAAAAGACCGTAGCGACCGATAAGGGGGTCCTTAATATCGAGATAACGGCGTCGCCCCTTCGGGATGCCTCGGGGAAGATAATTGCAGGCATCGAGATAGTCAGGGACATTACGCAACGCAAGAGGATGGAAGATGAGCTGCGTGAGCACCGAGACCACCTTGACCTGATGGTGAGGGAGCGAACTTCCGAACTGAGGGCCCTTAATAAGGAACTCAGGGGGGAGATTATGCGGCGTATACAGATGGAGAAGGACCTCATCGAGAGTCAGCGCTTCGTCCATCGTATCGCGGATGCGACCCCCAACCTGCTCTATCTCTATGACGCAATTGAGAACAGGAATGTGTATATAAACTCTCGCATCAAGGATATCCTGGGTTACTCCGTGGAGGAGATCAAGAAAATAAAAAGCCCTTTTTTCAAAAAACTTCTGCACCCCGGGGATGTATCGGTCATCGACTCACTCTGGAAACGGGTTAGCACCGCTAAGGAGGGCGATATCATCGAGTCGGAATATCGACTAAAGAATTGCCATGGGGAATGGCGCTGGTTTTACAGCAGGGACATCGTGTTTAAGAGAACTTCCGACGGTCTTTTAAAACTGGTGCTCGGCATCTCGCAAGATGTTACGGAGCGCAAACTTTTTGAGGAGGAACTAAAGAGTTCCCGCGAGCGCCTGCGCCAGCTTCTGGCCCATCTCCAATCGGTCAGAGAAGACGAGAGAACGAGGATATCACGCGAAATCCACGATGAACTCGGACAGGCACTTACCGCCCTTAAGATGGACCTTTCCTGGATCATCAAGCGGCTCGGCAAAGAGGAAAAGCCGATCAGGGAGAAAGCGCATCTTATGTCAAAGCTGATCGACATGAATATTCAGACTGTCAAGAGGATCTCCGCAGAGTTGAGGCCGGGGCTTCTCGACGATCTCGGGCTCACTGCGGCCATTGAATGGCAGGCGGAGGAGTTCAGGAAGAGGACCGGCATAAAGTGTGAACTATCGATCCGGCCCGATGACATGGAGCTGGAAAGGGATCTTTCAACCGCCATATTCCGGATCTTTCAGGAGACGCTTACCAATGTGGTAAGGCACGCCAAGGCCAAGAAGGTCAGGGTTAGCCTGAAAAAGAATGAAGAAACACTGATCTTCCAGGTCAAAGATGACGGCAAGGGTATATCCGAGAGGGAGGTTTCGAGCCCAAAATCCATCGGATTGATCGGCATGAGAGAGCGCGTGCGCTTTTTCGGGGGCGAAATGGAAATCGATGGGGACAAGGGGACTACGGTCATGGTAACTATTCCCGTGAAAAGTGGAACAACTGATCTTGCTTTTGAAAAAGGTCTTGAAGTCGGCGGCAAAAGGGTGAAAAAATATGTCCTGGGAGGAAAAAATTGATAAAGATACTCATCGCCGACGATCACCGGATTGTCCGTGAGGGGCTAAAACAGATCCTTGCCGAAACGCCGGACATGATCGTGGCCGACGAGGCCAGTAATGCCCAAGAGGTATTGAAAAAGATATGGGATAACGAGTACGACGTTTTGCTCCTGGACATATCCATGCCCGGAAGAAGCGGCCTGGACATATTGAAGCAGTTGAAGAGCGACCGGCCTAAACTCTCGGTCCTGGTGCTGAGCATGTATTCCGAGGAGCAATATGCGTTAAGGGCCCTTAAGGCCGGTGCATCGGGCTATATGACCAAGGAAAGCGCCACCGATGAATTGATAGAGGCGATACGGAAGGTTTCGACAGGCAGGAAATATATCAGCCCGTCCGTTGCGGAAAGACTTGCCTTCAGTCTTGAAAGCGGCGATGAAAGACCGCCGCAGGAAACGCTCTCCGACCGGGAATTCCAGGTCATGTGCATGATCGCCTCCGGTAAAACAATCAAGGCCATTGCAGCTGAGCTCTCGCTGAGCATTAAGACCGTCAGCACCTATCGTGCACGCATCCTCGAAAAGATGCGAATGAATAACAACGCCGAGCTCACTCATTATGCGATACAGAACAAACTTGTCGAGTAGCCGGCGCCTCCGCGATTGACAGAACAACAGCGCTTGGGTTACGCTTATTGCGAAGTATCGGGGCAGACGGACTTCATCCGGTTTGACATTTTCTGAATGAAAGAAAAAATCCTTAAAGAATTCAAAGAAAGCATTTCCGTCAAGGAAAAATTCATCCACGAGCATTTAGATACGGTCATTGAAGTGTCCAAGGCGATCGCGACCGCCTTCAATGAAGGAAACAAGCTCCTTCTCTTTGGCAATGGCGGCAGCTCCACCGACGCCTCCCATATCGCTGCAGAATTTATCAACAGGTTCAAAAGAGAAAGACCGGGGCTCCCGGCTATTGCCCTGAATACCGATATGGCGGTCATCACGTCGATAGCGAACGATTATGATTATTCAGAGGTTTTTTCGCGCCAGCTAAAGTCCCTTGCCTTCGAGGGTGATGTCGTCATCGCCATTACTACGAGCGGACATTCTTCGAATGTCATCAAGGCCATGGACGTAGCAAAAAAAAAGAAATTGAAAACGATAATCTTTACCGGCTCGAAAGGGGAGAAACTTGCCTCCAAGGCGACATATTCCTTTGTCGTGCCATCAGACAACACCCCGAGAATACAGGAAACGCATATTACCCTGGGGCACGTTCTCTGCCTCATGGTAGAAGAAATACTCTTTGAAGAGCCCCGGAAAAAGTAGTTCCGGACTCATAAATTCCCAGGTATGATACTATAATAAACATACTATCATATATGGATTCGAGATCCGAAACATGATTATACTCGGGTTGGACCCCGGCCTGGCCAGCACCGGCTTCGGCGCTATTCATTGCGAGAACACTCGACCCTCTATCCTCAAATGTGGGTATATTAAAACTTCCCCACAAGAACATATTTCTCACAGACTGTGCCAGATACATTTGGATGTTACTCATTTACTGCATACCTTGAGGCCCGATCTCATTGCAGTGGAGAATGTTTTTTCCATGATTAAATATCCGAAGGCCGGTATATTATTAGGCGGCGTTTTAGGTATTATATATTTGGCAGTCTCTCAAAATAATATTCCTATGAAAGAAATCACACCCAAGGAAGTAAAAAATTCGTTGGTCGGATATGGCGGGGCGAATAAGGAACAAATCAAGGAAACAGTAAAAAAATTACTGACAATAAGTGACGTCGCGTCGTTTCACGCGGCCGATGCCCTCGCGATAGCCTTAACTGCATTTTATCGAGAGGTACCAAAGAGATGATCTCTTTCTTGGAAGGTAAATTGCTGGACAGTTCCGATGATAGAATCACCCTTTTAGTAAATGGAATCGGCTATGAAATCTTGATTCCCGTTTTTGTGATGAATGAGATAAGAAAAGATATGAAATCTGAGAATAAAGAACTGAAATTATATATTTCATATAACCAATCTGAAAGACAACCGAAGCCGGTTCTTGTAGGATTTAAACATTCCGCGGAAAAAAAGTTTTTCGAGCTTTTTATTTCGGTGGAAGATATAGGACCGTCGGCGGCGATAAAGGCTTTGGTAAAACCTGTAAGAGAGATAGCCCGGGCCATAGAGGAAAAGGACACGGGGGCGTTACGACAATTAAAAGGCATCGGTGAAAGGAAGGCCGAGAAAATTATCGCCACTCTTAAAGGAAAGGTCGCAATGTATGCATTAATGCACGAAGTTGAAGCACTCCCCGAACCCACGGAAGACTTCAAGAAGGAAGTTGAAAACGTTCTTGTGAATCAACTCGGTCACAAGTTGATGGAAGCGCGCAAGATGATAGAGGAAGCGATGAAGCGAAATTCGGGCATAGGTTCATCCGAAGAGTTATTTGAGGAAGTGTATCGAGGACAAAGAAAGTGATTTTCGAAGAGTCACACAATATCCCCGACGTAGTACACGTTAATGGTCCTTCTGAAGAGGATAACAATTTTAACCTGAGGCCGAAGCGGCTTTCTGAATATGTGGGGCAGGACAAGATAGTTGAAACACTGAACATAGCGATAGAGGCTGCTCTTAAAAGGAAGGAACCCCTTGATCATATCTTGTTTAATGGGCCGCCGGGTTTAGGCAAAACTACGTTGGCTCATATCATAGCAAATGAGATGGGCACGAAGATTATTACTTCCTCCGGCCCTGCTTTGGAAAAAGGCGGCGATCTCATGGGGATATTGACCCATATGGAAAAGGGCGACGTCTTTTTTATTGATGAAATTCACAGACTTCCGAAGGTTGTCGAGGAATTTCTTTACTCGGCGATGGAAGATTTCGCGGTAGATTTTATTTTCGATAAAGGGGTACATGCCCGCACGCACAGATACAGACTTGAACCGTTCACCCTGATAGGCGCGACGACTAGGGCCGGTCTTTTATCTTCTCCTTTACGGGAAAGATTCGGAATTACGCGGGATCTTGACTTCTATAATGAAAAGGATCTTATGCGTATCGTAAAACGCTCGGCCGCAATATTAGACATAGTTCTCGAAAATGACGGAGCTTACGAAATTGCCCGGAGGTCAAGGGGGACGCCCAGGGTCGCCAATAGGTTGCTGAAACGCGTTCGCGATTATGCACAGGTCAGGGCTCAGGGGAAAATAACCAGGGATGTAGCGATGGAAGCGTTAGCGCTGGAAGGTGTCGACGAGCACGGCCTGGGCGAAACCGACAGAAAACTTCTCACAATAATAATTGTTAATTATAAGGGTGGGCCTGTCGGGATTGAGGCCCTCGCCTCAACCCTCCAATTAGAGACAGATGTCTTATTAGATGTGGTTGAACCCTATCTATTAAAGACGGGCTTTATCATAAGGACCTCACAGGGAAGGAAAGCTTCGGAAAAGGCTTATGTCCATTTGGGCATATCACCGAAAGACCTGGATAGCGGCAGCTTGTTCGGAAGTGTTAGACACAAGCGGTAATCCCCATGAAACTTCTGATGCATATCTGCTGTTCAAACTGTAGCGTCTACCCCCTGGAGTTTTTTTTGACCGAGGGGATCGACGTGACAGGCTTCTGGTTCAACCCCAACATTCATCCCTATACCGAATATACGCAGCGACTCGATTCTCTTCGGAAACTCCAGCGAATCTGGAACCTCGATATTGAATATGACGAAAGCTATGGGCTTGATGATTTCCTGAAATCCGTCGTCGGCAAGGGAACTCACCGATGCGAGGTCTGTTATGCAAAGAGATTGGAAATAACCGCCGGTGCTGCGAGGAGGATGGGCATAGGGAGTTTTACGACATCGCTTCTTGCAAGTCCATACCAGAAATTTGATATGATAATAGCGATAGGGAAAGAGATAGGCCGGAGAGAAGGAGTGTCCTTTCTTTACGAAGACCTGAGAAAGGGATGGAACATTTCCAGAGGTCTGGTTTCGGAATTCGGCCTTTACAGGCAAAAATACTGCGGCTGCATATATTCGGAAATGGAGAGATACGCATTGAAAGGCAAGCCCCCCGCTGCCGGCAGGTAGCAGGGAAGCCACGTATACATTAAGTAGGATGGTCGATGAGATGCAGCACATAGGCAGGTTGCTGGTCATTTTCGGCGTAGTAATAGCGGCGATCGGATTTCTCATCGTCTTTTCGGGAAAACTTCCCTGGTTAGGAAGGCTCCCGGGGGATCTCGTCCTTCACAAGAAGAATTTCACGTTCTATTTTCCTCTTGCAACGAGCGTATTGATAAGCCTGTTGCTCACACTTCTGTTTTGGATATTAGGGAAGAGATAGCATGAACAAAAAAATTATCGCCGTATGTGTATTTCTGATTTTCCTCACTTCCTCCTCATTGGATGCGAGCTCTATAAGGGTGCTGATACTCGACGACGTCTTCCGCAATATCCCCGAGAAGAACGAGCAGATGGAACAAATGGGTAAACTGAGCGGCGACCTTTTCGTAAGCGGCACCCACTACAGCGGGGATATCGCGGTCCTGAAAGGCAAGTCCTCGATGTACCTTATCAACAAACTGCCGATCGAGGAATATGTAAAAAACGTGGTGGCTAATGAGGTGAGTTCCAGCTGGGACATGGAGGCGCTCAAAGTCCAGGCGGTTATAGCCAGGACCTATGCCCTTTACCAAAAGACGATTGCCGCCAACCCAAATTTCGACCTCACCTCCTCGGTCCTCCATCAGGCCTACAAGGGCAGTACCGTAGATGCGAGGATCGCCTATGCGGTCATGAATACCGAAGGCGAAGTCCTCTATTACGATGGCAAGCTTATCGAGGCGCTGTATCATTCGACCTCCGGGGGTAAAACGGAAGAGGCCTCCGAAGTATTCGGCAAGAGTTATCCGTACATGAGACCCGTTGAATCAAACTGCGAGATATCCCCGTACTGGATGTGGGAGAGGAAGATACCCGTCGAGGAGATCGAAAAGGCCCTAAGCCTTACGGGCGTTACAGAGATCAAAATCACATCCTATACGGTCACGAAGAGGGTGAAGACCGTCGATGTTATGCACAGGGACGGGACAACGCAGGTGAAGGCCACTGATCTGAGGAAACTGCTCGGCTGGAGCCGGCTGCCCAGCACGAACTTCGAGGTGTCGCGGGAAAACGGCACTTTCGTCTTTGAGGGAAAGGGATACGGCCACGGCGTCGGGCTCTGCCAGTGGTCGGCCCTTCAGATGGCACGCGAAGGGAAAAACTATAAAGAAATCCTTTCCTATTTTTATCCCGGCACCGTTATCGGACTATATGAAGACCACTGAATTCGACTTTTTCCTCCCTGAAAAGCTGATCGCTTACAGGCCGGCTGAAAAAAGGGATGATTCAAGGCTTCTCGTGCTGCATAGGGACGGCCCTGCCGAGCACAGAAGATTTAGGGACCTGCCCTCGTTTCTTAGGGCGGGGGATATGCTTCTTTTGAACAAGACAAAAGTCCTCCCTGCCAGGTTAACAGGCGTTAAACGAGGCGGGGGAAGGCTTGAGATACTCCTCACAAGGGAGATCTTGCCTGGGAAATGGGAGATCTTGGCGAAGGGAAGATATTCAGGACCACTGAGGATTTCGGAAGGATTTACCGCATATATTTCCCAGGGAAAGACCGCCCTTTTCGAAAGCCCATCAGACCTGAGAGAACGCATCTGGCTGGAGGGGAAAATGCCCCTTCCTCCTTATATCAAACGACAGGCGGACGATCTTGACATGGAACGGTATCAGACTGTGTATGCGGAAGCTGAGGGGTCCATCGCCGCCCCCACGGCGGGCCTTCATTTTACTTCTGAACTTCTCGACGTAATAGCCGCGAAGTCGGTCCTGATACGGCATATCGTACTCCACGTCGGGACCGGGACCTTCAGACTGATAAAAACAGTCGACATCGAAGATCATGCCATGGACAGAGAGATATTCGAAATCGACCCCGATTTGCCGTCGGAGATCGAGGAAGTGAAGAGACGCGGGGGCAGGATTATCGCGGTGGGCACGACTGCCACACGCGCGGTGGAGGGTTACCTAAGCGGAAGATGCGAAATTTTATCCTCAAATGGTGCCGTTCGCGGGCTTACGGATATCTTCATTTTTGAGGGCTATCGTCCCAAGGCGATAGACGCCGTCATCACGAACTTTCACCTCCCACGCTCCACTCCATTAATGCTTACCTCGGTCTTTGCGGGCAGGGAAAGACTCCTGGGCGCCTATGAAGCTGCGATATCCATGGGATATAGATTTTTCTCCTATGGTGATGCTATGCTTGTTTTATGAACGACAAAGGCCGGAAGGATGACGCATCAGTGCGCATTGTCGGCAGGGAATTTATTATACTAATTGTGGTGGTTTTCTCTTCCCTGAGCTTCGCCCTCGGTTTCTTTGTCGGCAAGAACAACGCGGAGAAAAAAGGAGAGTTCGCTGTCCAGCCGGCCACTAGGCCTTCTTATAGTGAGCCGCAGCAAAATGCAGTCACTACTTCTCAGCTGCAGCCTCCAAAAGCTGAAGGGCAGCTTATAGGGGCAGCAGCGCCGGTGCAGGATAAAAAGACCGCGCTCCAGAGCGTTTCTTTACAGCCGGAAAGCAGGGGTGAGGCGGATAAGACGGGTCTGGAGCATAACGAAGCGGCAACCACTTTACCGAAAGAGGCAAAAAAAAAGGAAGCTGAACAAACGGCCTCGACAAACGGCGAGTCCAATGCGAAAGCAGGTGGAGACGAAATAATCTACACCGTGCAGCTGGAAGCATTAAAGAATGCCGCGGAGGCTCATCGCCTCAAGACTAAGTACGTAAAAAAAGGATATAAAATCTATATAACCGTCTCTCGAAACAAACACAAAGAGAAGATATTTAAAGTGAGGGTCGGCGAATTCACGGAAAAGAAGAACGCGGAGATCCTGGCCCTTCGTATGAAAAAGAACGAAGGGCTGGCGGCCTTTGTGACCCTCAAGAACGATTAAGGAGCTTCTACGAATACCACAGTAATTGAATTTGATGCTGAAGAAAAGGAATATCCTTCTCTCTTCACAAATCTCGAAAGAAATCTCAAGGTTATCGAAGATGCTCTTGAGATAAGGGCCAGTTCCAGGGGGAACAAGATATTCCTTAAGGGAGAAGAGGGAAAAATCAGGGCGGCCGAAAAATTCATACGTGAACTGATGCACTCAAGCCACGAATTGCCGTCCCTGACAGCGGAAGATATTCGCCATGCCATCAGGTCCTCTCCCGAAGGGACGGAGTTGTCCCTGAAAGAGCTTTTTGTGGATCAGATAGCGGTTGCGTCGAAAAGACGCTTCATCGTTCCCAAAACAGCTACGCAAAAGACGTATATCGACGCCATACGCAATCATGATATAGTTATAGGAATAGGCCCGGCTGGAACAGGTAAGACGTATCTTGCCATGGCGATGGCGATAAGCGCCTTTCTGAAAAAGCAGGTCAGCAGGATAGTGTTGGCACGTCCGGCCATCGAGGCGGGAGAAAAGCTCGGGTTTCTGCCCGGGGATATGTTCGAAAAGGTCAACCCGTATCTGAGACCCCTCTACGACGCCCTCTACGACATGATGGAGGCTGAGAAGGCGTCGCGGCTGATTGAGCGGGGGGTGATAGAGATTGCACCTCTTGCCTTTATGAGAGGAAGGACACTCAATGACTCTTTTATCATCCTCGATGAGGCACAGAACACGACATCCGAACAGATGAAGATGTATCTGACAAGGCTTGGCTTTAATTCAAAGACGGTCATTACCGGCGATGTCACGCAGATTGACTTGCCCCCGGGGAAGAACTCCGGCCTTGTCGAGGTAGTAAAAATCCTTGAGGGTGTCGAAGGAATACGCTTCGTCTTTTTCTCTGAAAAAGACGTCGTAAGACATAAACTGGTTCAGGAGATAGTCAGGGCGTACGAAAGATATGAAAAGCGGGATCCTGAAGGAGAGTAAACTTTTCCCCTTAGACTGGGCGTCGAACTCAAGGAGACTGCTCCTGATCGGCCTGTCTTCTTTTGCCGTATCACTGTCCCTCATGGTAAATCTGAGCCCATGGAGGTTTATCGGAGGCATCCTCATTGCGTTCGTCCTTCTCGCGATACTCTACAGGGACATTATGCGTTACAGGCCCACGTATATCAATAACTACCACATGCTTGTTCTGCTTGGACTCATGATTGTCAGCACACTCCTTATCGGAAGGTTTTTCGACTATCTTCTTCTAAACCTCTCAAAGGGCATAGGTTCGATAGATGTGGATACGGCGGTATTCGGGATCCCCATTGCTGCGGGGGCCATGCTCGTCACCCTTCTGTTCGATTTTCATACGGCTATCACGTTCTCCTTTACCATAAGCCTTCTCACGGGATACTGGCTGAGCGACCCCTTATATCCTATCTATACGTTTGTCGGCAGCCTCACCGCTGCGTTCAGCGTTATCCGCTGTAAGAAGAGGTCTGCCCTGCTGAGGGGCGGATTTTATGTGGCGCTTACAAACGTGCTCATCGCGCTTATTCTCCTGATCAGCAGAGGAGATGTCCTCCCGGGAAAGATCTTGTCGTCGGTGATATTCGCGGTCTTTTCAGGCGTAACGGTCTCCTCCATCGTTTCTTTGCTCCTTCCTTTTCTGGAATACGCCTTTAAGGTCACCACGGATATCAGCCTTCTTGAGCTTCTGGACCTCAACCAACCCCTGATGAAGACCCTTATGATAAATGCCCCCGGCACATACCATCACAGCGTCATTGTCGGAAACCTCGTTGAGGCGGCAGCCGAGGCCGTAGGCGTAAACCCGCTTCTGGCAAGGGTTAGTTCCTATTATCATGATATAGGCAAGATAAAGATGCCTGAATACTTCGTGGAAAATCAGGGCGGGATACCGAGCAAACACGACAAACTCACCCCTCATATGAGCAGCATGATTATCATGAACCATGTGAAGGAGGGCGTGGAACTCGCACGACAATACAAACTCCCGCAGGTGCTTATCGATATCATAAAACAGCATCACGGTTCTTCGCTCATCACCTATTTCTACCAGAAGGCAAGGGAGCAGAACCAGGAACAGCAGTTATCCACCGCAGAGGATTACAAATACCCCGGGCCAAAGCCCCAGACTCGCGTTGCGGCTCTAGTGATGATGGCTGACGCCGTCGAAGCTGCATCGAGGGTCCTCACCGATCCCACACCGGCAAGGATATCGGCCCTTGTCGATAAAATAATTAACCACATTTTCCTCGACGGCCAACTCGATGAGTGCGAACTTACCCTCAAGGACATCTCGGAGATAAAGAAGAGGTTCACTTACATCCTCACGGGGATCTTCCATAAGAGGATCGACTATCCGGGATTTGATTTCGGCAATGGAGATATACATAAAGAACCTTCAAAGGTCGACAAAACTGGATCCCCGGACTATAAAAAGGGATCTCGCCAGGGCGCTCCGATTACTCGGTCTTTCGCAAACTGAACTCAGCGTTGTGTTCGTAAACTGCGAAAGAATGAGACGTCTCAATGCCCGTTACCGGGGTGTCGACAGGTCTACCGATGTATTGTCTTTTCCCTTGTCGGACGATAGCCCGACAGTGGAAAAGTGCGAATCGCCCGACAGGCCCATCCCACTCGGAGACATCGTCATATGCGTGCCTAAAGCCTTGACCCAGGCTGAACAATACGGCATAACCTTTCGCGAAGAGGCCCGAAGACTCCTTGTTCACGGGTTATTGCATCTCGTCGGTTACGACCACGAGTCAGGCCCCTATCAAAAAAGGAAAATGGAAAAAAAAGAGAGGGAACTTCTCGATGCCATTAAGACAATGGCTTAAGAGCGCCGATTTCGCAATAGAGGGCATACTCCAAGGTGCCCGGACCCAAAAGCATCTCAGGTACCATTTCATATCGGCAACTGTCGTATTGATTGCAAGTTATGTCCTCGGAGTCACGCGCCTGGAATTTATTCTTCTTTCACTGGCGGTAATCCTCGTCCTGTCCGCTGAGATGCTCAACAGCGCGATAGAGGCTGTAGTTGACCTGATATCGCCCGGGTACACAGAAAAAGCGCGAATTGCAAAAGACATAGCCGCCGGGGCCGTCTTCATCACGGCTTTCGGGTCGGCGGTGCTGGGGTATGTAATCCTCTTTCCCTATATCAAGAAAATCTTTTATGAAGGCTTTCACGTGGCAAAGCATTCGAATGAGGAAATCTCTCTTATCTCGTTTATTCTGGTGCTGATATTTGTGATCATCACAAAAACCTATTTTGGGAAAGGACATCCTTTAAAGGGCGGAATGCCGAGCGGCCATTCTGCTCTGGCATTTTCAGTATGGGTATCTGTCACCTATGCGACCGGGAACTTTCTCGCATCTTCCCTCTGTTTTGTCCTGGCGGTCCTGATCGCCCAGAGCAGGGTTGCCGTCAAGGTACACAGTCCGTGGGAGGCCGTAGCAGGCGCTTTAATGGGAGCCGCCCTCACCTTTGTCCTCTTCACACTTTTTTCGTGACAGGCGAGATTGGAAAAAAAGGGGAAGGGCAACGCCCTCCCCTGTTAGAGCACTATTGTCTGTGAGAGATTTAAATATCGTAGTAGAGGAAGAATTCGTACGGATGGGGTCTCAGCCTCAGGGCATCGACCTCTTTTGACCTCTTGTAGCTGATCCAGGTCTCTATCGCATCTTCGGTAAATACGTTGCCCTTCATAAGAAATTCGTGGTCAGCCTCAAGATTATCGAGTGCCTCATCAAGACTTGAAGGCATCGTAGGAACTGAAGCCAGCTCTTCCGGGCCGAGTTCGTAAATGTCCTTGTCGAGGGGTTCTCCGGGATGTATCTTGTTTTCGATGCCGTCGAGTCCGGCCATGAGCATAGCCGCAAACGCGAGGTATCCGTTGCACGATGGGTCAGGGAACCTCACCTCGGCCCTCTTTGCCTTAGGGCTGGCTGAATAGGTCGGTATCCTCACGCATGCAGACCGGTTTCTCGCCGAGTACGCGAGATTGACAGGCGCTTCAAAGCCGGGCGTCAGTCTTTTGTATGAGTTAGTGGTCGGGTTTGTCAGGGCCGCGATCGAGGTCGCATGCTTGAGGATCCCGCCTATGTAGTAGAGCGCCATATCACTCAGGCCGGCATACCCGTTGCCTGCGAAAAGGGGCTTATTGCCTTTCCATATGCTCTGGTGTACGTGCATGCCTGACCCATTGTCGCCAAATAGGGGTTTCGGCATGAATGTTACAGTCTTTCCATGTCTTCTGGCGACATTCTTTATTATGTATTTAAAGAGCATGAGCTTATCGGCCATCTTCACAAGTGAATCGAACCTCATGTCAATCTCGGCCTGCCCTGCTGTGGCGACCTCATGATGCTCCCTTTCAATATAGATACCGCATTTCTGCATCTCCATGACCATCTCGGTCCTGAGGTTTACCTGGCTGTCCGTAGGCGGGACAGGGAAATATCCCTCCTTGTGTCTAGGCTTATACCCGAGGTTCGGGTTTTCATCCCGGCCTGAGTTCCATATGCCTTCCACGGAATCGATGAAATAATACCCGCTGTGAGCGTTCTGGTCGAACTGGACATTATCGAAGATGAAAAACTCCGCCTCGGGGCCGAAGTAGGCCGTATCGCCGAGCTTTGTAGATTTCAGGTAGTTCTCCGCCTTCTGTGCGATAAACCGCGGGTCCCTCGTGTAGTACTCCTTTGTAATCGGATCAACGATGTTGCAGATGAGGCTGATTGTAGGGTACTCCATGAAGGGGTCCATAAAGGCAGTTTCCGGATCCGGCATGACAAGCATATCAGAGGTGTGGATAGCCTGCCAGCCCCTGATCGAAGAACCGTCGAAACCCAGGCCCTCCTCGAAGATTTCCTCTTTCAGCTCCGCTATCGGGACAGCGAAATGCTGCCAGATCCCCGGGAAATCGAGGAACTTCAAATTTACCATCACCGCCTTGTTTTCCTGCGCTAACTTGATTACGTCCTTTGGTGTCATTTTTTCTCCTTTGTATATATTGATTTGTGCCTGTAAACTGGTCAGTATCCGCAAATTGTGACTGCGTCTTATACCGCCGTTTCTCCGCGCTCGCCGGTCCTTATCCTGACCGCCTCATCGACCGGATAGACAAATATCTTCCCGTCTCCGATTTTGCCGGTCTTCGCCGTTTTTTCGATCGTCTCAACAACCTTCATAACAAGACTGTCGGACGTGACGATCTCCATCTTTATCTTCGGTATGAAATCAACGACGTATTCCGCGCCTCGATAAAGTTCAGTATGCCCTTTCTGCCGGCCGAACCCCTTCACCTCCGTTACCGTCATACCCTGGATGCCGATCTCATTCAGTGCATCCTTGACCTCATCGAGCTTGAAAGGCTTAATGATAGCCTCAATCTTTTTCATTAATCACCTCCTGTTCTGTAAAAGGATCATTTCTAAAAAAAGCCCTATAAAAATTCAATGCCCTTGCATGATAGTCTTCATACCATTGTTCGGTATCCCGCACGACCTTGTCCATATCAACAGACTCATCCTTCAGCCACTCATAGACCATCTCTTTGCGGACCTCAATATGGAACTGAAACGCATAGGCATTTTCCCCGTACCTGAAGGCCTGATTGGGATATAGCGCCGACCTCGCCAGACCCACTGCGCCGGGTGGCAGGTCGAACGTCTCCCCGTGCCAATGGAAGACCTTGAATTTCTTCCAGAAATCACCCGCCTTTGGATGCACTGCCATCTTCGCCATGAGCCGATCCCTTACGCCCTCCTCCTGAAGCTCTATATCGAACCAGCCGATCTCCTTCTGCGCTCCACGATACACCTTAGCCCCGAGCGCGCTGGCCATTATCTGAGCGCCAAGACAGACTCCGAACACTTTCTTATCTCTTCTAATGAAATCCCGGACAAGTTCAGCTTCCTTCTTGATATAAGGATAAATGTCAGATTCATTCACACTCATGGGCCCGCCCATGAGTACCAGTGCATCGAAATTTTCAACCGACGGCAACTCCTCCGTCATAAGGTCGACTGTCCTGTAAGCGATCCCGTTTGCCCGAAGGTGGTCTTCTATCGTACCAGGCCCCTCCGAAGAAACATTTTTCAGGATGACTACATTCATGCTTTTGAGTTATCAAGAAGTTTGCCAGACGCATCGGCTTGAAAAGAAAGCCTTTTCTCTGCAGCGGCTGGACGGATTGCCTAGTTCTTAATCATTACTGCCTAAAATAGAGGCAGTTTCACAAAAAAAAAGAGGTTCCGGATTCCGGAACCTCTCTGGCTCTGTCGCAACGTTCTGTTATTCTTTGCCCTGTCGGCCCTCATCTGATTCCTTTTCCGCCGATCCCTCTTTTTTCTTCTGGCCCGCGAGATACGACTCGCTCGGTCTCCAGCCGAAAGAAGCACTGCTTCTTGCAGAGCTGAATGCCACCGATGCCACCTTCTGGAAAACCACCTTCACAAGCATGGCAATACCGATGAAGGGAAGAAAGGCAGCATATAAAAGACCCGTAATTGGTCCCAAAACAATGATACCCGTGGCAGGAAGCCTGAAATACACCGTTTTTTTGCCGCCTGGAAGCACACACTCATCACTTACATCGATCCTTTCTCCGTTGGCGAAGTTCCAGTAAGTCCCCTTCCCTACTTTACTACCGGCTTTGTACCTTAACATTTTCGTATCCTCCTTTTTCCCTTTTTCCTCTTTCCTTAATCTTAGGATAACCTATCGACGCCTTAGGCACAATTAGAAGATATTCCTATTCCTAAGGGAATGTGTTCCTAGTCTAGAAGGTGAATATTGACCATTAAGCGGAACAATTGTTATATAATTTAGGAGGAAAAGAGTTGAAATGCAAAAAGACTATAAAACAATAGAACTTACAGCCATTTATGAGATAACCAAGCTTCTCGGCTCGTCCCTGAACCTGAAATCCAACCTCAGGGGCGTGATTCGAGTTCTCTCTGAATACCTCAACATGAATAGAGGAACCGTAGCCCTCCGTAACGGCGGAGAAGTCTCCATCGTTGCTGCCCACGGCATGAGCGAAGAAGAGATGAAGAGGGGAAGATACAAACTGGGGGAAGGAATAATCGGCAGAGTGGCAAAACTCGGGTCCCCCATCGTCATTCCCAATATAGGCGAAGAGCCCCTTTTTCTTAATAAAACCGGCGCCAGGCAAATGATCAAGCGCGAAAACGTCTCTTTCCTTTGCGTACCTATAAAGTTCAAAAGTGAGGTCCTCGGCGTATTAAGTGTAGACAGGCTCTTCGAAACAAAAGGAATCTCTTTTGAGGAAGACCTCAGGCTATTAAAGATCATAGCGTCCCTCATGGCCCAGTCCGTGAAACTGCATAACGAGCTTGAAAGGGAAAGAGTAGCATTTCTCGAAGAGAAAGAGAGCCTCACCCGGCAGCTAAAGGGCCGCTACAAGGTGGAAAACATCATCGGCCAGTCAGACAGCATGCAGGAGGTCTTTGAGGCGATTCATAAAGTTGCGCCTTCCACGGCGAACGTCCTTCTCAGGGGTGAAAGCGGTACAGGCAAGGAACTGGTGTCCAAAGCGATCCATTTTATGAGCTCACGCGCAAAAGAGCCTTTTATTAAATTCAATTGCGCATCGATCCCCGAAGGACTCCTCGAATCTGAACTTTTCGGTCACGAGCGGGGTGCCTTTACGGGAGCCATGTCCATGAGAAAAGGCCGTTTTGAACTTGCGGATAAGGGGACAATATTTCTCGACGAGATTGGAGACCTGCCCCTAACGCTCCAGCCGAAAATATTGCGGGTCCTTCAGGAAAAAGAGTTTGAGAGAGTCGGAGGAGAAAAAACGATAAAGGTAAACGTAAGGCTGATTGCTGCGACAAGCCGGAACCTTGAGGAGCTGGTTTCAGCCGGGAAATTCAGGGAAGACCTGTATTACCGCCTCAATGTCGTGCCTATCTATCTGCCCCCCCTTAGGGAACGTCACGTTGATATCCCCGTCCTCGTAGAGTTTTTTTTGAAGAAGTATAACGAGGAAAACGGTAAATCGGTCAAGATCGAGGGCGGGGTCCTCGGCGCTCTTCTGAACTACGATTGGCCTGGAAACGTCAGAGAGCTCGAAAACGCAATAGAGAGGCTTGTGGTCATGTCCACGGGAGTAATGATCGGACTCAACGACCTCCCTCTTGCCATCCGCGACCGATCATTGAAAGCGGCTCATGCACTGCCCGCAAAAGATACACTCCCTGCTGCGGTTGCGGATATAGAAAAGGCCAGGATCATCGATGCCTTGAAAAAGACCGGGTGGGTCCAAGCGAAGGCCGCGAGACTGCTCAGCATTACCCCAAGGCAGATAGGGTACAAGATCAAGAGGTATGGCATTGAAGAATAGTGAAAGGAAGACCCGAAATACCGCGGGCAGAAAGGCCTCCGCGGTATTTCGGGATAATCGTTATTTAGCGGAAAGCGTAATATAAAGTGAGGAGCCTCCCCTGTATACAAGCAGCAGGATGTTTTCGTCTTTCTTAATCCCTGCAGCGATTTCCTGATAATCCTTGACACTGCCGACTCTTTTCCTGTTTATCTCTTGGATGACATCGCCCTGCATCAGAACGCCGGAGGCCGGACTTTCCTCTTCGATGTCGCTTACGACCACTCCTTTTACCCTGCCGGGAACATTCAGTTTCTTCGCCAAATCAGGAGTAATGTCTTGCACGCTTATCCCCCGCAGTGAACTCTCGTAAACCCCGTTTTGGGCCTGCTGAAGGTCGGAAGGGAGTTCCCCGATGGTCACTTTTAACGTAAGCATTTCCTCATTTCTCAGAACCTTAAGCGTATGTTCCTCGCCGGGTGCGGTATTGGCGACCATGTTGCGAAACTGACTAGGCTCATCAGTGTGCTTACCGTCATATTCGACGATGATGTCCCCCCTCTTAAGCCCTGCTTTTTCCGCAGGGCCGTTTTCATTGACATCGCTCACTAAGACCCCTTGCTCGCCCTTGAGATTAAACTGTTTTGCCAGCTCAGGGGTAATGCTCTGTATAGAGACACCGAGCCAGCCCCTTACGACCTTCCCCTTCTTGACGAGGCTTTCCATGATCGACTTCACCATGTTGCTGGGGATGGCGAATCCTATTCCCTGATAGCCGCCGCTTGTGCTGAAGATCGCTGTGTTGATCCCGACGACTTCCCCCCTGACATTTACCAGAGCCCCGCCTGAATTGCCGGGGTTTATCGCGGCATCAGTCTGTATAAAGTCCTCATAGTCGGCGATACCCACATTAGCCCTTCCAACGGCCGAAACGATACCCATGGTGACCGTCTGGTTAAGGCCGAAGGGGTTGCCGACGGCCAGTACTATCTCGCCCACCTCAAGTGCATCGGAATCCCCCCACTTCAGGGTGGGAAGACCGTTTGCCTCTATCTTCACAACCGATATTTCGGTCTTGGGATCTGATCCTATCACCTTCCCGGTGAATTCCCTCTTATCAGACAACAGCACCTTGATCTCATCCGCATCCTTCACAACATGATAGTTGGTGATGATGTATCCTTCTGACGAGACGATAACCCCCGATCCAAGCGCTGCGGACTTGTGCTCCTTTGGTTGTCTGTGCTGGCCGAACCTGTCCCCAAAGAAACGTTTGAAGAAGGGATCATCAAATGGATCTGCGCCGCCCGCGATCTTTACCGTCCTCGTGGTTGATATGTTCACGATCGCCGGTTTGACTGCAGCCGAGACCTCCGCCATTGCTCTGCCGATCTTTGCCAACGATTCAACCGACTCGGCCGAAACATTTGGCGCCGCGCCAAAGGAATCAATCGGAAGACAGAGATTTCCGCACAAGGTAATACCAAGAACTAATGCTGCGGCGACGACGAGAAAGGAATTCCAAAAAACTTTGACCTTTGATACCATTGTTCCTCCTGCTCCCTGACCAGACTTGTTACTTTGATATTTTTCATTATAACACTTAATAATTTACTCAGGAAATATTGCTGATCTGTAAAACTCGCAGATCCTGACACGCACCGAATCTCACCTCGTAAAATTATAAATGTATGCCTTCATATAATTCTCCTTTTAGCACTTTTTCTTGTTGAAAGTTGATGTTGCAAGGAGTACCATGAAAGGTATATAAACAAAAACGCGGTAAGAGGAAGGAGGTGGGGTTTCTCAGGGCGTGCGTTCTTTAAGTCGCAGGAGATTAGTCTGACTGACTTTTAACCATGTGAAGCATACTATTCCCAACAGGGAGGTTACTGTATGGAAAAAAAAAGGCAGGGTATTGATGAAGACAAACTCGCTGAGGGACAATGCAGCAGTCCGGAGACATGCGCAACCGAGAAGAGGGGTATCAGCGAGGATTGGCTGGCTGTCTGCATAGGACTTTTCATATTTCTTCTATCGCTCGGGGTGTTCGCCGGAGTTGACCTTTTGGGTTTCGGAATAACGACGGGGATTTGGACGGACATTTCAAAGGCATTGAAGCCTGTTGCCAAGTCATTTGCGAATTTGGGCGGAATCGGTTCACTGATCGCCACTTACGTATTCCTGCTGGTAATTATGACGATAGGCGCTGCTGCTCTGAGAGCAAAGATAGGAAGATTCATCGTCAGCTTTACGTTAATATTCTTTATAAGTTACCTATGTTGGATTATAGGAAGCTGGGCCAATATCGCGGCCACAACCTCTCCTGATATGAAGAAGTTTGGGATCACCTGGTCGCTGAAACTGACTCCGGAGGCCGGCTTCATTGTGGCATTGCTACTCGGTTTGATCGTCGGGAATTTTTTCCAGGGGTTTGCTGCAGCCATAAAAGAAGCGGTCAGACCCGAACTCTATATCAAAACCGCCATAGTGATACTTGGCGGGTTCCTTGGAGTGACCGCTGCTGAAAAGCTGGGACTGGCGACCGCCGTCATGTTCAGGGGCCTCTGCGCAATAGTTGAAGCCTACCTTATATATTGGGCCCTTGTGTATTTTATCGCGAGAAAATACTTCAAGTTCAGCAGAGAGTGGGCCGCACCTCTTGCATCGGGCATATCTATCTGTGGAGTTTCCGCCGCTATTGCAACGGGCGGTGCTATAAAAGCAAGACCCGTTGTACCCATAATGGTCTCCTCTCTTGTCGTCATCTTCGCGGTTGTTGAACTTCTCGTTCTCCCTTTCATAGCAGAAGAGTTCCTCTATAAAGAACCAATGGTCGCAGGAGCCTGGATGGGTCTTGCCGTCAAAACAGACGGCGCTGCGGTGGCAAGCGGCGCTGTTGCGGATTCTCTCATCCGCGCCAAGGCCCTCGCCGCCGATGGCGTAAATTACAAGGAAGGCTGGATAATGGGCGCTGCCACAACAGTCAAGGTCTTTATCGATGTCTTCATTGGGATATGGGCATTTATCCTCGCAATCGTATGGTGCACGGTGATAGAGTGTAAACCGGGCGAAAGGGTCAGGCCGGGACAGATATGGGACAGGTTCCCAAAGTTTGTCATCGGGTACCTGATAACGTTTCTCGTGATTCTTTACATCGGGATCAATTATCCGGATTTGATGGGCAAGACCAAGTCGGCTACAGGCGAAGGTAATGTGTTTAGAGGGATTTTCTTCACTATGACCTTTTTCACTATCGGAGTGGTCTCGAACTTCAAGAAGCTATGGGAAGAAGGCATAGGTAAACTGGCGGCCGTCTACCTGCTTTGTCTTTTCGGGTTTATCATTTGGATAGGTTTGTTTATTTCGTGGTTGTTTTTCCATGGAGTAAAACCGCCTCTGGTAACCGGCTGAACTATTTTATAAGGAGGTATGTATGTCTGAAGAACCAAAATTGGCGGACGAACTGAAGAAAATGGAATATGAAGAATTGCTTCCTGTTGAAAAAAAGCTCATAGGGTACAGCCTTATATTGGGAACCGTTCTCCTGGGTGTGCTGGTATGGGTAAGCTACACCTTTTTCCCTAGCGGCCACTGACACCTTTTCACCAGAGACGTGCAAGGGTCCACAAACTCCTTGCACGTCTTTTTTCTCTACCTCTCTTTCCGCCATTTTTTCTGTTTCTCATCATCCTCTGCTCATCTACGTATTTTTTGTGTAGAATAGAGCATGCTTACGGAATTGCACGGCCAGTTGGAACGAATTACCTATCACAACGAGGGAAACCACTATACGATCGCTAAACTCAAGGTGCAGGGTCGGCGGGACCTCGTGACCGTCGTCGGCAATATTGCGGCCACATCGCCGGGCGAAATCCTAAGGCTGACAGGCAATTGGGAGATCCACCCGAAATATGGCGAACAGTTCAAAATCATATCCTATGAGTCCGTGGTGCCTGCTACCGTCAAGGGGATAGAACGATATCTCGGATCAGGACTTATCAAGGGTATCGGACCCGTAATGGCAAAGCGTCTTGTCGAAAAATTCGGGGAAGAGACGCTCACCGTTATCGAGATAAAATCCGAAAGACTTCAGGAAGTCGAGGGCATCGGGCACAGACGGGTTGGAATGATAAAAAAAGCGTGGGAAGAACAGAAAGAGGTGCGCGGGGTCATGCTCTTCCTTCAGGGACATGAAGTGAGTTCCTCGTATGCAGCAAAGATTTATAGGCAGTACGGCAGAGATTCGATCAGAGTGGTCAGGGACAACCCCTACAGACTCGCCCAGGACATCTTCGGAATCGGATTCCTCACAGCCGACAAGATAGCAGAGAAATTGGGCATCCCCAGGGACTCTTCCATGCGCGCCGAGGCGGGCATTCTTCACGTATTGGGACAGCTCTCAGCCGACGGGCATGTTTTTTATCCTTACGGACCCTTATTGGCGGAATGCGAAGAGATCCTTGGTGTCGCAAGAGACGTCGTCCGTGACGCCATCGAGAAGCTTACAACGGAGAAGAGGGTTGCCGTGGAGGAACCTTTCGTGGAGGACGAGGGAGAGGACGACAGGTCCGTCTATCTCACGGAATACCTGATTTCCGAGAAGGGGATAGTGGACGGACTAAAAAAGATCTGGGGCGGTCAGGCAAATATATTGCGATACGACCACGATAAGGCGATTCAAGAAGTACAAAGTGAACTGAGGATAACACTCGCCTTAAACCAAATTAAAGCGGTAAGCGCAGCGCTCAAGAGGAAGATACTCGTTATTACCGGCGGGCCGGGGACGGGGAAAACTACGATCATCAGGACGATTATCCGTATCTACGGCAAGCACGGCGGCAATGTTGCGCTTGCCGCACCCACAGGGAGGGCCGCAAAGAGGCTGTCGGAGGTCTCAGGACATGATGCAAAAACGATTCACCGTCTCCTGGAATTCAGTCCGAAACACGGCGGCTTTAAGAGAAATGAAGACTTCCCTCTCGATGCTGATATGGTCATAATAGATGAGGCATCGATGATCGACTCGGTTCTTATGCATTATCTCCTTAAGGCCGTCCCGAAAGAGGCGACCCTCATCCTCGTCGGCGATGTCGATCAGTTGCCATCGGTGGGCCCGGGGAATGTCCTAAAGGATATTATCGCTTCCCGCTGCGTCCCTACCGTAATACTCGACGAGATATTCAGGCAATCAGGCGAGAGTCTGATCACGGTAAATGCCCACAGGATAAACCACGGTGAGTTTCCACTCCTGTCTTCCGATAAAGACGTGTTACAGGATTTCTATTTCATTGAGCTCGAAGAACCCGAGGAAGTCTGCAAGATGGTTCTTCACATGTGTCGGGATAAGATACCCGAGAAATTCGGGTTCCACCCTGTAAATGATATCCAGGTACTTGCGCCAATGCACAGGGGTATCGCGGGAGCGGCAAACCTGAACCTCGAACTCCAGAAATACCTAAATCAGTCGGCCGACGCGCTGCTCAGGGGCGGCGTAACGTTCAAGACGGGCGACAAGGTCATGCAGATAAGGAACAACTATGATAAGGACACCTATAACGGTGACATAGGGAGGATCGTTTCGATCGACAGAGAAGACCACGAAGTTAAAGTGGACTATGACGGGAAAGCCGTAGTCTATGATTTTACGGAACTCGACGAGATCGTGCTTGCC
Organism: uncultured Nitrospiraceae bacterium; assembly: GCA_963811165.1. Classification (GTDB taxonomy): domain Bacteria; phylum Nitrospirota; class Thermodesulfovibrionia; order Thermodesulfovibrionales; family UBA6898; genus Sulfobium. The sequence continues at coordinate 385,540 of CAWEQH010000010.1, forward strand.
TATGCCGTTTCAGTGCACAAGTCGCAGGGCAGCGAGTATCAGGCAGTAGTCATGCCGGTCCTCACCCAGCATTACATGATGCTCCAGAGGAACCTTCTTTACACGGCCATCACGAGGGGGAAAAAGCTGGTCGTTCTTATAGGCACGAAGAAGGCGCTCGCAATTGCGATCAGGAATAACAAGCAGCAGATGAGGTATACGAGTCTGAGAGGGAGGCTAAAGGAGATGCTCCTGTAATAATCCTCCGGCACTGCCGTCGAAGATGGCGGAAACGACTTTTCCCTTTCACCAACTGCGGCAAATTACTTCTCGAAACACTCCATGCTCCGCTGCTTGTTGATCTCGATATGCTTTTTCTCGCACCAGACATTACCAAGCTGAGGGGCCTCTCCTGAGGGCTTCAGCATTTTTGCCTTCTTGCAGGAAAGACAGTGCATGGCCTTTACCCCGCCTATGGGAACATAACAGGGCATCTGTCTGTTCTTCCCCATTTGTATCCCGCGTTGTCCGCACCACACTGTCCCCTGCGCGGGCCGTTGACCTCCCGGCTTCACCTCGTGTCCGAATTTGCACTTGCCGCAAACGCTGTCCATCGCATCAATGTCCGGAGAGAAGCTCCATAACCTTCTGGGCGTCAGACCATGTGAGCCATTTGTCTTTGGGGTTTCTCAATAGGTAAGCGGGATGAAAAGTAGGCATCACGGGGATCCCCTTGTAATCAAACAAAATGCCCCGTACCGAAGTGATCTTTAACTCCCGTCTGCCCAAGAGTGTCTGGAGAGCTATCCTGCCGAGTGTGACAATTACCTCGGGCCGTATTATCTCGATCTGCCGCTCGACAAACTTTCTGCAGGTCGCGATCTCATCTTCTTCGGGGTCCCTGTTCATCGGCGGTCTGCACTTCACGATATTAGCGATATAGACGTCGTCCCTTTTGAGGTTTACATCCCCTATCGACATTTTTTCGATGAGCTTAGTAAGGAGCATACCTGCGTCTCCCACAAAAGGCCTTCCCTGGATATCCTCCTCCCTGCCCGGCCCCTCACCGATGAACATGATCCTCGCCCCGGCGTTCCCTTCGCCGAACACGATAGTGTTTCTCTTCTCCGCGAGCTTGCACCTGACACAATCTCCGATCTCCTTTCTAAGTGCAAAAAGGAGGCGTTCTTTTTCCCCTTTATCCTTCCCCATACTGCACGAAGGTGTCATGTTGAGAGGAATGCCTTCAACGCCCAAGGCCTGGTAGAATTCGAGCATTGTTTCAAGATCGTCCAGGATGACGCGCAAAGATTTTGTCATAATGTAAATTCCGGCAAGACCATGCAGCTCAACGCTCGCCCCACTTCAGCTTAGTCCTCAGAACCTTGAAATAATCGCGCTCGCAGGGGATAAGCAGCCTCGTCTTAAACCGCGATTTATTGATCTCTATCACGTCGTCCAGCCTCAGCGAAAAACCGACCTGTCCGTCCAGGGTCAGATATACGTCTTCGCTGAGCGTCTTGAGCGTGACCTCAATCCTGAAGTCCTCAGGCAGCACGATCGGTCTATTGGTCAGCGTATGCGAACATATCGGCGTAAGTACAATGCTGTCCAGGGTTGGATAGAGTATAGGGCCGCCGGCCGAGAGCGAATAAGCCGTAGATCCGGTCGGCGTCGATATTATCAGACCGTCCGCCCTGAATATCGTAACGTAGGAGCCGTTTATTGATGTCTCGAGGTCGATTATCCTGGCTAGGGCACCCTTGTTGATAACTACATCGTTAAGCACCGTATACTCCGCAACCTTTTCTCCATCCCTGACGATCTTCGCGCAGAGCATAAGTCTCTCTTCGATAACACACTTATCGGAGAGCATTGCGTCGATGGCCTCAAAGACCTCATCACGGTTTATCTCGGTAATGAAACCCATCGTCCCCAGGTTGATGCCGAGTATCGGTATGCCCTTTTCGGCGACCAGTCTGCTCACACTTAGCATTGTCCCGTCGCCCCCCAAAACGATCACCACGTCAGCGTGCGAAGCTATCTTCTCTCTTGCAGAGCCCCCGATCTTCAGCAGGGCCGACATATCAGGGTCCACATAAGTTTCATACCCCTTATGTCTCAGCCGGGGGAGAAGCTCCTTAAGAATCTCCAGTGGCTCAGGTCTGCCGGGTTTGCTGATTATGCCTATTTTCTTCATCTAACCCCTCTATACATATCTCCCTTCGGTTATCTCCGATATCCTTTAGACGGACCCTTATGAAATCCGCTGTCAGAGACCCGAGCTTCTCGGCCCATTCTATAACCGCTACGGAATCCCTCCCGAGACAATCCCATATTCCGGTATTATCGACGTCCTCTTCTTTTTCCACCCTGTACAGATCTATGTGGAAAAAAGGCGGGACACTGCAATACTCAGCTATTATCGTAAAGCTGGCGCTCGTCACGTCCCGGCCGCAAATGCCGAAGGCCCTCGCGATGCCCCTTACAACGGTTGTCTTGCCTGTCCCGAGATCTCCATAAAGCGCCACGACATCACCTGCCTTCAACAACCTTCCGAGTTCATACCCGGCCTCCTCGGTCTCAGCAGGACTATTACTTATCCGCTTCACCCATGGCACCTTTTATCACTTCCATCTTGCCAACAATACCTACCACTTTGCCGGAACTGATGACTGGGAGCAGATGCACACCTTTTTCAGACATGATAGTGGCTATTTCCTGAAGCGTTGTCTCGGGATCTACAGTAATTACCTCGCGTGTACATATTTCCGAAACCCTTGAAGCGGACATCCTCTGTATCTCTTTCTCCATCGATGATGCACCGAGGGGAATGAAAGCGTCAAAAAGTCTTATTATAGTAGGTATATGCAATCTACCGCTCTGCTTTATCATATCGTTTTCGGTCACCACGCCGAAGAGCTTCTGCTCAGCATCGATCACGGGGACCCCGCTAATCCCTCTTTCAATAAAGAGTCTTCCCAGTTCCTCGACCGTAGTATCTGGAGATACCGTGGTCACTACAGCGCTCATTATGTCCTTGGCCTTTATCATTGAACCCCTCTTTTCTTTTTACTAATATTACCATGGAACATACGAATTTGAGGAGGAAATTGGCATGGTCCTGTATTCAGAAGGCGGGCCACTCAAGCGATCATTCAAAGTATTTCACAGCTTCACTTCGGTCCCGCCAATCTCTCTTTGGCGTTTGATAATCCAGATATAGCCAAACTCTTTTTCCTGATATACGCTGGCCAGCCCGAGACGCAACAGTTCAAGAAGCGCAAGAAAGGTAACGATCAGCTGGCTCTTCGTCGCGGCTCCCCCAAAAAGTTCCTCAAACCTTATGCTTTCAGAACTTTCGAGAAGATCCACGATGACGAACATTTTATCTTTGACGGTAAGTGTCTCCTTGGTTATTGTCCGCACCTCGGCAGGCGCGGTTTCCAGAATCTTTTTAAATGCGCCGAGCAGATCAAAGATATTCACGTCGAAAAGATACGGCTCGGACTCCCCTTCCCTCTCTTCTTCAGGCACATCCTCAGGCCCTCTTGAAAAAATCCTCAACGACTCATCTTCCCTCTCCTTTAAAATCGATGCGGCATCCCTAAATGCCTGATACTCAAGGAGTCTCTGAACAAGTTCGAGCCGGGGGTCTTCCATCGGTTCTGCATTTCCTTCAGCCGCCTCTTCGGGAGGCAAAAGCATCTTCGACTTGATCTGTATGAGCGTAGCAGCCATAACGAGAAACTCGCCCGCTATTTCAAGGTTGAGCTCCTTCATCATTCCGATGTACTCAAGATAACGGCCCGTAATAAAGGAGATTGGGATGTCGTAAATATCAATCTTATTTTCCCTAATAAGATGGAGAAGGAGGTCGAGCGGACCCTCGAATGCAGGCAGTTTAATAGTATACAGGTCTTCCATGCTTCAACTCATTCTCGATTGATCTGAATATTTTAACAGATTGCGGGAAAAATTGGCCCGCCGTAACAACTCAGGCGGCCGGCAGCACACCCACGGGGAAAAACAGGACCGAATACAGACTCGACACACAACGGTCCGAAACAAGCCCTTATTTTTTGCCGCCCTTTTTCACGAAATGAGCGGCTTTGGCAGAGATGTTCGGGTCTATGAGATAAGCCTCAGCAAAATAATCGCTGGCGTCGTTATATTTCTTCAGCTTGTAGTCCGTGTATCCGAGAAGGTAATATGCGGCGGGATCCGGAGTTCCTGAGATATAGTCTTTGAAATATCGCTCAGCACTCTTGTACTCCTTCTTCCTGTAATGCCTCAGCCCCTTTGCGAAATCTTCACTTCCGGGGTATGCCTCAGAACATACGATCAAGGCCGTGACAAGAGCAAAAAAAACATATACAGTCTTCATCTTTCACTCCCTCCCCATTATCAGCAATTTCAGCCTTACGGACTTAACTATACCACAAGATGAGTCAATAATCCAGGTATCAATGGAACGAACCTGCGCCTCCATAGATATGAAAGAATCTTGGCGAGTCCCGAGAACCAGGAAGCAAAAAAAACGATTACCTCATGTGTTGCACAACAGAGATGATTCGGTAGGCACGGCAGAGAGGTATATTATATCGTTTACAATTTCGGATGGATTATCCCGGCTGTGCCCTCCAAAAAAAGGGCACGTTGCAAATAACCCCTGACCACAGCCGTCAGTTTTCAGGCCGGTGATCAGGGGTATCGTAATGCTTGTTCAGGACGTTTAAACTGTGACTCCCTTTTCAGTCTCCTTTAACCAAAGGAGTCTTGATCCGTTTATCGCAGACCTATTGATGTCTTCCGCAAATTTCTCCGCGTCGATATCGAGGTCTCTCTCCCTTTTAAACGGATTGAAGGCGGCCTTGACCTTAGTCTTAAGCGCCTTCTTCACGTCAGTCTCCTTCACCTTTTTCAGGGAAACACCCGCGGCCTCTGCCAGGCCGATAAATATGTCGGCGTGTGAAATTGATTCCCCGGCGGGATTGACAGCCTTCTTCACCTCTTTTAATCTTCCAAGGTAATCGACGATAGTTCCTTCCGATTCAAGTGCCGGAGCTGCCGGCAAGAATACATCGGCCTCCCTTGCCAGATCGGTCAGATGGGAGCCTTGAACAACCAGGAACTTTGTGTCGGGTCTCTTACCCACGGGAACCTCACCGATCACATAAAGAACTTGCGTCTGCGATCCCAGGATATCCTTGAACTTCTTTCCCTCAGAGGTAAAGCCCATGAGCACAACCCCTTTTGCGTTGGCCTCATAAGGGACTGAAACGGCATCCCCCTTGATCAACGAAAGATTTGCGGCCGCTTTGTACAGAGACGGCGACGCCAGGATCACCGGTGTCTTCGCGGCGATAAAAAGGTCCGCGGCAGCCATAGCAGCATCGCTGGGATCTATATGCGCAAGGGCCTCGATCATCTCTTTCGGTGCTTTAATACCCTTTGAAATCACCGCCTGAGCGAGCTGTTTGAGCATCTCCACCTCATCGCCCCTAAGCGTCTGGGTTGCGGCCGAAGAAATCCTCGGCTCGCCGGAGTTGATAACAAGAAGCTTCGACCTGCCGTCATTCACTCTCTTTCTGATAACGGCGTCCAATGCGGGCAGGACCCTCGACCACTGGTCGGGGGCGGTTCCCACGAGGACGAAGAGATCGGCCTCCCCCATATCTGAGGGGCCTGACTTCATCGCATCATAATCCGAATACAGGGTAAGTGAGGAATCGAAGTTCTTCGTCTTCACCACCTCCACCGCGAGCTTTTTAAGAACAATAGCGTCCTCGTTGAGGATATTTGCACTCGTAACAAATGCCGCATCGGAACCGGCGGCCTTGAGCTTCGCTGCAACCGTCTCAATGGCGTCTGACCACGTAGTCTCTTGCAGTTCGCCGTTGACTCTCTTCATGGGTATTTTCAGCCGCGTCTCGCTGCGCAGACTATCAAAGCCATACCTTCCTGTAGCGCACAAATATTTCTCCACAGAGCCCTCTGCCGCCCCGGAATTAATCTTTACGACCTCACCGTCCTTCGTGCTGACGGTAATACTACAGCCGTTGCCGCAGGAAAGACATGTCGAAGCGACCTTATCGTATTCCCACTCTCTCCCCTTTCTCCAGCGGTCCGCTTCGAGCAGCGCGTTGACCGGACAGGCATCAACACAACTTCCGCAGAACGTGCATGATGACTCCTGAAGGGGTTTGTCGTTGGCAGTCACTACCTTTGCGCCGACCCCCCTCCCAGAAAATTCCAGCACGTTTGTGCCCTGGGCCTTGCATACCCTTACACATCTGCTGCAGAGGACGCAATAATCGGGGTCCCGCTTGATGAAGGGATTAGCTGCATCCACAGGGTATCCCGTCTTTTTCCTCGTGAAATTTGATTCCTTTATCTCAAAATCATATGCATACTGCTGGAGATTGCAGACACCAGCCTTTGTGCAGGTCATACAGTCAAGGGGATGCATGGAGAGGATAAGGTCAATTACGAACTTCCTCACTTCCTGCACCTTCTCGGTCTTCGTATTGACCACCATGCCCTCTTTGGCCTTGGTTGTACAACTGATCATGGGAGATTTCATACCCTCTATCTCCACAAGACATAGCCTGCATGCCCCGACACCCTTCATGCCCTTTAAATAGCAGAGGTTCGGGATATGAATTCCAGCGGTTGCAGCTGCATCGATAAGGTTTGTACCTTCGGCAGTCTGGATCTCCTTGCCGTCTATAGTAAGATTAACCAATTTACTCATTAAAACCTCCGTCTATAAAATATTCTTGTTTTGTACACGAACAGGCTCGCTGTTCTTTGCGTCGACAATGACGATCGCCCCGGTCGGACATACCGGCATACAGTCGCCGCATTTGACACACCGTTTCTGGCGGATCTCGAAGGAAAAATATCCGCCACGGAAGGGCTTTGCCTTTTCGCCATGGATCGCCTGATGCTTGCACGCATCTTTGCAGATACCGCAGACAATGCATTTTGCGGGTACGACCCTGTACTCGATGAGTGCCTTGCACTCTTTTTCCGGGCATGCGCCTTCGATATGCTTCCTAAACACGTCAGTACCCATCCAGTCCATAATGAACCGTGCCGTATCCTTGCCTTTCTTACATAAAGAGCCTTCCAGCATCTGTACCGCAATCCTGTTCAGGGCAGCAAGGTCGACTTCGGCTCCCTTTCCCTCTATTATATTTTGAAGCCTCACCTTCGCCTCATAACTTCCAAGGGAGCAAGGAAGACAGCGGCCGCACATCGGCCCGGACAAGAACGCCTCGGTATAATAAAGCGCACGCTGCACTGCACACTTTTTTTCTTCCGCCAGCTTCTTTATATCCTCTACTTTGAGTTCCTTTGTTTCGGTCCTTGTCATGCCCCCTCCTTAATACATGTCTTCAGCCATATAAATGACTTCGGGAAGGAGATATGATACAAGGTCGCGGTATGAGATCATGCCGATGATCTTTTCGTCCTCCGTGATCGGCAGGTGTCTGATCTTCTTTTCCGACATAAGATGGACCGCAACGCCGATGTCGACAGATCCGTCCAGGGTGATGGGTTTAGAGCTCATGACCGATCCCATGACCGCATCTGTAAACGATATCTTCTTTGCAAAACAGTGCATGATATCGCGCTCCGTAAAGATGCCGACCAGTCGTCCGTCTTCATCCATTATAAGGATCGAACCGACGCTATTGCCGTCCATGATGGTGACCGCATCGGCCAGTTTGCAATCCTTCTTGCATGTGACCATCTTCGTAGGCTTTGATGTGATGACGTCCTTCAGTGTCATTCGTGCCCTCCTTTCAAGTACTTCGATATTCTCAGTAGGTATTCTGAATTGTTCTTCGAGTTTGATGACGCTTTGCTTGCGTATCTTGACCGCGCCCACGGGACAGGCCTGATAACATGCCTTGCACTTCTGGCAATAGCCCTGGTCGATATGATAAATTTCCCGCGTCTCGGTGACCGCATCGTAAGAGCACGCCTGTTTGCAAAGACCGCACCTGATGCACTCGGCCTGGTTTATTACGAACACGCCCATGCCCTTGCATACCTTTGCGCTACAGTAGTTGTCGTATATGTGTTCTTCATACTCGTTCCTGAAATACTTCAGCGTGCTCAGCACAGGGTTCGGCGCGCTCTGCCCCAGTCCGCAGAGGGACCCTTTCTGGATGTGTTTGCCGATCTCTATAAGCTTCTCAATGTCCCCATGCTCTCCCCTTCCCGAGGTTATGCGTTCGAGGATCTGAAGCATCTGATACGTCCCGATCCTGCAGGGCGGGCACTTGCCGCATGATTCAGATTGGGTGAAGGAAAGAAAATATTTCGCCACGTCCACCATGCAGGTATCTTCGTCGAGGACCACCATGCCTCCTGATCCCATCATCGAACCGACCTTGCTCAACGAGTCGAAATCAACCGGCAGGTCAAGATATTTGCCGGGGATGCAGCCTCCAGATGGTCCGCCCGTCTGGATTGCCTTGAAGTTCTTGTCACCCAGGATGCCGCCGCCTATATCGAATATTATCTCCCTGAGTGTCATGCCCATCGGCACTTCCACGAGGCCGGTATTTTTCACCTTCCCTGTAAGGGCAAAGACTTTTGTGCCGGGAGAGGTCTCAGTCCCGATGCTCCTGAACCAGTCCGCCCCCTTCTCTATGATCGGCGCGACACAGGCATATGTCTCTATGTTATTTAGGTTACTAGGGTACCCCCATACGCCGCCGCCAGGCTCGGAGAGTCTCGGCGGTCTCGGCCTCGGAAATCCCCGCTCTCCTTCTATTGAAGCAACAAGCGCGGTAGACTCACCACAGACAAAGGCCCCGGCTCCTTCTCGGACATCAAGATGGAAACTAAAGTCGGTGCCAAGAATGTTGTCGCCGAGGAGTCCGAGTTCCTCCGCCTGCCGTATCGCAGTCTGGAGGTTCTTGACGGCAAGGGGATACTCGTGCCTCACATAGACAAAACCGTACTGAGCACCTATTGCATAGGCACAAAGGAGCATTCCCTCAAAAAGACTATGCGGGTCTCCTTCCATGATCGCCCTGTCCATGAATGCGCCGGGGTCTCCCTCGTCTCCGTTGGCTATAACAAATTTTATTTTTCCGGGGGCTCCCTTGCTGTGTTTCCACTTTTTCCCCGCAGGAAATCCCGCGCCGCCGCGTCCTCTGAGATTAGCCTTATCGATTTCGTTAAGGACGCCTTCTGGGTTCATGGAAGCGAGCGCCTTTTCGAGCGCCCTATACCCCCCGACGGCTATGTAATGGGTTATATCCGTAGGATCGATCTTGTCGTTGTTTCTGAGCGCTATTCTCACCTGCTTTTTGTAAAAGGGCAGTTCTGCCATCTCGAAAACGGGGTCCTTCAGGAAGTTCTCCCGGTAGAGGCCCTGCCGATAGGGAATTCCGCCAGTAAAGGTGTAGCTCACCAGGCTTGCTGATTGCTCCGGTTTTACTCTCTGATAATAGATGCCGGCAGGCTCCACCTTGATGTTGGGACCTTTTTGGCACATCCCCTGGCACCCAGTCTTTACAATATCGACCTCCAATCCTTTTCTGGCGGCCTCGCCTTCTAACGATTCAACCACCTTATAAGCCCCGGATGCCGTACACGCCGTACCGCAACAGACTCGCGCCCGCGCTTTGTCGGGCTGAAAAAGCTCCTTTGCCAGCTTCTCCCTTAACAGCCTCAGGTCTTCAATTTTGTTTAGTTTTTCCATGACACCACCTATTCCCTGACCATATCGACGACTTCGTCTATCTTCTTTGCGGAAAGTTCACCTATAACCTCGTTATTCACGGTGACGACAGGAGCGAGGCCGCAGCATCCGACGCAACCCACAGTCTCTAGGGTCATTGACATGTCCGCGGTCGTCTCCCCTTCTTTCACATCGAATTCCTCTTCAAGCTTCTCGATAACTTTTGAAGCGCCCCTCACATGACATGCAGTTCCCACGCAGACGCATACGATGTTCTTGCCTCTGGGCTTAAAATAGAAGTGTTTGTAAAAGGATGCGGTACTATAAATTTCGGCAAGAGGGATAGTAAGGTTCTTCGATAATTCCCTGAGCTTTTCCTCGGGCAGATAATTGTGCTCCTTCTGTATTTCCTGAAGCGCGTGTATAAGAAAGCCCCTGCTTTTTTGTCCTTCATTCAGGGCATCGCCTATCATTTTATAGTGGGCATCTATGGTCAATTCCTCAGTCTTAAACTCAGTCTTCATCACGCCTCCTCATCATCAAAATATATTTTTTAGTGATGGATAACCAACCATCGAATTTAGAAATTAAATAACCACGCGCTGTTCCAGATGACCTAAGACGGTAATTCTTGACAATTCATAGACTTACGGCCGGCCAGTTTAAAACTCTAACACAATTCAATCTTCAAGTGTTATTGTATTATTTTATTTATTTATAATTATAATAAATGATAATTAACCCATAATAATAGTTTATCGTTTACTTGCAAAGAAGAAACTCTCTCGTTCTTAATCCCCACCAACGACCATACCGTCTAATTGGTATCAGTTATGATAAACAAATGGAATCGTCCGCCAAGGGGAGCGGAAAATGATGGCAATGTGAGAAAAATCGGGCAGAAACTTTATGGTTCTATCATTACGAGTGTAACCAGCATCGCAAGGGACCAAACGATGTCAGAGAGGCCTATCTGAAGGTCACAGGTGGAATCGAAGAGCAGATCCGCCCTGGCCTGAAATTCCTCATCTTCAAGCCATAAGATCAGAGTAATCGGTACCCTCGGAAGAGGGGAGAGAATCAGGGAGGCATCTCCATAGCTCGCCTCCACAGCTCCGAATTCAAGGCCGCGCTTGATGAACTTGTCTTTGTCTCCGCCATAGATAGCAGCAACCCGGTCAAGTGGCAGGAGATGGGTGCCGGTGAAAAAACGTTGTCCTCCCTTGACGTCGATAGGCCTGATGAGCCTGCCGGTAGAATGGATGTCCTTTGCACTGGACAAATACCAAAGGAGAGATAGTCTGAAAAAATCCTTGAACTTATCGAGGAAGATAATGCTCTTTGGAGAATCGCTGTATATTTCTCTCTCACTCACAGAAACACAAAAATCGATCCCGAACGATTTTATTATATAGAGCCCTTTCTCCTCGTCATGTCTCACAGAGGCCCTCCGACAGGCGTCTTTCACAGGCAGGTCCGCGAGGATTTTCCAGGCTTTATCCTCTCCGTTAACGGTCTTTATAGGAACAAGCTCCATTATTTTATTCCCTCTGTAATATATAATACAGTGTATAAAAGAAAGTATAAATTCACGGTAGACTGATGAGTTTACTTATGATATTATAAGTAAAATTAATCAATTTATCCATCCCTTAATAGTTTTTTGTCCCTAGTTGATTCTAGGCAGAAGGAGGTAGAACGTGTACAAGATTCTGAAAAAGGAGGTCCTCAGTGATGTGACGAAACTCATGGACATTGAGGCGCCTCATGTTGCCAGGAAGGCGAAGGCAGGACAGTTCGTCATTGTCCGCATCGACGAGCAGGGAGAAAGAATACCATTGACCATCGCCGATTACAGCCGGGAAGCAGGGACGATAACCATCATATTCCAGGAAGTCGGAAAGTCGACCTCTCACCTTGGCAAACTCCAGCCCGGAGACTCGATATCAACCTTCGTTGGGCCTCTCGGGCATCCGACAGAGATTAGAAACTACGGTACCGTCATCTGTATGGGAGGCGGAGTCGGAGTGGCACCGATATTTCCCATAGCACGTTCGCTCAAAGAAGCGGGAAATGAGGTCATATCAATCATTGGTGCGCGCAACAAGGATCTCTTGTTTTGGGAAGACAAGATGAGGGCAGTTTCCGACGAGCTAATCGTCTGCACTGACGACGGTTCCCACGGCAGAAAGTCTCTCGTTACAGAACCTTTGAAGGAGCTCCTCGAAAATCAGAGGAAGAAAATTTCTCATATTTGGGCTATTGGCCCGGCGATAATGATGAAATTTGTCTCCCAGACCACAAAACCATTCAATGTGCCCACTACTGTCAGTCTTAATACAATCATGATAGATGGGACCGGCATGTGCGGCGGATGCCGAGTGCTTTTAGAGGACGGCGCCCAGTTTGTATGCGTAGACGGTCCCGAATTCGATGGCCACAAGGTGGACTGGGGCAATCTTCTGTCACGCCTCCAATTCTACAAAGAAGAAGAGCGAAAGGCGATGGAGCATTGGGAACACAAATGTAAACTTGACGCTGCCGTCGCAGAAGGGAGTAAGTAATGGCTGAACTCACTCAAAAGGATCGCTTGAAGATAAAAAGGCATGACATGCCTAACCAGACCCCTGCGCAAAGAAGAGCAAATTATGTGGAGGTCGCCCTCGGCTATACGAACGAAACAGCGATAGAGGAGGCAGAACGCTGTCTTCAGTGCAAGGACCCTCATTGCGTCAAAGGATGCCCGGTCGGAGTACTCATACCTCAGTTTATAAAAGCCTTGCGGGAAGGAGACATGATCAAGGCTGTTGAATGGATGAAGGTGAAGAACAACCTTCCCGCCATCTGCGGCAGGGTATGTCCCCAGGAGGTACAGTGTGAAGGCAACTGTATCCTGGCAAAAAAGGGAGAGGCAGTCGCAATAGGCAGGCTGGAACGTTTCGTTGGCGACTATGAGCTGGCCCATCGCACCTGTCCCCTCATAAAGGCCCCGGCAACCGGCAAACGCGTGGCTGTGGTCGGATCAGGCCCCTCAGGTTTGACCTGCGCAGTCGATCTCGGCAGAGAAGGTCATGACGTCACCATATTCGAATCTCTCCACGGTCCGGGCGGAGTTCTTGTCTATGGCATTCCCGAATTCCGTCTCCCTAAGGCAGTGGTGCACGGAGAGATCAGTTATGCGGTAGAATGTTTGGGAATAACAATTCAGAAAGACCATGTCATAGGTCGTACATTCACTCTTGACGAACTCCTTTCCGAATATGATGCAGTGTTCCTCGGCACAGGGGCGGGCCTGCCTTCCTTCATGCGCATACCGGGCATAAACCTCAACGGTGTAATGTCTGCAAACGAATTCCTGACCCGTGTCAATCTTATGAAGGCATACCGTTTCCCTGAATTCGATACCCCGGTAAAAGTGGGAAAAAAGGTTGCTGTCTTGGGTGCAGGCAACGTGGCGATGGATGCTGTCCGTTGCAGCCTTCGGCTGCAGACCCTCCAGGCCCCCGAAGGCGATAAGAGAGAAGCCCATATTGTCTACCGCCGCTCACGTGATGAAGTTCCGGCAAGGGCGGAGGAATTCCATCATGCCGAGGAGGAGGGGGTAATCTTTGATTTCCTTACCAATCCGGTGGAGATACTGGGCGACGATAAAGGGAATGTCCGAGGCCTCCGCTGCATACGCATGGACCTTGGAGAGCCCGACAAGTCCGGGCGGAGACAACCGGTGCCGATCAAAGGATCGGAATTCGAGATGGAAATGGACACGGTGATCATGGCTCTCGGTACAAGCCCTAATCCTCTTGTCTTCATTGATGCCGAAGGTCTCGAACGCACGAAACATGGTACGGCCGTAGCCGACCTGGAGTCCGGCAGGACTAAGAAGCAACGCGTATGGGCAGGCGGAGACGTAGTAACAGGCGCTGCCACAGTCATAAGCGCCATGGGTGCCGGCAAACGAGCAGCGGCAGATATTAACAAGTTTCTTAAAGGAGAAATAGCCTGGTAATAGGAATCGATTTTTCACCCGAATAAGGGTAGGACTGGGAACTCATAAATCGATAATTATCAGGCCATATCATCAATTAAACTTCAAATTGACGGCAGGAAACTTTTTGTGTTAGATATAAACAAGAGGATGGTTTTTGCGGAAGAATGCGAATGCGGCCGGATTGCCGAAGGTGAGGATTTGGGCGGTACGGTTTTTTTGTCACGATGCGACTGTTTTACAGCTGTTTGATGAAAATAATCAAACAGGAAGGGAGGAAACATGGTTACCGTACGGAGGCTTCTGGAATTAAAGGAAAAGGGGTTCTGGACCGTTGCACCGGATGTGACTGCTTATGAGGCGCTGCAGATTATGGCAGACAGGGATGTCGGCGCATTGCTGGTAGTAAGCGAGAGAAACCTATTAGGGATATTCACTGAAAGAGATTACTCGAGAAAGGTGGTCTTAAAAGGGAAATCTTCAAAGGAAACGCCGGTCAGCGAACTTATGACAAGGTCGGTGATTTGCGTAGCGCCTGATGATACGACTGACCAGTGCATGGCGATCATGAACGACAAGCATGTCCGACATCTGCCGGTTTTGGAGTATGGCAAGCTTGCTGGAATTGTAAGCATCCGAGATGTGGTGAACTTGATCATTGCCGAAAGGGAAAAGACCATACAGGATCTTGAGCAATACATCAGTAGCTAGTTCAAAACCTTTCCCTCTCGTCTTGGGATAGGCATAGATTCAATCCGCCGCCGACTGCGGACTAAAAAAGAGGGGACCGTCTCTGAGACGGTCCCCTCTTTTTTAGTCTTTCCTATCTCTCTTAATAGATGCCCATATGGGGCTTGGCAGCTTTTTCGATATCGCGTCTTGCAGCCATATCCATGAGTACCTTCTCGGTCCCGAATTTACCCGGCTCGTACTTCCTCAGCTTGAGGGCGGTCCTTGCCTTGTCAATATAATCGAGCGCAAGCGCCAGCATCTTCTCCGGGTCGGGCTCGAAATGGATTGCACCCCTGTAACGTTCGAACCAGACCTCGGTCATAATCCTTGTGACCTCCTTGCTCGCCTCTACCGGAGACCCGCCGCCCAAGATAACTGGAATGCCCGAAGCCGCACAGTACATGCCGATGGCCACTGCCTTCTCGGTTACCCACTCAGGTGCGATGCCTACCGCCGGCATACCTCCGATCTCGTCGGAAAGTCCGCCTTCCGCAGCCATTGCGCTTGCGATGGTGAGGATTCTCGTATTGTCAACACAGGAGCCAAGGTGAAGGATGGGAGGAATACCGATAGCCTCGCAGACCTCTCTGAGTCCCGGACCGGCGTTTTCAAGCGCATTTTCCGGTGTGAGATAGCCGGCACCCGCGAATGCCGCAGAACTGCAACCGGTGGAGACGATAAGCACATCGTTTTTGATCAGTTCTGTTGCAAGAAATTTATGGACGCCTGTTGAAGGGAACCTCGGGTTGTCGCATCCTACGAGTCCGACAACACCCCTGACCCTGCCTGCAGCGATCGCATCGTTAAGAGGCCTGAAAGAACCGCGCCACTTTCCGCCCTGCATGTATTCGATGTACTCGTGAGAGAACCCTGCAATGGCCGGAACCCGGGCCGTAGTGTGACTTCCCTTCGTCGTACGGTTGGGGTAATTGTCTATCGCCATCATTACGATCTCTCGTGCCACTTCCTTTGCCCTATGCTCGTCGAAGGCGATGTGGATAGCGCCGGGGATTTTGACCTTTTCCGAAGTGGTTATAACCTTGGTATGGAACTTCTTCGCCACGCCGACGATGGCCGGCATGATACACTGGATATCAACAGTAAAGGCATCGATGAGTCCGGTCATAATGGCAGGCTCCTGGTTCGTAAATCCTCCGGCTGTCGGTATGCCATGCCTCATAAGCACTTCATTGGCCGTGCAGCACAAGCCGCCGACATTAATCCCTTTGGCGCCCTTTTCCTTTGCATGAGCAATCATGGCGGGCTCACCGACGACATCGATGATCATCTCGGCAAGAGAAGGTTCGTGACCGTGGATTACAATATTCACTTCGTCTTCCTTGAATATGCCAAGGCTCGCCTCAGCTTTCACCGGCATCGGGGTGCCGAAGAGGATATCGGAAATATCGGTAGAAATCATACTGCCGGCCCACCCGTCGGCCAAAGAGCACCTCAGTGCTTGGGCAAGAATTGAATCGGGGTCCGCGTCCATTCCCATAGTCGTCCTGTCCATAGTCTCTGCAATCTCCCGGTCGCAACCCCTCGGAGTGACTCCATATTTTTTCCATCTCTCCTGGGTCTTCTTGGGTGCGCGCACAACATAACTTACTTCTCCCTTCTGCCTTCCAAAGTCCTCCATGAACCTGGTAGCCACATCCTTGGCGACATCCAATACGGGTCTTCCTTCAAATTCGATATTAAGTATGCCCGCAACCCTATACAATTTTCTCACGTCCTTGATCTGGAAATCCTTGGCCTCACCCTGGGCAACCGCAAGAAGGGTGAAGACCATATCTCTTCCGTGGTCGCCGTGACAAGCAGATCCTCCTGCTGCCATCCTCGCAATATAGCGCGCTGCAACCGTAGAAAGGTCTGCACCGCATACACCTTTTGCAAACTTTTCGGCATCCTTGCCCGTCAGCCTGCAGGGACCCATATGGCAACTCTTACAGCATGCACCACTATGCCCGATGGGACAGGGCTTCATCTTCTCGGCCCTGTCAAAACAGGTCTCGCACTCTTCAAGCATGCCCCACTCAAGTATGGCCTCGGCAGCCGGCTCTGCGCTTCTTACTCTTTTTTCCTTTTTCTCTTCCTTACTCATAAATTACCTCCATCTTTTAAATCCCGGTCTCCTTTCCCATGCATCCAGAAATGATCCGGAACCATGTTTGTGATAACGCGGTTTATAACATCGGCTCCATTTCAAGGGCAGGATGACCGACCTTCGTCAAGTGTTCAAGAAGCTTTTCTGACTCCTCGCATACGCTCTCGTCCGCTATCTTGTCAAGGAGATCGGGGACCCCGGCCTCTTCAGCTCTCTTTTTGAAGTCCTCGGCAATCCTCTCTTTCAATGACTTAGGCATCCAGACGATCCTCTTGATGCCGCCGTCCCCAAAAAGGAACTTCTTGCTCGCCACGAAATTCACTCCTACACCCATAAACCCCGGGGTCTGGGCGCCGCCGCCGACGGTGCCCGCGAGGGTGGAGAACTTCATGCCCACAGGTGTCATTCCGGTATGTCCCCTGTGCACGAGCATGACGCCGTTTGCCTCAGGGATGATTGCGATAATGCACTCGAAACATCCGCAAGAGGTCATAGGGTTTTCCATGAGCGTATAGAGATTCATTGTTTCGACAGCTCCCCCAGTAGCCTTTTTCAGATACTCATCGGAGCCGCTATAACGTCCATACCGCGAATCCAGGCACTCGCCCTTAGCGATCGGCTGGTTTCCGCCTGTTGGATCGATCTCATATGCCGCCTTTCCGTCAAGCCAGTTGTATGCGCCGCAGAGCCCCAGTCTCTCAGGCGTAATCACGCAGACATGACTCGGTGCAAAAGACTGGCAGAGGAGGCAGGAGTAAAATGTATCAACCGCTTCGTCGGTAAGGCTCCCGAGCCGCTGGTCTCGTTCCCTGTAGGCCTGGCGAGCATGCCCAAGATGCTCCTTGACGTCCTTATCGTCAATGAAGAGCGTTACCTGAACCTTGTCCACAATGGACCTGAACCGGTGATGGGTCATCGCGGCATTCAATATGCCAAGGTGTTCGAGGGTAAAGCCATCTTTCTTAGCGTTGTTGCTTATCCTTACCCAGTTGATATCCCGCTGGCCCATATGCCAGACACCCTGGGCCTCGTTGATGTTTGAATGGATCTTCCTTTCGATGACCGACTCGAAGTCCTTCTGCATCTTTCTGCCCGCGACATCAATGAGCATGCCCAAGGGTAGTTGACCGCCCTTTTCAAACCGCTCTTGCCAGTTTTCGCCGACAATGATGACCTTATTGTCCTCGATCTCGTCCATCTCCCTCATCCGCACCCACTCAAAAGCAGCAGTCCGCTGTCCGCCGAATTCAATAAACGTATCTTCCTTCCTGATCCGTTCTCCTTCAAAGGCGGGGCCGAATGCAACGGGGATCGGCGGTTTTTCGACCGTTATTTTAAGACCTCTCATCTCGATCGCCTTCTGCACGATCTTGGTATGGTCGAACTCCTTATCGACTTCCTCATAGGTGCATACGCCGGTGGGATGGATGACGGGAATGTCCGTATCCCCAATTGCGGGGAATCCCATATTGATGGCGCCCGCGCCCGTGGACCACTTGATATCGTCGAGTTCGCCGAGCACTATTGCAAAGGCGAACACCCTGTCCTTCTGGTACTTAAGATGTTCTTTGAAATCGCCGGGTTTCTTTCCGCCAAAGATAAGGGACGCCCTTATCGCCCAGTCAAGGGCATAGAGCGTATGTTCAGTGTCTGGACCAAGGGGCACTATTCTGGTATCCCAACCGAGTTCCACTCCCTTTCTCAGAAGCTGTTTCGTCACGCTGTCCCCTTTGGACTGGCCTGAGAGAAAGGTCAGTATGTTCTTCCCCTGAAGTTCCCTGCAGATATTTACCGCAATGTCATCCGTCGGTGCGGCTCCTAGGATTGCAGCAAATCCCGGCATTGTGCCGTCAACGAGCTGGATGCCGAGGTTTCTCTGGATCGTGTCGGAGATAAAACCATTATAGACGTATCCGGTTTCAGGGTCCTTGCAAGGTTCGAGACCTTGTATATACCTGAGGGCCAGCAGAATCTCCTCTGCAAACAGAGTTCCCATGCCCGAATCAAGGGCTTCGCCGAGATACGGTTTCCAGATATTTTCATCCGGCACGTCATGGAGCAGTTCTTTGGCAAATCCCAGAGCAACGTTCATGTCGCCGAGGGTCTTTACCGGAAAACCGGTCATTGCATAAATCATGGGAAGATGAAAGGCGGTATCCGGAAATTCGAACGCAAAATCCTTTCCCTTTTCAGCCATCGTCTTCTGAAGCAGATCCTCTGCCTGCTTGACCAGTTTGTGCGTACCTTTAATAACTGCGGTCGCTATTAACTTGGACATTCTCCAACCTCCTGGTTGTTAATATTTATCTATTATATACTATAAAAAGTATATTTCCTAGCTTGCTCGCGCTTTGAGGAAAGCGGGAATCGCATTCGCCTCCCTTGGTCCTACCGTTATCTTCCATCCGGGAAGCTTATCCTCAATAGAACCGCTCAATATAGCGACGTATCCAGGGATAATAAGTTCCTTGTGGGATATCTCCTTATCGACTCCGCTCTCCGTAATAAACTGCGCTATCTTCGATGCGGTGAATTTTCCCGCCGCCCATCCAGTCAGGACCGAAAGTCCCTCGCAATCTAACACTGCCAGCCTACTCGGCACCTTGCTGTTCTCTATTTCTCCGGAAACAATAAAGTAAGTGAGGGAGAAGTTTGAGGTAATGAAGAGCGGAGCCTCCGCCTTCGCATCCCCTATAGTATAGATTTTCTGTTCGACCTGCATCGGTACCTGCGGGTCGGTATAGATGTTCTGGCGCAGGGTAAACAGGGCAAGGTTCTTCCATTTTTCGATGCTGCTTAAAACGACTATTGAAGCATATTTGGCTATGCTGATAACCGCAACAAGGGCCTCATGAAGGCTATTTTCACGCTGCGCAAAATTGATTACAGGATATCCCACGGGCTTGAAATTCTTTTTAATCGCGGCTCTTCTCATAAGAGTGTTATGTTCCAAGATGTCCTTTGCTTTTCTCGCTCCCGAGTCAATCACCATGTCTTCGACGCCGAGGCCTTTGATCTTTTCCGTGAGATCGCAGAGTTCATCGATGCCGTTTCCGGCTACGCCGAGGACCGCCTTATTCGTCTTGGCGACAGTCGCCATCGCCTCGAAATTTGATGCGTTCGCTCCATAAACGATCGGCTTCTTCCCCGCAAACAGCTTAACTGCCGCCTCTGCAGCCTTGGGATCCGCAGTGCAAAGGATAACCGGAACATCCGGAGCTTTGGCGGCAACCACCTTTGCCGCAGCTTCGAACTTACCCGCATCATTCGATGCATTCGTTATCGCGATAGAGTTTATCCTCAACTTTTGACCGACACGGTCGATTTCCGACCCTATCACCTCCTCCACAAGTGTGGTTATTTCGCCCTCTGAAGCAGTGTCCTTCACCTCAACAGCAAAGGCACAGGGATTCACAAATTTCTTCTCGTGTCTGAACAGAACAGTTTCTTCTCCCATTTTTACTGCCAAGCCCCCCACTCCAAAGGTTATTGGCTTGACAGGCGGGGCAGACGCCTCGCCGAGCACCCTCTTTGCCTCTTCGGACACATCCGGGCATGAATCAAGGGTCGCCTGTCGCTGGGCAAGCTTCATCGCAAAGGCAAGACAGGTGGGATGTCCGCATTTCTTACAGTTTGTCTTCGGTAACAGCTTAAATATTTCAACGCCTGATAACGCCATTTGATTGACCTCCGTTACATTAGTTCTTCAATGGTTTTTTGGACGGCCTCGGCCGCCCTTGGATGTCTCATAATAATCAACTCAGCACCAGCAACAAGCAAGGCGGTAGCGGTGACGGCCTCCCACGCAATTCCGCGTTCCTCAACGGACCCCCACTGAGGAAGATCTGTCTCGGATGCCTGAGTCTCCTTGACCTTCCAGACATACATTCCGACGTCGCCCATTAAAGGCGGCTGCATTGTGGCATCATTCTGCGTCAGGGCGGCGAGTCGTATCCTCTCCATAACCGAATAGGTATATTCGAGCCCATACCCAAGTGCAGAGCACATCGGGTCCGTTATCAGTTTTTCCTTGTCGAAACCCATCTGACCTATTAGGATATTAAGCTGTTTCGAGAGGTTTATATCGAGCTCAGACATAGCAATAAGCTTATGATTGTTTGCCATTGCCGCAGCGGCTATTGTCTTGTAGTTCGCCTCCTGCGCCTTGCCGATAATGCAGTTTTTTCCCTTTGCCGCCTCGGCAGCAGCCACGAGCACCGACGAATCCTTCTCAGGATGGTTGCTTCCGAGGACAACAAGGGGCACATTAATGGCCCCAAGAACGTCCTTCACTGTCTTTGCCGCATCTTCAGGCGAACGGTTTTCCCTGTCCGGATGGGTACCGATCAGCCTAAGGGCGACGGCCTTAGTCTTAAGCTCATCCTGACAAAATTTCGCCCACTTAACCGGATCATCCGAGACCCCCTCAAATGGCTTCTTGACATTCTCCGGCCAGTCAGCAGGCGGCACATCCTGGATCTCCAGTGCAATGACCGGACTGTTAGGGGTAACTCCCTCAAAGGAATGAAATGGAAGAACGTTTTCTCCTCCAATCGTACCTGAACTTCCCCCGGAGCCGATAGTTACGGGATATACCTTTCCGGGATATGTTTCCTTCGCTGGTGTAAAAGCCATCTTATCCTCCTATAATCAGTGTCAGTATTTAGTGTCAGTGTGTTATGTCAGTCCGGATTCATTACCCCGGCCGACACGGCGTTTCTCATCACATTTCGAGATACGAATGGGCGTAAAGGGTATTGCCCATAATGACATCAAGCGTCTTTTTTATCTCAGCCATTTTTTTTGCGTCATCAAGTTTCTTCCCTGCCAGAACATCGTCAAACAGTTTCTTTTCACTTAAGGCCTCTGCCATCTCGTGAGCGTCGGCAATGGCGGAAGTCAGTCCTGCATTCATAAGCATTAAAAAATAGTATTTATTCAATATCGGTCTTACGTGCTTAGGGCAGCCATTGGAAATATTGCTCAGGCCAACTACTGTTTTCATGGGGGGATCGTTCATCTCCTGAAACATCCTAATAGCCTTAATAACTTTCATGGCGTGGTCCTGGGAAGTTGCAATCTGAAGGACCAACGGATCAAGATACAAGTCTTCAAGAGGCACCCCATACTCCATTGCCCTTGCCATTATATCCGCGGCGATTGCAGCTCTCTCCTCGGCGTCAGCAGGAAGTCCGCCTTTCCCGACCGTCAGCCCAATGACCTGCGCTTTGTATTTTGCTCCAAGTTCGAGAATTGGAAATCTCTCCGGATCGTTGGATGTTGAATTAATTAAAGCCCTGCCCCACTGATTATTATGGACCTTCAGTCCTGCCTCTATCGCCTTTGCATTTGTCGTGTCAAGGCATAACGGAAGAGGGACAACCTCTTGAATTGTCGTGACCATCCACTGCATCAAATCCTCTCCACCGTCTTCTGCAGGACCTATATTGGCATCTATTACGCCGGAGCCTTCTTTCCACTGCCGGGTCGCGATTTCCTGTATCGGCCCCTTATCTTTCTTCATCATCGCTTCCCTGACCCTCTTTGCTATGATGCTCAACTTTTCGCCTATTATCAGCATTTCTTCGCACTCCTTTCCTTATCTAGTTCATTATAAATTTCAGTTGGAAAACAAATATGAGAATTCTTCAAAAAACCGAGCATCAATTGTTGTTAATATAATAATTACGGTTAATATAATAACTATAGATACCACTAAGACCATAACACATTATTATAAACCTATAAAATTTATTATTTTTATAAATGTAATAAGTTTCATTAATTAGCTAATAGGACTTTTTGGAGTCTCCTTTCTGCAATGAGCTCAAACAAACAACATTGTCTAATCTACCACGTAACGACACGTAAACATAGGAAAAATAACATAATTTAACAACCAAAATAAAGCACTTAATTGATAGTTTTAATTTATAAATCCATAAGCAGTAAAAAACTTCAAGAAGCAACAAGTATTCAGACCCATAACACATCGACCCGTATGGCATAAAGAAAGGCGAGGGGACGGCCCCTCGCCTTTCTTTATGCGTCATTTACAGTACCTTACCGCCGTACCGTTCGTTATAGAACTTCTGGATCTTCTCAAGTTGTTCTTTGGTCATGCCCTTGATGTACCATTCATGCCGTACGTCAGACTCGAGATACTTCTTTTCAATCTCCCTGTAAAGCTCCGGCCCGGCCACTCGTTTCACTTCTGGCAGAAACTCCATATAGAAGTTTTTGGCCACGTCGTAGATGCCGTGCCACCAGGCATAATCGGGTCCCGACATGGCGGCGCCGTGCCGCGCCCTTCGTCCCTCATGGTGCCAAAGTTCCCAGTAAATCCAGTCCAGCTTGTCGTCGAAATTCGCCTGGGTCAGTTTGCCTTTGTCCATCAGTTCCTGTCTGATAGCCGTTGCGGGTTTCGCGAACTTGTCATCGTACAGATTGACGAGATTATCAAACTGCTTGTAAAACCCTGTAACAAAGGGGTCTGAATGGCAGCTGCTGCATACGTCCTTCATGTTGATTCGCCGTTTGTCCGCGTTGTCCAGCTTTTTAGAAATCGGTGGCCGAAGGGTCCAGCTGATGCGCGCGCCTACATCATGCGTCACCGGCTGGTTTGGCGTGGCGCTCATGTGACAGGTAGCACAGGTCGGGGCGGCAGTATAATCCTTGCCGACAACCCAGGAATCTTTGCTCATGTTCATTCGGTCCTTGAACGCCTCATACAGGATGCCGTGCTTCGACTCCTGATAAACTTCGATCTGCGGATGGTCGGGACCGAGATGGCATTTTCCGCAGGTCTGCGGCTCGCGTGCCTGTGCCTTTGAGAAACTGTGGCGCGCGTGACAGGCAGAGCATGAACCCTTGGAGCCGTCCGGGTTGATCCTGCCGATGCCGGTATTAGGCCAGCTGTTCGTGTCGAGTTTGCCATTAGCAAGGATCTTGACGTTCGCCCCATGACACTGCTGACAGCCGACGGCAACGACCTCCTGTCCGCCCACCACTTCGCCCAGATAATTGTCCGCCGAATTCAGGATGTCCGCGGCCTTGGCGTGATGACTCTCGGTCATTTCTTTCACTTCCCTGCTATGGCATTGTCCACAATCCTTCGGTGTAACCAATACTGCTATGGTAAACCCGTTATGCTCCATAGCATCTTTGTCAGTCTTATTCGCCCTATGGCAGGTGTAGCAGTCTACACCCATCGCAGCATGCTTGCTCGTCTCCCATTCTTTTACGAACGATGGGGACTGTGCCTTGTGACAACCGATACATGCCTGTCCCTCTTTCGAAACCTTACTTTCTCCGCTCGCCGCCTCGGTCCAGCCGCCCCCAAGGATAGTCAATCCCCCATAAATAAAAACCGTGACCATCAACAAAAACCCTTTCATTTTCATAAAACCTCCTTTTTCTTTCATCCGGCAAAAGCCCTATTACAAAAAAAACGCTCTTTCTCACCTCCGTTTCAAAGATTGACCCCGAAAAAAACATACTGGCTTAAGTTATTCATTTTCCCCGATTCATCATATGATCTTCGTCATATAACTATTTCCTTGGCGGTTGACCTCATAGTGAAGACCACTGCAGTTACTTTGTAATTGTAATTTTAGATTATATGTAAAATAAGTCAATAGGGCGGAAAATTACGCGTTTCAGTCTTTTATAAAATTATGACGAAATTCAGAGGGAGGATATGTCGGCTCGCTAGATACTATTCGTTTTGTTATTAAGCTCTCGGATGATATTTTTTAAAAACCTTCTTTATCCTGTCCGTTGTAACTTTTGTATAAACCTGTGTTGTCGATATATCGGAATGGCCGAGCATTTTCTGCACAGACCTAAGGTCTGCGCCGCCTTCAAGGAGATGCGTTGCAAAACAATGCCTCACCGTATGGGGAGAAAGGACGATATTAGCCCTTCTTCCGACCGCCTTTAAGGTCTGCCAGAACCTCTGCCTCGTCATCCGCCCGCCCATCCCAGTCACGAAGAGATACGCCGACTGCCTCTTTTTCAACACCGTGGACCTCTCTTCGTGAATATATCGCTTTATCTTTTCAAGGGCACGTGCGTTAACGGGTATGACCCGCTCCTTCGAGCCCTTTCCAAGGACCCGCATAAAGCCTGCATCAAAATGTATGTCGCCAAGCTTTATCGATACAAGTTCGCTGACACGCAGACCCGAGGAGTAGAGGAGTTCCACCATTGCAGAATCCCTCAGTGCATTCTTACCCGATGCCCCCGCTTCAAGGAGTGCCAGAACATCCGCGACACTCAGCGCCTTGGGAAGCCTCTCCCACTTTTTAGGCATTTGGATGTTTTCCGAAGGATCACGGTCGATTTCATTTTCCATGAACATGTATCTATAGAGGGCTTTTATCGAAGAAATATACCGGCAGATGCTTGCGGATGAGTAGCCTCCATCTCTCAACACTTCGAGGAAATCGATGACATCGGTAGCAGCAGCAGAGGCAAGTGCAACTTTCCTATGATCGAGAAAAAGTCTATATTTCTTGAGGTCGGCATGATAGGCGCCGACGGTATTTCCTGAAAGGCCCTTTTCGACAGTCAGATATGTGAAAAAATTCTCAAGCGACCCCACAGGACAGATATTCCTCTATGCCGGTAGACTGTCGCAGCCGTTCATAAAATATGGAAGCCATCTGCATAAGGTTTACCGTATCTTCCCTGTTGTATCTTATGAGGGTCTCCATTGCATCCCGAGAGCCCCTCCGTGCGTGCTCCCACAGTTTCACGGCGTCGTAACCGTCGAGTCCCTGTACGGATTCGTCTCGCACAATGTCAAGTTCCTGTTCAAGCCTCTTTAAGCCTCCCTTCATCCCAAGTCTTTTTGCAGCAAAACAAAGGTCGAAATGGGGCAAATCGCATTTTACCCCGCTGAACGACCTCAGAATATAGGGGATGTCAAAGACCGCACCATAAAATGTGATCAGGCATTTATGCCTCGAGAGTTCCTTGTTTAAACTCTCCGCCGAAAGGTTCTCGCCCCTCACGAGGCTTTTATACTCGTAGCCGTCATAGAACCCGGCCACGGTAATGACCCCCCCGCTGTTGGGCTGCAGTCCGTTTGTCTCGATATCGAGACAGACGGCGTCCCCTTTAAAAAAATCAAAAAGACGCCAGTGTTCTCTCCGTCTTATCCTGCGAGAAAAATAGGGCGCATTATCATCGCGCAACTCCCTGGCATCATGCACGAGGCAATCATCGAGAAAGCTCTTTTTCTCCTTTCCGAATCCAAGCAGTTCATCAGCCCCGATAAAATCATCCCACGTCAGGACACCCTCCCGCCAGAGCCTTTTTTCGAGCTTTTCACCTATACCATCAAGAGCGCAAAATGTATTCCTAATCATCGAGTTCCTTCTCTCTCTGTCTCCACGGTCTCTCTGACAATTCCTTACCCAGCATAAGATCATGGCGACCTCACAAATTCAATCTATTATACAGAATGGGAATATCATATTACTATAGCCTTTCACCAAAACCCTTCATGCTGCGTTCCGGTCTGAAGCTCCGTTTTCCTTCTTCTCCTTATTTATTGATAAGACCCCTGACGACTGTTATACTCAGTATGACCGGATGTATTACAGGAGACAGCATGCCCAGTTATGACTTTGATATCGGGATTATCGGTGGCGGAGCCGCCGGTCTGACGGTCGCTGCGGGTGCCTCGCAGCTCGGCGCCAGGACACTTTTGATCGAGAAAGAAAAGGAACTTGGAGGGGACTGTCTCCATTTCGGATGCGTGCCGAGCAAGACCCTTATTAGAACGGCCAACGTCTACCATTTGATCAAGAAAGCGAAGGATTTCGGTTTGCCGGCTTTCGATGAAAAAGCGGTCGATTTCAGGGACATTGCCCAGAGAATCCAATCGGTCATAGGCACCATTCAGCAACACGATTCGAAGGAGAGGTTCTGCAAACTCGGGGTCCGGGTTGAATTGGGGTACTCCTTTTTTAAAGATGAACATGCCATACTTCTCAATGGTAAAACCTTCTCGGCAAAGACGTGGGTAATCGCGACAGGGTCCAGTCCGTCCATCCCCGGAATTGAGGGGCTGGGCAAGATGCCATATCTTACAAACCGGGAGCTTTTTGCTCTCGACTCCCTTCCCGCTTCACTCATCATCATTGGAGGCGGTCCGATCGGCATCGAAATGGCACAGGCATTCTGCCGGTTGGGGAGCCGTGTCTCCGTTATCCAGAGGGGCGGACAGATCCTGAGTAAGGAAGATTCCGACATGGCTGCAGACATCATGAACATCCTCACCGATGAAGGCGTGGCTTTTCATCTCAATACCTCGATCGTGGAAGTAAGAGAGCTCGGCACCGACAGAGAAGTTGTAATAAAGAAAGCAGATGGGACATTCGGTCTCCGATCAAAGGCCGTGCTGATCGCCACCGGCAGAGACGCGAATCTGCAGTGCCTGGGTCTGGAGGAGATCGGGGTTGAATTTGAACGCAAAAGGCTGAAGCTGGACAAGAGACTAAGGACGACCCATTCGCACATTTACGCAGCCGGAGACGTCACTGGTGACTATCAGTTCACGCATGCGGCAGGATACGAGGGGGGCGTCGTCCTAGGTAATGCAGTCTTTCACATCCCGAGAAAAGTGGACTACACTTTCTTCCCTTGGTGTACGTTCACCGATCCCGAACTCGCCTGCATCGGCATGAACGAGAAAATGGCCGCTGCTGCCGGGATAGAATATAGCATCTATACTGAGAAATTCAAAGACAACGACAGGAGCCTGGCCGAGGGTGAAAGAGAGGGAAAGATAAAAATGCTTCTGGGTAAGGGGGAAAAGCTGCTTGGAGTGCAAATTCTCGGTCCCCATGCAGGAGATCTTTTGGGGGAGTGGATCGCCATCATGAACGGCGGGGTCAGACTTTCGTCGCTCGCATCCTCGGTACATCCCTACCCCACTCTCGGGGAAATCAACAAAAAGGTCGCCAGTGACCTGTTTGCAAAGAAACTATTTTCAGACCGTGTAAGAAAGGGCCTTTCATTTCTGTTTAGCCTTAAGGGAAGAGCCTGCGAGTAATATCACTTCCCAATCTTCTTCTTGACTCTTTATCCCCCTCTGTTTGTGAGGCATACGGCACCTTCCAGGCCATCACTATTTGTTTGAATTTCCCCCGGACATGCCTCATGACTCCAGTTGCGGTTTTTTTGTTTGCTTTATGGACGTGGAATTGTACTATATTAGTAGTATGGATGAGAACAGGGACGCGAACCTCGATGTGTCTATCCTCTATGTGGAAGACGAACCCTTAACTAGGGCGGTATTTGCCAGAATTCTCGAGAGGAAAGTGAGAAATTTGTTTCAGGCCGAAAATGGCGAAGAAGGGCTGGAACTGTTTAAGAAGCATAGGCCGGATATAGTGATATCGGACGTGAGAATGCCTCTTTTGGACGGGATTGAAATGTCAAGAAAGATTAAGTCGTTGGACAACAGCGTCAAAATAATCCTGACTACTGCCCACAGTGACGCAAGTGTTCTGCTGAATTCTATCGACGCCGGGATCGACAAGTATATTTTGAAGCCGGTTGATGTGGAGGTCCTTTTTTCGGCGATGGAGAGCTGTGCGGGAACCATCATGCTGGAAAGAAAAATCCAGGAGCAAAACAAAGAGAAGGACGAACTTATCTCCAAACTGCAGGATGCCCTGGACAATATCAAGAAATTGAGCGGCCTCCTTCCCATCTGCGCTTCATGTAAAAAAATCCGTGATGACAAAGGTTATTGGAACCAGATCGAGCAATATATCGCCGAGCATTCTGAGGCCGAGTTCAGTCACGGCATCTGTCCGGACTGTGTAAGAAAGCTTTACCCCCAATATAAGCACCTGATACCGGAAAAATAATCCCGGGATAAAACCGGTTACAGATTTCCTTTATGGGCAGTATCGAACAACACAGGGACAGATAACTTGCCGCAACAAATGCCTAGACTAAGCCAGTGAGAACTGCAGGCTGGAGGAAATGACCCCGGCACTTATTGCGAGACGATCAGTTTCCTGGGCAACCTTATCGTAATGATCGTGCCTCTTCCCCCGCTTTCGAGTTGGACCGTTCCGCCGTGGGACACAACGATTTTATGTACAATGGATAAACCTAGCCCTGTGCCTCTTTCTTTGGTCGTGAAGAAAGGGAGGAATATCTTGTCCCTGATGTTTAGGGGAATGCCGTGGCCGGTGTCCGCAACCGAGATGTCAAGGCAATCGCCCACAGAGCACGACACAATCAAATCACCTCCCTCGGGCATCGACTCCACCGCGTTTTGAAGAACATTCGTAACCGACTGCCGCAACAGCACCTCGTCGACCCTGATCACCGGCAGCTTATCGAGCCGCTCGATTATCCGCACTCCCGGGACCGAATCCGCGACTGCAGATATACAGCCCCTCAGAAGACCTTTCAGGTCAACTTCTGAAAATATCAGGTCTGTCTGTCTGGCAAAGGAAAGAAAGTCCGAAATTATACGATCCATTACCGCCACTTCTTTCAGGATCGCCTCGACCGTCGGATAAAGCGTACTGTCCACCTTTTTTGACAGCAGTTTTGCATACCCCGATATCACACCCAGGGGATTCCTGAGTTCGTGGGCAATACCGGCGGACATTTCGCCCAGTGTCGACAGCCTCTCCCTGAGCTCCATCTGAGACTGGAACGCCTTAAGTTCAGTAAGGTCGGTGAAGACAAATATCTTGCCGATGATTTTATTTGCACTGTCTTTCAAAAGAGAAATATTAAGACCGAGCCATATCCTCTTGCCGCTTTTTGTCACGTAGCCGATTTCGGCCCTTTCCACCACCGGCTTCTCGGCGATAATCCCGGCCACAGGTTCATTAAATATCTCCGAATATTTTTTGCCGATGCTCTCGGTTTCCCTCATCTCAAGCATCTTTTCGGCCGACTGATTCATCTTCGTGATGCGCAGTTCCTGGTCGAGACTGACCACGCCGCTCGGTACGCTCTGGAGGATATCTTCGTTGTAAATCTCGATAGAAGAGGCCCTGTCTTCAGCCTTCCTCTTAAGTATCTCGAGTTCCCTCTCCTTTTCCTTCAGTTTAGAAACTAGGTCGTGAAATGTATCGACGACAAAGCCCACCTCGGTTGAGTCCTTATCGACAACATCACGCCTCTTTCTGCTGCTGCCCATTATCCTGGCAATGTAGAGCCAGATAAAGAGCAGACCGACAAGAACAAGTGTGACAATCATTATGGTCGCATGGTTCATATCGTCAGTATCCCAGGGAAGTTTTCATAACTAAACCGGCCTGCCGAAGGCCGGTCTCTTCTTTCAACGAAGATACCACAACAATATTTCCTGTCCAAAAAAAAGGGTTATCACCGCGCCGAGGGCCAGGAAGGGACCAAAAGGTATCTTTGTCTTTCTTCCCCTGCCCTTGAAGACCATCAGAAAAACCCCTATGAGAGATCCGGCAAGACTCCCCAAAAATGTAGTCAGAAGGACCGATTTCCAGCCCATCAACGATCCGACCATGGCCATCATCTTAATATCACCCCCGCCCATACCTCCCCTGCTCAGGACCGCAACAAGATAGAAAAGACCTCCGCCCGTAATCATACCTATCAGGGAGGCCTTGTACCCGAGCAGGTCGGCCCGCATAAAGGGATCGGGAAGAAGAAAGAACCCTGCCGCCAGTCCTATGGGGATGCCGGCAAGCGTTATACGGTCCGGAATAATCTGAAACTCCAGGTCGATAAACGTTATTGCGACCAGCGACGAACAAAGTACCGCGTATACAACGGAGCCCCATCCGATTCCATATCTCCAGACGACGGCTGCATAGAGAAAAGCGTTCAGCGCCTCAACCAATGGATACCTCAGTGATATCTTCGCCTTGCAGTTCCTGCATCTGCCGCCTAAGAAGAGATAACTAATAACCGGAATATTGTCCCAGGGACGTATCGCAGTATTGCAGTAAGGACACCTCGATGAGGGAAATACTATAGAGAGGTTCCTCGGTATCCGGTATATGCAGACGTTTAAGAAAGATCCGATGAGAAGACCGAAAGCGACAGCCATGACATATTCAGACATTGTTACATTCTCGCGCTACTCATCTCCGAGACCTTCTTTTTCAGCTCGTCGATATTTTTCTCTATTTTTTTTATCTCGTCCATCGCCGCCAGGACAGTCCGATCCCGCATAACGTTTTTGTCGGGATTGCCATTCAGTTCATAGACGCGCAGCCCTATAGTCTTAAGCAATGCTTCCTTGCTCTTTTCCATCTCATCCGACTGATAAAGCAGCCTAATAACCGCAACCTCGATCTTCAGCCTTTCGGATAGGACAATCGCGACCCATTTCAGCCTGTATAAACCTTCCCTGAAATTCTCTTTCAGTCTCTGAAACATTATTCCCCCTGTGCCGTCTGATAACAATCAGCCTTCCCCGGCAAGAAAGCCTCAGAAGACTTTCTCAGCAACGGGAAACATTCAATCTCCCGTCCGGTATCGACCAGATCAAAGGCTTCCCTTCTGGCAACTTCCAGTATGTCCAGGTCTCTCACGGGATCGGCCACTTTAAAGTCCGGCATGCCCGCCTGTCTCGTGCCAAAGAACTGCCCCGGACCCCTTATCGCGAGATCTTCTTCCGCTATCCGGAAACCGTCTGACGTTTTGACCATAACTTCGAGCCTACGCCGGGCATCTTCACCAAGAGGCTCATACGCGATGAGAAGGCAGTAGGACAATTCCCCACCGCGACCTACCCGGCCCCTTAACTGATGGAGTTGGGCCAGTCCAAACCGCTCGGCATGGACAATGACCATGACAGTGGCGTTCGGCACATCCACTCCGACCTCGATAACCGTCGTACTCACTAAAATGTGAGTCTCCCCTCTCTTAAAGGACGACATCGCCGCCTGTTTATCTGAGGGGCTCATCCGGCTGTGAAGAAGACCTACCTTCAATTCCGGAAATATTTTCCGGAATGCCTCGTGCCCTCGCACTGCGGATTTGATGTCGGCATTTTCTGATTCACCGATAACAGGGTAAACCACATATGCCTGTCTGCCCTTCCCGATCTCTTCTTCCATTGTTGCGTATATAGCAGTCTTCTGTCCAGGCATTAATACCCTCGTCACCATCGGCTTCCTTCCCGACGGCATTTCCCTGATAACGGAATAATCGAGATCGCCGTACATGGTGAGAGCCAAAGACCTCGGTATGGGTGTCGCAGTCATCACGAGCACATGAGGACTCGTTCCCTTTTTCTTCAGGAGGCCCCTCTGTGTTACCCCAAACTTGTGCTGCTCGTCGATCACGACAAGTCCGAGATCGCTAAAAATAACGCCTTCCTGGATAAGCGCATGGGTACCAACTACAATCGCCACTTCTTTTGAGGCTATCATATCAATATCTCTTTCACTCGTTCCGCCGGCCACAAGCGCCGTCTTAATACCCATATTTTCAACAACATTGCGTAGCGTATAAAAATGCTGCTCGGCCAGCACCTCGGTGGGTGCCATGAGCGCGGCCTGACAGCCGCATTCCGACGCATGAAGCATGGCCAGAAGAGCGACGATAGTCTTGCCGCATCCGACGTCGCCCTGGAGTAGTCTTTTCATCGGGTACGTTTTGGCCATGTCACTTTTGATTTGAGCCAAGACCATCTCCTGATCTCCTGTTAATACGAAGGGAAGTCTTTCCATAAGTTTTCGCTGAAAAACGCCCTCACAACTGAGCACCTTCCCTTCTTCGCGGCTCTCCTTCTTCCTCATCATCGCCATAGCTAATCCGAATGAAAACAGTTCATCGAAAATCAGCCTTCTATGGTATATGCTTTCCCGGCGGTTCAGCGACTCCGCATCACTGCCGCGAGAGGGAAAATGCAGTTCTTTGATGCTCTCTTTAAGGGGGGGGAGATTATGTTTTTTTAATATATCTACGGGCAGCGGGTCGATTATCTTATCTGCAAAGTCCTCGACAATATCGAACATGATCTTTCTAAACTGCTTCTGGCTGATCCCCTCAGTGAGACGATATACGGGGACTATCCTTTCGGCATGGATAGAGGAATCGTTGTCTTCGCCGACGATCTCATACTCGGGGGTATTGAAACCCAGCGCGCTTGAAAAAGGGTCCCTCTTCACCACTCCGCTCAGAAGGATCTCCTGTCCGGCCGCTATATTCTTTTTCATAAAAGGCTGGTTAAACCATCTTGCCGCTGCCACGGCGGTCCCGTCGTCTACGGTGATCTCAAAAATTCCCAGTCGGCGGCCCCGCAACCCCTTGACTCCGGCCGTTATGACTCTCCCCCGGACGGTCTCCCACTGACCTTCTCTAATGTTGAGGATGTCGTTAACCCTGGACCTGTCTTCATAACGATTGGGGAGATAAGAGAGAGAGTCCTTCACCGTGGCAATGCCGATCCCACCAAGTAACTCGGCCCTTTTGGGACCGACACCCCTGGCGCAGTGTATGAGTACTTCTGATAGGTTGCTATCCATCAACTGATGGCTGATCTTTTTTCTGTGCTTCCTTCTTTAACGTGTCTTCAAGGTTCTTGTCCGTCTCTTCCATCCTGATCTTTGAATATTCCGTATCGCTGATGATGTCGATATCCCATCCGGTAAGCTTCATCGCAAGCCTCACATTTTGCCCCTTTTTCCCGATCGCAAGGGACAACTGCTGGTCGTTAACGACAACCATAGCGGTCTTGCCTTCTTCGTTAATCCCTATCTTGTCGATCGCTGCCGGACTCAGCGCCCTTGCAATCAACATTCTGGGGTCGTCTGCCCATGGAATGATATCGATCCGCTCGCCTCTGAGTTCACGCACAATCGTCTGGACCCGGGTCCCCTTCATCCCCACGCAAGAACCCACCGGATCAACAGCGCTGTTCTTAGAATACACGGCAATCTTCGTCCGTTCCCCAGGTTCCCTCACAATATTCTTAATCAGGACAAGCCCCTCGCTAATCTCCGGGACCTCCATCTTAAACAACCCGGCCACAAACTCCGCAGATGTCCTTGAAATAAGAATTGCGGGACCCTTCGTCGTTATTTTCACATCCTCAATAATCGCCTTTACCGGGTCACCCCTCTTAAGGTTCTCAGTCGGCAGAGTGTCTTTGATCGGAAGTATTGCCTCGGTCTTTCCAAGGTTGATGTAATAAAACCCTTTTTCCTTCCTCATTACGGTTCCGGTGACGATCTGACCTGCCTTGTCCTTAAATTCGTTATAGATAACATCCCTCTCCGCTTCCCTGACCCTCTGGAATATGACCTGTTTTGCTGTCTGCGCGGCAATCCTGCCTAGATCCTGGAGATCAAGCGGAATATCCACGGTTTCGCCTTCATTTTTCTCAGGGTCAATCTTCTTTGCTTCCGGCACGGAAATTTCTACATTAGCGTCATTCACGATCGAAACTATCGTTTTGGTATCGAAGACTCTTATATCGCATTTCTGCCGGTCAATGATCAGATTTATGTTAGTTCTACCGCCGTATTTCTTCCGCATTGCAGACAAAAGCGCAGATTCAAGGGCCTCTATCAAGATCTCTTTCGATATTCCCTTTTCCCTGCTTATCTGCTCTACGACATGACACAACTCTTTTGTCATTTCAGCTCCATCTCCAATCTCGCCTTTGAGACCTGCGCAAATGGGATCTCTATCACTTCATTATCTTTCATAGCCAATATAATAATATTATTTCGTATTTCCGTGATCCTGCCGACAAAAAAGTTTTGTCTCCCTATACTCTCCTTCGTGATAATCCGCGCTAATTTACCAACACTCAACTCGAAGTCTCTCGCCCTCTTTAACGGTCTGTCAAGTCCAGGAGATGAGACCTCAAGGACGTATGCCGACCTGATCGGATCCTCCACGTCAAGAACCGCGGATACTGCACGACTAAAGTGCGCGCAGTCTTCAAGGGTAACGCCGCCCGGTTTATCGATAAATATCCGCACCGTGGGCCTCCTCATGCTCCCGACAAATTCGATGTCGACCACCTCCACTGCGTATTCAGCAGCCACTGAACCGGCCAACCCGGCTATTTTCCCTTTAATATCTTCCATATAAAACAAAAGAGTGGGATTGCCCACTCTTTAATCATAAAACTTCAAGAACTAATATTGTTTATTCTACAAAATTACCGCCAAAAAATCAATCCGTATTCCATTTAAGTGTTCCATTTAAGCACCATACCCGGCAATCTCCCTGTAGGCATACCTTCCCGCACTGCAGGGATACCGTTTACTAAAACGCATACGACCCCCTCGGGCTTTTGGAAAGGGTCCTCAAAGGTCGCTATGTCCGTAATTTTTTCTGCATTGAAGATGACGATGTCCGCATAGTAACCCGCCTTCACCATGCCTCTGTCACGCAGTCCGAACGTCCGTGCCGCCAGTTGGGTGGATTTGTATACAGCCTCGGACAGAGAAAAAAGTCCTTCCTTTCGGACATAATTGCCCAGTAATCTGGGAAAGGCGCCGAACCCCCTGGGATGGGGTTTCCCCCTTCTCGTTGGTCCGTCAAAGCTCCTCGCAGAACTGTCGGAACCTATCATGCAATAAGGCAGGGAAAGAAACTTCCTCAGATTATCTTCATTCATCGAAAGAAATATCGCGCCGACCCTGAGCCTCTCTTCGACAAGCACCTCGAAGACCGTCTCCATCTCGCTCTTTCCGCGCTCGCCGCTGATTTGCGCTATAGTCTTTCCCTCCATCCATCTGTTCTTTTCAGAAACAACTGAGGACACTATCACTTTTTCCCAATAGCCCCGCAAGCCGGATTGTTCGCGTATCTCTAGAGCTATTCTGTCCCTTTCTTTTTGGTTCCGGAGTCTTCTCAGTTCTTCTTCGTTCCCCTTTTCAAAAACCCAAGATGGTAATATTGAGTCGAGATCGGTACTTGACGCTATGTAAGGATAACGGTCGCAGGTAATACTTACGCCCCGGCTACGGGCCTCGTTAAGCATGGAAAAAACGTTCTCCGACTTCCCCCAGTTCCGCTCCCCCGCTGTCTTTATGTGAGAAATATGGACTTTTACACCCGTCTCCTCTCCTATCCTTGTAACTTCCTCCACCGCTTCGAGAAGTCGGACGCCCTCACTCCTCATGTGGCTTGTATAAATAAGCCCCTTGTTTCTGAGCTCCCTGGTAAGATGGATAAGCTCTTCGGTCCCGGAGTATATGCCGGGAGGATATATCAGACCCGTAGAGAGCCCAATCGCACCGTCTCCTATCGCCTCTTTCAATAATGCAGCCATCCCTTCCAGTTCCTCCTGAGAAGGTTCTTTATCATCATATCCAATCGCCGAGCCCCGGATATTTCCATGGCCTGCGAGAAATGCCATATTGATCGCAAGACCGTTTTTTTCAAGGAGAGCGAAGTATTCACTAAACGTATTCCACCTCTCCTTTATGCCGAGTTCCCTCATATCCTCTTCGCGTTTTTCAGCGACTTTCCTATAAAGAGGTGCTGCGGACATTCCGCAATTTCCATTGATCTCGGTCGTTATCCCCTGACAGATCTTTCCTTCTGCACGGGGATCGGCCACTATCGTAAAATCAGAGTGTGAATGGGTATCGATGAACCCCGGGCAGACAGCCAGCCCCCCGGCGTCAATGATCTCCCTGGCGCCCTTTTCACCGGATCGGCCTATGAAACCTATCCTGCCATCCACTACGCCTATGTCGCAGATATGGGGGTCGGAAAGACTTCCGTCGTACAACAGTCCGTTTCTAATCAAAATATCGAAGGTCTTGCCCATTGATGAGATCTATGGCCTTACATTGCTCTCGCCGTCCGCCCTGGTGGCAGGCTGCTGCACAAAGAAAGATTCGGGAGATTGAAGACTCTTCAAAAAAAGAGGCAATAGGCATGATGACGCGACGCGGGCGCGGCCCCAGAAACTGGGCGTATCGCAGGTCCTCATATTTTCCCTGTAGGCTTCGAAAGCCATATTTTTCAGGATGGGAAGACATGTCATTGTCAGACCCATCGTGTGGAAAAAATCCCTGGCGGGCAGTCCCACCCTTTCGAGCGGACCAAATAGCCTTCCAAGTCCGTCTATCATCTCTTCTGCCTTTGTAAAGGACATCAAGACCTTTGCCCCTCCTATCATAAGGAAGACCCTCAGGGTGCGTACTGCAGCGATATGGACACCTTCGTCGGTAAGCATAAGCACCCCTGCCGAAAAAACTATCCTGCCATGGCGTCCGACGGCATTGCTTATGAAAGTGAAGAGGAGGAACATGCTTATAGGCAACCATCCTGATTTGAGGGTTTTTAGCGGCATCTTCACGAAAAAAAGGCCAAGAATTGCAGCGGCGCACAGATATGCCGGCAGGTTGTCGAAAACAAAAAGAAGCACAACGAAAAGGCAGTAGAAAACGATCTTCAACTCAGGCTTAATCTTTAGAGTCAACTGTTCTCCCTACGTGTGCGATGGTTTGTGAATCCGGAGCAATAGACATGTATTTCGAGATGCCGGAGGCGATGAACCTTGCAATTTCTTCCCTGTACATATCTTTTGACAGCAACTTCTCTTCAAGAGGATTGCTGATAAATGATACCTCGGCAAGCACCGAGGGCATTCGCGCGCCGAAAAGCACGTAAAACATGGCCCATTTCACCTTCAGGTCGACCACGCGCGGATACTTATCTGTCAGCCCTCTTACCATCGCCATCTGGATATAATTGGCGAGTTTATTGGATTCGTCTCTTTTGTGGTCTCTTTTTAGACTCGCCAGCTCCACGTCAAGAAAATCCGACTCATTTTTCATCTCTTTCATCTTCTTAAGGGATATCTGGTTTTCCCTCGCGGCCACTTTCATCGATTCCATATCGTCGGACCAGTTGAGAAAATAGGTCTCTATGCCTTTTGCGTCTTTATTCGGACTTGCATTGGCATGCACAGAGACGAAAAGGTCGGCCTTTTTGCTGTTTGCTATCGCAGTGCGCTCCACAAGAGGGATAAAAACATCCCTGTCCCGCGTCAGAAATACCTCGATATTAGGATCTTCGGACAATATTTTCTTTAACTTCAGCGCAATATCGAGGACTACGTCCTTTTCACAAAGTTTTTTCGGTCCGATCGCACCCGGGTCGTGGCCTCCATGGCCGGGATCAATGACTATTCTCTTTTTAGAGGAGACAAGCGGCTGCGCCGATGTCCCGTAGACATCGATGATTATCCTCACCGGGTCTTCAAGGGTAATCATTTTATAGTCCCTAATCTTTTCCAGATCGAGCACGACCCTCACCGTGTTTTCGTTGAACTGGGCAGCACGCACAGATTTAAGCATGCCGTTTCCGATGGGCAGATTCGTCTTTAATTCCTTCTTGATAGAGCTGCCCTTTATATCGAAATACAGTCGGTCAGGATTAGCGAGTCGCTTTTTTGCATATTCAACACTGCCGGAAAGTGTTACCACTACCCTCGTGTAATCAGGATATGACCAGTAGCTGATATCCGTGACGTCGACGATCTCGGAGGACTGTGAAGGGTGAGGGAAAAGGAAAAAAAGGACGGGCACAAGCAGTAACAGAAAGGTCCGCCTGTTTACCCCTACCGCGCCCAATTTAGATCAATATTCTCCTTACGTCCGTAGTTCCCATTATACCGCCTGTACGGAGGTGATCTCCGGTATCTCCTTTTTTATACTTGATTCTACCCAATTTTTCATTGTCAGGGAAGACATGGGACAGGTACCGCAAGCGCCCTTCAATTTTACATACACTACCGTATCTCTGACGTCGACAAGCTCAATGTCACCGCCTTCAGACTTCAGGCCCGCTCTCACCTTATCTAAGATTGCTTCCACTCTTGCCCTTAGCATTAGACCTCCACTCAATCTCAATAATAATAGAAAGGCCTGAAATATTCAAGTGTTATACGATGTTAACCCTCCTTTTGTCTTGATAATAAGCGATTATTGCCATAGTCACCGGAGGTAAACCGGAATATATCTCAGCCGACTTTTCTGAAGGCCTGTTTCTTTGCCTTGCAGACCGGACATTCATCAGGCGCCTCTCCTTCGGCAGTATAACCGCATACCTGGCACACATAATAGTCGGCTTCGGCATTGTTGCCGAGGCTGTCGAGAGCCGCCTGGTAGAGACGGGCATGGATCTTTTCGACTTCATTGGCAAGACTGAAGCTCCTGAGTGCCTTTGCATGGCTCTCTGCCTTTGCTTGCTCTATCATGCGGGGGTACATTTTTTGAAATTCATAAGACTCCCCGCTTATTGCCGCATCGAGATTATCTCTCGTGCTCTTTATCCCGTTTAACTCTCTGAGATGATTATGCGCATGAATCGTCTCTGCTTCGGCGGCCGCCCTGAATAACTTTGCAACCTGCAAGAAACCTTCTTCCTCGGCCTTTCTTGCAAAAGCGAGATATTTTCTGTTTGCCTGGGATTCTCCCGCAAAGGCCTCCTGCAAATTTCTTAAAGTGTCTGACATAATGATTACTACCTCCTTTTTTTTAATAACCCTTAACCCTATTATATGATATAAACTTCTGCAACAGAATTATTAATTATTTCAACCACTAATAGTCTTAAGAAAAAGCCCGCCATCTATCTTTCAGATGCTTGCCTTCGGATATTTTTCCCTGTATGATTTTACTGTGCTCGACTCTCTCTTTAACCCACGTTCAATAGCAGTAATCGGCTCATCAAACGATCCTAAGGTTGTCAAGACCAAAGAGATCATGAATTGACTTCGCCAGGTTTTTGAAAGAACTCAAGGTGGGAAAATAGCCATCCGGAGCCTCCATCCAGGATCGGGAGGGCAAAATGGTCCTTACCGCGCTGTTTGCCGGTCCTTGCATCCCATGAACCTTTTCGCCTATTCTAGGTATCAAATCTCATGCGAGGAGTTCTTATCTATGGAAGACCTGAAGACATCTGAAACATGGCGTGTGTTTAGAATACAGTCCGAACTCGTAGAGGGCTTCGAGACCCTTCATGACCTCGGCCCTGCCGTGACTATCTTCGGAAGTGCACGACTCTCTCCAAAAAATAGATATTATGAAGACGCAGTCAATCTGGCCAAAATGCTTGCCGATGACGGGTTTGCGATTATAACCGGAGGCGGCCCGGGAATTATGGAAGGCGCCAACAGGGGTGCAAAAAAGGGGAAGGCGCATTCAGTAGGCCTTAACATAGAGATACCGGCCGAACAAGAACCCAATAAATACCATGACATCAGCCTCTCATTCAGGTATTTCTTCA
Organism: uncultured Nitrospiraceae bacterium; assembly: GCA_963811165.1. Classification (GTDB taxonomy): domain Bacteria; phylum Nitrospirota; class Thermodesulfovibrionia; order Thermodesulfovibrionales; family UBA6898; genus Sulfobium. The sequence continues at coordinate 425,296 of CAWEQH010000010.1, forward strand.
TAAGGAAGCTGATGTTCATTAAATACGCCATCGCCTTTATCATCTTTCCCGGCGGCTTCGGCACCATGGACGAATTGTTCGAGGCGCTGACCCTTTCGCAAACCAAAAGAATTCAGTCCTTCCCGATCATCCTCTACGGGTCCGAATATTGGAAGGGTCTTATCGACTGGATGAAAAACACGCTCGTCCAAAACGGCACAATCACACCGGAGGATTTTGCCCTCTTCTCCATCGTCGATACGCCGGAGGAGGTCCGCTTCCTCATCAACGAGCATTACCGGGTATTCGGAGGTCTGAGGCCGAAGGCAAATAGCAAAAAGAAAGCCCTGAAATGAGACTCCTCCCCTTAGCCAGGGAGAAATGATAAGGCGGCTACTTTTTATTCAAAGGCGACAAAAAAATCCCGCCTCCCCGACGGCTCAAATTTAAGACCTGCTCAGCCTGTGTACCGCCTCGACCATCGCGATTGCGTTTTCGACGGGCGTCTCAGGCAGTATCCCGTGCCCCAGATTGAATATATGCCCGCGTGCGGAATCCGCCTTGTTCAGAACGTCCTGCACCCTCTCTTCGATATGTTCCTTCGGTCCGAAAAGGACGAGCGGGTCCAGATTACCCTGGACAGACACTTTCTTGCCTATGCTTTTTACAGCCCGGCCCATGTCGATACGCCAGTCTATGCCTATAACGTCCGCTCCGGATTTTTTTGCAATGTCGAGGACGCCGGCACAGTCGTTTACAAAATAGATGACAGGGACGCCATGTTTTTTCAGGGCTTTTATCGCAGTCTTCACATAAGGGAATATCACCTGTTCGTAGTCAAAAGGTGAAAGTATTCCGGCCCATGAATCAAAAAGCTGCACCGCCTGCGCTCCCGCCCGTATCTGGGCCGACAGGTAGTCGATGACAGTCGCCGTGATCTTTTCGAACAACGCAGCAAAGAGTCCGGGGTTCTGGTACATCATCTTTTTTGTGTTGAGAAAATTCTTAGAGCTTCCCCCTTCTATTATGTAGGTCGCCAGGGTGAAGGGTGCGCCGGAAAAACCGATAAGGGGCACCCTGTCTGAAAGTTCCCGCCGAAGGATTCTTATCGTCTCAAGGACAAAAGGCATGCTGTCTTCGGTGTCGGGTATGACCAGTTTTTCCACGCCTGACTTGTTCCTGACCGGTTCGCCAAGGATCGGCCCTTTCTTGTCCGAAAACTCCAGGTGCATTCCCATTGCCTCCACAGGGATAAGGATATCGGAGAAGAGGATCGCCGCGTCGACCCCGAGTAAATCGACAGGCTGGAGAGTCACCTTTGCGGCAAGCTCCGGGGTCTTGCAGAGGGTCAGAAAATCCACCTTCGACGCGAACCTCCTGATATTCCTTCATATACCTGCCCGCCTGCCTCATCAGCCATACGGGAGTGTAATCGACCTTCTCCCCCCTGCACGCCTTTAAAAAAGTATCGTTCATTTCTCCACCTTTCCAATTTTCCTTGGGATATAACTGCAAAACGGTTCCTCTTCGAGGTAATCGCCATGTATGGAATACGCCCTGGCGCGGCATCCGCCGCAGACGTTGACAAACTCGCAGGAACCGCACTTGCCCTTGTATTTCTTGAAATCCCTCAGGTCCTTGAAAAGTTCCGAACCCTCCCAGATCTCCTTAAATGATGTCTCCCGAACATTACCCGCAGGCTTCGGGAAATAACTGCAGGGGAGCACATTGCCGTCCACATCGATCAGGCATATGAGCTGTCCGGCAATGCAGCCTTTCGAGCCGCCCGTCGAAAACTTGAGGGTACGCTTCTTGAACTTTTCTCCTTCCTTCTTCGACTGCTGCAAAACTACCCGGTAATAATGCGGCGCGCACGTCGGCCTCACGAGCATCATGTCCTCGTCTTTCTCCATCTGATAATGCCAGTCCAGGATCTCCTCGTAATCCTCCTTCGAGATGAGCTCGTTCATGATCTCTTCGCCCCGGCCAGTCGGCACTATCATAAACATGTACCATGCGGTCGCCCCAAGTTCCTTCGCAAGACGATAAACCTTTGGTATCTCCTCCTGGTTTCTCCGGGTAAATGAGGAATTGACGATAAATTCTATCCCATGTTTTTTGAAGAGCCTCGCCGCATTGATCGTGCCGGTAAAGGCGCCCTTCTGGCTCCTGAAATCGTCATGCACACTTTCTTCGGAACCGTCAAGACTCAGAGAAACGATCTTGATGCCGGATGCTTTTATCTTTTCGCAGATTTCGCCGTTGACCAGTGTACCGTTTGTCGCAAGGCACATCCTCAGTCCCTTGTCCGTTCCGTATTGAGCGATCTCAAACACATCCTTTCTTATGAGGGGCTCTCCCCCGGACAGGACAACGACCGGCTTCGCATAGCTTGCAATATCGTCGATTACCCTGAATGCCTCGGAAGTGGAAAAATCGGGATGCCCCTTCGCCTCCATCTCCGAGGATGAACGGCAGTGGACACAACGGAGGTTACATCTCCTCGTTATTTCCCAGGCTATCCACTTGGGTGAAAATTCCATTATCTATCTCCTTGCCTTATCGTGCGCACACCAAAGAATTCCGTATCGCCACTATTATACCTTCGCCCCGATCAATTTTTCACCAAAGATGCTATTTTCTATCGCATCAAGCAAAGGACGGAACGTAGCAGTGTCCAGTGCGGACACCCCTACCGCATCGAATCGTATCGAGAGATTCCCGCTTTCCTCGCCCGTCAGCCTGTCCGTTTTATTAAATACGAGAAGTCGTTTTTTATCTGCAAGCTTCAGATCCGAAAGGATCCGTTCTACCGATGCGATTTGCTGCCCAAACCTCGGGTTCGACACATCGACGACATGCAACAACAGGTCCGCGTCCTCGAGTTCCTCAAGCGTAGATTTAAAGGCCGCCATCAAGTCCTTCGGAAGGTCTCTTATAAAGCCGACCGTATCGGTAATTACGACTTCCCGTTCCCGTGGGAACCTGAGTCTCCTGCTGGCAGTGTCCAGAGTGGCAAACAACTTGTCCTCCACGAAGGTCCGGCTTTTCGTGAGCGCGTTTAGGAGCGTCGATTTTCCGGCATTCGTATATCCTATGATAGAGACTATCGGGATTTTGGCTTCCACCCTCCGCGACTTTCTCTGGCTCCTCGCTTTGCTCAATGTCTTGAGTTCTCTTTCGAGAAGCCCTATCCTGTCCCTCACCCGCCGTCTGTCTATCTCAAGTTTCATCTCTCCCGGGCCCCTTCCGCCGATCCCTCCCATGAGGCGAGACATCGCAGTCCCCTTGCCCGTAAGCCTCGGGAGCCTGTATTTGAGCTGCGCGAGCTCCACCTGCACCTTTCCGTCTCTGCTGTGCGCACGACGCGCGAATATATCGAGGATCAACTGGGACCGGTCGATGACCTTTAACTCAGTCAGTTCGCCGATCGACTTGATCTGAGACGGCGTAAGGTCCTGATCGAAGATGAGAAGCGTAGCGCCCCTGTTCATCGCCGTGATCACGAGTTCCTTGACCTTGCCCTCCCCCATCAGATATTTGGGGTTGATCTCTTTCGGTCTCTGTATGACCGAGCCGAGCACGAAGACATCGCTCGATTGCGCAAGCTCTCTGAGTTCTTCCACGGAATCTTCCTGTTCGTACTTCGACTTCAGCGAAACACTGACCAGGATGGCCATCTCCCGCCCCGCCCGTTCACCCCGGGAAAAACCGCCGCCTGAAACCTCAAACCCGCGTGCCCGCTCAAGTTCGTCTTCAAGGGCCTCCATGAAGGGTCTGAAATCGACCGCATGATGAAAAAAGTCCACAACCGGCAGCACCTCGATGGGGGCCTTTGCCCCCTGCGGCATAAGATGCGCGATATACATATCGGCCGGCTGGCCCTCCTTCACTCCTATTGCGGCCATCATATCGAACCTGAGGAGGGAAAGGTCCGTAAGATCGTCCTGGCTAAGCGGCTCGTTTTGCAGATGGGTGTGGATAAACCTGAGTCCCCTGAGCGCCTTCCTGCCGACCGGATAGTCCGTCAGAGGAGGAATAAAAATGCCTTTCGCGTCGCCTATGACCACGTGGGTCACGGTCCCTTTTCGGGAAACAATAATGCCCACCTGGCGGTTTATTTCAAATGATATCTCGGCTAGGTATTTCCCCAATTCAACGCTTATCAGTTCGTCGTGAAGACGCCTTCGGTAGATCCTCTCGATCGCGTATATCTGGCTCCCTTTGAGGCCTGTAAGTTTTCCGTATAGTGCCGCTATCCCTTTTCCTCCAAAAATTATTTCACAATTTTTCTATTTCCTTATATCATTGTAACATAAGACGCGCAGCCGTAGAGACATAGAGGACTCGATGGAAGGAGGGAAGAAATGAAAATCATCCTGGAACATAAAATCGGCGGAAAGACACTTCGCCTCGTGCAGGGAGATATCACGGACAGGGAGGTTGACGCCATCGTCAATGCGGCCAACTCCCATCTGCAGCACGGCGGCGGCGTCGCAGGCGCCATCGTAAAGAAAGGCGGCAATATCATTCAGGAAGAAAGTGACAAAATCGGATTTACGCCGGTAGGCACCGCCGTTATCACCGGCGCAGGCAGACTTCCTTCAAAGTTCGTTATCCACGCCGTCGGTCCGAGGATGGGTGAAGGTGACGAAGACAAGAAGCTCAAGAACGCTGTCCACAGCACCCTCGTGCTGGCCAATGAACAGAACCTAAGGAGCATCTCGCTCCCTGCGATCAGTTCCGGCACATTTGGATTTCCCAAGGACAGATGCGCCCGCATTCTTGTCGGCGAATCCGCTTCTTTCCTTAGAGAACATACCGACGCCAGCCTTGATGTGGTCGAATTTTGCATACACGATGACCTCACGCTGGGTCATTTCAAAAAAGAATTCAACAAGCTCAATAAAGCAGACGGGTAATACACCGTCTGATTACTCACGCCCCTAAGACTACTTTTTTTGCGCGTACTCCTTTTTTATCTTCTTATATAACTCTTCGGGCGTAAATACGGCCCCCCCGGCCCTGCCGTAAAATACCACATCGCATTTCCCGTTCACCGCAAGTCTCACGTCATCGACCATCTGCCCGGCGTTCATCTCGACCACCATGAGCCGCTTTGCCCGTTTGGCCACTTCTGCCATCTTTTTTTCAGGAAAAGGGAATAATGTCATAGGCCTGAAAAGACCGACCTTCCGACCTTCTTTCCTTAAGTTTCGAACAGAAGAAAGGGCAATCCGCGCCGCCACTCCAAAGGCAACTACTACTAACTGCGCGTCTTCGACATCATACTCATCGAACATGACCTCTCTTTTCTTAATCACCTCATATTTGTCTGACAGTTGGTTGTTTCTCTGTCTCGAGTTCCCCCTGCCCCATACATAATGAACGAATAACTCTCGGACTTCTGTCCTTGCAGCCGTTCAAAATCCAGTCTTTTTTTGGAAGACGGGGCCGCACATATTTTGTCTGATGAAAAGGCTCCATCATCTGTCCTATCACGCCGTCTCCCAGGATAATGACCGGCATTCTGTATTCGTCGGCCTTGTCGAAAGCCCGCATCGTAAGGTCCCACATCTCCTGCACACTAAAAGGAGAATATACGATGCACCGGTAATCTCCGTGTCCTCCGCCCTTCACCGCCTGGTAATAATCGCCCTGGCTCGCTGTGATATTGCCAAGTCCCGGGCCGCCCCTCTGGATATTGACGATTACTGCAGGCAACTCGGCGCCGGCAAGGAATGAGATCGCTTCCTGCATAAGACTTATCCCCGGGCTGCTCGAAGACGTCATGGCCCTCACGCCGGCGGCGGATGCCCCGTATACCATATTGACGGAGGCGATCTCGCTCTCGGCCTGGATGAAGACCCCCCCGACCTCAGGCATCCTTCTGGCCATATACTCGGGGATCTCATTCTGCGGCGTGATCGGATAGCCCGCGTAAAAACGGCAGCCCGCCTGTATCGCAGCTTCGGCCACCGCTTCATTGCCCTTCATAAAAAATAATTTCTTTTGCATACTTAATCTCGCCGGCAAGGTGCCCCGGCCCAGGGGGCCTGCGGCACGCCGAAATAATTATAGCATACCATCGGCCTCCCTTTAGCGCCCACGGGCATTCCGATTGACAAACCCGCGGCTCTTTATTTAAGATTTCGTTTTACCAAGGAGATCGAATGTATTTTCAGGAATTGATTTTATCGCTTCAGAATTTCTGGGCAAAAAAGGGTTGTGTGCTGCTTCAGCCTTATGATATCGAGGTCGGCGCCGGCACCTTCCATACCGCAACTTTTTTCAGGGTCATCGGTCCAGAACCCTGGAAGACGGCATATGTCCAGCCCTCAAGAAGACCTACCGACGGCAGGTATGGAGAGAACCCAAACAGACTTCAGCATTACTATCAGTATCAGGTAATTATAAAGCCTTCTCCTTCGGACAGCCAGGGGATGTACCTTGAAAGTCTCGGCGAACTCGGGATCGACGCGACGAAACACGATATCACGGTTCGTGGAAGACGATTGGGAATCGCCCACCCTCGGCGCATGGGGTCTTGGCTGGGAGGTTTGGCTCGACGGCATGGAGGTCACGCAGTTCACTTATTTTCAGCAGGTCGGCGGGATCGATCTCAGGCCCGTATCGCTTGAAATAACGTACGGCCTGGAAAGAATCGCGATGTACCTGCAGGGCGTCGACAACGTCTATAATCTCAAATGGAATAAAGAGCTCATGTACGGCGACGTGCACCATATAAGCGAAGTCGAGGGCTCTAAATACAATTTCGACCATTCAAACGCCGAACTGCTCGCCCGCCATTTCGATGACTGCGAGAGGGAGTCGATAAGGATGAACACTCTCGGGCTAGTCATCCCCTCTTATGAGTTCTGTCTCAAATGTTCTCATCTTTTTAATCTGCTTGATGCAAGGGGGGCGATATCCGTGACCGAGCGGACGAAATACATAGCAAAGGTGAGGAATCTTGCCAAGCTTTCTGCCGAGGCGTTCTATAAACAAAGGGAAGAGATGGGGTTTCCCTTACTAAGGGCCAAAAAGTGAATTCAAATAATCCGGAAACAACAACCAAATTGAACTTGCCTGCAGGCCGGCCCCTGCTGTTCGAGATAGGCACTGAAGAGATACCGGCGAGATTTCTTCCTGCGGCCATTGCGGACCTGAAAAGCACAGCAAAGTCGGTCTTCGATGAATACCGCATATCTTACGGCGAGGCCAGGTCGTATGCGACTCCGAGGAGGCTAGTTCTTATAATGAAGGGCGTGGCCCCGATGCAAAACGACGTGGTAAAGGAAATCTTCGGACCTTCCAAAAAAGTGGCCTTTGACGAGCAGGGAAATGCGACAAAGGCGATTACCGGGTTCGCAGTCTCCCTCGGCCTGAACGTCTCCGACCTCGTGGTAAGGACAAAAGGCAAGGGTGAATACATGGCAGCCGTAATATCGGAAAAAGGGATGGAAACAAAGGCCGTGCTGCCGGAAGTCTTCAGAAAGATCATACTCTCCCTGCGTTTTCCAAAATCCATGAGATGGGGCAGCGGCAACCTCCTTTTCGTCCGGCCCATTCACTGGCTGGTCACCCTTTACGGTCCCGATACGATACCGCTGGATATAGACGGCATAAAGGGCGGAAATATGACACGGGGACACCGGTTCCTTTCTCCGGCTTTTTTTCAGATAAAGGAGATATCGTCCTTTATCAACCTTCTTGAAAACAATTACGTGCTGCTCGATCAGGACATGCGCCGGGAAAAGATAAGGTCCGGGATCACTGCCTTGGCGGCACAATCGGGAGGGCAGCCGGTCATGGACGAGGACCTTCTCGGACTCGTTAATTATCTTGTCGAGTATCCTGTGCCTGTCCTCTGCGGGTTCGACCGGGAATATCTGAAACTTCCGAAAGAACTCCTCATAACGGTAATGAAGGACCACCAGAAATACTTCGGAATTCAGGACGGCGAGGGAAATCTGTTGAATAAGTTCATCGTGATCAGTAACACTCTGGCGGAAAACGCCGAAACCGTCAGGACCGGCGCTGAAAAAGTCATCAAGGCACGATTCGACGACGCCAAGTTTTATTACTACGAGGATATGAAGAAGCCGCTCATCGGCCGGGTCGATGATTTAAAGAAGGTGACCTTCCATGATACGCTTGGCAGTCTCTACGATAAAACCGGGAGGATTGCCTCAATGGGATCATTCCTGGCAGAGAAGCTTCTGCCGGCCCAGAGGGACAAAGTCGTAAGGGCAGCGGGCCTCTCAAAGACCGACCTGATCACCGGAGTCGTAAGAGAATTTCCCGAACTTCAGGGCGTGATGGGAAAATACTATGCCGCCCATGACGGCGAAGAGAAAGGGATACCGGAGTCGCTGGAAGAACAATATTTCCCAAAGTCTTTAGGCGGCCGCACGCCGGAAACCGACCTCGGCGCCCTCCTAAGCCTCTCAGACAAGATCGACAATATTGCCTCTTTTTTCTCAATAGGCCTCATGCCGACCGGCTCCGAGGACCCCTTCGCCCTCAGAAGACAGGCGATCGGCGTCGTGACCGTGCTGATCGACAGGGGCTACGCAGTGACCCTTGATGAGATTTTCTCAAGGGCTCTTGAGAGCGTGCCTGCAAAGTCCGGACGCGACATATCAGGGGACTTACTCGATTTCATGGGACAGAGGGTAGAATTCGTCCTATCCTCAAAAGGATATGCGCAAGACCTCGTGAAGTCCGTTCTTCCGCTGATATCGTCCCGTCCGCTAAAGACGGCCGTTTCCATGATCGAGGCACTTCAGAGATTCAAACAGGATGAAATCTTTCCTCAATTTCTCCTTGCGATAAAGAGGGTCAACAATATCATTCCCAAGACGGCGCTTCCTCCGCTAAGCGAAAACCTTTTGCTGCAGGAAGAGGAAAAGGGTCTTTACGGCACTTTCTTGCTCTTGAGAGATCGAATCTCTCCGCTTCTGGGAGAAGAGAATTTTTTTGCGGGTCTTATGGTATTGTCCGAGATGACCCCTTCGGTCAACAACTTCTTCGACAAGGTCCTCGTCATGGACAAAAAAGAGGAAATTAAATTGAACCGGCTTGCGCTGCTCAAGGAGATATGGTCGGCGGCCTCATCGTTTGCGGACTTCTCTAAGCTCTCCTGAGACGTCACACTCCAGTGACCCTCAGTACTATCGCGCTTATATTGTCCCTCCCCTCCCCGGCAATCGCCCTTTCGTAAAGACACTGCACTGTTTTTCTCCGATCGGGAAAACACTCCTCCATCTCCTCACGCCTCATGCTCTCCCACAAACCGTCGGTACAGATCAGAAAGGTGCTGCCGTCGGATATCTTCACCGCGTTTACCTCTACTTCCGGCAGTCCGCCCAGCAAATCGGCGATGACGGCCGAAGTAACGATATTTTTCTGCGAGTGAAACCTCATCTCGTCCTCTGTGATAGTGCCAAAGTCGACAAGTTCCTGCACCACGGAATGGTCCTTCGTAAGCCTTTCGAGAAAACCGTCTTTCAGAAGATAGACCCTGCTGTCCCCGCAGTTAAAGACAAAAGACCCCTTGTCCGTCAAAAAAATTCCCGATACTGTAGTACCCATGCCATACTTGAGTCTGTCCTTTCCTGCAAGGCCATTCAAGGTTTCTTTGGCGGATACTATGATTTCACTGATGTCTGCTGCGTTTTCAATGCCCGGATACCGTTTCTTAAATTCCTCAAGGACCGTCTTACTGGCCAGCTCTCCATGTTGATGTCCACCCATTCCGTCCGCCACCATATAGATCTGTTTTTCCTCGGAGGATTTCAGATATGTAGCACGGTCCATGTTCGCTTCGGAGATAAGGAGGTCGTTCACCAGGAGACTGTCTTCATTCTTCTTCCTCGTCTTGCCTATATTAGATAGGTAACCGGCCTCTACCCGCATATCGCCATCCTCCTCGTCGTTTGCCCCTGAGGGTCAACGTATTGTAAAGTATGCGGAATATTTTTTTCACGCAGGAATCAAGAGGACTGTCACTTCTTAGGCCGCCTTGACATCTCCTCCGGGCAGAGGTAATTGTTTACTATGGTGGGCCTCTGCCGAACGAAAAAGGAAGACTTCACTAATGTTTCGTGACAGGAAAGATGCCGGGGCCAAACTGACATCGCGACTCCTTAAGTACAAGGACAATGACGACACACTTGTTCTGGCGCTGCCCCGTGGCGGGGTCGTTACCGGCTATGAAGTGGCGCGGGCACTGGGCGTGCCCCTTGATGTCCTGATAGTTCGAAAGATAGGCGTCCCCTGGCAGCCGGAACTCGCCGCCGCTGCCCTTTCCAAACAGGCAGCCTCGTCCTTAACAAACTTGTCGTATCGGGCTACAGGATATCAAAGGAATTTCTGGAAAAAGAGGTTTTGAGACAGAAAGAGGAGATAGAAAGAAGGAGAGAACTTTACCGCATGGGAAGAAGCATCGCCGACCTCAGCGGACAGATAATAATCCTGATAGATGACGGCGTCGCTACGGGTGCAACGATGAAGGCCGCCATCGAAACCCTTCGGGACGCAAAGATCTCTAAACTGGTTGTTGCCCTGCCGGTATCTCCTTCGGACACCGCTGATGAACTCAGAGGGATCTCGGATGAATTTATCTGTATAGAAACGCACTCGGATTTTCTTTCCGTCGGCAACTACTATCAGGATTTTACGCAGGTTTCGGACGAGGAGGTGGTTGACCTTCTTGAGCAGTCGCGAAAGGAAAAGGGTTGATGCGCGGCGCATATGCGCCGCTTTCCGCTTCGTGCAATACCTTGCGAAAAAAAACTGCGCAGGAAATATTGACAATTCCTCTTTGATTCTAGTATGTTATATAGTTCTTAATATTCTATAAGAAAGTAAAGAGGTTTGATAATGAAGACTCAGTTTGCAAAAAAAGGTGATTTCGACCGGAAGTGGTACGTTGTCGACGCCAAGGACGCTGTGCTCGGGAGGCTTGCGGTAAAGGTCGCGACGTACCTCCGGGGCAAAAATAAACCGGTTTTTACGCCCAACGTCGACACCGGTGATTTTATCATCGTGATCAATGCAGAGAAAGTGCGTCTGACGGGAAATAAACAGACCGACAAGATGTACTATCATCATTCCGGCTACATCGGCGGCATCAAGGCGAAGAGTGCCAAGGACTTGCTGGAAGAACGTCCGGAAAAGATCATCGAGCAAGCCGTCTGGGGCATGCTCCCGAAAAACAGGCTCGGAAGGACGATGATCAAGAAACTTAAAGTATACAGGGGAGCAGAGCATCCGCACAGGGCGCAGTCCCCGGAAATTTTGCAATAAAGGAGTTTATATGGCCGAGATAAAATATACCGCAACCGGAAGAAGGAAGACCTCAATCGCGCAGGTGAGTATGATGACAGGGAACGGGAAGATAACGGTGAACAAAAAGCCGGTTGAGACCTATTTCCCGAGGGAGATCCTGCGCATGATCATCCGCCAGCCTATCGAACTTGTGGGCGTGACCGGAAAACATGATATCACCATAAAGGTTGAAGGCGGCGGACCGACCGGTCAGGCGGGCGCGGTCAGACACGGCATTTCGCGTGCGCTCCTCAAAATGGACGCGGACCTGCGAGGCAGGCTGAAAAAGGAAGGCTTCCTGACAAGAGACCCCAGGGAGAAGGAAAGAAAGAAATACGGTCTCAAGGGCGCCAGGAAACGCTTCCAGTTCTCAAAGAGATAATTGCATTATAAGAGCGCAAGCTCTGCTTTTTTGATTTGCGAGGGCCCGTTCTTGAAACGGGCCCTTTGCTTTTTGTAGAATTGAAAAAACCATATGCGTACCTTGGAAGATGAGGGAGTCACGATGATAAAAATTGCTATTTGCGGAGGCAGTGGATATACAGGGATAGAGCTCCTGCGGATCCTGTCGGGCCATCCGGACGCGGCGATAACGGCGATAACGTCGGAGAAATCTGCGGGCAGGAGACCGGCCGGGCTATTTCCCCATCTGCATAAATACGGGGACCTGGTATATGAACCTCTGAACAAGGAAAAACTTCTCAATAAGGCGGATGTCTTCTTCCTTGCTCTGCCGCACGGCGCCTCGCAGGAGGCGGTAAACTTCTTCTTCAGAAACGGGAAGAAGGTCATAGACCTCTCTGCTGATTTCAGGCTGAGAGACCCCGAGACGTACAAAGACTGGTACGGGCTGCCTCACGACTTTGTTCCGACCCTGAAAAAGGCGGTCTACGGTCTGCCCGAGATATACAGGAATAAAATAAGAAAGGCAGGGCTCGTAGCCAATCCGGGCTGCTACCCCACGAGCGCGATTCTCGGACTTTTGCCGGCGATCAAGGGCGGCCTTATCGATCTGTCCTCGATAGTCATTGACTCTAAATCCGGCACGAGCGGCGCGGGAAGGAAGGCGGATATTGCAGTCTCTTTTTGCGAGGTGAACGAGGGGTTCAAGGCGTATGCTATCGGAACACACAGACACACACCCGAAATAGAGCAGGAACTTTCCTCTCTCTCAGGCAGGGAGATAATCGTCAATTTCACTCCCCATCTACTGCCCGTAGACAGGGGCATATTGACAACGGCGTACGCAAGGCTTATAAAAAAGACGGACACTGCAGCGGTATTGAATCTCTATGAAAAGAAATATGCCGGCGAGCCCTTCGTCAATGTGCTCCCGGAAGGGATATTCCCGAACATCAAGAATGTGAGGGGCACGAATTTCTGCGAGATCGGCGTCAAGGTCAATGCAAGGACGAACACGCTCATTATCGTGTCTGCCATTGACAACCTTGTAAAAGGCGCTTCGGGACAGGCGGTCCATAACATGAACATCATGATGGGAATTGAAGAAGAAAGAGGGCTCGGCGGTCTCGCCCTCGTCCCTTAAAGGCGCAAGGAGCAAACTAATGTCAGAACTTACCTATACAAAAAGTCCCGAGGGGTTCCTCTTCTCCGTGGCAGAGGCTGCCGTCAAGAAACCCGGCCGCAAGGACATCGCGCTGATCGTCTCTGAAGTGGACGCGACTATTGCGGGTACCTTTACGACAAATACGGTGAAGGCGGCGCCGGTAAGGCTCTGCATGCAAAATATCAAGTCCGGCCGCGGCAGGGCGATAGTCGTAAACAGCGGCAACGCCAACGCCTGCACCGGGGCACAAGGGCTTAAGGACGCCGGAAAGATCGCCTCCCACATTTCGCACTACCTGGGAGTAAAGCCGTCTCTTTCCTATGTCTGTTCCACCGGCGTTATAGGCGTCCCTTTGCCTATGGAGAGGATCGCTCCGGCCCTCGGCATATTGAGGGAGAATGCCGGTGATTATTCTCTCTTGGACGTTGCGAAGGCCATCATGACAACTGATACCTTTCCAAAGATAACTTCACAGCAAGTCGCCATCGGGAAAAAAACAGGGGTGATCGCAGGGATATGCAAGGGCGCAGGGATGATCCAGCCTCACATGGCCACGATGCTCTGTTTTATTATCACGGACATCGCGGTTGAACGGAAGGCCCTTCAGGCGCTGTTGAAGGATTCGGTGCGGCGGTCTTTTAACCGCATCACTATAGATGGAGATATGTCTACAAACGACACGGTCCTTCTGATGGCCAACGGGATGCTCGGCAATACACCGATCGGCACGAATTCGAAATACATCAAGGCGTTCAAGACTGCTTTAGATAAAGTGACTTATGAACTGGCCAGGCTCGTAGTCAGGGACGGCGAAGGTGCAACGAAACTGATCGAGGTCGTTGTGAAGGGTGCCGGGAATGAGGCCCACGCCGAGAAGGCCGCATTTGCAGTCGCAAATTCAAACCTCGTAAAAACGGCGATCTACGGAAACGACGCAAACTGGGGCAGGATCATGTGCGCGCTAGGGTATTCCGGGATTCATTTCCGGGAGGATAAGACAGATATTTTCTTCAACGGGACACAGGTCGTCAGGGGCGGTATCTCTAACCACAAGGATAAAGAGGCGGCAGGGATTTTGAAGTCAAAAGAGATAGGGATTACGATCGATCTTCATTCAGGCAAGTCCTCTGCGCGCGTCCTCACCTGCGACTTAACAGAGGATTACATCCGCATCAACGCGGAATACAGAACGTAATCCAGTATCTATGATTGCTGATGGGGCGTTGCCCCGAACCCAAGTTACCTCTCTTGCCGCCCAAGCAAGACAGTCCAAAGAATGGCGCCCCGATGAACATCATTTGAGGCTTATCCGATAGAAAAAGAGTCCAGAATCCCGTAGAATGCGGTTACCGCCACAGAATCTAGAGGCAGTTCGACGATACCCTTGCCCTGCAGGTCGTACTCGAAGATTTGATGGTCCTGCGGCACAAGCCCTGCGACGGTAAGTCCCATCTCCTCCGCCAGTTTCCTCAGGTCCTTCCCTTCGTCGCCCGAGACGCGGTTAATGATCAGCGCGTGTTTCGCGACGTCGAGTTCGAGCTCCCTTACCAGTCCGTCTATTCTCTGTGCGGTGCGTACACCTCTGACCGTAGGATCGCTGACAATGAGGAGAAGATCGACCTTATGCGTTGTCCGTCTGCTTAAATGCTCCATTCCCGCCTCGTTGTCAATGACCACATATGAATACGTTTCGGATAATTTGTCCGTATATTTTCTTATTATATTATTTGCCGCACAATAACATCCGGGTCCCTCGGGTCTGCCCATGACCATCAGATCAAAGCCTCTCGCTTCTATCACGGATTGCTGGACCTGATAGTCAAATAGCTGCTCCATCGACATGCCGCCCGGCCGGTCACCGCCGCTCCGTATTGCCTGGAGCGACTCCTCCCTTAGGCCGCCTATCGTGGCATGAACATTCACGCCCAGCGCTTCGTTGAGGCAGGCGTTGCTGTCGGCATCGACAGCAAGAACAGGCCTCTTCTTTTTTTCCATAAGATACTTCACGGTCAGGGCCGCGATGCTCGTCTTTCCGGTGCCGCCCTTCCCTGCCAGTGCGATTACGTATGCCATATATGTTTACCCCACTCTCTTCTTTTTTAATATATTATACCCGCCTCACCCTAAAAATTCCGTACGATCGTCAAGGAAATTCTAAAATCCTAATATTGAAAAACATTGGAAGTGTCCCGGGACACTTCCAAATCATTCTCCCTTCGATAATAAGGCTGGTAAACCTGATATAATGGAGACGATCAAACTGAGGATTGTGAACATACTTGATCTTTTTTTCAAAGATCGTTTATCGGGAGGGTTCGATTTCCGGTGATAAAGGCCTCCGAAAATTTATCCAATAAGAGCTTCACATTCTGGCAGCAGGATATTGCCTATGTATATGAACAACGCTCCCGCCTCTTTTTTCCCTCGTCCTGGCAGGCATGGTAGTCTTTTACCTGCTGATCGTAGAACGGGTCAAACAGTGGTTTTTCCACAGGTATATTTTCAGGTGATGCAAACTATGAAAGATTTTATATTAGAAGGCGACTTCATCGAATTACACAAGCTCTTAAAGATCACAGGACTATGCGGCAGCGGAGGGATGGCGAAGGCCCTGATCGCAGAGGGGAAGGTCAAGGTCGATGATAAAGCAGAACTGAGAAAACGCTGCAAGATACGCACCGGACAGGTTGTAGAATTCGAGGGGCATAAGATGCTTATAAGAAATGCATCCGCGACCTGATCCAAGTTCGCTTGCAATGTTCATCGATTTACAGTAATATTTCCGCATGCAAAAATTAGTCCGAGATTTAATTCAAACCAACTCGACCAAGATTGTGCTCGTGGTCCTCGATGGACTCGGGGGGCTTCCGGTAAACGGAAAGACCGAACTGGAAGCTGCGAAGACCCCGAATATGGATTCCGTCGCACAGTCGTCAGCGTGCGGGCTTCACCTCCCTGTGGCTTACGGCATCACGCCGGGCAGCGGCCCGGGCCACCTGTCCCTCTTTGGATATAATCCTCTCGAATATCAGATCGGCAGGGGGATCCTAGAGGCCCTTGGTCTCGGCATGGACGTAAGAAGGACAGACATCGCCCTGCGCTGCAATTATGCTACGCTCGAAAAAGGCATCATAAAAGACAGGCGGGCAGGCAGGATACCAACGGAGCAGAGCAGAAAGATTACAGATAAATTGCAATCGGCGATAACTAAAATAGATGACGCAGAGATACATTTTGCGCCAGGCATGGAGCACAGGTTCGCGGTCCTGATGAGGTTCCCCGGGCCGCTCCCTCCCGGCGCCGACTCCCTAAACGACACAGACCCGCAGAAAGAGGGAAAAACTCCTCTCCAACTTCTTGCGGCCTCGCCTGCAGCTGAACGCGTGGCGCGGGTTGCCGAGAAGCTCATTGCAGAAGTCTCGGAGGTATTGAAAGGGGAGGAAAGGGCTAATTATATACTCTTGAGAGGGTTCTCCGTCATGCCCCATCTTACTACCTTTAAGGAGGCATACGGACTGAATGCCGTTGCAATCGCGACCTATCCCATGTACGGCGGACTCGCAAAGCTTGTCGGCATGACCACGCCGGCAGTCTCCGGAGGGGTGCAGGAAGAGATCGATTTCCTCAAGGCAAACTACGATACGTACGATTTCTTTTTCCTCCATGTAAAAAAAGTGGACTCCTACGGCGAAGACGGCGACTTCGCCGGGAAATGCAAGCGGATCGAGGAATTCGACGCCCTCCTCCCTCAGATACTTTCTCTTGGTCCCGATGTGCTCATCATCACAGGCGACCATTCCACGCCGGCAGTTATGAAGGGCCATAGCTGGCACCCCGTCCCTATGCTCCTAAAGTCATCCTACGTGCTGGGAGGTCTCTGCAAAGGGTTTTCCGAGAGGGAATGCACCAAAGGGGAACTAGGCATCTTCCCGACCGTTAACCTCATGCCTCTTGCTCTGGCCAACGCCGGCAGACTGAAGAAGTTCGGGGCATGAACCCAATCGCCTGCCTGGATTCGTAGACACCGGACCTGAATCCTCCTTACCCTAAGGATGAAGAAGGGTAATGATTTCCCTTCCTGCTGACAAGGCAAGCCAATTTGTCGTAACATAAAAGTTGCTCACAATATTTTATAATAAAAAAAACATGAAGAGGACCGTAGAGTAATGAAAGAAGATATATCTTCGCCGGAGAGATCGATGGGTCGGCCGGACCAGAGATCTCACGTTTCCGAAAATCGACCTCCCGAAATAATGGTCCCGTTGATCGATACGCATTGCCATCTTGAGATGGCCCAGTTCGACGGGGACCGTGAAGAGGTGATACGCCGGGCAAAAGAAGCGGGGTTCGAGGCGTTGATCAGCGTCGGTTCCAGCCTGGAAGGAACGTTAGGGGCGCTGAAGCTCGCCGAACAATACGATTTCATCTATGCCTCGGTCGGCATCCATCCCCACGATGCAAAGGATTTCTCGCAACAAATTTATGAAGATTTAAAGAGGATGACGGAAAACAAAAAGGTCGTCGCCGTAGGCGAGACCGGCCTCGACTATCATTACGATCACTCGCCGCGCGACGTCCAAAGGGAGGTGTTCAAACAACACCTCGCCCTCGCAAAAGAGACCGCTCTTCCGGTCATTGTCCATAGCAGGGAAGCCGAAGAAGACACGATGGCCATCCTCGCTGAATCAGGGATCAGTAGCGGAGTCCTGCATTGCTTCTCAGGAGACGCGCAGATGGCCGAGGAGGCGATGTCTATGGGGCTAAGCATATCCCTTGCGGGACCGGTGACTTTCAAGAAGTCCTCTGCACTGAGGGAAATAGTTCGCATGGTCCCTGACGACTATCTCCTCATAGAGACAGACGCGCCCTACCTTTCGCCCGAGCCCTTCAGGGGCAAACGGAATGAGCCGTACTATCTGCGACATACGGCGAGCTATCGTCGCAGAGTTGCGCGGCATCAGTTTTGAGGACATCGCGAGGATCACCAGCCTTAACGCAAGAAAGCTCTTTGGCGTCGGGTCCATGCCCGAGGAGGCTGCGATCGCTTATCAGATCAGAGACAGCCTTTATCTGAACATCACAAACCGCTGCACCAATGCCTGTTCCTTCTGCATCAAGTTACGCTCGGACTTCGTGAAGGGGCACAGATTAAGGCTCGGCCATGAACCCACCGAAGAGGAGATCATACGGGCCATTGGCGATCCATCCCGTTACAGGGAAGTGGTTTTTTGCGGATACGGTGAGCCTCTCCAAAGAATCGACATCGTTACGCACGTCGCCCGGTGGATAAAAGAGCACAACGGCAGGGTGAGAATCAATACAAACGGACAGGCCAACCTCATCCACAAGCGCGACGTCATTTCCGAGTTAAAGGGACTTATCGACAGCGTCTCGGTAAGCCTCGACGCCCAGGACGAGACCACCTATAACAGGATCTGCAGGCCTGCATTCAAAAATGCGTTCCCGGAAGTCATCAGATTTATACGCGAGGCGAAGGAGCAGATACGCGACGTCCGGGCAACCGTAGTGGACCTCGAAGGCGTAGACCTGGAAAAATGCAGGGAGTTGGCTGAAGGGCTCGGGGTAAAGTTCAGAATACGGAAACTCGATGCGGTGGGATAAAGTCCTTTACCCATGTGAGGAACGCCTTCACCACTGAAGGGTCGAACTGCGTTCCGGAGCATCGTTCAATCTCCTCGATAGCCTCCGCCTTTGTTTTCATCTGTCTATACGGCCTGTCTGAAGTCATCGCATCGAAGGCGTCCGCTACGCTCAGGATCCTTGCCATGAGGGGTATCTTGTCCCCCCGCAGCCCGAAGATGCCGTTTTTCCCGTCCCAGTGCTCGTGATGATATTTTACGCTCTGGATTATCTCATCAAACTGCTTCAGTTCCACGAGTATCTCGGCCCCGAGAGCCGCATGTCTCTTAATCTCGGACCACTCCTCCTTCTCGAGTCTGCCGTTTTTATTGAGAATCTCCTTCGGCGTGGCGATCTTTCCGATATCATGGAGGAGCGCGCTGAGCTTCAGCTTTTCCATCAGCCCGGCTTCGAGCCCCATGACCCTGCCTATTCCGAGAGAATAACTGGTAACACGCTCCGTATGGCCGGCCGTCCAGTATGACGACGCCTCAAGCGCCTTAACAAGCGACCGAATAGCCCCGAGCATGAGGCTTTCCAACTCAGTGTAAAGAAGGGCATTCTCAATCGCAAGACCGGCCTGGGCAGCGATCGTCGAGAGGAGTTTCGAATCATTTGAGAAAAACTCCTCCCCGGACTCCTTATCGGCGACCACAATCGCGCCGATAATTCTTGCCTTGCCGACAAGGGGACAGATCATCAGGGACGACAGTTCCGGGAAATAATCCTTATGTTCGGTCTCAATAAGCCTGCAATATGCCGACGGCTTTCGGGAATCAATCGACTTCCATATGACGTCCATGGTTTTGTCGATCACCCGCCCATTGTTCCATTTCCCTCTGCAGGTCTTTGTATTCAACGTCTCGCCCTTAGCGTCAAGAAAAAGGACCGCAGCGGTCTGGACGCCTATTGTGTAAACCGCCTCTTTAGTGATCCTCGAACAGATATCATCTATGCTGAGAAAGGAAAAGACCTCGGATATCCTGTGAAGCAGTGAGAGTTCTTCGTAAGCGTTGCTGAGTTCCCGGACGGTGAGGGCCAGATCATTGTCCCGGCCCGTCACCGCAGTACCTCCTGAACCATCTCAAGCAGCGCCTTAGGGCTGAAGGGTTTCGTGATATACCTTGCCACGCCGCATCGCAGCCCCAGTTGTTCGTCGGCGTCCTGTCCTTTTGCAGTAAGCATAAAAATAGGGATACCGGAGGTTTCAGGGTCCTGTTTAAGGTTCCTGCATACCTCTATCCCGCTGATTTCCGGCATCATCCAGTCGAGGATGACGAGGCCCGGCTTCTCTTTCCTGATGACCTCAACCGCAGGAACGCTGCTCCTGAGGGTGACAACATGGATCCCGGCACTTTTTAATTTGTCCTCTATCATCATAAGGATAAAAGGCTCATCGTCTATGACAACAACCTTCTTCATTCCGTCTCCCTTACCTGCCGCGGCCATCGATAGTCATTATACCACCGGCAACGCTTTGAAGAATAGTCGCAAATGGCCTCGCCTCCCGGAAAGGCTCATCCGATGCCGGAAATAAAATCGCCGATCCCGGCGATCTGTATCCGGCCCGTGGCCGAATCCGAGAGTCTCTTCCATCCCACAACCCCGGACTGTATTTCATCGTCGCCTATGACAATCACATACCTGGAGGAAAGCCTGTCGGCCCTCCTCATCTGGCTCTTTAAAGAAGAGGTCCCGTCACCGAGTTCCACCCAGATGCCCTTTTCCCGGAGACCGTCGGCAATATGCACTCCCTCTTTGCCGGCACGCTCGCCAACGGCCGCGATGAAGACTTCAGGGGCCGGAAGGTCATATTTTACCGACGTCTTCAACAACTCCACGATCCTCTCCATCCCCAGTGCAAAGCCGATCGCCGGGGTTTCGGGGCCGCCGAACTCCTTTACGAGCCTGTCATATCTTCCGCCGGCCGCAACAGCGTTTTGGGCGCCGAGGTTTTCGCTAGTGACCTCGAATGTCGTGCGGGTATAATAATCGAGACCTCTGACCATCTCGGGGTTGACCGAATGGGGAATGCCGAGCATTGCGAGGATGGCGAGGAGCCTTTCGAAATGAATCCGGCAGTCCTCGCAGAGATGGTCGACCACCCTGGGAGCGCCCTTTCTTAGCTCCTTGCACCGATCGACTTTGCAGTCGAGAATCCTGAGAGGATTCTGCTCATACCTCCTCCGGCAATCGGGACAAAGCTCATCCAGGCTACCGGCAAAATATGCCAGGAGCGCATCTTTGAACGCCGGCCTGCAATTTTCGCATCCGATTGAATTGACCTGGAAATGAAGCGTCTGCAGGCCGATACCCCTGAGCAGGCGGCTGAGCATCGAGATAACCTCGGCATCCATCTCAGCGCGGGCAGAGCCGAATGCCTCTACCCCTATCTGGTAGAATTGCCTGAACCTGCCGGACTGCGGCCTTTCATACCGAAACATCGGTCCCAGGTAATAGAACTTCTGTGGCGACGGCAGGTTATAGAGATGGTTTTCGACATAGCATCGTACGACTGAAGCAGTACCCTCGGGCCTGAGTGTCACGCTACGACCTCCCTTGTCCTCGAAGGTATACATTTCCTTTTCGACTATATCGGTGTTCTCGCCTATACTTCGCGTAAATACCGATGTGGATTCGACTATCGGGGTCCTTATCTCAAGGAAGCCGTAAGACGCAAAAACTTCCCTCGCCTTCTTCTCGACGTCCTGCCATATATGTATATCCGGGGGCATGATGTCCTTCATGCCCTTCAGCGCCTGGTAGCGTCCAGAGCTCACTCGGCGACCTCTTCCCTGTTTTCTCCTTCTCTGTAGGAATCATGGTCGACCATCCTCGAATGGTTTTCGATGAGCCGCTTCAATTCCTCCTTAAAATGACGGCGTATGCCTTTAAGGTCGACGATGTCTTCGTGGATCTTGATGACCTTTTCCTGGGCGTCTTTGATCAGTTCGTCCGCCTTGATCTCGGCCTCCTTGATCAGAAGCTCCGCCTCTTTTCTGGCGTTCGTCTTATAGTCCTCTACCATCTGCTGAGCGGTCATTAAGGTCTCACGCAGCGTCGTCTCCATGTCCTTGTATTCCTTGATATGGGTTGTGGCCCTCTGCACGTTTTCCTTCAGTGAAGCATTCTCCCGCAGGAGTTCCTCCATCTCCTCCCTGACCACCTCAAGAAATGCATATACCTCTTCCACGTCAAACCCTCTGAACTTCATCGGGAATTGCTTCTGCTGGATATCAAGCGGCGTGATTCTCATATGTTATCCTCCTCCAAAGTGCTGACCGATTTTTATTACTGTCCTTACCAGAAATGACTGCAGGAATATAATAACAAGAATTACTACTATGGGAGAAATATCTATAGGCCCCAGCCGGTACCCGATGAGACGACGGATAGGCCTGAACACCGGTTCAGTGACCGCATGGAGAAACCGTATAATGGGGTTATACGGGTCCGGGTTTACCCAGCTGATAAGCGCAGCGATAATGACAATCCATTTATACAGCCCAAGGAGATAGTCAAGGATTGTTGCGACGGATATGAGCAAGTCGCCGAATACGAACATCAGTCCCTCCTCCCGAGTTCCTCGGCCCTCTTCTTTGCCGCAAGGAGGGCGTCGTTTACCGTTGCCCTAAAAGACCTTCCTTCAAACACCCTAAGCCCGGCCTCGGTCGTCCCTCCCGGCGACGTAACCATTATCCTCAGCCGCTCAGGCGGCATGCCGGTATCGAGGAGCTTTGAGGTGCCAAGCAGGGTCTGCACCGCGAGTTCTGCCGCATCCGATGCGGAAAGTCCCATCTTTTGCCCGCTTTCGATCATCGCCTCAGCGAACAGGGCAATAAATGCCGGCCCGCTTCCTGACAGGGCGGTTACGGCATTCATCATCTCCTCAGGCAGTGTAAGGACCTTCCCTATGGACATCAGGATGCTCCTGACCACATTAAGTTCAGGACCGTAGGAACATCCGCAGAGCGACATTACCGACATCCCTTCAAGCACCAGCGCCGGAGTGTTGGGCATTACCCTTATCAACCTCTTCGTCCCGAGTCTCGACCCCAGATAGGAAAGGGTAATTCCCGCCGCGATCGAAACGACTGTTTTTTGGCCGGTGACAGAGGGGGCGATCTCATTCAGCACAGAATCCATATTCTGGGGCTTTACCGCAAGTAATATGATTTCGCAGGAGGATGCAACTTCCGCATTGGATGCCGTGGCCTTTATCCCATATGTGTCCTTAAGCTCCCGGCGTCTTTCCTCTCTCGGCTCCGAGACCAGGACGTCCTTCATCCCCTTTGCCGTCATTCCTTTGATCAATGCTTCAGCCATGTTTCCGCCGCCTATAAAACCAATCATGCCGCCTCCTTCTTCCTTTCGCCGAATATTGCCGTGCCAACCCTCACCATGGTCGCTCCCTCTTCGACCGCGACCTCAAAATCATGAGACATGCCCATAGAAAGTTCCCGCAGGCTAAAGCCCATTGCCTCGGCGCCGTCTCTTATCTCTTTCAATTCTTTGAAATAGGGCCTCACCCTTTCAGGGTCGTCAAAGAAAGGCGGTATAGTCATAAGCCCTTCGACCTTCAGGTGCCTCATCTCTCTTAACCTATCGAGAGTCACTAACATTTTTTCCTGTGATATCCCATGTTTACTCTCTTCTTCTGAAAGTTTTACCTGAATAAGGATTCTCTGCTTTTTGTTTACCTTCTCCGCCGATCTGTTCAGTATTTCTGCAAGCTCCTCAGAGTCGACGGAATGTATCAGGTCGAAAAGCTCGATCGCCATTTTTGCCTTGTTCTTCTGCAGGTGGCCGATCAGGTGCCAGCAAGGCCTGTATCCCTTCAAAGTCCCTCCGGGAGGTACGCCAAGCAGATTTCTTACATCCGACAACTTCCCGCCAAACTCCTGCACCCTGTTCTCTCCGAAGTCCCTGAGTCCTCAGCTCGAGTGCCTTCACCACGACAGCCGCCTCCACGTTCTTCGTCACCCCGACGAGTCTTACCTCGTGAGGGTCTCTGCCGACCTTCATCGTGGCATGGGCGATCCTCCTGTAGATGTTCTTTATGTTTTCCGAAAGTCCGCTTTCCATGTTTTTTTTTGGAAATATATAGTAGTATCTCTCCCGTGAAAATTCAATAAATATCCCACCAGGACATGATTAATCACGCCCCCACAAAATTTCTCACGGATATCACCTCACCACCCATGAGATAAACCATCCCCCAAAGACCATCAGGAAGAAGCCGCAGCCATAAAGCATGGACCTGTATCCCCTGTCCCCTATGAGAGTCCTGCCCCGGGAAACAGCCAGCGATAACAGGCTGTACCATGACAGGTCAGCAGCTATGTGTCCCGCAAAAAAGGCCGCAACTCCCGTAAAGCCGTACCTGGCTGAACTGACGAGATACCCCAGACCGGCTGTGGCCCACCATACCAGCCAGTAAGGATTCGAAAGACTTCCCACTACGCCTGCTATGACCGGATGAAGCCTTTTTTTATTACTCTCGGCCGTCATAACCAGCGTCGCGCCTGAGGCGTCTTTTATCATCATCCCGCCCATGAGAAGAAGAATTACGCCCCCTATCACGGCTATTGCAATCTTGGTCTTGTCCGCCGAAAAAAAAGGGGTGACGCCGGTCAGGAGAAGTACAACGAGGAACAGTTCAAGAATGCCGTGGCCAAGAATGATCAGCGGACCCGCTACAAATCCCCGTTTTACCGATTCGCCGACGGTTATCGTAAAAAGAGGCCCAGGTACAAGCGCACCCGAGAAGGCAACGATAAAAGAAGATAGCGCGATAAGCGCGACATTCATATGCCCACCGCCTCTTTATATTCCATCCAGAGTTTTTCCTTGGGGACCCCGGTATCGATAAAGTCCCATGGCAGTATCTCTTGTCCGTCTCTATGCCTGAAGATGTAGAAATCCCGATCGAAGCCCGTCCCTTTTTTTGAAGATAGATCATTTCCTGAGGCGATGTACTCGGCAGTCCTTGAAACCCGCCTGTCCCCAAGTGAGAAGAGACCCTGCAGGTATGCATATTTCGGAACGTCATGGAAAACCCTTATGCCCCTTACAGACACGAGGCCCTTCTTTAACAGTTTAAGCTTGTCCTTCACTTCCTTTAAGGGCGCCATGGGGTGCCACTGAAATGGAGTGAAGGGCTTCGGGACAAACGTGCTGACACTGAGAGTGATATAGCCCCTGGCCGTGTTCTCACGCATTTTTTTGACGAGGGTGATTATCCCTTCGATATCGTCCATGGTTTCGGTCGGCAGGCCTATCATGAAGTAGAGTCTGAGGGTCTCTATCCCGCTGTCGAGAATGATCTTCGACGTCTCTAATATGTCTTCATCCCTGATCTTTTTATTGACGACGTCCCGGAGTCTCTGGGTACCCGCCTCGGGCGCAATAGAGACGCTCTTATGCCCCTTCATCAGACTTACTATCCGGCCGCTCCTGGGACTGGCCCTGAGGGAAGTGATAGAAAAATCCACACCCTCGATCGCCAGTACTTCCTCTGCATGAGGATAATCTGAAAGCGATGGACCTATGAGGCCGATTTTTGACGTAAGGGCTGAGGCGTCCTTTATCTCTTGCCTAAGAACGCCGATGTCCTTCCCCCTGGCAGGCTTGTATATGCGGCCGGCCACACAGAACCTGCATGACCAAACACAGCCCCTCATCGCTTCAATAAGAAACATGTCGGAAAACTCGGCCTCGGGCGTTGTGATGACGGGTTTAAGGGGTGATTTAGAGATGTCTGTGACTGTCCTTTTCCTGATGACCTCCGGGGCGCTTGAAAGACTTCTCCGTGCCATAATCCCGCCGTTATCGGCGAAATACTCGACCTCATAATACCTGGGCACATAAATTCCTTCGATCCCTGCCGCCTTTTCACACAACTCGTCCTTCGATGAAGAGCCCCTGAAGACAGAGAGAAATTCCGGAAGCATCTCTTCGGCTTCTCCTATAAAACAGATATCGAAAAAATCGGCCAGCGGCTCCGGATTATAAAAGGCGCAGACGCCGCCCATCGCAACCACGGGATGTCCGGCGTTCCTTTCGGCACTGCGCGGCGGTATATTGGCCATTTTCAGGATCTTCACTATATTCGGATAATCGTTTTCAAAGGAGACTGAAAACGCTACGATATCGAACCTCGACAGTTGCCTCTTAGATTCGAGCGTAAAGATCTCCGTATTTGTCCTTAGGTGTTCCTCGATCTCATCGGGCCCCGGAAGGAAGGCCCGCTCGCATACCACGTCGTTCGTGGCGTTTAGCAGCCCGTAAATGCCCTGAAAGCCGAGATTCGACATCCCCACAGAATAGGTATTTGGAAATACAAGGGCTATCCTGATCTTGCCGCCCGGGTCCTTGAAAACAGTCCCCTTCTCTTTCGAAAGGAGATATTCGGCTCTCTCTAGTAATTTCTTATTCATAGGGAAATAAACGCTCCACACTATTATACTTTTTTTATTTCCCTCGGTAACAGTCGGTCCTTTCATTTGTTCTGCAGGCATGTTAAAATTTCGCATGAAAATCGTTGCGCAGAACCGGAAGGCGTTCCATGATTATTCGATAGAAGAGACGATTGAGGCCGGCATTATCCTTACCGGGACCGAGGTCAAATCCCTAAGAGACGGCAAGGCCAATCTCAAGGACAGCTACGTGATCATTAAGGGCACGGAAGTCCTGCTTCTTAACTGCCATATCAGTCCTTACATCCACGGCAACATAATGAACCACGACCCTGTGCGGACACGAAAACTCCTCCTGCATAAAAAAGAGATCGCGCGGATACAGGGCAAGGCTTTTCAAAAGGGGTACTCTCTCATCCCTCTTAAGATCTATTTCAAAGGCTCCCTGGCCAAGGTGGAAATAGGTCTTGCCAGAGGAAAAAAGATGTTTGAAAAAAGGGAATCGATCAAAAAAAGAGAGGCCGACAGGGAGATAGAGCGGGCGATGAAGACCCGCTAGCCCACATTATTTATTAACGGTGGAACGATAAGGAGGGTTATAGTATTTTCGCTCATTCTCGCTGCGCTCCGGGGCTTTTGCCTCATGATCGAGGAAAAACATAAATACTGTAGGTATACCTGCCTGCCGGCAGGCAGGTCGGCAAAAGAAACCGCGCAAATACTATACCCCGCCTTATTTGACTCTATTTGTCTGAAATTCATGAATACTGTGCGCAAACAGTTCCCTAGGCGGCCTTGTCTGCGTTTTGCCGTCCTGACTATATTTCATGTTGGAATAAGGTGATGCGTTTATTCCATAATAGTTGTGATGGGAAGGTCTATTTCCGTAATTGTCCCCAACTATAACGGCGGTCGTACCATAGGAAGATGTCTGGAGGCGCTCTTTGCCTCTTCTTACGATAATTTCGAGGTGATAGTGGTTGACGACTGCTCTTCAGACGGCTCAGCCGAGATCATCCGCCGGTTTCCCTGCAGGCCCGTTTTGCTCGACGAACGGTCCGGCGCATCGAGGGCAAGGAACATCGGCGCCCAAAACAGCGCCGGCGAGGTCCTCTTTTTTATCGACGCCGACTGCATGGTACAGAGGGACACCCTTTCTCAGGTGGACCGGACGGTTGACACCGGAGAAAAGGCGGTAGTGGGAGGGACTTATACCAGATTGCCCGGCGACGACCGCTTCTTCAGCATATTCCAGTCCGTTTTCATTCACTACTCCGAAACAAAAAAAAAGAGACCTGATTATATTGCAAGCCATGCGATGGCGATCGAAAGGGGCCTCTTCGAAAAAAGCGGCGGGTTCCCGGAAGACTTTATGCCGATCATAGAGGACGTCGAATTCAGCCACAGGCTCCGCCGTACCGGATCCGTTCTCAGGATGGACCCCTCTATACTTGTAAGCCACTTCTTTGATTTCACCTTTATGAAGTCCCTTAAAAACGCCTTCCGCAAATCAATGTACTGGACCGCCTACTCATTGAAAAACCGCGATCTCCTGAGCGACTCGGGTACTGCCTCGAAGGAGCTAAAAACAAATGTAGCAGCCTATTTTTCCGTCCTTTTCATCTGCGCCCTTTCTCTCATTATTCACAGGCCTGCGCTCATGTCGTGCGCCCTGCCCATTCTGGGCTTCAACGCCTATATCAACCGAAACTTTTTTTCAGTGCTCCGGGACACTCGGGGGGATGGATTTGCAATTCTGTCGGCCCTTTATTACCTGCTCCTCTATCCCCTGCCTGTAGGGGCCGGTTCAATAGCAGGTGCGATAAGGTATTCGTTTCGACTGGGACAGATCGAGGGGATGCGCTGATGTATTCGCCATTTAGGCATGCGGGCTCGATCATATGGAAAAGGCGGCCGATCCATCTCACCTTTTTCCTGACCAGAAGGTGCAACTCACACTGCCCCTTCTGTTTTTATCTGAAGGGCCGCGACGAAGTCCCGGATCGAAAACGTGAGCTTGACATTGAGGAGATCAGAAGTATTTCCGCATCTTTTGGCGACCTCCTCTGGCTGGCCTTCTCGGGCGGTGAGATCTATTTAAGGGACGACCTCCCCGAAATAAGCAAGATATTCTATGAGCAAAACCGCCCGCCCATCATGCTCTTCCCGACCAACGGGCTTCTGCCGGAACTGATCTTGGAAAGGACCGAACGCATCGTAAGAGACTGTCCCAAAAGCGTGATTGCGGTCAAGCTTTCAGTCGACGGCATCGGGGACGATCACGACAGGCTCCGTAACACGCCTGGCAGTTTTGCTAAGACGATGGAGACTTACCGCCTTCTTGCCGGCCTTATCGGGAAATATCCTAATTTCGAGCTAGGCGTAAATACCGTCTTCTGCTCTGAAAACCAGGACAGGATGGACGAGATAATCGATTTTGCAGGCGGACTGAAAGACATAAAGACACACACCATATCCCTCATCAGAGGGGACCTCGTCCAAGACGGGTTCAAACGGGTGGATATCGGGAAATACCGCGCCGCCATCGAACGGCTCGAACATAACCTTAAGGACAAGACCTCCCGCACGTACCGTTTCAAGGGCGCAAAGATCAAGGCCGCGCAAGACATTATACAGCGTAACCTGATCCATAGGACGATCCTTGAGAGGAAACGGCTTCTTGAATGTTATGCCGGAAAGCTGAACGTCGTCCTGACTGAAACCGGCGAACTCTTTCCTTGCGAGATACTTACGAAGTCCTTTGGTAACATCAGAGAGCACGATTTCGATATAGGCAAGGCCCTCGGCACGGACAAGGCCAAGGCGATCACAAAGTCGATCGAAGACAGAAAGTGTTATTGCACTCACGAGTGTTATTTCATGACCAACATACTCTTTAACCCGAGATTGTATCCCGCCTTGCTAAAGGAATATCTGGAGCTTCGCTGAT
Organism: uncultured Nitrospiraceae bacterium; assembly: GCA_963811165.1. Lineage (GTDB taxonomy): Bacteria > Nitrospirota > Thermodesulfovibrionia > Thermodesulfovibrionales > UBA6898 > Sulfobium. The sequence goes on from CAWEQH010000010.1 coordinate 454,184, forward strand.
GTCCGGACCGCTCCAAAGGAAATTCCTCTACGGCGCGGTCTTTCTTATCTGGCTTCTTACCATGTCTGTTCTTGTTTTCAGACATTACCACCCCTTTCACGTTTCGCGCGAGACGGCATCCGCCGGTTTGCCGGAGGAGTTCTTCGGTGAGCAATGGATGGGGGTCTACTTCAAGGGAAATAAGATAGGTCATTCAAGGAGACTGTTCGAAAAAACGGCCTTTGGCTACAGGATGTCCGAGACGCTCGACATCGACATGAAGATAATGGATGCACTAAAGAAGGTCGAAACCGAGACCGAAGTCCTGATGTCTAAGGACCTCTCCCTTATGTCGTTTCGTGCCGACCTCAAAGGGGACGCAGACATAAAAGTATCCGGCGATGTCTCGGGCGCCGACCTTCGCGTGACTATAGAGGCTGCGGGTGGACGGATGACAAGGACTATCCCGATGAAAGAAGTGCCTTCGCTCAGCCTTTCGCTGGTACCGCAGATATTTAAGGGCGGGATAGCTCCGGGTAAGCGTTTCTCGATACCGGTGATTGACCCGGCCTCGCTTTCCCGGGAGATAGTACCGATAGAAGTAGCAGGGAAAGAAAGGATCGTCATCTCCGGGCAGGCTAAGGAGGCATACAGGCTAAAAGGCTCTTCAAAGAGTGCTGATTTTTCCATCTGGGTCACGGAGAGGGGAGAGATAGTAAAAGAAGAGAGCCCGATGGGGTTTACGCTCCTTAGGGAGAACAAAGAAGAGGCCCTTAGGAAAGGGATGGTCGCCTTCGACCTGACGGAGCGGGTTGCGGCACCTTTCAATATGAAATTGCCTGATAGGGTCCGCTACCTAAAGATAAGGCTTTCGGGCATTGATTTAGATGATTTCGGCCTGGAAGGCGGCAGACAAAGAAGATCAGGCAACAGTATCGAGATTCGTCAGGAGGACCTTGGCGCCTTGTCATTACGGCAGGGACCGAAGAGCGAAAAGGAAAAGGCGCGTCTTTCCCCTGAGTACCTTCAAGACACCCCGTTTGTGCAATCCAGGGACAGTCGGATAATCACCTTATCTAAGAAGATCGTCGGGACGGAAAAAGACCCCCTCAGGGCATCGAGGCATATTTACAATTGGGTCTATACACACATCGAAAAAGCGCCTGTGTTGAGCATCCCCATAGCGACGGAAGTACTGAAGACGAAAACAGGCGACTGTAACGAACACACAACGCTCTTTACCGCCCTTGCCCGGGCGTCTGGCATTCCCACAAGGATGGCCCTCGGCCTCGTTTATAAAGAAGGCAAATTCTATTATCATGCATGGCCCGAGATATTCGCAGGGGCCTGGGTAGCCATAGACCCTACGCTGGGGCAGTTCCCGGCCGACGCAGCCCATATCAGGCTCATTACCGGTGATATCGATCGGCAGGTAAGGCTTGCAAAGATTATAGGGAAGATAAAGATCGAAGGAATAAAATATCGGTAAGCGGAGGACAAACCCTTCTGATATAATTTTGCTATGAAGGTAAAGATAAAGCTTTTTGCGACACTGAGAAAGTTCGGTCCTGAGGAACAGGTGGTGGATCTGCCCGAAAACGCCACAATCGATGACGCCATAAATTTGCTAAACTTTCCGGAAAAAATCCCGCTGTTAAAAATCGTGAACGGTGAGCACAGGCCTCCCAAACACCCTTTAAAAGACGGTGACGAACTTGCCCTCTTTCCCCCCATCGCCGGCGGGAGTAAGTAGGGATTCCCGTGGAAATTATAAATGCAAAGAAGAAAATTGAGAGCCTTAGCGTTGAGAAGGCAAAGGAATGGGTTGCGGGCAAGAAAAAGGATGATTTTATTCTTCTCGACGTACGTCAGCCTGAAGAATATAGGACGGGCCATCTTCCCGGGGCCGCGTTTATCCCGCTGCCGGACCTCATAGACAAAGTTGGTGAACTTGATCCTGCGAAAGCCGTGCTCGCCTACTGTAGAAGCGGCAACCGAAGCAGGGCAGCTGCGGCATTTTTACTAAGCGAAGGGTTCTCTAAAGTGTACAGTATGGACGGAGGTATCACCGCATGGAACGGGCATGTTGCAACAGGAGACTACACTGAAGGTCTTGTTCTGCTCAAAGGAAGGGAAACAACAGAAGAATTAATGTCACTGGCCCTGGCCCTCGAGGAAGGCAGCCGAATATTTTATGCGGGCATCGCAGAGTCAACGTCCGACGCGGAAGCGAAGATCATATTCACTGCAATCTCAAAGGCCGAAGCAAAACATAAGACGAATGTCCTTCAGGCTTACACGCTGGTTACGGGAAAAAACGTCTCTGAAGATATTTTGAATAGTGAGCCGCTAAAGGGAGTCATGGAGGGAGGTGTCAGGATTGAGGACGCCATTGGCTTTCTAAATAAGCAGGGCAATGCCTTGTTGGATACACTTGAAATCGCAATGCAGGTTGAAACTAACTCGCTTGACTTGTATATCAAAATGTTCCGGGAGATAGAGGACATAAAAGCAAAGAAAATCTTCGGTGGCCTTATCGAAGAAGAAAAACTCCATCTGTCCGGATTGGGAAATCTCCTTGGTGCAACGCTTCGTTAGCCATTATTCATAGTTCCTGTCTAATGTAACATCCAGCCATCCCAGAGCGTCCTCTATGCGTTTGAAAACTGCCGTTTTGAGGCTAGCGCGATCAACAAGTGCCTGATGCACTCGTGAGCTGCCATATGCTAAATCCATCGGCGACACAAAAGCGCATCTCTCGCCGGTAAATATACTGGCAAGCTTTATCTTCTTATGAGCGATTGAATATGCTTCTTTCAAAGAAATTCTAATGCTTTCAATAGTTCTGTAATCAACGAGCTTTTTCATTGGCGCCTTGTACCTATCGTCCACGGCCAAGGCGTCAAGATGTCTTATTACATCAATACCAGTAATCACACCGGAGCCTTTTGCCAGTATTAATTTTTTGTCCATTATGATGTCATATTCAATAGACATTTTATATCTCCATGGCTAACGGACAATGATCATATGAACTTCCCATTGGTGACCCCATGGACTAATATACCACAATGTAAAAAACTAGAGAAGAAGAACGCGAAGGAGGGGCCCCGATGGCAATGGGAAGTCTTAGATTCGCATCAAAACACGCGTCGAGGCATGCTTCCTGTACCCCGCAACATTCAAACCTGATATAATTGTGCACAGTACAACCAGAATACGTAGGGAGGGCTAATAGATAACAGACCATGAGAAAACTATAGGCATAGTTTTTGAGATATTCGAGACCACTTTCTATTGCCTCTCTTTTTGCCATTGGCGCATATCTTTATAAAAACAAAATACGAACGGCATGGCAGATACGTGCTGCCTTTTTGGCCCCAAATGATAATTGAATATAGGGACCACACAAAGACTAATGTCGGCCACATTGGAATCTGGTATTACATTTTCATTCTAGTGCGATTTTATCTTTGATATCTATTTTTGTTCTTTTATCATTTGATATTCATAGTCATTTCAATGCGTGAAAATTGCTGGATTTCACAAAGGGAAATAGTATTACTGCATACCGGCAGAAAAAGATGCTTTTCATAGAGGACTTTAAAGGCAAACATCTCTTCCTGAAATCGCGCTTTCAAAAAATTGAAAATAGTGTAACTTATTATCGTGGACCTACCCCCATCCTTTGTGCCATTCATAATTAGAGTATCCCAACTGCTCTTTCCTCTTCAAGCCTGATAAACTCAGCTGGTGTTAGATCGCCAAATGAACTATGAGGCCGCTCATTGTTGTAATCGAGCCGGTGGTCTTCTGCGATCCCACGGGCATGCCCTACGCTCATGAACCAGTGCAGATTCAGACATTCATCCCTGAACTTGCCGTTGAAACTCTCCATATAGGCATTATCAACAGGCTTCCCAGGCCGAATGAAGTGAAGCTTCACACCGCGCTCATACGCCCATGCATCCAAGGCGTTGCTTATAAACTCGGGGCCGTTGTCAACGACAATTCGGTCAGGCAGCCCACGAAACGCTGCTATCTGGCTTAAGACTGTACAAACCCGCTTGCCTCCAATCGATGTGTCCACCTCGATCCTGAAACATTCCTTTGTATACGTGTCGATTATCGGCAAGAACCTCAGCTTCCTTCCGTTATACATTGCGTCATGGAGAAAATCCATCGCCCAGAGCTCGTTTGCTTTACTCGCCGCTGAGATTTCAACTCTTCGCTGTGATGCCAGTTTCTTTCTCCTTCGAACCCTTAATAACAGCCGCTCCTCACGGTAGAGCCGTTCTGTCCGCTTATGATTGACCACCAGTCCCTCTCTCTTTAACATTACATGCAGTCTCCGGCATCCAAATCGCTTCCTCTGCTCGGCTATCTCCTTCATCCGCTTCCGAAGAGCCTCGTCGGCGTCCGGTCTTGGTTCATATCGCAGGGTGTTCCTGCACAGTCCTATAAGGCGACTTGCCCGCCTCTGACTCAGCCCAAAGCTGCCTATAACAAATGCCACTGCTTCCCTGCGTGCCTTGGGCCTTAGAAGTTTTTTGAGACGACCGCCTTTAAAGCCTGATTATCAAGGGTCAGATCAGCCACAAGATGCTTCAGACGCCGGTTCTCATCTTCCAGCTGCTTCAGCTTCCTTGCATCGCTTACGGTCATCCCTCCGTATTTTGCCTTCCAGTTGTAATAGGTCTGATCGCTGACCCCATACTTCCGACAAAGTTCCGTTACTGAGAATCCCTGCCTCTGCTTCCTTGATTATGCTGATAATCTGTTCCTCCGAATATCTGACCTTTTTCATCCTTGCCTCCCTGCTTAGAGTGTTTATATTATGCCTACACTCTAATTACGTGTGGCACATTTTTCGGGGGGCAGGTCCTCGTTAATCAACTATGGGGAGGCCAAGCTTTTATCTGGCTAACATACAAATTCCGATATTATCGGAGCGGTTTCCGTCTAATAACTGCTTGAATAACATCGGATTTCCGTTGTTAGTGCAATTACGGTCTAATAACGTTTTTGCGCGGGGAAGAAGGTGAAAGAATAATGATGAATATCTACTTGATCGCGATATACATACCTCAATCAAGAACAAAGGATAATACATATAGAAGGATTTGGCAGATATCTCGAATATGTGCAACATTATTTCCTATTCTCTACTAAAGTCAAGTGATGATTTGACTTGCTATCATATTAGAATCTTCTTAAAACAGTCGCGTCTGGATGTTCGATGCCGTCCAAATATCTTATATCTAATGCCGCTATATATCCTTCACACTTGCAGGAACGAGCCTTATTCGAAGTTTCTATATATCTAGAGTGGATGTTAAAAGATAATACATTGGAAAAAGCTAAGTATTATTATGTAGCCAACTTAAGACAAGAACGGCTTTGGGCATTGAGGACTCAGGATGCATAAGTATAAATAATGCCTTTAAAAACTGGTTACCGCTTTTTTATTATGGAATAAATATCTCCTCTGGAGTTGTGGGCAGCGTAAAAAATTATTAGAGCAAAAGACAAGCGTCGCAGTATAGTGAATATACTTTAATTAAGGAAGCTAATATGTGTCTTTAAACAAAAAGAAATTGAATTAGATCCTCCCGGCATAAAATTTGGACGGGCAACGTTCGTCAAAGAGCAATTAAAACCTCACGAATACACACTTTTCGTTAATTACAATCTTTTATGCACGCAACACGAAAAGGGTATGTCTTTTTAAAATGGGTTCATGTTATTTATCCTGTTAGATCCTTGAAAGACATCTAAGAGTTTTTCTTTATTCTATATCTATCGAATTATTAAAAATAGCTATACAACATCATTATAGGAGACGAGCGTACGGCGTATCTAAAAAATATGTTGAAGATTGGAGAAAGCCTTTTCGCAACATTAAGATAGCTAAATATTATGATGCGAATGAGTCTGATCTAATAATTTAAACAGAATATGACAAGACGATTTTTATAACTCCTTCCTGTAACTGAGACATATGGAACACTTATTATCGACAACTATATTTACGGTAACTTCATGGGTTAGCGTTGAACGAACTTAGTTTAGAACATTAGCAATCTCCGTGTCGAGGATTTACCTTGAAGATAGGTACGATAATATCAAACGGAATCATCATTGTCCTTCTCTTGGCCTCGACATCTGCCGTTGCCCAAATACTTCCTGAAGACCCATCCAAAGGGGGCCAGCTGTTTGTAAGCAAGGGATGCGTGAAATGCCATGCCGTCAAAGGTGAGGGAGGAAAGACCGGGCCGGATCTTGGCATTATCAGTCTCGGCGGCACCCAGACTGGATCTGGCAGCGGAGATCTGGAACCATACTCCCTCCATGATCGCGGGCATGGAACAAGAGGGGATCACCAAACCAACGCTGACCGGTCAGGAATTTACCGAGATCACCGCCTATCTCTATTTTCTCAGATTCTTTGATAAGCCCGGAGATGCCGCTCAGGGGAATACCTCTTCGACTCAGAAGGGCTGCAACTCCTGTCATCGTGTCTCGGGCAGAGGCAAAGACGGCGGGCCCGGGCTCGATGAGTTTCCCCGGAACGCTTCGCCGGTTTTCATGAGCCAGGCGATGTGGAATCACAGCCTGCGGATGATGGCCCGCATGGTGCGGAGCGGAAAGAGTGGCCCAATTTTGAACGGAAACTGAGATGATGGATACGCTGGCTTATATCAAGACAAAGGCAAAGGGGGCGGAAGAGCCTTTTTTCTTCAAACCCGGTAATCCCAAGGAAGGCAGGGCGGTCTTCAATGCCAAGGGATGTACCAAGTGCCATTCAGTCCATGGCGAAGGCGCAAAGGAAGGCATCGATCTCGGGAAAAGAGCGGAGTCCTTTTATACGAGCCTCACCCAGATCGCTTCGAGCATGTGGAACAAGAGCCCTGAGATGATCCTGTTCACGAGAGCCCCAACGCAAGTGCGAGGTTCCCCGGTTCACCGCGAAAGAAATGACCGATCTCCTCGCCTATCTTTACTTCCTCCATTATACGGATGAGCCCGGGGATGCATCGAAAGGGAAAAAGATCTTTTCAGACTATCGGGTGCGCACAATGTCACGGACTGGACGGGAAACGCGGAACACTGATGTATATCGATCTCTCCAAATACCGGAACAGCCAGCCGACCGAAATCGTAGCCAGTATCTGGAATCACAGCATCAAAATGCAGAGAGGCGACAGGAGAGAAAGGTGTTCCCTGGCCTCAACTTAAAAAAGGAGAGATGGCGGACCTTCTGGAATTTATCCGGACTCCCGTAAAGAAATAACGGCCGGTCAAAACCTCCCCCGCGATCCCCTGAGTCTCGTCGTTAACGATTATGTTTAGAGAAATCATAATAGATTCGATATGCATGATCTATCATTATGTCGGTGCTATACGTAACAAAATGGATTGAACCTCAAGTGCACTGAGGGTCATGATAAATCCTGCTTTTTCAAATAGAAAGAGGAGGAATGATGACCAAAGCAGGTTCAATTCTCAGAGCAATCGTCAGTGACATCGAAGTAGTCAATTACCAGCCCCCCATTGATCGTATTCTTCAGAGGATCTCTAAGTTAGACCTTCCCGGCAGAGAGCATTTCGAGAGCTACATGCGCAACAAGTGGAGAATGAACCACAGGCCAAGTACTCTTAAAGGCAGCTTCGTCGCTGTGAGTTCCTTTCTCATTTTCTATGGTGGCCAGGGGAAGAGTCATATCGAGGCGATTGCCAGTAACGACCTGGAGGCGTTTGTCGAACGCGAGCAGGATCGGGGCTTAAGACAACACGTCCTGAACATACGGCTAGTGCTTTTTGCTTTTCTTTGTTTTCTGATCGAACAGGATATCATTACTGTCAGATACAAATACAAGATTTAAAATCGAAGATCCCGATTCCTGCCGAGGGCCATTGCGCCGGGCGATGTCAGAAAGATTCTTGGTGTCATTAAGGAGATTCGTGACCGTGCCCTAATCCTCGTGCTCTTACGGACAGGCATGAGAATCGGTGAGCTTCTCAGCTTGAAGATGATAGATCTTGATGTCCGTGAGAGGAAGATACACATCTATGAGGGCGAAAAGAACTATCTTGGGCGAGTGGTTTATCTGAGTGATGATGCACTGATGGCCTTAGGGCGCCGGGTTAAACAGAGAAATAAACAATAAATATCTCTTCATGGTCTGAGGATACTTATGTTATACCTCGGCCCGAAAAACTTTACATAGTTTAGAGAAAAGGGCTCCAACACAAAGGCTACACAATCCACAGCCTTCGGCATACCTTCGCAAGTGAACTGCTCAATGCCGGCATGCGCCTGGAATGTCTTGCAGTTATTGTTGGGCCACCGCGATATAGAGATGACCCGACGATATGCCCGTCTGACAGATAAGAGCCGTGAAGAGGAATACTTCCGTGCCATGGAAATCATCGAGCAAGGAGGCATTAATGGGGCTTACTGATCTGATTGCCAAGTACCGAAGGTTCCTAAAGCGAAGGAACTGTTCGGCCAACACTGTAAAAAACTACATGAATATCCTCGGTCACTTCAATGTCTGGTCGCAGGTTTCTTTGGAGCAAATAACCCACAAAGAAACCGATGCGTATATGGACCATCTATTGAGAAGGAGAATGAAACCAAAGACTATCAACTGTCATTTCGGCTGCATCCATGCCTTCTACGATTATCTGATCGAAGATGAGAGAATGCCTCTTACCAATCCGGTAAGAAAGAATTATAGGCTTCGTCTGCCCAGGCCATTGCCCAAACATCTAAGAGACGAACAGATTGTGACTCTCTTTAGGGAGATCAACGACACCAGAGATCGAGCCATGTTCATGCTAATGCTCAGGTGTGGTCTGCGTGTTGAAATGTTGACGATGACAGTAGATGCGATAGAGTATCGAGAGACAGCTTTATGTCTTCAATGCAGAGGCGGCAAGGACAGGGTTGTCTACCTGAGTGAAGATGCCCAGAGTGCCTTAGAGGCGTATATGCAGAAACGGAAATGGTCGAAGGAGAAAAGAGTGTTCTTAGTGCAGAAGGGGCCGCTGAGGGGAAAGCCGATATCAGTTCGCGGCATTCAAAAGAGGATTGAACACTACGCACAGAGGACTGGAACAAGCTGTATCCTGTCATCACTTGAGACATACTATGGCGACACAGCTCCTGAACGCCGATGCCGATCTCGTTACCATACAGGATCTATTGGGCCACAGCCGGATTACAACAACTCAATGTTACTGTAGAGTCTCCAATCTCAAAGTACAGAGAGATTACTTCAAGGCCATAGAGATTGTATTGCAGAGGACCCAACCGATAAGAAGCTGATAACTTTGAATGGGAACAAAAAGAGCTTATAAATAGTAGGCTTTAACCTACTGACAACAAAAGAAAAAGCAGGTTTTGTTACGTATAGCGTGGTGGATCAAACAAAAAGCCCGTGCGGAGTTCGGGGCGAAAGACGTGCCAGGGCATAAGATGAGATCTATGCAACATTCTTTTCTCTGAATCCTCGTCGCCGAACATGATATAATTGCGAAGTTCAGTTGGCTCAACAGAAGCACATTTGCATTTAAACAAGTGGAGGGACTATGGACACAAACCAATTCGGCATCATTATTGAGAGAGCATTCGCCCGTTATGTAGCTTTAAGCCTCATTGTTTCAGCCCCATTCACAGTTATAATTGCACAGGCGGCACTCGCGATAAGAGAAATTGCAATCAATTCCCGCAAGACATATAACTCCAACGATTCGGAGTACAATCTTATTAGATGGATCGGCATGGCACTGGTCTATATTGGAATATTCTCTTTTATCTTTGGGATTGTTCTCCTCTTACGAATGATTGAGTGAACACCTCACCGCTCTTAGTTCGGGCGAGATATGGCATACATAAACAAGCCCTCTGCATTTTACGCCTCCCGCGATAACCATAAGAGGGGGTGCTTCCTTCCTGAAAGCCCCGATAAATGAATTTGGTATAATTTGCATTGAACACATGGCAATTCACAACCGGGCTTCAGTCAGGTTAGAATAATATCATGAAAGTTCGGATGCCTTGATTGACATCTTGATCAATGCGAAAGTGGATGGAGGGCATATGAAAAAAGTGTTGTCTCTCGCAATCCTTGGAGTTCTCGTTTTGCTGACGGCGTGTGCGAAAATACAGGGCACCAGCGATGTGCCACGCGTTACAAAGGACGCGCTGAGGGCTCAACTTGCGTCATCGGGTCTGGTTCTTCTTGATGTGAGGACAAAGAACGACTGGGAAATGAGTAACGAAAAGATTGCCGGCGCCGTACGAATGGATCCACAGACGGTTGATGCCTGGGCCGGCACCTTGCCGAAAGACAAGGATATAGTCCTTTACTGCGCCTGACCAAATGAGGGCACGAGCGCCCGTGTGGCGAAACAACTGATTGCGAAAGGCTTCAAAGCAAAGGCTCTCAAAGGTGGCTGGAGAGAATGGTCCGAGGCCAAATACCCCGTCGAAAAGAAGTAATCGATATTAAGCCATCGCCAGCGGTGGCATGTTATTCTTGAGGTCTTGAGGTAAAATCTTTTATGGAATCGATAAAGAACCCCATCCTCTAAGAATATATTTGCAGTATTGCCCGGGCCGATGCACACCCAAGTCTTGAGGCATGCTTGTTCCAGCCGCTGATAGGCGGGACGAAATTTCAAAGGCTCACGCTCAGCCCTTCAGGTCTTCGATGGTGAGTTCCACTTCTCCGGTTGAAGGATTTTCGACACTCCATCTCAAGGCCCATCGCGAGACCGGGGTCTGTACCGCTATGGAAGAGCCGGAAGGCCGGTATTAAGCCCACGCCGCGAGCTCGAACCTCCAGTTCAGGGCCGCACGGTAACCAAACATATGGATCTTGCTGGCTGCCCCGGGGTGTGCAGGAATAAGGAGGTCGAACACATCCCAACTTGCCGTCCCGCCGGGACGGATTGATGAATAAGCCGATTGCAAGAAGGAACTCGTAACATCCTGGACGGTCCCTCCCTCCTGGCCGAGTGTGGCGTGCGGCTCAACGTTGACCACCTCGGAACCACACATATTGCGAATAGTCAGAATCGCTCTGGTAAAAGGGACCTCCCTGCCGTCACTCGCCCGTATATGTGAAGCCACTGACTGAAGTGAGATATCAAGACAACTGTTCCTTTCACCGGTTGTTGCGCCTTCGCCTGGTGTATCCGGCATAATGCACGTCCTCCTTTCGTTTGCCTGTATTTATCGAAATTATAAGTTCGTTCGTAAATAAGTTAAAATGATCATGATACTCACTGGATCCCCGCTTGAGACCTGCGGGAATGACAAATAAAAAACAAGCATTTAAGATTGTCATCCTCGGGCTTGCCCCGGGATCCATAGCAGAACACTGGATTCCCGGATCAAGTCGCCGGAATGATAACTAACTCTTTTTTGTAAGCCCACTACCCCTTATCTGAAGATACCGAAAGAAAAATCTGTCCCTTTCCTGACAACCATGCCGTATCCTGGAGTTCCCCGGCCTCCAGGGGTTTACCATCGAGGATGATTCGTCTGCATCCCCGCCAGAAATCCTGAGATTGCCCGGTCGCGAAGCGGATAAATTCTTCGTTGCTGATGACAACACCCCTTTGCAGCAGGCCGGGGCCCAACTCAGCCATAAGGAGATTGAAGATTTTAATTTGTACAAGACCCTCTCCCTTAACACACTCTTCCTGTGTCTCTCTATAGGTGATCGCATTGCGGAAGGAGGAGTATGTGCCTCCCCGCCTGAGCGTCGCGCCGACGAGTCCGGGCATGGCAGCTGAGAGGGCGAGGACCGAGCCGTCTTTTATCACCGCTGATTCCAGGTCATCGACCGGGCTACCATCAAGGATAACGGATTGTATCTTTTTGATTGTCTCAATGTCCGTCCCAAGCTCTTCCCTGAGAAATGCGGTCACGCTGCATCCGGTGCGGGACCTGATCGTCACCCCCTGTTGAAGCAGAAGGAAAAAATCTGACATAAGTGCTCCATCTACAATAAATGCTATATGGGGCCACGATTCTATATTCTTTATGTCCATGTCGGTATGAGTAATCAGGGTCTCCAATTATTTGGTGCACCTGCATCTGCGGGGAGCACAAAAAAGGAGGGACGCCGGTCCCTCCTTTTATTAAAACAAATGTTCAGGGTCACCAGTTGAAGACCTTGTCCAAGTCTTCGTCCTTCACCCCGAAGGTAACGTTGTGAGGAGCAAACTTCTCTGACTTGAAATACTCCGGCAACCGGTCATGCTGAGCTGTGAAGCCGGCCCGGGCATTGAAATCCCGCTCCATCTTAAGGACCTTTTTCCCGAGATCGGTCACCCCGTCGCCGGTCAGGCTCAATCCATAGAAGGAATTGAGCAGATCTAAGAGCGCTTGGAACGTGTCGGGCTGATCGAGCACTGCAAAGGCGATAAAAAGACACATGCCGGTAGAGTCGATCGCAGCGGTCGCAATTTGGAGATTTCTCGAAAGCTCAACCTGTCCCTCGGGTTTGAGCGCATTAACGTCGCCTCCCACCTTCAGGACGTTCTGGGCAACGGCGTATCCTGCTGTGTGGTCTGCGCCCATCGGGCTTGTAGCGTAGGTGACACCGATGCCCTGGACAGCGCGGGGGTCATAGGCAGGCATTGCCTGACCCTTGACCACAGGCACCCTCTCGACACCAAAGGCCTTGCCGGTGACAGCAGCGCCGCTGCCCAGGATGCGGCCGAGGTGCGTGCCTTTGCCGATCTCATGTATCATCCCGATAGCTGCATCGGCATCTCCGAACTCGGCCAGGCCCGCCTCCATGGCAACGGCGATGGTTGCTCCCGTCTCGATCGTGTCGATGCCGTAATTGTCATCGAGGAAATCCATCATGGCTATCTTGTCAAGGTCGCTGATGCCGCAATTGCCGCCATGGGCCCAGACGGTTTCGTATTCAGGCTGTTTGGTGAGGTAGTGGCCGTCCTTGTCATTATATGTGCCGGAGCACTGGATGACGCAGCCGCGGTGGCAGCCATGGGTCGGGTTCGCCCCGCGCGTCTTCTCGGTTTCGGCCTGTGTCTCACCGCTGATCTTTGAAGCACCGTCGAAGCGGCCTTGTTTGAAGTTATACGTGGGATACCCTCCGACCTCGTTCAGAATGTTCGTCAGCACATTCGTGCCATAGGCCGGAAGTCCCTGGCCTGTTACTGCATGGCTCTTGAGGCCGTCGACGAACCTCTTGTTTGCCGCTTTGAATTCTTCCGGGTTCTTTGGCGTCCGCATCGGCATGCCGGTATCGTCAAGGACAATAGCCTTAACACCCTTTGAACCCATGACCGCGCCCAGGCCGCCGCGTCCGGCATGGCGGGTAGGCCGTAATTCTATATCGGTAAATGCCACTGTTGCGGAGGCCATCTTCATCTCTCCGGCAGGTCCGATCGAGATGCAGGAGATCTTATCGCCGTATTCAGCCTTCATCTTTGCGACAAGATCATAATTGGGGAGCATTTTAAGACTGTTGTCGACTGAGATCTTTACCCCGTCCTTGTTGATAAAGACCTTGAAAAGGTCGTTGTTTTTCGGTTTCCCTTCAAGCACAATTGCGGCATACCCCAGCCGGGCCAGCACCTGGGAAGGCTGCCCTCCGGAGTTTGCCTCTTTAATGCCGCCGGTGAGCGGACTCTTGCCGCCCACAGAAATTCGGCCGGACATGGCGCTTGCGGTCCCGCTCAACATACCAGGGGCTATCACCAGCTTGTTTTCGGCCCCCAAGGGATGGCAAAGAGGCGGAACTTCCTGTGAGACTATCGCAGAGGTCATAGCCCTGCCTCCAAACCCGGCATATTGGCCCAAAGGTACTGTACTTGCCCTGGGACCCCCGTCGGCCCCCATATCGATCCTTAGTATCTTATCCATATGCTTCTCCCTTTCTTCGAAACACAGATTACACGATTGGATTCGCTTTGATTCCTTGTCATCATTCCCTACTCAAACTATAGATAAAAAGAAGTGCCTTGTCAATCGGATCAATGGACCACACCACCCATCTGTTGTCGCCGAATGTTTCCTCCAGCTAATTACCCGGGAAAAATTGAATCTTAGGCTGCCTGAGAAGGAAGGTATTATTTATTTTTTCGAGAGGGGGTAAATACGATAAGCAAAAGATTGCCTCTCCATACCTGAGATTATCTGAGCCGGAAATGGAAACCGACGACCGCCCGGTAATCTGTGCGGCTGTTGTCTTTTGGCTCAAGGCCCGGATAAGGCGGCGAGGTAAGATCAAGGAAGGCATTGAGTCCCTCTTTCATTGGGACTAATAATCTCCGCACAGGGCTGGTCTCGCGATCTTTACTCTCCCCGGGAGTGCCCACTGTCCCAAGAAGACCGGCGGCTTCAAGATGGAGTACTGAGACGAGATCTTTCTTAGCTCCGTCCTGCGTCTCGGCCTTTGCTCCGCCTGTGACGACCAAAAAAAACACAGAAAAAACGACACTGAGAAAGCTTATGAGGATGCTACATTTCTTCACCTTTTTTCATTATACCAGACCCATACTAATAAATACACACATTTCTTTGTTTAATCTCTTTTCTCAGAAGGCAGGACCGTTGCCGGTTTCGCACCCGGGCACTTTCCTTAAGGGGTTGGTCCCGTTACAGGGAGGCAAACAGATCGTCATCATCAATACTCCATGATACCTATTGAATGCCGTAGCAGGAGATCACTGACTCGAGTATTCTTACGCCGCTATCACCGTTCCACTTTTTTCAACGAGTTCCTCAAGTGCCCCGTACACCGTCTCATAAATTTTCTCCCACACATCCCCATTAAGATCGAGTTCGAACCCGTCAGGGAGGAATTTGACAGGCCTCTTTTTCTTATTATGCAGAGCGAAGATATTTTCCGGCTGTACAGGCGTGTCCGGCGAAAAGACAACTCGCACCTTCTTACCTGCCTCCTGTATCTTCGTTATCGATAAGGCCCTGGCCAGCAGCTTTAGATGCATGATCTTAAGAAGGTTCGTCACCTCCTCGGGAAGTTTCCCGAACCTGTCTCTCATTTCATCCTTGAAATCGAAAACCTCCTTCGCGGATTTCAAAGAGGCGATCCTCCGGTAAAAACTGAGCCTCAGCGTCACGTCTTCGATGTATTCCTCGGGGATAAAGGCCGTGGTCTTCAGTTCGATCGCCGGCTCAGGCTCATCTTTTATATCCATGCCCTTTAACTCGGCAACGGCCTTCTCCAGCATCTCGATATAGAGATCAAAGCCTATCTCGTTGATATGCCCTGACTGCTCGGCCCCGAAGATCTCCCCCGCGCCCCTTATCTCCAGGTCCTTAAGCGCAAGCCTGAACCCCGCCCCCAGATAGCTCATCTCCTGCACGGCCTGGAGCCTCTTTTTCGCCTCCCCGGTCAGCACCGGCTCGGGCGGCGCAAGAAAATAGGCATACCCTTTTACACTCGACCTTCCCACCCTGCCCCTTAGCTGATAAAGGTCGGCAAGTCCCATCCTGTCGGCCATATGTATGATGATCGTATTGGCCCTCGGGATATCCAATCCCGAACCGATAATGGCGGTCGAAACGAGGACATTGACCTCGCCCGCAAAGAACCTGTGCATCACTTCCTCGAGTTCCTTCTCCGGCATCTGACCGTGTGCGATGCCTATCACGGCCTGAGGAACGAGTTCCTGGATACGCCGGGATATCTTATGAATGTCCCATATCCTGTTATGAACGAAAAAGACCTGTCCGGACCTCTGAAGCTCAGAGGTTATCACTTCCTTCACAAGCTTGTCGTTAAATACCGTGACGATGCTCTTTACCGAAAGCCTCTCCTCCGGGGGCGTCTCGATGACGCTTATGTTTCGTATGCCGGAGAGGGCCATATGGAGAGTCCGGGGGATCGGAGTTGCCGTAAGCGTCATGACGTCGATATTTTTGCTTATCTCCTTTATCTTTTCCTTCTGGCCGACACCGAACCTGTGCTCTTCGTCTACTATCAGTAACCCAAGCCTGCTGAACTCTACCTTCTTCGAGAGGAGCCCGTGCGTGCCTATCACGATATCCACTTCACCCTTTGCGATGCCCTTTAACGTGATATCGATCTCTTTCCTCGATTTAAACCTGCTCATAAAATCTATAGTTACCGGAAAGCCCGAGAACCTTTCTTTGAAGGTCCTATAATGCTGCTCAGCAAGGATGGTCGTAGGGACGAGGACCGCGACCTGCCTGTTGTCATACACCGCTTTGAATGCGGCGCGCATCGCAACTTCGGTCTTTCCATAGCCCACGTCCCCGCAAAGGAGCCTGTCCATGGGGACCTCGGATTCCATGTCTTTCTTGAGATCTTCTATCGCCTTCAACTGGTCCGGCGTCTCCTCATAGGCAAAGAAACTGTCGAACTCCCTGTGCAGATCGGTGTCGGGACTGAACGTAAACCCCCGCGCCACCCTTCTGTCGGCATACAGTGCGAGGAGTTTTGCCGCCATCTCCTGCACTTTCTTTTTGACACGCTCTTTCTTTTTCTGCCAGGTCTTGCCGCCGAGCCTGTCTATTTTCGGGAGGACCCCCTCTTCCGAGCGGTACTTGGATATGATCTGGATCGACTGGACCGGGATATAGAGGCGACCGTCTTCATATTCGATGAGCATGAGCTCAAGCTCGATGTCGTCCCTCTTCTGCCTGACAACACCGGAGAACCGCCCGACGCCGTGGTCCCTGTGTACGACAAAATCACCGGGAGTGATATCGTCAAGGGAGACCAGAAGGTTCGCCACCTTCGACTTTCGTATCGATCTGAAGGCCGGCCTCTCGCCGAATATTTCCTTTTCGGTAAGAATAAGGAGTCCCCTCAGGAATACTCCGGAGGACAGCCCGCCTACTACTATTGTGATGCCGCCTTTGTAATCGCGAACTTCCCCGACATCGATGACAGGTACGATCATCTCCCGGTCCCTGAACAAATCCTTGAGCCGCTCGGACTGTCCGGTGGAAGAGGCGACGATGACTACCTTGTTGTCTCTTGATATACCCCTGATCGTCTCAGGCAGGTCCTCTACACTCTTTCTTTCATCCGGCAGGATACCATGCCCTTTTACCGAAAGGACCCCCGCGTCTATCTGGGGGACCGAGATAGAATCATCGTCCCCTTCGTCTTCGGGGAAAGGGCTGCCTGCTTCGAAGGAGAACCGTGAAAGATAGATCGTATCTTCGGGAAGTGCGTCTCCTTCAGATTCAGGATAAAGAGAGAAAAACTTTCTGCCCCCCAGCACGTCGGTCAAATGCCTTATCTCTTGGGCTTCTTTCGCCGGGAAAAGCATGAATCCATCGAGGTCGGTCGTCGACCTCTGAGACCCCGTATCAAAAAACCTGATCCGCTCTATCTCGTCCCCGAAAAATTCGACCCTGATCGGGTCCTCGGACGTTGAGGGAAAAATGTCCACAATCCATTCCCTCCGGCTGTATTCTCCCTTTTCCGCAGCCATTGCGGTCCTCACATATCCCAGACTGACGAGTGCCTCTTCAAACCCGGCCCTCTCCCATGTAGCGCCCTTTTTAAGCTCCAGCATGTCTTCAAGGAGGGATTCGCCAGTATGCAATGTCGAGACAATATTGGCCGAGGAAGTGACCACAGAGTCCCGCTCTCCCATTTCGTACAGAAGCGCGGCCCTGGCCCCTGCCGCCTCCGGCCCCTCCGGCTCCGGCAGAACGACCACGGAACCGCCGCTCCCCGTTATCTCCCGATAAAAAAGGATATCTTTTTTAAGGAGGCGGGCGCCGGTCTCCCCCTGTTCTACGGCGACAAAGGGTTTCTCCTGAAGAGCAAGCAAGAGGGCGACCGATGATCCCTTCAGGTTATAGATACGGCACGTCTCCGGAAACGAAGAAGGGACGACTTTATTTATGAGGGAAAGAAGTTCCAATATTACAGTTCTGTTTTGAGTATCTTTTCGATAATGCGCGTCGTGGAAGCGCCTTTTACATAAGGGAGACTGTATGTTTCCTTTGCGATATCAGACCCCACTATCTCTTTTTTCTTCCAATCCCCGCCCTTTACGAGCACATCCGGTCTCAACGACCTGATCAACGTGTAGGGGGTCCGCTCATCAAAGACAGTCACATAATCGACCATGCAAAGCGCAGCCAGGACCTCCGCGCGATCTTTCTGGGAATTGATCGGTCTTCCGGGCTTTATGAGGGCGACCGACTTATCGGAATTGAGCCCGACGATGAGCACGTCGCCCAGTTTCCTTGCCCGCCTCAGATATCTCACATGACCTTTATGGATTATATCGAAGCAGCCGTTCGTAAAGACTATCTTTTTGCCCTGCCCTGCCAGCCTGCCGCAGATTTCCCTGAGCGTGCTTCTGTCAACTACCTTTTTCATGTACCCTTCCCGAGCTCTCCAAGGCGCGCCCTGGCCTTCTCAAGGATCGTCCTGTCGCCGCTGAAGCTGATCTTTTGCAACGCCGCTTCAAAGGGGAACCAGACGGCGTCATCGACCTCGGAATCATGCTGCGAGGTATTACCGCTTTCGTATTCCATAAGATAAAAATGCACTGTCTTTCTGCACTTTGTGTTTTCTCCTCGTATGTAATACCAGTACGCGATCTCTCCGAGTTTATCGATGATCCTGCCCGACAGACCCGATTCCTCCCTCACTTCGCGAACTGCCGTCATCTCCGGGGTCTCCCCTTTGTCGACGATCCCCTTCGGAAGACACCAGTATTTCCCGCCCCTCACAGAGACAAGTACCACTTCCAAAACGCCCGGGCCCTTCCGGAATATTACCCCTCCCGAGGAGATCTGGCGTTTTAAGGAAGCGGGCCTCATCCCTTATCCGTCCGTCATGCCGGCAAGCTGCGCAAAATCCTTGAATGCCCCGCTTATGTCACTTCTGAGCCTCATGGGCTTTAGGTTCCGGCCTACACAGCCGATCTTCACAGACCCCTCGACGATGCTCTCTCCGGTGCCCTCCCTGAGGACCCTGTGGCCGAATAGTATGGAGGCGGCACCGATCTTGCCGACCGAGGTCTCGACGGAAAAAATATCGCCGTATCTTCCCGGGGAAAGGTATCGCAGATTTGCCTCCACGACGACAAAGAAAATACCTTCGTCCATGAGTTTCTTCAGGTCCATGCCCCGGGATTCAAACAGCTCAGTCCTCGCCCGCTCGAAATACTTCAGGTAATTCGCATAATAGACAACGCCCCCGCAGTCCGTATCTTCGTAATAGATCTTTACCTTGATGAGATGTTTCATCAGGGCAGCATCTTCCCGGTCACCAGCCTGAGGATATCATTGTACAAGGCAAACACCATGAGGGCGACAAGCAGCGCGAGGCCTACCCTCTGGGCCACAAGAAGGACCTTTTCGCTAAGGGGCTTTCGCCTCACAAATTCAATCCCGAAAAAAAGGAGATGTCCGCCGTCAAGAAGCGGGATCGGAAGGATATTGAGCACACCAAGATTGATGCTTATGACCGCCATGAAGGTGAAGTAATTTGACGCTCCCTGGGAGGCCTGCTGGCCCGCCATCTGGAATATCATAATAGGGCCCCCGATCGTATCGGCGGGTATTATCTGTTGTATCAGTTTCACGATAAATACGAGCGTAAGCACGGAAAGCTCCCAGGTCCTTTGCACCCCAAGGACCAGCGCACCGATAACGCCCTCCTGTTTCAAGGCGGTCTTCCCCGAAGGAGCAATGCCGATCAGGCCGACATCCTGGCTCTTGCCGAAAAGGTCTTTCACCGTCTTTTTCTGCGGAGTGACCGCCACGGCAAAAGTCGTTGCCCCTCTTTTGATCTTCAGCGAAAGCTCTTTCCCCGGACTATTATGGATGATGGCGGTCATGTCGTCCCATCTCTTAATAGGGGTACCGTTGATCTCCGCGACCGCATCGCCTTTCATCAGTCCGATCTTAGACGCAGGAGAGCCGGCAGTCACTTCACCCACTTCGGGAAGCAGGTAGGGGACGCCGTTTACAAATACAAAGAAAAATACGACGGCCGCAAAGATGAGGTTGAAGAGCGGACCGGCAAGGACGATCACGAACCTCTTCCATACCGGCTGGAAATTAAACGCCCTGTGTTTTTCCGCCTCCGGTATCTCCTGTGCCTCCGCAGGCATGTCCTCCTGTCCGAGCATTTTGACGTAACCGCCCAGCGGTACGGCCGATATCACGTATTCTGTTTCCCCGTGGGTCTTCCCGATCACCTTCGGACCGAAACCGAGGGAGAACTTAAGCACCTTCACCCCCATAAGTTTCGCAAAGATAAAGTGTCCCAGCTCGTGCACAAATATGAGGACCCCGAGAAGGACAAGCGCGTAAATCATCGTCATCTTTTTGACTCCTTAACACATTTTTCAGCCGTCTCACGCGACCATCTGTCCGCATCCATCACATCTTCCAAGGCGGCAACGGGACCCGCCTTATGACTGTCTACGGTCTTCCTGACCACCGAAGATATCCCGTTGAACCCGATCCTGCCGTCCAAAAATGCGTTGACCGCCACTTCGTTGGAGGCGTTTAATACGCAGGGCACCGTCCCGCCGGCCTTTATCGCATCATATGCATAGGAGAGACAGGGGAATGTCTCATGGTCCGGGTTCCTAAACGTCAGGCTCCCGATCGCATCCAGTTCAAGAGGAGCGATAGGGTCGCCTATCCTGTCGGGATAAGAGAGCGCGTAGGATATCGGCCCCTTCATATCCGGCATGGACATCTGCGCAAGACAACTCCTGTCTATGAATTCGACCAGAGAATGCACGATACTCTGCGGATGAATAAGCACGCTCACTTTCTCGGCGGGCATATCAAACAGCCAGCAGGCCTCTATCACCTCGAGCCCCTTGTTCATCAGCGTGGCGGAATCGATCGAAATTTTTTTCCCCATACTCCAGTTAGGGTGTTTAAGCGCCTCTTTTGCCGTAATATCTTTAAGCTCGGTCCGCTTTTTACCGACAAAGGGACCGCCCGAGGCGGTAAGGATTATCCTTCTGATACCGGCCCTTTTATGCCCCTCGAGGCACTGAAACACGGCGCTATGCTCACTGTCGACCGGGATGATCTTGACGCCTCTTTTCCTTGCCTCGGCCATCACGAGCCCTCCGGCCATGACAAGGGCCTCCTTGTTGGCAAGGCCTACCGCCTTGCCGGCCTTTATGGCCGCCATCGTAGGCATCAGCCCGGCAGAACCGACGATGGACGATATCACAAAATCGGACCGTTCATATGAAGCAACACTGTTGATGCCCTCCGCCCCTGCAAGTACCTCTGGCCCGTTGACCCTTTTGCGCAGGGCCAGCGCAGTCCCCTCGTCAGCGACAGCCACGACATCGGGACTAAAGGTCTTTATCTGGCTTTCCAGAAGGTCAATATTTCTGCCTGCCGAGAGGGCCACGACCTTGAAGTCGTGCATGTTTCTGGCGACAACATCAAGTGTGCTTCGGCCTATGGAACCCGTCGAGCCGAGTATCGTCAATCTTTTCATACCACTAATTATACTAAATATGTTCCCTTCTGTTTTTTGTTTTCCAGCGGCTAACCGAGAAGACCGAGGCCTGTACAGAGCAAGTAAAAGACGGGCCCCGCAAACGTCACGCTATCGAGCTTGTCCAAGACGCCGCCGTGGCCCGGCAGGATAGTCCCCGAATCCTTTATGCCGGCGTCACGCTTGAACATCGATTCAACGAGGTCCCCGATGATGCTTGCGATGCCGATGGAGAAGCCCAGTATGATTGCGTGAAACGGCGAAACCTGTCTCATCAGCATAGACCTGACAAGGAGTGCGCCCGCACCCCCCCCGATCACCGAACCCGCTGCTCCCGCCACCGTCTTATTGGGACTGACCTCCGGGTAGAGTCTTCTCTTGCCGAGACCTTTTCCTACATAATAGGCCGAGCTGTCCGACACCCAGACAGATACGTAGAGCAAGACGATCCAGACAGGCCCGGCCTTCGCAAGACTCAGCTGAAAAGTGAGAAGGCCCGGTATGTACACCAGGCCCAGGACGACCGCAGCCACTTCAGAAAGGGAAGACGCGGGGTCCCTCTTCATAAACAGTCTAAGCCCCATAATCGCCATTGTGCAAAGAAGCAGCGTCTCTATAAAAAAATACTTCGCCCCGAAGAAGACCGCGAGCATCGCGGCCCCGCTGGCCACACCCGCGTATTTGAGCGCAGGCCTGAGACGGAGCATACCGTAAAACTCGGTAAGCGCCACCGACGAGACGAGTATGAGGAGAAAGAGCAGGTACTCTGCAGGCAGGTACATGATATAGAAATAAAAAAACGGGACAAGTACAGCCGCAACGATCAGCCGTTTACGATGCATTCGACCTCACCGAAATGGCCCCGAAGCGGCGCTCCCTCCCCTGGAAGTCCTGTATAGCCAGCATCATCTCCGATCTGTCGAAGTCGGGCCAGAGCGTATCGGTAAAATAAAGCTCTGCATATGCGCTTTGCCAGAGGAGGAAATTGGACAGTCTTCTTTCCCCGCTGGTCCTGATAATAAGGTCGGGCGGCGGCATGCCTTCCGTGTCGAGATATCTGGAAAATGCATCCTCCGTCAACTCCTCCATGCTGCAGCCGGAGGCAACAGCCCTCTTAAGCGCCCTCAGGATCTCGTTCCTGCCGCTATAGCTCAAGGCCGTCACAAGGGTCATGCCCTTGTTGGCGGAGGTCTTCTCTTGAGTCTCTTGGATAAGGGCGCGTATGTTTTCCGGAAGCCGCCATATCTCGCCGATGACCTTAAAGACAATATCACGGTCCACCAGTATGGACAATTCTTTCTTAAGATAGATCTCCAAAAGCCTCATCAGCACCGACACCTCTGAGGAAGGCCGCTGCCAGTTTTCGGTCGAAAAGGTATAGAGGGTAAGACACTTGATCCCGATCTCGGCGGAAAATTCTATGATCTGCTTGGCACGTTCCGCCCCGACCCTGTGGCCCTCCACCCTGGGAAGACCCCTCAACTGTGCCCATCTCCCGTTTCCGTCCATGATCACGCCGACGTGGGACGGTATATTTCCCGACAGACTCACTCTCTCCTACCTCCCTTTTACGGAATAAATATATAATACAACTCCGAGAGGATTTTCGCCCTTGAGAATATTGCCGAACTTCACCCCCATAAAAGGGCTTGCAAGGACCATAATCTGGTCCCCGGCAACTGCGTAGTCCTGTATACTCCCCGGCACTCCCTCTATGAGGACGCCCTCTTCCATCGAAAACCCGTTCCACCAGTAGTTCCTTATCTCGGACTTCTTATAGCCCAAGCTCTTCGCCATATCGGTCAGCGCGAACCTCTTGACCGCAAGTACCTCCCTGCTCCTCTGGAGCAGCCTGTCTTTCACGGACCATGAGCTGGAAGGAACATAGATCGCTGGGGACTGTTTTTTGAATGTGGTAAGGAAACCGCCGTTTGATGAGCCGCTCCTCCAGACCCTGATGCCCTTTTCGTTATAGAGGTTCAGGTAGCCGTCGTCGTCATAGGCCAGGATGTCTTTTTCCTTCGGTTCGCCTTCGACAAAGACGAAATCATAGATGTTGACCCCCTTGGGGGTCTTTATCGTATCGCCTTTCGTGAATGCACCGTCCCACTTGACGGAAAAGATATCCCCCGAAAAACCGTCGGAGTAGGCCTGCCCGACAAGTCCGTCTCCCAACCTCCTTAGGAAGTAATTACCTTCCCACAATTTCTTGAAGTCCGGACCTTCCGCCTTATAGACGGAGGAGACAACGGCATCGTTTCTCATAGAGGTCACAACGATCTCGTCCTTCCCGTCCTTGTCGAGGTCTATCGTGTCGATCCAGATATGATCGTCTTTCGCCGAGCCTTTTATCTCACCCATAGGGGTGAGATCTGCGCCCGCCAGGTATATCCTTATGTCTTTGCCTGTGCTGAGAATGATCTCTTGTTTGCCGTCTCCGTAGACATCTCCGACCGCGATGAACCTCGCCCCGAAGGAAAGGTCGAACATCGTCATAGCCCCCCCTGCACTCGGCGCAAAGAACTCTTCCCCGAATTTGAGGTCCTTCGCGTAATCCGCCGGGACTTTCACCTCTGTGTCGACGAACTTCGCCCCGTCGTCCACCCAGTAGAGCCTCTCTCTCATCAGTATCGCCTTATCGGCCTCTTTCGCCGTGACTATCAAGGCCACCTCGGCCCCGGCCTTCTTCGCTTCCGCCAGGACCTTTGTTTCATCATCGGTCTCAAGAGCAGTGTCCACCATCTCTATCCTGCCGGTGGATTTCAGCTTCCGGTAAAAATCATCGGCCAGGTACCAATCGATGCTCTTATCCTGGCAAAAAAAGAGTCTCACCTTTGTCTCGGAGATCCTGACCCGGTCGCCCTCCTTCGCCTCGCCCTCGACGATCCTGCCCGATGACGACTCTGCCTGCGCGTCCTTGATCTCGATCTTCCCGACAGTCGCTTCGATATTGCCCAGAAGCTCCTTTGTCACAGGATGCACAAACGGAGCTCCCTCTCTCAGTACCCTCAGTCTCATACCCGGCCTGAGACCTTCTTTTTCTCCGATGGAAACGAATACCTTGCCGTTTTCCAGACGCACGACCTTTCCGGACTGCGGCTTGAAATACGCCATGGTATCGTCTTTCAGTTTCGTAACAGGGTCCTCCTGGGCGCCGAACGCCTGGACCGAAATAAAGAGGGCTATAAGGACAAATACTATACGCTTCATCTTTTGTCCTCCCCGAATCTCATCGTAAACCACATTTTTTTCCTCCCCTGCAAATCTATATTTCTTATAAAGAGAAAGCACGTCCCCTGGTAGAGCCTCTCGACGCCGTCTTCCGAAAGGGAGACCGTCTCGACCGGATAATGCCAGAGGACCACGCCTTCGTTAAACGTAAAGTCAATGACAAGGTCCAGGTACTTGTCCCTGATGCTGAAATCCCTCACGTTGTCGTGCGTTTCCGTGCTGCGGATGGCCACAGTCTTTGGGCCTCGTTTGATAAGCGCGTGAGGGGAACCAAGCAGCGACATATTCATCTCTACCGCAAACAATCCGGAGTAAGCGCCTGTGAGCGAGTACTCAATCCTGATCTCCTTCGGACCGACGGGGGTCAGGGTTTTTTCTATCGCCACCTTACGCCCTCCGGCGAGGCCCTGCCTTGAAAAGGAAAGAGAAAAGGCATCACCCTTTTTTGAAGAGCGAACTGCGTATATGCCGTCGACAAAATCGCCGAGTTCTTCGTGCGAAGACCGTGCGATCTCCCCGACGGTCGTGCCCGCAGAGAAAAAACGGTCTATCAGGGAGTTTCTCCGGTACGAATCATACACAAGGTGGTCGGACAGGCCCGCCTCCTTCACCATAAGCACGTCGTGGATCGTCCTGGTTTCCCCTGAAGCGAAATGCGATGCCGCCGCAAGCTTCGCGTGATATGCCTCGGGCCGTCGTGAAACGATATCAAAGATATTTACCCCCTGCGTGTAAAGAGACAGCTCCGAGATGCTGCCTCCCTTTTCGGTGGCCGCCAGGGCGTAGTGCTTGGTAGTTACCAGGACGTCGTCGAATCCGTCGCTGTCAAAATCGCCCTCTAAGACGGTGGTGCGGCCTTTAAGGATAGCGGCCGCTGAAGATTCCGCCCTGAGGAGGTGACGGTAGAGCGAGGACCTCAGGTGCGGCAGATACAGACCGCCAAAGACGCCGTGCCAATACGCGTCGTTACACTGACCTTTCCAGAGTTCCATGAGGGCATTGCGTCCTTTCTTGGGATCCTTCCTCGCGGCCGCATGCACCTTCCGGCTGATCATGAACATCCTTTTGTGGATGTGGTTGGACTCGGGGTACTTCACCATAAAAGATCGCCAGATCCCTCCCCTAAGAAGCTGTTTTGCCCTTTCTCCGGAGATCTTTTGCAACTCCTCAAGGACCCGCTCGTACTCAAGGCCCTCTTTCGGGGGCAGCGCCCATACCCCCATTTCCCTGTAGGAAGCGGTCGGAAGGTATGTCCTTCCGAGGGGGCGGAATTTTGAGCGGTACTCTTTGAAGGTCGTCGTTTCTATCCAGTCCGAATTGCTCTCTATCGCGGAGAAGAAGCTGTCGAGCCAGCGCTGCTCATACACGTGTCTGAAAGTATTAGGCCAGACGCCGAATTTTTCTCCGTCGTCGGCCATCGTCAGGAGCGGATCACCGCCGCGCATAGCTATCTCCCTGAAATAGGAGACGATATCGTCGACTGTCCAAAACGGTATCATATATCTCAGTTTCTCGCTGCCCGGGAATACGCAAATTTCGTTTCCCCCGTCCTCGGTAATGTAGTAGCCCATGAGATCGGCCTCTTCAAGGCCGGTCAGTTTGAAGTGATGATCGTCGATAGGGACATACTCGATGCCCGCCTTCGCAATGAACCCCGGCATCTGGGGCTCCCACACCCTCTCGGCAAGCCACATGCCCCTCGGGGATTGTCCGAAGCGCTTCCTGATGTACCGAGACATTTCGCTCACCTGAAGCACCCTGTCCTTCTCCGGCAGCACAGGCAGGACCGGTTCGTAAAACCCTCCCGAAAGAAGCTCGACCCTTTCGGTTTCTGCGAGTGTCTTTATGATATCGAACGCCTCGGGATGTTTTTCCTCCATCCAAAGCAGAAGGTTGCCTGAATAATGAAGGACGACCTTCAGTTGCGGGTGATTGAGGAGTGTCTCGAGAAACGGCAGATAGGACTTCCGGTAGCACTCCTCAAGGACATGCTCGAAATTGCCCACCGGCTGGTGGTTATGAAATGCGAGGACAAGATGAAGTTTAGACATTAATTATCCCTTAAAAGAAACTTGCAAATACGTTACCTCTCAAAAAAAAACGAATAAAAACATGAATAAAAAACAATTATACAATATACCACAAACCGCAGACGGGTGGAAAGAAAGGGAGGGAGCCGCAGGCCCCCTATCAGGTTACGGATGTATTCCCAAAAGGATTACCTTTTCAGACAGCACCCGGCCCTGATGACATCAGGCGGTGCTTCACCTGCTGGGGAAAAATGTGCTGCCTGAGGCCACAACAGATTACAGCACTACGAGGTTGTCGCGGTGGATCGCTTCGTCGGAATATTTGTAGCCCAGTATTCTTTCAATCTCGGACGTCTTCCTCCCCATGATTTTCCTTATGTCCGAAGATGAATAATTGACGATGCCTTTTGCGATGCGCCGGCCTCCAAGGTCCGCGCAATTCACCGAATCTCCAAGGTCAAAATCACCCTCCACTGAGACAATGCCCGAAGGAAGAAGGCTCTTGCCCATGCCGGTTAGGGCCTTGACCGCACCGTCATCGAGGATGAGCGAACCCTTCGTCCGGCTGCTGTAGGCGATCCATCCTTTCCTGTGTGAGAGCCTGCATGGCCCGGGCCTGAAAAACGTGCCGTGTTGTTTGCCGCTGAGTATCGCCTTGATCAGCCCCTTTTTCTTTCCGCTTATGATGTTGACCGGGATACAGTGGGAGACCGCCTTTTTTGCAGCCAGCACCTTCGAATACATGCCGCCGGTCCCGACGCTGCTGCCTGTTCGGCCGGAGCTTTTTTCGATCTCCTTCGTGATCTCTTCCACACACGATACGAGCTCCGCCCGCGGATTGAACCTCGGGTCCTCCGTATAGAGACCTTCCACATCCGAAAGGATCACGAGCCTGTCGGCCTCGGTAAGTACCGCGACGAGGGCCGCAAGGTTATCGTTGTCGCCAAATTTGATCTCGTCAGTGGCGACAGTATCGTTTTCGTTTACAATCGGCACGACGCCGTAAGAGAGCAACGTCAGAAGTGTATTTTTAGAGTTGATATACCGCTTCCTGTCCGAAAAATCCTCCTGCGTAAGAAGCACCTGTGCCACCTTGGCATCAAACTCGCCGAAGCTTTTTTCATAGGCCCACATGAGGCTGCTCTGACCGACGGCTGCAGCGGCCTGCTTGAGCTGTATGTCCCTGGGCTTTTGCGTAAGCCCGAGCTTGCGCATACCTGCCGCGACCGCGCCGGAAGAGACGATCACGACCTCGTATCCCTCACTCTTCAGTTCCGCGATATCTGCGGCGATGGACGAGATGCGTTTGGTATTGAGCCCTTCTTTTTCATCGGCAAGGATGTTGCTGCCGATCTTTACTACGAGTCTTTTCATCCAGAAAAATTATACATTACGGGACAAGTGGTTGTCATTACCGCCTGAATAATTCCGGCGGAAAAAGACCCTATTCTTCTCCTTTAAGAAGCTTGTAATCGACGCTGTCGACGAGCGCCTGGTAAGATGCCTCGATGATGTTCTCAGAAACCCCGACAGTGCCCCACCGGCTTTCTTTGTCGCCGGATTCCACGAGTACACGCACCTTGGCACTCGTGCCTTTGCCGGCCGTGAGGACCCTGACCTTATAGTCATGCAGTTTCACATCCTTCAGGCCCGGATAGAATTTCTCGAGTGCTTTTCTCAGGGCGTTGTCCAGAGCGTTCACCGGGCCCTTGCCGGTCGCCGCGGTATGCTCGATATGCCCCCCGACCTTGACCATGATCGTGGCCTCGCTGATAGGGTCTTCCCCCTCTTTTCGTTTCTCGACGATCAGCCTGAACCCCATGAGTTCGAAGAACTTTTTGTGAAGGCCGAGAGACTTCTTCATAAGCAGTTCAAACGACGCCTCGGCGCCCTCGAACTGGAAGCCCTGGTTTTCGAGGTCCTTCAGTTTCGTCACGATGTCCTGGATCTGGACGGAATCGCTCGATAGTTTTATGCCGAACTCTTCCGCCTTCCGCAGGATATTGCTCTTTCCGGCAAGGTCGGATATCAACACCCTCTGGGAATTCCCGACAAGCTCAGGCCTGATGTGTTCATATGTCTCTGGCCGCTTCTGTATCGCGCTTACGTGCATGCCGCCCTTATGCGCAAAGGCGCTGTCGCCGGTATAGGGCTGGCGTTTAAAGTGCCGGAGGTTGGCGATTTCCGTAACAAAGCGCGAGACGTCCCTCAACTTCTTAAGCTGCTCGGATGTAATGCACTGCATGCCCAGCTTGAGCTGGATGTTCGGTATGATCGATATGAGGTTGGCGTTGCCGCACCTCTCGCCGAGGCCGTTAATAGTCCCCTGAACCTGGGAGGCCCCCAGCTCTATACCCGACACCGAATTTGCAACTGCGCATTCGATGTCGTTATGGACATGCACGCCTATCGGCGTGCTGTATCCCTTTACCGCCTTTTTCACTATTTCCTCAAAGACGGAGGTGATGGTCCCGCCGTTGGTATCGCAGAGCACGAGGCAGTCGGCCCCGGCATCCTGCGCAGCCTGCAGGCATTTGAGGGCGTACTTGGGGTTATGGATATACCCGTCGAAGAAATGCTCCGCGTCGAAGAAAACCTTGTCCGCGTGCTTTTTCAGAAAGGCCACGGAATCATGTATGATCTCGATGTTTTCCTCAAGCGGGACCCTCAGGGCCTCCTTCACATGGAAGTCCCATGTCTTTCCGAATATCGTGATGACCGGGGTTGCCGCCTCGACAAGGGCCTTCATCGTCTCATCGTGCGCAGGCTTTTTCTTGGGCCGGTGCGTGCTGCCGAAGGCGACCACCTTTGAATTTACCAGATTTACTCTGGAGACCTTCCTGAAATATTCGATGTCCCTCGGGTTTGAGCCGGGATATCCGCCCTCGATGTAATGGACGCCTAGTTCATCGAGCTTTTCGGTGATCCTCAACTTGTCCTCGACTGAAAAAGCAATATCTTCGGACTGCGCTCCGTCCCTGAGGGTCGTATCATATATTTCGATCTTCCGCATGAGCGTTATGCCCTGGCCGCTTCGGCAAGACCGAAGGCGTCGTGGAGCACCCTTACGGCAAGTTCCGTGAATTTAAGATCGATGACGCAGGAGACCTTTATCTCGGAGGTGCTGATCATGACGATGTTTATCCCGTGGCCGGCGAGGGTCTGAAACATCTTTGCGGCAACGCCTGAATGGGTCCTCATGCCGACGCCGACTATCGATACCTTGCTTATGTCTTCCCTCAGGTCCACTCTCTTTGCGCCGAGTTCTTTCGCTATCTTCTCCGTCACCTCGACCGCCCGCCTCGAATCGGTCCTGGGTGCGGTAAAGGAGATGTCCGCTGATTTGCCGTCGCTGCTGACGTTTTGAACAATCATATCGACCACGATGTTCGATGAGGCTATGAGGTCGAAAATCTTGGCCGCGACCCCAGGCCTGTCGGGGACGTCCACGATCGTAATCTTCGCCTGGTTCTTATCATATGCTACGCCTGATACCACCACATTCTCCATCTCTTTATCCTCCTCAACGACAAGTGTTCCGGGGTTATCGTTAAAGCTCGACCTGACAACCACAGGCACATTGTACTTCATCGCGAATTCGACCGACCTGGCCTGAAGGACCTTCGCACCCAGACTTGCGAGCTCAAGCATCTCCTCGTAGGAAATCTTATCGAGCTTTCTCGCCTCCGGCACAATATTCGGATCGGTCGTATAGACGCCGTCGACGTCGGTGTAGATCTCGCAGAGGTCGGCCTTGATTGCAGCGGCAACCGCCACTGCCGAAAGGTCCGATCCGCCCCTGCCCAGTGTAGTCACGTCCGTATCGCCCTCGGTGATTCCCTGAAAACCCGCGATGACCACGATGTAGCCGTCGCTAAGGGCCTTCCTTACCCTCTCGCCGGTAATCCGCTCTATCCTTGCCTTTGTATGGACCGTATCCGTAATGATGCCGGCCTGCCTTCCGGTCATCGACTTCGCCTTATGACCAAGCGCCTCAACCGCCATCGCAGTCAGGGCGGACGTCACGCGCTCACCCGAGGAGAGGAGCATGTCCATCTCCCTTTCGTTGGGCGAATGGGATATCTTTTGGGCAAACCCGATAAGCTTGTCCGTCTCACCGGACATGGCCGATACGACCACCACTACCTGGTTGCCTTTGTCAGCGGTCTTTACGACACGCTCGGCGACCGCCTTTATCCTCTCTGTAGTGCCTACAGAGGTGCCTCCGTATTTCTGGACTATCAGCGCCAACTTTCTCCTCCACACACATATGACTTAACGATCAGGAGCGCCATATCACTTCCCCTTGATAAAGAAGTCCATCAATGTGTGGCCTTCTTCGAAGGACATCGCATCGGCCCTCTCAGTGATCTTCTCATCGAACTGCGTCCCTTTGTTCTTCCTCACGTCCCGGCTGTCAAACAGGACAAACGGGACGGGATCACCGGTATGCGTCCTCATTTCTACAGGCGTCGGATGATCCGGCAGAAGCAGGATCCTGCAGTCTCCAAGCGCCTTTGCCCCTTTCATCACGGTCCCGACCACGAGCCTGTCGAAGTCCTCGATCGCCGTTATCTTGTCTTTGATATTACCCGAGTGGCCCGCCTCATCAGGGGCCTCGACATGGATATACACGAAGTCCACCTCTGTAAGCGATTTAAGCGCGGCATCTGCCTTGCCTTTATAGTTCGTATCGAGATAGCCGGTAATGCCAGGAACATCGAGTATGCGGAACCCCGCGTATATACCGAGTCCCTTCGTGAGGTCCACCGCCGATATAAGGGCGCCTTCGAGCAAATATTTCTTTCGGAACGTCGGAAGAGTCGGTTTCTTCCCCTGTCCCCATAGCCAGATGCTGTTGCCGGGGTTCTTGCCCTCTTCCATCCTCTTTCTGTTTACGGGGTGGTCCGTCAAGAAATCCACGGAATCGATCATGATCTTTCTGATCAGTTCTTCGCCGCTCCCCACCGGCAGATAATCCAAAATGTTCTTGCCGATGATATCGTGGGGCGGCACGCATTCCAGATCGGACGACCCGTCGGACCAGACCATAAGGTGCCGGTAACTCACTCCGGGATAAAACCTGATACGCTTGGAGCCCAGTTGGGCATTGACCTCCCTTATCAATTCCCGAGCCTCCTCCGTCGTGATATGGCCGCTGCTATAGTCCTCCATTATTGCCCGGGTCCTTCTCCTGTCGTACTTGAGCGTGACGAGATTGCAGCGGAAGGCGACGTCATTTTTCCCCAGTTTCACTCCGATGCTTGCGGCCTCAAGAGGCGCCCTCCCCGAGTAATACCTGTGCGGGTCGTATCCGAGTATGCTCAGATTTGCAACGTCAGAACCCGGATGCATGTCCTCAGGTACGGTCCTTACTCTCCCCAAAATGCCGCTGACAGCAAGCCTGTCCATGTTCGGCGTCGACGCCTTCTCAAGCGCAGTCTTGCCGCCGAGTTCCTTGAGAGGCCTATCAGCCATCCCGTCTCCGACTATCACGATATATTTCATAAGATTTCCTTAATGACCAGAGCAACTTCATACAATAGGGCGCCGTTTCTCCG
This sequence comes from uncultured Nitrospiraceae bacterium, assembly GCA_963811165.1. Taxonomy (GTDB): domain Bacteria; phylum Nitrospirota; class Thermodesulfovibrionia; order Thermodesulfovibrionales; family UBA6898; genus Sulfobium. The sequence continues at coordinate 486,479 of CAWEQH010000010.1, forward strand.
AAGATTCGCCCCCCTATTCTATGACGTCACCCTCGACAAGTTCGACCTCAATACCTTTTCCCTTAAGCCAGTGTATTCCCTTATCGAGGTCTTCTTCCGTACCCTCGAGCTCAAGTATCATCTCCCCGACAGTCTCCGTCACCCTTGCCCTTCTTATGTTGGGCATTACATTAAACTGCCTTGCCATCGTAAAAATCACCGGCTCCTTGATGAGCTGCGGCGGGAATGTCAGTTTTACCCTCTTTTTCATCACCCCTCCACGCACCGATGGGCGTCTCCCTGCAGACACGACGCGCCCCCTGCAATAGCGGGTACGATCGAGACCTCGTCTCCATCTTTTACGACGGTCTCCTCGGCATTGAGGAAACGTATATCTTCGTCGTTTACGTAGATGTTGACGAACCTGCGGATTTTACCGTTCTCGGAGATCCTCTCTGCGATCCCGGGAAATTTCTTCTCAAGATCGTTGACGAGCTCGATTACCTTCCCGGGTACTGCTTCGACCTCTTCCTTCCCCTGCGTCAACCGCTGAAGAGGGGTCGGGATCCTTACCTTTACTGGCATGTATTTTTCCTCCTTATCGGTCAAAGACCTTTGTTGATAGTTTTTAGGACCTCTTCAAAAGAGACGAGATTCGGCTTTATATGATAGGGGGAAGGCGTGTGTCCCTGCAGCGCCTCCTGCGTCTTAAGACCGTTGCCGGTAATGCATATCACGGTCACTTCGTCTCTCTTGATCCTGCCTGCCTCGATAAGTTTCTTAGTCGCTGCGAGGGTAACGCCTCCGGCGGTCTCCGCAAATATCCCCTCTGTACGCGCCAGAAGCTTGATCGCATCGATGATTTCCTGATCGGACACGTCCTCCGCATACCCGCCGGTCTCCCTGACCACCTGAGATGCATAAAAACCGTCCGCGGGATTCCCGATAGCGAGGGATTTCGCTATGGTGTTGGGCTTTACGGGTCTTATCACATCCACGCCCTGTTTGATCGCCGCCGTAATCGGGGAACACCCTGTGGCCTGGGCCGCAAAGACGCTGCTTTGGAGTTCCTTGATGATGCCTATGTCCCTGAATTCCTTGAAGCTCTTCCATACCTTCGTCAGAAGCGATCCGCTTGCACAGGGCACAACGACATTGTCGGGCGCCTTCCAGCCGAGCTGTTCTATCACCTCGAACCCGAGGGTCTTCGAGCCCTCCGCATAAAACGGTCTTATGTTTATGTTCACGAAGGCCCACCGGTATTTATTGGCGATTTCGCTGCAAAGCCTGTTTACGTCGTCATAATTGCCGTCGACAGCGACAAGGTGCGGCTCGTAGACAAGAGATGCGATGATCTTCGAGGCCTCAAGCGATGCAGGGATAAAGATAAACCGCTTGAACCCTGCCCGGGCGCCGTGTGCAGAGACAGAATGGGCGAGGTTCCCCGTCGAGGCGCACGCCACTGTGTCAAACCCGAATTCCTTCGCCTTTGTCAGGGCTATCGAGACGACGCGGTCCTTGAACGAGAGCGTCGGGTGGACTACCGTATCGTCCTTTATGTAGAGCTCATCAACCCCGAGCACCTTTGCAAGATTGTGTGCCTTCACAAGCGGCGTAAAACCGGAGTCCAGCCCCACCTGGGGCTCGCCGTCTATAGGGAGAAGCTCCCTGTATCTCCAGAGGTTCTTGTCCCTCTTCTCTATCTTTTTCCTGCTTATCTCCTTGGCGATGCTTTTATAATCATATGCCACCTCGAGCGGACCGAAACAAAACTCGCATACATATATCGGTTCAACGGGATATTCCCTGCCGCATTCTCTGCATTTAAGACCTTTTATATATCCCACACCGTATACCTCCCGCCTAAAAGTAAATCATATTTTACTTCATATCGCCCAATAATTCAAAGAGCGAGGCAGAGAGGATATAAGGCTTCAGTGACGGGGAGATATTTCAAACAAAATCCCCCGCATGGTGTAAAATAGTCTTCACCGATATGGAACTGATCAAGACGTTCTTCGATATCTTTATGCACCTGGACAAACACCTGGCGGCGGTCATCCAAAACTATGGCGCATGGACCTATCTCATACTCTTTCTTATCATCTTTTGCGAGACCGGGTTGGTAATAACGCCCATACTCCCCGGAGATTCCCTCCTCTTTGCGGCGGGGGCGCTCGCCTCCACGAGTTCCCTGGATGTAGTCACCCTATTCGGCCTCCTGAGCTTCGCTGCAATCGCCGGCAATACGACGAATTACTGGATCGGTCATCTCATCGGGCCAAGGATATTTCATAAACAAAACGTTCGCCTTTTAAACAGGGAATATTTGGACAAGACCCATCGCTTCTACGAAAAACACGGGGGGAAAACGATCGTCATCGCGCGGTTCATCCCGATCATTCGCACCTTTGCCCCTTTTGTCGCGGGCATTGGGGCCATGACGCACTGGAGGTTCGCCCTTTACAATATAGTAGCGGGCATCGCATGGGTCGGCATATTCGTCTTCGCCGGGTATCACTTCGGCAACATACCCGTGGTGAAGCGAAACTTTACCCTGGTGATCTTCGCTATCGTATTTATATCGATGCTGCCGGGCATCATCGAATTCCTCAGACACCGCAGGCGGCCTGCGTAGCTGCTCGCCGGAATCTGATCCGGGCGTCGTCACTTTCGTGTCACCAAACGATAAAAAAGTGGTATTATTCTAATATTGACAACGCCGTAAAAAGTTTTTTTCAAGGCTGTCATTCCCGAAGTCCTTAATCGGGAATCCATTCTTTTTAGGAAGTACACGCCTCTGGATTCCCGCCTTCGCGGGAATGACGACTTTTTACATGTGTATCAATATTGTCTCACCCTGGAAAATGACTTTTCGGGGATAATGTTTTCATGCCCGGAGATAAATTATTGACGGACACATTCAAAACAAAATGTATACTCTCGGCGGCGCTTATAGTCCTGATTATATCAGGCGGTACCCTGGGGTACGTATTCCTGGAGGGATGGGACCTTTTCGATGCCTTCTATATGACGGTCATAACGCTGACGACAGTGGGGTTCGGCGAGGTCCATCCACTGTCGCGCATCGGGAGAATGTTCACTGTGGCACTTATCGTAGTCGGTGTCGGCGCGGTCTTTTACGCGCTGAGTACCGGTGCCAAATTTATGCTTGAAGGTGAATTACAGGAGATATTCGGGAGGAAGAGATTGGAAAAGAAGATCAAAGAACTGACGGACCACTTCATTGTGTGCGGCTATGGCAGGATGGGCAGAATAATCTGCAGGGAGTTGGGGGAGAAAAAGATCCCCTTTGTCGTCATCGAAAAAATGCCCGAGAAACTCCTCGACGGGCAGGACGTTCTTTTGGTCGAGGGGGACGCGACCAAGGACGAGATATTGAAGGAAGTGGGCATAAAGAAGGCGAAAGGCCTGATATCGGTCCTTCCCACCGACGCCGAGAACCTTTACGTTGTGCTGAGCGCCAGAGGACTGAACCCCAACCTGATGATTGTGGCCCGTGCCGGGGATGAAGGTTCTGAACAGAAGCTTATGAGGGCGGGTGCGGACAGGGTCGTCTCACCTTACCATATCGGAGGTCTTCGTATCGCACACACTGTTTTGAAACCCGCGGTGGTGGATTTCATCGAGTTTGCCACAAAGAGCGGTAATATCGACCTTCAGATGGAAGAAATAACTATTAAGGAGAACTCCGGACTCGTCGGTCTCACGTTAGATGAATGCGGGATTGGCAGGGACCTGGGTATCATCGTCGTTGCCATCAAGCAAGGCTCGGGGGAGATGAGGTTCAACCCCACATACAAGACTGCGATACAGGCAGGAGACACTCTGATCGCATTGGGCGAGATATCCAAACTTCAGACCCTGGAAGATATGGCGATACGGCAAAGGTAATAGTGTCTGTGCGTCATCTTTTGCCTCTTGATATATCACCGGTGAAATTTGCGGACCATAAGGAAACATGACCGCCTTTGTTGCGATTGCATTGATAGTGCTTCTGGGTGTTACCCTTCTCGTCCTTCTTTCCGGCATCGCCCTCTATGCCAGACTGATAAAACTCAGAACAGCGGTCACATCCGCGCGGGCGGAGATAGACAATGCCCTCAAGAAGCGACATGTGTCTCCCGACCTCAGGAGCGACACCGATTTTGGGAGGCTGCAGGATGGGCTTGGGAAGGTTGAAGACAACATAACGGCTGAGGCCCGCGCTTACAATGCGGCGGCTAGGGATTACAATTCAGCGATCGAAACCTTTCCTGCAGACTTAATCGCGAAGTGTTTCAGCCTAAAAAAATCCGAGTTCTTTGATCCTTAATAACCAAATATTGTCAGAACCTCATGGTTTATGTTGTAATTGATATATTTCAGAAAGAGGCGTTTTACTAATCCTTACATATGACAAAATACGAGCCGCTGAATAAATTTCTCAAAAACACAAGGCGCCACAGGAGATTTCCCGTGGAGGGGATGGACATCCGCATACAGTCAAAAGCTGAGGCTGAAACGTCTGGTCCTTCCCAAGATTACAGGGTAATATCGATCAACCTGGGAGGGGCGCTTATGGAGGGAGAGAGTAGCCACCAACAGGATAACAAGTTATGTATAGAGCTCCTCCTTCCCGAAAATGTCCGCATCTCCCTTACCGGAAGAGTCACCTCCTGTCACCTCTCAAAAGCCAACGACAAGCGGTACGATGTGGGGATTGAGTTCATGTCCATGTCAGAGGAGGACAGGGGAAAACTAAAGCAATTTATTCAATGGCTCTACCTCAAAGATGCGGGATTCACGGAATAAACATTCTTAAAAAGCTCTCAGCGTTCGGCTCTCAGCAGTTCAAGCGTCTTATTCAGACTCGCCATGTCCTCGACGTTGAAGATCCTCGCTGCAGGCTCTATCCTTTTAATAAGGCCCGAAAGCACCTTGCCCGGACCCGCTTCGATGAAGGTGCTTACGCCTTTATTTATGATATTCCTGATCGAGTCTTCCCATAAGAGCGGGCTATTGAGTTGCTTGACGAGTGATACCTTGATCTTTTCGGCGTTCATAAGAAACATCGCATCGGCGTTGTTTACAACCGGGACGACCGGATCTTTAAGTTCGATCGTATTGAGCAGTTCTCCAAGTCTGCTTGAGGCGCCGAGCATTAGCGTGCAGTGCGAAGGGGCGGATACGGCAAGCGGCAGCGCGCGCTTTGCGCCGGCCTCCTTGGCGAGTTTCATCGCGTCTTCGACAGCCTTCTTCTCACCGGCAATCACGATCTGGCCGGGACAATTATAGTTCGCCGGCGAGACATATCCTGATTCGACCGAAAGACAGATCTCATCCACCTTGTTCCTGCCCAGGCCGATTATCGCCGCCATAAGCCCCTCGCCTTCCTTCACCGCCTCCTGCATGAACTGCCCTCTTTTTTCGGTGAGCCTTACCGCGTCCTTAAGAGGGATGACGCCCGCTGCAACGAGGGCCGAATACTCGCCGAGGCTGTGACCGGCCACCACATCGGGAACAATCCCCTTGAGAGTTAACACCGTATGCACCGCGATACTTGCGGTAAGAAGACAAGGCTGTGTCCTATATGTCTTATTGAGTTCTTCCTGAGGGCCTTCGAAGCTCAGCGCCTTTACGTCATACCCAAGTGCCGAAGATGCATCTTTATATAACGCCTTCACCTCATCGAAGTTTTCCCAAAGATCTTTCCCCATACCCACATATTGGGAGCCCTGACCCGGAAATACGAAGGCCGTCTTCATGCTCCCCTTATCTCCCTTATCCTCTTCGTCAGCATCGGGACAATCTCGAAGATGTCTCCGACGATCCCGTAGTTCGCCACAGTGAATATAGGCGCCTCGGGATTTTTGTTTATCGCAACGATGATGTCTGAAGACTGCATCCCTACGAGGTGCTGTACCGCGCCGGATATGCCGCAGGCTATATATAATTTCGGGCCGACCGTCTTTCCCGTCTGGCCTATCTGGTGCCTGTAGGGGATCCATCCTTCGTCGACAGCCGCCCGCGAGGCCCCTACGCAGCCGCCCAAAGCCTCGGCAAGTTCATAGAGCATCTGAAAGCCCTTCTCGCCGCCAACCCCTCTTCCGCCTGAAACAATGATGTTGGCCTCCTGGAGATTCACCGATACTTCGGATACCTCTTTGACCGTCTCGATCACCTTCGTCCTTGACCTTACATTGCCGGCCCCGACCTTGACGATCTCGCCCTTTCTCTGCGCATCATACTCCGCCCTTTTCATCACCCTCGGCCTTACCGTCGCCATCTGCGGCCTTGTGTGAGGACAAAGTATGGTCGCCATAATATTGCCGCCGAAGGCCGGCCGGACCTGAAGAAGGTTCTTCGTTTCCCTGTCTATATCAAGGGCGGTGCAATCGGCGGTAAGACCGGTCTTCAGCCTTGCCGCAACCCTAGGGACAAAAGACCTGCCGATAGGTGTGGCCCCCGCCAAAACAATCTCCGGCTTATGCAGGGTGATCAGATCCGAAAGAAGCGCAGCATAGGGCTCGTCGTTGAAGTTCTTTACTATCTCCTCGCCACAGTGATATACCCGGTCAGCGCCCCATTTTATGAGCTCATCCGCGCCGGTTTCCGAGGGGCCGAAGAGGACGGCGGAGACCTTTGTTCCGAGCATACCGGCAAGTCTCCGGCCTGCGCCGAGGAGCTCAAAAGAAACTCCCGCTATGATCCCTTCACGCTGTTCGGCAAAGACCCAGACGCCGCTGCCCTGGCCCTTCTCTTTTTCGTCGTAATCTTCCCGGACCTCAGTGATCGCGCCTTCCGGGCATACGCTCAGGCATGCCCTGCAGAGCTGGCAGAGTTCGTTGATCTCGGCCTTACCCTCTTTTATAACGATTGCGTCATAAGGGCATGAGGAGATGCATGTCTCGCAGGCAGTACACTTGTCTTTCGTTATCCTTATAAACATTTCAGCCCCACCAGTTCTTTTACGATAGAATCGATTTTTTCCTGGGTCGTGCCCTCGACCATCTTTCGGTCTTTCTTTGCATCGGGTGCAAAGATGTTCCTAACCTGGGTCGGAGACCCCTTCAGTCCGAGGCTGCTTTCGACAGCCTCGATGTCGGCGGCAGACAGCTTCTTTATCTCGGCCTTCTTGGCGGCCATCTTGCCCTTAAGCGACGGCATCCTCGGCACGTTCAGTTCTCTCACCACCGTCAGAAGCACAGGGAGGGAGGATTCTATCACATCGAAGCCGTCGTCCATCAGCCGCTCCACTATGATTCTGTCGTTTTGTATCTCATCGATCTTCCTTATATACGCCACATGCGGTATGTCGAGAAATTCCGCGATCTCGGGCCCGACCTGGGCCGTATCCCCATCTATCGCCTGTTTGCCGCAGAGTATGACATCGGCGCCCAAGTATTCCATTGCCTTTGAAAGCGCATAGGCGGTCGCCCACGTGTCTGAGCCGGCAAAGGCCCTGTCGGTCAGGAGCACCGCATGATCGACGCCCATCGAGATCGCCTCCCTGAGGGCGGCCTCTGCCTGGGGCGGGCCCATCGTGACTACCGTGACCGTCCCTCCGATCTTTTCCCTTATCTGAAGACCCGCCTCGATCGCATGCATGTCGTAAGGGTTAATTATGCTCTGCACACCGTCTCTGATCAGCGTGTTCGTCTCGGGATTGATCCTCACCTCAGCGGTGTCAGGGACCTGTTTTACACATACGACTATCTTCACAGATTTTTTCCTCCAGAATTATTGAAACGGCTCTATTATATCAAACTGAAACAACAAACTCTTGACACAAAAATGCATTTAGAACAAATAATGCAGAGACATGCGGAAAAAGTCGTCTTATTTATTATTTCTTGCGGCCTCTTTAATAAGCGCCTGCCCGATAACGTTCCTCTGTATCTGGTTCGTCCCCTCATAGATCTGAAGTATCTTTGCGTCCCTCATCATTTTTTCAACGGGGTATTCCTTCATATAGCCCGAACCTCCCATCACCTGGACCGCGTCTACCGTGACCTTCATCGCAACGTCCGTCGCAAAGACCTTCGACATCGCAGACTCCTTGGAGACGTCCTTGGCGCCGCTGTCTACGAGCCTGGCGACCGCGTACACAAGGGCACGCGCGGCCTCGATCGAAGTAGCCATGTCGGCAAGCATATGCTGCACCGCCTGGAAGGTTATGACCGGGTGGCCGAACTGCACCCTCTGGCGGGCGAATTTCACCGCCTCTTCAAAGGCGCCCTGAGCGACGCCCACTCCCTGAGCCCCCACTCCGGTCCGCGAATTATCGAGCGTCTTCATTGCAACGACAAACCCCATCCCTTCTTTGCCGATAAGATTGTCCTTGGGGATGCGGCAATTATCGAATATGAGCTCCGTAGTTGCCGAGGCCCTTATCCCCATCTTGTTTTCCTTCTTGCCGAAAGAGAATCCGGGCGTGCCTTTCTCAGCGACAAAGGCTGACGCACCGCGGGGCCCTTTTGAGCGGTCGGTTATTGCGATGATCGTATATATCTCGGCCTCACCGCCGTTGGTGATCCACTGCTTCGTGCCGTTTAGGATATATTCATTTCCCTCAAGACGCGCGGTAGTCTGTATCCCGCTTGCGTCGCTGCCCGCGTTCGCTTCGGTCAGGCCGAAAGCGACAAGTCTCTTTCCGGCGGCAATGTCCGGAAGGTACTTCTTTTTCTGCGCATCAGTGCCGAAGAGCAAAAGGGGATAGGTCCCAAGGGCATTGGCCGCATAGGTAGTCGACACGCCCAGACACGCCCTGGACAACTCCTCGACCGCTATGGAAAGTTCAAGGCATCCTTTCCCAAGACCGCCGAATTCTTCTGGTATAAAAAGACCGAAAAGGTCGGATTGGGCCAACGTCTTCATTATGTCCCAGGGGAATTGCCCTGTTTCGTCGAGCTCGCTTCTTACGGGCACGATCTTCTCTTCGGCGATCTGCCGCGCAAGGTCTCTAATCATAATCTGTTCTTCACTCAAAAAATAATCCATCATTACCTCCAGAATTTCGCTCGCCCGATCAAATAAAGATGTTCCAAATCATGGATCGTCACACAACTGCCAATTTTACCAGAATTGGCATACTTTTTGGAAGAAAAGTAAAGAATCAGCGCCCGGTGCGGGACATACCCGCACTCCCGCCGCTAATGTCTGCCCAGTTGTTCTTTCGACGCGGTCACGCCCCCTAGCCTCGTTTTCTTCGAGGCCTTCCCCTTCTTTCCTAAAGTCCTGTAAAGATCGAAAGCCCTTTGAGGGGAGGCGTTTTCATGAACAACAGCCCTGACAGCCTGTATCATGGCGACAGGGTCATCGGCCTGGAAGATGTTTCTCCCCATGTCGACCCCCGCCGCTCCTCTTTTGATCGCATTATGGGTGAGTTCGAGCGCTTCCAACTCGGGCAGTTTCTTGCCGCCGGCCATCACAAGAGGTACGGGGCAGGTCTTTACCAGTTTCTCGAAGCCCTCGCAGTAATAGGTCTTTACCACGTGGGCGCCCAGTTCCGCCGCGATACGGCAGCAAAGCGCAAGATACCGGGCGTCCCTCGCCATGTCCTTGCCGACGGCCGTCACCGCAAGGACCGGAATACCGAACCGGTGGCCTTCATCTATCAGTTTAGTCAGATTAAGGAGCGTCTGTTTTTCGTTGGGAGAGCCGACATATATGGACAGGGCCACCGCAGAGACATTGAGCCTCACCGCATCATCCATCGCCACCGTGATCCCTTCATCCGAAAGCTCGCTCAGGATACTGTTGCCGCCGGAGACCCTCAGGACTATAGGCGTTTCGGTAGATGCATCTACCGAAGTTCTGAGGACGCCTCTTGTGGGCATAAGCGCATCGGCATATGGCAAAAGGGGTCCGATCGTTCTGCCCGGGTCTTCGAGCCCTGAGGTGGGACCAAGAAAATATCCGTGGTCGACCGCAAGCATCACTGTCTTGCCGTCGGGTTTGATTATCCTTGAAAGACGGTTTTTAATTCCCCAATCCATAATATGTCCTCCTGATATTTTTTCCGCCCTAGGGCGTGATGATTACCTTTAGGGATTCCCCGGCAAGCTCGACAAGACGAAACCCTTCGGCCGTATCCTCAAGGGGCAGTCTGTGCGTAATCATGTCGCGCACATTCACCTTTCCCTGTCTGATGAGTTCCATGGAAGTCATATGCTCGCTATAATTGGCGGCGTAGGATGAGGTGAGCGTTATCTCATTACGCCAGAAGAGGTCGTTTACCGGAAGGGGGACTGATACCCCCTTGTCGGCGGGCGCAAAAAAAAGGATCGTACCCCCCCGGTCCACGGATTGAAACGCCTGCATAATGGCCCTTTCCGCACTGGTCGTAACGACAACGATGTCCGCAGGTCTGCCCTTGTTTATATTTCTGAAAGTCACGGCCACGTCTTCCCCTGCATCGATCACCTCGTCCGCTCCTAATCTTGCGGCGACCCCGCGTCTGTATTTATTAATGTCCGTCGCAACAACGAGAGAGGCCCCGAGTGCCCGGGCAAGTTGCACATGCAAAAGTCCGGAGATACCGCTGCCGATGACCAGAACACTCCTATAACCCTGCGTTCCGGCAATCCTCTGTCCGCGATACACACAGGCCAGCGGCTCTATAAAGGTCGCTTCTTCAAAGGACATGCCTTCCGGAAGCAGATAGACTCCCCTGTCCACATTGATGGACGGCAGCCGCACGTATTCGCTGAACCCTCCGGGATAAAAATTCGTGCTCCTTAGGGTATCGCATACCGTCTCGTGCCCCTTCCGGCAGTAATGACATGTGTTGCAAGGTACATGATGTGATGCGCTGACCCTGTCACCGGCCTTGAAAGCGGTCACCCCTTCGCCTACCGCAGCGACCTCGCCCCCGATCTCGTGGCCGAGTACGACAGGCCCCCTGCCCTGCCTGTACCAGTGCATCACGTCGCTTCCGCATATTCCGCTGGCCCTGATGCGGATGACCACCTCTCCGCGTCCGGCGCCGGGAACCGGCATATCCTCGATCCTTATGTCGCCGGAGCCATAGTATTTTGCCACCTTCATGGCCGTTCTCCGATTAACGCCTTCACGCGCTGATATCCACACCCGGGATTATAAGACTTGGGGCCCCGATATTTCCGTAGAACCTAAGGTCGTCGCCGACGGCCTCGATCTTTTCGAAGAACTCAAGGATATTGCCTGAAAGGACGGCCTCTTTCACGGGGAATGCAATTTCTCCTTTTTCAACCCAGAGTCCTGTCACTCCCACGGAGAAGTCGCCCGTAATAGGGTTTGCGGTGTGGATCCCCATCGCATCGGTCACATAGAGTCCCTTGTCTATCGCGCCAAATAACCTTCCCTTCGACACGACATGGGTCCCGGAAACCGGCTCCAGGAAAAGGTTCGATGCCCCCACAGAGGGCAGGGACGAAAACCCTCCTCTCGATGCATTCCCGGTAGAGACAACACCTGCCTTGCGGCCGGTATAGGTGTTGAAAAGATACGTCTTGAGAACTCCTTCCCGGATTACCGTCTTTTTTTGCGAGGGAACTCCTTCGTCATCGACCGGGCCGCTTCCGAGCTTACCATCAAGAAGACCGCTGTCGATCAGATTTATTCGGGAACTGACGACCTTCCTGCCGAGCCTCCCCGCAAGAAGGGACTTGCTTTTCTGCACCGCCTCCGAAGAAAGCGACGAGGCGAATATCCCCAGGAATTCGGCCGTCACAGAGTTGTCTATAATCACATCGCCCTTGCAGCCTGTGATTTTTCGGGAACCGAGCAGCCATGTCGCCCTTTGTGCGGCCCCCCTCCCCACACCTTCGAATGAAATACTCCTAAGAAAACATCCTGCATCATAATCCCAACCGACCTGGCTCTCTCCGTTTTCTTCTGCAATCGCCGTCACCTGCGCGCTGCATGAAGTGGAGCCATAACCGACCTTGACCCCTTTAGAATTAGCGATCACCGTCTCGTAAAACCCAAACGAGCCGGAGGCCTTTCTCACCTTTTTGATACGACTATCGGACTCGTAGACAGACCTCTCCATAAGCATGACCGCTTTGATCGCCTCTTCTTCGTCGGTCGTCCTCAACAGCGGGTCCATGACAGAAACATCCGCGGGCACCGCGGCTTCAGGCAGCCCAAGAAAGTCATCAGGGTCCGAAAATCGCGCCGCCCCAAGGGCGTTGGCTACTACGGAGTCCCTGTCGTCTGCTTCCGTCGCATAGGAAAAACCGAGACGGCTGTCCCGGACGACACGGAGCGAATACCCGAGGCCTGTAGAGGACTTAAGCGACTCGACAACTTGTTCTTTGATCTCGACCGTGAGGCTTTTTGATGTACTCACGTAGACCTCGGCCTCGTCGGCCCCGTCCTTTATCGCCCTGGCCATGACCTCTTCGGCGAACCCCGTATCAATCTTCATAATATGACGCTGAAGCGCTTTCCGATTCCCATACGGTCACCGCGGCGGTCCGCAGGTTTCCGTTGTTGATCTTCTTCTTAAGAGAATCGAATATCCATTTCGCTACGTTTTCCGATGAGGGGTTCTTTTCGGTAAACGGGAACACATCATTTAAGAAGGCATGGTCCAGCGGCGCAACGACCTCCTGCGCGATCTTCTTGAGGTCGTGAAAGTCTATCGCAATATCGAGTTCGTTGAGCCTTTCGGCCGAAACACTTATCTGGACCCGCCAGTTATGGCCGTGCAGGTTTTCGCATTTTCCTTTGTACCCCCGCAGCTGATGCGCGGCGGCAAATCCCACTTCTATTGATAATTCGTACATGAGCTACCTCCGGACTAAGTCGTCTTTTTGAAAATGGATATATAGGGCAGGTTTCTGAATTTGTTGTCGTAATCGAGGCCGTATCCCACCACGAATTCATTAGGTATAGAGAAACCGACATAATCGAGCGGCACCTGCACTTCCCTCCTGCCGGCCTTGTCGAGGAACGTGCAGATCCTGAGGCTTCTCGGGCCCTTCATGAGTATCCGCTCCCTGATGCAATTGAGCGTTATGCCGGTGTCTACGATGTCTTCCACGAGAAGGACGTCCTTATCGGCGATCTCCTCCCTTACGTCATAATGCAATTTCACCTCACCCGTCGAGCCGCATTTGAGATAGCTCGACGCGATCAGAAAATCGACCATAAGCGGCGTTCTGATCATCCGTACGAGGTCGCTGAAAAAAACGAACGCCCCTTTCAGAATACCTACCGCAAGGAGGTCCTTTCCCTCGTATTCCTCGGATATGACATCCGCAAGTTCCTTCACCTTCCTCTGTATCTGCTCCACGGTCAAAAAAGGTCTGCCGACTACCAATTCATTCCTCCTCGGTCAATGTATACGTTCTATATTACCTGCCGGCGTTGACTATTCTCAACAAAAAACATCGGCGAATGGCGTGGAGTTTATCAAAAATGCCTCGATAAAGCCCGGTTCTTTTCAGGGGCAACTCCTGGGGGGAAGACAGAGCGTACGCATCTGAGCAGATTCATTCAGTAATACACTTTTGGCCGGTCCGGCTGTAATTCACCCCTTTTTCGGCCCCTTCGATCCTGAAAAGCGGCTCTCCCTTGATCAGTTCCCCAAGCCTTTCGGGCGCCAGATGATTATAAAAAACAGGCTCTACCAGGTCACCGCCATTGCGATAGCCGATCACATTTTTTCGTAACCCCTCATCCTTAAGAATAATATCCGTGATCTGGAGTTTTCGGTAGAGCCTGATGTAGGTATTGATCCCGACGCTGTCGGGCTGGACCCTTCTGAAGAGATCGAGATAAAAGAAAAGCGTCTCATCCTCCTCATAGGGAAAACCGCAAAGAAAATCCACTACAATCCTGAGCCCGCTTGACTTAGCGAGGAATATGATCTTTTCGATGTCCCCCCAATATAAAGGACACTTTTTCCAGGAATCCACGGCAAGCGTGATGAGAGATACCCCGCTCTCCTTCATGAGCCTGAAGAGCTTCTTATTATAATTAGCAGGTTTCATATAAAGGGCCCATTCAATGCCCAACCCTTCTTCCTTCAATGCCTTGCAGAAATCCAACGCGTAATCGAGGTCTTCGTTAAATTCGGAGTCGCAGAGGTGGAAACGCTTACATCCGGAACCGGCGAGATGCCGGATCTCTCCGACAACATCCTGAATTTTCTTGAACGACACCTTAGTATTCGCTTCGCTGCAATACACACACGACGAACTGCAGCCCTTGTGGGTATCGAAGCCTGCAATGCCTCCGCCCCGGAAATATCTCCCGTAATCTATTTTGTCGGGCCTGCGCGGACACGAAATATCATATCGATAGTTTCGGAGACGTATCCGTTTATTCAGGTTCTCTCCCCGAAGGATGTCTGCAAGCAATTCGTTGATGCACCCTTCTGCAGGACCCGACACCGCGTAATCGGCGCCCAGATATTCGAGAACGCCCTCGGGATCGGTCGTCACGCCCGTCCCCCCCACAATCACCTTCAGCCCCCAGAGCCTTCTTATGTGGGATATGAGATCTCTTACCCCATCGAGGAAGAATTCGTTTGTCTGGTACAGGACCGTATCCACATTCCTTACGCTCAGCCCGACAATGTCAGGCTTGAATGAAACCACCGACTTGTCCATATCTTCGCAAGGCGAATCCGAAAAACAGAGGTCGAGTATCTCCGTCTTGTGACCGGATTCATCAAGCGTGCCGGCCACGTGCTCGAGCCCTATCGGCGGCACAGGCGGATATTTATACCTGTTGGGGTTAATCAGCAGGACCCTCATAGCACTATTGTAATTATCGGGCGATGGGAATGTCCAGACACCCTCGCTTTCGGAGATGCCTTGTTGTATCGGCTCCTGTAATGAGGTAATCTTATACTAACTTCTGCAGTTTCAAGGAGGTTTGAGTGTCTCATCCGAGGATCCTTGCGTTTGTCCTTGCCGGAGGCAGGGGGAAGAGGCTTTTCCCTTTGACGTCATTCCGTTCTAAGCCGTCTGTCCCGTTTGGCAGCAGGTATAGGATAGTCGATTTCGTTCTGAGCAATCTCGTGAATTCACGGATCTATTCGATCTACCTGCTTGTGCAGTACCAGTCGCAGTCTCTCATTGAGCATGTAAGGCAAAACTGGGTGCTTTCTCCCGTCCTCAGGGACCATTTTATCACTGTCGTCCCTCCGCAGATGAGGACGGGTCCCGAATGGTTTGAGGGCACTGCGGATGCGGTCTTTCAGAATATCAACCTTATCCGTGCATTCAACCCCGAGTTGGTCGTGGTCTTCGGCGCAGATCATATTTACCGGATGGACATCAGGCAGATGATTGATTTTCATCTGAGCAAAGACGCTTCGGTGACCGTTGCGGCAAGGCCTGTCCCTGTCGGGGAGGCCTCGTCTTTCGGGGTCATCGTATCGGACAGCGACCATCGGATAGTCAGCTTTCAGGAGAAACCGCGGCAGCCGGTCTCTATGCCCGGTGATCCTACGCGCTCTTACGTCTCGATGGGCAATTACATTTTTAACAGGAAAGTATTGGAAGATGCACTGGCCCGGGCGCAAAGGAAGAAACAGAATGATTTCGGTGCTCACGTGTTACCGGACATCGTTGATACTGGAAAAATATTCGCCTATGATTTCTCGACGAATATCATAGCGGGCACGACGCCCCACGAGGAAAAAGGCTATTGGCGGGACGTGGGAACAATACCGGCCTTCTTCGACGCTAATATGGATATTCTGGGCCGTTCTCCCAAGTTCGCAATCGATAATGCGAACTGGCCGATCCACCCCTCCAGGTACGAAGGTTCCTCCGCCAGAATAGTGAGGGCGGATATCAAAAACAGCATACTTACCGAGGGGGTCTTCATCCAGAAGGCCCGCATAGTCAACTCCATTATCCGCAGCGGGGTGACTATCGAAAGCGGGGTGAGTGTGGAAGACTGCATCATCATGGACCGCGCGGTTCTGAAGAGGGGATGCAGGCTTAAACGGGTAATCGTGGACAAAATGAATGTCATAGAAGAAAACGAACGGATCGGATTCGACACCGAGGCGGACCGTTTCCGCTGCCACATAGATTCTTCGGGTATAGCCATCGTGCCGCGGGGTGGCAGGACGAAGAAAACGCACCGCCCGAAGGGATGATAACTTCTCCTTAATTGCTCGCATTCTATTTGATAAAAGTGCCGTTTCGGTATTCTTCAAATGCGACTTCCAGTTCCTCCTCCGTATTCATCACGATCGGGCCATACCACGCCACGGGTTCGCCGATGGGTTTGCCCGATATGAGCAGGAACCGGACGGGTTCCCCTTGGGCGGAGACTGTTACTTGATCTCCGTCGTCAAAGAGCACCGCAGTCCCGTTATGGATGTAGGGATCACGCTTCATGTCAAAATAGTTCTCGCCGAGGGCATCGTAGGCAAAGGGGTTCTTCTCATTGCAAAAGACGCCCTTGCCCCCGATCACGTAGGCAAAGACCGTGTGGCCGCGTGGGGTCAGGTGGACGAACTCGGAAAGGGCCGGAAGCGAAATATCGAGATATTCAGGCTCGATTACGATGTCCATGACCGGGCCCTGCCTACCCTCTACCGTTCCGCAGATGACTTTTATCTTCGCACCACTCTTGGTGACGACCTCCGGCACCTGCGAACTCTTGATATCACGGTACCGGGGTTCCATCATCTTGTGTGATCCGGGGAGGTTGGCCCAAAGCTGAAATCCCTCCATGACCCCGTCGTTGTCTCCCCGCGGCATCTCCTGATGGATGATGCCGCTTCCCGCAGTCATCCACTGCATGTCTCCAGACGTGATGACGCCCTTGTTGCCCATGCTGTCTCCGTGCTCCACATCGCCCTTGAGCACGTAGGTAATCGTCTCAATGCCGCGATGCGGATGCCAAGGAAACCCCTTGATATACTGATAGGGATCGGTGTTGCGAAAATCGTCGAGCAGTAGAAAGGGGTCGAAGAGCGGGACCTCGCTGTTGCCAAAGACCCGCCTGAGATGGACTCCTGCGCCTTCCAGTGTGGGTTTGCTTTTGAACACCTTTCTGATCTTTCGGTTTTCAGTCATGGTACCCTCCTTTTAACGCGCCGCATCCAAGCGGATAAAGCGTTTTTGGTCACCGCCTCCCTCCGGGTGTGTTCGTCGCAACCCGGACAAGTAGCCGCCCTCATGCGAACTCCCTCCAAATGCCGGGACAATGAAACCCACAAATTAGCGATGGCGGCGGAACTGCTGGTGAGGGATCCGTCGATAGTGCCAAGGATGACCATTCCACATGCGACTCCTGTAGTAGCCTCTCCAACCTGGGTTTACATGACGATAGAAGCCCGGGACACCACGACTATAATAACCCCAGCCCCGATCATAATAGCGCGAGCGATACCAATGACCTCCCCAAGGACGCCACCACCACCCATTCCAGAAAAAGAGGTCTACCCCAATCTCAGGAGCAACGTAAACACCAGGGGCATCAGGCATCACTACCAGATCCGGTGGTGCGGCAACGATGGGCGGCGGCAGAGCAATACCAACGTTTACATTTACCCTTGCCATCGCGGGGATATGAACCAACATCAAAACAAAAACCGAAGCTATACACAATATTAACTTCTTCATACAGCCTCCTATTCTAAAAATATCCCGAGCACTCTCAGGATTTAATCCTCATTCGTAATCACATTTTTTAATTCGCTTACATTAATTGTTCATCCTATCATCTGTTGTAGTGTAACGAGCAAAGAAAGCATTTTTAGGCTTAGCGTTTCAAATGTGATCAATGCCTGTCTGACAGCCGCGGTATCCCTCTGCCCCCCGAGTCTGACGATGCGCAGGGCAGTTTCATGGAGCTGCTTATGGATGTCCTCAATTTCAGCAATTTCTCTCATTGTCCCGTATCGGCTCAGTCCCTCAGAATAGAGCCATTTTCCAAAGTCGCAATCTTTGTGAGAGCCGATGTCATATTCAGTGACATTATCTTTATCCTCAAGAAACCCCCTCAGTCTTACTCTCCATGAAAGGTAATGTATTATTGCATCCAGAAAATCTATATTTGCCATTTCGTAAGCACCACGATCAACAGCATCCTAGCCTAAAGTATTGTCGTTTTCTGTTTCATAATCCGGCACTTTAAAGAAATTATTATTATTTCTCTTCTCCCAAGGGTCTGGGTTTGTTAAGGATTGTATCTTAATTTCATTTAACCATAAAAAGTGCAATTGTCAAACTGTAACCTCCGTCGGGTCAGGCTGCTTTCGATGAGTGTCAACTGCATTTTTTCGCTAGGCTGCCGCCGCACACCCATCATAACTTTTGTCCTCCAAATTCAGGATTCGTGAAGCAATAAACTGGAGAGGAAATCAGGTCTCCTATTCCGGTCGTAATCTTCGCATAATTTCGTCCCGCCTGAAACTATCGGTTGGTGAAGTCAATAATTCCAGGGATATAATGCTTCAGGGTCAAAAGTCATGGTCAGAGAGTTTGCCATCCTTACTTTTCCGATTTGCGCCCGCAGTGGCATTATTATTGAAAATGACTCTGAAAAATAACAGACGGACATCAGTCGGCGTCGAGGAAATGTACGAGCGTCCCCCGCTTTTGCGCGCCGTATCTGAATATGGTTATCCCCTTGCAGCCCTTCTCATACGCCAGGAGGTATGCGCTGGCGACGTCCTCCTTTTTAGCGCTCTTCGGCAGATTGATCGTTTTTGAAACCGCATTGTCGGTATATAATTGAAAGCGGGCCTGCATCTCTATGTGGTCGGCATAATTAATCTGGTGAGCGGTCTTGAATAACCGTTTGACCTTATGGGGGACTTCCCGGACCCCCCGGAGGTTCCCCTGCAGAAGGATTTTTTCCTTCAGTTCTTCGGAGTAGAACCCGAGTTCCTTCGCGGTCTCAAAAAAATGCCTGTTCAACTCATCCAGTTCAGTGTCCATAATAAGTCTCTTGTACGCAAGGGCAAAGAGCGGTTCGATGCCGCTTGAACAGTCGGCAATAATTGATAGCGTGCCTGTCGGTGCTATAGTCGTAGTCGTAGCGTTTCTCACCGCCGGCATTCCGGTTTCATCGTATATGGAACCCTTGAAGTTGGGGAATACGCCCCTTTTGTCTGCAAGGTCCGCAGAGCACTCTCTTGCCCTGTCTCTAAAGAACTTCATGAAATTCTCAGCGAGGTTGAACGCCTTGGGGCTGTCGTAGGCCACCCCCAAAGATATCAGCATATCTGCCCAGCCCATTACCCCAAGTCCGATCTTCCTGTTACCCTTGTGCATGGCCTCGATAGCGGCCAGTGGATATTTGTTGATATCGATCGTGTCGTCGAGAAACCTCACGGCGGTAGCGATATCTTCGGAAAGCGCGGTGAAATCTATGGCCGTTCGACCCGCCTTTTTTGTCACATACTTGTTGAGGTTAATCGAGCCGAGCACGCACGCCTCGTTGGCCAGAAGCGGCTGTTCCCCGCAGGGGTTCGTCGATTCCATCCTGCCTATATGCGGAGTCGGGTTTGCCCTGTTTATCGTGTCGATAAACACTACCCCCGGATCACCCGTTTCCCAGGCGCTCTCCACGATCTCGTCAAAGACATCCTTCGCCCTGATTCTCCTGTATACTTTCTTCGTCCTCGGATTAAGGAGTTCGTACTCGCCGTCCCTGCGCAGGACATCCATAAAGGCGTCCGTCACAGCAACGGAAATATTGAAATTTTGCAGCTCCTCCGCATTCCTTTTGATCTTTATGAACTCCAGTATGTCGGGGTGCTCGACGCTCAATATACCCATATTCGCCCCACGCCTTGCGCCCCCCTGTTTTATCACTTCGGTCGCGGTATCAAAGACCCTCATAAAGGACACCGGACCGCTGGCGATACCGCCCGTAGAGCGGACAACGTCGGCCTTCGGCCTCAGGTGCGAAAAAGAAAAACCCGTTCCTCCCCCGCTTTGAAGGATCATCGCCGCGTCTTTCAGAGAATTGAAAATGCTGTCAATCGAATCCTCCACCGGAAGCACGAAACATGCGGCCAGCTGGCCGAGCCTTTTCCCCGCGTTCATCATGGCAGGAGAATTCGGGAGAAATTTGAGGTCCTTCATAAGATCAAAAAAGCGTTCGGTCCAGTGGCCCGCATCCCCGCCGTATTTATTTTCCGCCGCTGCAACGCTCCGGGCGACTCTTAAAAACATCTCCTCCGGCGTCTCAGTTATCCTGCCGGTCTCATCCTTCAAAAGGTATCTGTTCCTCAGGACAACCTTTGCATTCTCACTCAATGCCATAGGCACATTATATCAAACGTCCGGCGACTCACAAACGAAACGATTAATTAATAGCAAAATACGTAAAGCCCGAAACCAGCAAGCAATCCAAATAATGAAGCGTTACACAGCCATGACTGTTTGAACCCGAAGGGTGAGTTTCATGGCTGTAACGGAATGAACTTAGAACCTCAGGAAAAGAGCCTCCTAAGCGAAAGACAGCCCTTCCACCTCCCCGGTAGTCGGGTCTGAGTAGTCTGAAAGAAGGGATCAGTTTTTGTTGAACTTGTTCATCGCCTTTTCAACGCCCTCGGAGATGATGAACGGGATGGAATCGGCAGCCCTTCCCACGGCCTCTTTGAGCAGCGGTAGTTCCTCTTTCGTGAATTTCGAAAGTACGTATTTCTCTACGGGGACGAACCGGTCTCTGCCGATTCCAACCTTCACCCTAATAAAATCGGACGATCCGATGTTCTGGATGATCGATTCCACCCCTTTATGTCCCCCCGATGAACCCCTTCTGCGGATCTTCAGTTTGCCTGTTTCGAGGTCGAGATCGTCATGCACCACGATAATCCTTTCAGGCAGGATGACGAACCTGTCGGCGACCCTTTTGACGGCGGCGCCGCTTCTGTTCATAAACGTCAACGGCTCCAGGAGGGCGGTTTTTTCGCCCCCGATGGAGCCGTTACAAATCTTGTAGTCGGGTTTTTCCTTGAACTCCAGGCCCTGTCTTCCCGCTAGTTCCTCTATAACCAGAAAGCCGATGTTATGGCGTGTTCTGGCATACCGGCTGCCGGGGTTTCCGAGTCCTACCAGGAGCCACAAATACTATTTCTCCTTCTTCTCAGAACCTTCCTCTTCCTTCTTGCCCTTCTTCGCCACTTCAGGCTCAGCGGGAGCAGCCACCTCGGCCACCGCCTCTGCAGCGACAGGCGCCGCCTCGACTACGGCCTCGACAACGGTGACGATCACCTCATTCGGATCGGTGAGTACCTTGATACCTTCTTCAAATTTCAGATCACTCACGTGAATGGACTGTCCCACCTCAAGTGCAGAGATATCGACCACCGTCTTTCCCGGTATCTTGTCCGGCAGACATTCAATCATGACTTCTCTCAGCGTGTGCTGAAGAATTCCGCCGTCCCTCCTGACTCCGATGGGTTCGCCGGTCGTCGTCACATGGATGGGGATTCTCACCTCTTCCGTAAGCGACACCTCGAAAAAATCGGTATGCAGCAGTTCTCCCCTGATAGGGTCGATCTGGTAGTCTTTGAGCAAGGCGAGTTTCTTCTCGCCGTCGTTGAACTGAAGATCGACCATGACCTGCTCACCGGACATTGTGTTTATGAGTTTCGCCAGATCCTTCTTTACGAGCTTAATCGACTGTGAACCCCCTCCTCTATAAAGGACCGCAGGGACCATGCCGTTTCTCCTGAGTGAGCGGGCAGCACCCTTCCCTTGTTCTTCCCTCTTTTCTGCGACTATACTAAGCCTTTCCATTTTTCCTCCTCTGGCCGTTGCTATACAAACAGCGAGCTTATTGATGATTCTTCATGAATTCTCTTTATCGCCTCTCCTAGGAGAGACGCGATGCTCAGCACCGTCAATTTCTTTAATTGTTCCTTCTTGCTGTCAAGCGGTATGGTATTGGTGGCGATCAGTTCTCCGATAGCCGAGTTATTGATCCTCTCCACCGCGGCGCCGGAGAGGACGGCATGGGTGCAGGCGGCAGAAATGTTTCTTGCGCCTTTTTCCTTCAACGCGGCCGCCGCCTGGGTCATCGTTCCCGCCGTATCGACCATATCATCAAGGATAAGTGCGTCCATTCCGGAGACATCGCCGATTATGTTCATCACTTCGCATTCATTGGCCTTTTCGCGACGTTTGTCCACAATGGCGATGGAACACTGGAGTCTTTTCGCAAAAGACCTTGCACGCTCGACGCCTCCTGCGTCCGGCGACACGATGACCAGATGTTCCGTGTCATATTTCTTTTTGATATAATCAAGGAGTATCGGGCTTGCATAGAGGTTATCGACAGGTATATTGAAGAAGCCCTGTATCTGTCCTGCGTGGAGGTCTACGGTAAGTACCCTGTTCGTTCCGACAGCGGTGATAAGGTCTGCCACCAGTTTTGCCGATATCGGTACCCTCGGCTGGACCTTTCTGTCCTGTCTCGCATAACCGTAATAGGGAATGACGGCCGTTATTCGGCCTACAGACGCCCTTTTCAGCGCATCCGTAATAAGCAGCAATTCCATGATATTATCATTGACGGGCATCGAGGTCGGCTGAAGAACAAACACATCGGACCCCCTCACATTTTCATTCACTCTGACCATTATTTCACCATCACTGAAGGTCCCGACGGTCGCATCGCCCAGTTGAATGCCAAGACAGGAAGCGACTTCCCTCGCCAGGTCCGTATGTGCCGTCCCCGTGAAAAGTTTCAATCCTTGAGGCATGTTACCCTCTCCTTCTCATAAAACCATCGGGACAAAATACTCTATTCCTCGTCGACATCTTCATTCCCTTTCTCCTTCGGCCCACCTAATCCACATCAACCGATACTGGCTGGGGCGGGAGGATTCGAACCTCCACATGGGAGATCCAAAATCTCCTGACTTGCCGTTTGTCGACGCCCCAAACACTTTCGGGAAAATAATGGACGGGACATAAAATTCATGATGCCTCTATCCTCCGTTCCATCTGTGCGTCTATACAAGCGTCCTTACGACCCGGCACCAGTGGTCTCCCATCCGCATTGACGCCCGACGCGCCTCTTCTTCCGACCGAAATACACCGAACACGACAGACCCGCTACCGCTCATCGAGGCGATTTCCGCGCCGTTTTCAAGTAGCATTTCTTTTATATCAGCGACGACCCGGTATTTTTCGATGACCCCTTTTTCGAGGTCGTTAAATACCATTGGCCGGAGCGCAGTAAAGTCCTTCCTCTCAAGAGCAAGACAGAACAGTTTAATATCAACGGCTTTTTTTGTCAACTCCGCAGTGTACTTGCCATATGCCCACGAAGCGGAGACGCCGACGTCCGGCTTCACCAGAAGCATCCAGACAGGGGGCCCTGTCTTGAGCTTCTTCACTATCTCGCCGCGCCCCTCCACAACGGAAAAAGGCCCCCCTATAAAAAAGGGGACATCGGACCCTATGCCGGCGCCGAGTTCCATCAATTCTTCCTCTTTCAGGCCAAGTTCCCACAGCCTGTTCAGCCCTATGAGGGTCTGCGCGGCATCGCTGCTGCCTCCCCCGAGTCCGGCCGCAAGGGGAACATTCTTCTTAAGGACGATCCTCGCCCCCCCCGCATACGAAGCACTCTGCTTCAGCACTATCGCGGCCTTATATACAAGGTTATCTCCCGGCGGGATGTCGAGGTCGGAGACCAGCTCAATTTCAGGGGCTTCTTCGAAGGAGAGGACGTCAAATAAACTCACGCACTGCATCGGACTTACGATGTCGTGATAGCCATCGTCCCGTATGCCCTTAATAAAAAGGAACCAGTTGATTTTTGCCGGCGCTTCTATAGAAAATTTCATGGTACCGCGGACAACAACCCAAAAGGGCGAAAGGTCACATGCCCCTTTCGGACTTCACATCCCTGATCTTCTTTTCAACCCTCTCTTTCAACCCTTCTTCCTTCTCATGATACTCAAGTGACTTCCTCCAAAACTCCACGGCCTTTTCAGCATCACCCGTCGCGTAATATACGTCTCCCACGTGCTCGAGCACGACAGGATCGTCCTTCGTCAATTCGACCGCTTTCTTTAATACTTCAAGCGACTTTTGAAGTTTCCCCTCTCTGAAGTAGATCCAGCCGAGACTGTCCATGATAAAACCGTTGTCGGGTTTGAGCTCAAGGGCGCGACTGACGAGAGATTCGGCCTCATCGAGGTTGATGTTTTTTTCAGCGAAGGAATACCCGAGATAATTCAATGCATCTGCATTTTTTGGATTTGTCTCGACCGCCTTCCTGAGGTAACTCACCATCTCGTCGAACCTCCCGGCCTTGTCCGAAAGAATCCCGAGATTGTAGTAAAAATCGTCATTTTTGCTGAACTTCGAAACCCCTTCCCTGAGCACCTTTTCGGCGTTCTGATAATCCTTCTTATGCATATACGCCGACGCAAGATAAAGATAGATATCGGGTTCGTCCTTTTCGAATTCCAGAATCTCTTCGTACATCTTTATCGCGTCGTCATCTCTCTTGAGTTTGGCATAGAGATAGGCCAGATGAAGAAAGGCGTTCGTATTCTTGGGCTCTCGCGATATGACTTCCTTCAGTTCTCCCACCGCCTCGTCATAGTGTTCCGTCTCCTCAAGCACGAGAGCGAGATAATAACGGACAGAACTAAGTTCCGGTTTGACCTTAAGGACAAACCGGAACTCGTCCAGCGCCCTTTCATATTCCTTTTCCTCAAAATAAAGCATGCCGAGTCTGAAATGCATGTCCACATTATCCGGTTGCTCCCTGCTGAGGGCCTCGAACTCTTCAATGGCCTTCCCATAGGATTTCTGTTTCAGATATACCTGTGCGAGCCTTTCCCTGGCCTGACTGTTATGGGGGTTGAGGCCGAGCGCCTTCTCATAATTTTCAATCGCTTCGTCGAAGCGCTCCTTGATTTCGTTGATCAGGCCCATTTTGAAATAAGTCGTATCGAGGCCGGGCCTGACCTCGATAGTCTTCTTCAGATATTCTTCCGCCTTGTCGTATTCTTTCTTGTCTACATATAAAGAACTCAGGTAATCCAGCGACTGGTAATCATCCGGGTCTTTCTTGAGGAGGGAGGTGAATATATCGGCGGCTTCATCGGCCTGATCATTACTGTAGTAAAGCCTTCCCAAAAACCTGGCCGCATCCCGGTTATCGGGGTCTATCTTCAGTATCTTCTTGCAGACCGAGATCGCTTCGGGAATTCTTTTCTGCCCGCTGTAGATATCCGCAACCAACATCAAGGCGGGGACGTAATCCGGATTGTCCTTCACGACTTTTTCCACCGTTTCGAGCGCCCCGCCACGATCGCCTGAGCGATACAGCGTCACGCCCAGCTGCGTCCTTAAATAGGCAGACTTCGGGTCCTGTTCCAGGGCCTTCCGGTAATATCTGACGGCATCGTCAAACTGATACGAAAGGGCGGCCTCGTACCCGAGCATAAAATAGTAATCCGCCTCGTAGGAATGGGCTGGGGTCGTCTTTTCGGCCTCGGTCGGCCTCACCGGCCCGGCGGCGCAGGCCGACACAAGGACCAGGATTACTGCAATGATGATTCTGTTTCTCACGTGGTGTCCTATACTATTTTTTTCATAATTTGCCGCCGCACTCTCTCAGCGGAGGACTTTATTATGACACAAAGATTTCATTTCCACAACGAACGGACACGACTAAAGGGCCGCCTGCAATGACGCCCTTACGTCTCTTTAGAAGGGGTGGTTCCCGGTTCGTAAAACTCCTGGGTAAGCCGGCCCGCCAGCCGGGACACCGGTCATGAGTAAATTCCGCCTCCGGGTGCCTCGCAGATATAATCCATCTTTTATCTCGTTGCATTATTTCTTCCGGGTGGTATATTGAGGTAAAGAGGACGGGTTTAGAAAGACAATATAAACGAGGAGGAATATATGGCGAAATGGAATATCGACCCTGATCACTCCGTTGCGGGCTTCACCATCAAACATATGATGGTCACAAACATCAGGGGGACGCTGACCGGCGTCACCGGCACAATACTTTTCGATCCAGCGGCAATCGAAAGCTCTTCTGTCGAGGCGTCGCTCCCGCTGGCAGGACTTTCGACCGGCAACAAAAAACGTGAGGAGCATCTGATGTCCGCCGACTTTTTCGAATCCGCGCGCTTCCCGACAATAACCTTCAGAAGCACAAAGGTGGAAAAAACAGGGAACAATCGCGGTAAGATCACAGGGGACCTCACTATGCACGGAGTTACGCGCCCTGTCACTATGGAGGCGGAATACTTCGGCCCGGTGAAGAGTCCGTCGGAACTCGGGGGAGAGACGACCATGGGCTTCGCCGCATCACTAAAGATCAACCGGGAGGATTTCGGGATCATGTGGAATTTTCCCTTTGATAACGACAAACTGGTGGTGGGCAAAGACGTCGATATATCCCTGGACATCGAGGCGGATTTGGCGGAATAAGCGGGGGACCTCTCTTCCGCCAGTCCCCTCTTTTAAGGGGGATATCCTTAGTCTTTAGTCATTGAGCCGGTAACCCAACTTTTCTATGCTCTCCCTGGAGATTTTCATGATATGCTCTTCCGTACATTTTGAATCGTCGATGTCGATCACAATTTTTCCTCCTTCGGTATCGATGGAATTGACGCCGTCCATCTTTCCGATGAATCTTCGCAGGGCCAGGGAACACTCTTCACAGAATTCTTTTTGGACATTTAAAGAAAGTCTCTTCATCGTATTACTCCCTTCCTGGATACGTCGTACTTATCTCAAACATCAGAAATCCCGGTTTCTTGAGATGCTTGTTCTTGATAACATCTGCCGACCCTGTCCTGTCAGGCATTCATAGCTCTTACGTTTTGGCCTTAGCCAGCCTGAAAAAATCGATGAGGAACATCGCCACACCGGCGGCGAATCCCCACGCCGATACCCAGAATACTGCGTACCACAGCTTCATGTATTCCTGAGTCGTGAGATAGTCCATGCCCAAGACCCTCTGGAAATAGGACTGGACGATACCGGCAATGGCAAGGGAGAGCGCCATCAATACCATGAAGGAGCACATGAACCAGAATGCCCTGATGCCAAGGGACTGTTTAAAGGTCGTGAGCTTTTTTATTTGAGGCATAACAAAATATATCAAGGTGAGGTTCAGCATGGCGTAGGCGCCGAAGAACGCAAAGTGCCCGTGCGAAGCCGTTACCTGCGTACCGTGGGTCCATTGGTTGATCTGCGGGAGAGTATGGGCAAAGCCCCAGACGCCGGCGCCGAAGAAATGCATGACCGCACACCCTACGGCCCAGGACAGTGCCACCTTGTTCGTGATCTCCACCTTCCGCTCCCGCACCGAACGAAGTGTGTCGATGACCATAAAAAGAATGGGCAGCGGCTCAAGTGCGCTGAAGATTCCGCCCCACCAGAGCCAGTATTTCGGCGTGCCAATCCAGTAGTAGTGATGGCCGGTGCCCACAATGCCCGTAAAAAGAACGAGGCCGATCTCGACATAGAGCCATTTTTCCACTAATGACCGGTCCACGCCGGTCAGTTTCATAAGCATGAAGGCCATGATGGCGCCCGTGACCAGTTCCCACGCCCCTTCCACCCAAAGATGGATCACCCACCACCACCAGAAGTACTGGGTCGCGAGGTTCTTCATGAAGAACACGCCGAAGAGGAACATGCCCGCAAGCATCACGAGGCCCCCCAAAAGCACACCTTGGATCACGGTCCAGTTCTTCGTCTTCATCATTGTCATGAAAACGTTAAAGAGGAAGACGAGCGCCACAAGGACAATTCCCAATTTTAGAACCGTGGGCTGTTCCAGAAACGGCATGCCCCAGGTCCAGCCAAGGATATAGCCGATAATGGCCGTCACGCCGATGAGCGCAAACAGGATGAGCTGGAAGTTTGCCAGTTTTTTGCTATAGATCTCGGTCTGCGCCTCTTCCGGTACAAGGTAGTACGTCCCGCCCATGAAGCCAAATAGCAGCCATACCACCAGAAGATTTATGTGGATGGCCCGCGCAGTGTTAAACGGCAGGATGCTGATAAGGGGATCGAGGTCCCATACGTACTTGGCGCCCACGATCAGGCCGAAGACGATCTGCAGCCCAAAGAGCAGTGCCGCAACGATAAAGTAATGTATCGCTATCTTCTGTGACTCGTATTTCATTTCATTCCTCCTTATCGCAACCCCGCGAGATAGTGCACAAGGTCTTCAATGTCCTTACCGGAAAGCTTCGTAAAGCTCGGCATGATGGACTGAGGGTTGTGCGATTTCGGATTCCTGAGCTGCTCCTCGATCCATTCCGGGTCATGAATCTTCCCCACGTGGGACAGGTCCGGTCCTACCTTGCCGCCGACACCGGCGATGCTGTGGCATGCGGAGCACCCCTGGGCCTTATAGACCGCTTCGCCCGGAGTGACGGAAGTCACTGCAGACGCCACCATGGGTTTCGGGGGCCAGTTGTTCGTATCGATTCCGTTTACCCAAGTCAGAAAAGCCACAAGATCGGCGATCTCTTGGTCCGTAAGCTGGAGATTGGGCATCTTCCGCGCATTCGGCCATACTTTTTCCGGGTCCTTCAAAAATCGCCTCACCCATTCGCTTTCCCGGGTGTTCATGACCTTCGTTACATCCGGGGCGTAATAGCCCCCAATGCCGAGGATCGTATGGCAGTCGTTACAGTTATGCTTCTGCCATACCCACTTACCGTCAGCAACGTGGACATCCAGTTTTGCTTCCTTCGTTCTTTTCGGCATCTGGACCAGAGAGTCATAAGTGAGAAAAAGGAAGATCACGGCAGAAATCGCCGTACCCAAGATGAAAATTGCCTTTCCTTGCGACAGCGTCATAGTTCCTCCCTTTTTGTTAAGTAAGGTTGCTCATTTGAAAGACACACAGGGTCGCCAAAGTGAACATTATGGAATATTTCATTTACGTACCCTTCAGCATGTGATTACGTAAAAAAGGTTGACGCAGGGAATAAATCAAGTCTACCAAATTTCATTTGATTGTCAAGGAATTGGTCTTGCGGTCTTGCGGTCTTGCGGCGCTTTGCTTTCAAGATGCCGGAGAGAACCGGGGTTGATCAGGTCCAATATCTCTTAGCTGCCTGCAAAGTCCCGGAAGCTTTTTCCGATGTGCTTCCCCGGCCGCTGATTCGATAAATACGGCCTTTTCAGCATTGACAAAAGAGTTATTAGTGATAAGTTTTAACATATACGTACGTGCGGTTTTTTTCACTATGAGCCCGGGGAAACGAAGGGATCTATGGAGGGAACGGAGATACAATCTTTGTCTGTGAAGGAGGAGAAGGTAGCCGGTGGTAAAGACAAAAAGGATATATGATCCGGCGTCGCCGGACGACGGCAGGAGAATCCTCATCGACCGCCTATGGCCGAGAGGAATCAAAAAAGAAGAGGCGAAAATCGATGAGTGGCTGAGAGATGTCGCTCCGAGTGCCGAACTCCGCAAATGGTTTTCCCATGACCCTGAAAAATGGCAGGAATTCAGAAAACGCTATAAAAGAGAATTAAAGGATAAGTCAGAGCTGGTAAGAACGCTTAGGGCAAAAGCGAAGAAAGGAACTATTACCCTCCTTTTTGCATCGAAAGACACCGAGCATGTCAATGCAACAGTGCTGAAGGAGGTACTCGATGGGTCCCCGGCAACAGAAACCAAAAGAAGATTACACAACAGGAATAAGACGGAGGGTTAACTTGGCAGTTACCAATTCTGACGCATTTGTTTTCTTCGGCGCGACCGGGGATCTGGCATATAAGCAGATATTCCCTGCGCTTCAGGCGATGATCCGGAGCGGCTACCTGGATGCTCCTGTCATCGGTGTGGCTAAAGCAGGATGGGATTTTGACAAATTCAAAGAACATGCCAGGGATAGTCTCGAAAAACATGGGGGTGTAAATGAGAAGGCCTTTGCAAAGCTATGCGCGTTGTTAACCTATATTGACGGCGATTACCGCGATGCCGCGACATATGAGACGTTGCGCCGTGCGCTTGGGGGGTCCACGCGGCCCTTGCACTACCTTGCGATCCCTCCAAGCATGTTCGCCACCGTGGTCGAAGGACTCGCCAAGTCCGGCTGCGCGCAAAACGCCCGCGTGGTTGTCGAGAAGCCCTTCGGGCGCGACCTCGCCTCTGCCGGTGAGTTAAACAGAATCCTCACCTCGGCATTTCCCGAACCGGCAATCTTTCGCATAGACCACTTCCTGGGTAAGGAGCCGGTGCAGAACCTTCTCTATTTCCGTTTTGCCAACTCTTTTTTGGAGCCCATCTGGAATCGTAACTACGTCGAAAGCGTGCAGATTACCCTGTGCGAAAATTTCGGCGTGGAAGGTCGCGGACGTCTGTATGAAGAACTAGGCGCAATTCGCGACGTTATGCAAAACCACATGCTGCAGGTCATGGTCCTGCTCGCTATTGATGCCCCACCCAGCGGCGATCCGGAAGCGATACGCGACGAAAAGATGCAGGTCTTCAGGGCCATACGGTCACTGGGTCCCGGGGATATCGTGCGGGGCCAATACCGCGGCTACCGTCAGGAGAAGGACGTTGACTCCCGCTCGCAGGTTGAAACGTTCGCCGCGGTGCGGCTCCATATCGATACCTGGCGCTGGGCAGGCGTGCCGTTTTACATCCGGGTGGGTAAGCGGCTGCCCTTTACGGCCAACGAAGTCTTGGTTACGCTCAAGCGCCCCCCGCAGACGATCTTTGATGAGATCGGGCATTTCCAGGCAAACTATTTCCATTTCCGCCTCAGTCCCGATGTATGTATCTCTTTGGGCGCGCGGACCAAAGTGCCCGGAGAATCCATGGTCGGCCAGGAGATAGAGCTATTTGCGTGTCAAAACTTCGTCGAGGAGATGTCCCCCTATGAGCGTCTTCTTAGCGATGCCATGAAGGGTGACGCGTCCCTTTTTGCCCGCAGAGACGCTGTCGAAGCAGCGTGGCGCGTTATAGACCCTATCCTGGAAAACGTGATCCCGCTTTATGAGTACGAACCGAACACCTGGGGACCGCCGGAGGCAGAAAGACTTATTACGGGCGATGGGGGTTGGCACAATCCAAATCCGGAAGAAACACGCTAGTGACATCACCAGGCGGCGCCACTCGCTGCTGAGCGTGTGCGAAGGTCGTCGCCGTGGGAGGAATTTTTATTTGGGTTGCAGCACGGAACCGTTATAAAATACTTCGCATTGACCGCCTTCGACAAAGCGTTTTACCTTCTATATCAGCGCCTGCTTAGCAGCGGAGCAGTGAAGAAGTTGTAGATCGCCGCCGCAATTATCTTCTTATTGGTCCTTGCGTGGATATCGAGCACCCTTTCGAATACCAGGGCGATCTTTTCGGAGCTCAGAACGCCATTGTCAAAAATCGTCTGCATTATTCCACCGCTTAGCTCCACCGTTATCCTCATGACGTCAAATTGCCCTTCCCCGTCGATCCCCAGCGCCTTGTAGAAGTCGTCTTCGTGGTGGTTGAAACCGTGAGTAGTTGAGAAATCACTTCTCTTTGTCATCACGTGATGATAATAGTCCGAGGGGTCATTCGCCAGGTGGTCCAGTACTTCGCCCAGACACCGCGCCTTTTTACGAACATCTCCTTCGGCCTCCAGGGCGGTCAGGATATATTCAACCCCTTTCGACCGGGGTGCGATTCCGATATGGGACATAAGGATCGTACAGAGCGACCTTGAATCTTCTTCGAGCGGAGAGTTTAAGCCCGCATACCATGCCTCTCCTCCGGGGTCCTTGTTCTCCCTTCTGTCCTGTATGTCCGGTTTTCTCTCTTCAGGGTCCATCGTTTCCTCCTTTGATTCCGATACAGCCGCAGGTACTACAAACATCTTTCCTGGTTTTATGTTACCCCCGGGACCGGATATTTTAAACTGCCGAGGCAAGATGAGAAGGTCTTTATCGGTTCCCTGAGTCCCTGCATTCAGCTTTTTAGAGCCCCAAAAATCGTTGCGATGCCGAATGTCATCGAATGCACATTCACGTCTGTAAAACCGCAGTTCCCCAAAGTGCCCGCGAATGTTTCAGATGAGGGAAAGGCGCTGATCGACATGGGCAGATAATTATATGGTACCGCCGTCTTGAGTATCTTCATCGCGATAAAGGGCATAACCCTGAAACAATACACCTTATAAAGCGGTTTGACCCAACGGTTCTTTGGAGGGGTGAGTTCAAGACAACAGAATCTCCCGCCCGGCTTAAGGACCCTGAAGGCCTCATGCAGGGCAGCGGCCGTATCCGGGATATTTCTCATCCCGAAAGAAACTGTCACCGCGTCAAAGGAGTTATCCGGAAAGTTAAGCTTTTTTGCGTCTGAAAGGGAAAAGCTAAGGTTCGACAAGCCGGGACTAAGCTTCCTTGCCGCCTCGCCGAGCATTTCCTTACTGAAGTCTACGCCATGGACCGATCCCTGTTCGCCCACCCTTTTCGACAGTAAGAAGGCCAATTTACCGGTACCCGTACATACATCGAGGACCTTCTCCCCCCCCTTTAGCCTAAGCAGTGAAACAAGCCTCCGCCGCCATCCCTGGTCAAGACCGAAACTGAAAAATGAGCTCAAAAAATCAATATCCGACGCTATGATTGCGAATATGGCCTTTATGAAAGTGTCCCTGTCACTTTGCGTAGTATTATTTGCCGGTCTGCCGTCACCCACCCTCTTCATTTCTCCCGAGGCATACGGATTTAGATATCCTTCACTATTTCGTTGATCCAGAGGATCATCATTTGTCGCCATAGCCTAACATCATCCCTCAACTTATGTTATTAATCTATTAACCATACGCTTAGCCCATTATATATCAGATATTTGGGCCCGCAAAGTCGCACCGGAAGAAAAAAGCGCTCGCTCTTCCCATTCCTTTTTGAACAGAACCCCGGCAGTGTGTATGACCCCCAACAGAAAAGGGTTATACTTGATATAATTGCCATGCGTATTGATAGATTCTTCGGAAAACACTCACCGAAACTGGGCGGGCTCGATGTCCTCAAGTTCGTCGGGCCCGGATTTCTGGTGACGGTTGGGTTCATCGACCCCGGCAACTGGGCCACGAACGTCGCGGCCGGCTCCTCCTACGGATATGGTCTCCTCTGGGTCGTGACACTATCCACTGTTATGCTTATCATACTGCAGCATAATGCCGCCCACCTGGGGATAGTCACCGGACTCTGTCTCGCCGAATCGTCCACAAAATTCTTCAGCGGGCCGGTAAGCAAACTCTTTCTTTCAAGCGCCCTGATCGCAACTATTTCGACCGCACTGGCGGAGGTCCTGGGCGCGGCAATAGGACTCAACATGCTCTTTAAGATCCCGATCCAAACCGGCGCTCTCATAACCTCCGTGGCCGCCGGGTATCTATTGTTCTCCAACAGCTACAGAAAACTCGAACGATGGATCATAGCCATCGTCTCGATCATCGGGTTTTCATTCCTCTTCGAATTGAGTCTCGTCCACATCGGATGGACAGACGCGGCGAAAGGATGGACAGTGCCGGCGATCCCCTCACACTCGCTTCCCATTGTACTGAGCGTACTTGGGGCAGTAGTCATGCCGCACAATCTCTTCCTGCATTCCGAAATCATTCAGTCCAGGCAGCTGCACATCCAGGGTGAAGAGGCGATACGCGCACAACTGAAATATGAATTTACCGATACGCTTTTTGCGATGCTTATAGGATGGGCCATAAACAGCGCCATTATTATCATGGCCGCATCCGTTTTCTATTCCCGCGGGACCGCTGTTACAGACCTCGCGCAGGCGGATGCAACGCTGAAACCCCTTCTTGGAAATGCAGCCGGAATCGTCTTCGGCTCTGCCCTTATCCTTGCCGGGTTCTCCTCTTCGGTCACCGCCGCCATGGCCGGCGGAAGCATTTTCGCCGGGATATTCGGCGAGCCTTTCGACATCTCCGACACCCACTCCAAAACCGGAGCCGCCGTAACACTGACCGGGGCAGTGATTGCAGTTTTCCTTCTCAAGGACCTTTTTCAGGGTCTCATCTGGAGCCAGATCGTTTTAAGCATCCAGCTGCCGTGGTCGATCTTCTCCTTAGTGGCCCTCACCTCCTCCTCAAAGGTGATGGGAAAATTCTCGAATTCCTTCCGGGACAATATTTTTTTATGGTCTACTGCGGCCGTCGTCTCGGTTTTAAACGTCATGCTTTTTCTCAGCATGCTTCGGTGAAGACCTTCTTTAGCCGTGACGGAGCGAGTTATACACAAAGTGCCTTACGATAAAGATTTGCGGAGTCGTGAAAGAGTGGCAGCGGGACCGCTTCTACGGTCTTCGTTTCCCCTTTTTTGCAAGGGGCCGACGTCTCATCCTGATTTTTCTCGGTCTTCATCAGCAAAGAAATGCATGAGAAATTCCCCGTCCTTGGGGGGAAGATCAAACTTCAGACAGGCCTTTTCAATCAACGTAAAAAGTGCTGCTCCGGGATTATCGACACGCTCATCCGATATCCACTTGATCGCCTTTCTCAGTTGTTCACCCTCGGGGACAATACTCATTATATTTTCCCTTCCACCAATTTAATTGCCTACCCCGCATAAATGCAGCTTGTAATGTACAACATTTCCGCAATTTTTGGAACTCACGTCTTCCCCATGAGATAAAAACAGGGGTAAAGAAGGCGGTCAAATCCGTTTTGCCTGACTGCTCCGGGA
Source organism: uncultured Nitrospiraceae bacterium (assembly GCA_963811165.1). Lineage (GTDB taxonomy): Bacteria > Nitrospirota > Thermodesulfovibrionia > Thermodesulfovibrionales > UBA6898 > Sulfobium. The sequence goes on from CAWEQH010000010.1 coordinate 521,083, forward strand.
CCTCGCCCTGCTATTTTTTCCTCCGCCACGGAAGATATCCGGGCACCCTTTCTTTATATTGAACATATTCTTCGCCGAAGCGGAGGAGGAGTTCCTTTTCCTCAAGAGGAATAATTACTGCGTTCATAACCAGGAAATCGAGCAGCGCTACGACCCCTACGGCTATCACACCCGACAAGAGAAAAGCCCCGCCGAACATAAGAGTATGGGCAAGATAGGTCGGGTGCCTCACAAAAGAAAAAGCCCCGCCGGTTACGAGTCTGCCTTCGGCCTTCTGAGACACCTCGGGAAGTCCCATAAGCCCAAAAAGACTGAGTAGCCTCCCGGTCCAGATCTGAAGCAGCGCGCCCACGGTCATGATGACAATTCCCGCGATACGGATCAAGGGGTGCAAATCGATCCTGTACTGAAGGAGAAAGGCCCGATTGAGGTAAATATAATACGCAAGGGGCGGCCAGATGAGGGCGGGCATAACATAGGTCAATCTACCGATCCTCTTGAAAAATTCTGAGAAACCGTGTACCAGCATCCAGAAAAGGGGTATGACCGGCCAGACAATAATTGTGAGGAGCGCGATAAGGTCGATCAAGACTCTTCACCGATAAAACACTGCGGATCCTCGGCGAGAAAGTCTTCATCTCCTTTGGCAAGCGAATAGGCATATGCGATCGCTCTGCACCCCCGGCATCCCGACCATCTCCCGCATCTGCCGCATTTCCCTTTGTACCTTCCCTTGTCCCTGAGCGCCTGAAGAACAGGAGAAGTCGCCCAGACTTCCCGAATCCTGTCTTCCCTTATGTTCCCTATCGGGACAAACAGCCTCCTGCACGGCACGATCGTACCGTCTGGAAGGAAGGTGAGTCCGGAAATGCCCGCGGCACACCCACTGGTCGATACAGAGCTGCCCTCGGCCGCACATCTCATCTGTGACGCCACAGGGTCGCCCGTGACAATCTCGAGTCCTTCCGTCTTCATCGAAAAAATCTTTTCGTATATCTCCTTCACCTTTTCCCTGCCGATCATCTTATCGAGGAGCCCCAACCCTCTTCCCGAGGGTACGAGTCTCGAAAACCCGAGTTTCTGCACGCCAAGCGTCCTGGCGAGTTCCGGCAGGCCCAGTAAGTCTTCAGAGTTGACCTCGGAGAGCGTCGCATTCATCGTGACATTCAGACCCGCCCCCAGAAGGTTCCCGATGCCCTCCACCGCCGCTGCGAAGGCACCTTTTCCTCTTATCGAATCATGCACATCCTCAGGCCCCTCCATACTAACCTGGACACCTTTTACGCCGAGTCCGGCAAGCGCCCTCGCCTTTTCCTTACTGATAAGCGTGCCGTTTGAAAGAAGGTATATGTCGAACCCCCGTTTCCCGATCGCCTCGATGACCTCCAATATATCCTGTCTTAGCAGGGGCTCCCCGCCTGTGATATTGAAGCTTGAAGAAAACGAAATATCGTAGGCTTCGGACCAGGTCTTCAGCGTGTCTTCGAACTCCTCTACCACGCCTTTTATCTCTTCAAGGGTCAACTCTTCAGTCCTGCCGCCCGTCTGATAGCAATGCGTACATCTTAAATTACATCTTTCGGTCAGATGCCACTGGATAAAAAATTCATGAGCGTTCGTTATGGACATAAAGCAAACAATTCCTCCGATATGTTAACTATTATAATAATTTCCCCAGGCGCCATGAAACATAAACAACCCTTGGATAATCAACGTCACGCAAAAAAAACGGATATGGCATGTTTTCCATATCCGCCTCAAAAAATTTCGTTGCCGACCGGCAACTTCAGCTCTTTCAACCCTTTCATTTGTGGCATAGCTTGCCAGGGTTTTCCTTTGCGGCCTTCTTTAATGCCGTCCAAAAGGCTGCCTCCTTGACAAGAGCCTCTCTGCTCACTGTCTTCTTCACCTGTATCACCTCCTCCTCTGAAACAAGCAGATATGCGCCATCGCGCGATTTGGATATAGGAACTCTCTATTTATGATATCTCACCCATAGAAAAAAGCAAGCGGAATAAAGCTAAGGCAGTTCCAGGAATTTTTTCAAAGAGACGGCGTCGCAGATGGGTTCAAGACAAGCCCCCGAGGCAAGGCAGGGGGTAACGCACCCGTCTTCACCATTATGCGCCACCGTCTTATATGGTCTGAAAAGGTTTACTGCAGCAGCCGCAAGTTCTCTTCCTGCCTGAGCCCCCACAGTCAGTTTTATCATGTTAAAATAGGCGTCGGTTGCGCAAAAAAAGTACCCCGCATGGATACTCAGGTCAAATGCACTGCCGGCAAAGGTCTTTAGCCCTTCTTTAGCCCGCCGGTAATATTCCTCTTTCCCGGTGATAAAGTGAAGCCTGAGCAACTGCATGATCCCGACCGAATTAGCCGAGGGATGGGGGATGTCTTCAACCGCCTTGAGCCTCATCCCCAAGACCTCTTCGTCGGTATCAAAAAACCCGCCGGCTCCTTCATCCCAGAATTTTTTAATACAAAGCCCCGCAATCTTTTCCGCGTGCGTAAGATACAGAGGCTCCGCCTGCACTTCGTAGGCGTCGATCATGGCAGCCATGATATTCACATAATCGTCAAGAACACCCTTCACCCCTTCGCAGTGGAGAAGTTCGCCGTCTGCGATACAGCTATTCCAAATCCTCTCCAGACTCTTAAGCGCAAAGTCTTTCACTTTCTCGTCCCCAAGGACCCTGTACGCCGTCAGATAAGCCGAGATGAACATACCGTTGAGTCCGCAGTAGAGCGTCTTATCGATAAACGGCTCGGTTCGCACATTTCTCCCCCTGAGTAATTTTTCCCTGGCCGAGCGGACGATTTCCAGGACCTTTTGAAGTTCAAAGCCGGTTGCCGCAGCGATATCTTCAGGTTCCATCGCAATGAAGAGCACCTTTTTCGATTCATCGTGGTGCATAGACCCTCTGTCGCTGAAGAGATACATCTTCATTACCATATATTCTTCCTCGCTGAGAAGGTCCTCGAGGTCTTCCTCTTTCCATGTAAAATACCCTCCCTCATCGTCGGGAGTTACATCGGCATCCTGGCTTGCATAAAAACCCCCTCCGGGATCTGACAGCACTTCCCGGGAAAATCGTATTATCCCCTCGGCTACGGATTTAAAGCATTCGGACCCGAATATTGCATACGCAGACGAATAATTCCTCAGGAGCCAGGCGTTGTCGTCGGCCATCTTTTCAAAGTGGGGGATTATCCATGCCTCATCCGTTGAATACCTGTGAAATCCGCCGCCAAGCTGGTCATGGAACCCGCCCTTTGCCATGGCCTCGAGGGTCTTCCTCACCACGTATCCGGCCGTTTCCTCACGTGTAAAAAAAAGCCTGTTCATAAGAAACTCAAGGGCACCGGGCGCAGGAAATTTTGGGGCGGTCCCGAACCCCCCGTGCTCAGGATCAAAGGCGGACACCAGAGACGATTCTGCATGATCAAGAAGGGCCTTGTCTATCTCTCCGGAGGAGGAACCTTCCCCTCTTAGGGCATCAAGCAGCCTCTGGGCATAGCCGTCGATCTCTCCGCGCCTGGTCTTATAAAACTCCGATACCGCTTTAAGCACCTTCCCAAACCCCGGCCTCCCCTGCCTGTCTTCAGGGGGAAAATAGGTGCCGCCGAAAAAAGGTTTTTTTTGGGGAGTAAGAAAAACGGTCAGGGGCCATCCGCTGCCGTTTCCCATCGCAGAGACCGCCCTTTGATAACGTCTGTCGATGTCGGGCCTCTCGTCCCTGTCGAGCTTTATACTGACAAAATTTTCGTTGAGGATGCCGGCGATCACTACGTCCGAAAAAGATTCCTCCGCCATGACGTGACACCAATGACACCATGCGGCCCCCGTGCTGAGAAAAACAGGCTTGTCCTCTTTCGCGGCTTTTTCGAATGCTTCCTCGCACCACGGGTACCAATCGATCAACTGCCCGGCTGCGTGTTTCAGATAAGGGGATTTCTCCTGAGACAGCCTGTTCATCTCACAACCCGAGGCCTGCACCGCATGCTCATCGTCTCTTGATCATCTTCATCGTCTCACGCATAAAAGCCGGAAGGTCTGACGGTTGGCGGGAGGTAACAAGGTTTCCGTCGACGACGACCTCCCTGTCTTCATAAACCGCCCCGGCTTCTTTCATCTCAGGAGCAACGGATCTATAGCAAGTGGCATGTCTGCCCTTAAGAAGGCCCGCGGTTATCAGTATTTGAGGTCCATGGCATATCGCCGAAACCGGTTTGTTTTTCTTGAAAAAAAACCGGGCTATCCCGACCGCCGTCCGATCTTTCCTTACCTCCTCCGGCGCTTTCCCTCCAGGCAGGACAAGGATGTCATATACCTCAGGGTCTACCTCTTCAAGAGTCTTATTTATCTCGATCTCGTAGCCGTGCTTGCCCTTTATCCTACCTTTTTTCATTGAAGCGATATCCACCTGTATCCCTTCTTCCTTCAACCGGTAATAGGGGACAAACAGCTCCATGTCCTCAAAGTTGTCTGCGCTGATCATTAATGCCTTCATAGATCCCCTCTTTTTATCACATTTGCATCATATCCTATCACAAAGAGGCAATTTGTCAATGGCATAGCGGTTAACATAGCATAGCGGGTAACAACCCATTTCCGGTACTTTTCCACTTAGGGCAACCCAGAAACACATTTCAGGGAAAAACTGTAAGAAGATGAAAATAAAGTTTTCCCGGCTAAGCCCTATGGGCACTACCAAGCGTGACAGATTCTATAGCATTATCGTGTCAAGGTGTTATAATTTTTCTAACAATGCCTCTTATGGTTCGTCCGATATGAAAGAAGATAAAATATATGATTGCCTCATCATCGGGGCAGGGCCCGGCGGTCTGCAGGCGGCCATATATCTCGGCCGATATAACCGGGAAGTCCTGATCATCGACAGGGGAGGAGGGAGGACGGGGCACGCAAAACAGATCGAGAACTTCCTCACCCAGAAGGTCATTTCCGGCCGGGAAATCATACAGAGAGGGATGGAGCAGGCCGCACATTTCAATGTGAAGACGGAAAAGGGAGAGGTCATACAAATCCGCAAAAATGATTATTTCGAAGTCTCTACGAAAGAAAAGCGGTATATCGGGAAATTCGTCATCGTTGCTACCGGCGCCAACGACAACCTGCCGCCTGTAGAGAACGTCCACAAATTTCTGGGCACCTATTTCTATACCTGCATCGACTGCGACGGCTACCGGACTACGGGCAAGAAACTCATCATCCTGGGAAACTCTCTGAAAACCGTTCACCTGGCGTTCGGCATGAAAGAGATGTTCACCAAGGACATCACGCTTATTCTCTATTTTCTTACCCCGCCCGATGAATACGTCGAAACGCTGAAGGAGGAGGGCATTCGCCTGATCATAGGCCGTCCCGCAAAGATAATAGGCGACCGGATGATCAAAGCCATCGAACTGCAAGACGGCACGCTGATCGAATGCGAGGTGATAATGTCCAATTTCGGATACAAGTTAAACGATTCATTCCTCTCAGGGCTTGGCTTGAAGAAGGATAGGGACGATTTCAAGTACGTAACCAACCGCGACTATGAGTCGTCGCTCAGCGGGCTCTACATCCTCGGTCCGCTGACCGGCAACGACCAGGCGATCATCGCGGCGGGCGAAGGCGCCTCCGCTGCGATCGACATAAAAAAAAGGCTCCTGGAGCAGTAAACAGACGCTGTCCTCAGTGCAGGAAGGGGATCTTGAATATCAGGAGATATCCGTTGACCGAAAGAAGGCTGCCCATCACCGCAGAGATCATGGAAATAATAAAAACAGCATGAGAAGAAGAGAGGATAGCTATGGATGAAAGCACGATCGATATCTGAAGAAGCACCTCGGCGTAGTCGAAATAGGGGTCCTTGCTCCTGTTGATCTCCCGTTCAGATTCCAGTTTTTTCGCTTCCTGTTCTATCGGCAGCTTCTCTTTCCTGTAACGCTCCTCTTCTTCACCGATCTTTTTGATCTGTCCTTCATAATGTTTCCGCGCCTCTTCAGTCATCGACTTCCCCCGTTCAATGAGACCCGCCTCCATCTGCATCTTCTGCGTCCTGTAAAGGTGTTCCCTCATGACCTTGGACTGGTAGAACGCCCATTGGTCTGATGACTGCTGCTGGGCAAGCAGCATCTCTTTCATCGCGTTATTGCCTCCCAACGAGGTGACCGCAAGCAACACCGCATACATTGCGGTCGTGAGGGCCACCCGCTTCGTAAATTTTTTGTCCTTTAGTTCATCCAGTTCCTCGGTGTTTGGAAGCTCGACTTCGGCCATCTCGTTTTCCTCCTGAGCTACGTTGGGATCTAATTTGATAAAAGAGAAGTATTTTATCATATCGGGGAATCCTAATGAACAAACTCGGGTCTTTGCTATTCCAAAAGCCATCATGCGCAGTAAAAAAAATTTTCGCCAGTTATCTAAGCTCGCCTCACCAGTTCATTCTGCGAAGTTCTGCAATTTCTAGTATACTTTTAAATATATGGTCCCAATGAACGATGCACGGAGGAGGTCGCAGTGGAGAACAAATCAAAGATTTCTGAAATAATAAAGAAACTAAAAAAAGAGTATCCGGAACCTAAGACCGCCCTGAACTTCAAGAGTCCCTTCGAACTCCTCGTCGCAACCATACTCTCGGCGCAAACGACAGACGTTCATGTCAATAGGGTGACGGCATCTCTTTTTAAGAAATATAAAACGATTAAAGACTATGCAGAAGTCCCTATCGACACGCTTCGCAAGGAGCTCAGTTCCATAAACTTCTATAACAACAAGGCAAAAAATATCCAGGCCTCGGCAAAAATGATCATCGATCGATTCACTTCTCAAGTCCCAAAGACCATGGAAGAGCTGACGGCACTGCCGGGGGTAGCGAGAAAGACAGCGAACATCGTGCTTTCGAACGTTTACGGGATCAACGAGGGCATCGCGGTCGACACCCATGTAAAAAGGCTCACATTCAGACTCGGGCTCACCAAAAACACTGACCCGGTTAAGATCGAAAAAGACCTCATGGCGATTACACCGAGGGAAGAATGGGGTACGCTGACGCACCTTCTGATCTCCCATGGAAGAAAGATATGCCAGGCGAAGAAACCGAAGCACGGTGAGTGCGTTCTTTACGATCTCTGCCCCTCCAGAGATATTTAAGAACGCTACGGAGGCGGCTCATGTCACGCAGCAATTGCAAAATTCTCGATACAGGCGACAACTTTCCTAAACTGACCTTCGGTTCGGTCGAAGGCGGCGTCATCACCCTGCCCGATGATTTCGACAGCAGGTGGAACATACTTCTTTTTTATCGCGGACATTGGTGAATATTTTGCCGACAGCAGTTGCTGGATTTCCAAAAACACATGAAAGACTTTGCGAAAAAGAATATCCAGGTCATTGCCGCTTCGGCAGATCCATGGGAGAAGGCGTTACAGACGGTGGAAAGATACAGGTTGACCCTTCGGATCGGCCACAGCCTGAACCCTCCCGAGATATCCGCACTCACCGGCGCCTTTTATAACGCCCATGAGAATTACCTCCACGCTGCCGGCTTTATATTGGGGCCGGACGGAAAAGTAGAAAACGCGGTCTACAGCAGTCGGTCCATAGGCAGACTGGTAGCACAGGACTGCCTCGACTTTATCGGGTCATAACTGGGACAGCCGGCAGACGGCAGGCCATCCTAAAATTTATTCTTTCTTTTATCTTTATCGCACAACGTCTCCCGGTATTGTCAACCCGAAAAAAGCCGCAGGGTAGTGCCCTGGGACACTATCGAGTCGCGGAACTGCTTTGACAAAATCCAATTTTATGGTAGCCTTTTACCAGACATCGCATTCTTTGATTGACTCACAGAGGGAGGTGCGGAGATGAACGCGAGGGAATATTACGAGCTTTTCAGATATCTCATGGAACAGAGGTGCCTTCGTCAGGAAGACATTGTCTTCGTGGAAAACATTGCCGAGTGGTGCAAAGAACAGGGGATACCCGAGCCTGATAGGGATAAGCCGCTTAAGCTCCTTATGAAAGACGGTCAGGGCTGCAAGATGCTTGTAAGGGAGAACCTGCCGGATAAGGTCATCGACGATCGTATCAGGGCGGTAAGTATCCGCAACCAGGTCACCGATGTCGCATCCGGCAAGGCGGATATGCTCGACACGCCCCACCGGAAGCTTGCCTTTCTCTTCCTAAACGAATACGCCTACAGTCTTCCGGAAGTCGTCGATGATCTCCTCGCGGATAAGTGGGCGTTTGAGGAGATGGAGAGACTGGGATACTTCAAACAGTAAGCGAGGGACAGCAGGGAACATGCCTCATTTTGGCCTGATGAATACTGACGACAGCTTTAAGACGGAAGAAGGCGCACGACTACGCGCCAGGCTCCACATCCGTGCGGGTAAAAGGCGGTTGCGTCAGGGCAAGATATCGTCGGGCATCGTGACTTTGTACGATGCCCTCCTCTTTGCTATGGATTCGTACCTAATGTCTCCAGAGCGGAGAAATAAACTCGACATAAGAGAAGGCGAAGACCTGAAAAACGATAAGACACTTTATTCTGTGCTGACGCGTTCGGGAGTGCTTGACGGGAAGTTTGATTATATTGCTTTCGACAAGGTAGTGGAAGGCGAGGCTTCCGAAGAAATGCCGGGGTATGATTATGCGTGGATACTGGAGGGCGTGGAATCGGTGATGACCCAGCTCTGTGTCATGCCGTTTGACGAAGCATCACTTCCCCCGGAAGACCCGAATACGTTTTAGGCGCTTTCACAATATCAGCCGCATTTATTGACTGCAGTAGGTCGAGCAATAATCCTGTCTGAATAATGTTTTTTCTTGAATGGGCAAAAACGTCAACTACTCAAATAACGCCCGGACAAAGTCCTCCGGAACAAAATCCTGAAGATCGTCTATTCCCTCCCCTACACCGATAAGTTTTACCGGTATATTGAGCTCCTTTTTGATTGCAAATACGATCCCGCCCTTTGCCGTACCGTCAAGCTTCGTAAGCGCAATACCCGTTACGCCGATCGCGTCGTTGAACATCTGCGCCTGTCTCAGGGCGTTCTGTCCATTTGTGGCATCGACCACCAGGAGTACCTCATGTGGCGCCCCCCCCATCGCCTTTCCGCATACCCTCCTGACCTTCTTCAATTCTTCCATGAGAGGGCTCTTTGTGTGAAGTCTACCCGCGGTATCTATTATCACCACATCGATACCGCGCGCCTTGGCCGCTTCAATAGCATCGAATATGACGGCCGAAGGATCGGACCCACTCTGGTGTTTCACCAACTGCACGCCGCTCCGCTCCGCCCAGATCTCAAGTTGCTCGATGGCTGCAGCCCTGAAGGTATCTCCGGCGGCCAACATTACCGTATGCCCCTGGTTGCGAAACCTGCTTGCAAGTTTACCGATAGTCGTTGTCTTTCCCACACCGTTCACACCGACGGCCAGAATAACAAACGGTTTTTCCCCGAACGCCACTAGCGGCTGGGGCCTGCCGAGCATGGAGATCATCTCTTTCTTCAAAAAATCCCTGACAGAGCTGGCATCTCTCAACTCGCCCCTATCGGCCTTTTCCTTCATATGCCTGACTATCTCAGCCGCATTGCTACCCCCCACGTCCGACATGATAAGTGTCTCCTCGAGTTCCTCGAGCGTCTCCTCACCGACCACGCGTCCGCTAAATATAGTTTCTACCTTTTCTACAAAGCCTTTCTTGGTCTTACTTAACCCTTCTTTAAGCCTGTCGAAAAAACCCATTATCACACTCCCAGTTAATAGAAAGATGACGCCGAACTAAAAATACTTTTTGCCTTCAAGGATGGCTTTCCCAACTATTTCATAGACGTCACCCTTGACCCTGCCTTCGAGTTTGATAGGATAACAGCTTCCGATACCTTCTTTCAAATCATAAACCGAATAGTTCACGCCGCACGCTCTGCATACGATACGGTCGCCGACAGGCCTGTATCCGCTTTTTTTCCGGTAACATTGCCCGCACGCATCGAAATAGGACTGGCACGAGCCGTCGAGCTTCACCACAAAGTAATTTATGCCGTTTTTTTCCGCACGGAAGGTATAGAAAACAGGCTTTTTTTCCGGCAATTCCCGTAACGGTATCTTCACGACGATACCGTCGAACGGGGCCTCCGGATAAACAGGCATTTTTGAACAACAACAAAAAAAGAAAGCCAGAAGGCCCAATATCATGACTGCCTTGTTCATAAATGAATTGTAAAATCTGTGGCTCACATTTAGCAACCTTCACAATGTATATTTTTGGGTATAATACCCCATGGAGAACTACTACCAGTTTCTCATCCCTCGCCTTAACGGCGGATCCATAGGGAAAGATTTCGCACACCACCTTTCACTTGTAAAAAAGGGCATAGCGGGTTTCATCATTTTCGGCGGCAGGCTTGAAGAGGTGCGCCGGTACGCGAGGAGACTTCAGGAGGAATCGGCACTTCCACTTATCATCGCGTCTGATCTGGAGCGCGGCCTCGGCCAGCAGATAAAGGGGGGGACGATGTTTCCGCCGGCCATGGCCCTTGCAAAGGCAGCGATAAAAAGCAGGGGGGAGAAGGGATACGACCTGCCCTTGCTCAGAAAGACATTCACCGCCTTCGCCGTTGAGGCCGCTTATGCCGGCATAAACACGATATTTGCCCCGGTGCTCGATATCAATACGAACCCGAAAAATCCGATCATCGCTACGAGGGCCTTCGGCGAGGACGAAAAGGCCGTTTCACTGCTTGGCTCAGAGATGATAAGAATATTCCAGAAAAATGGGATAGCAGCCTGTGGAAAGCATTTTCCCGGACACGGTGACACCGAAGTCGACTCCCACATAAGGCTTCCCGTAATACAGCGCGAATTGATACACCTGAAAAAAAATGAGTTGAGACCTTTCGAAATGGCGATGAAAGCAGGCGTCAGGATGATCATGCTCGGGCATCTTTCCGTTCCGGCGTTGGACCCGTCGGGACTGCCCGTCTCTTTTTCAAAAAAGGCGGTACGGTTCCTCAGGGAAGATATGCACTATGCCGGGATACTGACAACAGATGCGATGAACATGGGCGGAATCGGAAAGTATTCTGAAGAAGTAGCCTCCCTTATGGCGCTTGAGGCGGGGGTGGATCTCGTACTTCATCCTTCGGACATAGAAAAAACAGTCTCCTTTATGCAGGCGAAGAGGAAGCCCATTGATGCAGGTCGGATCGCGCAATTTCGCAGCACTATCCCGCGCTTCCCGGTTGAGACAGGGCCTGATTTCGAAAAAAACAGGAAACTCTCCGATTTCCTGACGGCGAAAGCGATTATGACGGTAGGCCAATTTCACCTCAGGGAAAAGCCCCTTCTCTTCATCCTTAACGATGAAGATGAAAAGAAAGGAGATGCGTTTGTGAGAAGCCTGAAGAAAGGCGTGAAGGGTATGAGAGTCCAAACCATGAGCCGTGCATCAAGACGAAGCACACTATCCCTTCCTGAAGATGTACCGGTCATCGTCGCGATATTTTCAGAGACAAAGGGCTGGAAGGGGGGCACCGGCGACTGGCTTTACCAGGCGCTTTCCCGGCTTAAAAAGAGGGCTGAACTTTTCATATCGTTCGGCAGTCCCTACCTGCTCGACGGGATCGAAGGCCCCGCAAAGATCTCGGCCTATTGGGATTCCGTATCCGCACAGGAAGCGGTCGCACGCATTGTGCTTAGGAGATACAGAAGCTGAAAACCAAGCCCCGGGAATTTATGGGCCGTAATGCATTCGACGAAAAAATGGCTTATAATTTGATTATGTTGCGGGGAAAAATGAACATTGTCCTGCTGCTGGGGATAATAAGCATCAGCTCCTGCGGCGGCCCGAGGTATCTCACTACAGTCAGCGCAACTCCAGGGGAGATAACAGGAACGTACGATCTGTTTCTTTACGGTCACCGGTATGCTGATGACTTCAAAAATATCGCCTTCCTTATTCCGCAGGGGGAAAGATATGTCTTTGAGCTCTACGCGGCCGAATTCGAATACACCCTAAAGAAGGGACTCCCTGCAAATGCCGCTATCGAGGAAGCCGAAAAGTTCGTCAAATTTCATTATTCATTCCAACGCTCGCAATTAAACAAGATACTTGACTATAAGGGGAACGTGGTCGGCTATGAGTTGAGGCCGATATATTCGGCCCTTGACTTTTCTTACGCCGACGTTCTCGACGTGCATTACCTCATAAAGGGCGGCAAAGTGATCGCGTCGGTCGGCCTTAAGCCGCAGATCGAGGAAAGACCCATCGAGCCTTTTCTCTTCAGGCCGAAGGTAAAATGATGAAAGTGCTCGTTACCGGCGGGACTGGATTCATAGGGAGCGTCGTCGTGGACCTCCTTTTACAGGAGGGACACTCGGTGCGCCTGTTTTCGAGAAAGGACGAGATTCCTGAAAGGCTGAAAGGAAAAAGCGCAGAGATATTTCACGGCGACCTCAAAGACTTTCTTTCAGTGGTACGGGCCATGGAAGGAATGGACCTCTTCTTCCACATCGGCGAGATAAAAACCTTCAACGAGACCGCCTCCCTCAATAATGTGAAACTTATGGAACACATAATCGCCGGGATGCGGGAAAAAGAAGTAAAAAGACTTGTATTCATAAGTTCCATCACCGTCGCCGGGATCCCATCGGCCATCCCTGCCGGCGAGGAGACGGAACCGGACGTGGTGTTGGAAGACCATTATACGTCGTATAAGCGGACCTGCGAAAAGCTTATCCTGAGTTCGCTCGCCGGCAGGCATGCGATAATCAGGCCTGCCCTGGTCTACGGTCCCGGGTCGAGGTATATGGGGAGATTCATAAACGCCGTTGATAAATTCGGCCCGTTCGGGTTCCCCTTTATAGGGAATGCAACGAATCTGGCCCCTCTCATTTACGTTAAGGACCTCGCAAAGGCGATATACCTTTCGGGCCTTCTACCCTCGGCCTCAGGGCAAGTATTTAACCTGACGGACGGCTTTCGTCACAGCTGGCTGGATTTCCTGACCTCGATAGCCGAACTCCTCGGCAGAAAATTGAGGATCATGTCGATCCCGCCGCTGCTTCTGAAGATTCCGGCCATACCTCTGGACATCCTTTCGGGGATGGTCGGCATTAAAATCGACCCGGTCCATTATGTGAACTATTTTTCTAAAGACCTCTTATTCGACAATTCAAAGGCAAGAGACCTTCTGCAGTGGAATCCCGAATTTTCCCTCGCCGACGGCGTCAAAGAGATGATAAAGTTCTACCGTGCCACATGAGGATCCAGTCCCGAGGACAATCGGTTTTTACGGAATATGCCGGCCCGGATAATAAGGGATTTTTTAAAGCATCCGGCTTTTGCAGGCTCGCCTGCAGCTACTTCTGCGGTAATAGTGTGATCGGACGTTTGCTCCAATGACCAATAGAATGAATACTCACCATGATCGGGAGAAAAGGATCAGAGAGGTCGGTCTCGAACTTTACCGTTTGGGAAGCAATGTCCCCTCGATCTTCGATAGAAGGAGATGGATGGGAAGGCTGATGGCCCATGCGATGAAAGACGAGGAGTTCAGGCTTAACCTCTTCAGATATATCGATGTGCTGCCCTCTCTGAAGACAGATATTCAAATCACAAATTTGTTGCAGGAATATTTTTCCGACATTGAAGGCGCACCGTTGATTATACGCAAAGGGGTCGAGCGCATCTCGCGGGGTTTTATCCCCTTCGTCGCTGCCCGTCTGATAAAGGCGGGGGTAAAATCCCTGGCAAATCAGTTCATTGCAGGAGAGGGAAGCCGGGATGCGCCGAAAAAACTCGGGGCCCTCTGGGAGGACGGCTTCGCAAGCAGCGTCGACCTTCTGGGAGAGGCAGTACTCAGCGACAGGGAAGCAGAGGAATACACAGAAAAATATCTTCAGCTGATCGAATCTCTTGCCCTTGAGTCGGGGAAATGGCTGAAAGATGACATCTTGGAAAGAAATAATAAAGGCCCGATACCGAGGTTCGACATCTCTTTTAAGGTGTCATCCCTTTACTCTCAGCTCGATCCCATGGACTGGGACGGCTCTATTGAAAGAACAAAGAAAGGCCTCAGACAGATCGTCATCAGGTCCCGGGACGCCGGAGCGTCTCTCTGCTTCGACATGGAGCAGTATTATTGCAAGGACCTGATTATAGAGATATTTAAGAGAATGCTCGATGAGTTTGAAGATTATCATTATGCCGGGATAGCGCTCCAGGCTTATTTGAAAGAATCCCAAAAAGACCTTCTTGCCCTCGTAGAATGGGCAAAAAAAAGGAAGAGACGGATATCGGTGCGCCTGGTGAAAGGGGCTTACTGGGATTACGAGTTTGTCTCAAACACTCAGAGGGGATGGTCCGTTCCGGTGTTTGAAAGCAAGGAGGAGACGGACTTTAACTTCGAGGAACTTACGAGGATACTTTTCGAGAACTCGGAATTCACGCGGCCCGCTATCGCAACTCATAACATAAGGAGTATTAGTCATGCAATAGCCGCGGCAGAGGCGTTGAATCTTCCGAAGAACGCCTTTGAGTTTCAGATGCTCTACGGCATGGGAGAACCACTGCGCAAAGAGCTAAGGAAAATGGGATACCGCGTGCGGGTCTACACGCCGGTCGGCGAACTCATCCCGGGCATGGCCTACCTTGTGAGAAGACTGCTTGAAAATACTTCTAATACATCTTTCCTGCGCGGATTCTTCGCCGAAAACAGGCCCTACGAGGAATTACTCAGACCTCCCGTTACGAAGCCTTCCGAGATCCTCAAGAAAACTTCTTTGGAATTCAGAAATGAGCCCGCTGTTGATTTCTCGAAGGCCGAAAACAGGGAAATGATGCATCGGGCATTGAAATCCACAAAAGCGGCCTTCGCTGCGAGATACCCTCTTTATATCGATGGAAAAGATGTTTTCAGGGAAAAAGAAATCCTCTCCATCAACCCGGCGGACCCCGATGAAGTCGTCGGCAGGGTCTCCTCCGCTGACTGTAATGACGCCGAGCAGGCTGTTGCGGCAGCCGGGAAGGCATGGGACTCCTGGAGAAACGTAGCGCCGACAGAGAGAGCGGATTTTCTCTTTAAGACGGCCATGGAGTTGAGGAAGCGCAGATTCGATCTTGCTGCCCTCGAGGTGTATGAGGCGGGAAAGACGTGGAAGGACGCCGACGGAGACGTTACTGAGGCCATCGATTACCTCGAATATTACGGCCGTGAGATGGTGCGTGTCGGCAGACCGGCACACCCTGGAAATTACCCTGGTGAGATCAACGACTATTACTATGCACCCAAGGGCATCTGCCTTGTCATATCGCCCTGGAATTTCCCTCTGGCTATCTCGGCCGGCATGGTCTCTGCGGCACTTGTCACCGGGAATTGCGCCATTTTCAAGCCCTCCAGTCTTGCCCCTGTTGTAGGGCGGAAGCTTGTAGAGGCGTTCAGAGGCGCAGGACTGCCGCCGGGCGTTCTTCAGTTTCTGCCCGGGCCGGGCACTGAAGTCGGGGAATACCTCGTTGCCCACCATGAAGTTGACGTTATCGCGTTCACAGGTTCAAAGGATGTGGGGCTGAGAATTATCAGACTTGCCTCCGACGTAAAGCCGGCACAACGGAGTGTGAAAAAGGTGATAGCCGAGATGGGCGGAAAAAATGCGATCATCGTAGATGAGACGGCAGACCTCGATGAGGCGGTAAAAGGGGTTTTGGAGTCTGCGTTAGGGTATCAGGGCCAAAAATGCTCCGCGTGTTCCAGGGTCATTGTGGTAGGAGACATTTATGATGAATTCTGCCTAAGACTTAAGTCCGCGACAGAAAGCATCAGAATTGGCCCCCCCGAGGACCCGGGCTCCTCGATGGGGCCCGTGATCGATGAAAGCGCCCGGGACAAGATACAACAATATATCGAGGCGGGGAAAAAAAAGTCCAGGCTGCTTTTCTCCAAAGAAGCGGAAGGGAAAGGGAAAGGGTATTTTGTCGGGGCCGCGCTTTTCGAAAATGTCGATCCTTTATCGACCCTAGCGCAAGAGGAGATATTCGGGCCGGTAATCTCGATCATCAGGTCAGGCAGTATAGATGAGGCGATAGATATCGCAAACAGTACCGCCTACGCACTCACGGGCGGCATCTTTTCCCGGAGTCCCGTAAATATCAGGGAGGTACGCAAGCGGTTTAGCGTGGGCAATCTCTATATCAACAGAAAGATAACAGGCGCACTTGTAGGCAGACAACCCTTCGGAGGGTCGCGCATGTCCGGAGTCGGCTCAAAAGCCGGCGGTCCGGATTATCTCCTTCAATTCACAGACCCCAGGAGCATAAGCGAAAATACGATACGCAGAGGGTTTGCACCCCTCGCCTGAAAATGCCCTGCAGGTATTGCTTCATTTCATCTTCTTTGCCAGAAAGCTGTCTACCGACCACCTGCCCCCGCCCTTAATCATGAGAGCGAAAGTTATTGCTATTACGAGTATATGATATTCGAAGCCCTCGCCGGACTGTTTGCCGAACCAGTTCATAAAAAAGCCATTTTTGTAATGGATCATCGCCACCGCTACGACCATGTTACAGGTAATGCCGAAGGCGGCTATCCTGGTAAGAAATCCCGTTATCAGTCCGACCGCCCCGGCCGATTCAGCCATAATTGCCAGAAAGGCAAAAAGCGTCGGGATTCCCATCTTCACCGTAAAGCCCTCCATTGTAGCGCTGAATCCCATGCCGCCAAACCAGCCAAAGACCTTTTGCATTCCATGCGGAAAAAATACAATCCCCAATAGCACCCTTAGGATAAGAAGCGCAGTATCGTCCTCGGTTGCGATCACTTTTTCTAGCATAAACACCTCCTGTTCGTTCAGGTTAGTTACAGTATATCAACTATTATCTGTTGCGCCATCCGTCTTCCCGGATTCATCTTGATCTCGACAAGTATATGCGCTGTCCACACTTGCATGTTTAAGTAGTAAGCAAAATTATAATTGCAATTTCACGTTGACAACGGGGGCTGGATCTTTTTAACTTATCTTAAATTTATCTGAAGTCAAGGCCTCTGCACTTCTTCAAAGGGAAGGGAACCCGGGCCTTTCAAGGTTAACTTTATTATAAAAACTAGGAATATGACACAATCAAGATTCTTTCAGTTATCTCTATTGTTTCCCTTTGTTTTATGGTGTCTCTGTTTGCTCGCTTTCTCGGTTATGTACAAGGAAGGCGCTGATTTTATCCTGAAGAATTTATTTAATGCATGCCGGGTCTTTGTTCCTTATCTTGTTTTCACGGCGGTACTATGGAAACTTGCGAGTGAAAAGCCTTACAGGCTGTTAATCCTCATGGCGTCGGTCGTGCCGATTGTCTGGGGGATTTTTTTTACCCTTTTCTACATGCTGATGTCATATATAGTGGCACGCACCATAGAGCCATGGTATGTCCTTTGTATGATGGCTTTTTGGGCGATGGTTGTTGCCTACCTTGCCGAGACTATTCCCTTCCTTATTCTCACTATATTCAAGGACGATTTCAGATCGGCTGAGGGGAAACAGATTGAGAGCACTCGAAGATTTCCCCTTTCTTCTTGACGGAGAGGGCGGGCAGAAAGAGGCCGTCGGATATGAAGCAAGTTGGGCGGGAATCTTCCGGACGTTTTAACCCGCTTACGCGGAATTGAGAATTCCCCGGGAGTCTGGTTATTTCACCATGTTTCTCCTGGTTAAACCTTCGACGACAAGAAGACGCCCCCGATGAGGCCCATGAGGTGCCTCCACAGGAACTTTTATATATATTGAATGGAAACTTCGTAAATGATGTCGGAATGGTCGGAGGACGGACTATTACTTTGACAACTGAGTTCTCCCTTTGCCGCCTCTTTATGGTTTCCCACCATCGTGCTGACAACCTGGGTCAGATCGAATCCACCATCTCCGCATCCCTTGCTAAGACAGTCTACCTTGAAGAAGGCATAGCTGCCGGGCGAGTAATTCAAGGTCCGCTGTAATGCCTTTTTTATCCCTTTTTGGTTATAAATCATGCTGATAACGATGCCGGCCACATCCGGAAACTGAGCGGACACGGTTCCGGCATCGAGTCTCTGCTGTGTCCTTTCCACTCTTATCGGATTTCTTCTATAATTCATGCCCCTCCTGAATGAAAAAGGCCCACTCCCGAAGGAGTGGGCCTTTCCCGGTTAATTACAGTTTTACCACATTGATCGCCTTGGGACCTTTCGGACCTTTTTCAGTATCAAAGCTCACTCTGTCACCCTCGGCAAGACTCTTAAAGCCATTGCCCTGGATGGATGTGTGGTGAACAAAAGCTTCACTTCCGTCTTCATTTGTAATAAAGCCAAAACCTTTGCTGTCGTTAAACCATTTCACTGTTCCTTGTGCCATTTCTTTTACCTCCTTTTTGTAAACTCAAATCTCAGAAGGCCCCCAAGAAAAAGCGGCCACAAAGTCAAAAGTCTTTGTAGCCGCTGTCAACGCAAAAACTTCTAAAATTCTGGATTTAGGATAACACGTTCATCGCCGTTAGTCAAGGAGATAATAGAACTAAGGCACTCTATCAACTCATCCGCATTAGCGCTTCGCTGTATAGATTCCCCTCTTGAGATCAGTAATAAACGCCTTGCATATAATTTCTTACACTCCCCGTATATTCGCCGTTCAGCTGATATCTGAAGCCCTTATTTCGTATAATAGCTTCCGAAATATTTAGGAAGGCGCCAATGAACAAGATTGTACTGAAGACAGAAATAGAGCAGAGATTGCACAACCTCCAGGGACGTCTCGAAAAAGCGGGAATAGACGGTGCGCTCCTGGTGTATCCAATCGACGTATATTATTTTACGGGATCGAGGCAGAACGCGGCTCTTTGGGTCCCCGCTGAAGGCAGACCGACACTCCTTGTGAGAAAGAGTTTTGATCGCGCCCTGAAAGAATGTCTTATTGAAGACGTGCGCCCCTTTCCTTCAGGCAGGGAACTCCCCGCTTTTTTCGGTAAGGGGGCCCTGCGGATCGGCCTTACATTCGACGTGCTGCCCGTCCATCAATACCAATTTTACTCGGACCTTCTGTCCGGAAAAAAATTCGCGGATATTTCAGCAGTCAACCGCGAACTGCGATCGGTAAAATCCGCATGGGAGATCGAACAGATGCGCACGAGCTCAAAGATCCTCTGCGGGGCTTTTGCCAGGGTGCCCGAAATCTTAAAACGAGGCATGCGGGAGCTGGATCTGGCTGCCGAGTTCGAATACCTCTTGAGGAGGTCGGGCAGTGACGGATATCTTCGCATCCGCGCGTTCCATCAGGAGATTGTAGGTCTCGCCGTGGCAGGAGAGAACGCCGCGATGCCGGGATGCTTTGATGGGGCGGTCACCGGCAAAGGGCTTTCGAGCGCAGCCCCTTATGGATCTTCTAAGGACTTGATTCGCGAAGGCGAGCCGATTATTATCGATTATGGACTGATCTATAATGGGTATATCGTCGACATGACGAGGATTTTTGCCTTTGGAGGACTCGATCCGGAACTGGAGAAGGCCTTCGATATTTCCCTGGAGATTCAGGCGTGGCTCGTAGAAAACCTAAGGCCTGGAAGCGTGTGCGAGGAACTCTATGCTGGCGCCGCGGCCATCGCCGATTCTGCCGGCCTGGCGGACAAGTTCATGGGATACCCAGGGGAACAGGCAAGATTCGTGGGCCACGGCGTCGGTCTCGAACTGGACGAACTCCCTGTACTTGCTAAGAAATTCCAGTCGCGTCTTGTATCGGGACAGACCGTCGCCATCGAGCCAAAGTTCGTCTTTCCGGGTAAGGGCGTAGTCGGTATCGAAAATACTTACGCTGTCACTGATTCGAGTTGTGAGAGACTCACACTCCTCCCTGACCAGCCGATGTACTTATAGCAGTTCCCGAGAGAGACTTCACCTTTTATGTTGGGTTAAAAATGCATCTTCCTAATCTTTATTGCTCTCAATAGAAGTTTCTACTAATTTCAAAGTTTCGTATCAAATATTTGTATTAACCCGTTGCAAATAGCCGATAGTCCTTTCATTTCTTGAATACAGGATATTATTTATCCTAAATAGTCTGATTTCATCTTAATTGGCCTAAAAACACTATATAGCGCCTTTGTAATTACTCCGTAAACGGAATATAGTTATTTTAAGAGTTTGATATATTAATTAGGGATATCGAAAAGATAAAAGGATATCCGGAAAAAGGAGAATACTATGGAGATCAGAGATTATTGCACAAACGTAACGGCAGAATTGTCAGGATGGAAGGCCAGAGTAGATGACGTGGTCAAGAAACTGGATCATGCTTCGACAGGGGACAAGGAAAGGGTGGTCCCGGAAGTCAATGAGTTGCACATGCTCGCAGACGAGCTTAACGACAGGATAGAAGGGCTGACCCGGACTTGTATGACGAGTTGGCAACCCCAAAGGGAAGCCGGTCATGATGTCATCTGGCCTGAGCAGTCAGCAAGACTGTGGGAAACCATATCGCAAAGCGATATAGGGGGATGACCCTCAACGGAGCATGAACCGGTAAATTACTGAAGGCCATCCAGGGTTCGGGATGGCCTTTTTAATGCCCGGCGACGGAAAGTATCTTCGAGTCAGTCCCAGTCCAGGCGCTTGTTGCCCTTCGAGCCCCCTGACGGATGTAACATCCTGACAGACTTCGAGTGTACCCAGGTAATTGCCTTTGTCGTCCTGCACCACACCTTTTACCATCCGGCATTCGCTTTTTTAATATTGCGCTTCATATAATCGTGGCGTATTATATTTTCATACAGGGCAGTTTTTTCAGCCGATTGAATACAAAAAACTACATCAAGAGGGCGGGAGATAATATGCGCTTGCTGCTACCTGTTCGATGATCTGTATTATAGGGGGATCTTTATATGGAAGGTAAATATAAAATTACGTCAAGTCGCGACCGCGAATTAAATAGCAAATTTGTGTGTGATGACGAGACGTACGAAGTCGCAACAGAAGATTTGGGCGTCAAAAAATGCAAAATCGTCACCAGGATATATTTAGGGGGAGAGATACTTTCCTCGACGACTTATGATTACGCTCATTATATCGCACTCCCCGATCTTAAGGATAAACTCAAGTCCATTATGGAAAAACAGCACAAGGCTGCAAGGGAAACATTCATAGGAGAGCGCTCCAGGCCGAGAAAATCGAAAGCCCATTATGCCCAAACAATCAAGCGATACCTGGCAGGCAACGACAAGAAAGCTGCTCTTACGGTAGCCGAAGAAGCTCTTAAGAGCTTCCCTTCCGACCCATTTTTCCTTTCCCACTACGGCTATCTGACGGGATCGGTAGAAAAGAGGTGGCGGGAAGGGGCAAGATTGTGCGAGGAGGCGGTCAAATTTTTGAGGGCGTCGCAATCCACTGACATGGTTTTTTTTCTGCCGATTTTTTATCTCAATTTGGGCAGGGTCTATTTGAACGTCAATAAAAAAGAGGCCGCGTTAAACGCCTTCCGGGAGGGGTTGCAATTCGATTTTTCTGATAGCGAGTTGCTCTCTGAGATAAAAAGTCTCGGTCTTAGAAAAGGGCGCGTAGTCCCTTTTCTGGATCGCGGGAATCCCATAAATAAATATTTGGGAAAGCTCCGGCATAACCTGCAAAGACCAAATGACGGAGTTTACACGACACAGAAGTCAGAGGCGATATGGGACAGGATATAGAAGAAGACCAGACATCGAAAAATTTATCGATTGACAGGACGGAAGGAATAAGCTTATCATAGGTCAACAAGGTGATGCGCAAAAAGCCAAGATAGAGGCCTACCAAAGCTGTAACACATCTTTAAAGTCCCGCAGGTCTTCGGTGTTGTTCCGACTTCGCTATCAGTTTTTAGACATCTATACTATTAAAATTAAAACAGAATTGCGGGCTTGCAGACAATATGTCCTGACAGCCCTTGACAGAAAGAGGGACACATGAGTTTTGATTCGTTTAATCTACATCCGCAGATCGCTGCCGGCATCAGGACGCTCGGCTATCATACACCAACCCCTATCCAGAACCAGGCCATTCCGAAGGTCCTCGAAGGACGCGACGTCATGGGCCTTGCGCAGACCGGCACGGGAAAGACAGCTGCTTTTGCGCTGCCCATTCTCGAGCGCCTTATGAATGGTCCGCGAGGCCGCGTCCGTGCCCTCGTCGTCGCACCGACACGAGAGTTGGCGGAACAGATCCATGAGGCGATGGGTGACCTGGGACGGCAAACGCGTCTGCGGAGCACAACGATCTACGGCGGTGTGAGTATAAATCCTCAGATACAGAAGTTGCGTACCGGCACCGAGATCGTCGTCGCCTGTCCCGGTCGCCTGCTCGACCATATAAGCCAAGGGACGATCGACCTGACGCACGTGGAGGTACTCGTCCTTGACGAAGCCGACCGCATGTTTGACATGGGCTTCCTGCCTGATGTCCGTAAGATCATCAAACATGTGCCGGCAAAGCGCCAGACGCTCCTTTTTTCGGCAACCATGCCGGAAGATATCCGGCGACTCGCACACGAAATCCTGCGCACCCCGCTGACTGTACAGGTCGGACACGCCGCTCCTGCCAATACGGTGAGCCATGCGCTCTACCCCGTCGACCAGCATCTAAAGACAGCGCTGCTCCTCGAATTACTTCGCAATACGGACACAGAATCGGTCCTGATTTTTACGAGGACCAAACACCGCGCGAAGCGCCTTGGTCAGCAGTTGGAAAAAGCAGGTTACCGTGCCGCATCGCTGCAGGGGAACCTGTCTCAGAACAGGCGCCAGGAGGCGCTTGACGGCTTCCGGAACGGTTCTTACCAGATTCTCGTGGCCACCGATATTGCGGCCCGCGGCATCGACGTCTCAAGCATATCGCACGTTATCAACTACGACATGCCCGGCACCGCCGACGCATACACTCACCGCATCGGGCGGACCGGCCGCGCTGCAAAAACCGGAGATGCCTTCACATTTATCACTTATGAAGACGAGGATATGGTGGCAAGCATCGAGCGTCTTCTTCGCGAAAAAGTGGAGCGACGCACTTTGGAGGGTTTTGATTACAAAAAGTCTGCGCCTGCGCGCGATGCCGAGTTTGCCCGGCCGCCGCGTGAACCGCGGAACCGCCGCAAACCTGCTCAGGAAATCCGGAAGAGCGGCGCAGGGGAAGGCAAGAGCTCACAGGACCGGAAGCACGGAAGACCTGCGGATATCGAAAACGGAAAAACGACTCAGAAAGCATCTCAACGTCGGGACGCGCACCGGAGTGCCTTTTCCAGACATATCTCAAACTAATAAATATTTTCCAAAAGAAACCTAGCGGCAAGATTTCGCTAATGACAGGTAAGATTATGACAGACAGGATCACAGCCGGCGGAGATATCGACTCGTACTGCACGAAATGCAGGCTCAATCTAGAGCACATAATAGTGGCGATGGTAGGGAATGCCGTTGTTAAGGTAAAGTGCAAGACCTGCGGCAGCATGCACAGGTTCAAAAACGCTCAGGCAGCAAGGCCGGGAACTACCCGTAAGAAGAGTGCAGCATTGAAGCCTTTTGCCGGGACCAACGCCGTATGGGAAACCGCAATGGGGGCCGCATGCGGGCCTGAACTTGACTATGATATGACGCGTTCATATCGCGCAGGCGACGTGATAGTGCATCCCGTCTTCGGGAAGGGCATTGTGCAGAAGACTTTTTTAAGGAAGTGCTCCGTCCTTTTCAAAGACAAAGAGAGGTTGCTCCTCACTTCTAACACATAGTCCGACGATGATTTACTCAGGCTTTCCGTTGTAGTATAGAAGGTGGACATCAGAGAGCATTACATAACTTCCTTCTTCTTTCACATTATTGCGCTGTTGATTGCTGCCGCTTTTTCACAATCTCATTTAAAGGCACCTGATACGCTGACAGTCTCACTATCTGCAGGTCCTTTTGATCAATCGTCTGTAGCCAGTTCTGATAAAGTTAAAGAAACGCATGAGATTACTAAGCTGACGCAGCTGATTTCAAACGACAATACTTTTGTGGACACGGACGAAACTCCCTTGCTAGAGAAAGTGACCGCAGCAGAAAAACCGGAGGAGATTTCTCCGCCCGAGAAGATTCCCGAGTCTCAGGAGCAGGCCGCTACGGGTATTTCTGGCACTTCGCAAGAAACGGTGTGGCTCGCACAGATCCACCATTCCTACTTAATGCAGACCCGCGTCTTTATGGACAACTTCTCGCAATCTATCCGGGAAGGCCTGCTCAAGGCGATAGAGAGCGACCTGGCCGGGGGCCTGCGTGAAGGGACTGCTGAAGTTACCTTCTTCTTTAACGATGAAGGCGGGTTCGGTGAAGTCTGGGGCGCGACTAGTTCAGAAGTGCTGAAGTCGGCCTTAAATCGTCTCGACTGGCAGTCGGTCCCTCTGCCGGGCGCATACAGACTCAAGCTAAAGGGTCTCCATGTCAAAATAAGTATCGAAAAGGGTGAACCCTCTCTTTCCTTTACAGTGCTGTAGACAGTAGCAGCCTCATTCTGCGGCCCTTGAACTATATCTTCCTTTTCTGGACCCCTTGCCTGCAACTCATATCGGTCTTTCCCCGTGTTATCCAGGATTATCATCGGCATGAAAATCAGACAGTTTCTGATATGCTAAACAAACCAAATGGTTTATAATATAAATAAGGAATTGGAAATGAGTCATAAATCCTAAAGAAAGGGGAGAATATTCCCTGAAAGGAGATCACGATGAGGAAATATGAAGGTAAATCCGGGGATATTTTAGATAAGATCGCAGGTTGGCAGTCCATTGAGACCGAAAATATGGAGCAGACGAGCAAGGCCATTCCAAATGCAAAAAATCCTCTCATAAAGGCAATGTTGCAGGCGCTTAGGCTAGAAGCTGAAAAAAGTCGCGTCCTTCAGCAAATGATCGTCGATAGTATAAGAAAAGAGGCCGTTCATCTGAGTCCGGATGAACTCCAAAATCTCTCGGGCCATCTAAACAGGCATATGAAGGCCGAAGAAAAGGCCCTTACGATCGCAAAGGAGGCATTCAAAGAAAGCGAACTGGCAATTCCGCGCTATCTTCTTTCATATCTCATTGGTGATGTGAAGAAACAGAATGCCTTGCTCAGACATTTTGACGACGCGCTTAAGACCGCCTCGATACCGACTTCGGCCACATCGAAGACATTCGGTTCTTCCAGGGCCGCGTGAAAGGTATTGTCTGCGGCGTTTCAGACTTGCATGCATCCCGTCCCTCCCGTTGGGCGGGATTTTTTTGATGCCAAGAGAAAGATGGTCGATTAAGAATAAATCAGCTTTCTTTCCAGATCGGTAGAGCGGGAAATCCGTTTTGCCTCTTCAAGGGTTATGACCTCCTGCCTGCAAAGTTGAATCAAATGCTGGTCCAGGGTCTGCATATGGTATTCATCGCGTCCTTTTTCAACGTATTGTTCAATTTCATCGAGGTGCCCATCCCGAATACAGGCCTTGATCGTGGACGTCGCAGACATAATCTCCATGGCCGGAAGCACGATTTCGCCGCTTTTTCCCCTTACGAGCCTCAATGATATCGTTGCAACGAGGATCTCCGCAAGCCTGTGACGGACATTCTCCTGCACCTGCGACGGGAAATATCCAACGATGCGGCTGATGGTAGAAGCAGCGTTGTGGGTATGCAGAGTTGACAGGACAAGATGCCCGGTCTCTGCCGCCTTGATACAGGCGTCAATCGTTTCCAGGTCCCGCATCTCACCCACCATGATCACATCCGGATCCATGCGCATGGCCGTCTTCAGTGCCCCGCTGAAGCCGTCAGTATCGATACCAACTTCCCTCTGGATAATACAGCTCTTATTTGAATGAAAAATAAACTCGATCGGATCTTCTATGGTAATGACGCTATAATTGAAATTGTCGTTGATATGCCGGATCATCGAAGCCAGCGTAGTGGATTTACCGTTGCCGGTAGGACCGCAGACAAGGATAAGGCCGTTCGGGGCCTTCGTGATATTCCCCAATACAGTCGGGAGATTCAACTCCCCGAAAGTGCCGATATGGTGAGGTATTACGCGCATCACCAGACCGATATTGCCCCGTTGGCGAAAGATACTGACACGAAAACGGCCGACATTTACCAGATTATAAGAGGTATCGAATTCCTTTAAGTCTTCCGGCAGTTTCCGGCTGTGTTGCTCCATGACCGTAGATGCGATGAACTCGGTGTCCTTTTTTGTAAGGTTGTTGAGTTTTGAGCGAATCAGGTGGCCGCGGGCCCTGAATATCGGGGGATTGTCCACTTCAAAGTGAATATCAGAGACCTTTTTTTCAAAGGCGATTTCAAGAATTTGAGAAAAGGTAGCAGCGTCCATGGTCGTTTCCCCCTTGAATTTTAGATGGCTTCATTTTATTTTGCATGCAATTGCCTCTGTGACACCATAGTAAGCTTTTTGCGATAAAGCGCATTTTCCAAAACCAGGCCGGCCTCATTGGCAAGAATTTCCAGCCAATCAGTTTGCACCCGCATTGCCTCTTTCTCGCCGAAATCTCCATAGGTCAGGGCCACAGTCTTTCCGCGTCTCTTCATGGGAAGGAGGACGATCGTGGGACTCAGGGGCTCACCTATCGCCTCAAAAAGATCTTTTCTTAGTACCTCATCGTCACTCTCTCCAAAAAAAACTGCCCCCTTTTCCACCGCATCACGGAAAACAGACGACTTTGACAGCGCAAGTTTAAGCCGCGTTACCGAAGTCGCTCCCGCATTCCTGTCGGCATATACTCCTATGGCCTTTTCTCCGGTAAGCTCCGCCCCCTCAACAATAAACGTAATGGACCGTTCAAATATCTCAGAAACGGACTGAAGAAGCGCCAGAGGCACTTCGGAAGGTTCATTAATGTCCCGAATAGCCAGGATACGATCTTTGATTTTGCTCAGCCGACTTCCCGCCGAAACCGATTCCTGCTGCTCTTGAAAAAAGCCCTGGATATACGACTTGAGAGTTTCCAATAAATAAATCGTGTCGGGAATAAATGTTGCCTTTTGGCCTTCCCTTGACGGTTTGGGAAAAACCGCTCTGATGCCGTCACGAAAAGCCTGTAACGCGAAGGGGTAATCCGATAAAGAGGTCATCTGGATTATGGAAACCTGAGGATATCGCTCTCTGATCTGCCGCCGCAGTCTCACGGTTTTTTCACGGGAACATATTCCCTCGTGAGTTTCAGGATCGTCAAAGACCAGGACAGGCAACACCTTTATTTTTAGACATTGCTCTATTATGCGATCAAGCTCTTCACCTCCCGCCACGGCAAATACAAGGACATCTTGGGCTTTGCAGATAGTCATGACCGAGTGTTTGATAAGTTCATCCTCGCTAAAAAGTATGAGGCCTTTAGCCTCGCCATCCTGCCTTTGCGGCCCATCATGGACCGTCCGGCCTATCGTAGCTTTTTCCAAAAAAAAGACAAACGCCTCCTGTTCTTCAGCTGAAAAACCCTCCAGCGTCTCCCTTATTTTTTGGCGGTGGATTTCTGCGGGGTCAAAGGTTTCATCATCAGGAAGAAACTCGGGCATTTTCCGCTCCATATGGTCGATATCGCCCAGACCCAGGTCATCCGCAGTAATGACCGGCCCATTTCCTCCGTCTTTCACTGTCCCCTCCGGCTGGACCACATCTGTAAATAACTCTTCATCCGACGTGACAATCTTGCCGGCATTGCGATCACGCTCCTGTTCGTCATAAATGCGAAGGGCATCCATCAACAACATTTGGGCATCGAGATTTATTTCCTGTTCCATCTTGCTCAGAGGATAACTGCACTCCGGAGACACAGCAATTGTTTCAGTATCAAGCGTAAAAGTCCCCTCCTTCCAGCCTATCATTTCAACCAATACTATTTCGATCAATTTTTTAAGCGCCCTGCCCGCTTGCTCGCGTCCAAGTTTGCCCAGTCCGATAAGGGTCGAAATCAGGGGCATGCGGTTTTTTCCGGCATTTTTTTGAATCTCTAAAGCCCGTTCGAGGTCTTCGATGGTTATCGCGTTCATCTTTACCAAAACAGTCCCGATTCGGATCTTGTTATTGAGGTGGCTTGCCCCGACGATATATCCATTACTGAAAATAATCCGACTTTCGCCCTTGCTTCCCTTCACAGAGAACGTACCGGACTTCCGCGTCGTATTGACGAGCTGAATTATGTCAATTATATGTAGATGTTCTAATTCTCCGGTAAGGGCCATTGCTGCCTACGCTTTTTTTTGTATAGATGAAGAATACCATAAGAAATGCATGATCGTAAATATAAGAAGCGTATAAAAGAATTCACCGTAAGTTTCTCAGCGCCAGGCCCCAAAACAAAAAAAAGGCAGGATGCTCCTGCCTTTTTTTGACCAAAGCCTGAACCCGTTATTCAGCGGGAAAAGCAGGTCTCGGATACAGCCCTGCCGCCTTCACAATACCCTCGATCGCAGTCTCCCACTCGATCGCCTGGATATGGACGCCCTTAATGCCCGGCGTCTCCAGGACCTGGTGGATAAGTTCGACGGTGAGCTTGAGCCCCTCCGCCTCCTGCAGTTCCTTGGCCTTTTTCTTGTCGTCTCCAGCAGCCGCTTTCGCCTTGTTCATCCTGTCGATGAGCGCCTTAGGAACAGAGACGCCGGCAACAGAGGAGTCCATATACTTGAGCATCATGGCGCTCTTGGGGACGATGATGCCCCCGAGAATGGCGGTACGTTCATGGAGGCCCATGTTCCGGATCTTCTCCATCTGGGACCTGAAGAGCTCGATATCATAGATACCCTGGGTCTGGATGAAATCTGCCCCGGCATTCACCTTTTTTAGAAGGTTCATGGGTCTGAAATCAATAGGGTCACCCATCGGGGTCCAGGATGCGCCCACGAAGAATTTCGGAGCTACTTCTAGCGGATCGCCGCCCTCCTGTTTGCCCTCGTCGCGCATCTTTTTCAGTATGCCTACAAGTTGGCAGGTGTCAACGTCGTAGACGTTCTTTGCGCCGGGATGTCCCTTGAGCCTTCCGGCCGCACTGAACTTCTGGTGGTCGCCAGCGAGACAGAGACAGTTTTTGAGTCCCAGGGCAGCGGCCCCGAGGAGGTCCGCCTGGATGCCGATCCGGTTCCGATCACGGCAGGTCATCTGCATTACAGGCTCAAGCCCTTCTCTCAATGCCAATACCGCAGCCGCTATACTGGAGATGCGAACGACCGCCGTCTGACAATCCGTAATATTAGCGGCGTCGCAGAAACCTTTCAAAATATTGGCCTTCTTAGTCACTTCCTGGCCGTCGGCAGACATGGGCGGTCCGAGTTCTGCAGTGACCGCAGGCTTGCCGCTCAGGATGACTCTTTCAAGATTGCTTCCGCTCTTCATTATTTCTTCCCTCCCGCTGTCTCCGACTTCTGCGCTTCCTGCTCCTCGTATGCCCTGATATGCTCGAGCGATATCCTGCGAGGTCCGCCGTCGCGCGATGTAGACCAGTTACGCGGAGGCTGGATCTCCGCAAGTTTTTCCAAGTTGCCGAGTTTCTTCATCCGCTCCACGATCAGGTACCACGCGCAGTCCACGTCCTGGCTGACCTCGCATTTGCCCTTGTTAGTTCCACCGCATGGTCCGTTCATGAGCGTCTTGGAGCAGCGTGCAATGGGGCAGATGCCGCCGGTCAGATGAAGGATACAATTTCCGCAGCCCGCGCAAAGCTCAACAAAATTGCCCGGCGACTCTACCGCTCCATAAAATGAGGTATTGATGCCGGGATAGACCGGGACCGTCCCTGTTCGGTCGGAAAGGAAATTGACACCCACGCCGCATGCTGTTGAGAGGATGAGGTCATATTTCCGCAACTCATCCATGACCGGCTCGAAATATTCCGGCTCGCAATGCCGCACGACAGAAGTGAAATTCACTTCCATCTCCTTCCCTTCCTGCCCCGCCCGCATCCTAATAAGCGTCGCGATGGTCTCCGCCTCCTTTTCGCCGCCGGCATGGCATACCGCCACACAGGTATTGCAGCCGAAGACCAGGACCCTTTTGAAATCCTTCACCATGTTCCAGATTTCATCCATAGGTTTTTGTGATCCAATTATCATAGTCCTTGCTCCTTTGTATCGGTTTCTAAGAATATTTACGGTTTTGCAGCCCTAAGCCCTATCTGTCTGACCCTGTCAGCGAAATCCGCACAGACCGAAGCATAAGAATTTCCGTTACGCGAATCCGACGTCAACATCTCGATGCGGCCTGCTTCCATTCCGAGCATACCGACAAGTTGTTTTGTCCGTTCGACGCGGGCCGCGACGCGGTTCTCAATACCTTTATATTTACAGGCAACTCCGGAACAACGTATGACCGCCACGCCGTCCGCGCCGCATTCGAGGGCCCTAAGCAGGTCGTTTACGTCGATACGGCTCGTGCAATGTACCGGGACCTTACGCACATTCTCCGGCAGTTTGAAGCCGAGCACACCCACGTGGTGCGAACAGAGGAAAGCGACTATCGCCGGTTCCTGCCTTTTCGGATTGATGGCTCCCACAACCGAAGGCAGCGTATCGCGAAACTCTCTGACATCATAACTCACCATGCTGATCGCCTGTCCAGGGCATTCGGGCGCGCAAAGGCCACATGCCTGGCAGTACTCAGGCCGTATCTCTGAGACCGATGTGACGACCGGAGCGCCGTAGGGGCAGACCCTCTGACAGGTAAGACACGCCATGCACTTCTTCGTATCTACGACTGCGCCGCCGCCGCAACCCCGGCACCGTCCAGCCTCTTTGAGCGCCTCTTCCTCATTATAGCTAAATTCAAAGGCTGCAAAAGAACTGCAGCGGGTCTCCGGCGGAAGATGATTGAGCTTCATCCGCGGCTCTTTATTGATCCTATCGATAACGTCTTCGGGCAGTGGTGATATCTTTTCCTTCTCATAGGTCGGGAGGTTCCCTTCGATCTTTTCTCCCTGCAGGTAGAGATGGATCGCCATGGCTGAACGATGACCGCTTGCAGCTGCCGCGATGGCCGATCCGGGCCCGGCCACTACCTCGCCCGAACAAAATACACCCTTGGCGCTGCTCATGTGGGTCTTCGGCTCCCAAACCACACGGCCCCGCTCATCCACCTGGACCGGACTGTCTTTCAAGAATGAGACGTTAGCCATCTGCCCGATGGTAATGATTACCGTATCGGCCTCGATGAGCATTGTCTGGCTGTTATCGAAGACCGGATTAAACCGTCCGTTTGTGTCAAACACCTGTATTGCCTTAACCACATCGAGTCCTTTAACCTTGCCGCTTTCACGGCTTACCGCTTTAGGACCCCAACGATGGTGTATGGTAATGCCTTCTTCAACAGCCTCGTCCACTTCCCACTTCCACGCAGGCATCTCCTCTGCACTTTCAAGGCAGACCATCTCGACATTTTTGGCGCCGAGTCGCCTTGCTGAACGGGCCACATCCATCGCCACATTACCACCGCCGATGACCAGCACCTTGTTTCCCAGCGCCGGTTTCCTGTCAAAAGCAACATCCTCAAGGAATGGTATCGCAAGCAGAACGCCTTGCCCCTCCACTCCGGGAATGTTCAGCGAACGACTCTGTGAAAGCCCAACCGCAAGAAGCACCGCGTTATGTTTGCCGATGATTTCGTTAATGGTGATGTCCTTACCTATTTCGCAGCCCGTCCTCACTTCAATTCCCTTTGAAATGACATCATCGATATCTTCCTGAAGAGTTTTCCGCGGCAGACGGTATGGCGGGATCGCTGAGGCGAGCATCCCTCCCAATACGGGATGTCTTTCATAGATCGTCACCTGGTAGCCAAGATCGGCGAGATCGTTCGCGGCCGTCAGCCCGGAGGGTCCCGAACCGATGATCCCTATACTCTTACCCTTCGTCTTTTCCACAAGTCTTCGCTTGTTCCTGCGGTATTCGGAGGCCTTCTCCAAAACAAACCGCTTAAGGGGACGTACTGCAAGTGGTTCATCCACCTGGCAGCGCCGGCAGGATTGCTCACACGGATGATGACAGATCATCGAACATACTGAGGCGATCGGGTTTACCGACCGGATCACCTCAAAGGCCTCGTTGTAGCGCCCCTGGGCTATAAACCCAACGTAAGCCTGTACGTCCGTATTTACCGGGCATGCCGCCCGGCAGGGTGAGTACAGCCTTGAATTTTTCAGGGCTGCCACGCGCTCGAGATGCGTCCCTTTTTTCTCAATAGCTGATTCAGCTGACATTGCTCGCTCCTCATCTATTATTTAGTATGTCATCGCTCATGCGATTGCTATTCAAAGCGTTCTTCTCATTATATTCACTTATGCAGGTAAATGTAACATATACAGTCTTAATATATCCATAATTTTTTTTAATAATCTCCCTTCATTAAACGTGTCCGCCAATAGGAATTTCATGTTGCCATTCCTTGGAAAAAAGTTATCCGGTATATTGATCTCTACCCTTCATTTTGTTCGTATTGCAAAGGGTAGAAAGTAAAAAATATCATTTACGCTTTCTTAACCCGACGATTGCCGGATAGACTCCAGGGTCTCCCATCGCTCGTATGCTGCAGCGATCTCTTTTTCGATTTCTCCGACTCGTGCCTTGGCCTCCGGGACCCTGCTTCCGTCCTGCCGGTAGAAGTCCGGATCCGCAAGGCTTTCGTAAAGCCTCTCGCGCTCGGCTTCCAGGGATTCGATAAGAGCAGGCAGTATTTCCACCTCTTTTTTCTCCTTGAATGTCAGGATACGCGGACGTTCACGCAGCGGTCCCGACTTTTCCGACTTCGCGGACTTTGCCGGCTTCCTTACCTTTTCCGCTTTCACCGGGACCAATCGGCTCCGCTGCATCAGCCAGTCGTCATACCCCCCCACATATTCAACGATTTTTCCCTCACCTTCAAACACGATTGTGCCCGTGACAACATTATTGAGGAATTCCCGGTCGTGACTCACAAGGAGGACAGTGCCCTCATAGTCCATCAGCATCTCCTCAAGGAGTTCCAGTGTATCGGCATCGAGGTCGTTTGTAGGCTCGTCCATCACCAGCATATTTGACGGCTTTGTAAAGAGCTTTGCCAGAAGCGCCCTGTTTCTTTCACCGCCTGAGAGGACCTTTACCGGCAGGCGGGCGCGTTCCGAGGAAAAAAGGAAATCTTCGAGATAACCGATTATATGCCTTGTCCTGCCGTTGACTGTCACACTCTCATGTCCCTCGCCCACATTGCAGACCACCGATTTGTCGTCATCGAGCTGTGCGCGATGCTGGTCGAAATAGGCGATTTCGAGACGGGTCCCCATGCGCACCGATCCTCTGTCGGGCTCGATAAGACCGAGCAGGATATTGAGCAGTGTGGTCTTGCCGGAACCGTTTGCGCCGATGATGCCGATCTTGTCTCCGCGCATGATGACCGTGGAGAAATCACGGACCAAATGACGGCCCTCGTAGGCGCATCCTATCCCCTTTGCCTCCAGCACCAGCCTGCCCGACCTCTCGGCCTCATTCATCCTCATCGTGGCGGACCCTGCCTGTTCACGCCGCGCAAGACGTTCTCTCCTCAGTTCCTTCAGCGCTCTTACCCTTCCTTCGTTACGACTGCGCCTGGCCTTGATCCCCTGCCGGATCCACACCTCCTCCTGGGCGAGCTTTTTGTCAAAGAGAGCATTATGCGTGACCTCGGCATCGAGTTCGGCTTCTCTTTTCTTCAGGTACGTCTTATAATCCCCCGGCCAGTCGCTCACACGGCCGCGGTCGAGCTCGACAATGCGTGTTGCCAGGGTCTGGAGAAATCTGCGGTCATGAGTGATAAAGAGTATTGCCCCGGAGAATTCGAGGAGAAATTCTTCAAGCCAACCTATCGATTCAATGTCCAGATGGTTCGTCGGTTCATCGAGGAGCAAGAGGTCCGGTTCGTTCACAAGCGCCCGCGCAAGCAGGACCCTCCTTTTGTAACCGCCGGAGAGTTCCGCCGCAGGTGCGTCGGCTTCCAGTTTGAGCCTGGAAAGGACCGTCTCAACCCGCTGTTGTACCTGCCAGCCGCCTGAGGACTCGATCAAATGCTGAATCCGTTCAAGCTCGCCGATTGCGGCAGTGTCGTCTCCGCGGCCCAGCCGGCTGCTCACTGAATGGTATTTTGAAAGTAGTTCAACCATGCCGGCAAGCCCGCCCGACACAACCTCGAAGACGGTTCCCGCAAGGTCCCGGGGGACCTCCTGTTCAAGAGAGGCGATCCTCACCCCACGCTCAATAATGACTTCTCCGGTATCGGGGAAGATTTCGCCGGCCACGATCTTTAAAAGGGTGGACTTCCCGACGCCGTTTCTTCCGACCAGACAAACCCTCTCCCCCCGCTCTATCTGCAGGTTCACTCCATCGAGCAGATCCGGCCCGCCAAACGCAAGCCTCACCGCCTGTAAGCTCAGCAATGCCACATCTCGCCTCGACATATCTTTTTCACTATTGTGCGCCTATGAATTATTGCACTTCTCTTTGCCTGTAATGACGGGATGCGTACCGTAGTGGACACAGTTTCCTGTCCATCACTCTTCCTCATTGTGTCACCCGGGACTTCCCGAATTTCGGCCTATCCAAGTTCTTTGCCCTTTTCACAAAAGACCATGTTGATCCCAATCATCTCTTCTTTGATCCTTTTATAGTCAATGCCGAAGGA
Organism: uncultured Nitrospiraceae bacterium; assembly: GCA_963811165.1. GTDB lineage: Bacteria > Nitrospirota > Thermodesulfovibrionia > Thermodesulfovibrionales > UBA6898 > Sulfobium. The sequence continues at coordinate 555,750 of CAWEQH010000010.1, forward strand.
GTTCTCAAGCGCCAATGCGATGCCGGAATATCGGCCGAACACCTCACCTATGTTTGAAACCGTATATTGATGCCTGAAGTCCTTACACAGGATATGGGCCCTGTCCGTTTCGATAAAGGGTGTACGCTGAAGCGCCCTTTCAACCTCCATGGCTATTTCCTTTTTGAGAGCCGGGGTATCTTCACCACTGACGCGCCTCTTGAAAAGTAGTCCGACAGATAAGTTCTCCAGATCGAGACATTCATAGAAATTCGCACAGTTGCTACAGCAGTATCTGAGCTCGCCTTTCATCGCCTCAATCAGATACGTCTCGAGCACCTCCCTGAAAACGTCATCCTCCCCCGGACTTGCCATCGCCAGTAGCTTTTCAACAAACTCCTCGCCGTCTTCAATAACTGCTTTAGGGGTCTCTTCCACTCTTTTTGCGTTTTCCGAACCGATGATACTGTTTGCAAGCAGAGCGTAATAGCGCAGTTCCACCGGGTAGAGGTCCAGTCTCTTTTTGAATTCCCTTTCATTGAGTTCGCACAAGACTGCATATGTAGAATATGTTTTTTTATCTTCCATTTCTGTCCTTTTTGTCAGTTGCCGGATTACGGTGACGGTCTTTAATTATAACCGCTGAGACAGGGTTTAATCATACGTCTTGCCGGACAGACCGGACCTAAATCCTTAATTATAATTATTTCTTAACTTAATTTAATTAGGCTTTTCCAAGCACTTATGGCAAAATGAGGTCAACCTAAATATGCAGCCAAATATTTTCGCCAGGGGAGGCAAGAATGAAAGCGGCAAGGCTTCTAGTAGTGAATAAATATCTCACATTTTCAGTTTTCTTACTCACTTTTATGTCACTCACCATAGCCCAATTCTCCCACGCCGCCGATGATATCGTCGACAAAAATCACGTCTCCTGTGTGTCCTGTCATAGAGTACCGGCCTCGGGCATTTCTGATGCTAATCTTTTCCCTGAGGGGTTAGATCCCTCATCGATATGTCTTGACTGCCATCATTACAGCGATAACCATCATCCCGTAAACTTTACGCCCGGAAAGGTCTTCAACAATTCCCGGGGGGAGAACTTCCCTCTTTTTGACGGAGAGGTCAGATGCCTGACGTGTCATCAGGTTCACGGAGGACGGGGACTTACAGGGACCCCGAAGCTCCTGCGCGGGGGGCCCTATCAATACAGAACCGAGATCTGTTTCTTCTGCCACGATAAAGATCTCAATACGAAAATAAGTCCGCATCGCATGATCAATGACCGGGGCGAGACGATTCATGTCAATGGAGAGCCGGTCTGTCTGATGTGTCATGCAGCAGTACCGGACCAGACAACCTATCCGGTACGGGTGACATTTAAGGCTGATGTGGCTTTTCTTTGCTGGCGATGTCACCCCCCAATGGGCAACGGCGATTTTTTTAAAGGACATTTTCTCGTCAAGCCGAAAAAAAAGACACTCGACTACATGAGAAAAAAGGAGGAAGAAAATGCGGTAAGTTTTCCACTTCTGAACAGGGACAGGATTACCTGCTCGACATGTCATAATCCGCATCAAAAGGGGGTCATTTCCTATGGTCCGGCCCAGGCCGGGGCAGACGCCCCTACAAGGCTCCGTATGTCGAGTGGAATCCTCTGTTTCGGATGCCATAACATGTAGGCAAAAAGGGAAGTCATATCAATGGAAGCGTTAATTACCTATCATCAGGAGTGTTCGATTATGAAAAAACTTTCGATCATATCTGCAGCGTCTTTAATTTTTATCTCCTTCACTTTTGGGGCCGGTACCTTTGCTGCCGAAGATTCCCAAGGATGGACTTCGCTCCGTAAGGATGTCTATATCAACATGAAGAGCATTGCCTTTACATGCGGCAGTACGGTAAGCCTCTGGGTAAAGATAGTTCCCGAAGAGGATAGTGATGCCGTCTTGGTTGAAGCGAGAGAACAATTGATGAAAAAAGGAAGGGACGACAAGGCCCTTGCCTACTTGTATTCCGGTTTCCTGACGGAAATAGACTGTTCAAAGAACAGCCACCGGGAATTAATTACGATCCTTTACGATGCAAACAAGAACATCATTCACTCGGAGGACCACCCTCAGGCCTCTTGGGTAACCATATCTCCGGGAAGCAGTTTTCACCTCGTGCAGAAGGCCGTGTGCGAAAAGTCACTACCGATTGCCTCTCATAAATCTGAAGCAAGAGAGGACAGGCTGTGAACCCGGCGCCCGCACGACACCTTGCAGGCTTACGGTTTTGAGAGACATTTCAGGTCGCTAAGATGTTCCTTTTTCTTTTCCGTGAGGTAGAATAATATGAGGTAGAATAGATATAAGGAAGTGTGACATGACGAAACACCAAAGACAATCGCCAAAAAATGTATCTCGGGAAAGGGAAAAAGTCCCTGAAAAAAAGGCTGAAGCAGGCAGTTTGGAAAGCTGCAGATGTAAGGAAGTGGCAAAGAAGACGCCCCGTGAAATGCTCAGTCTCATGATCGATGACCTGACTTTTTGGAAGAAACAAAAGGACAAGAAATCCGGGAATAGCGGCTGACCCCTGATAGTTGCCGGGGAGCCCGGAGAATGCACAGTGTAGATACCACTTTGTCTTCTCGTTATTCGTCCGTGTCAAGGTTAAGTAGGACCATCCCATTTCCTCTATTCGTCCTGCCTTTTTTCTGCAGGTGCTGCCTTACGGTATAATAATGGATGCGTAAGGTCGTATTGATCGCATCGGTGCTTCTTCTATTGTTTTCTGCAGCGCTTTGCGCGGCATCCGACAAAACCTATTCAAATCCCGTCCTGGTCGACACCTATCACATCAGCCGGCCAGAAACCAGCACGATACATCGGTACGCTTGGGATAGGCGATCCCGACGTCGTTTTGTACAAAGATAAGTATTATCTCTACCCAACAGGGGACAACCACAGCTACCATGTCTATATATCCGACGATCTAGTCCACTGGTCCAGGGGGCCGAAAGTGTTTCAGAGCAAGGAAAACGGTGTATGGGCGCCTAATGTCTTCTTCAACCGCGATGACGATATGTTATATCTCTACTACACGGCAAACGGCAAGATTGGCGTTGCTGAAGCCGACCGGCCCGCCGGGGAGTTCAAAGACCTGGGGATTCTGCTCAGCGGTGCGATAGATGCGCACATGTTCCGCGACGACGACGGCTCATATTTCCTCTACTATGCCAGGTACCCGAACTTCGGGATATTTGTCCAGCCTATGGCTACCCCTATTCGGAAGAAGGGGGACCCCATTCAAGTCATCTCCCCTTCCGAGGCATGGGAAATAACAAATGTGCCGGTTACCGAGGCGCCATGGCTACTCAAACACCGGGGCGTCTATTACCTCCTTTACTCCGGGGGCAGTGCGAATACGGAGCATTACGCCATCGGGTACGCAACGGCACAAAACCCCTTAGGTCCTTTTATCAAGTATCCCGGTAATCCTATCATTCGAGAGGGAGGCGGCGTCCTCGGGCCTGGGCATGGGAGTGTAACGAGGGATCGGGAGGGGAAACTCTGGCTGGTCTATCACCAGCAGAGGGATAAGACACCGGGCTGGAACAGGGTAATCTGCATCGACCCCCTCTGGTTCGACGAGAAAGGTGTCCTCCATGGAAAAGCCACACGGGCGACGCCACGGCCCGCTCCTGTGACGGCGGAGAAAACCGGGGGAGCGGCACGGAAATAGATCGGACTCCTCAACTTTTCTCACTTGCTCATGTTTAAAGGTGTACTTCCTGGAATTCGCAATAGTTTCCACACTTAATAACTCTTTCTTTCTCCTTACTAACCAGCATATTCGGAGAGTAGCAACGATCTACACCTCCCTTCCCACTCCTCGTCTTGAAGAATCTGAAGTTAGTGTCACTTTCTTCCAATAGTCCCCGGCTAAGGTCAGGTTAAGAACCTTGAAGGTTCAGGTTGGATAGCATAAGCACCCGAAAAATTGTTCTCCTATACTTCACAAACCCGACGGAAAGGAACACACTTCAGGTTCTTTCGGCAATCGTTGCCGTTGCGCAACGTCAAACGCCTGCTGTTCAACCCCGTTCCGCGTCCTTTATCCCAGCGAGTGCTACCGTATGATTATGTTCTCTATCGTCACACATCCTGTGCCGCTTCCAGGTCCGCCGATGGTCATCATGCCGATTATCGTCGTCAACGCTGCATTAGAGGAATAAAAGCAGTCGAACCCGCCTTTCAGGGTGACGTTCTTGATCTGGTCAAAGGAAAGGTCGCCGCTGAACGTCATTGACATCGGCTCTATATAGTTTCCATCAGATGCAGCGTTGTAGGCGTTCTGTATCGTGGCCCTCGGCGACCACGTGGAAGGAGGAGTTCCAAACCGGACAGGGTAACTTCCGGACCCGCAGTTTGCGGTAATGTAATCGATCTTGGTGATGCTCCCGGGGCCCCCCGGCCCTGTAGCTGTAAGCTTCACCGAGTATGTGCCGGGGAACAAATACCTATGATTTGGATTCTGTACTGCACTTGTGGTTCCATCACCAAAGTCCCATGACCATGCTGTCGGACTGTTTGAGGAGATGTCTGCAAAGACCACCCAGCGTGGAGCGAGGCCGCTCCGGTAGGTCCCCGAGAAATCCACGATGGAATTGAACAGGGCGCTGCAGTACTTGTCAGCATCCATCGTCACCAGGCCGTTTGTGTCGCAGGCTCCTTCCCACCCGGCAAACTGGGAACCCGGGTCGGCGGTGGCGGTAAGCGTCACCGGATCACCGTGAGTGAATAGTCCCTGACACGAGGTGCCGCAGTCGATAACGGATGGAGAGCTTGTCACCCCGCCTGTTCCGCTGCCTTCTCTGAAAACATCAAGGAGATATTGCGTATACGTCGCGAAACACTGCAGTGCCGGCGTAACTGCCGTATTGCTGGTTATGGCGAAGGAAGATACGTCTGCAACGGAAGTGTTCTGAGTAGAGAATGACGGCGATGATACGGACGCGTTGGTGCTTTGCGGAGTCGCGTTTGATGTACCTATGGCTGCGCATCCGGTGATGCCCCCTTCCGCATCAAGTTTCAGCACCCAGACATCGCCGTTCCCTGCGCCAAAGGAGCTGGTATATCCTGCCACGATGTAGCCGCCGTCTGCCGTCTGCTGTATCGACTTGGCCTCTTCATCGCCGGAGCCGCCGTAGGTCTTCTGCCAGGCAACGGACCCGTCCCCGTTGAGCTTCAGCACCCAGGCATCTTCATTCCCGGCCCCAAAGGAGCTGGTATAACCCGCTACAATGTAGCCGCCGTCTGCCGTCTGCTGTATCGAGGATACAAAATCCTCGCCCGGGCCGCCATAGGCTTTTTGCCAGAGGACTGAGCCGGATGCATTGAGCTTCAGCACCCATGCATCTCTGCTCCCCGGGTTGAAGGAGTCGCTATAGCCTGCCGCGATGTATCCCCCATCACCCGTCTGCTGGATCGATACAACCGCATCGATCTCCGGGCCGCCGTAGGTCTTCTGCCAAAGGACTGTACCGGACGAATTGAGCTTCAGCAACCACGCATCAGTGTTCCCTGAACCGGATGCATCGGCGTAGCCTGCCACAATGTATCCACCGTCGCCAGTCTGCCGGACCGAGGTGGCGTAATCAGTGCCTGGCCCGCCATAGGCCTTCTGCCAGGCAACCGTGCCGTCTGAGTTGAGCTTCAGCACCCACGCATCCCCATCTGCTCCACCTGCCACAATGTATCCCCCGTCTGCGGTCTGCTGGACCGAGGAAGCATAATTACTCCCTGAGCCTCCGTAGGTCTTCTGCCAGGCAACCGTGCCGTCTGTATTGAGCTTTAACACCCACACATCGCTTCCGCCTGCGCCGAAGGAATTGGTCCAGCCTGCCACGATGTAGCCCCCATCCGATGTCTGCTCGATCGCGGTGGCCACATCAGTGCCGGTGCCCCCGTATGTCTTCTGCCAGGCAACCGCGCCGTCTGTGTTGAGCTTCAACACCCACGCATCGTTGTTCCCTGCGCCGAAGAAATTCGTAGAGCCTGCAGCGACATACCCCCCATCCGATGTCTGCTGGACCGCGGCAGCGTACTCAATGCCTGAACCGCCGTAGGTCCTCTGCCATTTCAGGGCATAAGGAAGAGGGAGATGGGGATAGAAGCAACTCTTTGTGGCGGCAAAGGTGGCGTCTGCCGATGCAGCACTCGAGGCCACAGGCGTTACCGTGGTTGAGAAAACGGTTGCCGTCGTGTCCACAGCCAGCAAAAGGGGATTGGCAACGGTAGCCGACGAGACCATTATTTGGGGAATGTTACAAGAACCAAGTATGTTGCCCTCAAGATCGAGCTTCAGCACCCACGCATCCGTGTTGCCCGAAATGACGGAATCGGTATACCCTGCCACAATGTAGCCCCCGTCTGCTGTCTGCCGGATCGAGGAGGCGTACTCATCATGACCCACGTTACCGTAGGTCTTCTGCCAGGCAACAGAACCGTCTGCATTGAGTTTCAGCACCCAGGCATCATAGCCTGAGCCTGTGCCAAAAGAATACGTCCGGCCTGCCACGATGTAGCCGCCGTCTGCTGTCTGCTGGACTGCGAAGGCTTGATCCGCACTCGAGCCGCCGTAGGCCTTCTGCCAGGCAACCGTGCCGTCTGCGTTGAGCTTCAACACCAGCGCATCATGACTCCCTGCGCCAAATGAGGAATCGGTATAGCCTGCCACAATATAGCCGCCGTCTGCTGTTTGCTGGACTGCGAAGGCTTGATCAGCACTCGAGCCGCCGTAGGTCCTCTCCCATGCAACAGTGCCGTCTGCATTGAGCTTCAGCACCCAGACATCATAGCCCACGCCCGTGTCAGACGAATCGGCATAGCCTGCCACGATGTAGCCGCCATCCGTAGTCTGCTGGACCGAGTTGGCCCTATCATACCCTGAGTCGCCGTAGGTCTTTTGCCAGGCAACAGAACCGTCTGCGTTAAGCTTCAGCACCCAGGCGTCGTCGTTCCCTGCGCCAGAGGAAGCGGTAGAGCCTGCCACGATGTAGCCGCCGTCCGCTGTCTGCTGGATCGAGAAGGCGTAATCAGCGCCTGAGCCGCCGTAGGTCTTCTGCCAGGCAACCGTGCCGTCTGCATTGAGCTTCACCACCCAGACGTCATGATTCCCTGCGCCGGCTGAATCGGTAGAGCCTGCCACGATGTAACCGCCGTCAGCCGTCTGCTGGATCGAGTTGGCCGTGTCGGTGCCTGAGCCGCCATAGGTCTTCTGCCAGGCAACCGTGCCGTCTTTGTTGAGCTTCACCACCCACGCATCCCAGTCCGGCCCGCCAAAGGAATTGGTATAGCCGGCCACGATGAAGCCGCCGTCTGCAGTCTGCTGGATCGAATTGGCGTAATCAGCGCCTGAGCCGTTGAGAGGCAGGGCCCATTGGTCGGCACTGGCAATTTTCACCAAAAATAGGATGCCAATTACTACTAAGAAAGTCACCTTCTTGTTCATTGCAGCCCTCCTGTCGGCTTGAGACAGTTAACAGAACCTCCCACCCCTTGCCTCATGAGATGCAGCACGCCCGATACCTAATTCATTATCCCTCTATTGACGATTCAGTGCAATATTAGCAAAAACAGGAGGTACTGCTGCTCCATCCCTCGGCGGACCAGGGCAATGGTAAAAAAATGACAAAAGGCATCTCAAGGCAACGCAGGGGTTGCGATGTATCGGTCTTCCGTAATGCCCGGGATTGATGAAGTATTCCTTCGGGATTCGACACCTACTTCGACGCTTCGCGGCGTCAATCGATCGATGTACGTCTTAGGCGTCTCGGAAACAGTATGTCCTGAAGTCTTCGACTCATGTTGACCGAGCAGAGTCACGACTCGTGGCTGAACTTCTCTTCCCTAGGTTTCTTTCGATGTTGTTTTATTTCGACTGTAATCTTGATAGAGTTTCGGTTTATTGAAAGAATCAGTTGGTCGGCGTACCTCCTCAAAAACTCTTCGCAGTGAAAGGGTATCGGTTATCAGATACTACTGCCGAACTGATATTTCATGCTTATTTACAATTCTGATATTGCTAAAACTCTGTCAGACATCCGACTCCTTGCTCCCGATAAGAAAAGAGTGATAAGGGAGCACGGAATATTTAGCGATCTTTGAAAAACCGGCGCTTCGCATATGGGACTCGATCATCTCTTCGGTGACCCTGATTTCAGTGGGCGGACCTTCCGGGGTCCATTCCTTCTTCCAGTCGATGACCATCACCTTGCCCCCTTTTTTCAAGAGCCTTCGCGATTCCTTCAAAACCCTTTGCGGATCATCAAGCTCATGGTGCAGGTTGATCATATAGACCAGGTCGGCTGTATCGTCGGGGAGAAGGAGAAAGTTCTCCTCTGTTTTCGTCGGGATTACGACCCCTTTCGATTCTGCGGGCAGGTTCTCATTCATCCAGGAAATCATCGCGTCTGAGATATCACAGGCGTAGACCCTTCCATTTTTCATTTTCCTGCTGAATATGAGGGCAAACAGACCGGTTCCGGCGCCAACGTCTATCAGGACGGAAGGATCCGGCAGGGCTACCTTTTCCCAGATAATGTCCGGATTCAGGTATTCCAGTCTCCTCGGGTCATTTAGCTTGGCAAGTTTCTTCGGATCGAATTTTTTATCGGCGTTCACAATCACTCCCGGAAATTATTATAGACAGAGTTTACCAGTAAATAAGAGGACTAACAAACTCTTTTGTCGTCCCTCAGGATAATCCTTATCGGTGGCTTTATCAACGGCTTCTAACTCATTGCTTATCCCCTCGACAAATGCCTGTATTTGATCCTGTGGGGCTGGTCTGCCTCGGCGCCCAGGCGGGCCTTTCTGTCGGCCTCGTATTCGGAATAATTTCCGTCAAACCAGACCACTTTACTGTCACCTTCAAATGCAAGGATGTGGGTAGCGATACGGTCCAGGAACCAGCGGTCATGGCTGATGATCACGGCGCAGCCGGCAAAATTCTCTAATGCCTCCTCCAGAGCACGCATGGTGTTAACGTCCAGGTCGTTGGTCGGTTCGTCAAGAAGCAAGACATTGGCCTCTTCCTTGAGCATGCGCGCAAGATGGACACGGTTCCTTTCTCCTCCTGAGAGCATCGAGACCTTTTTTTGCTGGTCCGACCCGGAGAAATTGAAGCGTGCCACATAGGCACGGGAATTGATCTGTCTTTTCCCCAGCTGAATGGCATCCTCACCGCCGGAGACGACCTCCCATATGCTCTTGTTTTGGTCGAGGTCATCGCGGCTTTGATCGACATAGGCCAGCCTGACGGTTTCTCCGATCCCGAAGGTGCCTGAATCAGGCCTTTCCTGTCCCGTAATCATCCTGAAAAGAGTGGTCTTTCCGGCCCCGTTGGGCCCGATTACCCCCACAATCCCGCCAGGAGGAAGGGAGAAGGTCATCCCTTCGACAAGGATGTTATCGCCGTATGCCTTAGACACGTTGTCCGCATCGATAACGACGCTGCCCAGCCTGGGGCCGGGAGGGATGTAGATTTCAAGTTCCTTTGACCTTTTGTCGATATCCTGACTGAGCAGTGCCTCATAAGAATTTATGCGCGCCTTCGCTTTTGCGTGGCGGCCCTTTGGGGACATCTGTATCCATTCGAGTTCGCGCTGCAGGGTCTTTTGTCTTTCGCTTTCAGCCTTCTCCTCCTGCTTGAGACGGTTTTTCTTCTGTTCGAGCCATGATGAATAATTCCCCTTCCATGGTATCCCTTCACCCCTGTCGAGCTCTAAAATCCAGCCGGCAACGTTGTCGAGGAAATAGCGGTCATGCGTGACAGCGATAACGGTGCCGGAATAGCCCTGAAGGTGGTGCTCCAGCCAGGCTACGGTCTCGGCGTCGAGATGGTTGGTAGGTTCGTCAAGGAGAAGGATGTCCGGCTTCTGAAGAAGCAGTCTGCAAAGCGCCACCCTGCGTCTTTCGCCGCCGGAGAGGATCTTTACAGGTGTGTCCGCTGAAGGACAGCGCAGGGCATCCATCGCCATCTCGAGCCGTGAATCAAGGTCCCATGCATCAAGGGCATCGAGCTTCTCCTGCACCTTTCCCTGACGCTCGATAAGTTTGTTCATTTCATCGTCCGACATGGGTTCGCTGAATTTTTCGTTTATCAGGTTATATTCTTTAAGGGCATCGACAGTCTCCTGTACGCCCTCTTCCACTACCTCCCGCACCGTCTTATCGCTGTCCAGTTCCGGTTCCTGTTCCAGAAACCCTACGGTGTTGCCCGGAGAAAGAACTGTCTCACCGTTGAACTCCTTGTCCCTTCCCGCAAGGATGCGCAGAAGAGAGCTTTTCCCCGATCCGTTGAGACCGAGAACGCCTATCTTCGCCCCATAGAAATAAGAGAGATAGATATCCTTTAAAACCGGCTTTTTGTCGTAATATTTGCTTACTCCGACCATGGAGTAAATGACCTTGTCGGGTTCATTGCTCATCGTATTTCAAATCCTTTTTTACACCTTTCAATAATTAATCCGGCATCCGGCCGATTATCGTCTCTCCGGCTTTTACCGTGTCCCCGAGTTTGATCCGCACCTGAACGCTGCCGGGGATATACAGATCGACCCTGGAGCTGAACTTTATGATGCCGTATCGTTCCCCGCGTTTCAGGGTTTCGCCTTCCCTCTTCCTGCATACCGCCCTCCGGGCCAGAAACCCGGCCACCTGCCTCACAAGCAAATCTCCATATTGGGTTTCGAGGACCATTTCGATGTTCTCGTTACAGACGGAGGCCTCATCTTTGTACGCAGCGCAGAACCGCCCTTCGTTATGTTTCACTGTCTTCACCCTCCCGTCGCAGGGCGAGCGGTTTACATGCACGTTCATAGGGGACATAAAAATGCTGATCTCTTTTGCCTCGCTGTGAAGATACTTCGCCTCGTGCACATCCCTTATCAAAATGACCCTGCCGTCTGCAGGCGACACGAACACACCCTTGTCGTCAGGGACATCCCGATCAGGGTCGCGGAAGAAGTGGAACATAAAGAGGGTGATAACGAGGGGCGGCACCGCATAGAACCCGCCCCCAAAAGAAGCGGCGGCAATCGTGACGAGCCCGAAAAAAATAATAAACGGATACCCTTCAGGAGCGAATTTCATACCAAACACCCGGATCCCTCAGAGCAGTGGATTCACATTTAAATAAATCTCTCGCCACGACAGGCATAGAAGAAGGCGATAAATTTTTATGCGACACCTTATAAGAAAAAGTCTGAGGGAATGAACGCATCGCAGCCATTTCGTGATGCAATGCGCTCTTCACCTAACAACAATCAGTCGATCATAAAAATTCTGAGACGCCTTCTTCTGTGCACACAGCATATCTTATGCCTTCGATTTATCGACCAGCTTTCCCTTTTTGAGCCAGGGCATCATCGCCCTGAGTTTGGCCCCGACTTCTTCGATAAGATGCTTCTCACCCTTCTTCGTCAGGGCGTTAAACGATGGTTTGTTCGCCTTGCACTCGAGCATCCACTCCTTGGCGAAGATGCCGTCCTGTATCTCGCCGAGGATCTTTTTCATCTCCTTCTTTGTCTCCCCGGTAATTACCCTTGGGCCTCTCGTCAGATCTCCGTACTGCGCTGTATTGCTGATCGAATATCTCATATTGGATATGCCGCCTTCATACAGCAGGTCGACGATGAGTTTGACCTCATGCATACATTCGAAATACGCCATCTCGGGCGCATAGCCGGCCTCGACAAGCGTCTCGAAACCCGCCTGTATAAGGGAGGTCAATCCTCCGCACAGGACGACCTGTTCGCCGAAGAGGTCTGTCTCCGTCTCTTCCCTGAAGTTCGTTTCGATAATGCCCGCCCTTCCCCCGCCTATTGCAGAGGCATAGGCCAGCGCGATGTCCTTGGTGTTCTTTGAAGGGTCCTGATGTACTGCGATTAGACACGGCACGCCGCTGCCCTTGGTATATTCAGACCTTACAAGATGTCCAGGGCCTTTCGGCGCAGCCATAAATACATTGGCATCGGCAGGGGGCACGATTTGACCGAAATGGATATTAAAGCCATGGGCAAAGCCCAAGTAGACGCCCTTTTTCATGTTCCGGCCTATTTCGGCATTGTATATCTCTCCCTGATATTCGTCGGGAAGCAGTATCATGATCACGTCAGCTATTTTGGCGGCGTCAGAAGGCGTCATCACCTTGAAGCCGGCCTTTTTTGCTTTGTCCCAACTGGCGCCCTGTCTTATCCCGACAATAACGTCCATACCGCTTTCCTTAAGATTATTGGCATGTGCATGCCCCTGACTGCCGTACCCCATCACCACGATTTTTTTCTTTTTGAGGATCCCGAGGTTCGCATCTTTATCATAATAGACCTTTATCATTACTGCCTCCTTTTTTTAATAAAATTTAACGGGTATGAGACGAGGTTTTATTATATTACAAACGGACGGATTTTTCTATTTGCCCTGCTGGCAGCTGCTAAAAATGGGGTGCTTCTTTCTGCTATAGTAAATAAGCATGAGTAAAGTAATCGTCGGAATGAGCGGCGGGGTCGATTCGAGTGTCACCGCATACCTCCTTAAGAAGGAGGGGTTCGAGGTCGAAGGGGTCAGTTTTATCCTCTGGGAAGCGAGAAACAGATCTCACTTTACCGCCTGCTGTTCACTGGAGGCGACCGACGGCGCATCAAAGACGGCCGACAGCATCGGCATACCTCACTCGTCAATAGACGTGCGGGGGGCGTTCGTTGAAAAGGTAATCGAGCCGTTTGTTCAGGCATATGCCAGCGGCTTGACTCCGAATCCCTGCATCCTTTGCAACTGGCACATCAAGTTTCCGTATCTTTTAGAAGAGGCAAAAAAAAGAGGTGCGGAATATATCGCGACCGGTCATTACGCAAAGGTAGAGAAACAAACTCTTGCCGGGTATCATAATGAAAGGGTCTCCCTGAAAAAAGGCGTCGATCCTAAAAAAGACCAGTCCTATGTCCTCTACGCCTTAAGACCCGATGAACTGGAAAGACTTGTCCTTCCTTTGGGTAATCTCAAAAAGACCGAAGTCAAAGAGATAGCCCGTTCCCTGCAATTGCCTGCGGCCGAAAGACCCGAGAGCCAGGAGATATGTTTTATTGCCGACAATAATTATTCCGGGTTCATAGAAAACCTGTCGCCCGCCGCATGCAGACCCGGTCCTATCGTAGACAAAACAGGCAGGGAGATCGGCACCCATAAGGGGATATGCCGCTATACCATAGGGCAGAGAAAGGGGTTGGGACTGTCTTCTTTGGAGCCTTATTACGTTACAGATATTGATACGGTAAATAATATTGTCCGTGTCGGCTCACAGGAAGATGCGATGATGAAGGAAATCGCAGTCGATCATATCAACTGGCTGGTTTCCCCGCCAGCACATTCTTTCCGGGCCACGGCGAAGGTACGTTCGATGATGCCGGCAAGACCGGCTGTCATCGAAGTCGTCGGCAGGCAGGCCAGGGTTTTGTTCGATGAGCAGCAGTGGGCGCCCGCACCGGGACAGAGCGCGGTCTTTTATCTGGAAGATATCGTAATCGGAGGCGGTGTCATCGTCGACCCCCATAAACCAGCATAAGTGCGTTTCTTGCCGTCGACACCTTCGCAGGCGTGACACCCAAATAATCCCCGTCCACCTGAATATGGGCGTTCCCCTTCACCTCAATCTCCGATGCCCTGAGATACGCCACATCTTTATAGGTAAGATGTTTCCCCCTGATTACCCCGGCGGCATATCTGAACAGGTCGAGGCGGCTGCCGCCTTTAAACAGACAGACGAATAGCGAAGGGTCGAGGAGGCTTGCATCCGGTGCCACCTTGAAATGTCCGCCGTACTTGGCTGCCTTGCTGATGACCGCGGAATAACCGGAATACTCCTTACCATCTATGATGAAGGAGAGCCTCTCCGGGGAATATCCCAGAATATTTTGCATCCCGCTTATGATATATGCGGCCTTTCCGGACAGTTTTTTTATGGAAGTACTCACATCATAGACTGTCTTGCCGTCAAGTCCTATGCCGGCCATCAAACAAAAGTATCTCGCTGCAAGCTCTTTCCCGCTGCCGGTTTCCACAAGCCCGAGAGACACCCTTCTGGGAACTGATGTCAACGCAACTTCGAGCGAGCCGCAGATATCCTCGGGGATGTCGAGTTCCTTCGCCAGCACATTCGTTGTACCCATAGGGAGCACCGAGAGGGGCGTATCGGACCATACGATACCGTTGATCACCTCATTGATCGTTCCGTCGCCCCCTGCTGCGATAAGAAGGCGGGGTTTTCTTTTGAGGGCATCGGCTGCAAGGCACCTGGCATGACCGCGTGTCTCGGTACGAAGTACTTCCACAACAAAGCCCCTTTTCTCAAGAAAGGAAGTCGCTTGAGCGATCTTTTTATCCGACGCGGCCCTCGCCGCGGGATTATATATGACAATTACCGATGATTTCATCTATCGGAAAGACACCCAGGCATTGCGATACCTCATCGATGAGCACAGTCTTTTTTTCGAGAAAAGATATCACCCTCTCCCGCACTGCGTTGTCCCTCACAAAAAAGACCCGCCCGCCCCGCCTGTCTCCCTTTCTCTTTATATGAGACACTCTCACATAGCCGAATTTTCGCGATGAAACATAGCCGGTTGTGTAATCAGGATCGTCTGAAACACAGAGCTCTGCGATTACCTCTTTGCAGCAGGCGACCTTAGACGCAAGGACCAGGGCCTCCCTGACTGTTTCAGAGTCAATCCCTTCTCTCTTAAGTTCATGACTGAGAATACTTATTGCGCCGCGGTCGATGCCGAGTTTCGATGCGCGGACACCCCTGTTCCTGTCCGGCTCGATCCTTCTTCCCGACACGGCGGTTATTAAAGAGGCCCCACGCATAGTCTTTTCGCCGTAGACCACTTTTAGTGCCGTCTTTATCGCAGTCTCCGTGACTCCAGCCGAGAAAAGCAAATTTCGTATGTGACGCTGCGCCGCCTGTGTGGACCTGCATATGACCGTCTTTAGAGGAAGGGACCGTATTTTCTTCGGCGTAGTTGTGATCCTCTCTATCTTGATCTCGATCCGGTCAGGCCTCCCGCGGGGATGGGTCAGCGCCCTTCTGACATACCCGTCGACAACTTCGCCGATCGACCCACGTTCGTAGATCCCCTCGGCACCTGATATGTGCAAGTCCGAGGATTTATTCCGCCCCTTTTTTTTTGCCCCTCTGGACGCCCTCATCCGTACACTAACCATCCATAGTCTCCATAAATGCCTCCTATGCGCGGCTTCGGGATATCTCAAACCCAAGCTGTTCGATCAGTCTCATGTCATCCTCGAAACTTCTCCCTGTCGTCGTCAGGTAATTCCCCGATAGAATACCGTCTGCACCGGCCATGAAAATAAATGAATTAAGCTCGCCAAGGGTCTGCAGGCGCCCTCCGCATATCCGTATCTCCTTCCCCGGAAGAAGGAACCTGAATAGGCTGACTATTCTCAGCGCCTCGACCGGTCCAAGCTGACTCCTTGATCCGAGCCTCGTCCCCCTGACAGGAATCAGAAAATTAATAGGGACCGAATCCGGGCCGATCTCCCTCAACGCCATTCCCATGTCGATCCTGTCCTGCCACGTCTCTCCGAGACCGAAGATTCCTCCACAGCACAGGGAAAGCCCGATTGACTTCACGGCAGCGATGGTCTTTAACTTCTCCCGGTAGGAATGGGTAGTGCATATCGCCGGAAAGAATCTTTCGGATGTCTCCAGGTTATGGTGAAAACGATTCAGACCGGCCTCTTTCAAAAAAAGCAATTCCTCCTCCGCCAGAAGCCCAAGGGTCGCGCACGACAGAAGTCCCAGTCCCGTGACCTCGGAAATCATGCCCGCAATCTTGCGTATCTCTGCGCCCGTAACCTTCCGGCCGCTTGTCACAATACAGAAGCGTTTCGCACCTCCCCGTTTTGCCTCCGCCGCCTTGTTAAGGACGGCCTTTTTGTCGGCCAGGGGAAAGACCGGAGAGTCAGAGGAACTCATGGAGGATTGCGCACAGTAGGCGCAATCCTCGGGACAGGCCCCTGACTTTGCACTTACAATGGCGCAGACATCGATAACGTTTCCGCGAAAGCGTGTCCTGATCCTGCTTGCAGCGGCGAACAGATCAAACACACCAGCACCGGAAATAGAGGAGATATATGCCGCTTCTTCACGCGACAGTTCGCCGCCGGATACGATTTTATCTTCAAGCCGGTTGATCATAGTCGATATTTTTTCAGAAGGCCGGGGCAATGTCAACAAACAATGGGCGCTAGGAGCGGCCCTTGGACTTTATCGTCTTTATCAATTCTTCCCTGCTGATGACCCCTTTTGAGACAAGGAGATCGATGAGACCCTCGATGACGGCCTTTTGAGAAATATCGGTTCTCGGTTTTGACGCTTCCCGCCCAGACCCCGTCTCAGGCGCAACGACTTTTCCTTCGCTTCCCTCCACGCTATACAAGGTGCCAAACTCCTCCAATCTCTCTTTTGCCATGCGAAAACTGGGTTCTGGAGACTTTCCTTCATAATATATACCTATCGCCCTCGTGATATCCGAATCGAGGGCAAGCAGGGGTTTGACCCTCACCCCGAGGCTGAAACCGATATCATCTATGGTCTTCAGGTCAGTCGGATCAGCGATGGCCACCAGGAGTGTTTTTCCTTCCATCCCCACGGGACATATCCCGAATTTCTTCGCGACATCCCTTCCCACCATCTTCAGCACTTCATCTGAAGGCCTTTGCATACTGTCGAGGGAAATTGCGGAAAGCCCATACTGTTTTTCTATCACCGTAAGCATGTCCTTTTCAGAAACAAATCCTTTTTTTATCATAATGGAGCCGACTCTTCCGCCCCACTCCGCTTGCTCCGAAAGTGCGGTCCTGAGCTGAAATTCATCGATAAGTCCTACTTCCAACAGGAGTTCGCCGAGTCTCTTATTTTCTTTTTTCATCTTCTCATCACCCGGCCACGGCCGCCTTCGGCTCAGGGTGGCTAATATTTTATCTCGAAGCCCTTCTCGTGCCCTGAATACACTTCCCAGATCACCTCAATATCGATGATATGAGAACCCGGCGGGCCCACCCTGCAATGCTCTATGGCCTGTTCGATCAACGCTCTATCGCCTTCGAAAACCGCTTCGACACTGCCGTCGTAAAGGTTTTTCACCCACCCGCCAAGATCCAGCTTGACCGCAATATTTCTCGTAAAGGCCCTATAAAAAACTCCCTGAACCCTGCCCTTTATAAAGAGATGTGCACGAGCAGCATCCACTTTACTTCACGATCTTCATGCTAATGTCGGCAGCGGCGGCCGAATGGGTCAGTGCCCCTACTGATATCAGGTCCACGCCCGTTTCCGCCACCTCCCTGACGTTTGCAAGGCTTATGTTACCGGAGGCCTCGGTCGTCACCTTTCCCCGCGCGTACAAAACAGCCTCGGTCATGTCTCCAACCGACATATTATCGAGCATGACGATGTCGGCCCCCGCCTCGATGGCCTCCTGGAGCTCCTTGAGGTTCTCGACCTCGACCTCGATCCGCGCAAGATGGTGTCCGGACTTTGCACGGGCAATGGCGTCTGTGATACTGCCTACCTCTTCTATGTGATTGTCTTTAATGAGTATGCCGTCATAGAGTCCGAAACGGTGATTGGTCCCTCCCCCTACCCTTACCGCGTATTTTTCCATGAACCTCTGGCAAGGGGTCGTTTTACGCGTGTCGAGAATCCTGGCCTTAGTTCCCCTCACGGCATCAACGAACTGACTTGCGAGTGTTGCAATGCCCGAAAGTCTCTGAAGGATGTTGAGGCTCACCCTTTCTCCTGCAAGCAAGACCCTCGTCTTGCCGGCCACCTCTGCAAGTACGTCGCCTCTTGAAACCTTGGCACCCTCGTTGTAGAAAATACTGAAAGAGACAGAGGAATCGAGGATCCGGAAGACTTCGTTCGCAAAGGGCATGCCCGCAAGAACGAAATTCCCCTTGGCTATGTACAAGGCCTTCGCCTCATTTGCCTCGGGCACCAAAAGATTAGTGGTAATATCGCCGTGCCCTATGTCCTCTTCTATCGCGTGCTTGATCAGCTCGATAACATTTGAAGGGATGTCCATGCTACTTTCTTCTTAGAAGAGACAGGAGCCCCCATATGCCCCCGACGACTGCGCTCACGGCGACGGCAGATTTCCAATCGAGGAGTGTCGTGAGTTCTCCGTCGACCTTGTTCGCAAGAACAATCAGCGCAGCGCTCTTGTCCGCCTTCACGCTCCCGGCCGCAACCAGGCCGGCCGCGCTTCGGTTGAGGGTCGTTTGATATCGCGATAAAGAGAGAGGTGCGCAGGAAAAATTGACCGTCGTGTTGTTTCCGACGGTCACCGTGCTGACACACTGGTTAAAGGCGACGTCCTCCCCGTGGACCAGCACGGCCGCGCATTGGGTCGCCTCGATCTTCTCGCCGTCCACACTCAGGGCGCCTACCTGCTGCATCTCGACATGGCCTCCCTCGACATTCCTGACGGTGCTCTGATTTATATTGATGAATTCGCCTTCGATAATCCCGAGCTCTTTTTCCCGGAGATCCTTCTCCTCTTTTTCCATTACGCTTTCCCCCCTACTTCGTAGAGTTTCTTAATATTTTCCTGGATCCTGTCTTTTTTCCTTAAGCACTCTTCGTACTTTTCTTTCTCTTTCGCGATGATATCCTTCGGCGCCCTCCCAAGGAAATCTTCGTTGAGCAGTTTCTTATTCAGGAAGGCTATACTCTCCTCCACCTTCGCCCCGTCTTTCCTCAGTCTATCAATTTCGAGGTCCACGTTCAAGAGTCCCTCGAGAGGGACATATACCTCGACGAAATCTCTGACGGCCGCTGCAGCCCCGCTGGGCTTCCTCACCTCGCCCCCTACCTCGATTATATCGGCCCTTGCGAGCTTGTTCAGATAAGCCAGATTCCTGTTCAACACCTCCGCCGCCTTCCCTGACTGGGTCTTGATGTGGGCCCTTAGCTCAAGCGAAGGGGACAGGTTCAGTTCCCCGCGTATCGTTCTGATGCCGGTAACCGTCTCCATAAGAATCGCCATCTCGGCCTCGGCGCCCGCATCCCTCTGGAGCGAACGGGGAAAGCCTGCGACTACGATACTTTTGTGCGGCTTCTGTTGCTCACCACCGCTGATCGCGACATGCTGCCAGATCTCCTCCGTGACGTAGGGCATAAAGGGATGCAGAAGTCTCAGGGTCTTGTCCAGGACATAAAGAAGACATTTCTTCACCCGCCGTTTATCGCCGGAGTCGTCATAGAGGGCCGGCTTGACCATCTCGATATACCAATCGCAGAGTTCGCGCCATATAAACTGGTAGATACTGTTTGCCGCATCATTGAACCTGAATTCTTCAAGCGAAGCGTTGACTTCTTCCGCCGTTGCGGCAAGCCTGCTCAGGATCCATCTGCTGCCGATATCAAGGTCTTCGAATGACATTTTTTCCGGCGCTTCCTCATCTCCGGCGTTAAGGAGTATAAAGCGGGAGGCGTTCCAGAGTTTGTTGACAAAATGCCGGTAACCCTCCACACGCTCCTCGGCGAACTTCACGTCGCGCCCTTGGGCGGCGAACGCAGCCAGGGTAAAACGGAAGGCGTCGGTGCCATATTTTTCCATCATGATAAGCGGGTCGATAACATTCCCTTTTGATTTGGACATCTTTTGCCCTGATGCGTCCCTCACTAACGCGTGAATATGGACGTCTCTAAAGGGTACATCCTTCATAAATTTGAGACCCATCATTATCATGCGGGCGACCCAGAAAAATATTATATCGAACCCCGTCACAAGCGCCGAAGTCGGATAGTACTTCCTAAGTTCAGGGGTCTCCGCCGGCCAGCCGAGGGTCGAGAAGGGCCAAAGCGCCGATGAAAACCAGGTATCCAGGACATCCTCGTCCTGCCGCAATTCACCGCTGCACTTTGTGCACTTCGAAGGGGCCTGCCGGGACACGATCACCTCTGCGCAGTCATCGCAATACCAGGCAGGTATGCGGTGCCCCCACCATATCTGTCTCGATATGCACCAGTCGTTTATATTTTCCATCCACGAAAAATAGGTATTCTCCCAGGTCTTAGGCGTTATTCTGATACTGCCGTCTCTGACGGCTTCCATCGCCGCGGCGGCCAGAGGCCCGACCTTCACATACCACTGGAGTGCGGAGAGCGGTTCGATAACGGTCTTACACCGGTAGCACTGGCTGATGGCATGGAGATAGGTATTTTGCTTCGCAATAAGGTCTTGGGCCTTTAGATCATTCAATACC
Source organism: uncultured Nitrospiraceae bacterium (assembly GCA_963811165.1). Lineage (GTDB taxonomy): Bacteria > Nitrospirota > Thermodesulfovibrionia > Thermodesulfovibrionales > UBA6898 > Sulfobium. The sequence goes on from CAWEQH010000010.1 coordinate 576,065, forward strand.
GCTTTCCTGGCTTCATACCTGTCGAGACCTGCGTATTTCGACCCTGCATCAGCCGTCATCTTGCCGTCGGGTCCGATCACCGTGATAAAGTCGAGTTGCGGGTTTTGTCTCTTTGCGATCGCTTCGTCATTGAAGTCATGCGCGGGTGTCACTTTGACCGCACCCGTTCCGAACTCGGTGTCCACTGCCATGTCGGCAACAATCGGGATCTTTCTGTCGGTAAGGGGCAGCAAGACCTTTTTCCCGATCATTTCCGCATAACGGGTGTCTTCCGGGTTCACCGCGACCGCGGTATCCCCCAACATTGTCTCGGGGCGGGTCGTGGCGACAATTATATGCCCGCTGCCGTCCTCAAAGGGATATCTGATAAATGTGAGCTTGCCCTCGAAATCCTCATGCTCCACCTCGATGTCCGAAAGTGCGGTCTGGCACCGCGGGCACCAATTGATCAACCTCTTGTCGCGGTAGATAAGTCCCTGTTCATAAAGACTTACAAAGACCTCCCCCACCGCCTCGGACAGGCCCGAGTCGAGGGTAAATCGTTCCCTAGTCCAATCGCAGGAAGCACCGAGCCTCTTGAGCTGATGGATGATCCTCCCGCCGTATTCGGCCTTCCATTTCCAGACACGTTCGATAAAAGGGTCCCTGCCAAGCTGATGTCTGTCGACTTTCTCGGCAGCCAGCTGGCGCTCGACCACATTTTGGGTAGCGATACCCGCATGGTCCATGCCGGGGACCCAAAGCGCATCAAAACCCGACATCCTCTTCCATCGAATCAATATGTCCTGGAGGGTCGTGTTAAGGGCATGGCCCATATGAAGCGAACCGGTAACGTTGGGCGGAGGGATAACGATCGAATAGGGCTCCTTGTCGGACGACGGGTCAGCAACAAAAAAACTCCCTGCGGTCCAATACTCGTACCACTTTTCCTCGACGCCTTCTGGATTATAACTTTTATTTAATTCTGCCATAACAAAGAAAGACGGGGAATCGGCACCGCCTTTTCCCCGCCCTCACATTAAGGAATTTATCTTTATAACTCGGATTTTATTCTTTCAATCTCTTTCAAAATCATCGTGCTGGCAAGATCAGGTACGGTTTCCCAGATAACTTTTTCAACCTCTTTCGTCAGAGATGCCATAGAGTTCTTCAGGCTCTCCCGGAGCATCTTTTCGACAAGTTCGGGAGCGATTTCCCAAAGGACCTTATCTATCGAATCTCTAAGAGAAGGCATCAGGGCGGCAAAAAGCGATTCCTTTATATCAAGGGACGCAAGAGAAGCCAACACCTTTTCCTGTATCGTCTTTTCGAATATGGCAATCAGTTCATCTTTTGAGGGCATCGAGATCTGAGGAACAACCTGAGGCATGACGGTCTCCGTGCGGAGTTGGGGGGCGATGACCGGTTCGATAACTGCTTTTTGGACGCCGATCTCTTCGCCGGGTAATTCGAACTCGGCCACTGTTGCAGACAGTTCTTCCTCCGCAAAGGCCTCCTCGGCCAACTCCCCGGAAACAGCAGGAACTTCCTCCATGGCCCAGAGGTCTTCTTCCAGTCCTGCAATATTCACACCCTCTTTTTCACCTATTTCCTCCGCCTCTTCGGCAATTTCGAACACTTCCTCGCCCTCATCGGCAACACTCGCCTCCCGGCTGTCCGCGGCAACCATAGTCAACACCGCATTGATCTTGCTTATAAGTTCCTGCGACTCAAACGGTTTTATAACGGAATCATCAGCGCCGACCGTCCGTAAAAGTTCCTCGTCTATCGGCTCGAATGCGCCGGCGAGCAAAATTACCGGTATGCCTGAGGTCTTGGGGTTTTGCTTGATTTTCTCGCAAAGCTGATAGCCATTGATCTTCGGCATCTCGATATCGGCAAGGACGATCTCCGGTCTGAAGCTATCCATAGCATTAAGGGCATCCTCACCATTGCTTACAGACTTGATCTCAAAATCTTCTTCAGCGAGAACAAGCTCTACTACCTTCTGAATCGTGATGCTGTCGTCCGCAAGCAAAAGCCTATGAGCCATCCTACACCTCTTAAAGGTATTTCAAGAATTTTATTGTTATGTGCTGAAAAAGTCAAGACTTTTTCGTATGCGGTGCGTCCGGCTGAGCACCCGGCTCAGCATGAAGAGACGCCTCAGCCGCCCCCGCCAAATCCACCAGATGGGCCCGGGGAAGAAAAGCCGGCATCAGCGCTTGAGCAACAGAAAGAAGACATGAGCTTTTTCACCTCTGTGGAAGAGCATTTCGGACAATCCGTATCTTTTTCCGTAGAGCTCACCTTCTGAAGAAGCGAGAATCTTTCTCCGCAGGATTTGCAGATGTATTCATAAATAGGCATATGCCACCTCCCGAAAGTTTCTACTGTTACTCAATATTTTAATGATCCGACCTGCTTCAAGTCAATGAGTGTTAACCGCCTCTTCAGATTAATAGTCTCCCCTCACCCCTCTTTGCCGAAGAGGAGAAAAGATATCTCCAGTTCACGTACAGTAATTGAAGGATACGTTGACATACGATTTACATCCCTTTTAATTTTGATATACTTTAGCTGACATGAAGGAGGCCATGATATATGAAAGGCTGAAAGGCGGCGATGTCAGATGCCACCTGTGCGGCCACAACTGCCTTATCAAGGAAGACCAAAGAGGGATATGCGCAGTACGGGAGAACCGCGAGGGAACTCTGTACAGCCTCGTGTACGGTAAGGTTATCTCGATGAACATCGACCCTGTCGAAAAGAAGCCCCTTTTTCATTTCCTCCCTTCTTCAAGCTCTCTGTCCATAGCCACCGTGGGATGTAATTTTCGCTGCAAACACTGCCAAAACTACGAGATATCACAATTTCCCAGGGAACGGAAATTTTCGATTCCGGGTAAAGACGTTTCCGTTGAGGACATTGTAGACACTGCTCAACAGAACCATTGCAAAAGCATATCCTATACCTATACGGAGCCTACTATCTTTTTTGAATTCGCCTACGACTGCTCACGGACAGCCCGGGAAAAGGGGATCATGAACGTCTTTGTGAGTAACGGATACACCGGGCCTGAGGCGGCCCGACTCATCGCCCCTTATCTGAGTGCAAATAACATCGACCTAAAGGGAAGCGACAAATTCTACAGGGAGATTTGCGGTGCAAGGCTCGGGCCGGTAAAAGAGACTATCAGGCTTATGAAAGAACTGGGCGTTTGGGTTGAAGTGACGACACTTATCATACCGGACCTAAATGATTCAGAAAAAGACCTGACGGACATAGCCGAGTTCATCTGTTCCGTCGACCCTGCCATCCCCTGGCACGTAAGTCAGTTCTACCCGACATACCAGCTTCTCGACAAACCCCGCACTCCGATAGAAAAGCTGAGACTGGCAAAAGAAATCGGACAGAAATCAGGACTCAAGTTTATCTATGAGGGCAATGTCCCCGGCGGAGGAGGAGAAAATACCTCCTGTCCTGTCTGTGCGGAGGTACTGATCACGAGGTTCGGGTACAGGGTCACCGAAAACAAGATCAAAGAGAACAAATGCCCTAAGTGCGGAAGCCTGATCGAGGGAGTCTGGGCCGTTTAAGCTTCGGAGTTGCCGCCTTCCAAGATCATCGCTATCTCCTCCTGCAGCACTTTGTAGTTAAGGGGCTTCCCCAGAAACATATTCGCCCCCGCCTCGATAAACAGCATGCCGACATCCATTGCGCTCATCGCGATCACGGGAAGGAGGGCCCACCTCTTCCTGACTTGCCTGACAAATTCGATCCCGTCCATCCCGGGCATCTGATAGTCAACGATTATGAGACTATATATTTCTTCTTCAAGGCGAAGTAACGCACCCATGCCGTTATCGGCGCAGTTTACCGAGTAGCCGTTTATCTCGCAAACCTCCGCCAGCATTTCTCTAATACCGGCTTCGTCATCTACTATAAGGATTCTCCCCGTCCCCATAACAAAAATAATATACTACCCTTAGTTGTGTTTGTCAACCCATGCACTACTTTAGGTTTATAGACTTTTGACCCGCCGCCAAGCAAAATGAAAGGCAATAATTGACCACGATGAAAACGCCGAAACTTAAACAATATATCGGGCAGGTAATCAGGGATGCGCGTCTCTCCTCCGGCATGTCCCAGATGCGGCTTGCGGAAAAAATCGGCATCTCCTACCAACAGGTGCAGAAGTATGAAAGGGGAACAAGCGAGCTGACGCTTACGAGACTTCATCAGATGGCGGAAGCCCTCCAAATTCCGATCAGCTCATTTTTGCATAGCGACAATCTCGTCGTTTCGGAAGTGAGGGCCGTTTATGGGAAATTAAGCGGCGACGAAGAGACCCTCTTAAGACTGTTCAGAAAAATCAAAGGCGATAAAGCGAAAAAAATCGCACTTTCAATAATTAAGGCCATTGGGGAACAGGGGAGCTGATCGGATACGTTTCCTCCCGAAAGTGGCCAATACGTTCCGAAAGGTTGAACCCTTCACCCTGCAGACTTTAGTACCATAATTACTGCATCTTCGGAAGGGGAAACATAATAATTTTTCCTTGTTCCCAAGACCTCAAAACCGAATTTAGCGTACATTTTTTTTGCAGGTCCGTTTGAGTCCCTCACTTCAAGAAAGATAAACCTGCAGCCCTCCTCTTTAAGGCGCTCAATTGCCAGGGAAACAAGCGTTGACGCTATGCCGAGCATTCTGTATTGGGGATGTACGGCCACATCCAGGACATGTCCTTCATCGATTATCCAGCCAAAACATATGTAGCCCACGACTCTCCCGCCCTTTTTCGCAACCTTCAGCGATGACCTCGGGTTCTTCAACTCGTTGAAAAAAGAGGTCTCGGACCATGGTGTGGTGAACGATACTCTCTCTATTTCAATGACAGCCGGAAGATCGCCCGGCTTCATGTCTTCAATACTAATATCCTCCCCGATACGGTTCAGGCCTTCTCCGACCATTTCACCTCTGCCTCGGATTTTCTTATGTAATAGGGTACCTGATCTGAGGCATCCGCATAATCCCCTTTTTCCGCCTTCTTAAGGCCGAGCATCGCCACATTTGCAGGCGAAGGCACCATCGTCTGGGGAGAACCCATCAGTGCCCTTTCCCTCATGATATCAGCGATCTTCATTGCATAGAGCGGGACCCCTTCACCGGCAAACAAGACAACACCCTCAAGCGACCTAAGCAGGTCCTCCGGTTTTATCGATGTCTCGGGGACCAAACGGCGAAACCCGCCATTTTCCCATTTAAAGACCGCCGTATAGACCTCGCCCTTTCTCGCGTCGAGCATAAGGCATACCGGATACGGGCAGTATTGGAAATTCCATGCAAAAGCCTCAAGCGTAGGCACGGTCACGATTTCTTTTCCAGTGGCGTACGAGAGTCCCTTGACCGTGCTTAGCCCTATCCTGAGACCGGTAAATGAACCGGGGCCTATCGCGACCGCAAAGGCATCGATGCCGTCCAGGTCAAGTTCGGACTGTTTTAAAAGGTTGTCGATGGCCGTCATAAGCCTCTCGGAATGCGTGGTCTTCACATTAAGCCTCGTCTCTGCGACAAGCCCCTTCTCACTGTCAACCACCGCTACACCGCCGAGCATCGTTGACGTTTCTACCGCAAGCACTCTCATACTATAGCTATTATAGCCGAACCGGCAGGCATCAGGCGCGTTTTCCCGCTCCAATTTCCTTTGTTCCCAGGTGTCCTTTCGCAAATATCGCAGAAGCAAGAATGCATATTAGACCGCCCACCATCACCGCATTGGCTGTTCCGATCATGTGCGCGGCAACACCCATTAATGAATTTCCTACGGGTACAAACCCCAGGAAGACGAACGAATACACACTCATCACCCTTCCCCTCAGTTCATCCGGCACCGAGACCTGGATAAAACTGTTAGCCGCGGCAAGATAACTGACCATTCCCCAGCCGCCAACCATTATCACCACTATGGATATCCAAAAAATCCTCGTAAAGGAAAAAACAAAAAGCGCGGTTGAAAAGAGAAGCGCAGCGATCGACATGAACCTTGTTTTATTTTCAATGTTTCCCATCACCGCAATGCCCAAGGCCGCAGTAAGAGCGCCTATCCCCGAAGCGCCGACAAGAAAGCCGAGCCCTTTCGCGCCCCTATGGAAAACCTCAACGGCAAAGACAGGCAGCAGGTTAATATAAGGAAGCCCGACTATGCTGAAAATCGCGATGAGGACCATCGCGCGTTTGATCTCTTTCTTACTCCTGATAAAAGCTATGCCCTTCATAAAATCGCTGACGACCCCCTCCGAACTCCCCAGTATCTCTCCCCGTGCGTCCATTTTAGAGAGGGCGAAGATCACTGCGACAAAGCTCGCGGCGTTGATGAAAAAGCAGGCAGGCAGGCCGAAGTATTCAATCGACAGACCGGCGATCATCGGCCCTATTATCCGCGCGCCGTTGAAGGCGGCGGAATTCAGCCCTATCGCGTTTACGACATGGCCCCTCCCCACCATCTCGATCAGAAAAGATTGTCTCGTCGGCACATCGACCGCGTTGATCGTACCCAGAAATGCGGCAAGAAGGGCCACCTCCCATACCTTGATGGCACCCATGCTGGTAAGTATGCCAAGAAGAAGTGCAGGGATTATCGAAAGCGCCTGGGTCACCAATAGCAGGTTGCGTTTGGGGAACCTGTCGGCGATCATTCCGCCGATAAGCGTAAAAAGAAGGATTGGAAACGCCGCCGAGGCCGCCACTATCCCCAAATACAAAGGAGACTTTGTCAGACTGTAGACAAGCCATCCCTGGGCGACAGACTGCATCCAGGTCCCGGATAGCGAGATCAGCTGCCCGAACCAAAAGAGCCTGAAGTCCCTGTAGCTTAACGCGGAAAACCTTCCCACATTCGACATGATGATATTGTAACCCAAAATCAGGACGCAGTCCGCCCACTTTCAGACCGGCGCCATTATAAAAAACAGGGGACTCCCCTTTCGAAAAAGGCCCGGCGCAATGGCAGTCATTACCCGGTGATGCCGTTTTTTTTCCATCCTTTTGAAAAAAAAGACCTGCGACATTTATAATGGGGAGGACGCTCCGCACGGGCGGGTCCGCGGTAGTCACCTTCCCGGAGAAGATTGCGAGGCTTACAAAATTATATCCTAAAGGAGTTATTATGACAGATCTGATAAAACCGTCGCTGAACTTTACCATAATCTGCGACGACGTGCGGCAGGAGATGGGCGGAAAATTAAGCCTCATGGGACTTTTTGAAAACATATACGCCGAGAAATTCCCTGCGGTCCACCCGAGGGTCGCGATAATTTCCGAATGGGCGGGCGGCAAGGGAGAATTTGGTATTCGAATGCGTATCCTCACCCCCGACGGAAAGACGGTGATCAGGGAAACGCATTCAAAGATGTCCCTAAACGGCGTCAATTACAGACACCGGGACGTCTCTGTCCACCTGAATGTGGAACTCCAGACCCCCGGCACTTACTGGGTCGAGAATTATCTCGATGACGAGCTGATAAACTCCATACCGCTCAACGTCGTACAAGTCAAGGGTCAGCAGGTCCATTAATGGACATCTTTTCGAAGATCGCGGAGCAGAGGATCAGGGAGGCGATCGAAAACGGTGAGTTTGAAGACCTTGAAAATGCAGGCAGACCGATCGCCTTCGAGGACGAGACCTGGATACCTGAAGACCTCAGGACCGCTTACAGGGTGCTGAAGAATGCCGGCTGTATTCCGCAAGAGCTCCAGTTGAGAAAAGAGGTCCTGAGTCTTCGGGACCTCATACACACCATAGACGACGATAGCGAACGGTTGAGGAAGATCAGGGAACTCAATTTCAAGCTGATAAAACTGGGTGAGATTCGAAAGGGTCCGTTGAACATCGAGCGCTTCCCGGAGTATGAAAAGAAGATATTCGAGAAGTTGACGGAATCGTAATCACCAGCGACCATTCCTACAAGCACGCATCATTTTTCAAGTGTGGTGAGAGAGTTTATACATAAAAAGAGTCGGTCATCTTTGCCCGAGTGTTCGCACGAAAAGTTGTCAATGTCGGATCGCTTGAATTATAATGAGAGTCCGCGGAGAGGTGCCAGAGCGGTTGGCGCAATTTGGGACTTTGCAAAGGCTTGAAAATACCTTAAAAAGCCTTGCCAGACAAGGATTCACAGGTTATCTTAGTTATTTATAGATAGATATATTTCTACCACTTTTGATGTAACATTTTCACGTTTTTTTCACGGTGGCGATTATGGTGTAGGCGATATCTGAAATTGACCTGAAAATGATACGGCCCAGGCCCACTCCAATTTGTCGGCATTTTCCACAACATTCTTGCCAACTTTCAGGAGAAGCGTCGGGTTCGCCCCGAAATACGCACGGAGATGTACTTCCTCCGCACAAATTTCGATTTGCTGAAACTATTTCTTTCCGTTCAAACTCCGTAAAATAGAGGGGGCTCAGCGGACGAGAAGTACTCCCTAAAATTCGCGCCGACAGCCTCTTCTCTAAATTGACAACTTTCAATCCGAAAGAATCGGGCCGGATTGGATTATGTTTATTCAGAAAGTGGAAGTACCGTTTTTTTTCGACGCCTTAGCTCAGTCTGAATATTTAAGACCGTTCCAAAAATCTCTTTTTTCTAAGGTTCTGCTTTTTTTCTTAAAAGCGATTTGCATGCATTATCCTGTTTCCTCGCTGACATCACCGGCGGAACCTTCTCCGTCGCTTTGGGCGGACTTACCCTTTGAGGTGAGATAGAACAGCACGGCCAGTCCGATCATCCCCGAGACGGTGGATCCTGTCAGTATCCCCAGTTTGGCATGATCAAGCAGCAAGGGCTCTCTGAATGAGAGGCCGCTGATGAACAGCGACATGGTGAATCCTATTCCCCCCAGGATACTCACGCCAAAGATTTGGGGCCAAGAAACACCACGAGGCAGAGAAGCGCATCCGGTTCTCACAAAGAGATAAGAAAAGGCGCTGATCCCGATCGGCTTTCCGATGAGCAGGCCGGCGGCGATTCCGAGTGTCAGCGGCGACAGCAGTGTTTGTGAGAGATTCAGATCGACTATCGTCAGGCCCATATTCGCGAGGGCGAACAATGGGACTACAAGAAAAGCGACCCACGGGTGAAGGGCGTGCTCAAGCCGCTGCAAGGGGGTCTCCACATGGTGACAGGCGAGCTCGATCGAGTGGACTGAACTCAAATGTTTGGCGTCCTGGAGAATTGAAGGTCCGCATCCCCCTGGGGGGCAGGAGAACTCGCCCAGATGCTTGCTCACATTCCGGAGAAACTTGTCGGTATCGTACCTTCCTTTAGCCGGTATGAAGAGAGCGACCAAGACGCCTGCAATCGTTGCGTGGAGCCCCGATCCAAGTACAGCAACCCATAGGCAAGCACCGAGAATAGCATAGATAAGGGTAACACGTATCCAGAGAAGGTTTGCGACGGCAAGGAGCAGTAAGATGAGAAGAGAAATGAAGAGGTAATGCAGGGAAATCCCGCTGGAATAAAATAGTGCGATCACAATGACGGCTCCAAGGTCGTCCGCTATGGCGAGCGCAGAAAGGAATACGCGCAGACCGAGAGGAACGCGTTTCCCGAGTATAAATAGCGCGCCGAGGGCAAAGGCAATATCGGTTGCCATTGGGATACCCCATCCCTGGCTCGTCGGCAACCCTCTGTTGATGACTGCATATATCGCTGCCGGGAGGAGCATACCGCCGAGAGCCGCGCCGACTGGCAATAGGGCCTTTTTCACGGATGAAAGTTCGCCAACGAGGATTTCCCGCTTTATCTCGAGGCCCATGGCAAAGAAGAAGACCGCCATGAGGCCCTCATCGATCCACTGCCGGAGGGTCCGGGTGATCGAGGAGTCCCCTATGGAGAAAGAGAGCTGTGTCTCCCAGAACCGATGGTAGGTGTGACCGAAAGGAGAATTAATCCAGGCAAGGGCAAGGAGGGTCGCCCCGATCAGGAGGATGCTGCTCGATGCTTCATTCCCGAAAAAAATCAGGAAAGGACGAACTAACTCCAAAGCGATTTTGTCAGGAGACGTCGCATAATGTTTTATCTTCTCGAATAGATTCTTCATTAGTACGCCCTTACCCTGCTCTTCCCTCTAAACTCACCTCGGCGTGGGACGAATTCCTGGCAAAAATTATATCTGTCGATTGTATAACCGTCTTTCATGAGGGGAAGTCCTCAATAATTTTTGGAATTGGCATCAACTTTTTCACTTCAATTCACTTCAAATGGAAAGAACTTTTCCATCACGAAACGCCCTGATTCATAATAGCGTATAATTCGATGACTTTATAGGAGATTACGTAATGGCGTCAACTTCATTTTAGATTAATATCCATCAATCTGAGTCATGTGCTTTTTCAGCCTAAATTGTCGTTTTTGCTGTGATTCCGTTGATATATGGGCAAAATTGATATTATAACTGCTACTGTCCAAATCCCCTCGAAGGCCTGCGCATTGTACCTTATGCTTGTGAGGTGTGGGAAGCTTATCGGCCTTTCGCAGGTGTCTAAAGATCAATAGAAATCTCATCAATTTTTTACGAAATCTTTATACTGCCGGGCCCCTTATTTAGACCTATTTTATTCGCTTTAGTGATACCCTGAAAACATGGAGGCAGATGAAAATGGATGGCTTATATTTTTTTGTGGTTATTTGGTGTTTGACTGTGGTCATTGGATGTTTGACTCTCACCGGATTGATGGTGAAGTACTTGAACGCATAAATAACGGAAATGAATAAAATGATTCACTCACAATCTTTGCAGTTACTTTGCAGTGGAGATGGCTCATCTCAAACAGCCGTTTTGGAAATTCCGTTAATTGATGCGCAGGCCTTGGATGCCAGGGGAAATCATTTTGTGGTAATCCCTGTCGCGGAGGTGAACAAGGTGTCGATGAACGCAATTAGTTATGCAAAAGTTCTTAACGGCGAAATTGTTGCGGTCCACATACTTCTTAAGCCTTCAGACAGGGTAGGGCTCGAATGCATGTGGAAAATGCAGAATATGGATATTCCCCTTATTATTCTTGAATCTCCATACGGTTCTCTGATTGGGCCGCTCATGGCATATGTGGACGAAATACATCGTTGCAATAAGGAGAGTGTCGTCACTATCGTATTGCCGGTGCTTATCGGCCTGAAACGCCGGCATCGTTTTTTGCATAACCAAACAGCTCGTTTAATTGAAAGGGCTTTTCAGTCTAAGGCAGGAGTGGTGACCGTACGCGTTCCGTTTTCTTTAACAGATGCTTCTTCTAAACAAAGTTGTGTTCTTTAACACAATGAGAGACGATTTTGATAACTCCCATGATGATCGTAAAAAATGAATAAGTATTTTCGCAAAGGAGGTGCGTTATGGACATTGTCTATATCGGTATAGTGGTCGCGTTATTTATCCTCAGCCTGCTCTTCGTGAAACTGGCTGAGAAAGTATAGGAGAAAAACTTAGGAGGAAAACTATGGAACTGTTCTACTGGATCGGCGGTATTGTAGCGTTCGGTCTTCTCGTGTATCTTTTTGTGGCTTTACTAAAGCCGGAGGTGTTGTCATGACAGGGAATGACATATTCCAAATTGTCCTATATTTTGGCGTCCTGCTGCTTCTTGCGAAGCCGCTGGGCGGTTATATGGCGAGGGTTTACGAAAACCGGCCATGCGGTCTTGACCGGGTGTTTGGGCCGGTGGAGCGTATTTTTTACAGGCTTTGCGGCATCAGGCCAGAAGAGGAAATGGACTGGAAACAATATACGATCGCCGTGCTTGTATTCAGCGTGGCCGGATTCGTCGCGGTATATATGTTGCAGCGCATGCAAGGCATATTGCCGCTAAATCCTCAGAAGTTCCCGGCTGTATCGCCTGATTCGTCTTTCAATACGGCTGTAAGCTTCATAACTAATACGAACTGGCAGGGGTACGGCGGTGAATCGACGATGAGCTACCTTTCACAGATGGTTGGGCTCGGGGTCCAGAATTTTCTTTCTGCGGCGGCGGGCATGGCTGTTTTAGTGGCGCTGATCCGTGGGTTCAGCCGACATTCTTCAAAGACGATCGGCAACTTCTGGGTCGATCTCACCCGCACGACTCTGTACATCTTGATGCCTCTTGCGCTGATCTATTCTCTGCTTCTCGTTTCTCAGGGCGTGGTGCAGACCTTCAGCGAATATAAGAATGTGGCCCTTACGCAGACTATCACCTATGATAATCCGAAGCTCGATGCCCAGGGCAATCCGATCAAGGACGAAAAGGGAACTCCGGTGACGGAGAAAGCTCAGATGAAGGAGCAGGTCATACCCCTTGGCCCTGCCGCTTCACAGATTGCGATCAAACAGCTCGGCACGAACGGCGGCGGTTTTTTCAATGTGAATTCCGCACATCCCTTCGAAAACCCGACTCCGTTTTCAAATTTTCTTGAGGTATTGGCGATCCTGCTGATACCGGCGGCACTCTGCATCACATTCGGGAAGATGGTCGGCGACAGGCGACAGGGCCGGGCTCTGCTGGCCGCGATGACGATCGTTCTCGTCGTTCTGATGACGGTGTGCGTATGGACCGAACGACAGGGCAATCCGCATTTCGCCTCGCTTGGCATTGATCAAACGGCAGGCACATTGCAGCCTGGCGGAAACATGGAGGGCAAGGAGGCGCGATTTGGGATAGTAAATTCCGCGATCTGGGCGTCCGCCACTACCGCCGCATCGAACGGTTCTGTGAATGCCATGCATGATTCCTTCACCCCGATAGGCGGTCTTATCCCGATGTGGCTGATGATGTTGGGAGAGGTCATATTCGGAGGCGTCGGCTCCGGTCTTTACGGTATGCTGATATTCGCTATCCTCACCGTATTCATCGCCGGCCTGATGGTCGGCCGAACACCGGAATATCTGGGCAAAAAGATCGAGATGTTCGAGATGAAGATGACCATTCTTCTGATGCTGATTATCAATGCCCTTGTCAAGGTCGGAACGGCGGTTGCTGTTTCTATGAAGGCCGGGGTTGCGGGCATCGCCAATCCCGGGCCGCACGGTTTTTCTGAGATACTGTATGCCTTTACGTCGGCCTCGAACAACAACGGCAGTGCTTTTGCGGGTTTGAGCGCCAATACTGTTTTCTATAATACGGCCCTCGGCATCGTGATGTTCATCGGCCGCTTTTGGGCTATAATTCCCGTGCTGGCAATCGCCGGCTCTCTGGCGAAAAAGAAAAAGGTGCCGGTCGGATTAGGGACTCTGCCGACCCATACCCCTTTGTTCGTGACCTTTTTGATTGGTGTCATCCTGATCGTCGGAGCTTTGTCGTTCGTGCCTGGCCTGGCGCTCGGACCGATAGCCGAACAGTTGATGTCCGGCAGATAACAAAATACGGATTGTGAGGAAATTATGACCAGAAAAACTAATAAAAGATCTCTTTTTGAACCGACAATTGTACGTCGGGCCTTGTGGGATTCGGTCAGGAAACTGAATCCGGTACATCAGATAAAGAACCCGGTGATGTTCGTGGTGGAGGTGGGCAGCGTTCTCACGACCCTCCTTTTCTTCCGCGCACTTACCGGCAAAGGTGAGGCGTCTCCGGGCTTCATACTTCTGATTTCGATCTGGCTCTGGGTAACAGTGCTCTTTGCTAACTTTGCCGAGGCGATGGCGGAAGGCAGGGGTAAGGCCCAGGCTGAATCATTGCGTAAGACGCGAAGCGACGTCACAGCAAAACGCCTTGCCAAGGAGGACCGGAATTCCGAAATCACCAAAGTGTCTTCTGCCCAGCTCAAGAAAGGCGATATCGTGCTTGTAGAGGCCGGCGATACGATTCCTATGGACGGCGAGGTGATCGATGGCGTTGCCTCGGTGAATGAAAGCGCTATTACTGGCGAGAGCGCTCCTGTGATCAGGGAAAGCGGCGGAGACTTCAGTTCCGTGACCGGCGGCACGAAGGTGCTGTCCGACTGGATTGTGGTGAGAATCACCGTAAATCCCGGTGAGACGTTCCTCGATAGGATGATTGCCATGGTTGAAGGCTCAAAGCGGCAGAAGACGCCGAATGAGATCGCCCTGGACATACTGCTTGCAGGTCTGACGATCATCTTTCTGCTGGTGACCGTGACCTTGCTTCCATTTTCGATCTTCAGCGTTCAGGCGGCAGGCCAGGGAAGCCCTGTCACCATAACCGTGCTTGTCTCGCTTCTGGTCTGCCTGATCCCGACCACAATCGGCGGACTTCTTTCGGCTATCGGCATCGCAGGTATGGACCGGATGATCCAGGCCAATGTGATCGCCATGTCCGGCCGTGCGGTGGAAGCGGCAGGAGATGTTGACGTGCTGCTTCTCGACAAGACCGGGACGATTACACTCGGCGACCGACAGGCCACCGCGTTTTTTCCCGTTGCGGGAGTAGATGCGCGAGCCCTCGCCGATGCGGCCCAGCTTGCGTCCTTAGCAGACGAAACTCCTGAAGGGAGAAGCGTCGTTATTCTGGCAAAAGAAAAATACGGGATTCGCGAAAGGGACATCCATTCCCTCGGCGCGGAATTTGTTCCTTTCACTGCACAGACAAGGATGAGCGGCGTAAATCTCAACGGTCGTCAGATCCGCAAAGGCGCGGCGGACGCGGTCGAAAAATATGTCCAGTCACAGGGAGGAACGTTTCCGTCTGATATCCGCGCAATCGTCGACGATATCGCAAAACAAGGTTCAACACCGCTCGTCGTGGCCGAAGGACAGAAAGTGCTCGGTGTTATTCAGCTGAAAGATATTGTCAAGGGCGGAATTAAAGAGAGATTCGCTGAGTTGCGGAATATGGGGATCAAGACGATCATGATCACCGGAGACAACCCGCTCACTGCCTCGGCGATTGCTGCCGAAGCCGGGGTCGATGATTTTTTGGCGGAGGCAACGCCCGAGGCCAAACTGAAGCTCATCCGTGAGCACCAGGCTGGAGGTAGACTCGTGGCCATGACCGGAGACGGCACAAACGACGCGCCGGCGCTGGCACAGGCCGATGTGGCCGTTGCGATGAACACGGGCACTCAGGCAGCAAAAGAGGCGGGCAATCTCGTTGACCTCGACTCCAACCCAACGAAGCTGATAGAGATCGTGGAGATCGGAAAGCAGCTACTGATGACGCGCGGCACGCTCACGACCTTCAGCATCGCAAACGACGTGGCGAAATATTTCGCGATCCTGCCGGCGGCGTTTCTTTCGATCTATCCGGCGCTTGGTGCGCTTAACATTATGCACCTGGCCACGCCGCAGAGCGCAGTGCTTTCAGCCGTGATCTTTAACGCGCTGATTATAATTTTTCTGATCCCGTTGGCGCTTCGCGGTGTGAAATATCGGCCTCTCGGCGCGCATGTGGTCTTACGCAATAACGCCCTGATTTATGGGGTCGGCGGGCTGGTTGTTCCGTTTATCGGCATCAAGCTGATCGACATGCTCATAACAGCCCTGCATATAGTATGAAACGGAGGAAATCATGATAAGAATGATTCGCAACACACTCATGTCTCTGTTACTCTTCACAGTTATCACCGGGTTTATTTACCCCCTGGCGGTGACAGGCCTGGCCCAAGTGATATTTCCTGGCCAGGCAAACGGGAGCATCATAACGAAGAACGGCAAGCCCGTGGGCTCCGAACTGCTTGGACAGCAGTTCGAAGACCCGAAATATTTCTGGGGAAGGCTTTCCGCGACAACCCCCTATCCCTATAACGGAGGTTCGTCATCCGGCTCTAATCTCGGCCCGAACAACCCTGACCTTATGAAGGCCGTGCAAGCAAGGATTCAGGCCCTGCGCGAGGCTGATCCGGGCAATACAACGAAGATACCGGTTGACCTGGCTACTGCCTCAGGCAGCGGACTTGATCCCCACATCAGCCCTGTGGCTGCTGCGTATCAGGTGCAAAGGATCGCAAAGCTTCGCGGCGTCGATGAGGCAAAAGTCAGCGCATTAGTGGCTGCCAATACCGAAGGCCGGCAGTTCGGGTTTCTGGGCGAGCCTGTGGTGAATGTGCTCAAACTGAATCTGGCACTTGATGACCTCGGTCAGAAGTGAGAGGTGAAAATACTGAAGGGCAAACCTATGACAAAAGACAGAATTGAAAAAATAATTGCATTTCTGCTCTTGGTGGCTATCAGCGCGCCCTTGACTGCGTTTGCCGTAGACTATCCGGTCCAGCTTTATCATCGGGAGGTGAGGCACGACAAGTTTGTCAAAGGCGACACAGTGTACATGTTTCATAGCGGCACTGAAGACGTAAAGAAGACCATTCACGTTAACGATACGCTCGCTGTTTATCGGGTGTCCCCGACTTGCGAAGTAGCGCCAATTGGAATAGTCAAGATAGTCTCCTTTGTCGGAGAAACATATATCAAGGGAGAGGTCTTTGCCGGCGAGATTAAGCCTGATGATATAGCGAAAAAGGATAATGTTTCGTGTCTTATCATCTCGGCAGGTGTATGTGAACATTAATCTGATAATGAAGCATTGGCGGTGCGGGGTGCCGTCGTCATGCCCCACACAGTCGGCGAAAAGTTTGGACACCGCGGGGCAATTGCCCTGCAGGTCACGGTCAACTGCCGTTAGATGGAGACCATAATTATTAATTCTAATTCAAAAAAGGGGCTTTTCAGCTTTCTCAGGAGGCCCCCTTTTAAAAAAGGATGGAGCAATGGAATCCCTTAAACAAAAATTAAAGGAAATTGAGAAAGACGAAATCATTCACGCGCTAAAAGAATGTAACTGCGTGAGGACCAGAGCCGCCAGAAGGCTGGGCATTACTGCAAGGATGATCGGATACAAGATCAAGAAATACGGCTTAAGGATAAAGGAGGTGGGCTCTGTCGAGGATGGCGACGCAGAGCAACACGGACACCAGGAATACATGGGATAGAGAGAAGTGGTTTTCCAACCACAAACTCAGAAAGAAAAAAGGAGCATCATGAAACTAATAGAAGCAGTGATAAGGCCTTTAAATTTGGAAGAGGTGGAAACAGCCCTTAAAGAAATGGGAGTGGAGGAAATAGGGGTTGAGGAAATATTGGTTAGCCGACTCTCAAGTAACGGCTTCGGGAAAGGGGTGTTGTACCGTGGGGCGGAGTATGTGGCAGACTTCATGACAAAAATGAAAGTCGAGATTATCGTTGAGGATGGTCTTGTGGACAAGGTTGTCGGAACAATCCGCAAGATTGCCAGGACGGACCGGAAGGAAGATTGCCGGATATTTATCCTCCCTCTCGTTGAAGCATTTTAGGCATGCACTCTCTTAGCCGCGGGGCAGTAGAAGAGCTCTAGTTAAGAGCCGAGCGTTGCATACGCTCGCATCAGCACGTGCATAACCCTGGAGAGAATAAATGGTAACACTAAAAGATAGACTGAAGGATGTGGAGAAACAGGAGATAATAAGCGCCCTCAAAGAATGTAACTACGTGAGAGCCAGAGCCGCGAGAATGCTGGGCATTACTGAAAGGATGATCTGTTACAAGATCAAAAAATATGGCTTAAAGATAAAGGAGGTGGGCTCAGTCGAGGATAACGGAGCAGAGGAACGCTGACAGCAGAAATGGCAATACAGGCTTTATTTTTTTGAAATGAAAAAGGAGGAGACGATGAAAAAGATTATTTTTGGAATCGCTTTTGCGATTCTGATGACATTCACAGTAGCTGGAGGGGTATGGGCCGACGAAGCGAAGCCGGCGGACACTACTGCTGCAAAGCCGGCAGGCACAAGCCTGGACGACATCAAGAACATGCTCGGCCTGAGCATTTATCTTCAGGGCGGATACAATTATAATTTTACCAACCCCGATTCGCAGGAAAACAGACTCAGGGTCTTCGACCATAAGGCGAACAACTTTACCCTCGACCTGGCTCAGATTGTTTTCAACAAGGATGCCGCTGTCGGGGGTGTCGGCTACAGGCTGAAACTCTCGGCCGGCGAGACGGCGAAGTTCATTCACGCTGCCGGTCTCGGCAATACCGGTGATGCGTTTGACCTGACAGAGGCGTATATCGCCTATGTCGCTCCGCTGGGCAAAGGCCTCAAGTTTCAGTTAGGGAAGTTCGCCACTTTTACCGGTGCGGAGGTGATCGAGGCAAGGGACAACATGAACTACTCGCGCGGCCTCCTTTTCAACTGGGCTATACCCTTTACCCATACCGGCCTTATGATCGGCTATCCGTTTAGCGACAAGGTGAGCGCGAATTTCTATGTGGTCAACGGCTGGGACAACTTCAGCGAAGATACCGGCAGCAGCAAGACCCTCGGGCTGAATTTCAACTGGACCCCTGCAGAACAGTTTTCGCTTGCGGTGAACTTTCTGAACGGCCGGGAGGTCATTGCCGGCGGAAGCGATGTGCGCACGAACAGGTTCCTTTCGGATACGGTGATCACGATAAAACCGATGAAGAACCTCACCTTTGTGATAAACCCCGACTGGGCGTCGCAGACCGGTGCAGCGTCCGACGGCTCAAGGGCAGAATGGTATGGAGTGGCGGGATATGTGAAATATGACTTCAGCGATATGATCAGCGGAACAGTCAGGGCCGAATACTTCGACGACAAGGACGGCTTCAGGACAGGCATCGCGCAGAAGGCGAAAGAGGTAACCTTTACGCCTGAGTTCAGGGTTGCGAAGAACCTCATCGTGAGGCCGGAATACCGTCACGACTGGTCCGACATGAACGCATTCGATTCAGAACATGGCACGTTTGACAAGAAAAGCCAGGATACCATTGCGCTCGGCGTGATGTATACGTGGTAATTGTTTCAAACAAGGAATAAGAAAGTAAAAGAGAAAGTTCTTGAGTCTCTTTGCGATTTTGTGGTTTTACTATCGGCAAGCCTTTTGTTTGCCGAGGAACAGGTGTGGACTAACCCTCCTTCTCAGGCTGGACAGGATGCGCCCTGTTCAGCCTGCACCTGCAGCTTTTGACGACAAAGAGGAACGGACAATGAAAGAATGGAAAGGAGAAGGGTCACCATGGGACTCACCCAGGCTCAAATAGAAAGAATAACATCGCTGGCGAGATCCTACGGGGCGAACCGGCTCATACTTTTCGGCAGTGCCGTCGAAGATCCGGAAAGGGCACGCGATATTGACCTGGCATTTGACGGGGTTCAGGGATGGAAGCTTTTTGAATTGGCAGCTAAAATCGAAGAAGAGCTGCATATGCCCCTGGATCTGGTACCGTTAAATCCTCCCTCACGGTTTACAAAGCATATTGAAGGCAATTGCAAGGTGTTGTTATGATAGCCGATGACCTCAAGGCCGAAATCGATATTGGCATAGAATCGATTGAAACCGCACTGGAAAAGCTTGCCGCTTTGTACGTTGATGTGGGAACACGCAGACCTACCGTCCGGGAGAAGACCGCTGCCGCGACTTTCTTGGCCCAGTTCTATGGTGGCATAGAAAACATCCTTAAGCGCATCAGTTTATTCCATAACATGCCTATTCCGACCGGCAAGACTTGGCAAATGGACTTATTTAAACGATTTTGCATTCCTTCTTACCGCTCGCTTCCAGAGTTGATTGATGAATTTCTTGCATCAGGTTTGTCTCCCTACCGCAGGTTCAGACACGTTTTTCACCATAGTTACAGCTTTGAGTTGGAGTGGGAAAGGATGAAAGAGGGCATAGAAAGGGCCCCTCATCTATTTGTTTGTTTTAAAGAGACGGTGTTGAAGTATGCACAAGACTTATAAAGAGACATAGCAGAGATGGCAAGAAATAAAGTTGGGCGACTATTGAGCTTCGATCCCTTTACTAAAAAAAAGTACGACAGTGAAACTCCCCGCTTACAAAGCGGGGTATTCTGCAGGAATTTCATAAAAAACTTACCTTTTTATAAATCTTTTCGGAGCCATTAATAGTGGAAGAACGACGTCATGAACGTGATCTGATTCTTGATCTCATATCGGTGAATATCCTTATTTGCTTAAGATCGAGGAGAAAGCTTGAAACGAAACATTTTACCCGAATGGTAAAAGAATGGCATGTTACATGATAACGGACTAATTCTGTTGATCGAAGATGAGCCGCAGATTCGGCGCTTTCTTCGCGTTACCTTGCCAGCCCACGGTTATCGGTTAATTGAGTCTGACACAGGAGAAGAGGGACTGCAGCGGGCGACAAACCGCAATCCCGATATCGTCCTTCTCGATCTTGGGTTATCAGATATGGACGGGATCGAGGTGACGAAAAGGTTTCGCGAGTGGAGTGAGGTGCCGATCATAGTCATTTCGGCGCGGGAGCAGGAAGAGGACAAGATCAAAGCGCTTGATGCGGGTGCTGACGACTATCTCACCATACCATTTGGAGCCGGAGAACTGCTCGCTCGAATACGAGTAGCCCTCCGCCACAGGGCCATACTCCAGTCAGGACAAAAAAAAGCTGAATTCACTCTGGGTGACCTCAGGGTGGATCTTGCAAACAAACAGGTATTTCTGAAGAATGGGGAGATTCATTTGACACCCACAGAATATCGGCTCTTGCTAGTTTTGATTAAAAACGCCGGCAAAGTTGTACCCCATATTCAGTTTCTGGAGGAAGTGTGGGGGCCATCTTGTGCTGGTCGGACTGAGTTCGTTCGTGTATACATGGCGGGACTTCGGCACAAGCTCGAGGAAGACCCTGCGCACCCAAAGTTTTTGATAACCGAACCGGGTATTGGCTACAAGCTGAAGTTGGTGTTGATGTAGCACATGTTTAGTTGATTATAGTAAACGATGTTAATCTGAAGGACCAGAAGACGTGCATGGTTAAGTCGCAGGTCAGCGCTTGCTCGATGATGAGAACATGGAGGGAAACAAACATTCGGGGTTAACCCTTCATTCCGTAATCGTGACCCATCGGCCAACATGCAAAAACAAGACTTGTGGCTGTAAGTAAGATTTTGAAATCGTACCCGCTGGCGTTTCTTTCTGGATGTACATCGCAAATTTCATCTCAATGCAGGTATGCATGTTTGTATGAGCTATCGTGTGTCAGCTAAAAGCAAGCCGGTGAGAGTTAGCCGGGTGGAACAGACAAAGGGACGGTGCATGGTACGAGGAAAAACGTGGACGCTGGCCTTGTTAACTGCTGCGGTCTGTTCCCTTGCCACCCCTGGCAATCTAACGCTGGAATAGGTGGCCGGATTCGCCGGAATCTCCAGCAATTACTGAGAGTCAGACCATCCAGGAGAAAAGTGTCTCTAAAAGAAATGTTTTTGAGACAAATAGCACATGGAGGTTAAGTCAAAAGGTGTTATTACTGACGAAAAAGGTCTGAATGGCTTCCGGTCCTCTCAAAGTAAATTGTATCTCCTGCTACTCGATAGATCAAAACCCAATCAGGTTCTATGTGGCAATCCCGTGAGTCTTTAAACTCCCCTGTTAAAGGGTGGTCATTGTGCTTCGGGTCAAGTGACTCCTGCTTTTGGAGCTTCCGCATGATTTTGCGGAGTTTCTCAATTTCCTTATGCCGCTTTTGCATCCTTTTGTAGTCTCTCTCAAATTTGGTAGTAGTTTGGATTTTGAGCACTACTTCCCCATTTTATCGAAGAACTCATCAAGGTTATTGTGGGAATGCATTTCTTTCCCCTGGCGAGACTTCCGAAGCGTTTCCGCTGTCTCTTTATTCGGCAGCTCGACATTGAAGGGAAGCCCCCTTCTCAAAATAACCTGTCTGTAGAAAAGGGTGATCGCTTCTGTGCTGGACAATCCCAGCTTTTTTAAAATACCCTCCGCTCCTTCCTTTAAGACCGGCTCTACTCTTGCCCTTATAGTTTCTGTCTTCGCCATGCCTATTATCTCCTTTCTTGTTCTATTGTACCCCATATGAGGAGCAAAATAAAAATTATTTTACGTGCACTTTCTGTACTCCTCATTAAGAGCCCTTGCCCTCGAAGGGAAAGCCGTTCGGTTAAAGGCGGGGCCTTCTTCTTTGACAGCATCTCACACACCTCGGACATCTCACTAAGCGTGTTGAATGCCTATAGAAACTGTTTAAAAAGTACCACCCCAAGAAAGTAGAAAGCGAGAAGTCACTGGAAAGGAATTTCCGGAGACTTTAAAAAAACGAATAGATCTCTGCCACTGAGTTTTAACTTGCCTCCGCGATCTGTATTTCTTCATCACTGAGCCTGTAGAGCTCATAGACAAGTGTATCAATCTTCCTCCTGATAATGACACACCTACTCTCATAATAAGTTCGATCTTTATCAGTTACGGATTCCCTCTTTTGACGATTGCTCCCACAGGCGCAACCAGTCTTCTCCGGGGGAACATCTCCTCGGGGGTCTAGCCGATCCTTTACCTGACAGTGCAGCGTGAGATCAGGGAGACCGACGACAAAAAGAGGAAGGTAATTATAGACGACTACGCCTACAGGGTATGGAAGAGCGCAAACGGCAAGGGGAAGGAACCTGAAGTGCTCATCTCCTCACAGATACCCGCCAAAGGCCATATCGACATTATGGCTGCCTTCCAGGAATTCTTCGACGCGTCGATCTCGAAAACGATTGTCTTTGACCCCAACACGAGCTTCGAGGACTTCAGGGACACCTACCTCTACGCCTATGAAAAAGGACTCAAGGGGTGCACGGTTTACCGCGACTCCGGAAAACTCGGCGCCGTGGTAAAGGCCAAAGACGACGGCTACATCAAGCCGATGGAACTGCCCGGAGAGAGGGTAAAGCGCGCCATCCATGTGGAGATCCCCAACGAGGGCGCGTACGAGGTAGAGGTAAACGTCGTTGATAACAAGCCTCGCGAGGTCTGGCTGCACGCCCCTGTGGAGCAGAGCGCCGCCGCGCTGATCGAGGCCGTCGTCCGGCTGTCGAGCATCATGCTGCGCTGCAACATCAACCCCAGGGACGTCATGAAGCAGCTGAGAAAAGCGAACATGAGTTACGGGAGTGTCAGTAATCCTCTGGCATACATCGAAAGAGCGCTTCTTAGGGTGATGGGGGCCGTCGGCGTTAAGGATGCTCAGGTGAGCGCGGCATCGAGGTGCCCTTATGCGGAGGAGTGGTCGTCATGGAGGAGAGTTGCCTGAAGTGTTCCTCCTGCGACTGGAATAAGTGCAGTTGACAGTGTGAAGACGAGAAGGTATTGGCCGAGGCGACCTGGTACTGCCAAGCTCGCCTCGGCGTTGCACCCAGAACGCGGCGGGACAACCCATCACAAAGAAGGTTTTGACAAGTGACGTATAAAGAAGTATTCTATATACGTACAAAGGAGGTGCGGAATGCATACGAAACTTACACTTCGTCTGGACGAGAGACTGATCGAAAAAACCAAGAAAATCGCCAAGGCCCGTAATTTGAGCCTGTCGGAAATGGTTGCCGGCTTCTTTAAGTCTATTACAGGCAGCTATGGAGAAGAGGATATCTCATCACCCGTTTTGTCCGAGATATCAGGGATTTTGACTGGCAAGCATGGCGCCAAGACCCTGCGCGGCACATACAAACGGCATATTGAGGAGAAATACCTTTGAAATCAGCTCTCTGCGACGTCAACTTTTTCCTCGACATCTTCCTGAAGCGTACGCCCTTTTATTCCCCTGCCGCCAAGCTCTTCGCTAAAATGGAAAGAGGGGAAGTGAAAGGGTATATATGCTCGTTGACCTTTCCAATTCTGTTTTATCTGCTTTCGAAAGAGATTGGGCGTGTGCAGGCCGCAAAAACCCTTGAGAAGATCAGAATTGTTTTTAGAGTGGCTGCTGTTGATGAAAAGGTTATCGACTTGTCCCTTGCTTCCGATTTTCAGGACTTTGAAGACGCAGTGCAATACTATGCCGCCATGCAGGCGGGCGTGGTCTGCCTGATCTCGCGCGATAGGGGCGACTTTACCGACAAAAGAATTCCCGTGTTGACCCCTGAGGAGTTCCTCGCTATTAAGAGCTGAAAGGGATCGGCGCTGTTTTAAGATGAGATTGTGAGAGAAGATAGATTAAAATGGACGTATAACAGGAGGCGCAAATGATCTCACAGAAAGCCGACTCCAGCCACCATAAGCCTGTGCCGACCATGACGGAATGGGCGATGATAGTGTTCGTGATGTTTGCCGGAGTCGGGGCGATTTATTATCTGAGGAGACAAAAAAGAGCCCGAGGATAAACAAACTTTATAAAATAATCTCTTCAGGGCTGGGAATAGGACTCGCCCTTTTTTCCCGCGGTGCGCCTAATTATTTCTTTTTTTCGTCGAAAGTCCATAATACATTTCCGGTGAAACCACAATAAACTTTCTGCTCTTTGTTATGGCTGCTTTATGATGGAAGAGCCACTATGTTCGCGTTGATTTCAGGAGGCAATTTCGTTGGCAGTGGAGCTTCTTCTTTCGTCTTGATTACGACATGAAGTCTGTTCATAGGAGTTGGAACGTTTGGACCTGATTTTGTGAATGTCTCAAAGTCCTGGTAGGAAGGAGTGTCGGTGCCTTCCGACATTCTCAGCAGGTTGCGGGGTAAAGCCTTACAGACTTTTCCAAGGATTGTATAATTGCAGTCTAAGATATAAAAGCGTGTGCCAAGAAAATTGCCAGAGGATTTTGAAGGAAACGATCTCTCACATTTGTGCCATTCTTCTCAGTTCAACGAAAGAACGGGACAACTCCTATGTAAAATTTGAGAGGTGGTTCGAAGTTGATTAATCAATCAATTTTCAATTACGGCAGTCCAAGCATCTCCTTTCAGACCGTAGCCTTCGAAGATTGCCCGCCGCCTGTCTCGAGTTCCAAAAAAGGTGTGTCCGTCCGGGACCGAGCCCCGATCTCGCTCGATCAGGTTTAGAGCGCGTGACGGAATCGTCCCTTACTGGTTATCCTTTAGTAATTCAAGTAATAAGCTTGCCCCTCGCCCCACCCGATTTGGATACACTATTCCTCGCCGGTCCTGAGGTCCGCATTTTTCGGGTAGATATTCTGGACACCTGAACGCCAGGATCACGGCAAAGGAGTGAGAAATCAGACCCGATTGTCACGTTTTCTTCACGTTAGTAAGGTTGTTAATACATAAGGGCCGTGATTCATAATAACCAATTACACGGAGGTGCCAGAGTGGTATTTCACGTTTTGTTCACGTTGGTGAGGTTGTTAATACATAAGTCCTTGATTTATAATAACCAATTGCACAGAGGTGCCAGAGCGGTATTTTCACGTTTTTTTCACGTTGGCGAGGTTGTCAATACGTAAGCCTTTAATTTATAATAACAATTCACGGAGAGGTGCCAGAGCGGTTGAATGGGACGGTCTCGAAAATCGTTGTGGGGGCAACCCCACCCAGGGTTCGAATCCCTGCCTCTCCGCCAGTCCTCAGCCGGCTCCCCGCAAATATGACAACCCGTAATCAAAGACTCCTTTTTTGAGGCGTGCTTCATATTTCAGCGGCCGACAGCAAGAAGAATGCTGTGAGATTATTGACAACGCGACAGTGTTGCATTAAGATACTGTAATGCATGATAAGGAAAAAATCCTGCAGACATTAAAGGGCGGTGGACACCGCATTACCAAAGCCCGCTCTGCAATAATCGATTTATTGCTGCACGCCAAACAGCCCTTATCCTCCCCGGGCATCTGCACCGCGCTTAACGGTGAGGGTCTTACCTGTAACCGTGCGACGGTGTATCGCGAATTGATCTTTCTTGCTTCACATAATGTAGTTCGCCGGGTACTCTTTGCCGGGAAGGCCACCCATTACGAAATCAATTCCGGTCACCACCACCACCTTGTCTGCATAAAGTGCAACTCCGTGAAAGATGTGCTCCTGGGGAAACATTTGGAAAATCACGAGAGGCGTATTTATGAAAAGGAAAGATTCAAGGTATTTTCTCATTCCCTCGAATTTTACGGGGTCTGTAATGCGTGCAGCGGGAAGCAGGGAATATGAACAGTGCAGCTCCTATCGTATCCGTAAGAAATCTGTACTTCAGCTATGGGCCGGTCGAGGTGCTCTCCGATGTAGGGTTTGACATTGAAAAGGGTGACTATATCGGTCTGGCCGGACCCAATGGGGCGGGCAAAACAACGCTGGTCAAAACGGTTCTCGGACTATCGGAAAAATTCAGGGGGAATATAAAACTGTTCGGTCGGGACCTGAAATCTTTTCACGCCTGGGGACGCATCGGATATCTTTCTCAGAGAGTGACCGCTTTCAATCCGCTTTTTCCCGCGGCCGTAAAAGAAGTGGTCGGGTTGGGATTGCTGTCTCAAAAGGAATTTCCAAGAAGATTTACCCAAACAGACGGCGCTAAAATCAGACAGTCGCTTGCGTTAATGGGAATCTCCGATCTCGAAGATAAGCCGGTCAGCGATCTTTCCGGTGGTCAGCAACAGAGGGTTTTCCTCGCCAGGGCACTGGTTTCCAATCCCGAACTTCTCATCCTTGATGAACCCGGCACCGCCCTGGACCCGCAATCACGAGAAGATTTTTTCGAGTTTATAAAAAAACTCAACCGCGACAAGGGGATCACGATTATACTGATCACCCATGACACCGCCCAAATCGGCCAGTATGCAAATAAGCTCCTCTACATGGATAAGAAGGTCGTCTTCTATGGAAGTTTTTCAGACTTCTGCCGGTCGACCGAAATGCACCAATACTTCGGCCATTTTTCCCAACACTTAATTTGCCATCAGCACCAGTGATATGAGCCTACTTCATTATCTTAGCTATACATTTATCCAGAGGGCTTATCTGGCCGGCTCGTTCATAGCGGTGCTATGTGCGATGCTCGGACTGTTTCTGGTCCTGAGAAAATTATCTTTGATCGGCGACGGCCTTTCCCATGTGAGTTTCGGCGCTATTGCACTTGGCCTATTTTTAGGTCTTTATCCTTTCTATGTTGCCGTTCCCTTGGTTCTGATCGCATCGTATTTCATCCTAAAGCTGACTGAAAAGGCGAAGATGTACGGCGACGCTGCCATAGGCGTCGTCTCGTCTCTGAGTATTGCAGGCGGTGTCATCCTGGCCAGCCTGTCAAAGGGTTTTAATGCTGATCTGTTCAGTTATTTGTTCGGCAATATTCTTTCTATCAGCAAACAGGAAGTGTACTTATCGCTGGGGATGTCTCTGGCAGTGTTAGTGGTCATTGTCTTGCTCTATAACGATTTATTTTCGGCCACCTTTGATGAGGAATACGCCAGGATTACCGGCATTCAAACCGAACGCCTGCATCTCATACTGACCTCTCTGACCGCTGTTACGGTAGTGCTTGCGGTGAAAGTGGTAGGCATTATGCTGGTGTCGGCCCTTCTCATATTGCCGGCTGTTACCGCCTTACAGATTGCCAAGGGATTTAAGGCCGCGATGTTGATCGCAATTTCGGTTTCGGTTATTTCCGTCCTGATAGGGATTACCACGTCATTTTTTTTGGATCTGCCGGCCGGTGCAACCATAGTCATGATCAATGTGATGCTATTTATCGTCACTTTGGCAATTAAGAAATTTTTTTTATGAGTTCTGCCACGTCAATAATGCAGACGAAATTAACTAAAAGTAATAAATTGTGCAACAAAAAAGTTATGAAAACTAAACCGGCTGTGAGGGTTTTAATCGTTGTTGTATGTGTAATCGGCGTCTTGGTCGCATCCAGTTCCTGCAGGCCTGTCGGCAAATCAACCGGTGACGGATATTATAAAGTAAGGGTTATCACGACGCTTTTTCCCCTGTACGATATGGCCAAAAATATCGGAGCAGAGAAAGCGGAAGTGTCTTTGCTCCTGCCTCCTGGTGTGGAGCCCCATTCGTTCGAACCAACGCCCGGAGATATTGTAAAAATCAACGAAGCCGATGTTTTCGTCTATACCGGAAAATTCATGGAGCCGTGGGCGGAAGGGATCATAAAGGGGGTTGTAAGCAAGGATCTTATCGTGGTGGATGCCAGCCGCGGTACGAAAATGATTCCCGGGGTGTTTCATGACGAAGACGAGGCGGCAGGATCGCCGGACCCGCACATATGGCTGGACTTTGACAACGCCAAAATCATGCTCGGAAACATCTTAAAGGCCTTTCAGACAAAAGACAGCGCCGACAAGGGCTTTTATGAACGGACGGCCAACGCCTACCTGGGCACATTGACTGAACTGGATTCTGCATATAAGTCCGCCCTGGCCTCATGCAAAAAGAAAGAAATCATCTACGCCGGGCACTATGCCTTCGGTTATCTGGCGAATCGTTACGGCATCAAATATCTCGCCGCTCAAGGCGTATCACCTGACGCCGAGCCCACAGCCAAAGACTTAGGCATGCTGGTAGAACAAATCAAGAAAGACAAGGTCAAATATATTTATTATGAGGAATTGACCAGCCCCAAGATTGCGGAAACCATTGCAGGTGAAACTCACGCCAAACTGCTGCTGCTTAACGCGGCCCATAATTTGACCAGGGACCAGTTTGAAAGGGGCATCTCTTTCTTCGAGATACTCAGGAACGACCTCGACAACCTGAAGATCGGACTTGAATGCCGCTAGGCGCCTGGAGAGTCTTACCAACGCTGAATCATCTGCGGTCCTGAAAAAACCTCTTGAGCAGCGAGGCGCATTCGTCCTCGAACAGACCCGACATAACCTCAACCTGATGGTTCAATCTGGCGTCGCCCAAAATCCCATAGAGACTATCGACCCCTCCGGCCTTCGGGTCCCTGCACCCATATACCAGTCTCGTTATCCTTGCATTCACGATCGCTCCGGCACACATGATGCAAGGCTCCTTCGTGACGTACAGCGTTGTGCCCGATAGTCTCCAGCTGTCGGAATCCTTCGTGCCCGACCTAAGGGCAAGGATTTCCGCATGCGCCGAGGGGTCCTTCATACATTCCCTGAGGTTATGCGCGCGGTGAATCACTTTCCCCTCTTTAACGAGTACCGCACCTACAGGGACCTCGCCTTTTTCGAAGGCCACCTGCGCCTCCCTAAGGGCCATCCTCATAAAATTCAGATCTTCATCGAGTCCACTTCTCATCAGCAGGGAATTATACCATTTTTTATGCGTGCCCAAAGGGATAGATACCCGGTAAAAATAACGGTTGAGAACTGCGCCCGGATAGAGGACAATTGAACCATACCATTTTACGGGGGATTTCACTTATGACGCTTAAGTACTTATTTTTCGGCCAGTACCTTCATAAGAAAGGGCTCATAACCATTGAACAGATCTTTCAGGCAAGGATGCTGCAGAAGAAAACCAACCTGAAGATCGGAGAACTTGCCGTAAATAAGGGCTGGCTCACCGCCGATGACATCGAAAAAATCCTCATCGTTCAGGAAGAGACCTTAGAGAAATTCGGAGAGGTAGCAGTCAAGACCGGTCATCTGAGTGAAACACAAGTCGAAGATCTCCTTGCAGACCAAAAGGAAAAATACGTTTCTTTTGGGGAAGCGCTCGTCGAACTCGGCCTTATTACCGAAAAGCTGCTTATCGAGAACATAAAGGAATTCAACACCTTGCGGGCAAAAAATTTCATCTAGGCGGATTATTATCTGACAAAAAATAATGTTTTTGCAGCGAAAAGAACATCACTGACCTCTACGGCATTTAGACAACGGACGTCCGAACACTGTCGACGGTCCCTGTCGGAGCAAGGAACGCATGGATAATCCGGCATAACAATCTTCACATGCCTTCCCACAGGCCCCCAAATCTTCGGGTCGGTAGGGCCGAAGACCGCTATCGTCGGCGTTCCAAGCACCGAAGCCAGATGCGTGATCCCTGAATCATTGCCTATATGAAGGGACGATGCCTTCAGGAGCGTAGCGATATACGAAACCGGCCTGCCCTCGATAATCACGGCATCCAAGTTATTGGCGGAAATGAACCGATCGGTCGTTTCGTGCAGTTCACGGCCTTCGGCAGGGCCGAGTATGCAGTAAAAATAAAACCTCTTTTCCTTATCAAGCAATTTCATCAATTCCAGAAACTTCTCTAAAGGCCAGCACTTCTTTTTTCCGCCACTTCCCGGGTGGATTGTTATGACCGGCTTTTCACCATGAACACCCGAAAGAAAGGGACTTGCCTTAAGAAGCGGCATTTCTTTTCCATACGTCCCTGATTGCGTTAGTTGTTTCATCTGTGAAGCCGATACATGCATCACCCGACCGACCGGCGCGGCTGTCGAGATAAAAAAACATTCCCGGATATGTTTCCCGAGATTTTCCGCAAAAACCTCATCCGTCTTCTTCATGAAGATAAAGGCGTTACTGAATTTTTCGAGAAAGTCCGCAGCCCGGGGCGATACAGGACCACTGACGAAGAAATCGGCGAAGAGTCCATGATCGATGGAGGATACTTCATCGGCCAACCGGTTTTCAATGAGGATATCGGCTATGTCCGTCCTCGATATGAGATGAAGGTAGGCTGCCCTTCCGCCCGCTTTGAGAGCCTTGAGGACAGGCAGCGACAGAATGAGGTCGCCGAGTGCACCCTGGTGCCAAACGAGGGAACGTGTCATGGCGGGCTGTTCCTTTAGGCCGGACAAAAAAATTATAGTATTTCGAGCATCCTGTCGAGGGCCCTCTTCGCAGGAACTCTGATATGCTCCGGGACCTTGACTAAGTAAGTATTTTCCTGAAAAGCCCTCAGGACACTCTTTAAGGTAGTTTTTTTCATGTTAGGACATATCATGTCCTTCCTGATAGGATAAAACAATTTTTCAGGGTTTTCCTTCCTCAACCTGTGCATAAGCCCTATCTCGGTCCCAACGATAAATTCACCCGCGGGGGAAGCCTTCGCGAACCTGAGCATCCCGGAGGTACTTGTGACATGGTCCGCTTTTTCAAGAACTTCTATCCGGCATTCGGGATGTGCCATGATAAGCGCCTTGGGATATGCGGCCCTGGCCATATCCACGTCGTTCGGAGTTACCCTTTCGTGCACATTACAGTAGCCGTCCCATGCGATCACCCTCTTTTTCGTGTTTTTTTGCGCCCATACCGAAAGGTTCTTGTCCGGTATGCAGATGACCTCGTCGCCGGGAAGGGACTCCACCACCCTGACGACGTTTGCAGACGTGCAGCATATATCGCTTTCGGCCTTTATGTCGGCGGTAGTATTTACGTAGGCTACGACCGGGACGCCCGGATATTTCTTTTTTATGTCCCGCAGGGAAAATTCCGGAGGATACACGTAGGGAGGCGGGTTGTCAAAACCCGGGAAGCCCTTTCTCACAGGCCTCGGCGAATCCACATGGATCATGTCCGCCATGGGACAGAGCGCAGCACGCTCCGGCAGCAGCACCACCTTGTCCGGTGATAGGATGGAAGCGCTTTCTGCCATGAAGTTGACCCCGCAAAAAACGATCATGCCGCAGTCGATCGTCGCCGCCGTTTTAGAAAGCTCCAGCGAATCGCCGACAAAATCGGCAATGTCCTGCACCTCTTCCCTCTGGTAATTATGCGCGAGGATGATCGCGCGTTTCTCTTCCTTTAGCTTCAGAATCTGTTCCTGAAGAGCCGACATATCCGGAGACATCAAAATCTGGCTTTGCCTGTTTTCGTAAAGGATGAATTTGTGAAAAGGACGGTACCGTCGTCGAGGACGACTTTATAGATCCGTACCGGTTCGGGGACCGCGCTCGCCTGTTTAGTGGAGTCCGAAAAACTATAGCTGCCTTTCCCCTTGAAAAGAGAAATAATCTTTTTCACGTACTGCCTCGTCTCGGAGATCGGCGGGACGTTGCCGTATTTCTCGACGGTCTTTGGCCCGGCATTATATGCGGCAAGTGCGAGGGTGAGGTCCCCGTTAAACTTTTCGAGCAGCTGTTTGAGATATTTTGTGCCACCCTCGATGTTTTCTTCGGGGTTAAAGGGGTTTACCACGTTCATGTCATACGCAGTGGAAGGCATAAGCTGCATAAGTCCCATTGCGCCCTTCTTCGATACGGCGCGGTGGTTCCCGTTAGACTCCGTCTTGATTACCGCATGGATCAGGTCCGGTTCGATCTCGTACTTCGCGGCGGCCCGCTGCACATAGCCGCTGTAATCCTGGCTCGTCACAGAAGAAGTCGCACCGTCGTCGGCCTTCACCGGTTTAGCGGCAGCCTTTTGCTCCTTGATAATCCTTACTGTCTTTTTGCTCACGGGGGCGTCGGTATAACAGGCGACACCATTTTCATCGACGTATTTATACACATCTGAAGAAGCCGGAACGGCGTAAAAAACTAACAAAAAAGCCGATACGGTAATTATCGCACGCATAAAAAATCTTAACATTTAAAGCCCCAAGTGTCAATATTATTGGCCAAATATGCCGCAAATATTGACAAAAAGAGCCTAATTATAGTATAAAAGTATCTTCGGGCGGATAGCTCAGCTGGGAGAGCACAGCCCTTACAAGGCTGGGGTCACAGGTTCGATCCCTGTTCCGCCTACCATTTCATTTTGGTGACAAAAAATGGAATGGAGAGATGATTCGGATCTCTTCAATTGCAGAGTTTTTCAGAAGTTCGCGGGGGCGGTAGTTCAGCTGGTTAGAACGCCGGCCTGTCACGTCGGAGGTCGCGGGTTCGATCCCCGTCCGCCCCGCCATTTCGTGTCACTTATCGGGAAACAATAAAGTTCTTAATTTTTGAAGTCAGAAGACTTTTTGGCAAACAACAAAATTTTCGTTAAAATCGTAGTTTCTAATATGTGGAACTGTCCCGACTAAGTTCCTACATTGCTGCACAAAATAATTCTGACTTTTTAGTTTTCTTGCCTACCATATTACTCACAGTACGCCGCAAAAGTCGCGAGTTCTTATAACTGAGTCTTACGCGCCGAATTATGCCAGCCCTGTCGACACCGATGTCGTGACCACGTTAGATCAGCCAGCAATGGGTCCCATTTTATCGGCGTGAAATACTGGTCGTAACATGCTGTCAAAGAGATCCGACGAAGTAACGGAGCATTTGATGTAGGATTTTGTACGGGTTCCACCGACTTAATCACAAGTATCAGGCGCTGCAACTACTGAGGGTTAACGAAAGAAACTGCCAGGCTCAACGCTGGCCATGAGGCGCCGGACCACAGACCTTTGTGCAAAAAGATCCAGCGTTATTCCCGGGCTGCCTCGATGCCATTGATGAGTTGCTTTTTAAATGACATCTGTATACCGAAAATCATTAAAATCCAGGTCTGTTTTTCCGAGTAAATCTTTACGCATGGCTAAAACGATCTCGCCAACAGCCTTGCGTCCTGCCTCCGGATTCGGCTGCTGTCCCCGAGATTCGATAACATGGACAATCATCCTATTTATGGCTCTTACGACATCATCGGAACAATAAAGCCACAATTTATATTGTTCTCCAAAAAATTGTCTTTTTCTTTCAGCAGAAGTTGTGCTGCCGACAAAGCCTCGCAAGAGGATCAAAAGATTTGAATACTTTTCTTCTTTAAATTTTAGAATTGCTTCCTTTCGTTTTGATTGGATAGCGAAGTAATAAGCAAGGTAAGAGCTTGCCAATCCCGAAAGACCGGCCCAATGAAAAGGAATATGTCTTTAATATTCATATTTTCTCCTCACAACGACCTGCATAAGGGGCTGACAGCACGTACAGTGCTGGCAGTATCTCTTAATGCAATTGTTCTACCCTTCTATCTGCTATTTATTTCAGCTTTTTCTTGCATAATGGGCATGTATCACGCCAATTGCCGTGGCAGCTTGAGCAAATGAAATGGCCCTTTTCGCAGGTTTTAGCCCTATCTACTTGTTTCTTTTTTCCACAAGCATCGCATACGCGTTCTGACATTTTTACTACCTCCTTTTTATTTAGTTGATGATTGAGCAGGGTACAAATAGCTCAGAATATTTATTAGTGGCTTAAGAAAGAGAAAACGTGTCAAAGTCTTCAATACAATTGACTTTGAGATAGCCCTTGCTATCGGTGGGGATATCATATAATAGGCATTAATAAATGTGCGCCCAGGTTTAGACATACTAAGGACAGAATTACGATACTGTTGCAAATATAATACTTCAGGAGCCATTGATGTCCCAAATGCGGCTGTTGCGATAAAGCAACCGCCAGACTTTGTGTCCTTTTTCTCAACGTGACTTAGTTTTGAGCCATCTTCATTAATCTGGCTTAGTTGCGAACTTACTTCCGCAATTAAGCGTTTTGGTTCTTCTTCTGTCGGCTTCTGTTTTTCTGCGCGTTTAAAGAAAGCAACAGCCTCGCTGTATTCAACCCTCGCTTTTTCATTATTCCCTTTCATTTTAGCCATTTCGCCTTGCATTCTGTGCACATGTCCTTCTGTGAGAAGCTCCGTATAGTAAGAATCCCAAATATCTTCTCCGTCATTATCTTTTGGCATTGCACAACTCTCTAATTTGCCGATTTGCCTACGAATTTGGTCGATAGAATACATACATCTACAATTTGGACAGTACTCATATCCTTGAATTTCCGGGACGTCAAATTCTTTACCACAATGGCACTTTGCGGGTACTGACGAAGTGTTGGTCATTTTATCCTCCTCTGAGTAAGATTGTTAAATGCTTTACTCGCTCTTTTATAACGAGATGGCTCACTTGCCGGGGCAACCAACCTTTGCTGCAAACCGCAGAGGCTATTCCCGGTCAAGTGGAGCCGGTTGTTAAGGCATTTCTCTATTCAGTAATTTCATCTTATCAAGCATTTTGATAGATAATTTTTTTTTGTTTGCCAAAAGCGCAATTTGCAGGGCTGAAAGCATAGCGAGAGCATTTCCAGTATTAAGTAGCTCCACTATTTCGTCGTCTGTATAATTTGGTTCGAGGGTTTCGGCCTTAATTCTGCGGACAGCCTGCAAATATCCGCTATGAGTAAAGCTATTCATAGCAGCGTAGTTTTCCTTTTTTGCAGAAGAAAGTATTCCTTCTTCGAATCCTTTACAGCTTTCGATTTCCGTAATTAATGCTCCAAAGCTCTTCTCTAATTTATCTTGTTTGTATCTTGATATTTCTGTGTCAGTCGCGCACAGCTGCAGCCAAACGCCTCGGACGTAAGATTCAAACTCCAGCCGAATGAGGGAAAACGCGGATCCAAATAATTTATTGGCTATGAGAAGCAATATTGCTTTTTGATGTTCAAGTGCCACGAGCAAACAGGCAACTGCAAGTCGTCGTCTTTCATCAGATGGAACTGCAAGACCATCAAGTTCCTCGTCAAGCCACTGAATTAGCGTTTCGGAATTATTAATAATTTCGGTTATATTCATTTGGCGTTAACGGGTGAATAAGTAGCGGGGGGCACCAACCATGAATGAAAAAAGGAAGAGGCCAATCCCCCGTCTGCTTGATGCTTTTGTTAGGAGATTTTTCATGTCTCTATTTAATGTAATAAAATACGATTTTCGGACAACCGTTAGGACAAACCAAGCTGACATTTCTTTGAGGCTCTATGGATTGTTGAAGGGTGGATCTGATATTTTTGTTGTCGAAGCAATTGCAACAAAGCTTATGTGCTTTTTCAGCCATACCCACATAATTCTTCTCTATATACGCAAAAACACCATTCCCAATTTCACGCCGTTCATAGTTTGCTTTTTCTGTACTCCAGTCTTTAAGGCGCATACATTCTTTTTCAAGTTCCTGTATTTTCGTCGTCAAAGAAGAATGTTCATTTTGTGCAGAGATAATCAGGCTGTTTGCTTGGATAATGTGGCCTTGAAGTTGTGCGATCTCGCCAGCATGCTTAGTAAAATCGCGGAGGTTGAGAAAAGATGATAATACACTTGTTGCGGCGTTTAAACTGGAAAGGGCTTGTGGTAGATATTCAATCATAATTTATTCCCTCCTTTTGGGAAATAGAAAGGTTGCTGGTATGAATAATTTACTGACTCCTAACATGTAATATGCCAAGTTGGTTTTTTGTGATCCCTTGCAGGATGATAGCATATTCATTACCTCTTGTGAAGAAAAAAAGTCTATAGATCAGTAAGTGAATAATTTACTACTTGGCATTTACTGTTAATATGGACTAAAAGCCAACTTGGTAAAATCCGGTATTGTTCTTATCGTCGATTTCCGAGAGCAACTGAGAGGAGTTGAAGCAAGCGCTCAGATGCGATGTACAGGAAGAAATCGCACCCCCTTATAGTTTAACTAGGTGGGTGCAAAATGCAAAGGGCTTTGTTTAATATATACATATCTCACCGGGGTAATGTTGTTTTGTTCTTAAAGGCGGCGAGGTTTACTTATTAATGTTTTCAGACACCATCGGATTTTGTTTCGATTGCGGTAAGATTTTTTGCATATTGAAGCATCTGTTCGAGTTCCTTGTGGGTAAGACCCTCAGCCTGAATGACCTTATCGTCTTTAGTTGTTATGATGACTTTTCGGCCATGACTAACTTTAAGGTATGCAATGATGACTGATGCGAGACCGCCCCACATGGCGGCAGATTGCAATATTTCAATAACCCCGGAGGATGCCATCGGTACGCCAGCACGTTGTTCTCGCATAGTGTAGGGCACTTGTTTTTCGTTGAGCAGCGCGAGAAAAGGACCGAAGCCATCCTTGAAGAGATGAACAGGTAATGATTTCATTTGCGCTCCTTTAACCAGTAATTAGACCGTTAATAGTACTAACACCGGTAATCCGATGTTAGTCAACCAGTTACCAGCCGGAAGCCGCCCGGAGCAGTTCGCTGCAGCGCATGGTTAGACGTTTCTAATCGCTTCATCGAGAACTGCCTTCCAGTAAAGTTCTGAAATGATAATAGGCTTGCGACGCTGAAGCTTGAGAATCATCGCGTCGGAAATCTTGTTGCCATAACTACCATGCGCCCAATTCGGATTTGGGTCGTTGCCGATAACTAGGACGTCGGTCTTGTTGGTGATGTTGTCAGTTGTGGTGCCTCCCCGCGACGTGACAGCCACCTGACATTCCTTGCGTGTTCCGAACTCGAACTGGCCAGTGAAGCAAAACGTTGTGCCTGCAATGGCAACTTCCGGCAAAGGGTCGTCGAATGGCGAACCGTCCTTGAGAACATTCTCGATTACCTGCTCAAGTGCCTTGCGAGTCTTGGAGGGGGTGATTGGGCCTCGCTTAGGGTGCCAGTCGGCGGGGATCTCCGTGCGAGCAAGAACGGCTTTATCATGAGGGAGGAGGTCTGTGGAAACGTGCTCCTCGTCGCCAGTCGTATAAACATATGCTGTCCAGAGATGCTTGTTGGTGGGGTCGGAAAAAAGTCTGCCAATCATGCCGGAACAAAAGCCCTTAGTTAGTGGGCGACTAATGTCGATATCGAAAAAACGCAGCACCTTGAGTTGGCCGAATGTGGCAGGGTCGAAGTGCCAAGCTGGGTGGACTGATTTTAGTTGGTATGTTCTCATTGTGCGCTAGGAAACGACTACCCCGTTATTAGACGGAAACCGCCCCGATAATATCGAAATTTGCATATTCGTCAGATCAAGCTCGACTTTCCCCATAGTTGATTACTTGTAATAACTTACACCATTTTGAAGATTTTGAAAAGCGAGGATTTCAGGAAGGAAGGTTGCGCCTGGTCTCCCTTCTTTAGCCCTCGGCGTGCTTCGCCCCGAACTCTAAACGGTTTTTTTGTCAGATCCAGCGAATGACAGGTATGCCGAATCGAAACTATTGCGGATTTACGGAAGCAATGCGGAGTAATGAGGATAAATGAGGCGCAGGGGCAACCAGACATCATTGAAGAAAACCACAGGGGTTAGGGATATTTAGCTATTGTTCCATGACTATTTTCTGAAGAATGTGCCGATCATCACAGTTGGTGACCAAGTCAGAAATAAATTGGATCCGATAGTTGAAAAAGCAGATATGATTCTCACTATGTTTCCCGGGAAATTGAAGTTCACCATTCTACTTCTAGATAAAGTTACCGATGTTAGGGCAAGCTGGAAACAAAAATATAGGACCAGAACTGATTATGTCGCTTTCTATTCTCGTCAAAATAAAACTATATATATTTCCGTCAATGAGATCTCTCTAAGAATTTTGGCGCATGAGTTGGCCCATGCTATAATTGACCAATATTACTGTACCTACAATTCCTGTACGCTTATTCTTGAAAATGAACATGAGGTGCTTGCGCATCTGGTGGAACTCCGAATCGAGTTTTGACAATCCCGTATATTTTGGGATTCTTTTCTATAAAATGATAAAATATTAGAGTCACCAAAGAGGTATCTGGCGTCGAAGCAGCACACGGCTTTCAAACGGGCATACCTATCCGGAGGCGTTTTTTTATTCTGGTGATAGTAGAGGTAATTACGTAATGATTTGGGCAGAAAAGAGTATTAAAAACTTCCTCATGAGAACCGCAGGAAAAATTAATGCCGGCCGATCTTCCAAGACCGGGAAGAAAAGCTCACCTACGGCTAGTGATATAGAACAAAAATATCAGGCATTATTCGAACAGTCCCCTTACGGCATCTTACTTATCGACCCGGAAGGAAAGATTCTGGATTTCAATGAGACGGCCCATCGCGATCTCGGATATACGAGGGAGGAGTTCGCCAATATCACAATTGCCGATATCGATCCTGTTGAGTCCTCTGTCGACGTAAAGGCCCGCATAAGTCGCATATTGGAAAAAGGCAGTGCGGAATTCGAAGTCAGACACCGGACCAAGCAGGGAGAGTTAAGGGATGTTCACGTCATCACAAAGGCGCTTACTTTATCAGGAAAGGCTCTTCTTCACTCTATCTGGCGCGATATTACCGAGCGAAAGAGGGCAGAAAATGCGGTGGAACTTTTCAGGAATCTGCTTAACGGGTCAAACGAAGCCATATTCGTCAATGACCCCCAAACCGGCCGCTTCCTGGACGTCAATGACAGGGCATGCGCCAGTTTGGGATATGACCGTGAAGAACTCCTTAGAATGGGAGTCATGGATATTGAAGCGTCCCTTCCCGACAATTTTTTATGGCAAGGACATGTGAGCAAAGTCAGACAAAAAGGCTCTCTCCTGTTAGAAGGTATACATAGGAGAAAAGACGGTACCACCTTTCCCGTCGAAACCAATGTGAGTTATGTATCTTTGGACAACGGAGAATACATGATCGCGACAGTGCGCGACATCTCCGAGCGCAGGCGGGCGGAAGAGGCACTAAAGGAAAGCGAGGAGCGATTGCGGCAGGCCATCCGCGTTTCTCAGGGCGGCATCTTCGATCACGACCACCTCACAAACTCCATCTACTGGTCGCCACGGCAAAGGGAAATACACGGGTGGGGTCCTGATGAACCGATAACGCTATCGGATTTTCTCACTCTCGTACACCCCGAGGATATCGAGAGCATTTCGGCGGCTGTCCGGCGAGCGCACGACCCGGCTAGTGACGGAGTGTGGGACGTTGAGCACCGGATCATACGCCGAGACGGTACCATCCGCTGGCTGATGGCGCGGTCCCAGACCTTCTTTGAGGGTGAAGGTGACGCGCGCCATCCGGTACGCACCGTCGGCGCCGTCCTCGACATCACCGATCGCAAGCAGGTCGAGGAAAAGGTCCGTCAAAGCGAACGGTTCATTAGAAACATCCTCGATACGGTGGACGAGGGGTTCATCGTCTTGGACCGCGACTTCCGCATACTGACCGCAAACAAGGCCTACTGCAGTCAGGTTGGCAAGTCATGCGATTCGGTCATCGGCCGGCACTGTTACGAGATCTCACATAACACGTTAAGGCCGTGCTATGAGGAAGGTGAAGATTGTGCGGTTCGTCATGTCTTTGAAAAAGGAGAGCCCCATACTGCGCTCCATAAACATCCGGATGCGAAAGGGTCCATTCTCTATTATGAGATGAAGGCCTTTCCGATAAAGGACAGCACAGGCGCGGTGACGTCAGCGATCGAGACGATCAACAACATAACCGGAAAACACCTCCTTGAAGCGGAACAACTGAAGACCCAGAAGCTTGAGGCGATCGGGACCCTGGCAGGGGGGATTGCCCACGATTTCAACAACTTGCTGCAGGGAGTGTTCGGGTATATATCCATGGCAAAGATGACCCTGGACCAAAAGGAGCAAGCCCACACGATGCTTGAGCAGGCTGAAAAGGCCCTCCATATGTCCGTGAACCTTACCACACAGCTGCTGACCTTCTCCAAGGGCGGCAAGCCGATGAAGAAGAAGATACAACTCAAGGGCGTAATCGAGAATTCGGTAAGGTTCGCCCTGAGCGGTTCGAATGTCGACTTCCGAATCGAGTTTGACGATAACCTTTGGGCAGTGGATGCGGACGAGGGGCAGATCGGCCAGGTAATCCAGAACATCGTGCTCAATGCCGACCAGGCGATGCCTGTGGGCGGTACGATTGTGATCGCCGTGAGGAATGTCAGTGCTCCTCATAAAGGGCTTACCAGCCTTCTGGCAGAAGGGCAGTATATAGAGATTTCCGTTAAGGATAACGGTATCGGAATCCCGGAACAGTACCTTCCCCGGCTATTCGACCCTTATTTCACGACAAAGGAAAAGGGCAGCGGCCTGGGGCTTGCTACGTCGTATTCCATTATAAAAAACCATGGCGGGCTGATCGACGTGAAGTCTGACTTGGGTGAAGGCAGCACTTTTTTTGTATATCTTCCCGCTATTGAGGCAAAGGAAGAGAGAGTCGGAACTATTCCGGCAACAGGTAAAGATGTTCGAAGAGGCAGGATCCTTGTCATGGACGATGAAGAACTGATCAGAAATATCATGGGAATAATGCTGAGGGCACTGGGCCATGAGGCGGAATTCGCTGAAAATAGCGAAGAGGCGATAGCCAAATACCGTGAAGCTCTGTCCTCCGGCAGACGGTTTGACATCGTGATCCTGGACCTCACAATCCGTGGCGGCATAGGGGGGGAGGAAACCTTGCGGGAGCTCATTTCACTTGACCCTGAGGTCAAGGCTGTGGTGTCGAGTGGTTATAGCGATAGTGCGGCGATATCCGAATACGAGTCCCGCGGATTCAGTGCATGTCTGGTAAAACCCTATGAGGTGGGTGAGCTGAGAGACATTCTTAATGTCCTGCTGAAGTGATGCGGCAATCTTCTTACGATAGATGAAATCACATATTTTGTTCCTCTGTCCGGAAAAAAACGAAAATGAGTTTTTCTAAAGACCAACAAGGCACCAGCTTCAAAGTGCTCGGCGCGATCAGTTTTTCGCACTTTCTGAACGACACGATCCAGTCGCTGATATTTGCGATCTATCCGCTTCTGAAACAAAAGTTCGCACTGAGCTTCACGCAGATCGGATTCATAACTCTCAGCTATCAGGTGGTCGCATCCCTGCTTCAGCCGATCGTC
Organism: uncultured Nitrospiraceae bacterium; assembly: GCA_963811165.1. GTDB lineage: Bacteria > Nitrospirota > Thermodesulfovibrionia > Thermodesulfovibrionales > UBA6898 > Sulfobium. The sequence continues at coordinate 617,277 of CAWEQH010000010.1, forward strand.
GGGCTTTACACCGACCGTCACCCAAAACCTTATTCGCTTTCCTTCGGCATGGGATGCACGCTGACAGGACTCCTTGTGCTTGCGACCGCTCCGAACTATGCCGTCCTGCTTTTTGCTGCGGCGCTGGTCGGTACCGGTTCGTCGATCTTCCATCCCGAATCCTCACGCGTGGCCCGCATGGCATCGGGCGGCCGATACGGGCTGGCACAGTCGATTTTCCAGGTGGGGGGCAACATGGGCACCTCAATGGGGCCGCTCCTGGCGGCATGGATCATAATCCCCCGCGGACAGCAGAGCGTCGCCTGGTTTTCGCTCGCTGCGCTGGCTGCGATCTCGGTCCTTTTGAAGGTAGGGGGCTGGTACAAACGGCGTCAGGCGCTCACGGGCGTGAAAGGGAAGACACATAGGGGATTGCATCCGGTCCTGCCGACACGCAAAGTGGTGATGTCGCTGCTGGTCCTTATGGTCCTTATATTCTCCAAATTCTTTTACCTGGCGAGTCTCAGCAGTTATTACATTTTTTATCTCATGCACCGGTTTCACGTCCCGGTACAGTCGGCGCAGGTGCATCTCTTTGCCTTTCTCTTCGCCGTTGCTGCCGGCACAATCATAGGCGGTCCTGTGGGGGACCGCATTGGCAGGAAACGCGTGATCTGGCTCTCGATTCTTGGCTCTGCCCCTTTTGCCCTCGCAATGCCCTATGCAGATCTGGGATGGACCGGCATTCTCGCCTTCGTGATCGGGTTCATCCTTGCCTCCGCATTCTCGGCCATCTTAGTGTTCGCCCAAGAGCTTATCCCAGGCAAGGTGGGCGCCGTCTCCGGCCTTTTCTTTGGTTTTGCCTTCGGCATGGGAGGGATCGGCGCAGCAGTGCTCGGAAAACTGGCCGATTTAAAGGGGATCGAGTTCGTCTATCACGTCTGCTCCTATCTGCCTTTGCTGGGTATATTGACCGTATTTCTCCCCGACATAGGGGGCCGTTCTTTTTCAGCCTCAACCGTGGCCCGGGGGGCTTCGCCATCCGACGTTTCGGGCCAATAAATTCAAGCCGCTAGAGAATTATGAATTTCAGAAGGGAAAAGACGGAACAGACCCAAAGGCTATTCCTCTAAGACTGACCCTTATCCAAGTCTGATCTTTAGGACCAGGACCGTAAACGCCAGGATCAGCGTAACGACATTGGTGATAATAATCGGTAACGAATAGATGGAGAACCCATAAAAAACCCACAGCAGAAGTCCGACGCTGAGCGTAACATACATCCCCGTCGAAATATCGTGAGTAGACCTGGTTTTCCAGGTTTTAATCAGCTGCGGCAAAAAAGACAAGGTTGTACAGGCGCCGGCCATCAATCCTAATAAAGTCGTCTTATTCACTGTCGTATATTCTACCATTTAGGGAGGGAGGTCGGGTGACCGACATCGGCGACAAGGAAAATCACGGAGGTCTTTCGGTACGCAAGAATAAGGTACGGGAATTCCCTGACCATAATAAAAGTGTTAAAGCGGCCGCAGAACCGTTATAATAACCATATTAAACGCAGGAGGTAAGACAATGTTCAGAGGATTGCTTCAGCCGATGCATTTGGTCGTTATCCTGGTGATCGTCCTGATCATCTTCGGGCCCGGAAGACTGCCGGAAATCGGCAAAGGACTCGGCGAGAGCATCAGGGGTTTCAAAAAGGCCATGTCGGGGGATGACAATGACGATGTGAAGGAACCACCGAAGGAGATCACATCCCCGAAAGCGGTAGAGATGAAACAAGAGGCGGCCCAGGAGGAACCCGCGGAGCAAAAGAACAAAACTGCGGTATAAGACACACGCGTTGCAGGCTGGACCGTGTTTCAGAGCAGATTCTGAGAAAATAACTGCCGGAGGCAAAACCCGATGAAGGTAACGATGGAATTGTCGGACAGCGAAGTCAGGTTCCTAAACAAGATGGTGAACGATATGACGAGCTATGAGAAAATAGGCAGCATCGAAGATGCAGTCAAAGAATGCATGAGGATGGCCATGTTCGATGAAAGTGAACCCATGGCTGCCGACGAGGGTGCATAGTCCTTATGTAAAGTGATCCTCCGATCTCCCGGCATCCGCCATGAATTACGTTAGTTTGCTAAAATATCCCTAGTATATCTGCTGTCGCACGAAGGACCTGTATTGGACAAATTTTTTGACAAGAAAACGGCCGAATTTGAGGAAGGCCAAAGCGTGGATTTGGTGATCGGCGACCGGACCGAGATCGGGTATAAGGCCGTCATCAACAGCGTCGGGGAAGGCATGCTTTACCGAAACGAGATATTCCAGCCCTTAAAAAAAGGACAGCGTATTGCAGGATTTATTAAAAAAGTGCGGGACGACGGCAAGATAGACCTCTGCCTTCAAAAACCCGGCCCCGAAAAGGTTGATACGGTATCCGGAAAGATTATCGACAAGCTGGCGGCGCAGGGCGGATTTATTTCCGTCGGCGACGATAGCCCGCCCGAACTTATCTACCGCCTCTTTGGGGTAAGCAAAAAGACATTCAAAAAGGCCGTAGGCGCCCTTTATAAAAAGCGGCTTATCCTCATTGAAAGTAATGGGATAAGACTGATCAAAAAAGGGAGGTAAGGTAATCGCGACTTCCGGCCTTATTCGTCTTCGCTGCTAAAACCAGGGCAGTGTTCGGCAAGGACCTCAAAGGACCTCGGAAGGGTATTCGCCGGCAACTCTTTCTTTAACTTGCCGATCGGCGATATGCACTTAACTTTATTGTTTGGGATGCGGATGAGATTAAAACACTCAAGACACGTTTTCTTTTCCAAGTATATTTCTCCAATCAGTGATTTAATTATCGCTATGTTAATTGTAGACCATTTTTAGCATTTTACGCATCTTTTTTGATGCGGCAACCGTTATGCCAATGGGTCCATATGAAAACGGGTCTCAGCCTGCCCCCCCTCTTAGTGTCAAGACAGATACAATCACGAGTTCCCCTTTTAACCGAATATGCTTCTGATGGAAGGGTCCGGGATGATAACAACAAGACAATTACCGGTCGGGAATGGTATTTTAATGAGTATGCGGAAAGCAGGACACTTCAACCAATGGTATCGATGAATAAGATTTCGACAAACCGGACAAGCTGTATAAGGTGTGCTACTTGTTGCGCAAAAGGGGGGCCGGCCCTTCATGCGAAGGACATCCGGATTATCCGTGAGGGGCACATAGGAACCCGCCATCTCATCACCCTCAGAAAGGGTGAACTCGCTTATGCCCCCACCGGCGAGGCACTGCAGCCGCTACAGGAGGAACTCATCAAGATTGCGGGTAACGGCAAGAGCTGGGAATGCATTTTCCTGAAAAAAGAGGGCTCATCGTGCACGATATATTCTCACAGGCCGTTAGAATGCCGTATTCTGAAATGCTGGGACACCAGGGAACTTTTATCCGTCATAGGCAAAGACACTCTGAAACGCCCGGATATCATCGATCCCGATGACCCGATATTGAAGTTGATCGAGGAACACGAAAAGACATGTTCTGTCCTCGAAATGGAAGCCGTACTTTCTACCTTCTCTGAGGAATCCGACAACGCAACGCCCCTCAATAAACTGGCGGAACTTGTCCGGAAGGACCTCTATATCCGATCCAAAGCCGTTTCCATTTTTGTGCTGCCTCTTGCGGTTGAACTGTTTGTTTTGGGCCGCCCGCTCTTTGCCCTTCTTGGCCGCAGGGGGATATCGGTCAGGGAAGAACACGGCAGGATTCACCTAGAGGAAGGGTCGCGAAATGACGAAACGCATGATACAATTGACCCAAGGTCACCGCATAAGAGCAAAGAAAATGATTCGTTATAAAGAACTGTCGGTCATCTTTAAAGACACGGGCTTCACCGAGGGAGAGCTTAAGAAGTTTTACTATTCGGTGAAAAAGTCGGTAATCCTCCGTCACCTCGGGAAGCGGTCCTGGCCTGAGCTTTTCAAGTTAGAGGAAGAATGCCAGTGGCCCTTTCTTCGGAGGATCGACGACCCGAAACTGCCGATCTATCGGGGCGCCGACAAGACACTGCTTCAAAGGTTCATGAAGTCAATTTCTACAGAAAAAGATATGAGGAGATACAGGTCCTCGATGCCCAAAGTCCGTTACTGGTCTTTACTTCAGGAGGTGATCGCAGAGAGGATAGATCTCCTCGTCTCCATATTCGGCTTCTCTGAAGAGGATGTGCGACATTGCGAACTGGTTGCTGAGAGATATGGAAAGATAGTCGAGAGAAAGACAAAGGAGAAGAAAAAATTATGGCAGATAGGCATCGGCGCCGGGGCCGCCGCAACCCTGGCAGGCGCTGCGGCGATATGGTATATGTCGAAGAAGGATAAAAAATAATCGTAACTTCCGCTTTATTCCATATTGAGGCTTGGCCCCGAGCCCCAGGCACTTTTCTATGACTAACGCTTCACGATTTACGCTTCGCGTTTGACATTTTTCGTATTATCTGCCCCTGAATTTCGGCGGCCTTTTTTCAAGAAAGGCATTTATGCCTTCTTCATGATCTTCAGTCGCAAAACACTTTGAAAAAGAGGCAATTTCGGTCTGAAGCCGCCTTTGCAAGTCCTCATCTTCGTTTATCAACATCTTTGCCGACGCCAAGGCATAAGGACTCATCTTCGCAAGGGCCGCCGCCATCTCATCGGCCTTCTGAAGCAGTTCATCGTTTTTAACCACGCTGTTGGCAAGAGATATTTTTTCGGCTTCTTTGGAGTCAATGATGCGCCCCATCAGTATCAACTCCTTCGCCCTCCCGATGCCCACCAACCTCGTCAGCCGCTGCGTCCCGCCGAATCCTGGAATAAGACCGAGATTGATTTCAGGCTGCCCGAACTTCGCATCTTCGGCGGCCAGTCTGATATCACAGGCGAGTGCCAGCTCACATCCGCCGCCAAGGCAATAGCCGCTGATCGCAGCTATCACCGGCTTTGTCATCTCCTCGATCAAACCGCATACTTCGTGTCCCAGCCTTGCAAATGACTCTGCCTCTTTCTGATTCTTGTCTTTCATCTCTTTGATGTCCGCACCTGCGCAAAAATGCCTCACGCCGGTTATTATTACCACGCGTATCGCCTGGTCTCCCCCGAGGTCCCTCAGTGCCTCCAGTAGGGCCTTCAGTGCGGGCGTGCCAAGGACATTCAAAGTATCAGGGTTCGAAAGGATAATTTTTCCGACCCGGTCTTTCTTTTCGACAATTATCGAACTAGCGGTATACATAAAATCCCTCACCGCACTTCCTCCCGCATCTTCCCGCGTCAACCATCTTCCTAAGCAGCGGACAGGGCTTGAACTTCTCCCCCAACTCGGCCTCGAGTATCTCCAGAATTTCAAGACACGTGTCCAACCCTATGAAGTCCGCGAGTTCGAGCGGCCCCATCGGATGGTTTGCCCCGAGCTTCATGACGGTATCGATATCCTCCTTTGCGGCAATACCCTCCTGCAAGCAAAATATCGCCTCGTTTATCATAGGCATCAGCACCCGGTTTGATACAAAACCCGGGGAGTCCAGGACTGTAACCGGTATCTTCCCCATTTTCCCGGAAACGGTCTTTATGGTATGTATCGTTTTTTCCGAAGTGCCCGCGCCTCTAATCACCTCCACAAGCCGCATGATATATGCCGGGTTCATAAAGTGCATACCGATAAAGCGTTCGGGCCTCCCCGTTGCTCCGGCCAGTCTCGTGATCGGGATGGTCGAAGTATTGGTCGCAAAAATCGTTTCAGATGGACAGAGTCTATCCATCTCTTTGAATATCTCCTTCTTTACGTCCTCTCTCTCCGTCACCGCCTCGATGATAAGGTCTGCCTTGCGACAATCTTCCAGGCGAGCCGATATTTCTATGAGTGAGAGTATCTTCTCTTTCTCCTCGAAACCGATTTTGCCTTCTGCTGCCCGCTTTTCGAGCCTGTCCTTTATCTTCGAGAGGCCCGCGGCGGCATGTTCCTCCGACATATCCATGAGTAACACGTTGAAGCCGCTCTGGGCCGCTGCCTGGGCAATGCCCCCGCCCATAATCCCTGCGCCTATTACCGCAATCCTATGTACGTCCATGAGTTCACCCCGGTTTAACTACGATATTCTTAGACTACGAGAAAAAGGCGGGCATAGTATTGGAGCGGCTTCTTTTGTCCCGATGAATATCGGGAGAAAAGCCCTCGGAGATCTGCCATGGGCAGATCGAGAATGAGCGACAATATTGTGTCCGCCTTGTTGTAAATAAGGGTCAGAAGAGACAGAGTCCATATGTTCTACCCTTCCTTAAGCGCCAGATGCGCAATCAAAAGCCTGAGCATGTCCGAAGTGCCTTCCCCTATCGTAAGGAGCCTGGCGTCCCGCCAGTGCCTGTGGATATCGTACGTGTCCGTGTACCCATACCCGCCGTGTATCTGTATCGCATGATCGCAGGCATTTATGGCCGCCTCGGAAGAAAAAAGTTTTGCCTGAGCGGCCTCACGCGCAATGTCCCCGCCTTTTTCTTTCATGAAGGCGGCGTGGCAGGTGAGAAGCCTTGCGGCGCTAATCCCGGTTGCCATGTCCGACAATTTTCCCTGAACAAGCTGAAAGTGTGAGATGCTTTCACCAAAGGCCTTCCTTTTTTTAGTATACATAAGCGCCTTCTCGAATGCCGCCTGGGCAATGCCCACGCCTATCGCGGCAATAGTCATCCTTCCGCAATTGAGGATATGCTTTGCGTATTCGAGTCCCCTGCCCTCTTCCCCGAGCAGGTCTTCCCTTGCGATTTCGCACCCCTCAAGATGAAGGGCGGCCAACTGGTTTCCCCTGAATCCTAACTTGGGGATCGTCCTCATTACGTTGAAGCCCCGTGACCGGGCAGATACTAAAAAGGCCGATATCCCTTTATCGGTCCTCGCAAATACCAGGGCAAAATCCGATTCACCGGCGTTCGTTATCATCATCTTGCTGCCGCTGAGGACATATCTGTCTCCTGTAAGGACCGCCTTCGTCTGGATCGCCTTAGCGTCAGAGCCGCAGCACGGCTCGGTGAGTGCAAAGGCTATGAGGCCCTTTCCCTCGACAAGCCCCTTCTCTTTGAGGAACCTCATCTTCTGCGCATCATCGCCAAAAAGCCGTATGCCCTCGCAGACCATCCCCTGTATGGAGACATGCAAGGCCGTGTTTGCACAAGCCTTCGCAAGCATTTCAAGCGCCGCAATATAGACAGGAAACGGCTTTCCTCTGCCGTGGTATTTTGTCGGAAAAGGGAGGGCAAAAATCCCCCGTTCCCCGGCCTTCGCGAGGTTTTTTCTCGGAAATATCTCCTCCTGATCGGTCCGCTTCGCATCCGGCAGGATTTCCTTTTCACAGAAATCACCTATCGACTCAAGCAGCCGGTGGTAATCCCCTGCGCCGGCATAAAGCATTTCGATGGTATCCCTCTGCTCCTTTATATAAAACATCTCTATCGCTCCACGATCATCGCCAGGGCGTTTCCGCCGCCCAGGCACAGAGTTGCAAGTCCTCTTTTTAGGCCCCTGTATTTCAAGGCATAGAGGAGCGTGACAAGTATCCTTGCGCCGCTGCACCCTATGGGATGCCCCATCGCAACCGCGCCGCCGTTGACATTCATCTTTTCCCGCGGGATACCGAGTTCTCTTTCCACAACGATCGAGGCGGGGGAATACGCCTCGTTGTGTTCGACGAGGTCGATGTCGGAGATTGCAAAGGCCGTCTTTTGAAGCAATTTTCTCACCGTAGGAATCGGCGCTTCCATCACGTCCTCGGGCCTCGTCCCGCCGATCGCATAATCGATTATTCCGGCGAGCGGGGTGATACCAAGGTCCCGCGCCTTCCTTGCGGACATAACGACAACCGCGGCGGCGCCGTCGCTCAGCTTCGAACAATTTCCCGCGGTAAGGATGCCGTCTTTCTTGAATACCGGTGCAAGTGCGGCAAGCCTTTCGGGTGTCGTGTCCCCTCTGACGCATTCGTCCTTGTCGACAAAAAAACCCTGTACCTCAACCGGGATGATCTCCTCCCCAAACCTTCCCTCTTTTGCCGCCTCAAAGGCCCTCTGATTACTCAGGAGGCTGAATTCATCCGCCTCCCTTCTCGTTATTCCGTATTTCATGGCGACCCTCTCGCCCGTCATCGCCATATGAAAATCATTATAGACATCCCATAGCCCGTCGTGAAGCATCGCGTCGACGGCGGATGTATGCCCTAACCTCGCGCCCCACCTCAGGCTCCTTATCACAAATGGGGAGGCACTCATGTTCTCCATTCCTCCAGCAACGATCACATCCGCATCTCCGGCCTTAACCGCCTGGGCGGCCAGCATTACCGACTTCAGCCCGGAGCCGCAGACCTTATTCACCGTAAAGGACCCTATCTCTACCGGAAGCCCCGCGAATATCGCCGCCTGCCTCGCAGGGTTCTGTCCAAGGCCTGCGGATATTACGTTTCCCATTATCACTTCGTCGACTTCCCCAGTGCCTATACCGGCCCTTTTGAGCGCCTCTTGGATGACAACCGCTCCCAGACGCGGAGCAGGCACGTCCTTAAACCCCCGGCCAAACCTGCCGATGGCTGTCCTCGCCCCACTTGCGATAACGACTTCTTCAGCCATGTCCTCCCCCTAAAAATATTCTTTTTTCCGTGATATAGTGTTATCAGTCAAAGTATATCAGGATTTTTGAGGCTTTCCAGCCTGATGATTCCTCATGAGAGATTGCATCCGGCCGGAGGGAGTGTGTGGTGTCAGAGCGGGTTCTTTTTCCCCGATGAATATCGTGAGAAAAGCCCTCGGAGGTCCGTCTTGGACCGACCTGCCTGCCGGTAGGCAGGGAATGAACGACGACACTAGGCTCTCCCTCCTGAAAACAGTATAGATACGCAAACATTAGTAACGGGGTGAACGAGATGGATTTCGCATTTTCAGAAGAAGAGGAGCTTTTCAGACGGTCCATCAGAGATTTCTGTGACGAAAAGATCGCACCGCTCAGCCGCCAGATCGATGAAGGGGCATCGATCCCTCCTGAGATCATCAGTGCGATGGCCGGCGCCGGCCTGCTGGGGATAACGGTCTCTCCCAAATACGGCGGCCCTGCCGCAAATTTTATGAAGGCGGCGATTGCGGCCGAAGAGATCGCCAGGGCGGACACGAGCATGGCCCTCGCCGTCTACTATCTCGTTGAGGCGGGATGGGGATTTCTCCTTGAAAGGTACGGGACGGAAAGGGGAAAAGAAGAGATCCTTCCAGGCGTTGTAAAAGGGAGGACCTTCCTCGGCATTGCGTCGACCGAGGCCACCGGCGGCTCTGACATCGCCTCCACGTCTACGTCTATGCTCAGGAAAGAGGGCAAGCTTATCGTAAACGGCACAAAGACTTTCATAAGCGGGGTGCGGGAGGCCGCCGAATATGGAGGAGGTTTTGTGACGATCGTAAAGACAGGTCCTTCCTCGGGGCATGGAGGCCTTTCGCTTTGCTACCTCCCGATAAAAAACACTCCGGGAGTTACCGTCAGCGCTTCGCGGCAGATGGGCCGGGAGGGTATATCAAACGGTTTCATTAAGATCAGTGACGCCTCGATACCAGAACATTATCTAATCGGCGAGTGGAACAAGGGGTTCTCCCATGCGATGGAGGGTTTCAATTGTGCGCGCACGCTCGTCGCGGCCGCCTGCATGGGAGCTGCGGAAAAAACGCTGGAATCCGGGATCGATCATATAAAGCGAAGAAAGGTCTTCGGGATGCCGATAGGAAAGTTCGAGGGGATACAATTCCAGTTGGCGGAGGACTACGCAAGACTTGAGTCGGCAAAGATGCATGTGTACAAGGCCGCATGGATGCTCGACCGCTTTTACCGCGACAACAGGTTCAGTCATAGTGAGATAAACAAAGCGGTGGCGGTCGCGAAGCTGACGGCGCCGCCGACCGCCTTCGAGATAATCAGGGACGTAATGGTGTGGCACGGCGCTTACGGCTATACAAAAGAGGCCGGCCTCGAAAAGGGCCTTCGGGGGGTGACCTCATATCTGGTCGGGGCCGAAGGCACAATGAATATCATGAAGATCATTATCGGAAAGGAGTTGCTTGGGAAGGAATTCTGGCCGATATGATATTTGGCCCGGGAACTGCTCACTTCTTTGCTTCCCCCGTTGCCGGCAAAGTGAAATAAAACGCGGCCCCTTCCCCGACCTTCCCCTCGGCCCATAGGCGGCCGCCGTGACGTGTGATAATGCGATGTACTATCGAAAGCCCTATGCCCGTCCCTTCGAAATCATGCGGACTGTGGGCACGCTGAAATACATCGAATAGCTTTTCTGCAAGTTTCATGTCGAACCCAACGCCGTTGTCTTTTACGCAATATTCGACCCATTCCCCTTCGCTTCTGCTTTGGACCTCTATCAGGGCCTTTTCTTTCGGCCGTGTGAACTTCATCGCATTGGAAAGAAGGTTTACGATGACCTGCCTTATCAGGACACGGTCGACATATACGCGGAGAAGTCGCGTCATTTTCAACTCCACAATGCGCCCACGGGTCCCGGCCTTGAGCTCCTCGAACACGGCCTCCACCAGACCCCCCATGTCCACTTCTTCGAACTTCATCGCTTGGCGGCCAAATCGCGAGAAGGCGAGAAGGTCATTTATGAGGTCCTCCATCTTCCCTACGTTCGTCTGTATTGACTCCAGCATCTCCCTTCCCCTTGTGTCGAGGACGCCGGAATAATTCTTTATAAGTCTCCCGGCAAAACCACCTATCGTAATAAGCGGCGCCCTAAGGTCATGGGAAACAGAATGGCCGAAGGCGTCAAGTTCTTTGTTCGCCCCTATGAGCTCCTTCACCCGCTGTTGAAGTTCCATGTTGAGTTTTTTTATCTCCTCCCCGGCGCGCTTCCGCTCGGTGATGTCCCGCGTGATGTTGATGACGCAGGTCTCACCATCGAGTTCTATCAATTCGGCGGACCTTAGAAATATGCGGACCTCCCCGGACTTCAGACGAAACTTCGCTTCGTGGTTTCTCAGCTCTCTCTTTTCGCGCATCAACTCGACCACCCGTCTTCTTTCCCCCGGATCGACCCAGAGGCCGAGTTCGGCCGATGTCTTGCCGATGACCTCGTTGCGGGAATATCCGGTGATCTTAAGGAATGCATCGTTCACTTCGATAAGACGGCCGTCTTCAAGCGCGCTTATCGCGATCCAGTCAGGGCTCGATCTGAAGATCTTCGAAAACTTCTCCTCTGACCGGCGTAACGACTCTTCTGCCTTCTTGTAGGCGGTAACGTCCCTTATGATGCCCTGATATCCGATTATCCCCCCTTCGGACGACCTTCTCGCTGTCGAGGTGATGATGCAGATTATTCTGGTCCCGTCTTTTCTCAGAAGCGGTACCTCAAAATCCTTCACGGCGCCGGTGGCTTCTATCTCACGCTGGAACCTCTCCCGATCATACGGGGCCGCATAGAGCGCGCGAATATCCATCCCCATTATTTCTTCGCGCGGATAGCCGAAAAGCTCGACCCCGGCTTTGTTGATAGAAAGGATATTACCTTCAAAAGAGGATACATAAACCGCGTCCATCGAATCCTCGAAGAGATCGCGGTAACAGGTATCTCCGAACTGCTCCTGCATGCCGTTAGTGCGGGCTAATACCCGTCGCTCTCTTCCTCCGGGACTGCCGGGGATGCCGTCTCTTCCTCTATCTCAGAGAGCGCCTTTTTCACCTCTTCCTCGGTGCTTCTCAACCGGCTCCTGCAAAACTTGACCAACTGCGCGGCCCTTTTGACCTTTTCCGAGAGGACATCAAGGTCGGCATCCTCCGACTCTATCTCGCTTATGATCTTTTCAAGCTCACTCAAGGCCCGGGAGTAAGATATCTGTTTGCCTTTGCTCACCTTTGACTGTCTCCTTTCTGTCCTGGACTATACTGGTGACGTCCCCGTTTGAGAGTTGCGTCTCTATGACCGCCCACTTCTTAAGGGCCTCGGCGCTCTTGAGGACCTTACCCTTATGCCGCGTAATACTGTAGCCTCTCTTAAGCACATTCGCCGGATCGAGGTGCTTCAACGCCTGCTGCATCGCGCTTGTCCTGTGTTCCCCTTTCACAAGTAGCCGCAGCGCCCTGCTCTCAAGGTCACTCCGCACCGCCGCGAGTTTATTCTTATGGGCCGCCGCGATCCGAAGCGAAATATAAGATACGCTCTTCATAAGGGAATCGAATGTATGTCTCCCATCTTTCACCAACCTCTCGGCCTGTTTGCGGACCCGGTCGAGCACGTTCATGACATTCTCCTCGTAACTCCTCAGTCCCGATATCAGGAATTCGGCCACTGCCGTCGGCGTCTTTAATTTCGTATGTGCGACCATATCTACGACCGTATCATCCTTTTCATGTCCTATACCCGTGATTACAGGCAGGGGAAACCTGGCGGTCTGAGAAGCGAGTTCATAGCCGTCGAAGCAGTTGAGGTCTATGACCGACCCCCCTCCCCTTATGATTACGACTACGTCGAAGAGTCCCTTCTTTTTTCTTATCTGATCAAGGGCAGAAATGATCGAGCTTTCGGCCTCCTGTCCCTGCATCATAGCGGGAAAAAGCATATGAGTGAACTTATAGCCGTAGAGGTTATTGTCGAGCTGTGTAAAAAAGTCGCCGTATCCCGCGGCCGTGGGAGACGAGATCACCGCGGCCCTCTGCGGAACAAGCGGCAGGGGCAACGACTTATTGAACTCCATCACCCCCTCTTTCCTGAGGCGGTCGATGACCTCCTTCTTCTTCCTTGCCATTTCGCCCATCGTGTAGGCAGGATCGATGTCCCTGATGTTGAGGCTTAGCCCATAGACCTCGTGGAAAGTAACTTCAACCATCAGGAGCACCTTCATCCCGGCTTTCAGCGGCTCTTGAGCGGTCTTTTCGAATTTATTGCCGAGCTTCCTGTACTCGTAGGCCCATATCGTGGCCTTTATCTGGGCAGTGGTTTTTGTGTCCTCTTTCTCGACGAGTTCGAGATAACAGTGGCCCTTCTGGTTGCACTTAAGTTCGGCGATCTCCGCAGCCACCCAGCAGGCCCCGGGAAAGACATCGCTGATCGCGGACTTTATGACGGAATTCAGTTCAAAGAGGGTAAAATAGGTTCTTTCGGCAGACTTTTTCTCCATCTGTCTCCAATTATACCCGAAATTAGTTTGCGTTTTTCAAAAAGTCGTATAAGATATTCGCATTATGGTTTTTCCGGTTAAGAAATTGCGCTCTATCTGTTTCTCACTCCTGTGCGCGTCAGTCGTGCTCGCAGCTTCTCAATCCGCGGGAAGCGATGGCGCGGTCTCCGGCAGAGACGGCGCAAAGATGGTCCTTGTGCCGGAAGGCGAGTTCACCATGGGACTGAAAAAAAGCGAACCGCTGAGCGAAAAAAACCCGTTAAAGAAAGTCTATCTCAAGTCATTTTATATTGACCTGTATGAGGTCACGAACGTCCTTTATCACGGTTGCGTGAATGCCGGAGGTTGCAGTGACCCCTCCTGGAACACCGATTATCCCGCTACGGTCCATGAAGAGGGCAAGAGATGGTATACCGCAAAGGAGATGGCCGACTATCCGGTAGTGGGGCTGACCTGGAGGCAGTCGGTTGAATACTGCAGATGGGCGGGAAAGAGATTGCCTTCGAATGCCGAATGGGAAAAGGCGGCGCGCGGTACAGACGGCCGGATGTATCCGTGGGGAGACGAATGGGACGGCAAAAAGGCCAACTGGGATGAAGGCGGGAAGATCGACGGCTTCAAAAAAATTGCGCCTGTCGGGAGCTTCCCGGAAGGAAGATCACCATATGGCGTAATGGACATGGCGGGCAACGTGAGGGAATGGACCGACGATCTCGTCCTTAAAGGAGGTTCATGGTATAGCCGGCCCTTAAGCCTTCGCGCGGGCGACCCGGGGCACGAATATATTGTTGAACGGGATGACGACATGGGCTTCAGATGCGCAATGGACGCGGAACAGACCCGAAGGTAAAATTTTCCTTGCTCCGGAGGAAAAAGTTTCAGTGAGTTCAAGAAGAGGGAGAAGCCCTGCTTCTTCTCCCTCTTCTCAGTCATTTCTTTTTTTTAATGCGCCTTTTTTCCGTGAAAGCGGGGATGCTTTCTCAGGTTTGTTTTAAATTTCTGCCGCTGCTCAGGAGTCAATGTTGCTTTGATCTCCTCCATCGCTTTGATGCGGGACATGTGGAGATCTGTTCTTAGAGATTCCATCTGTTTGAGTTTGGCCTCAACAGCACCCATATCAACCGGGTCCTTATCAAGGACCTCCCTGAGTTCTATCCTTGCGATCTTGATGTCCGCCGCTTTTCTAATCGCGTCTTTCCGTGCGTTGTTCCTTATGTCTTTGATAGTCTTTTTCTGGTTTTCATCGAGGCCCAGATCGGAAAGAGCCTTCCATATGCGGCGATCGGCCTTCATCATCCACATCCCGTGATGCCCCATCTGTCCCATCATGGGCATGCCTTCTTCATGCCAGGCCTTCTCACCCTTTACGCCCCCGCACCCCTTCGCGGCATATGAATGGCCTGACGTAAAACCAATTAACAATAAGCCCAACAACATCCCAACCACAACTCTTTTCATCACAACCTCCGTTTACTTTTATTAGGGCCGACATCCCGAAACGCGTTCCCGCGTCGGTAACTATGAGGCTCCTTACCCCTAGAGACGATTTCGTCAAAGATATGGTTACAGAAAAGAAATGCGCAACGGTACGGGATTTTATTTAGCGGTATGAATGATTATTAATGAGGGCAAGGCAAAGTGCTGATGCCGAAATTTTCGTGAGAAATCAGAATAATGATTCCTGATGCCGTCCGGTCCCCAAAGGGCAGAAGCCGGACATCATGGCGTCACAGATCTTATGCATGTCATCTCTCTTTTTCCTCGTTCTCATGTCTCTTCCTGCGTTCCAAAATGATCTGGTCGTATTTCTCCAACTGGTCCGGTCTGAGGATCTGCCGTATTTTGGCCTGAGACCTGGAGAGGACCTCTTCGATCTCCGGCCTGATCTTCTTGCGAACGGCCTTCATTTCAGCATGGGTCTCCCTTGCTATTGCCCGTATCTGCTGCAGCTGGGCATCGTCAAGATGAAGTTTGCTGTTTAACCTCTGGATCATGAACTCCCTCATCGCCTTTGGTTCATCCCTGATTATGTTTTCCATTTTCTGCCGGTATATGGTGTGAGTAACGATGGCGCCCGACAATGCACCGAGCACAAAAACCAGGAGCACGCTAATAATCGTTTTCCATTGTTTCATCTCATTCACCCGCAAGATACGTCACAATCACCGCATCATCATTGCCGATGCCCGCACCCGAAATCATATCACCGGCATGCGGGGGCTCAAAAGAGGAAATCCATAGAGCCAGGCATATTACTATCGAGACAAAAAAAGGCATCAGCCTCCAGGCCCATAACAGAAACAAACTGTTTTCCCTGCGCTTTTCCAGAATCCTGGCAATAACTCTCGTCTCAAAGCCGTACTCTCTTTTTTCTTTATAAAGCTCGGCCTTTCGGGCGGCAGCAAACAAGTCGTCAAGGTTATCGTCTTTCGGATCGGCCCTCATCACTGTCCTCCAATATTTTTTTGAGTTCTTTTCTTGCTCTGAATGCCCGCACTTTCACCTTCGCCTCACTCCATCCTGTCAGCGCTGATACTTCACGTACTGATTTTTCTTCCAGGTTAAGCAAGGTAATTACCAGACGGTCCTCCGGACGAAGCCCCGTCATTGCACGCCGCAGTATGTCCCAGGCCTCGCTGCTTCGCCTTTCCTGAGTTTCGGGGCTGCTCAGCGAAAATTCAACCGTCTCAAGCGGGACCTTATCGGCATCCCGCTGCCTTTTCCTAAGCATGTCATAGCATGCGTTGACGGCCAGCTTTGACAGCCAGTGTTCCAGGGGGGCCTCTCCCCGATACTTGTGTAAGCCCTGATACATCTTGACAAATATCTCCTGGCTGATATCGTCCAATTCATCTTCGTTCCTTGCAAATTTTGCCACAATCGAAAAAATTTTTCGCTTATGCCGCCTGACCAGTTCAGTGAATGCCTCATCGTCGCCCGAAAGGACCGCTTTTATAAGACGCCCGTCGCCCGATGTTTCTTCCGCGTCAATCATCTCACCCAAATCCGCCGCCTCTTTTTCTTGGTCCGATATCATGGTCGGAAAACGCGCAATAGCACTTTTTATTATGTCATATTCCCCTGCCCTAAAGTGCCATGCTGGGTCCAAAGTCAATAGATAGCGCATCTTGTCATACCTTCTCCGGGATGTGTTATTATTTCAATAGACGACTTAAGAGGGCCGCTGGTTACAGGAATCGCAGCAGGGTGATTTCACCCAAACGGCAATAGGGCCGCCCCCAAGGAAGCAGGCCGTACAGATACGCCCTTAGCTCATTCGAAATCAGCATAGATTTCTCCGAAATTTATCCCGGCGATGTTTGCCCGGCCGTACCTGTTTTTGAATTCCACCTTCGCCTCCTGGAACTGCTGACTGCGGCTGCCGTTTCTGATCGCGGCATGGGCTTCTATAAACGCTCCAAGGCTGTCGGCCGCCTTGACGATCTCTCCGTCGCGCGGATTAAAGCGGTCTTTGTTGTATTTTCCATTAATATCGTCGCTCGATACCTTCTTACGTCTTCCGTTGACATAAATAACGCCGGAGAACTCGTCTTCGGTAAACATCCTGATCTCTCTATGCCAGGCACGGGGGATCAGTCCGTATACCTCCTTATTCATCTGTTCTTTTTCATACTCCTTGATAAGCTCGTCCAGCCCCTCTACTGAGACCTTCACCGGAGAGATGATGTCACGGGTAAGGACTTCCGGGAGGTCGTGGAACAATCCCGTAAAATAATTATTGATGCTGCGTCTCCCGCACGCTCCTATCTGGGTCGAAAACAGATAGGAAAGCAGAGCAACAAAAAGTGAATGCCCGATCACCGAAGTCTTGGGAATCCGGTGCAGGTTCGACCACCGGGTCTGAAACCTGAGCTGTCCGCAGAGATCGAGAAAGTCTCTGTAACGAGCATTCTCCTTTAGTTTGGTCATCCCCTTCAGGTCGGAGTACTCTTCATATTTACGGTCCAGGCCCTGTTTTATCGAGGCGATCTCATAGCCCCCGGGGTTCGCACGTTCAATAATGCCGAATTCCCATTTCGTCGCAAAATAATGCGCCGCCTCCAATATTCGTCTGTTGAGGTTTTTGCGGGAGGAGGTAAAGTAATCCCTGAACCTTTTTGAAAAATCCCCTCCCATAGGAGATATGACGGGCTCAATCTCCTTAAAAATCCAATCATTAAGCCTCCTGTATTTTTCCTTGTCGGCCTTGATCTTATAAAAAATAGGCGGCTTTAAGTCGGTGATTACAAGACGCTGCAGAAGCTCAAAGAGGCCCCCCTCGATTACTTCTATCCAGTCAAAGCCCGGGTTCCCTTCCTCGAACTTCCCCAAAAAATAGGCGATGATCATCTTGTGGGCCTGCTTGTCCAGTTCGACAAGTTCCACGGGCCGCACCTTGTCGTTCCATCGCTGCATGTACGCCGCATTGAAGATTTTGAGGAGCAATGCCTTTCTTATCATTGTAATGTCCCCTTTTATGAGCCGGTTCTTTTGAATACTATTATCGGATTTTGCGCTCTTTTCTTCAAGACAGCGTTCATATGATGGAGAAGATGCAGTTGGCGTTACTCCCGAAAACGCATAGGGCCCTTTCTATCCGGTAGGCTGAGACCGGGATGAGTCCCGACCCGTATGGTCACCGTTAAGGTAAGCCATTGCCTTTCAAATCGGGACGGTCGATAGGATTGACAGCATTGAAATCGGGAATTTAAAATCAATGAAAGGTCATGGGCATCATATCATATCGTGAATTCATCGAGACGTTCCAGGCGCTCCGTAATGCGCCGGAGCGAATCGTTGAGAACATTCTTTCTAAGGCCACGGTAAGGTCGTTTCCGGCGGGAATGCTTATCTACTCCGAGGGCGATGCCTGTGCGGCCATCGCCTTTGTCCTGACCGGGGAAATCCGGGTTTACAAGGCGGCGGAAGGGGGACGGGAGATCACCCTCTATGAGATCGGCAGAGGGGAGACCTGCATTCTCAATGCATCCTGTGTCCTCGCAAACACTTCCTATCCTGCGAATGCCGTCTCGGTAAAAGAGGGGGCGATGCTCCTTTTGCCTGCCGATGATTTTCGCAGGCTGATGGAGACGAGTGAGGACGTCAGACACTTTGTATTCGGGATTATGAGCACGCGCCTTACGACGGTTATGGCCCTTGTCGAAGAGGTGGCATTCGGCCGGATGGACATCAGGCTCAGGGAATACCTTTCAGAAAAGGCCGAACACGGGATTCTCAGGTCCACGCACCAAAAGATCGCCGGTGACCTGGGGACCTCAAGGGAAGTAATAAGCAGGCTGCTCAAGGACCTCGAACGAAAGGGAATCGTCGCCCTTTCCCGGAGCGAAATTACTCTCCTTAAGTCCTAGGCCTCTTTCCCTATTTGTAACTTTGTCACATACATGCCTCCTGCCCGGTGATTAACATAACACATTAAAGAATTTCATTTAGGAGGCAAAGACAATGAAGAAGAACATCGGGTCAACTGAGAGAGCGGTAAGGGTGCTTGCGGGCCTCGGCATTATCTCAATGGCAATAGTCGGTCCACATTCACCCTGGGCATACCTCGGGATAATCCCTGTGGCCACTGGTCTCATCGGATGGTGTCCCCCTTATGCCCTTTTAGGGATCTCGACCTGTAAGAGCTGCAGGTAGAGCGCCACTGTTAAGGGAGATATCTCCCAACCGGGACTATTCATGCGCGCAGGAGGGCACCGCCCTCCTGCAATTTCAATCAACTGAAAAACAGCTTATGAATAATGCGGGGCAAGACTGATATGAGTCATCAAAAGAGGAAACTTATCAAAAAAAGAAGAGAGGTGTAGTGTTTCTCTTATCAACAAATCAACAGGCGTGGCGGTCTGCGGCAGGCGCACCATCACCCATAAATTTATTTTATTTGCTAAACATTAATTGATATGCCTCCTGTTTAGCGGTATTATTTGTTTAGGAGGGAGTGGATAATGCCATCCAAAGATGGTAGAGAAAGAAGGAAACATCCACGAAAACCTTACAGTAATGTCATAAAGTTTTGCGTAAATCCCCGTTCCCTGAATAAAACCTTCATTGGTGTAAGTGTTAACATAAGTGATTCAGGAATATGCCTATATACCTCTGATAATCTTCATCCTGACGAAGAGATATTAATTCAAGAAAAACTCCCTGTCAAATACCGAAAGGCAACCGTAATATGGGTCAAGCATTACCATCGGGAGTTCTACAAAGTTGGGCTCATGTTTCATGAATGACTGCCAAGGCTTTTCGCTAATCGGAGACACCCATTTTGACTGACCGGTAGTCTTCTTGACCCGCCCTTAATTCTGCATGATAATGAGCCTAATGGCAGACACTAAAACTGTCCTTTGTCTCACATACGCACACCCCATAACAAAGAGAAAAAATGGATGAATAAAGTTTATATCAGAATTTTCGAAAAAGTGAGCTACACTTAAATAAAAGGCTTGAAAGAGGCCCGAAGATCGCTGCAGGGCGTCTGGTGTAAATTGGAGGGGGCATCGTAACACCCTCTTTGAAACAAAGCATGCAAAGGTGGGAGAAGAAATGGCCGAAACTTTCATATTCAGGGAATGCGTAAACCTCGTCAAATCAACAGGGAGGACTGCGGACCGCCTGCGTGAATTTAAGGATATGTTGGCAGTTGTGCCCGACGAATCCATATTCCATCATACCT
Organism: uncultured Nitrospiraceae bacterium; assembly: GCA_963811165.1. GTDB lineage: Bacteria > Nitrospirota > Thermodesulfovibrionia > Thermodesulfovibrionales > UBA6898 > Sulfobium. Next base: position 637,116 of record CAWEQH010000010.1, read on the forward strand.
GCCAGTATTTTTTGAGAAGTCCGGGTCTTGAGTACACTAATGATTTCGCGCATTGGGCCGGCGAAAGCCTTGGCGAAAGGGTGCTTGCGGAGTACCTCTCGAACATAGACCCGTACGGCTACGCGACAATTGCAGATCTGAGGAAAGGGCTGGTCGGTGTCATAGATGTCTACCTCGAAAAATTTCCCGAACCGAGGGAGGCATTACCAGGCGAAGAATTCTATTTCAACGAGGCGGTGACTATGATATTCCCGGCAGGGATCAGGGCCCGGAATCTCGCCGAATTCCTCACGGGTATCAAGTATGTAGACTCAAACTCCATTTATTATCACTTTTATGAAGCGAGGATGCGCCTCGGGAGTGCCGTCGATGATTTTTCGAAGTGGCTTGAAGAGAGTCTGGGCAAGAAAGAACTGGCCGCAAAGTTAAGGTCCATAGACCCCTTCATGCATAGCGTAGAGGGGATCAGGGAACACCTGGTCGAAGAGATGGAGAAAGAACTCAGAAGAGACATGGAGGAGGTTTAACCATGCTGTCCAGTTACTCAGGAATATCTCCCAAGAGTGATCTCACTCTCTTAAAAAGGCTTGCAGATAAACTGAACGGCAGGACCTTCCTTCATGTAAATTCTACTCGTGCAGGCGGCGGCGTAGCCGAAATACTCCAGCGAATGGTCCCGATATTGGAGAACATCGGCATCAATGTCAGATGGGAGGTCCTCGAAGGTGACGAGAGGTTCTTTGATATCACAAAGAAGATACATAATGCACTTCAGGGCAACGCGGAGACGATCACGCGTGATATGTGGGATTACCATTTCGATGTGAATAAGAGGAACGCCGGGAGGCTGAACCTGGAGGCGGATGCGGTGCTTATCCATGATCCCCAACCCGCTCCCCTCATCGAGTACAGAAAAGCCGGGACCTGGATGTGGCGCTGCCATATAGATCTTTCGAGTCCGGCCCGCGAAGTTTTCGATTTTATCAGACGGTATTGCGAGAGGTATGATGCAGCCATCTTCTCGGTGGCACGTTTTGCAAAGTCGATGCCGCTTGATGAATTTATTATCACCCCATCTATAGACCCTCTCAGCGACAAAAACAGGGACCTAACAGAGAGCGAGATACGAGAGACAGTCGAAAGGCTTAATATTCCCCTGGACAAGCCGGTCATCCTTCAGGTCTCCCGGTTCGACAGGTTCAAGGACCCGCTCGGCGTTCTGCAGGCTTACCGGATCATCAAAAAATACAACGACTGCATCCTCGTCCTTGCAGGGAGCCCCGCAAGCGATGACCCCGAAGGGGAAGCGGTGCTGAAGGAAGTGCGGGAGCAGGCAGCCGATGATCCGGACATTTACATATTGCTTTTGCCGCCTTACAGCGATAAGGACATAAATGCCCTGCAGCGCATTGCAGCCGTAGTATTCCAGAAATCCATCAAGGAGGGCTTCGGACTTACCGTATCCGAGGCGATGTGGAAAGGAAAGGCGGTTGTTGCAGGAGCCGCCGGCGGTATCCCTGTCCAGATCACCCATGGCGTAAACGGATTTCTCGTCAATTCCGTGGAGGGCGCGGCGTTCAGGGCCAGGCAGCTCCTTAACAATCCCGAAATGGTGAAGAAGATGGGGGAAAATGCGAGAGAATATGTGAGAAAGAATTTCCTGATTACAAGGCAGACCAGGGATTACCTGTCCGTGTGGTACGCCGCCGAGAATAAAGGCAGGAGCGTCCTGGAGCTTTAGTCCGATGCGGACAAGCGAAAAGATCCGGCGGACAGACCTGGGAGCGACGATGATCGACCCGGCAGGCGTCTCCTTCAGGGTATGGTCGCCGGGGCAGGAGGAAGTCTCCGTAGAGGTCTTGTCACCCGAAGGGTCCCGCTTTATACCGCTTACCAAGGGGGCAAGTGGGTATTTTACAGGAACCGCGGAAGATGTTCGCCCCGGCGACCTCTACTTCTACGTCCTTGGCCGTAAAGACCGCTACCCCGATCCTGCATCGCGATTTCAGCCGAAAGGCGTTCACGGCCCCTCACAGGTAGTCGATCCTGAGGAATTCTTGTGGGACGATAATGAATGGAGAGGGATATCCCTGAGGGACCTGATTATTTACGAACTGCACACGGGCACGTTCACGCACGAAGGGACATTCGAGTCTGTCATCCCGCGCCTTGATTATCTCGCCGACCTCGGAATCACTGCGATAGAACTTATGCCGGTCGTCCAATTTCCGGGAAACAGGAACTGGGGATATGACGGGGTTTATCCCTTCGCTCCCCAGAATACTTACGGCGGCCCCGCGGGGTTGAAAAAGTTGATCAACTCGGCCCATAAAAAAGAACTCGCGGTGGTCCTTGATGTGGTGTATAACCATCTCGGCCCGGAGGGAAACTATCTAGGCCGGTATGGACCCTACTTCACAGACCGGTATAAAACGCCATGGGGCGATGCGATCAACTTCGACGGCCCCTACAGCGACGAGGTGAGGCGTTTTTTTATCGAGAATGCGCTTTACTGGATCGGCGAGTTCCACGTCGACGGCCTCAGGCTCGATGCGGTGCATGGAATATTTGACTTCAGCGCAAGACATTTTCTGAAGGAGCTCTGTGATGAGGTACGCTCCTATGCAAAGATACTCGGCAGGAAAGTCCTGGTCATCGCGGAAAGCGACCTGAACGACGCAAGGATCATTGCCCCTCAGGAGATCGGCGGACATGGTGTTGACGCGCAATGGGACGACGATTTCCATCACTCCCTCCATGCGCTTGTCACGGGCGAAAAGAACGGATATTATGAAGACTTCGGAAAGATAGCGCATCTCGAAAAGGCCTTCAGGGACGGCTTCGTATACGCAGGTCAGTATTCCCACTACCGAAAACGGCGGCACGGAAACAGCTCAAAGGACCGGCCGGCAGAACAGTTTATTGTATTTTCGCAGAGCCACGATCAAGTCGGAAACAGGATGGCGGGGGACAGGTTGAGCGGGACCCTTTCTCTCGAAGAACTGAAACTTGTTGCGGGAGCGGTAATATTTTCGGCTTTCACGCCCCTCATTTTTATGGGGGAGGAATATGGTGAAACCTCGCCTTTTTGCTATTTCACCAGTCACTCCGACCCTGATCTTTCCCGGGCGGTGAAGGAGGGCAGGAAAAAGGAGTTCGCCGCCTTCGGATGGAAGGGCAACGTCCCGGATCCGCAGGACGAAAAGACCTTCCTTGATTCGAAGCTCGACACCGATCTTTCAGAAAGAGGGACTTACAAGCTGCTTTATGAGTTTTACAGGGAGCTGATAAGACTGCGAAAAGAGATCCCCGCACTAAGGAACCGCGTAAAGGAAAACAGGGAAGTAAGGGGTCTCGAAGGCCACGATGCGTTATATATCATAAGTCGGGTTAATAATGACGAGGCCTTCTGTCTCTATAATTTCGGCGACAACATCCTCAACGCCTGTTTTGCGCTGCCGGAGGGGAGGTGGAAAAAGGTGATCGAATCTTCAGCCGCAAGATGGGGCGGAACCGGAGGCCGCGCGCCGGGAGATATAGGACTCAATGAAGGCAAAACATCTCTGAGCATCGCCCCATACAGTTTCGTCCTGTACCGGGTATTTTTAAAAAAGGGATTAGATGGAGCGTTATCTAGGCCTGGGGCACCTGTAGTTTGAAATTCTCGGACACTTCCGTGCAATTGCGTATCCATTCCTGAGCTTTTTTGTCGCCCAGACCGGCTTTCTCCTTGAAGTCGGCCCATTTTGTGTGGAGGATTTTGTAGCAGATGTTCTGGATTTGCCACAGATTGATCTCAAACGGCAATGTCCGGACCAGTTTTGCGGCATTATTCAATCTCTCCATGCAGGAAAGGTCCTCACATTGATCGAGGGCTTGCTGGGCGAGACGCTCAATGTTGATTTTCAGTAGCAATCCCAGGGCAGCCTCATCCAGGGTTGCGCCGGCCAAACGAGCTTCTTCCAGAAGGGGTCTCACTACCTGGGGATCAAGTCCATCCCCTTGAAGTACTCCACGAAGTTTGGCATTCAGGCACAGGTCCGCTGCGACAGAAAGGACTTTTGGTCGTGGCGTGCCGGACCCGGTCAGAAAGCGAATCAAGGGAGCATGGTGTTCGTAAATCGAGCTATATAAAGCTTCGGCCTCTCTCAGGGTCGGCTCCATGATCATGTTCAGGACTTTTCGCCGCTCATCGGCAAACAACGATGTCAGAGAATACGTAGACGCCCCGAAGTATTGACCAATTAAAAGTATGGTCTTCGGGAAGTCAGCTACGGCAAAAGCATCTGAAACATTTTTTACGAGGGCCTCATATTTCTGCGCTCCCTGATATTCACCGGTGCCGCAGGAGATACTGTGGTCACCAAGATGTAAAACGCCAAAGCACAAGCTTGCGGATATGCGTGTAATTTTTGAAGTGACCTTTGCGCGCCCGATTGCGAGCTTTGTGCTGCCTGCCTGGAAACTTCGGTAATCCTCCATGGCGGCAGAATACGAATAAATCGAGTTTCGTTCACCCTCGATCTGGAACAGAGAGCTTATGGCATAGTGAGCACCCACAGCGGTCAATCCAAGCATGGCAGGCCTGACGAATACTTCATAAATTCTGCGGCCGTCACCGTGTTCAGGTATATTGCTCTTTGCAACCTCAAGATGTTCGAGAAAGTCAGGTTCATAGATATCGTGAAAAAGCTGGTCGGCCAACTGAAGGACCCTGCCCGCATATTGTATGACCTGGACCGTTTCAATCCCGGAAAGGTCGTCAAAAAACCAACCACAACTTGTGTACATGAGCATTGCGTGGCGTTGGAGCTCCATGAGCTTCAGGACCGTCATCTCGTCCTCATAGCTTAATGGGCGGGCCGCGTGGCGGCTCAAAAAAGCACTGACCCGCTCGGGTGCCCGATCAACAATAATGTCGATGTAGTCGTCCCGGGCCGCCCACGGATCGGACAGAAATTGTCCGGCCAATTGTTCATAGGCCGGGGTAACGGTATCTCGCAGCCAGTCCAGCGCCGCACGCAGGGGGGCCCGCCAGGCCTGGTTCCAACCCGGGTGGCCTCCGCTGTTACACCCGCAATCCGACCGCCAACGCTCTATTCCGTGAGCGCAGCTCCACGAGCTGTTTTCAAAGATTTTCACTTCGTGCGTCGGTGGATGGTCCGCCAGATACCCGCCATAATTCGTCAACTGCGCAAGTCCGTTGGACTCAATGTAATGGAGCGCGTGAGCGAGGGCCATGTCGCCGCCGCGATGGTGATGGCCGTAGCTTTCGCCATCCGTTGCGATGTGGACGAGGCGTGGAGAGGAATGGCCGTCGGGGAACGCGGACAAAAGCCTCTTGGCGAATGTCTCTCCGCTGTTTAGAAGTCCTTCAAATGCCAGAGCATGTGAAATGGAGCCGTCGTAGAAGAACAGGTTCATAACGCCGCCTGAAGGCAGCGATACCCTGTAAGCCATTCCTGGATCGATTCTCCCGCCGCTGACATCTTGCCATTTATCACTGCCAAGGACCCGGACCTTCCGCGCCTGACTGGGGGAAAGTATGACAAATGCGATATCGTGTTGTGACATTATGTCCAGGGTTTCCAGATCTACCGCCGTCTCCGGAAGCCACAACCCTTCCGGCTTATGTCCAAAGCGATACTCAAAATCCTTTATTCCCCAAATAATCTGGGTCTTCTTGTCGCGGCTGTTGGCCAGCGGCAGGATCATGTGATTGTAAGCTTGGGCCATTGCTGAGCCATGACCCGAGAATTTCTCTACACTCCGCCTGTCAGCCTCCAGAATTGCCTCATAGGCTTCGGCGGCATACTTCTGCATCCAGAGCAGGACAGTCGGACCAAAGTTGAAGCTTATGTTGACATAATTGTTCACGAGTTGGACGATTCGTCCTTCCGTGTCCCAGATTCTCGACACTGCGTTTGCAGCGTAGCATTCGGCTGAAATCCGCTCGTTCCAGTCGTGGTACGGGAACGCAGAATCCTGGATCTCAATCGCCTCCAGCCAGGGGCTTTCCCTGGGGGGTTGATAAAAATGCCCATGGATACAAATAAACCGGTCCATCAACAGCACTCCTTTGGCGAAACACTCTTTCACTAAAAGCATATCAAAATACCGGATACTGTCAACGCGACACTATTTTTGAGGTTTCATAGGCTTCTCACCTAACTCGAAGTAACGTTGAAAATCGTCCGGGCCGGTGGACAATAATCCCCGTAACGCCGTTTTGTCAGGGAACTGGTGAGATTGTCACAACAATCAAGACATGATAAGATTTGAAAAAAGGAGAGTGATAGAGGAATGGAAGAAACAATCGCCCCCTTCGAATTTAAGCACGACATCAGCATCCACCATCTTTCGACCATATTGCCGGAAGGGTAGCATGGAGGATACAGACAAGTCCTTTCCCAGGATACCTGTTTCGACCTACAGGCTTCAGTTCAATCACACCTTCGGATTCAATGATGCCCGGGGGATAGTCTCCTATCTCCACGATCTCGGCATTAGCGATGTCTACGCATCTCCCTACTTCAAGGCACGGAAGGGAAGCCTTCACGGATATGATATCGTTGACCCCTCTGCACTGAACCCGGAAATTGGAACAGAAAAAGAATATGATGCATTTGCAGGGGAAATGGACAAATATAGAATGGGACAGGTTCTCGATATCGTTCCTAACCACATGAGTTGCGAAAGTGAAAACCCCTGGTGGATGGACCTCCTCGAAAATGGAAGGACTTCTCCCTATGCTGTCTTCTTCGACGTAGACTGGAATCCGGCTGTGAAAAAGCTCTCCGGCAAACTTCACATCCCTCTTCTTGGAGACCAGTATGGTAAGGTACTTGAAAGTCAGGAACTGAAGTTAATGTTTGACGAAGGCGCATTCTTCATCTGTTATCAGGAACAGAAGTTTCCCATATCGCCTGAGACTTACATTTTTTTACTCCAGCACCGCCTCGAAGACCTTCAGAACCTAATCACCGATAATGGTCCTCATCTGACCGAACTCTTGAGCATAGTCACCGCCCTCAAGCACCTGCCTCCGGCCACAGAGAAAGATAGGGAAAAAATCGAGGAACGATATCGCGAAAAGGAGATCATCAAGAAGCGTCTTTTAACGCTGTACCGTGAAAGCGCCGAAATAAGGGACTTCATTGACGCAAATGTGGATATATTTAACGGCAAGAAGGGCGACCCGAGGAGCTTCAATCTTCTGGATGGACTCCTCGCTGAACAGGTATGGAGGCTCTCACATTGGCGAGTCGCAAATGAAGAGATTAATTACCGCAGGTTTTTTGACGTAAATAACCTAGCCGCGGTGAGGACCGAAGACCCGGCCGTCTTTAAGGAATCCCACAAACTGATATTCAGGCTTGTCGAAAAAAAAAGGGTCACCGGATTAAGGGTCGACCACCCGGACGGCCTGTACAACCCTTCAGAATATTTTGAAAAGCTTCAACGTGAATGTTTCAGCCGACTCGTCTTCGCTGAAGTCTCGGAAGATGATGATCATGAACAGTCTGATGTGGTCCCGGAAGTGTTGAGGCGATATGAGAGGCTATTGTCGGCAGACCCGCAGTACAAGCCCTTCTATATAGTCGGAGAAAAAATCCTCACAAAGGGCGAAAAAATGCCTGAGGACTGGCCTATTTTCGGAACGACGGGTTATGTTTTTTTGAATTCTCTAAACGGAATCTTCATAGACACGAAAAATGCAAAGATGTTCGATAACCTCTACGCAAAGTTCTCGGGGACCAAAAATCATTTTGCCGATGTGGTGTATGAAACGAAGAAGCTCGTGATGCAAGTAGCCATGTCAGGCGAGATAAACACCCTCGGAAATTACCTGAACAACATCTCTGAAAAGAACAGGCATACCCGGGATTTAACACTGAACAGCCTAACCGGGGCAATAACCGAAGTCATCGCCTTTTTTCCGGTCTACAGGACGTATATAAATTCATCGACCGTTAAAGACAGAGACCGTCAGTACATAGAGGCGGCGATTTCCAAGGCTAAAAGAAAAAATCCCGCTATCAGCGCATTCATATTCGATTTTCTCGGAGATGTCCTTTTGCTCAAATTCCCTGAAGACTTTAGCGAAGAAGATAAGAAAGAGTGGTTCGATTTCGCGATGAAGTTCCAGCAGCTTACAGCGCCTGTCATGGCAAAGGGGGTCGAAGATACAGCCTTTTACGTGTATAACCGCCTCGTTTCGCTTAATGAGGTCGGCGGAAGCCCTGACAGGTTCGGTCTGTCCCTGGAGGCATTTCATGGACAGAATCTGGACAGGCTCAAGTTCTGGCCCCACGCCCTTATCACGACTTCCACCCATGACACAAAACGGAGCGAAGATGTAAGGGCAAGGATAAATGTCCTCTCAGAGATCCCTGACAAATGGAGAGAATGTCTCACCAGGTGGAGTTACCTCAACAAGAAAAAAAAGACTGTCGTTGAAGGACGGGATATACCGGACCGTAATGAAGAGTGTCTTATTTACCAGACACTCATTGGCGCCTGGCCGCTTGGCCGTCCCGATGAGACCGAATACGATGTCTTCAAAAAGAGGGTCAAAGAATATATCATAAAAGCGCTAAGGGAGGCTAAAGTCAATACTAGCTGGATAAATTCAAACGTAGCTTATGAAGATGGCGTGACCTCTTTTATCGATGCCATTTTGGCGATTAGTGCCGGCAACAAATTTCTTGAGGAGTTCGAACCTTTCCAAAAGACGATTTCCTCTTTCGGCATGTTGAATTCCTTATCGCAGACATTGCTAAAAATAACTTGCCCGGGCGTTCCTGATTTCTATCAGGGGACTGAGATATGGGATTTCAGTCTTTGTGATCCGGATAACCGGAGGCCTGTCGATTTCGACCGCAGGAGGACAATGCTTACCTCTCTGAAAGAAAACATGGCAAAGTACGGACCGGATTTAAAAGTAGTATTGAAAGAACTCATCGAGAAGTGGGAAGACGGGTCCGTAAAACTTTATGTCACATCTAGGGCACTGACGTATCGGGGAGAGAACCATATGCTCTTTATGGAAGGAGCCTATATGCCGCTCACGGCAGAGGGAGAATTAAAAGATCAGGTCTGCGGATTTGCGCGACAAAGAGACAATAAGACTGTTCTTGTTATTGTTCCTAGGTTTATGACTCAAGTCTCGCATTTTACCGTTGAAGTTCCATTTGGAGAAAAAGTGTGGGGGAAGACCGGGATTCTGCTGCCGGATGAAATCTCGGGCAATATCTTTACAAATGTTCTCACAGGAGAAAAGGTGAAAGCGGTTCGCCGAGCTGAAAACAGGGTATTGGCCTTGGCCGATGTCTTCTCCTGTTTCCCGGTGGCAATGCTCGTGGGAGAAGGACTGTAAGCACTTCTGCTACCGGGGAGTTTTTGCACAGACTCCTGACTACATCACTTGTTCCCACCCTCTTGTTCAACAGATTCCGCCACAAAAACCACCAATTTCTCGTCACCGACCTGAAACGCCTCATCTATCCTTCCTTTTGCACTGACTGAGGACTTCACTTCAGGCAACGCTTTTTTGGTAAGCACAATAATTTCACCTGTCTTATCTTTAAGCCTGAAGAATTTCATCGTGGTAAAAAAGGCCGTCCGGTCTGTAACTTCCCCCTCAATAGTGACCTCTTTCCCTTCATATTCCTTCGGATTACTCAGGATCGACTCTATCTTGGTATGATGGGTTCGGTTGAAGTAATACCACGCCCCACCGCCTATCACGAGTACTAACAAAACGGAGATGACTATTTTCCTCATCATGATCTTATCCTCTATTGTTCATAGAAATTCGCAGAGTGGTACCGGAATTCATACTTCATGTTAGTGATGCAATTCCCCTTTGTCAACAAAAATCCAACGGGCGCGTGACAGGTGTCTCATGGTATGAAAAAAAGCACTAGGCGGACGCGGCGCTCTTCCTTTTCTTAAACAGGTCTCTTTTTGTCCAGAGCCAAAAGAGGCTCTTCATGCTTTTAAACGCGGCCGCAAAGTCATGGGGGTTTCTCAGCTCAAAGAGCCTTTTTGCGATGAAAGAAGGCCTCGAATAAAACCTCCGGAATGCGATCTGCCTGAGTGTAAGTATCTCATCCTTCGTCATTGTGTGGGGGATGAACGCCGCGCCCTGATAGGTATAATCCCTTAGTTCTTCGGATATCGTACCGTATTTATCGAGGTTGTCGTAAAGGTAAGTCCCCGGGAAAGGCGTGATGGCGTGAAAGTTGGCGATGTCCGGATTGAGGTCCAGGGCGAATTCTATGGTCTGGAGCCCTTCTTCGAAGGTCTCGCCGGGGATGCCGAACATAAAGGGCGTACTCACCCTGAGCCCAACCTCCTGAGCGGCCTTTACCGCCTTTCTGATCTGTTCCGGCGTCGTCCCCTTACGGATTGTATTTAGGTTCTTCTGCACGCCGCTTTCGGCGCCGAACAGTATTGCCCAGCATCCGGCGTCCCTAAACGCCTGCAAGAGGGGCTTGTCGACCTGGTTGACACACGCAGAGGCGAACCAGGTGAAATCGAACTTCCGCGCCTTGATCTCGGAGGCCAGGGTCATGGCCCTGTCGTAATCCGCGGCCAGCGTATCGTCTATGAACTTGATCTCCCTGTATCCCTGTTTAAGACAATGTTCGATCTCCTGAAGAACGTTCTCTACACCCCGGTATCTGACCCCGAGCTTACGGTCTTTGTCAATCTGAAAGCAGTAGATACACCTTCTGTTACAGCCCCTCGACGTCATCAGTACGGCAACCGGCTTTCTTCGGTACGTAGCAGGAGGGGGGATATAGAGGTTTGCATCGCCAAGGAGTTCCCTCGCCGGAAAAGGAAGGATATCGAGGTCGGTAATCAGCGGCCTAGGCTCGTTCTTGACGATCTTCCCTCCTGAACAAAAGACAACACCCTGCACCCCTTCGAGGTCCTTGCCGGCATCAAGTCTTTCAACAATTTCAAGGGAAGTAAACTCGCCCTCACCCGTCACGATCGCATCGAAAAGGTCCCCGGCGTCTTCGAGACATTTCTCCTGCACGGCGATAGGGTAAGGCCCTCCCGCACAGAGGAATATGTGCCTCCCGTATATCGCCCTTAGCTCCGATGCGGTCTTCTTCGCCTTCTCCCACCCGAAGGTAGTCGAGTAAATACCGATGAAGGAAGGGCCGAATTCGCGGGTCTGCCTCATAAGTTCCTCATGGTCCATAAAAGCGCCGTTGAGGAATTTCACTTCATGCCCCGCCCTCTTAAGCACTGCTGCCACGTAAAGCGTCCCCAGCGGCTGCCAGTAATTAATCTGCGAGCTCGCCGTCTTTGACGAGAAGATATCTTCCGGCACCCACGACGGTATGACCAGGGCGCATCTCATTTCGCGTTCCCTGCAAAGACGAGTCTTGCGGCGCCATCCTCTTCCATAGCAAAGTCGTTTCCTTTCCCCAAAATCTTCTCTGCGGTCGTAATGCCGGATTCTATTGCGTGGTCCATATTGTAATACCTGAACATCCCCGCCCTGCCGGCCATATGGAGGTTTTCGAACCGGCCGAGATAGTCGTAGAGTTCATCGCAGAGTTCCCGATACCCGACCTCAAAGAGAGGATAAGCCTTAGGGGTCCTGACCACGACACTGCCGATTACCTCGCGAGCACTGATAAAACCCAGGCGCTCCATGTTTTCTACCGCGATATTCGTGAGCGCGCCGTCATCAGCGTTCCATGTCGCATCCCCTGCAAAACTGAAGAATTCCGTTACAAGGAGCGTTTTCCCCTCGGGCGACATCTGATTGCTCCAGTTCGTCGGCTCATGGATCCTGCCGAAGGGGATGCTCTGTTCCGGTATGTATATCCACGTCTGGTCAGTCACCCTTTTCCTGTCGACCATTAGAGCGACCACCACAAGGTCCCTGAATTTAAGTTTCGAAGCCGCATCGAGTATATGCCCGGGAGGAGCTGGATCGAGCATCCGTACCAGATTGGTCAGCGGCATGCTGGAGACAAATTCGCCGCCGCGAAGGACAGCGGCCCCTCTGTGGGTTATCACTTCCGCGCTCTCAATCCTTGAGCCCAAGTGATGCAGACGCGCAACCCTTGTACCCGTCTGCACGTCACCTGCCTTCTCTATCTCTTCCTTCAGTCGTTCCGATATCCGGCCGATCCCGAGCTTCGGGTATATGAACCTGTCTGCGAGGGTAGGAAGGTCTTTCCCGCTGAACTTGAAAAAGGCATTCTTGACGGCCTTCGCAAGAGAAAGTCCTTTGATCCGCTGAGCCACCCACTCGGCGCTTATCCTGCTGCAGTCGATGCCCCAGACCTTCTCACTGTATTCCTTGAAGTAGATTGTAAACATCGTCCTGCCGAAATTACTCACCACCCAGTCCTCAAGAGAAACGTTCTCCGAAGTCTTTATCAGCCCCCTCGCCTTTTCAGCGCCGTAATCGGCCATTATCCTGAGCGTTGTCGGAATACCCAGGCCGAACATGGCATTCATAGGTTTAAGGGGATAGTCGAAATATTTTCCACGCAGGTATATCTTGCTCGTACGGTTGACCCAGATCAGTTCCTCGCCCATCAGTCCTCTGACGAACTCATCGACGGTCCTGTCCTTCGTAAAAAACCTGTGCCCTCCCAGATCGAAACGGAACCCGTCCTTTTCGAATCGTCTTTGAAAGGCCCCCCACCACCGGGTCACTTTCGAAAACTGTTACCCTCCGGCCGGCCCTCGTCAGTACACATCCGGCCGAGAGGCCTGTAAGACCTCCCCCGAGGATCAATATATCATTTGCAGGACGGTTCATGCTCTCCTTGGCAGCAGGGCCCTTTTCATCTGCAGCCGCAGCAGCCGCCCGATATTCGCACAACATGCAGCCCGTCTCTTTCTTCCATTTCAGCCAGGCAACCCGACATCCTCAGAAAGGCCTTCACCTGCACGAAATCGCACTCCCTGTCAACTAACAGTTCTATAGATACGTCGTGGCCGGGCTGCGTCTTCAGCGCATCCCTCAGCACAAGAAACAGTTCCCGCGTCCGCAGCCGCCTTCCATCGATCACCATAGTATTAGTCTAAAGGTGTTCACATCTTTTTTTCCAGCGGGCAGCTCAGAATACTTCATCGCACGAGCGTCCTTCCCAACAAAAAAACCTGAGAGAACGGTTATGCACCGCCCTCTCAGGTTTGGTCACCCGTAAAAAAACCGTTATTCTTCGCCCATCGGCTTGATGAACTTGAAATACACCATCGTCCAGTTCCCGAGGATAATAAAGATCGTGGCCGCGATGCTGCCGATCGAGAGGGTCGAGAACCCGGTAAGCGCCTGCCCGACGTTACATCCTCCCGCGCAGACTGCGCCAAAACCCATCATGACACTTCCGCCCAAGACGGTAAGCATCTCGGTTGCCGGAGGTATCTTCCATTTGAATTCCTTGAGAATCCGCGCGCTAATGTAGGCGCCCAACGGCACGCCGATAATATAAAACTCGGCCCATGTCACCTTAAACGGCCCCAAATCGTACATCGGGAAAAAGCGCGACTTTGCGTCGCCGGTAAGTAGCGTGAAGAAGACTTCACCCGTCGGAGTAGTAAAATTCAGGCCTCGGGCGAACCCCGGAGAGCCCCAATGCTCTGAAGCCCAAAAGGTGACCACCCCTAATATTCCCATCAGCACCGCCGCTACCGACCAGAAAAAACCCTTCTGCTTTCCTAAGTTAAAAGGCTTGCCCATTAAGACAAAGATCGAAAGAAGACCGCAGAGCACCGCGATAATGATCCACTTTGTGGCAGATGCGTCTCCGATTATGGTCATCAGGGTCATCCCCGGCGGCCCTACCTGAACGCTCCTCATTGCATCATTTATCGGCTTCAACACCCCGTTCGACGTAGCACCGATGCCGAGAAAGAACCCAAGTACTGCAACCCATGAAGCCATCTGTCCTTCGCCGACTCTATAGATAATGCCGCTGCCGCAGCCGCCCGCAAGGACGATGCCGAGACCGAATATAAAGCCGCCCACTATGTTCGCCACAGGATAAAACGACTGGGCTTTCAGGTGGATGATACCCATGTCATTCAGCGCATTCGACCCGATGATCATGATTATCAGCGCAAGCAGATAAGCCCGGAACATCGTGAAGTCCTTGATGAAGATTGTGTCTCTGAAGGCGGTGTTCATACAGAACCTGCCTCGCTGGAGCACAAACCCGATCAGGCCCCCGACAACCAGGCCCGAGATGATGAACCCTAAAGTAACACTTTCTGCGACAGTTTCCATGTTCTCCCCCTACGTTTTTGATGAAAATAGCACATCGCAGATTTCTTTGTCAATGCACAATACCGCCCAATGATGAGTTCTTAAATTGCTAAATTATGCATTAATATTTTCCCTAAAGTTGTAATTTTAGGAGTAAAAAAATAACTTGACAACTTTCCCTTCTGACGGAGTATTATGAGCTGAAGTGAACGACCTGCATAACGGGACCACATGACAGAAGGCGACGAAAGCAGACCGAAAATTCTTCTTATTGACAATGAAGACAGTATCAGGTCTGCCTTTGAAAGCGTTCTCACTCAAGAGGGATATACGGTAGTTATCACAAGAAGCCGTGAAGAGGCACTCGCACGGATTGATGAGGCCGAGTTTGACTTAATCTACATTGTCACAGAACTCGACACCGATAGCGGGATCGACATCCTGCGCGAAATAAGAAAAAAGAATCTGCCGGTAAGCGTGCTTATGTTGACCGGCGACCCAAATGCAGCAAGTGCAAGAGAGGCCTTTGAACTGGGCGTAGTCGGCCACATTTCGAAACCCATAAGTCAAGAAAAACTCCTGCGCCTCACCAAAATAGCGTTGCGGGCATGACACCTCATTTCCGGACAGTAATGCCGCCCTAGAAATTATTAAACGCACCCCAGGCCTACTGACCGCCCTGTAAAGCCCTCAAGGCATCCCTTTCATAGATCCTTACGCTCGTCCTGTAGCGGAATATCCCTTCGTACTTATCGAACGCCGCTATTGGGCGGTAACCCGCTGTCCGTCTTTCGATCTCGGAAGACAGCGGATCGTTTGCGCTCTCTGAGATTACCGCCACGACAGTATCGTCATCGCGATAGTCCCGGCCGCGGTAATAAGAAGGGTTCTTAAATTCGAGCGTAAACCTAAGTGAAGAATTCTTGATCTTTTCGCGCTCGTCTCCGGCCAGAATACCGCTGCCGTTATATATAATTTTTTTCTGCGTAAAGAGATCCAGTATGGGTACCGACACCTCGGGGTTCACCGCGGGCTCCTGAGGGGCCAGGGTAAAGACCTCAACGTTTCGCTCCGGGAGGGAATCAAGGAACCTTCCGGATTCCTGCAGATTCACCGCGCTCAGCCTCTGCATAAAGGGAAGGTACGCAAAGAGGGCAACGGCAAAAGATGAGGTAACTATGCAGGCAGCGAGAAATTTTCTCATATCCGCGCGTTTCATCTCACACAGTCCGTACGACGCCGCAAGTGACAGCATGGGCAACACCATTATGATGTAGCGTATCCTTCTGATCTGCATCAAAAGAACAAGGCCTACCAACCAGACCACCACAACATACCTTATGTCTCTTTTCTTCAGGGCGGCATAGACCGAGTACAACGCCGCCAGGGAAATTAAGGGGTGTATCTGGAAGAAAAAGGTGGAGACAAAACTTTCTCCCCAGCGCTTGAGGCCCGGTTTCTGATAGGTAATCAGGAGCTTTATCTGGTCCGAAATTACGCCGGACTTGTACATCACTACGGGACCTATCAGCAGCGAGGCAAGAAGGATGATATACGACGCCCGCAAAATCAGAATGGTCGTCTGCTGCCTCGCTGTCTCCGGCCTCGAACGTTCCTGCGCAAGATTGACCGCTACCGTCACAGGCAAGATAGAAAGCATAAGCCACGCCGAGTATTTAGAGAAAAAAGCGAGGAATATTGCAAAGGCCGAGATGGCGATCATCGTCCCCCCGCTTTTCAGCGCCTTCATCACCGTGACGACCGCCGAGAGGAGGAAGAACATCGTGGCGATATCGACAAGCAAAAGAGGTACCTCCGTATAGAGATAAGGCATGCCAAGGAGAAATAATCCTCCATAAAATCCGACTTCCTCGTCCCATAGCTCCCTGCCTATAAGATAGGTAAGTACCGTGCTCAGCGAAAAGAGGACGGTAGTAAAAATCTGCGCATATACCCTTACCTCGCCGAAAAATCTGAAGACGAGCCCGTACAGAAAAGGCACCAGGGGCATATCGGTCCAGGCAGAGATGCCTTTGCCCCACTCCGTAAGGAAATACCTTATCCCATAGAGCTCGAGATATTTTGCCTGCGTAAAATATCTCGACGCATCGACAATCACTTCGGGCTCAGGCCAAAACAGCGATGCCGCGACAAATGAGGTGAGAAAAAGGACTACGACCCGATTTCCGAGACGGACGGTAACTGTTGCGAGAAAGTACGAAAGGACGCATCCTGCTGAGACGGCAAGAAAAACGCCCCAAGCTCCGCGGTCCTGAAAACACCATTGCCAGCTTGAAAGCCTGTTGTCGTCAAGGGTCCTTGCGTAATAAAGGGCAAGGTACGCCAGAGGCGTAAGCAGAGATACGGCAAGGACACCTAAGTTCCGATGCTTATCGCGACTCGCCATGTTTTAAAAAAATAAGGGCGTCGACGACGCCCCCGATTTCAAGAAACACTGCTTCTTCAGTAATGACTTTAGTGCCTCCTTTTTCGTGATGGGACAGGTCTTTCCATCAGGTCCTGATCCACCCGGATTTACTTCCCCTTATTACCAGGATATCACCTTGTCATACGAGAATATATCATCGACGATGCTTTCGTAGGACACCACGCCCTTCGACAGGTCTACGACCTTGACGTCATGTTCCTTCGACTGCGTGCTGATTATCTGATCGGACAACTTCGTCGGTCCATCCTTGAGCAAATGGAGAATCTTCACAACAATTCCTCCCTATTATCTCGCTAACTATTTGCGTCTATAAAACGATAACCCTGTCTGCATCGTGGTTCATGACAGCGTTATGGTACTGGCTGCCGCAGACTATCTCAGAGGGCAGTCCTTCGGTCGCAACATCCAGCCCCTTGGCACTATGGTTGCAAAAGCTCATGCCGACGCCCTTTGTCCTGCATAGTTCCGCGAACTCGGGAGCGCCGAGCAGTTTTGTGCCGTCGTCCATGTTGAACATAAGGACTTCGTGCCCCTTCGCAAGGGCTGCTTTCACGATGCCTATCACATGATTGAGATGTCTATTGGTGTTTACAAAGATGCCGAGTTTCATCCGTCTACCTCCTTGCTACTGACCATATTTGTCCCCGACAAACTTCTTTGTCCTCAGAAAATGCCTGATTCCCCGTTTCAGGTTTATACATAACATAAACGGAAGATAAAGTAAATTGGAAAAATACGAGGGAAATATGAGGGATGCAGTTTATGAATTGCACGGTATCGTAAGTACTTGAGATACGTCCACGGCGTCCGTGATTTACTTCAAAGCTTCAAGCAACTCCCTCACCCTTTTACCGACCCCTGCGGCGGTAACTTCCTTCATGCACTTCAAATCCACACATTTTTTCTTAAAACAGGGCGAACAGGCGGCGCCGCTCCTTACAATCACATGCGAACTTCCATAAGGGCCTGTCCTCTCAGGACTCGTCGGTCCGAATATGGCGACCACCGGCACGCCTAAGGCGGCGGCGATATGCATCGGACCTGAATCGTTCGAAACAGCGAGCCTCGCCCCCCTCATTATTTCGATCAGTTCTGTAAGACTTGTTTTGCCGGCTACCGATACCGCCTTCCCCAGAGAAGACGCCACGACCTTCTCGGCAATCCCCTTATCCGCCCCGCTTCCGACCACCACCGACCGGACCGGAACCAGCGAAGCCACTTTACCGAAATTCTCTGCGGGCCAGATCTTGGTCGTCCACCTTGCCCCCGGGACAAAAACTATATACTCCTTGAGGTCACTCTTGAAAGCCTTCACCCACGAGTCGCTGTCCTTAGTGAGAGGGAATGGGAAGACGGCGCCATCCGCTTCACAACCCAGCGCAGTTGCGATCTTTAGGTACCTGTCGACTGCATGCAGGTCTTTCCCTCCCCGTACCGTCGCGGTATAAAAAAACCTGCTGCCTTCTCTGGCCTCTGTAAAACCGATCCTTGCAGGAGCGCGGGAAGCCAGCGTGATGAGGCCGCTGCGCAGTAGGCCCTGAAGGTCCACCACCAGATCGTATTGTTCCTCCCTTATTTCTTTAAAAAGCCTCCTCACCTCCCGAACAGTGTCGACGGCCCGCGAAATCCTCTTCCAGAGATCCTTGTTAATGACGATAAGCTTGTTGATCATAGGATTCCCATCGAGCAGCCCCTCAAGCCCCTTCGCAATAACCCAGTGAATTTCCGAATTTGGGAAACATGACTTCACCGCACTAAGGAAAGGGAGACTATGCACCACATCGCCCAGGGAACTGGGCTTGACGATCAGAATTTTTCTTGGGGTTTTCACCAGCGATATGGTATGAGCTGCCGCTGCACCTAACACGATACGTAGTATACCATTTTCCGGCCCTGCTGACGGCCTAACCGCCTCTCACTCCAAGGATAAAACCCGCGGCCGCTTCCAGATCTTCCGCGACAAAATCCGCATAAGGAGAAGTTTCATCCTTTCCGGTTTTTACAAGAATTGCCTTCGCGCCGACCGATCTGGCAAGAAGTAGATCCGTCTCTTTATCGCCTACTACGTAGGATGCCCTCAGGTCGATGTGATGCTCCGCCCTGGCCCGATAGAGAAGCCCGGGCTCCGGCTTTCTGCAGGAACAATGTTCATCGGGGTGGTGGGGGCAGTAATAAAAGTCTTCGAACCCGTATGAGTCCATAAAGAGCCTGTTCACCTTTCGTACAAACTCCTCTTCCACGACTCCCCTTGCCACCCCCGACTGGTTTGAAACGCCGATCAGGGAGAACCCTTTTTCCTTAAGCCTCTCAAGGACATCAATCTTGCCGAAAATTTGAAGGTCTTCCATTCTGTTAAGAAAATGGGCATCCCTGCAAAGTGTGCCGTCCCTGTCGAAAAATACCGCCCTGCGAGAGCTAATCGAACTTCTGGCTGCCTCGAATACCTCGTCGGCAGGAATAAGGTCCATGCACTTCAAATCCCCGCGGCTGCAGCTCCTCTCATAGCAAGGGGCACACTCGATATCTTTTCTGACTACCCTGCTCCCCTCGCCGACAGGGCCGGTATGATCAGCTGAGGTCGAGCCGAAAACAGCGACCAGCGGCGTGCCTACGGCATATCCTATATGCATCGGACCCGAATCGTTGGTCACCAGAAGGTCGCACTCCGAGATCAGGGCAGCCAGTTGGCGGAGGTTCATCTTCCCGGCTACAGACAAGACACGCTCTTCATATGACGCGCCGGAAACCGAACCACTCACCGTTTTGCATATCTCATCCGAAATAGACGTCTCCGCAGGTCCCCCCAAAACCAGCACGCTCCCGCCGAGGTCATGGATGACCCTTATTGCCACCTCGGCGAATTTTTCAGGATGCCATCTCTTCGAAGACCCGTACGCCGCCCCGGGGTTGAACGCGACAACCGGCCGTTTCAGATCCCTCAACATTTCTCTTGCCCCGACCCTTTCTTCGAGCTGAAGATAAATCCAGGGCAGGGATTTCGTTGCAGGCAGTCCGGCCGTCTCAAGGAGGTTGAGGTAATAATCGACATGGTGCAGACGTTTAGTCCGGGCATCAAAAGGTACGGCCTTCGTAAGAAGAAACCCCCTCATGTCCCTGCCGTAGCCGATCCTTTCGGGGATTCCCGCAAGAGCCGTGATGACGGCGGCATCGAACGCGTTTTGAAGAAGAAGCGCCGCACAGAAACCCTGTCTCCTGAGTTTTTTTGAGAGTTTGATCCTTCCCGAAAGGCCATGATATTCGTCCGAATAGAGCATTATCTCGTCTATATTAGGGTCCTTCTCAAACAAGGGAGCGACCCATGGTTTTACGAGCAGCGTTATCTTCGAAGACCGGTTGGCAAGTCGGAGCGCCCTTAATGCGGGCATCGTCATTACCGCATCGCCGATCCAGTTCACACCTCTCACCAGTATGTTATCGCAGTCGCTCAGTGACATTGAGAATTTTAACCTATATTTTGACTTAAAGTCAGACAGGAAGAAGGGGTTGCACCTGAAATGACGGAGATTTCAAGTTCTTCCCCGCGTGAGCATAAGAATCACCGCTCTTTTTTGGAGAGAACATCATCAATCCATGAGATCGCCGCGGATACAGTCGGAAACCCGATCGTACTCGTAAGCAGAAGGAGGGTATGGTACAGTTCCTCCGGCTTTGCCCCGGCCTCAAGCGCCCTCCTCGCATGGGAATGTACTGCGCCCTCCGACCGCACAGCCGCCGCCCCGGCAAGCTGTATGAGCTGGGACATTCTTTCATCGAGCGGTCCTGAGCCCTTCGCGGCCTTTCCAAGCGCGCTCAGCGCATTGAAATACTTCTTGAACCTTTTCCCTATCCCCACATATTGGTTAGGCAGTCTGGACATGATTTACCCCCTTCGCCGGTTTGATCAATGTATGTATTCCCTTCTCGACCTGCTGCCAAGAGAGGTAAGGATCTCGTAAGGGATCGTGCCTATCCTTGCAGCAAGGTCGGCCGCAGTAATCGTTTCTTCTCCCCGGCCGCCCACAATAACGACCTCGTCACCCTCGCATACGCCGCCGATGCCGGTAACATCGAGCATCGTCACATCCATGCAGACCCTTCCGACAACAGGCGCCCTCCTGCCGTGCACAAGCATCTCCCCGTTATTCGAAAAAAGGCGGCTGTACCCGTCTGCATATCCGACCGGGACAACGGCTATCTTACTGTCGTTTTTTGTAACGAAGGTCCTGCCGTAGCTCACGGGTGTTCCCGTACAAAGACTCCTCACCACAAGCACCCTCGTCTTTACCGTCATGAGCGGCCTGAGGCCGAACCCTTCCTGAAACGGGGAATACCCGTAGAGCAGAAGCCCCGGCCGCACCGCATCCATCAGGGCATCTTTAAAGGTAAGTGCCGCCGCGCTGTTTGCGATATGAGACAGAAGCGGCCTCCCGATTCTTGCGGCGACGGCGCCCCTTATCTCGTTGAACAGCTTCAGCTGGTGGAACGCGTAGGACCTGTCTGCAAGGTCGGCCTCTGAAAAATGGCTCATCAGCCCCGCAAGTTCTATCCCCTTCAAACCCGAGATCTCGACGGCATCGGATACCGCCTTTCCGGGGATGAACCCTATCCTCCCCATCCCGGTATCCACCTTCATATGAACACGGATGCTTCTGCCCCTTTTCACTGCCTCAATGCCGAATTGCCGGGCGGTTTCCTTGTCCTGGACTACCGGGACGAGCCCGTACTCGAAGTACTCTTCTATGTCGGACCGATCGAAAAGGACGATGATCTCCGCATCTATACCGGATTCCCGGAGCAGTTTCGCCTCACCCGTATAGGCTACCGCAAGGTGAGTAACTCCCAGGCCGACTAGTCTCCTGGCGATCTCGACCGATCCATGCCCATAAGCATCGGCCTTTACAACGGCAATAACAGGTCTTTCATCGATGATCTTTCTGACTGTTTCGAGGTTGTGGTGAAGCGCGGAAAGGTCGATCTCGGCTACTGGCCCTCTATTCACCCTTACCCTTTTCTCCGTCTCCTTTGTCCTTCGTCACCTCTTTTTTGGGCGTGACGTCTATCTCGTCGGGCTCTGATGTTGCCTTCTTGAAGTTCTTTATCGCCTGGCCGACACCCCTGCCGATCTCAGGCAACCTGTTGGCCCCAAAGAGGACGAGAATTATGATGAGGATGACGATAAGCTCGGGCATTCCCAGACCAAACATATATGACCTCCTGTCGTCTGTGCAGCACTATCTTTACTTATGTGAGCCGCGGATCCCCGCCGCGACGGCCCTGGACACACTATTACCTGGCTGATTCATAGACACCATGATAGTTTATTAAAAAACAACCATTAATACAATACCTAAGGGCCGCGTGCCGAAAGAATTTTTCCTTGCTCAAACAGTCTCTGTTCTGGTATAACTAAATATAGGGTATTTGAGGTAATTACCTGCCCTGTAAGTGATATATGAAAAAGTTGGTCCGGCAAATTAGATCTTTTGGGAGCCTGCGTAAGGTGTCGGTGTGCATGTTGACCAGGTGTCAAAAGCCTAAAGCCACCTTTACGGCACCCACCTATCCAATAGGCGGATCTGATTCTTCATGTACACGGCAGGGCGGGATACTAATATTTTTGATGAAGCTGGCGGCTATGGTTTTCGCACTTTTGGGTGGAAGCACCAGGGGAAAAAGAAAATACAACACATCCGGGTCCTCCTTTGTGGGCCATTTCATAGATTCACAGAAACAATTTTCATTTATATTCGGCCCTTTCCCAACACCAAAAGTCATGCGTAAATCATAGTCCCGGTCGAGGACTATGATACTTGGAACTTTTTAAGACCCAAAGAAGGATTTCTCCCCTTGCGTGGCGAATGCAGCCTGAGGATTTCGATGATTTCCTCGGCCAGTCCCATCTGCTTGCCGTTCAGAAACCGCTCAGGAGACTCATAGAGGAAGACAAGATCGTCTCACTGATATTGTACGGTCCGCCCGGAACCGGGAAAACCGCTCTTGCCCATATCATCGCAAAAAAGACCAGGGCCGAATTCATCTCGATAAACGCCGTCACCGCCGGCATAAAGGAGATACGGGAGGCGGTCTCCTCGATAAGGTCTGAAAAAACGATACTCTTTGTAGACGAGATCCACCGCTTCAATAAGATACAACAAGACGCCCTCCTCCCCTATATCGAAACAGGCGAATTAACGCTTATCGGCGCATCTACCCAAAACCCCTTCTTTGCACTTGTCCCGGCACTTTCTTCGCGGTCCGTGATCTTTCAGTTCCGTCCGATACCTAAAGACGACCTGAAAAGGCTTGTGACAAGGGCACTTTCAGATGCGAAGGGGCTCGGCGACCATCACGCCTCCATTGAAGACGAGGCGATCGACTTTATCGCTTCCGTAAGTGAGGGTGATGCGAGAAGGGCGCTGAATATCCTTGAGCTCGCCTTCCTTTCGTCAGGCGGGAGAGAAGGCGGACGAGTCATAACCCTCGGTCATGTCAAAGAGGTCTTAGAGAACAAGACGCTCTACTATGACGAAGACGACCACTACGATACTATTTCCGCCTTCATAAAAAGCATGAGGGGGTCCGACCCCGACGCAACGGTCTACTGGATGGCAAAGATGATCGAATCAGGAGAAGACCCGCTCTTCATTGCAAGGAGAATCGTGATCTGCGCCTCGGAAGACGTCGGCAATGCAGACCCGCAGGCGCTCGTCGTTGCGGTCTCCGCCATGCACGCACTGGAGCGGATCGGAATGCCGGAAGGCAGAATCCCTCTGTCACAGGCGGCCATCTACATCGCTACGGCCCCCAAGAGCAATGCCTCATATGCCGCGTTAGAAAAGGCGAGTGAGGAGATAAGGACCCAACCCGTGCAGCCTGTCCCCGACCACCTTAAGGATTCCCACTATACCGGGGCAAAGCGGCTTGGCGCAGGAAAAGGATACCTGTACCCTCATAGCTTCGACGGACATTACATTACACAGGATTATATGCGTATCCATAAATCTTTTTATACCCCTTCCTCGGAAGGATATGAAGAGGTCATTAAATCACGGCTGCAAAAAAGGAGGAGCACTACTGATGATTAATATGGTTTATCTGCTTGCCTCTATCGGCGCTGGAATCGTGATCGGCCTGATCTTGAGTCTTTTTTACAGAAACGCCCTCAAGTCTCAGAGGGATTCCATCGATACCGAAAAAAGGAAGATAGTAGAGGTGGCACTCAAGGAGGCTGAATCAATCAAGAAAGAAGCGTCTCTGGAGGCCAAGGACATCGTCTACCAGTCAAAGACCGATGCTGAGAAAGAATTGCGGGAAAGACGTTCAGAACTGGGTCATCTTGAAAAGAGGCTCAGACAGAAAGAAGAGACGATCGAGAGAAAATTCGATCAAGTAGACAAGCGTGAACACGAACTCTCCAAGCGGGAAAAAGAATATAACGGGAAAGAACGCGCGATCCAGGAAAAAGAGAACAAGTACAACACCCTTCTGAAGGATCAGACCATCGTCCTCGAAAGGATTTCAGGGTCCACCTCGGAAGAAGCCAAACAGGAACTCCTCAGGCGCACCGAAGAAGACAGCCGCTTTGAGATTGCAAAACTCGTCAAGAGGATCGAGGACGAGGCGAGGGAGGGTGCGGAGAAAAAGGCAAAGGAGATCATGGGCGCTGCGATACAGAGGTATGCCAGCGATTATGTTGCGGATGCCACCGTGACAGCGGTAAGTCTCCCCAACGATGAGATGAAAGGCAGGATCATCGGCAGGGAAGGAAGGAACATCAGGGCACTTGAGGCGGCCACAGGGGTGGACCTCATTGTGGACGATACGCCGGAGATGGTAACACTTTCGGCCTTCGACCCTGTCCGTCGGGAGATCGCGCGGCTGTCGCTTGAACGCCTGATAGCCGACGGGCGCATCCATCCGACGAGGATAGAAGAGATTGTTGAAAAGGTAAAAAGAGAAGTTGAGATCAATATCAGGGAAGAAGGTGAAAAGGCCGTCTTTGACCTCGGGCTTTCCGGCATCCATCCGGAGCTCGTGAAGACCTTGGGCAGGCTGAAATACAGGACTTCTTACGGTCAAAACGTGCTGCAGCACTCCCGCGAGGTGGCCTACTTCGCCGGGATGATGGCCGGAGAAATCGGCGTTGACGCCAAACTGGCCAAGAGGGCAGGCCTTCTCCATGATATCGGAAAGGCCATCGACCACGAGATCGAGGGGACCCATCAGGAGATCGGCGCGAACCTCGCCAGGAAGCATAGTGAAAACAACAAAGTCGTAAATGCCATCCTGGTACATCACGGCGAAGGCGACCCGATTACGGTCGAGGCCTCCCTTGTTGCGGCCGCGGACGCCCTTTCGGCAGCAAGACCCGGCGTGCGAAGGGAAAGTATCGAACACTATTTGAAGAGGCTCGAGGCGCTTGAAAAGATGGCTCTTTCTTTTAAGGGCGTCGATAAGTGTTACGCGATCCAGGCGGGAAGGGAGATAAGGATCATCGTGAAACCGGAAGACATCAACGATGAGATGTCGTCCATGATCGCCAGGGACCTCTCTAAAAAAATCGAGGCCGAAATGTCTTATCCGGGCCAGATAAAGGTGACCGTCATAAGAGAAGCGAGATACGTTGAATACGCAAAATAAGAAAAAGGGGGAACATAGTCTGTCTATTGAATAAGTTTTTGTCATCCTCGGGCTTGACCGGGGATCCAGAATATTGGAACATGGACCGCCGCTTTCGCGGGAATGACAAATTTAGTTAATAGATAGATTCTACTAATGCATGAAAGTCCTTTTTATCGGTGATATCGTCGGGAAAGGCGGCAGGACGGCCGTCAAGGCACTGCTGCCGAACCTCGTCGACAAATATAAAATCGATCTTGTCATCGCAAACGGCGAGAATATTGCCGCAGGATTCGGCCTCACGGAGTCGCTGGTCGAAGAGCTTTTCAAGACCGGGGTCCATATCGTAACTACGGGCAACCACGTCTGGGACAAGAAAGAATTCATTCATTATATATCCAAAGACAACAGGGTCCTGCGCCCCCTGAACTATCCGCCCGGCGTGCCCGGGAGCGGCAGCGTAGCCATCACGCTCCAAAACGGGCTGAAGGTAGGGGTGATAAACATCTCGGGAAGGGTTTTTATGACCGGTATGGACTGCCCTTTCAGGACGGGCCAGGCTGAGATCGAAAGAATTTCGAAGGAGACCGATATCATTATCATCGATTTCCACGCGGAGGCGACTTCGGAGAAAATCGCCTTCGGATATTTCGTCGACGGAAAGGTGAGCGCCGTGATCGGCACCCATACCCATGTGCAGACCGCTGATGAAAAGATCCTCCCCAACGGGACGGCATATATCACCGACGTAGGCATGACCGGCCCGGGCCATTCGGTTATCGGGATGGAGATCAACCAGATCATCCAGAGGTTCCTCACAAGCATGCCGGCCAGGTTCGAGACAGCCCAGGGCGATATCATCCTTTCTGCCGTTGCGATAGAGATCAACAGCAATACCGGCAGGGCCACGGGGATCCAGAGAGTCCAGATAACGTACCCGTAGCACTCCGTGGCTCCTCTGTATAATCTCACTTCCCTACAACTTTAACTACTCTGCCTACTCGGCCTTTTATCGATAACATCGACTTAATGATGCTTTACTTAATGATACTTTCAGGAACCCGAAACTCTATCGAGGTTACAACTGGAATAAAAGGGATTAAGAGATTTAATGATAAGTTCACAGTTTCTTCATTTGGCAACTATATACTTAATACTGATGGTTTTCTGCATCTTAGCAGAAAGAAAATTAGCAAAGAGAAAAAGGAGAGATGAATCTTATGAAAAGGACTACTTTAGTATTAATGTTAACTTGTTTGCTTGCTTTTGCCGGCAGCGCTCAGGCTATGATGGGCAGCGGCGGCACTGGAACTACGACTGGTGGCACCACAACAACTACCGGCAGCACGGCAATGATGGGAACTTTTATGCAGATGCCGACAGCCCGGCAGATGTTTGATTATGGCTCCACAACTTCCCCGGTGATGGGGACAGACATTTCCACTGCAATGCCTATAGGTGTCGGTCCTGTTGCTATGGGCGGCAATATGATTACCATCCATACAGCGATCGGCCAGTTCTCAAATCCGATGGATGTGTACCTCACACTGTATGCACCAGCGGATAATCCATTCAATATCTACATGATGCATCCGGACGGGACTATAAAACCTGTATCTGAGGGTATTGAGCCGTGGATGACAGGCGTCACTTCTATAGATCAGACGCCAGTTAATAATATGCCTACTGCAGGGCTTCAAAAAGGAACATATACGGTTGGCCTTATGGCCACACCCTCGGGCGGGAATATGTCAACCTACTATATGTGGACGACACATTTTGTAGTTCAATAAACTCAGCGTAACAAATTTACCAAAGGGTGCGGAGACTATTTCCGTGCCCTTTGTTTTTTCCTTCCTCCCGTCCTTAAACGGAGTCAGTAGGTTCTTCCAATAGTGTTTTATTTCGGATGAAGTCCTTCCCGCTGTCACCATTTTAGTATGCGTGAAGCTGGATGAACGTATTTGGGGAGGCCGATAATTTCGGTATGAAAGTTGTCATTCACTGAGGAGGGGATCTGATTGCCCCTATCCTCCCTGGTCCTGTCTTTCCCCGTACTCCATATCGTACTTTTATGATTGCGAACGTTGATCGGACTTTCCTGTTATGTTCTCGATAAATTCTTTAATTGCAGTTCTCTGTTTGTTATCCAAATCATGGAATGCAGCGCCAATTCCGATTCCTTGTTGACAGTGCTTGACTAGCGCCTTCAATGTCACTTGTTCCCCTTTTAACGGGATGCTGATCTCAATCACACTATCCCGGCTGAAATACAGAAGCGTGTCAATAAACAGGCCTCCTTCACTTATATCCGTAATGGTACTTGACACTACGCCGCCCAACTGAACCTCTTTCATGAGAGAGATTCTGTTATGTGCTCTGGTATTTTTTTTGGGCAAAGCGTCCATTGCATTAACTATGCTGTCCAATCAGTATACAATATAACGCCCCTTACTAAAAGGGGGATGATATCCGGCAGATTTTTTCCCCATATGAAAATCATCATAACATGTCGTCAGTTCTTGAAAAGATACAAACTGGCAACAACGATCCCCTCGAGTAACTGATCGGGTTGGCGCCATGCGCTTGAATGAGATGTTCGGGAAGAAGGCAAGATTTGCCGGACCTTTGTCACTGACGACCGGGCCGCCACAAAACACTCACGCCTTGTCCGAGGATGCCTCCTAATGTATCGATTCCGACATCGAAAAGCGACGCCGTCCTTGCGGACACGAAGGATTGATGAAACTCGTCACCGGCCGCATAAAGCATAACAACTAACACGGAATAAAAAGCCCACCGCCGACCCAGCAATTCTTTTGAGTCGCTTCGAAAAGCGCGAAACAACAAAATGCCTAAAATGAAATACTCAGTCACATGCCCAAATTTACGAATTACCCCGTGTATCAAAGCCGCCTTTTCCGGCGTAATGGATGGCATCAGAAAGCGGAGGATAGGTTCAATAATCCGTGAAGTATTTTCCGAAGCGAATGTGTCGGTCGACATCCAATAGATAAAACTCATCCAAAGAAGAACCGGGACCCAATATTTTAAATTGCGAATAGGACTCATCTTTTATTGAAAAGATATTTATTTTCGTTTATTAGATGGAGCATATTACATTTTAGCAGATTCGACTCACGTGGGCTCAAAGGAAACTTTCTGGCCGGAGAATCCCGGCGGACTTCCCTGGTCCGGCATTAAAAATATTCCTTGCAAAAACGGGCTTCCCGCAGAAAATATATCTATAGATTCAAGGAGGAAAAAATGAAGGCTATACGCATATATGAATTCGGGGACCCCGAGGTCATGAGGATTGAAGATGTCGAGGACCCTAAGGCAGGTCATGGGCAGCTGGTTGTCAGGGTCTACGCCGCGGGAGTCAATCCGGTCGACGCCTATATAAGGTCGGGGCTTTATGCATTCAAACCGGAATTGCCTTACACCCCCGGCATGGATGCGGCAGGCATCGTCGAAGCCGTCGGCGTCGGGGTGAGACTTTTTAAAATGGGAGACCGGGTCTATATTTCCGGGTCTGTCAGCGGTTCCTATGCCGAAAAGGCGCTCTGCAATGAGTCTCAGGTGCATCGTCTTACGGAAAGGGTCTCCTTCGCCGAGGGCGCCGCAGTCGGAATCCCTTACGCCGCCGCTTATCACGCCCTATTTCACCTCGGCCGGGCGACGCCCGGAGAGGTCGTGCTCGTGCATGGCGCAAGCGGGGGAGTCGGCATAGCGGCAGTGCAACTGTCCCGCGCTTTAGGAATGCACGTCATAGGAACGGCAGGCACTGAGACTGGCCGTCTGCTCGCACGGGAACAGGGGGCACACCGCGTGTTCGACCATCGCTCATCGGGCTATCTGGAGAAAATAATGGAATCGACTGACAACAGGGGAGTTGATCTGATCGTCGAGATGCTTGCCAATGTAAACCTCGGAAATGATCTCAGAACACTGGCGCATCGCGGGCGGGTAATAGTCGTCGGCAGCAGGGGCAAGGTCGAGATCGATCCCAGAGATATAATGCGCCGCGACGCTTCGATTCTGGGTATGATGATATTGCATGCTACCGAGGGCGAGCTCAACAGTATCCATGCCGCTATTTCCGCAGGGCTTGAAAACGCCACTCTGCGTCCCGTCGTCGGAAAGGAGCTGCCGCTTTCGGAGGTCGTCAGGGCGCACCGTGAGATCATGGAGACGGGCGCCCAAGGGAAAATCGTATTGGTCCCCTGAGTGATAAAACAGCAGTGCTAAGGGGACACCGGATATCCGGTGTCCCCGCATCTCGTGCAATTATATCGATGAACTTTTTCCCTATCTGGGTTCAAGGAAAAGCCTAAGATGGCCGCTCCTGGACGGATGTTTGAGCTTCCGTATGGCCTTTACCTCTATCTGCCGTATCCTCTCGCGCGTGACGTCGAATTCCTGGCCGAGTTCCTCGAGGGTCCGGGTGGAATCTTCACCTATGCCGAACCTCCTGCGCAGGATTTTCGCCTCCTTAGGACTAAGGCTATGGAGTACTGCTTCAATCTGCTTCTTAAGGTCGCGATGGATGGCCCTCTGCAAAGGAGAAGGTGTCGACTTGTCTTCGATGAGGTCTCCGAGATGGCTGTCCTCTTCTTCACCGATAGGCGTCTCCAGGGAGACCGGCTCTTTCGACACCTTCATTATGGTTTTGACCTTCGCCAGAGGCATGTTGATCCTGACGGCGATCTCCTCCGGAAGGGGTTCGCAGCCGTGCTCCTGCACCAGCTCTCTGGTCACCCTCGATACCCGGGCGATCACCTCGCCCATATGCACCGGTATCCTGATTGTTCTCGATTGGTCGGTAAGCGCCCTTGTGATCGTCTGTCTGACCCACCACGTAGCGTACGTACTGAACTTATAGCCCCTCTGATACTCGAACTTATCGACGGCCCTCATTAGCCCGATGTTCCCTTCCTGGATAAGATCGGAGAAGCTCAGCCCTTTGCCCATATATCTTTTGGCGATGCTGATGACGAGTCTCAGATTGGCCTCGACCATCGCCTGTTTCGCGTCGGATATCTCCTCCATACAAGCCGCAAAGACCTTGACCACGTTTTTCATACTTGCATGGTCTATGCCCAGCGACCGCTCACATTCGGCTATCTTGTCCAGGTATTCACGATATATCTTTACCAGATGATGCTTCATATCCGCCTTGCACTGCTTTGACGAGAAGCGTACCGTGCCCTTTGCCGCGTTGTCACATACCGTATACCCTGCGGTCCTCAGCCTCCTGGCCAGGGAAACGAGTTCCTTGTTGGTGTCCTCTATCCTGCTTATCGCCCTTATCAGTTCCTCATAGAACGTCTGCATGAAACTTTCTTTCAGTCTCAGGCCTCCTATCAGCGCAAGCATCTTGTCCCTGGCAGTATTGTTTTTGACTTCTGACAGGGCCTTTGTCTTTGCATTGTTTTTACCGTTATTTTGATTTTTCGACCTACGGTACAGCCCCCTGATCTCGTCCATTGCGGCCACAAACCGCCGGGTCTCATACATTACCGCATCTTCCGAGCTGCCGGCATTCTGTACAATATCATCAAGAGCCGTTTCCCCGTTCTTTACGGATTCGCAGATAGCGAGCAGCTTTTCAAGGGCAAAGGGCACCGAAAATATTATCATCATCAGCTTTCCCCGGCCCCTTTCTATTTTTTTTGCCATCTCTATCTCACCGTCCCTCGTCAGCAGAGGGATGGTTCCCATCTCTTTAAGATACATCTTTAAGGGCTCATAATCACTGTCGATTACCGAATCCTGCTTTTCCTCGTCGATTCCGTTTTCATCTTCCTCTTCATTGGCCCATAGGACCTGGCTCTCCTCTTCCTTTTCTCCGTGCTCCATAACTTCAACGTCTTCCCTCTCAACGTAGTCTTCGGAATATTCAAGCACATCTATCATCTTACCCATAATAAAATTCCCCTTTCCCGTATCCAGGATTTCTAAAAATGCAGTTTGATGTTTCATGATAATGAAAGGAAATCACCAAAAATATCCGTATGAGTCTGTTTTTTTTGTAGGAATTTTAGACGAGTGCTTGTAAGTGTTTGTCCTACATTGCCGCTATCTCTTCGAAGATAATAGATAATTTGGACCTTTTCTCTCTTCTTTAATAATCGTGGAGATCCAAAAAAAAGTGGCCCGTTCAAATACTGGACATCGCAACGGTAATAATGCGTATCATCGTGGCAGGATAAATCCCAAGCCAAAATAAAATAAACGTGAGGACCGCGATTATCATACCGGCAGAAAAAGCCACGCGTGGCGGGGAAGGACATATTTTTTCTCCGCCCGCAATAAATTGGACGGCCACGATCCTCAGATAATAGTAAAGACCGGCTGCGCTGTTGACCGCAAGGACCACGACAAGCGCCCAAAGGGCGGAGCCTGCTCCTGCTGCCATAATATAATATTTGCCGAGAAAACCCGCCGTAAGGGGAATGCCGGCCAGAGAGAGAAGCATTACGGTAAATACCCCGGCAAGCCACGGATGCCTCCACGCAAGACCGTGATAATCCTCGATCGCGTCAGCATCTCTCTCTTTACCCGACATTGCCACAATGACCCCGAAGGCGCCGAGCATCGAGACGAAATAGGCCGGAAGATAATAGCTGACGGCCATTACCGACGCTTCCCGGCCGGCAAGGAAGGCAACGAGGAGATAGCCCTGATGCGCAACCGACGAATAGGCAAGGGTCCGCTTTATATTTTGCTGATAAAGGGCGAGCAGGTTGCCTACGGACATGGACGCTGCCGAGATAATGCCGAAAAGAAGAATGAGGACAGGATAATTCCGGATATCCAAATATGTAAAGAAGCGCAGAAGTAAAACGAACATCGCTCCCTTCGAGACGGTTGCGATGAACGCAGTCACCGGCGCCGGCGCACCTTCATACACATCCGGAGTCCACATATGGAACGGAACGATGGCAAGTTTAAAACCGGCACCCACAATGATCAGCACCAAACCGGCCAAGAGCATCGGATCATTCCCCGCCGCTTCGGCCTTCACGGCGATACGCGCAAACTCCATCGTTCCCAGACGGGCGTAGACAAGCGCCATACCGAAAAGCAGAAAAGACGCCGAGACAGCGGCCAGTATCAGATACTTGATGCCGGCCTCGTTTCCGCGTTCCCGCACTCTAAGATACGCGATCAGGGAATAGAGAGAAACGCTCAATATCTCAAGACCGAGGAAAAAAGTGACAAAGCTTCCTGCGAAAACGAGCATTCCTGAACCCAGTGTTGCCAGGGAGAGCAGCAGATAGAACTCCTCGACATTCCCCTCCCGCCATTTCAGATAGCCATAAGAAAGGGAAGCAACGACAAAACTCGACAACAGGATCAACCCCATAAAAAAAACCCCATAGCCGTCGACAATTACCAAAGCCGTTACAGAGTGCGGTATGAGGGGCGCGGCGATGAAAAGTGTGGCAAAGGCCGAGCCGAGTCCCGCAAGCGTAAGCAGTGCAGTCACCTTGTGGTTTCGGTAAAAAGCAATAATCAGCATCACCGCAATCGCCGTGGCCGCCAGGACTATGATCGGCGACAGGGCCGCTATGTCTGTCTTGCTCATTCCCTCCTCCCCAGTGAAAAAACCCCGGTACGGGCGTAGCCCTCATTGCGTGGCGCACTTCCCTTCGCCTCAGCAGCTACTGAAGCAGTCCTCAAATTATTGAGGGCCTGCCGCGAGGTATTGAATACTTGCTGCGGAAATAGCCCCAGCCAGATTAGTGCCGCGGCCATCACGCTCATCACCGCCGTTTCCCGGATCGTGAGGTCGCGGACCTTCCACTCATTGCCGTTGGGCCCGTGAAAGACGCGTTGTATGAACCGAAGCGCATACACCGTGGCACCGACGATGCCCGCTGAGGCGACCACGGTGATAACGACATTGATCCTGTAGGAAGCAAGGAGCACAAGGAACTCCCCAACGAAGTTACCGAGCCCCGGGAGTCCGAGCGACGCCAACGCAAAAAATAGTGCTGTGGCACCCATTCGGGGTGCGGTCCCCCACAGTCCTCCCATGCGGCCCATTTCGCGCGTACCGATTCTCTCCTGAAGCGCCCCGGCTATTATAAAAAGCGCGCCTGTAGCGATCCCGTGACATATGATCTGCATGACGACGCCCTGAAGAGCAATCTCGCTTCCTACGAAGACGCCCAGGAGCACAAATCCCATGTG
Organism: uncultured Nitrospiraceae bacterium; assembly: GCA_963811165.1. Taxonomy (GTDB): domain Bacteria; phylum Nitrospirota; class Thermodesulfovibrionia; order Thermodesulfovibrionales; family UBA6898; genus Sulfobium. Next base: position 670,637 of record CAWEQH010000010.1, read on the forward strand.
GCTCACGCTGGTATATGCGACGAGCCTTTTCAGATCGGTCTGTGCAAAGGCCATGACCGCGCCGTAGATGATGCCCACGGCAGCGACGACCATGGCGGCGGGGGCAAACTGAGAAACAGCATTTGGAAAGAGAGGCACCACAAACCTCAGAAGTCCGTAGGCCCCTGTCTTAAGAAGCAGGCCGGCAAGGACCACGCTTCCTGCCGTAGGCGCCTCGGTATGCGCATCGGGAAGCCAGGTGTGAAGAGGCACTACAGGAAGCTTTACGGCAAAGCCGATAAAGAAGCCCGACATCAGCAACATTTCGGTCACCCGTCCCATCGAAGTCCCAATCAGCGCCGTGTAGTCAAACGTATACAGCCCGCTTCCGCGGCCGTGCACAAAGTAGAGGCCGAGGATAGCTATCAGCATGATCAGGCCGCCGGCCTGGGTAAACAGAAAGAACTTAAAAGAGGCGTAACGCCGGTTCTCATGGCCCCAAAGTGAGATAAGGAAATACATCGGCACGAGCATGATCTCCCAAAAGACATAGAACAAAAACAGGTCCATTGCCAAAAAAACGCCGACGATACCTGCAAGGCTCCATAGAAGGATAAAATGAAAGAACCCTACCCGCTCCTCAATCTCGGTCCATGAGGATGCGACCGCAGCAACACCGAGAAAGACGGTCAAAAGGAGAAGGAGGAGACTCAGCCCGTCGACGGCGAGATGGAACCCGGCGCCGATCTGCGGGATCCATTCCCATCTTAGCTCTTCCAACCATGGACCGTATGAAGTAAGGCCGTCCGCTGCGGCATAGTTGTGCATAAAGATTGTGAGCACTAACCCAAGCATAACCGCCAGGGTCAGCATAGATATCCATCGGGCCAATAAAGGCCTCTGCCTTCCGAAATACCAGGCTATCGGCCCTCCGGCAAGCGGGACTATGATCAGCCAGACAAGGATCACAGGAACACCACGATAGCAAGGGCCACCACGGCGCCCAAAGCGATCCCCGCTGCATACATGCGGACCTTTCCGCCTTGAGAGAGACTGAGCATGGTGCTAAGGCTGCGGCCTATCCAGATAATCCCCAGATAGAAAAGGTCGATAAAATCCTCCTTGTTGATTCGCGCTATCCAGTCAAAGGGTCTGACGATGAAAGTATCGTACACCCAATCGAACCCCCAGCCTGAAAACCAGAACCGGTGAAGCAGCCGGCCGGGCAGAACACTTGTCAGTGAGTCGGCGTATCGCGGTTTCCCGAAGAATAAGAAATAGGCAAGAAATATGCCGAGGAGCGAAACTATAGCTCCGAAGGCCGTTAGCATGATTTCGGCCTCGGAGGCACCTGGCCTTCCCGCGATTGCCGGCAATGCAGTATTCATGAACCTCGAAAAAATGCCGACATTGCCAAACAGGGAGGGAAGCTCTATGAACCCCGCCAAAAGGGAGAGTACTGCAAGTATCACTGCAGGGACAGTCATCATCACGCCGGGTCTTTTGCCGACTTGGGACTTCGCTTCCCCGAAAAAAGTGATGAAGACCATCCGGAAGGTATAAAGAGACGTAATGAACGCCCCGAGCACCCCTGCCATCCATAGCCAACGGTTCCCCAGAGGGGAAGCCAGCGAATAATAAAGGATAAGGTCTTTGCTGTAGAACCCCGCGGTAATAAAAGGAAGCGCCGACAGCGAGCAGGCGCCGGCAAGGAAAGTCCAGAAGACAACCGGCAGCTGCGACCGAAGCCCCCCCATCTTAAACATGTCGTGCTCGTTGTCGAGGCTGAGGATGACCATACCCGCTCCCAGAAAGAGAAGGGCCTTGAAAAAGGCATGAATCATAAAATGAAAGATAGCGGCGGACCAGGCCCCCACCCCGAGCGCCAGAAACATATATCCTATCTGGCTTATCGTGGAATAGGCCAGCACCCGCTTGAGGTCCCGCTGGGTAAGCGCGCTCAACCCGGCGAGCAAAAGCGTAAGGGCGCCTATGACCGCCACGGCAGTCTGCACTGCAGGGGCGAGGGTGAAAAGCAGATGGGTCCTTGCGATGAGATACACACCCGCCGTGACCATGGTTGCCGCATGAATAAGGGCGCTCACCGGCGTAGGGCCTGCCATTGCATCAGGCAGCCATGTCTGAAGGGGAAGCTGCGCGGATTTTCCGAGGGCCCCTCCCAGCAATAACGCCGCCGCGGTAACGGCCATTGCCGAGCCCGTGCCCCAACGGCCCGCCGCCAGATACATCACCTCCTGGATCCGAAGGGTCCCCAGATTGGTAGCAAGCAGGAAGAGGCCTATGCTCATTGCGGTATCGCCGACCCGTGTTACGACAAAGGCCTTCCTCGCTGCAAGGCCGTTTAGAGGGTCCTTATACCAAAAACCGATGAGCAGATAGCTGCAGAGTCCGACCCCTTCCCATCCGAGGTAGAGAAACAGCAGATCATCAGCCAGCACCAGGGTGAGCATCGATCCGACAAAGAGGTTCATGTAGGCAAAGAACCTCCCATAGCCCTCCTCTCCTGCCATAAATTCCGCGGAATAAAGGTGAATAAGAAATCCTACCGACGTTACGACGAGCACCATGACAAGCGATAATGCATCGAGGTAGAGGGAAAGTGAGGGAGAAAAACCGCCGACCGACATCCAGGTCCGGAGGTGCTGGACATATGAGTTGGCGGCAGGTGCAGAACCGATAAAGCCGATGCCGACGGTGACAGCCGCTACAAAGGAGAGCCCGACGGAACCCACGCCGACGACAGCGACCAGCGGGCGCGAAAGCAGGCGCCCCGCAATCACCAAAATAAGGAATCCTGCAAACGGCAGCGCCGGTATCACCCACAGGAGTTCCCGCATCATCCCCTCATCCTGGCGGCAGAGTCGGTGTCGAGCGTCTTTAATTTATGGTACATCTGGAGCGCCAGCGCAAGACCTACGGATACTTCGGCCGCAGCCATCGCAAGTATAAAGATGAACATGACCTGCCCATCGGGCTCCGCCCATTGTGCGCCGGCCACGACAAAGGCGAGACCCGCAGCGTTTAACATTATCTCTATCGATAACAGGATAAAGATAATATTGCGCCGTACGAGGACCCCGATAAGCCCCAGCGCGAAAAGGACCGCAGCAAGGATAAGGCCGTGCTCCAGATATACCGTTGCCGTCATTGTCCGTCTCCTTTGTCTTTGTTGGAAGCGCTGCGCCTTCCTAAATGATAGGCCCCGACAAGTCCGGCCAGAAGGAGCATCGATGCCAGTTCTACCCCGATCAGGTAAGGCCCCAAAAGCGCGATGCCCACCTGCTTCGGGCCGACAACCACAGTTCCTCCAAGCCGGCCTGTAGCATAGTTAAGCCCGTAGATCAACTCCGCCAGCAGCACCAGTGCAAGAGTCCCTGGGCCGATCCATGCCCGAGGCGTGAGGAACTGTCTCTCTTTATCAGCGGCGTCTCCGCCTAAGTTTAAGAGCATGATCACGAAGACAAACAAGACCATGATGGCCCCCGCGTAGATGATCACTTCCAGGGCCGCGACAAAAGGCGCACCTAAGACAAAAAAGACGAGCGATACCGCAAGCAGCGAAACAATGAAATAGAGAAGCGCATGCACTGCGTTTGACCTCGTGATAGTCATGAAGGTGGATATGACTGCCACGGCGGCGGAAATATAGAAGACCGTATTCATATCTTCACCCGGTTTGGACCATTCTTAATCATGGCATCAAACCCCTCACGTCCACGGGGGGATCTTCGTTTTCGGCCCCGCCCTTGTCCTTGCCCTTTATCGCAAGGCCCGCTACCTTATAAAAATTATACTCATGATATTTCCCCGGCCCGCTGATAAGGAGGTCCTCCTTTTCGTATACGAGGTTTTGTCTGTCGAATTCGGACATCTCGAAGTCGGGGGTGAGCTGGATCGCATACGTCGGACAGGCCTCCTCACAGAACCCGCAGAATATGCAGCGTGAAAAGTTGATGCGGAAGAATTCGGGGTAACGTCTGCCGTGTTCGTCCTCTTTGGCCTGTAAAGATATGCAATCCACCGGGCAGGCTACCGCGCAGAGATAACAGGCCACACAGCGTTCTTCCCCGTCAGGGTCGCGCGAAAGTATGATGCGCCCCCTCCATCTGGGGGGGATACCGGGTTTCTCCTCCGGATAAAGGATCGTCGCCCGCTTACGGAAGGCGTGGAGAAAAACAAGCCAGATCGTCTTAATGAGACTCAGCATCCTCTCTCCTTATCGTAACGCAAGTAAAATACCTCCCGTGACCAGCAGGTTCAAAAGAGAAAGCGGCAGAAGCACCTTCCAGCCGTACGCCATAAGCTGGTCGTACCGCGGCCTGGGCAGAGACGCCCTAAGCAGAATAAAAAAACAGATGAATACAAATGTCTTTATAAGAAACCAGACGACCGGCGGCAGAAAAGGTCCGAGCCATCCCCCGAAAAAGAGCGTCACGATCATGGCCGAAACGAGCGTGATGCCTATGTATTCGCCGACAAAGAACATCGCGAATTTCATTCCTGAGTATTCGGAATGAAAACCGGCCACCAGTTCGCTCTCCGCTTCGGGCAGGTCAAAAGGCAGGCGGTGCGTCTCGGCAATCCCGGCGATAAAAAAGACGACGAACCCGAGCAACTGCGGAATAAAAAACCACATGCCCCTCTGGGCCTCTACAATGCTACGGAGGTTGAACGACCCGGTGATCATCACCACACCCATAAGCGATAGTCCCATAAATACTTCGTAACTGAGCATCTGAGCAGCGGCCCTCAACCCCCCAAGGAGCGAATACTTGCTTGCAGACGCCCAGCCGGCCAGTGTCACGCTATATACGCCAAGGGCCGACATCGCAAGAAAAAACAGCAGCCCTATGTTCAGGTCCGCCACCCCGATTGCAGGCGAGTAGGGGACGACCGCAAAGGGCATCAGGACCGTAACGATAATTACGGAAGGGGCGATGATGAATACGGCCTTATCGGCAAAGGGCGGTATCCAATCCTCCTTGGTGAAGACCTTCATCATATCGGCAACGACCTGAAGCAGACCGAAGGGGCCCACGCGGTTCGGGCCGTAACGGTCCTGCCAGAGGGCAAGCAATCTCCGCTCAAGCCATATCAGTCCCGAGGCGATAGTCATAACCACAGACAACACTGCCACAACAGTCACAAGCGGCAATATGATCTCTTTCATCTTATCCGCTTCCTTTCTTCACCGGGAAGATACGCGCTAAAGATGGCAGATCGATGCCGGTCAGTCCCGGCAGGCCTGAAGGTATCCCCGCAACCCCGTCCGGCAAAGAAGAAACGATCCTCAGAGGCAATACGCGTCCAGCCCCCCGGCGAAGAGAGAGTTCCGCCTCATCATCTTCACCCAGGCCGAGCTTTGCCGCATCACCGGCATTAAGCGCCAGGTATGGCCGGAGTGAAAGCCTTGATATGCCCTCTGCGTGCAGACTGAGTTCTTCCGATCCGAATATATGATAAAGCGGTACCAGAAGCCACTCACCCTCACTCGGAGAAAAAAAGCCGGGCACGTCGTGAAAATAATTGCCGGCCGCGCCCTCCGGGGGTTCGATCAGGCGTTGTCCCGGGTCTTCGCCGATCAAAGGTCCTCCGACTTCCTGCTGGAACTTATTGACCGACTGCACGGAGTTCCATCCCGCGGCCCAGAAGCGCGGGATGAGCGCCGAAGGCGGTATCCCCTCATATCCTTCCATCGAAAAAGAGAAAGGAGAATCATCGTCACCCGGCGGTTTGGGTTCGTGCACGCTTATGTCGGCGGTCAGGGCGGTCCGACCGCTGTAGCGGTGCGGCTGCCGCGGAATTTTTTCGCCCGAAACGCGGAAGTCCGCCGGGGGAGCAGCATCCTTTACTCGCTCAAATACGGGACAGGCGGCGGACAAAGCGGCGGTGATATCATCGATCCTCATCCACTCCCTCGCCTCCGGACGACCCGTCATCGAAAGCATGCTAAGCAGCCACCGCCAGCTTTCCATAACGTCCGGGTCGGGGACACGGACCGGAAAGAAGCGCTGGGCGCGGCCTTCGTTGTTCACAATGGTGCCACCGGACTCCGCGAAGGTGGAGGAAGAAAGGACGACCCCGGCACGTGAAGTAGTACTATTTTGCAGGTGATCGATCGCCATGACATGTGTACATTCGCCGAAAAACTTCTCTACGGACTCTTCGTCAAGGCGGCGAAAGAGGTCGTTTTCGAGGATTATGGCGGTGTCGGCCTTTCCCTCGTAAACCTTTGTCATAGCATCTTCGAGACTTCCGCCTTCCATAAGGCCGGTCCCCAAGGTATTACATTCCTCCACGGTAAAACAGAGTCCCGAGGGCCGTCCTTCTTTGCAAAGTGCGGTGGCGATATTGGCGGAGGCCTGTATCACCGCCTTGCTTTTGCAGCCTGGACCCGAGACGATAAGCGGACGATCGGCGGACCTCAGGGCATCGGCAATCTCTGCAGCCAGGGCCCTAAGATCATCCCGCAGGTCCGAAACCGAAGGGGAGTCCGCATTCAATTCATGGGCCACGGCAAATCCGAGCCTTGCGATGTCGTCCGGTGCAGCGCGGAATGCAAAAACAGATACTTCCTCAAGTTTAGTCGCACAGGGAGATGCGATGAAGAACGGGCTTTTTTCACTTTGTATCGCCTCGCGCACCGCCGTATCGTTCCACTGAGGGATATGCATTTTTTTTGCGATCGCCATCGGCTTTTGACGTGCGGCCTGTCGAAGGGCGAGCGCGAGCATGGGAGAGGTGTTCGTGACATCTTCACCTAAGACAAACACAGCATCGGATTGTGCAACGTCGTGAAGCGAAGGAGAGCGGGCGGGACCCTTGCGGAGAATGTCTGCCATCATCGTAACGAGGTCCATATCTTTTTCCGATAGTCCACAGAAGAAGTGCTCGGGACCTACCAGCGCACGCAGTGTGAAGTTCGCCTCAAGCGACGCGCGCGGAGAGCCTATGCCGATCACCTTTGCGCCGAAATAGAGAAGTTTCAAAAGATGCCGAAGGGCTTCCTCTATTGTTACGTCGACGGCTTTGCTGCTTCCCTCATGCCTGATCCGGGGCTGCCTGATTCTTTCTTCGCTGTTTACGAACTCATAGCCGTAGCGTCCGCGGTCGCAGAGGAAATAGCCGTTGACCTCTCCGTTAAAGCGGTTCTGTATCCTCACTATCTTTCCATGGCGTTCGCCCGGGATCGTATTACATCCGATCCCGCAATGCACACAGACAGACGGCGCGGTCTGCAGGTCCCATTTACGCGCATAATGTTTTTTCAGGGTCTTGTCCGTAAATACGCCGGTGGGGCAGACCTCCACCAGGTTGCCGCTGAATTCGTTCTGCAAAACGCCGTCGTCGTGCCTGCCGAAATATACGTGGTTATGGGCCGCAAAGACGTGGAAATCACGGCCGCCGGCATAATCGCGGTAGAACCTTACGCAGCGGTAACACTGGATACACCGGTTCATCTCATGGTTGACAAACGGGCCCAGGTACTGGTTCCGGTGCGTCCTTTTCCTGAAGCGGTTCCTTCGGTATGCATGTCCCGTCATCACGGTCATGTCCTGGAGATGGCATTCGCCGCCCTCATCGCATACAGGGCAGTCATGCGGGTGGTTGAGCATCAGCCATTCGATCACGCTTGCCCGGAAGGCCCTCACTTCAGGGTCATCGATGGAGATGCGCGTGCCCTCGGCCGCCGGGGTCATGCAGGACATCACGATCTTTCCGCGCGTATCATTTTCGTCCTTGAACTGTTTCACCGCGCACTGCCTGCATGAGCCGACAGAATGCATTGCGGGGTGCCAGCAGAAATAGGGGATGTCGAACCCCAGGGAAAGACAGGCATGGAGGAGGTTGTCTCCGTCTTTCACCGTATAAGGTTTATTGTCTATGTAGATCGTCGCCATATTCAGTTGTCATTCATCCTAACAAACATTATCCACAAACATATGTTCTCCCCCCTGCTTCTTCTACGTTCATTTCCAGGGACACCTTTTTTCTCTTATATGTTTTTCGAAATCTTCCCTGAATATCTTCAAGGCACTCTGAAGCGGCTCGACCGCGCCAGGGGCAAAGGCGCAAAACGTGTTCCCCGGTCCGAGCAGACGGCATTGCTCCTCGAGGATATCGAGGTCTTCAGCCCTGCCCTCCCCTCTCTCAATCGCGCCTAAGAGGTTAGCAATCCACGGCAGTCCTTCACGGCAGGGCGTGCACCATCCGCAGGACTCCCGCGCAAAAAACAGTTCGAGATTATGCACCGCACCGACCGGGCAGGTCTTGTCGTCGATCACTATCATCGTCCCCGTGCCTAGCCTGCTTCCGGCCTTCTGGACCGAGGCATAATCCATCTTCACATCAAGATGTTCCTCTGTAAGAAATTCGGTGGATGCGCCGCCCGGAATGACGGCCCTGAACCGGAATCCCTCCTGCATGCCTCCTGCATACTCTTCAAGAAGCTCCCTGATCGTAATACCCATCGGCAGTTCCCAGGCGCCGGGTCTCTTCACCCTTCCGCTCGCACCGTATAGCTTCGTGCCGCTGTCGGGGGAGAGGCTGAGAGCTTTGAACCACTCGGGACCGTTATGTACGATATGCGGAATATTCGAAAGCGTCTCGACGTTGTTGACGACGGTCGGCTTTCCCCACAGCCCGCACACCTGGGGGAACGGCGGTTTTGCGCGCGGCACCGGCCGCTTCCCCTCGAGGGCGTTAAGGAGCGCCGTCTCCTCGCCGCATATGTAACGGCCCGCACTCGTATGAAGGTGCATCTCAAGACTATATTCTGAACCGAGGATGTCCTTGCCGAGATAGTTGTTTTCGTAGAGATCGGATATGGCCCTGGTGAGTATCTCCGCGGCCTTTCTGTATTCCCATCTCAGAAAAATATATGCCTCATCCGCCTGGATCGCGTAGGCGGCGAGGATCATCCCTTCGATCAGCTGATGCGGGTCCCCTTCAAGAAGCAGCCTGTCTTTAAAAGTACCCGGCTCCATCTCATCGGCATTTGCGATAAGATACTTCGGCCCCGGCACTCCGGCCCCCATCGGAACGAAACTCCATTTCTGCCCTGTAGGGAAACCGGCTCCGCCCCTGCCTCGAAGGTTCGAATCGGTGACCACCTTCTGAAGTTCCCCTGGAGACATCTCCCTGAGCGCCTTTCGCAGGGCCCGATATCCTCCTGCGTCCTCATACCCTTTAAGATCCAGGGGCCCTCTTGCCTGATCTATATTTTTCGTAAGCGGTCTTTCAGACACGTGCCTACCTGTATCCTTCGAGTATCCCGTCTATTTTTTCGGGGGTCAAGTCCAGAAAGAGCTCATCGTCGATCATCATCGCAGGCGCATGATCGCATGCGCCTAAACAGGACACCGGCAAAAGCGTGAACTGTCCGTCGGCGCTCGTTTCACCGGGCGTGATCCCGAGCCTCTTTTTTAAATGTTCGCGGAGAGTATCGTATCCCATGACCCAACAGCTGATGCTGTCGCATATGAGGATAATATGTTTTCCGACAGGTCTTCGGAAAATAAAGCTGTAGAAGGTCGCGACAGCGTCCAGCTCCTCAGGAGTCATCCCGAGCAGTACGGCTATCCCGCCGAGCTCATCCGAGACCCAGCCGCGGTGCCTCTGCACGATCTTCAGCGCCTCCACACATGCGGCCTGCTTATGCGTAAAGTGTTTAAGCTCTTCCTCTATCTCCCTTTTTTCTTCCTCAGTCAGCACAGTCTATCTCCAGGTAACAAAACCCTTCCTCCCTTTAACGCCCCCGCCTTCGGCACCCCCTCTTAAAATAAGAGGGGGAAGGGGGAGTTATGATTACTGCCTCCTTCACCTGTCCACATCCGCAAGCACAAAATCTATACTCCCAAGTATCGCCAGCAAGTCCGGCACCATCAGGCCGCGGCTGATCATCGGGATCATCTGCAGGTGTGCAAAAGAAGGCGTGCGGATGCGGGTGCGATACGACATTGTACTTCCGTCGCTGACAAGATAATATCCGTTATTTCCCTTCGTCGCCTCGATGCCGAAAAAGGCCTCTCCTTCGGGGACGACCGGTCCCCAGCTTACATTCAGAAAATGGGTAATGAGCGTCTCTATATCATGCATCGTCCTCTCCTTGCGGGGAGGCGTTGCCAGCGGATGTCCGGATTTATAAGGTCCTTCGGGCATATTCCTCAAGCACTGTCCGATAATCCGGAGGCTCTGACGTATCTCTTCGACACGCACGACCCCCCGATCGTAGCAATCGCCGTTATGCCCGGTCGGTATATCGAACTCAAACAGTTCATATCCGGAATAAGGCCTCTTCTTCCTGAAGTCCCATTCGAACCCGCAGGCCCTGAGGCCCGGGCCAGTGACCCCCCACTCTATCGCCTCTTGACGCGTGTAGCTGCCGATACCCTTTGTCCGGGCTTTAAAGATGGCGTTTTGCATCACGATCTTGTCATATTCAGCGAGTTTCGGGGGCAGGTAATCGAGGAAATCGCGTACGAGACGGTCCCATCCCTTCGGCAGGTCCTGCGATACGCCGCCTATCCTAAACCAGCTCGGGTGCATACGGCCGCCGCATATCGCCTCGACCACGTCAAAGACCCTTTCGCGATCGGTGAACATATAAAATACCGGCGACAGCGCCCCGACGTCCTGGGCAAAAGTCCCGTACCAAACGAGATGGCTGGCGATGCGGAAAAACTCAGCCATCATGACCCGTATTACCTTCGCCTTTTCCGGCACCTCAATCCCTGCGAGCTTCTCGACCGCCAGCACGTAGGGAAGATTGTTCATTACCCCGCCCAGATAATCTATACGGTCGGTGTATGGTATGAAGGTATGCCATGACTGCCGTTCCCCCATTTTTTCGGCTGCGCGGTGATGATATCCGATGTCGAGCACCGAACCTACGATTTCCTCACCGTCGAGCTCCAGTATGATCCTGAGCAGTCCGTGGGTCCCGGGATGCTGAGGGCCCAGGTTTAAGAACATAAAATCAGTATCTTCATGTGTCCTCTTCATACCCCAATCCTCAGGGCGGAAGCGGAGCGCCCTTTGTTCTTCCTCCTCCTTTATTTCAGGCATGCGAAACGGACCCATCTCGGTCGCCCTGGCAGGATGTTCCTTTCTAAGCGGGTGACCCTCCCATGTCGGCGGCATCAATATCCGCCTCAGATGGGGATGTCCATCGAAGGAGATGCCGAACATGTCCCATACCTCGCGCTCATACCAGTCGGCCGACGGCCATATACCTGTCACTGTGGGCAGGGAAGGATATTCGCCCTTTAACGCGACCTTCAGGCGAAGGTCCTCATTTCGTTCGTAAGAGAGGAGATGATATACCAATGTGAAATCACTATCGGGAAGTCCGCTTCGGTGCTGTCGCACCCTCTCATCGACCGCGGTGAGATCGTAAAGGGTCCTGTATGGATTTTCTATGGCGGTCTTAAGATACCGCAAGATATCTGAGGCCTTGTCCTTTGATATCCAGAGCGTCGGGATGAAATCGGCCGTTGTCTGCACAGCAACAACTGCATCGCCGAAACGGTTTTGCAACTCATCTACGACCGGCTTATTTGCACCCACGTCCGGTTACACCTCGTCGGGAGATCTCAGCAAGGTGGCGTTTTGTCTCCCCTCTCTCTTTAGGTCGCGCTGCGACAAACGCGGGGGACACTCTGTCGACTGCGGCCCCACGGCCCAGCTAAGCGGTCTTCTCTCTTTTCCGACATGCTCGCGAAGAAGAAGAAGCCCCTCCATAAAGGCATCCGGTCTCGGGGGACAGCCCGGCACATACACGTCTACCGGCAGGAACTTATCGACCCCTTGCACAACACTGTAGATGTCATACATGCCCCCGGAATTCGCACAGGACCCCATCGATATGACCCAGCGCGGCTCCATCATCTGCTCGTAGAGTTGTTTGATCACCGGCGCCATCTTGACAAATACAGTGCCGGCGATGATCATAAGGTCGGCCTCCCTAGGCGTACCCCTGAGCACCTCTGCGCCGAACCGGGCGATATCATATTTGCTCGTGAGGCTGGCGGCCATCTCCACATAACAACAGGATAGCCCGAAATTAAAGGGCCAGATCGAGTTCTTCCTCGACCACGCAAGGAGGTCCTGGAGTCTGCTGAAGATCAGACTTCGAGAGACAGCCTCTTCTGCCGACCCCTTCGTCCACTTTGCCGGAGAATCACCAGGGTCCGTCAACGACCATTCCATATGTATTGCCCTATCCCGTCCTTCCCGTTTTCCGTCTTTTTTCGACCCAGTCGAGGCCGCCTATCTTCCACAGGTATAAAAGCGCTGCAAGCAAGACGCCTATGAAAAAAAGTATTTCGATATACCCCGTCCATCCCGCCTCCCGAAGCGAAACGGCCCACGCAAATATAAAGACCGCTTCAACGTCGAAGATCACGAAGAACATCGCAACGAGATAAAACTTGATGTCGAAGCGAACGCGCGCAGTCCCCGTAGAAGCTACGCCCGACTCATACGGCAGATCAGTGGCCCTCTCCCTATGGCGCTGCCCGAGGAAATAGGAAATCCCGATCATCGCAATAGCAAGGGAAACAACAGCCGCAAAATAGACAATAAGCGGCCATAAAGGGGCCCCATCTTTAACCGCTAAATCCAATTATGTCTCTCCTTAAACATACCATTGCCTTTTTTCTGTCATTCCGGCTTCTCCGGAATCTTTCCGTGCGTGGTTGCCCTTCTTCGGGCGGCCACATGGGGCCGCCCCTACGGGACAGATTCTATTTGGCCTTCTTCTTTTTCATGCCGACTTTCTTAGATTCCCCTTTGACCGCATGACCGCCGAATTCGTTTCTGAGGGCTGCCAGTAGTTTGTCCGAAAAAGATTCCTCCTGCCTGGAGCGGAACCTGTTGAAAAGTGAAAGCGCAATCACCGGCGACGGCACTGCCGAATCGATTGCCTGTTGAACGGTCCATCGGCCTTCACCGGAATCCTCGACGTACCCCTTAATCCCTGATAGGTCCGCATCTTTTCTGAAGGCGTCTTCTGCCAGCTCCAGAAGCCATGACCTGACAACAGAGCCCCTGTTCCAAAGGTGTGCCACGTCTGCCAGGCTGAGGCCTGCCGCATACTCAGAGGCATGAATGATCTCGAACCCTTCGCCGTATGCCGCCATCATGCCGTATTCGATGCCGTTATGCACCATCTTGACGAAATGTCCCGCCCCGGTCGGACCGCAATAGAGGTACCCTTCTTTCGGAGCGAGCGTCTTAAGGATGGGTTCGATACGTCTAAACATCCTCCTGTCGCCTCCGGCCATCAGGCAATAGCCCTCCTTAAGTCCCCATATACCGCCGCTGACGCCGATGTCCATATATTGGATCCCCGATTCCCGGAGCCTCCGGGCATGGCGGATATCGTCTTTATAAAAACTGTTCCCGCCGTCGATGAGAAGGTCCCCGGATGCAAGCAGGCCGTTTAGCCGGTCTATCGTGTCGTCAACCGGCTTTCCGGCGGGCACCATGATCCAGATTACCCGCGGAGGTTTAAGCGCTTTCACCAACTCTTCGAGCGAATAGGCAGGCCGGGCCTTCGCCTTCTTTGCTTCGGCTAACTTATCTACCGACTTATTGTACGCAACGACGCTGTGGCCGCCTTTAATCAGCCTCTTCGTCATGTTCATGCCCATTTTTCCAAGACCTATCATTCCCACTTGCATATACTTCACCTCCTTAAAAGCATCGCGTAAAGGTCAGAAAATCCGCGTTGGAAAATATTTAAGGGATATTCTTTTTTATTCTGATGCCGCCTTGGATGAGGATCACGACCATATACAGGCCGGCCACAATAAAAAAGAATGTGCGGGGCTGCACGCCGGGGTTAATGATCTGCCCGCGGTCGACCCCATTCAGCTTCAATATATATGCCTCGAGGTTCGAGATCTCCTCCTGCGTAAGGGAACGGGTATCTCCCCATGCCGGCATGTGAAGCGCAGGATGAGGCCCCGAAGGCATCGAGCCGTGCTGGATAATCTTGTCTATATTGGCTGCGAAGACCCTTGGATCGGCATTATACAACTTCCGGTCGATCGGCCCAAGGGGAGGTACGGTGCCGTCGTCGGACCCGGGGTTCGGGAGACCGCCTTTCCCGGCTACGCCGTGACAAGAGAGGCACTGCTCATTATAGAGGTCGACGCCGTTTTCGACGCTTCCAATTATGAACGCGGCCCTTCCGACAGGTCCTTCCAGCGCCTTTTCTTCAGAAGGCACCTCTGGGGAACTCGCCCCTCCGGAAGAAACAGCGTTTTTCTTCTCCCGCCCCTGTTGCGCAACCGGCCCGCCTTTGCCTGCCCCGGACGATGCGCCGCCCATGAGACTCATCAGATAGGCGACGAGGTTATCAAGCTGCTCCTTGCTTAGGCTGGTGAATGCCGGCATGATCGAATTGGGGTTATGGGATTTAGGATTGGTGATCTGGTCCAAGAGCCACTGCCGGTCCTTGCCCTTAAGGGTATTTCCTGATAGTTCAGGACCGATTGCTCCGCCCTGACCGTTTATCTTATGGCAGCCGGAGCATCCGCTGGATTCAAAGACCGCTTTCCCCTTTTCAGCTTCCGGAGACTTCCTTTCCGCTCCACCGGAAGACGGCGTTCCCTCGGCAGCCGTTACGCCCCCGCTTAAGCTTAGAAGAAAGGAAGCGATCTCGTTGACCTCTTCTTTGCTCAAATTGGTAAAGGCGGTCATACTCGTCGTGCGTCCCCCCTTGGGGAAATGCGCCCGGGAATTACGGATCTGTTCTATTAGCCATTGTCTGTCCCTTCCTTTGAGGGTATCGCCGGCGAGTTCCGGCCCGACCGACCCGCCATGGCCGTGGACCTTGTGGCAGTTCAGACACCCGCTCGACCTGAAGAGTTCCTCTCCTTTTTTCACACCGGATGCCGCCTGCGGCGGGGGCATCGTCTGTTTCACCGGCTTTGCCTCTTTTGTTTCAGGGATTTGTGCAAATCCCGGGCTTAGATAGCCGATGACCGTCAGGGTCAAAACAACACCCGCATAGGCGACCAGACATGCCATCGCAAACGGTCGCCGGAAAGGGTTTCTCTCGGAGTTCCTGTCTAGGAGGGGGACAATCAGCAAAAGAAGGACGAAGACCGCCGGGACTCCTCCCGCCCCTATAGGCTCCAAGGCCCCAGGAAAGTACTTGAGGGCCTGATACAGAAACAGAAAATTCCATTCAGGCTTCGGCACGTAAGAGATATTTAGGGTATCGGCTGCGCCCTTAAAAGGTACCGGGGAAAAAACCGAGAGCGTTATCAGGCAGAAGACCACTGCCGATGCCGTCACCATATCTTTGAAGATCTGGTCGGGCCACAGGGGACCGGACCGCTTTCTCTTTTCCTCGTCCCAGGAGCCCCCGACGCCTGAGGTCCTGAAAGAAGCTATATGCGCCCCAACCAGAAGGACCAAAAGAGGAACGAAAACCCCCACGTGGAAAACGAAGAAACGTGAAAGGGCAAGCTGACCCATCACCTCGCTTCCTCTTAGGATGATCTTCTGCAGATCGCCGACTACCGGCACCTCGCCGGCTATGCTGCTGCCGACCTCGCCGGCCCAATAGCCCGCCTGATCCCAAATCAGCGGCGCGCCTGTAAAACTTATCGCCATGACCGTCAAGACCAGCCCGATGCCTATGAACCAGGTCAGGGGGGTTTTCTTATACGCCCCCCATATGTATACGCGCATCATATGCAGGGCGACAAGAAGCACCATCGCCTGGGCCCCCCAGTAGTGAATGTTATGGACCAGCCACCCGAAGGGCACCTCGGTCCGAAGATAACTCACGCTGTCATAGGCATGATCAGTGGTAGGAACATAATAAAAGAGCTGGATGACTCCGGAGGAAGCCTGCAGGATAAAGATCGTGATGAGACTCGTACCCAGCGTATACGCAAAGCTTGCTCCTCCCGGGATCTCCTCATCCAGGAGCAGGTCCCTGAGCTGGTAATACGGCCAACGGTCTGTAAACCAGGTCCAGAGCCATTTCATAAGGCGTTACACCCTGACCTTCCCGGAAATACCGACCTTAAAGCGCTCCCATTCGACGTAGAGTTTGCCGTTGTCGATTTTATACGGAAGGCTATCGAGCGGACGAGGGGCCGGCCCGCCGACCACCTTTCCGTCGATCGTCCAGACACTTCCGTGGCAGGGACATTCGAAATGCCGGGTTTGAGGGTTCCATTTGAAATGGCACCCAAGATGCGTGCAAATCGGAGAAAAAACCGTCAGTTCCTCGGTAGAGTGTTTGATGACCCATACCGAGCGGGTGACTTCCTGCTGAAGATAGGCATCCGTAACGCGGACCTGAAAATTCATGTCCTGGGGCTGACCTATCGGCAAGGAACCGACATCGCCGACTTCCATATAGGAAAGTTTCTGAAGCGGCGCGGAATTGATTACCGCCCTGATAAAAGGGATTCCCGTTACCAGACCGATCATGGCCGCCAACGTGCCGATCAGCCACTTAAGAAAACTCCGCCGTTCGGCAAGTCCCTGCCCGTTCTTTTCGGAAACCGGACTTTCCTGCATAGGTTTCCTCCCGGATTACGCCTTCCCGGGCTCCCTCTTGACCATCAAAATCGAACAGGGCATCTTTCTGAATATCGTATCGTTGATACGGCCGAAGAGGAGATGCTCGAGCTTGGATTCTTCGTGGCCTGTCATAACAAGCAGGTCGATCTTTTCCTCTTTAACAGCTTTGAGGATCTCCTCTGCCGGCTTCCCCTCCGTAAACAGCTCCTTCACCGCAACGCCCTTCTTCTTCTCTTCCCTTATGACAGCATCGAGTGTCTTCTTTGCATCACCGATGGCCTTCTTGTATTCGTCTTCGATTACCCCGAGCTGGACAGGCAGGTTCCATTCGCCCCGGATGAAAGGATCGTAGGTAACGTGGATGACATAGAGTTCGGCCCCATATTGCTGGGCCAAAGATATTCCCTCGTGGATCGCCTCTCTGCAGTACTCGGGCATCCTGCATGCTACCATGATACGTTTCATATTATGCATAAGTCCCTCCTTTGAATAAATAAAAAGTTATTAATGCTTTAGGGAAATCTTATCATGATTCAGGGGGATTTCAAAGAAAAAAGTGGACGGTTTCAATCTTGAAAAAAATAATCATATTATCAGAAAAAAAAGGGTCGGGGCGAAAATAATCATCCTGCATCGCCCCATTTTTTTAACCGGGACTACTGGATGATCAGATTGACGATCGTCACCTTCCCGGCGGTAATAGTTAAGGTTCCGTCTATGGTCGTGTACCACAAGTTACTGGTAAAGCTTCCGTCGTAGCCCCCTATGATTGTGATATTAATATCCTTCCAAAAGACAAGGTCTTCGGTAAAGTTGAGCGCCTTGATCTCGATCACACTCCCTTCCGATGCATCATCTAATGCCTCCTGCAGTGTAGGATATTCCGATTCACCTATCTGTACCGGGTCGGTCGTGCTGGCGGTTACATGGATTGTCTTCGTAACGTGTGACTGTATGCCGGATGCTGTCGTCGTGAGAGTCACGTCATAGTCTCCGGCGGACAAGAAGAGGTGCGTGGGATTACGCTGTGTACTTGTCGCGGTGTCGCCAAAGTCCCATAGCCACAAAGTGGGGTTATTGGTGGAGGTGTCGGTAAATGCCACGCCGAGCGGCTCCTCTCCAGACATGGGTATTGCCGTGAAATTCGCATTCGATATGAAGGTCGCCTTCACCGTAAGGTTCGCCGTAACATTCGAGATCGTGAGCGGATTGGAGGTCGATGTCGTCGTATTGACACCGTCGTTGATCGACCACTCGACAAAATGATTCCCCGGGTCGGCGTTTGCCGTAACCGCTGTCGTACTACCTCCATAGCCGACTGTCTGGTTCGTATTACCCGTCAAATTCCCGTCGCCTTCGACAGAGAAAGTAACTGAAAATGTAAGGAGAGTAAACGTAGCGATGCAGGTCTTGTCCGCATCCATCGTCACCTGGCCGTCTGAACAGTCGGGGTCCCCTGTCCAGCCTCCGAAGACCGAGCCGGTGACGGCCGAGGGGGTCAGTGTAACAACCGTGTCGGCAGCATAGCCGCTACAGTTACTGCCGCAAGATATTCCAGCCGGATCATTCGTGACCGACCCGCTCCCTGTGCCGCTTTTATTCACGATCAACGTATGACCGTCGAAGGGGACATAGACCTCTTTTGTCGTCAGCAAAAGCGAAAGCGAAGCTTCCGAAATTCCTCCCTGGGCGTCTGCATTTGCCCGGACATAATAGCGTGTATTAAGAGGCGGGGTAAGGCCCGTGATCTCCCATCCGCCCGTGATTCGTGATGCCGGGCCGAGGGAAGTCCAGGTTTCCAGATCGGTCGATACGTCGAAAGTCACCTTGCTGACCTCCGTGCCCGATCCGCTTCTGAGTAAGGTGACGCTGGTCCCGTCAGAAGATGCCGAAAGGTCATATGACGCCGTGGTCGTATTGGTAAGTCGGGCGACATAGTTTCTGGCCACCCCGCCCAATAGTGTAAAATTCCCCACAGCAATGACCTTCCCGTCAGGCTGCACGGCGATTCCCTGTACTGTATTGTTTGCTCCCGGATTGAAGGAGTCGTCTATGCTTCCGGCGGGGTTGATACGCGCGATCCGGCTTCGGGCCGGCGTCCATACGACCGAGGTGAAAATTCCACCGATCAGGATCTTGCCGTCGGTCTGAAGGGCGATGGAATAAACAGAGTTATTCATGTCGATGGTAAAATCAGTGTCATTGCCACCGTCGGAATTCAGACGGGCCAGATTATACTTCGCGACCCCTCCTACGGAATTAAACGTGCCTCCGATAACGATCTTCCCATCGGCCTGCAGGGCCATCGCCATAACATCAAGCCCGACTATGTTCGGAACAAAAGACGTGTCGCAGTCGCCATCGGGGTTCAGCCGTGCTATATACTTGCGAGACACACCGCTTGTATTTTGGAAGTAGCCGCCGATAAGGATCTTGCCGTCGGGCTGAATGATTATGGAATACACGCCGCCATCCACCGTGGCGACAAACGACGTATCGATGCTTCCGTTAGAGTTCAGCCGTGCGAAGAAATTCTTCGATACCCCTGCAATGGTCGTGAAATTACCGGATACCAGGATTTTTCCGTCGGGCTGCGGCACGACGGCGTATACCAGATCGTTGGGACTCGGATTGAATGTGCCATCGAGACTGCCGTCCGAATTCAGCCGGGCTATTCGGGACTGTGAAACGCCGCCGACAGTAACGAACGGTCCGCCTATGAGGATTTTACCGTCGGGCTGTACCGCAATCGACCGGACAGCGTTGCCTACATTGGGGTCAGGAAAAGAGTCGTCGAGGCTGCCGTCGGGGTTCAGCCTGGCAAGCCCGCGCCTGCCATCCCCGGCAATGCTTGTGAAGTAGCCGCCAAGCAAAATCTTGCCGTCCGGCTGCTGAGCGACCGAAACGACAGCGGCGCCGGCCCCGGGACTGAAAGTGGCATCGAGCGAGCCGTTTTCATGATGGAGCCGTACGACCCCGTTGCGTGAATAGGTATTAACGGTATTAAAGCTTCCAGCCAGCACGATCTTCCCATCCGACTGCTGCAGGATCGCCTCGGCCGCGCCGCCATTGAATACAGGGATGAACCCGCTATCGAAACTGCCGTCCTGTCTGAGACGCGCCACGTTCTGCTGCCATATTGAGTTCACATAGTTGAAGGGGCCGCTGATAATTATCTTCCCGTCTGCCTGAATGCAGAGCCGGCTGATGTAATTGATGTCGATGGTAGCTGTGAACGACGTGTCGATGGTCCCATTTGCGTTTAATCGAGCTATATATGCCTTGGGAGCTCCGCCTACCGTTGTAAAGGGGCCCCCGATGACGACCTGGCCATTCGGCTGAACCGCCACTGAGTTCGCCTGAAGATTGATATTAGGACCGCTGAAGGAGCTGTCCAAAGTACCATCGGCCAGGAGCCTCACAACCTTGCTGCCTCCTCCAAGGACTATCCTTCCGTCATCCATAAGTGCGAGGGAGTAAACCCCTCCCACCGCGGGAGGATTGTTGAATGAGCTATCGAGAGTACCGTTTGAGTTGAGTCGTGCCATTCCGTTTACGGAAGCGCCCGCAATCTCCCAGAAGCCCCCGCCGATCAGGATCTTTCCGTCAGGCTGCTCCTTGAAAGTATATACCATGTAGTTAGGCGCCGGATCGAATGAAGAATCCAGGCTGCCATCTGAGTTCAATCGGGCAAACCCGCTCCGCGGCGTGCTGTCCACCTGCGTGAAGTACCCGCTGATCAGGACCTTCCCGTCCGCCTGAACAGCCAGGAATCTGACGCCATTATCGAGGTTTGCGCTGAAGGTGCTGTCGAGACTCCCATCGGGGTTCAGACGGGCAATATAGCTTTTTGGCGTCCCTCCGACTGTGTCGAACATGCCGCCTATCACAATTTGACCGTTCGGCGACAGCGCGGCATCGAATACCGGGCCACCCGTAACATTCGGATCGAAGCCGTCATTGACGGTGACGGCAAACAGCGGACCGGCAGGCAAAAGACCTGCGATAATCATACATAAGGCGGTGACGCACAAGATTGAAGTTTTTCCGATGCCTCTCTCTCTTCTCATAACAACCCCCTTCCCGGGCTCGGCCGGGACTTTCCAGATCGCTGCAGTTCTTTTCACCTTCAGCCTTTTTGAGCACCGCGTCAGTAAAGAAAAAAAGCCGAAAGAAAAAGATCCAAGACTTTAACGCGCCTCGTTACTCCCAGAAAACTCTGCAGACAGAAAGCTGCTCTTTTTTTTATCGTTATCGAGCAGCAGGTGGGGTACATCACTGGCAGGATCGTGTGACTAGAAAAGCTAAGACCGGACTTTTTACCCATGACCATTTTCTCCCTTACCGAATCTCTACCGGTTACACTGGGCCAATGGTTCATCGACCAAACTCTATTTACAAAACAGTTCTACTCCACTATACAAATCGCCATCCCTGAGCCGTTGTTGACGATCTTCGTTGAGACACTGCCCATCAGGAACCGTTTGGAGGCAGATAGTCCGCGCCTCCCCAGGACGAGTGTCTGATACCCTCCGTCTCTGGCTTCCTCGATGATGCTCTCCGCCACGTCGGTCGAGTCGGAGATGGACTTCTTCTCGATCTGCTCCGGACCTATGCCTTGTCCGATCAGCATCTCTACTGCATCCTTAAAAAGAGGTTCCAGCCTCGCCCTCTGGTTGGTAAGCCATGTCTGTATTACCTTATTCCTGGCCGCCTTCTCTTCATCGCTTAATATATGCCCGTCGTCCCAAAACGGCGCAGGCGGATAAGGAAGGACATGAAGAAGGGTTATCCCAAGGTCCCGATTGCCCGAAAACTGTTTTCCTGCGTACTCCACCGCCCTCATGGCGCACTCCGAACCGTCTATCGCGATAAGCATCTTATTCATGGCCACGCCTCCTTTGGGTCCCGTTCCTGATTAAATTGTACGCCTAAGAAGGCCGAAGTCAAGAAACGGCAACAGAAACGACAGTAAATAGTAAGAAGTGAATGGTGAATAGCACTAAGTAGTAATCCCCGAATACGTGAAAGGTGAATCGCGAATAGCGAATCGGGTCGTCACCACTCACTTTTTACTAGAACCTATCTCAAAATCAACGATTTGTCGGAAGTCTGTCATACCGGCGAAAGCCGGTATCCAGTGACTCATCAAGAAACGAATAAAGTCGCTGGATTCCGGGTCAAGCCCGGAATGACGAACAAAGACGTTTCCGGGAAAAAACAATTTTGAGATAGGTTCTACTCACTTTTTACTTTTTATTAATTCCCATTTCCCCTGAGGCGTCCGCACCTTTAAAGCCTTTTTGACGATATTCAGGAACTCCGAACGCGGCACCTCTCTGGCGCCCATACTTATGAGATGTCGTGTCGTAACCTGACAGTCGATTATCCGGAATTTCCATCGAATGAGCTGCTGCACAAGTGTTGCCAGGGCGACCTTTGACGCATCGCTTTTTCTTGTAAACATGGACTCGCCGTAAAAAACACCTCCGAGCGCGACACCGTAAAGCCCTCCAGCCAGCTCACCGCCCGCCCAGCTTTCGACCGAATGCGCAAACCCTGCGTCATGCAGTCTGCAATATGCACTGATCATGTCCTCCGTGATCCAGGTCCCGTCTTCATCTTTCCGCCGTGATTCCGCGCAGCCCCTTATCACCATTTCAAATGCGTTATCGAAGGTTATCCGGTATGTCCCCTTTTTGATCGTCTGCCTCAGGCTCCTCGATACCTTGAGGTCTCCGGGGACAAGTACAAGCCGGGGATCAGGGGACCACCAAAGGATGGGAGAATCATCTGAATACCAGGGGAATATGCCCATCGAGTATGCCAGCAAGAGACGTTCGGGACTGAGGTCACCGCCCACTGCAAGAAGCCCGTCCTCCTCCGCCTGTTCAGGGGAAGGAAAAACTATTTCATCAGGCAATCGGAAAACAGGCATCAGGCGGAAAAATCGAACACCAATTTTTCTTCCATGAGCCCGATATGGACGCTCCCGCCTTTCTTAAGCCTGCCAAACAATACCTCGTCCGAAAGCACGTCCTTTATCTCTGTCTGTATGAGACGGGCGAGAGGTCTGGCGCCGTACATTGTGTCGTGTCCCTTTGATGCAAGCCAGTCGGTGGCATCGTCCGAAAGGGTAATCTTTACGTTCTTCTGTGTGAGCTGGCCCCGAAGTTCATCGATGAACTTTATCACAACCTGCCTCATGATCCCCTGCGTAAGCGGATTGAACGTAATGATGCCGTCGAGCCTGTTCCTGAATTCAGGGCTGAAGAGTTTTGTTATCGCCTCCTTGCTCTTTGACCTGGTGTCGCTGCTTCTGTCGCCGAACCCTATCACTTCCCGGACAATGTCCTTCGCGCCGGCGTTTGAGGTCATGATGAGTATTACGTTTCTGAAATCCGCCTTTTTCCCGTTATTGTCCGTGAGAGTGGCGTAGTCCATCACCTGAAGCAATATGCTGAAGATATCAGGATGGGCCTTCTCCACCTCGTCCAGCAAAAGGACGCTGTAAGGGCTCCTTCGTATCGCCTCCGTAAGAAGGCCGGCCTGGTCAAAACCCACGTATCCCGGCGGAGCCCCTATCAGGCGGGCCACTGTATGCTTCTCCATATACTCAGACATATCGAATCTGATAAATTTAACGCCCAGGACGGATGCCATCTGTTTCGACACCTCTGTCTTTCCGACGCCCGTAGGACCAGAAAAGAGGAAGGAGCCGATCGGCCGTTCAGGCGCGCCCAGGCCGGCGCGGTTCCTCTTTATCGCGGCAGAAAGAGAATGGATCGCGCTGTCCTGCCCGAATACCGCCCTTTTGAGCTCATCTTCGAGGTTCCTGAGCTTCTCCATGTCCGAAGTCGAGACTGTCCGGGAAGGTATCCTCGCCATCTTCGCCACGATCTTTTCGATCTCCTTGGTGCCTACGACCTTTTTGTTCTTAAAGGCCGGCGAGAGTTTAAGCACCGCCCCCGCCTCATCGATCACATCTATTGCCTTATCCGGCAGGAATTTGTCGTTTATGTATTTTGCAGAAAGCTCCCCGGCCGCCCTCAGTGCGCCTTCAGTGAATTTGACCTCGTGGAAGGCCTCGTAATGCGACTTGAGTCCTCCCAGGATCTCAATCGTTTCCTTAATAGAAGGCTCCTTTATCTCGATCTTCTGAAAACGCCTCGAAAGCGCCCTGTCCTTCTCGAAATAATTCTTGTACTCCTCGTAGGTGCTGGCACCGATGCAGCGCAGCCTGCCTGAATTGAGGACCGGTTTAAGGATATTGGAGGCGTCCATGGACCCGCCGCTCGTAGCTCCCGCCCCGACGACCGTATGGATCTCGTCGATAAAAAGTATCGCCCCCGGGATCTTCTCAAGCCTGCCGATAGTAGATTTCAGCCTCGCCTCAAAATCACCCCGGTATTTCGTACCGGCAAGGAGCGCGCCCATGTCGAGCGAAAAAATCTGCGCCTCCCTGAGCGACCCGGGCACCTTACCCTCATGGATCTCCTGGGCAAGCCCCTCGACTATCGCCGTCTTCCCCACCCCGGGCTCACCCACGAAGATGACATTGTTCTTCTTTCTCCTGCTCAGCACCTGGACCGTCCTTTCGAGCTCGGCCTTTCGGCCGACAAGGGGATCGATCTCGCCGCGGGCGGCCTTTGCGGTAAGGTCCACGGTAAAGCTCTCAAGCGGGTCCTTTTTCCCCTGCCGTTCGGACTCGGGGCGTACTGACTCCGCATCATCAGGGCCCTCCTCGGCGTCTTGCGACGCCTCATCCATCCCATGCGAGATATAATTCAGTACATCGATACGCTTGATGCCCTGCGAATGGAGCAGATAGACCGCATGCGAATCTTCCTCAAGCAGCAATGATGCAAGGATATCGCCTGCGTCCGTCTCTTCCTTTGAAGCGGACTCGCTATGAAGAAGTGCCCTCTGAAATACCTTTTGAAAACCGACTGTCGGCTGGGGAAAAAGTGTCGACCCCTCTGCTGTCTTCGGCACACTTTCGTCGAAATATCCGTCGATGGAAGCCTTCAGCTCCGATACGTCCCCCCCGCACGCCGTGATAATATCGGCGCCGAGCTCATCATGAAGCACTGCGTAAAGGATGTGCTCCACGGTCAGGTACTCATGACTGCGGGTCTTGGCGTCCCTGATCATCGCCTCTATCGTCAATTCAAATTCCTTGTTAATCATTCTCTCTCCATTTCACATCTGAGCGGGTATTCGTTCTCCCTTGCGAGGTCGTGCACCTCGGAGATCTTCGTTTCGGCGATGTCCCTTGCGTACACGCCCGCCAACCCTCTTCCTTTTTTGTGCACATGAAGCATTATCCTCGTGGCCTCAACAGGGTCCTTGCGAAAAACGTTTTCGAGCACATGGACGACAAAGTCCATTGTCGTATAGTCGTCGTTCAGGAGGAAGACCTTGTAAAGATGGGGCCTCTCAGACTTCAGCCTCTCCTTTACGTCGACTTGCTCCCCGGGTTTAACCCCGCCGTTTCCCATTCCGGTTCAATTCCCTTCAGATGTTCCGTTTATTCCTTTTTTATATTTTACCATATAACGTCTTTGACTAAGATTGTATGGTTAGCAGGATATTAATAGAGTCGGGGCGTCGCCCCGTACCCCAGCTGCCTTTCTTGCCGACCAAGAAATGTAGCCGAAAGAAGTCCGACGAAAATTTTATACGGCTGCGCCGGTTGTCCTCGGTACATTTTCGAACTCGCCCCTAACATCGGTGCTCAGACATGGGAAAATGCTTAACCCTGCGGGCGTCTGTGCTCACCTAAATTTTCGAAGGGGGTTTAAAGACTAAAAGCATTTCAAAAGGTAATTGTATTATGTACTAATGGGGCCCCTTTTAAAATTTAGGTTTCCGACCGAGGTCAAGCGTAAAAAATTGTAGACTGTCTGAGCTCCGGATTCCGGAGCGAGTTTCTACAATTTAGTGAGACCGACCAGAGGAAACCGTTAAGAATTTTATCTGGGGTGCGTACTTTTGGGCACTTTTCATTCGCATCAATGAAAAGCGCCCGGGTATAAGGGGCGGAGCCCCTTTTTCGCCTGCGGAGAAGCTCCGCCCATTCCCTATTGATCGGATGTGCGTTATCATAGAGCATCAATAATCGAAATCATTCGCCTGATTTAATTAATCATAGAAGGAGATAACTTGACGGACAAAGCGCCTCTTTATAACCTTACGATAGGAAACCTATGGGAGAACATCTGGCGCACCTCATGGCCCATGTTCCTCACTATGGTTTTCACCTTTTTGGTCGGATTTACCGATGTCTATGTCGCGGGGTTCATAGGACCCGAGGTGCAGGCCGCCGTGGGTTTCGTGAGCCAGTTTTACTTTCTTATTACGATAGTCGCAAACGCGATAAGCATCGGCACGCTGACGCTTGTTTCGAGGGCAATGGGCGCAGGCGACGATAAAAAGGCGATTGAAATCGCGAGACAGTCCCTGCTTTTCAGCATCGCCGTGGCCGCCGGCATCACCTCCGGCTGCTTCTTGTTCTACAGGGAGATAATCGCCTTTGCCGGCTTTCCGGAGGGCACAAGGGAAATGGCAGAACGGTTCCTCAGGATATTTGCCCTCTCGCTGGGACCAAACTATATCCTGATAATTTCGAATGCGGTCTTCAGGGCGTCAGGCGAGGTGAAGAAACCGCTGTTTACGATGTTCCTTGTAAGCCTCATCAATATCGCAGGCGATTTCGCGCTCGTCTTCGGCATATTTCCATTTCCTCACATGGGGTACATCGGCATAGCGATCTCGACTGCGGCATCCGTCACCGCCGGAATGGCCGTCAGTCTTGGACTGTTTACTGTAGGATGGTGGCGTTCTTTTTATTCCCGCCCCTGGACCCTCTCCTACAATGTGGTCTTTAAGATCGCAAGGATCGGCTGGCCCGCGGCAATGCTTCAGATCGCATGGAATGCAGGCACGATCGTCTTGTATAATATCCTCGGTCGTCTCGGACCGGCGAGCATCCCGGCCCTGGCCTCGATCACCAACGGGATGAGGATTGAGGCGATCATTTACCTGCCGGCCTTCGCACTTAATATGGCCGCCTCCGTACTGGTCGGGCAGAACCTTGGCGCAGGCAGGGCAGACCGTGCTGCGCAGGCGGGATGGAAGATAGCAAAGGCCTGCGTCCTTATTATAAGCCTTATGGCGGTACCTATCTTCATATGGGCCGAACAGTTCGCCTCCCTGCTTACAAAGAACCAGGCCGTCCTTGCGGAAACGGCCCGTTATCTTCGGTTCAACATGCTCTCTGAACCCTTCATGGCATTGAGTGCAATCCTGGGAGGAGGCCTTCAGGGGGCCGGAGATACGCGTGGGACGATGTGGGTGATCATTATTTCGATGTGGTTCATCAGACTGCCCCTAGCATATTCGCTGGCGCTTGTTATGGGCCATGGGGCCACAGGGGTCTGGACCGCCATGATTACGTCCATGGCCTTTCAGGGCATACTCATGTCGCTTCGGTTTCAGCAGGGACACTGGAAAAAACTCGGGTTCGATTAAACTATAAAGTAAGATGCTGAGACTATTCAATACATACGGAAAAAAGATCGTTCCCTTCCGGCCGGTCAACAATAAAGTCACCACCGTATTCACCTGCGGCCCCTCGGTCTACCAGCGGTCGCATATCGGCAATTTCAGGACCTTTCTGTTTGAGGACGTACTTGTTCGCTACCTCGAATATTCAGGGCACAAAGTGGTCAGGGGGATGACCGTCACAGACATAGAAGACAAGGCGATAGAAGAGGCGGCAAAAAACGGGACGACCGTCAGGCGCCTCACCGATGAAAATCTAAAGGTATTCATCGGGGAGATGAAACTCCTTAAGATGAAAAGGCCCGATTTCCTTCCAAGGGCATCGGAGAATATAAAAGAGGCCGTCGAGATAATCAGGCGGCTTCTTTCACGCAGTATTGCCTACAGGCATGGGGGGAACGTCTATTTCGACCCGACAAAGTTTCGGGGGTTCGGAAGTCTTTATGGACTCGACATGACGAAATGGCCCTCTAAGAGAATGAGGTTCCACAAAGATACCTATCCGGGCATGAGGTGGAACCTCGGGGACTTCATCCTCTGGCACGGATACAGGCCGGGCGACGGGGACCACTGGGAGACGGCAATAGGCAGGGGAAGACCTTCATGGAACGTGCAGGACCCGAGCATGATAAGTAGATATTTCAACGAAACCCTTTCCATCTACTGCGGCGGCATCGACAATCTTGTCCGGCACCATGACTATTCGAAGGCGGTCCTGGAATCGGTGCGGAGATATCCCATGGCGCGGTTTTGGCTCCACTGTCGTCACCTGCTGGTTGAGGGGCGGAAGATGTCTAAAAGCAGAGGGAACATCGTCTACCCCGAAACCCTGCTTAAACAAGGGTACAGTCCCGAGGAGATCAGGTTTTTCCTTGTCTGCGGCCATTATCGCAAAGACCTCAACTATTGCGAGCAAAGTATTAAGTCGGCCGTTTCGGCACTAAGGGAGATAAAGAAAAAGGTTGCAGAAATTCGGAAGAAGGCAGGCGTGTCCCGTCCCGATCAGACGATTACCGGAAAGGTCGAAGAGATTTTCAGCAAAGGGATGGACAACGACCTCGATGCAGCAGCCGCCTTCGACGGACTTCGCGAGATGCTGTCCCGAGACTATATAGAGCGCTTAAGCCCCAAAGAGGCTTCGGGCGTCGTCGCCGGCATGAAGGAGATCGACAAGGTCTTCAGGGTCATCTTTTAGAATGCTTCTCATTTATCCGCCCGTTTCGAAACCGTCCGAACCCCCGGCTGGCCTGGCAAAACTCTCGGCCGCGCTGAAGGCCCACGGCATTGGGCACAGGGCCGTCGACGCCAATATCGAAGGGCTTCTATGGCTTTTGGGAGAGTCGTCCTTGCGGCCTAAGGAGGGACTCGATACCTGGACCAGACGGTCAGTTCGCAATCTCCCTAAAAACCTGTCTCTGTTGAAAGACCTCGCCACGTATCGCACGTTTGACCGTTATAAACGGGCCGTTAAAGACCTTAACCGCGTCATCGAATTCTCATCGGAAGGGGCGGGCGCAAAGGCAGGCCTTTCGGACTTTCAGCACGCAGGGCTTTCGCCTGTAAGAAGCGCTGATCTTATATACGCCGCTTCGCATCCGGAGCAAAACCCGTTTTTTAGATATTTCAGGGACCGTCTCGCAGAGCTCTTTACGGAGTCTCAGCCCTCTTTTGTCGGGTTCTCGCTTAATTACTTCAGCCAGGCCCTGACAACATTTTCAATGATAGGACTCGTTAAAAAAATGCTGCCGGGGGCCGCCGTGATACTAGGGGGCGGTCTTGTAACTTCGTGGATGCAGGGGCCTTCCTGGAAGGACCCTTTCCACGGTCTCATAGACCATCTCGTGGCAGGACCCGGAGAAGAGGCCCTTATTACGATTGCAGGCCAAGGATCAAAGAGCACGCTGCACGTCACTCCGGACTATACGCCCTTTTGCGGCCATGGGTATATTTCACCGGGGTTTATTCTCCCCTACAGCGCCTCAAGCGGATGCTACTGGAGGAAGTGCTCCTTCTGTCCTGAGACCGCAGAAGACAATCCTTACTCGCCCGTACCTGGAGACATGGTAATCTCCGATCTGGAGAGTCTCATACATAAGACAAAGCCTGTCTTGGTCCACCTCCTTGATAACGCGGTAGGCGCATCTCTTATGAAGTCGCTGCAGAAAAACCCGCCCGGCGTGCCCTGGTATGGATTTGCACGGATCGACCGGCAGCTCACTGACCTTGATTTCTGTATCTCTCTCAGGCGTTCCGGCTGTGTCATGCTGAAACTCGGCCTGGAATCAGGGGACCAGGCCGTGCTCGACAGGATGCATAAGGGGATCGACCTGGGGACAGCGTCCCTTGCACTTAAAACACTTAAGAAGGCAGGTATCGGGACTTACGTCTACCTCCTTTTCGGCACCCCGGAAGAGACTGAGGCCGGGGCCGGAAAAACACTCGATTTCGTCATAAGACACAAGGGAGAGATAAGTTTCCTGAACCTCGCGATATTCAATATGCCGCTGAGCACTGCTATCTCCGGGGACTTCGAAAGAAGTAGTTTTTACGAAGGCGACCTATCACTCTATACGGACTTTTCGCACCCGGCAGGCTGGGACCGCAGGTCGGTAAGAAAATTTCTTGAGGACGAATTCAAAAAACATACGGCCGTGGCATCCATAATTAAGAAAGACCCGCCGTTTTTTACCTCAAACCATGCGCCATTTTTTCTGCCGTCTGTCGGCTGGGTTATCACAGCTCCGACTCCGTAATCCTTCAATCGCGGGGTTACATCTTCACTGTCCCTAACTCCGATATTTGCCGATAGTTGCCATTGACATTGATTCTCTTTTGGCATATATTTGGTTATTTATAGGTTATAGGTGAGATGATGCAAACGGCATTTACCGCACAAAGAAGACACCAACGACAGCTTCATAAGGAGACCCTGGAGATAATCGTGCCCTCTCATCCCCAAAATAGGCCCCTCATCGCAATAAGCTCCAACATCAGCGACGGCGGCGTCTGCTTATATACCTTTAAACCCCTTGCAGAAGGAGAAGAGATAATATTCAAAAGCGCCCTTCCCTTTCCCCACCAAAAGGCGGCGGTCAGATGGGTGAGGCAGTGTAACCCAACTATCTACAAGGCAGGAGTGCAATTCTCTGCGTGATATGTCCGCAGTGGTAATACACGATCTTTTTATCTCTTAAAAAAGCCGTTATTGCGGCTGTCGAAAATCTCCCTTGCCATAAGGTCCTCTATAAAAAACTTTATGGTGCCGGCATCTTCTTCGGTAAGTCCCTGGAACTTAATCGCCATCCCCGGCGGCAGGGTCAAAAGATCGCCGAAGAGCTTTTTTGTATAAATAACGTTCCCTTTCGCCCGGATCTCGCCCCTTTCTCCGAGGTCGCACTTCACCGCCACTTCAGAGCCCACAGGCAACGGGTCCTCTTTGATTACATACATTCCGCCTTCTGAAAGGGTCTCCGTATAAAGCGCATATTCGGTCCCCTGATGAGTGAGCACCACCTTTCCACTAAATGGGGCCCTGAGGTATTTCCTGCTGGTGCCCTTGCACGCAAAAAAACACCTCTGGAGGGATTTATGCAGTTGGTCGATCTTCAAGGGTTTCGTAAGGTAGTCGTAGCAGCCCAGTTCCCTGCACTTGTCCATCGTCTCGACATCGGCATCGTAGGAAACCATAATAACCGGCATCTGCGCCGTCTGTCTGTCTTCTCTGATTGCCCGCAAGGCGGTAAGACCGTCCATCACCTTCATATGGAGATCGAGAATGGCGAGATCGGTCCTGGAGAGCTTCAAAAGACGCAACACCTCAAGGCCGTTTTCAGCCGGCATGACCTTGAAGTCGAATCTCTTCAGAAGCAACCCCAGATACATCAGGAAGGTCTTATTATCATCCGCTATAATGATTTTTTTCATCGCAGCTTTCCCCTTTGATCCCCCTTAAAATAAACTGTCTGATTTTATTATCTGCCCCGACTAATGTCAACAAAATTTCGCAAAAAAATTTCACCGCCTTCGGTAAGGCTCAGTTATGGATCAGAAGGCACTGACTGTCATTCCGGCAGTGTGTTGAGCCGGAATCCAGTGACGTGGCCTTAAAGTCGCTGGATGCCGGATCAGGTCCGGCATGACCATACAAGCAAAGCATGCCCCGGTGAAAACCGGGGTCCCTGGATGCCGGATCAAGTCCGGCATGACGGCATACATAACATAATCTTACTCGTAACTGAAGCCGTACCCGTGTATTCAACTGCTGTGTCTTCATAACCCATATCTGAATGGATACTGCCTTCGTCAATACCACGGGCTAACCGCCCGCGGCCTTCAGCTCGCCGAGTTTTTCCTCAAACTCCCGCGCTTTTTTCCCAAGCTCCCCGGTAAGGGTTTCGAGTTCCTCAAAGAGAACATCTATCGTCCCTTTTGCCTCGTGGACCGACTTCGAAAGCCTCCTTATGGATTCGCCGTCTCCTTTTACCGAGGCCTCAACGAGTGCCTGCGTCTCCTTTGTAACGGTATCTTCGAGTTGGATGATCGCCTGCTCCACCTCATCGATCCTCGCCTGGAGCGGTCCGATAGTCCTTGAGCGGCCGTTGATCAGTTCGGCCTTTATTCTTCTTAGGTCCTTTCTGTTTATCCCGCTGTCTTTTCCGTTCGGCCCGGACCTTTTTGGAGCGGCCTCTTCTTCCTCGTCCTTCCATCCCTGCCTGTCGAGAAAGTCCTGGTAACTCCCCTCGAACGCCTCCACCTTGCCGTCGTCGAAGACCACAAGCCTGGTTGCCAGGGCATGCAGGATCATCTCGCTGTGGGTGACGATCACCACTGCACCGTCGAATGCATCTATCGCCTCAAGAAGCGAATCGATCGACTCCATATCAAGATGGTTGGTCGGTTCGTCGAGCAAAAGAAGATTGGCGGGACTCACAAGGAGTTTGGCAAGAAGCACCCGGCTCTTTTCTCCCCCCGAAAGCACGCCCACTTTTTTAAGGGCGTTGTCTCCTTCGAACATCATCGTCCCGCAGATCGTCCTTGCGGCCTTGCGGTTATAATCAGGATGCGCGTCCAGGACCTCTGATTCGACCGTCTTTGCCGGATCGAGCCGTTGGATGTTCGTCTGTCCGAAATAGGCCGGCAGGGACCTTGGATGTCTTGCTACGGCACCCTTGAGCGGCTGCAGTTCGCCCGCCAGGAGGTTCAGAAGAGTCGTCTTGCCCCTGCCGTTTTTCCCGATCACGGCTATCCGGTCCCTTTTCCCGATCTTTAGGTCCAGGCCGCCTATCAGCGGGGGACCGGAGGGGTCAAAGGAAAAAGAGACGCCCTCTGCCTCGATAAGATATTTGCCCGTAAACGGGGCGGCCGTAAACGCGAAGTCGAGGTCCTTTATCTCCGACATCCTGTCGAGTCTTTCCTTCTTTTGGAGGGCCTTTATCTTCGACTGGACCGCCCGCGCCCTCGTTGCCTGCGCCCTGAAGCGGTTTATAAACTGCTCGATGTCTTTTCTCTTCTTTTCCTCATTGACCCTGGTCTGTTCATAGACCTCCTCCTCCATCAGGATCTGCTGATAGAGCTTGTCGGTCGGCCCGGCGATCTTCCGTATAGCCGGTGCGATGGATGCCCATGGTATGAGTTGTGACACCGTCCATAAAGTCCCTGTCGTGGGTGATCAGGATCATCTCTCCCTTCCAGGACCTCAGGAACCTGGTGAGCCAGCGTATCGAGACCACGTCGAGGTAGTTGGTAGGCTCGTCGAGGAGGAGCAGGTTCGGCTCCGACACCAGCAGTTTCGCCAGGTTCAGCCGCACCTGGTAGCCCCCTGAGAGGTCAAGCGGACTGCGGGAGAAGTCCTCGCCTGAAAACCCGAGCCCCATCAAGATGGTCTCGACTTTGTAAGATTCGTCCCTTCCGTCTTCGAAGGACCTCAGTCCAAGACACCCCTCTTTCAGGACAGAGTTCTCTGTAAAATTCAGATGCTGTGAGAGATACCCGATCGTATAGTTGTTCGGAATACCGATGACCCCGGAATCCGGTTTCTCAAGGCCCGTTATCATCCTAAAGAGGGTCGTCTTGCCGTGGCCGTTCCTGCCGACCAGACCGATCCGCTCGCCGGCATTGACCGTAAAGCCGATATCGTCGAAGATGACCTGGGTGCCATAGGACTTAGAGAGGTTGCTTACCTGTATCATAGACCCTGTATTTTAACGGAAGGAAGATGATTAAGTCATGAAGAGCGATTCACTTTTTCTCACTTACTATTTTTTTTACGCAAGGTTTTTCTTACTTCTTACCGTTAGTGTTCACGGTTTTTTGCGGGTTCGTAATCAGCCACCAGGGGGTCTCAAAATCTATCTTGTCTTTCGGTATTTGGAAAGGCTGCTTCCTGAAATAATACTCCCAAAATTCGTCTCTGAGTTCCTTCTGATAAATCTCAAAATTGCCTTTTTTCTCTTCACTCATCAGGAAGGCCCTGTATGCCCCGAACGGCTCGGGGCCGGACTGCTGAGAGACCACCTCGCCGCCATATATTGAGTAGAGCGCCTGGTTGACTTTCCATGTCTCTACAACCTGCCTGCCGATTTCACGATAGGTCCTCAGTTGCTTCTCCTTTCCCTCGGACAGAAAAACCTTGAGTCCTCTTATCCTCCGCTCAAGCTCCGCCTTTTTCTCGGGGGTAAGGCCCTCTTTTTTTAGTTCATCCTCCCATTCCTGGATGTTCTTCTCGTAGGCCGTCTTTGCCTCTTTTCCTTTGGCGATCATAGCATTCGCGAAATCATCGAGGTCCTTGTCAGAAACCCGGATAGCCAATTCCTCCATGAATTGCTTCTTTAACGGTTGCCAGATCAACTCGTTCAGCCTCTTCCGCCTGTATTCAGCCAATACGGCAGACAACTTCTCCTGCGGGACCGATTTTTTGAGGTCTTTCACTGTCTTTGAATCCGGTTCAATATCTTTCGCGTAAATCTGCGAGGCAAGGACCCTTGCGACCGGTTTCTCTGCCGGCGGCAACTCGGCCCCCGCAGGCGCCATCGTTAAAACAGCTGCCATGCAAAGCAGCATACCTTTTATATTCATCACTTACCTCCGAAAAAAAGTATCATAAAATAATAGCATAATTGCCTTTGTACTTTGCCACTCTCACGTTTTCTTCTTTACAACCTGGCCCGCTTTTCATTAATATTTATCAGCGGATCGGGGGAGTCTTCCTCTTGTATGCTTGCCTTATTGGAAATGCGGGTCTCAAAAGAAAAGGGGATTTTCAGTCAATCGATATTGCCGCAGCAGTGGAGGGCTGCAATAAACGGCGGTAGCCTGCGCAAAAATGGATCAGCCGTCGCGCTCTCCGCAGGTCATATCTCCCAAAAGAAAAATCTGTTAAACTAAAGTCGAGGAAGAACTAAGGAGTATCAAATGAGCAAAATCGAAAACATCGAAAGAGAAATCAAAGGACTGACTCCGGATGAGCTCCAGGCTTTTCGTAAATGGTTCTGGGCATTCGATGCCGAAGAATGGGATCAACAGTTTGAAAAAGATGCATTGTCCGGCAGACTGGATTCTGTTGCGGAGGACGCACTTAAATCCTATAAGGCCGGGAACTGCAAAGAGATTTGAAGCATTTTTGCTTCACCTGAGTTTTGGGCTCTTTATAAAAGCCTGCCACAAACTGTTCAAGACCTCGCCGATCGCACTTTCAACTTATTAAAGAATGATTCTCGGCACCCTTCCCTTCATCTGAAGAAAGCCGGGCGATATCGGTCGTGCCGAATCGGATTGCATTATCGTGCAGTTGCCGTTGAAGTTTCCGATGGGCTCCTCTGGTTCTGGATCGGCAGCCATGAAGACTATAACAAACTGATGGGTTGATCAACTCCGACTTGAATTGCCGGTCACGAACTTTCCTTTAAAAGGGCATCGAGCGGACTCATAGGGACATTTTGAATATCACGCAGCACATGGGTATAGATCATCGTAGTCTCTAAGCTCTTATGGCCGAGAAGGTCCTGGATCTCCCTGATGTTGACACCCTTCATAAGCAGGTGAGTTGCAAAACTGTGCCTCAAGGTATGGACCGTCGCGTGTTTGACAATGCCAGCCTTCTTCACTGCTGTACCTATGGCATCCTGGATGCCCTTGTCGCTAATGTGGTGGCGTCTGACCTTGCCGCTTCGCGGGTCGACCGAGAGTTTAGCAGAAGGGAAAACATATTGCCATTTCCATTCTTTAGCCGCATTGGGAAATTTTCTTGCGAGCGCACTTGGAAGATAGACTTCACCGTGTCCAGCTGCCAGGTCTTTATCGTGCAGAGTTTTCGCCCTCGGAAGATGGAGTCGGAGCGGCTCCTTGACAGCCTCTGAAAGAATGGTCGATCTGTCCTTGTCTCCCTTGCCGTTTCGGACAACGAGCAGGCCTCCATCGAAGTCGATATCCAGCACCCTCAATCTGGCGAGTTCCATGACGCGCAGGCCCGAGCCGTACAAGAGCTGTGCAATCAACAGCGACGTACCTGATAAGTGATGGAAGAGCGCTTTCACTTCTTCGATAGACAGCACCACAGGTAGTTTTTTCCCTCGCTTGGCCCAGACCATGCCTGAAATATCGCCGAGGTCCCGTCCGAGCACGTCGCGGAAAAGAAACACAAGGGCACAAAGCGCCTGATTCTGTGTTGAAGACGAAACCTGTTTACTGATTGCAAGATGGCTCAGGAAATTCTGAACGGCTTCCGGTGTAATAGCCGCGGCAGGGTTGTCACTTGCGGTCTCCCGCATATATGCGAAGAACCGCTCCGCCCAGTCAAGATAAGAAAGTTCGGTATTGTAGGCAAAGTGTTTGAGTCTAATCAACCGCTTCATCTCTGCAAGGAGCTTAGGTCTTTCAGAAAGTCGGCCTTCCGGCCTCTCTTTTCCAGACAATGCCTTCAACTTTTCGCCGCCTTTAAAATGGCTAAGATAGAGGCGCACAGCCTCCCCCGCCTGGCGGACCTGCCAGTCATGGATGTCCTCCTTGGCTTTGAGGGAGTCCAGAAACTCGGCAACTGTAAGATCGATATCTTGTTGTCCCTTCCTGTTGCTGAAAGCAAGGAACTTGCTGGCCCAGATTGCCAGAAAAAGGACGTGTTTTTCGGGAGCTAATTTGTGCGAAAGAAGAAATTCTTGAAACTCAGGCAAGATCCCGTTGCCGATCATTTTGCAAAATCCCCCTTGCTATACGAACTTCGCTTTTGCCCGGTATTTTCCATCATATGCGAAATCTTAGTCAAGCGCTTTATTTATTTTTACTTGATTTTAAATGATTTTTTGTTGACCCCTTATAAGATGTTATGCTACATTTTCGAAAAAGGGGAACTTCGTATAGTAATATGTTAAGCCGAAAATAGAATGAATATAATTGGCAATATTATCCGATTCGTTTTAGATTCAATAGGACAAGAGGCTGATTCTAAGGAAAAGACTGAAGGATTAATTTTACTACAGATTTTTGTCTTGTTCATCTTAGCTGTCGGCGGGCTATTCTGGCTTTTCTATCACTTCATGTGAAACAGAGAACTAAGAGGGAAAGATAAATGTCATTCTGGTGGTACAAGCGCGATAAGAATGGGAAGAATATATTATGGCAAATCGAATTCTACCCCATGGTGTTCATGGTCATCATCGGATTGCTTGCCGCACTAGTCGGACCACGGCTTTTCGGCAATCTAGGGTTTATAATTATTTTCCCATCTCTGCTCATGTTTGCGGGCCTTATCTGTTTGATTATCGCGAAGGTATCGCTATACAAAAAAGGCATATGGCATTCATTTGGCACCAAGAACATGTCTCTGGGCTGCGCTGCTCTATATCGGGCTGCTTATATTCTGCTAACGGCAGGCGTGGTTATATTGGTCTTGCTATTAACTGCAATACGAAAATAAAATGCGACACCTGAGCTTAACAAGAAAATCGAGGCGACAGGGACTAACCTCGTTGGGTTTTCAGGGTATGGTTGCCCCTGCGCCTCATTTGGGTCGTTGTGTGCAAATAAATTCAAAATATTAACCAGGAGACATAATTGATGGCAACAATTGCAATCATTATTAATGTAATACTTGGGTTACTCATACTCGGGTTACAAATTTGGATGAATATTAAGCTCAGATTTGCTAAGACACAAGCAGAGGCAACAGCCCATGCCAAGAATCTTCTTTCAACTCTTGGTTTTGCCTTAATGAACTGCATTATTATTTTTATCTTATTTCGCGAATTTACTTCGGCTGCTCCACTTGATAGAAAATCATTATATTTCATAATTTCGTTCTCCCTTACCCTTTTCGCCATCTGGTTTTTATGGCTTCTAAAACCAATGTTATTGCTTCTCGGTGATCTAGTAACTCTCCATAAATTACATATTTCGGAATCTCATGGCACCACCGAAAAAGGAATAAAGACCACACAACACCAGCATCAAGCAGACGGGGAATAATGCCTTTTCTTTTTTCATTCATCGTTCTTCCCCCCGCTGCTTATGCTCATCGTTAAGCCCAAAATATAATGATCGAAGAATTATATAAAGAACATCTCAAGAGGAAATTTCCTGCCGGGTATGGCGGCGAGGAAGTCCTAGGCATTGATCTCGCACTGCTTGATGGAGACACTGCTGGGTGCATCCAAACATTTATTATCCAAAAGAAAAATAACAACAATTTGGATACTAGGCGCACAGCAATTCTTGGCCTTTGCTACAGAGACCTTACAGTGGTAGTTCGAGAACTAACTGGAGAGGCAAAAGAACATTTCAATGCACTTGAAACAATGGCTCGACTAACTCTTGAGGCAATAATAAGTGCAGAACAAAAGGCTTAACACGCGGCTCGATCCGACCGGGATTAAGCCCGCTCGGTTTTCGCAAAGGCTGGTTGCCCCGGCGGCTCAGCCATTTCGTTAAACGGTAATAATAAAATAGAAAATAATAATTCATGATTCGTTATCTTGTAATCAGTTTGATTGTCTTGGCTGCTGTCGGCATACTTTTAATTACTTATGTCCAGACAAGAATAATTAAACAGCATGGAATACGGCATTTTCAAAAAAGAGGTTTCATGAATGTTTATTGGAATGACCGAACAAAAACAGAAAGATGGTGCTTCTGGGTTGGGTTGGTACTCGCTTCGTTAATTTTTATAGTTGCGTTCACAGTTGGCATATGGCAAAAATTAAACGTTTAACACGCGCATCGAGGCGACAGGGCATTAACTGTCGGTTTTTTTTCATTAATTATATTTGCCCTGCCCCTCATGCTTTTCGTTGTGGCGCAATATAAATGAAAAAACAAATAATAATATTAAGCCTAATTAGCGCTCTCTTTGTCGTATTTGCGCTCATGACACTTTCTACATTTTTCTGGGCAAAACTGAATTGGAGGATCATATTCCATGTCGTGGTCTTTTCAATGTTCTCGCTATCCGTCGCAGTTGGGCTGCTCAAACGCTACCAATGGGCTCGCTGGCTTGCAGTGGCTTCAATGACTATTGGCATTGCAAATTCTATGGTCGGTGGGTATAAGGATATTCAACTCATGTCGGCTCATTATCCCGATGTACCCATTTTCGTATTTTGGCTCGTCGGCGCACCGCTGTGGGCTGTTATTGGTTTATCGATATGGTGGCTCGCAAAGCCTTCAACTAAAGCATTATTCATCAGTAAAGGATGAAATCGCACGACAAAAAAACGAGGCCACGACAGCAACCGATATTAACAGCCAAGTTAAAGGCAATATAACGACGAAGGATATCGAAGCCAACGGCAATTAAAGGCAAGGCACACGGCAATGAAAACAAAGGCAAATATGAAGGCAGCCACAACAATTTGCTCCAGGCGACGCGGGAATAACGGTGGTTCTTTTTTGGTTATCGCTGGTTGCCCCGCGCCCTGAGCATAACGTTCTGCGATAACGCCGTCACCGTGATAGCCCTGTCAATATGAACATCCCTGCGAGAAATGGGGCCGCTGCCGATGCGCCGAATAAAAAGGCATATAAAACGGCAAATGCCAGACATGCTAACCAACAGGCTCCTCTTATATCTTTGGTCATCTTACCTCCTTAAAATGAAGAAATTTAGAGGCCGCAGAACAATAAAATCGAAGCGACAGGGCATAACCCTGCCGGTTTTCAATTCTATTGCTGTTCATGCCCCGCGCCTCATTTTGAGCGTTGAAGCTGTAGAAAAAGTCAAAAAAGGCTGGAAGAACGCCATTCTGATTTGATAAGATGCTAGGAGACGGGTTAGCAAGGAGGGAGAGAGAGTGGCGAGATACAAAGAATACGACTATTCACAGGGGAAATTCATACCGATACAATTTGACAAGCAGATACTACCGGGGACGTTTGAGCATACCCTTCATTATCTAATCGACAACGAAATAGACCTTTCGATCTTTGATGCGAGATACCAAAACGACGAGACCGGGGCGCCGGCCTACGATCCGGCGATACTGCTGAAGATAATACTGTATGCCTATTCCAGGGGGATCACCTCAAGCCGGAAGATAGCGCAGTGCTGTGAGGAGAACATAATCTTCATGGCGTTGTCGGCAGACACAAGGCCGCATTTCACAACCATAGCGGACTTCATCTCATCGGTAGACCAGGAGATCATAAAACTATTTCTTCAAGTCCTGTCTGACGTGCGATGCAATGGGGCTGATAGGCAAAGAGATGTTTGCGGTGGACGGCTGCAAGATGCCCTCGAATGCCTCGAAGGAGTGGAGCGGGACAAAAGAAGAGCTGCAGGCACAAAAAGAGAAGATGGAGAAGGCGATCCGGCAGATAATCGGAAGGCATCGGGAAATGGATGCGAAGGAGAAAGACAAAGGGATCATCGAGCAGGAAGAGAAATACGTTGAGACGATGAAAAAGAAGGTAAAGAAGATAAAGGAGTGGCTTGAGGACAACGACGACAAGCCCGGCAAGAGAGGCAAGCCGATAAAGAGCAACATCACGGACAACGAAAGCGCCAAGATAAAGACCTCGCATGGGGTGATACAGGGATATAACGGAGTGGCGGTGGTGGATGACAAACACCAGGTGATAGTGCATGCGGAGGCCTTCGGGGCGGCGCAGGAGCATGATCTTTTAGAGCCGATGATAGAGGGGACGAAGGAGAACTTTGAAGAGATCGGAGAGGAAGACGTATTTGAGAAAGCAAAGCTTGTAGCCGACAGCGGATATCATACCGAGAAGAATATGCAGATGGTAATGGAAGAAGGGATAGACGCATACATAGCGGACACACAGTTTCGGAAGAGAGACCCGAGGTTTGCGGATGTGGATAAATACAAAGAGCGATCCAGGAAAGAACAAAGAGAATTCAACGGGACGAAGATGTTATACCGAGCCGAAGGACTTCACGCATCACAGAGGACAAGAAGTTTTGCATCTGTCCTGCGGGGAAGAGACTATATTGTAAAGGCGGCAATGTGATTATCAACGGATACAAGGCGATGAAGTTCCACGGGCGAAAGACGGACTGCCGGGTTTGTGAAGCAAGGGCAAAGTGTCTTAAATATCCGGACACGAACCGAAGCCCGTCAGGTGTGCTTTTTTCAGGGGCAGGAGACGAGACAGAGCGGACAACGTTTACCGAAAGGATGAAACAAAAGATAGATTCGATAAAAGGCAGACTCATCTATAACCGAAGACTCGGAACAGCCGAGCCTCCCTTTGCCCATATCAGTCAATACTGGGATTGGATAGATTTACCTTCAGAGGAAAACGAAAGGTGAATACCCAATGGCTGCTCTACTGTATTACGCACAATCTCATAAAAGTGCATCGATATGCAGAAGGGTTTGCATAGAAAGAAAAAAAGGAAGGGCGATGCCTCAGTGAAAGGGCTGTAAAAGAGGATTTAACAACCCCCGTCGATCCAGAACAGCATTAACGGAGAATAAACCGGCAGCTTCAATCGGAGAAATACAAAAGAAGATGATGAGGAATCAAAAACAGACTTATTTCTACAGACTCGTTGTACCAAGAAATTAAATGAAATCAAAGACGGCTTTGTCGTCATAATCCCGTATCGTCTATAGCAGACGGATGGAAAAAAGGAGGAAGGAAATGGGTAAGTGGGGAAACAATAGGCCTAAGATCGGTTTAATTGTTTTGGCATTTGTATTGCCAATTTTTACAGGGTGCGCGTTCTCCGTTGATCGAATAGACCTTTCGTACGATGCGCAGCAGAACGTACAAAAAATGGCCGGAGTTGACAATATCTCAATAGAAGTAAATGTAAAAGATGTGCGGACGCAGACGGACAGAGTGAGTTCCAAGGGGGTTGCCAACCAAGCAGCTGCGATAATTTCCAACCAGGACGTATCCAAGCTTGTCAAAGAGGCTATAGAACGAGAGCTGGCGCAACGGGGGTATATGGTTTCACCCGGTCATGTCATCATTATGTGCGACCTGAGCAACTTCTGGGCGAAGTGGGAGATGGGGTTCTGGGCAGGCAAAGCACACGGGTCTTGTCAGTTTATGGTTAAAGTTCTTGACCAAAAAAGAACGCTCATTTTCTCGGATATCATCAGTGGAGAATCCACGAAAGATGGCATCCAACTTACGTCAGGCGATAATGCAAAGGAAGTGCTTGAACTTGCTTTAAAAGATGCGATGAAGAAGCTTTTTCAGACACAAGATTTTTTTGACGCCATAGCTAAAGCGGCTGGCAAAGAGCGAATGGCAAAGTCTGACATAAAAGAATGAAAAGGTGAAAGCGCGGGGCTGATTATTGATAGCGACAGCGGAATAGAGACAACGCCCTGATAAAAAAACAAGAGGCGTACAACAAGCGCATCGAGAGGGACGCGGGAATAGCCGTCATTCTTTTTCATTCTGGCGTGGTTGCTCCCGCGCTCCTCATGCTTGTCGTTGTGGCGAATATATATAAATAATCTCTGTCAATACGTTATAATTTGGTCATAGCGGAGGTAAAAATATGAATACAGAATTTACTGCAATAATGAAACAGGCTGGAGAATGGTGGATCGGCTGGATTGAGGAAATTCCAGGCGTAAACTGTCAGGAGCGAACCCGCGAAGATTTAATTGAAACCCTTCGTATTACACTTAAAGAAGCACTCGAATTTAACCGTCAAGATGCTATCGCCGCCGTAGGCTCAGGATACACAGAAGAAAAAATTGCAGTATGAAACGCAGTGACCTGTTGAAATATCTGCGGGCACAAGGCTGTGAATTTATCAGAGAAGGTAGCCGACACTCTTGGTGGGGGAACCCAAGTCAAAATAAGAGATCATCTGTCCCAAGGCATAATGAAATTGATGATCATCTTGCACGAAAGATCTGTAAAGATCTCGGAATAAAACAAATAAACTAAGCCACAACAATTTGCTCCAGGCGACGCTGTGATTAGCCGCTTTTTCGTTTTCATCTTTTGTCGACCCAGCGCGCCTGAGCACGGTCGTTACCCTTAGAAATATAGAAAAATGATAATGTATAATGCAGCCAAAGGGTAATTTAACAAAAGGAGTACACATGTCAAAGGTTGAAGAAATTAAAGAAGCCATTGACTCATTGCCGGAGCAGGAATATGTCGAGTTGCGGCGTTGGTTATCCGAAAAGGACTGGGCAAAATGGGACCAGCAAATTGCTGAGCATTCCGATTCGGGAAAACTGGATTTTTTAATCACAGAAGCAAAAGAAGCAAAATCAAATAATAAACTTCGGGAACTTTAATTGCACCGTTCGACAGATCGCTTCTGGGAATGTTTCGACCGGCTGCCCGACCCAGTTCAAAAAACGGTAAAACAGCCTTTTTCTATAGACTCGTTATGTCCAAATAAAATAATGAAAATAATATCACTGCGTCGCTTTGTGGTATCATATTTTCAGGTGCCACAGAAACAAATCGAGGTGAAGAAATGAAGACAAAATTAAAGATGATTTACTGGAAGGGTGAGAAATTTTGGGTGGGGAAATTACTGGATCATCCTGAAATAATGACTCAAGGCGAAACACTAGAAGAACTCGAAGAAAATATGAAAGAAGCCTACATGCTTATGACAATGGATGATGTTCCGCCGAAACATAAGATCAAGGAAGTTATTCTCTCGGTTTGAAGAGAAAAATATTAATTAGAAAGCTCACCACTGCAGGTTGTGTTTTATTGCGGCATGGTCAGCGTCACGATCTCTATCTCAATCCGAAAACTGGCAAAAAGCAGCCTGTACCACGCCATAACGAAATCGACGAAAATCTTTCACGGCATATAATCAGAGAATTGACAGAACAAATTGCTCAACCAGACTCGCAATAAACGCGGTTTGGTTTTCATTGTTAGTCTCTGCGCTCGCTGGTTAGCACGGTCGTTATCTGCAAAATAATATTTGATAAATACATATCAATGAGACATACTAATACAGATATATTATATTGATAGGAGAATTTATGAAGACTACACTCAACATAGAAGGCAAATTACTTGAAAGAGCATCAAAGTTGACGGGAATTAAGGAAAAGACATCTCTTGTCAGGCTTGGACTTGAAGCCCTTATCGCAAAGGAAAGCGGCAAGAGACTTGCAAAACTCGGAGGCACTGAAAAGAAATTAGACGTGATACCCCGCAGAAGATCGGCAGGCGCATAAGATGGTTCTTGTTGACACTTCGGTATGGGTCGAACATTTCCGATCCGGCAACATCGGACTTGAAAACCTGTTGAATGAAGGCGATGTTGCTTGTCAT
Organism: uncultured Nitrospiraceae bacterium; assembly: GCA_963811165.1. GTDB lineage: Bacteria > Nitrospirota > Thermodesulfovibrionia > Thermodesulfovibrionales > UBA6898 > Sulfobium. The sequence continues at coordinate 714,482 of CAWEQH010000010.1, forward strand.
CAATTCATCACCGGTGAACTCGCATGCGGTAATCTTTCAAACAGAGCTGAAATTCTGTCTCTGTTGCGGGCGCTACCTCTGGCAAACCATGCCGAACACGAGGAGGTAATGCAATTTATCGAGAACTATAAACTAATGGGAAAAGGGTTGGGGTACGTTGATATGCATTTGATCGCTTCGGCTGTATTGTCTGGAGTCCCAATCTGGACACTCGACAAGAAACTCAAAGATGTTTCCTCAAAACTGGGTTTAGACTACCAACAAACGACGGGCAGATAACACCGCTTTCAACCAGACGCGGAATAAGCCTGGTTCGTTTTCGATAAAGGCGGTTGCCGCGCTGGTTAAAGCCATCGTTCTGTGATGATTAATAAAATAATAAAGACAATATCGGCAGTCATCGGCATTGCCTTAGTCGCTGCGATTGCATTTGCGGAAGCGTCCGAAAAGAGAGATAACGATTTGAAAGTATATCCACTTCTTACTACGACAATGGACAGTCCGTCTTTCGTAGTTGAATATACAAATCACGAAGGTAGGAAAGTGTATCTGCCTGAAATGCTCAAAAAAGAAATAATCATACTCGATGGTCAAGAATATACAAGAAAAGTACTCGCATTCGGGGGCATTGCCTTCTTGGAACCCGGGGCAGAATGGAAACACACCGTTGATATAAATGAATTTCTTTTCAACTCTGAAAGGCAAAAATATAGTCCTACACTGGGCCGCTGGCGTTGGCAAAGCCTCTTAAAATCCGGAAAACATACATTGGTTGTCAAATTCGCAGGAAAGGAATCTCCGCTGATAGAATTTGAATGGGATAACAGCATCCCTTTTTTGTATAAATAAAGCATTTTATTGTGAAAGAAAGACCACAGAACAAATGACTCAACCAGATGGCGAATAAGCTCGGCGTATTTCGCAAAGGTGGCTGCCGCCACTGGTCAGCCATTTCGTCCGGGAAAACACTATGTCATCAAAAAAATATCATATAGCACTGTTGATATTAGTATTGTCTTTTTGGACTTGGTCGGGAATCAAGCCGCAGGACACCCGCCTTACCTGGGTCCTGGAAACCTTCCCGTTCATGCTCGCGTTGCCGGTTTTGCTGCTAACCTATAAGAGATTCACGCTTAGCAATTTAACCTATACCCTCATCGCAATCCACGCAATGATCCTAATGTTAGGCGGCCATTACTCTTATGCCAGGGTACCACTGGGCTTCTGGATGGAAGGTTGGTTCGGCTGGACGCGCAATAATTACGACAAGATCGGTCACTTCATGCAGGGATTTGGGCCTGCGGTATATACGCGCGAAGTCTTAGCGCGAACCTCACCGCTTAGGCGCGGCAAGTGGCTGGGGTTTTTATCCATCACCGTACCTTTGGCTTTTTCGGCATTATACGAAATTTTTGAATGGGCAGCTTCTCTCTCCAGTCCGGCTGACACCGAAGCCTTTCTTGGAACACAGGGTTACATCTGGGACACGCAAACCGATATGCTTTGGTGTCTCATCGGTTCGGTTGTTGCGATAGTCGTACTTACGAAATTGCACGACAGATATCTGGCAGGGATCAGTGCGCCGTGATTTTCACCGGATGTGGGGTTTGGCCTGCACGGGTCTCTCGGCTCAACTCGCCCCCGGACACCGCTGAAACAGGGAGGTACCGACAATGTGCAGGAATATCAAGACCCTCTTTAACTTCGAACCGCCTGTGACGGACGAAGAGATTCGGGATGCCGCACTGCAATTCGTGAGGAAAGTAAGCGGTTTCAACAAGCCCTCGAACGTCAACGAAACTGCATTCTTTGCGGCTGTCGATGAGATTATGGCAGCCTCCAGGAACCTCTTGAACTCGCTTGAGACGAACTCACCGCCCAGGCACCGCGAAGAAGAGTCTGCCAAGACACTGGCACGCGCTAAAAAAAGGTTTTCCAAGTAAAGAGAAGCCGGGCCGTAAGCTATAGATTCAAGGCGCCGGTATCAAACAGGCCCTACCCTACAGTCACCTGCTCGCCGACTGAGATACTGCCCTCCTGCCCGGCGTTTCCCCCGCTTATAAATAATTCAAGAAGCCCTGAGCTGTTTACAACAGAGCATAAAACGCCCTTTTCCCCTTCCGCGTAAAAGCCCTTTAGCGGGACCTCTTTCCCCCTGAATATCACTCTGCAGGGACAGCCTTTTTTGCGGCTGCATGCCATATCCATGTCGGACTTTCTGATGTTCGTTATTGCATTGCCGAACCTGTCCATAAAAATGACATCGCCCTGCACCTCGCCTTCCGGACCCACTAGGGGGAGGGGCAAGGCGATCTTTTTGTAATCCGTAACCTGGTCCCCGAATTTCTCCATCTGCACGCCCCTCGACCACCATGCGGCAACGGGCGCAAAGACGTCACGGCCCTGGAAGGTAGGGCTTCTTTTTTGGAGGAAATAGTGGTCTGCCGTGACATGCACCACATCGAGCGTATCATGCTCCATTTGATAAATATAAGAGAAGACGCCGTTGTCCGGCCCAAGGAAATAATGCCTGTCCGAAAGCACAAGAAGCGGTCTTCTTTGAGAGCCGACACCCGGATCGACAACGACAACATGGAGTGTATCGTCCGGGAAGTAGTGGAAATTGATTCCTATCGTATAGGCGGCCCCCCGAATGTCCTGGGGTCTAATTCCGTGCGTGAGATCGACAATTTCGGCATCGGGGTTGATCCTGAGGATCACGCCCTTCATGACGCCTACGAAGGGGTCGTCGTAGCCGAAGTCCGTGGTGAGGGTTATGACCGGTCTACCCGGCATGGACAGTTCCCGTTAAAGAACCGATATCCTCTATCCCTTCCCTCTCCATATAATCGATTATACCATCTAGTATCCCGATCGTCGCCCGGGGGTCCACAAAATTCGCGGTCCCGACCGCAACTGCCGATGCACCCGCAACTATGAATTCTATCGCGTCATCAGCGCTCATTATGCCGCCCATACCGATGAGAGGGACCTTGACGGACTTATATACCTCATACACCATCCTTACCGCAACAGGCTTGATCGCAGGCCCCGAAAGCCCGCCCGTGACATTGGCAAGCTTCGGTCTCCTCGTCCTTATGTCGATCGCCATGCCGGTAATCGTATTAATCAGGGACAACGCGTCGGCCCCCGCATCTTCTGCAGCGCGCGCCATGACCGCGATATCAGTCACATTTGGGGAAAGCTTGACGATAAGCGGAAGGGCGGTATTCTTTCTGACAGCACTCACCACCTCAAACGTCACCTTCGGGTCCGTGCCGAATATGCACCACCCCGCCTGTTTGTTCGGACACGATATGTTCATCTCAAGGCCATGGACGCCTTCGGCGGCGCTGAGCATCTCTGCGGCAGAAACGTATTCGTCAACGGAATCACCAAAGAAATTCACGATCACGGAGGTATCAAATGTCCTTAGGAAAGGGAGCTTCTCATCGATAAACCTCTCGATGCCTATGTTCTGAAGTCCTATGGCATTGAGCATCCCGGCAGCGGTCTCGACCACTCGCGGAGGGGGGTTGCCTTCTTTAGGCTTTGGAGAAAGACCCTTGACGACCACGGCGCCGAGCCTGCCTAAGTCGATGAACTCCGCATATTCCTCGCCGTATCCGAACGTGCCCGAGGCAGTCATGACAGGATTTTTAAGCCTCAATTTGCCGATATTTACCTCAAGGTTCATACCTTTATGCCATCTCCCGATTCCACCCGTCCGCAAGCAGGGGGCAATGCGTTTGAGCGGCTTCTTTTATCCCGATGAATATCGGGAGAAAAGCCCTCGGAGGTCCCGAAGGCTTTCGGGACCGAGAATGAGCGAAAATGTATTGCCCTCTGTTTGCTACCACACTATCTCCCTTGCGTCGAACACCGGTCCTTCCTTACATACCCTCTTATAACCGTCCCGTGTCTTTACCACGCATCCAAGGCACGCGCCGATCCCGCACGCCATATGCTCTTCGAGCGAAACATAGGCCTTTATGTTGTTTGCGATTGCAACCTTCGCGATCTCGCCGAGCATTACATTCGGGCCGCAGGCATAAATAACAGGTCGATGCAGGGCATCGCGCTTATGGACAAAATCGGACAGTACGTCAACGACCGTGCCTTTGACGCCGCATGAGCCGTCATCCGTGCATACGACCAGTTCTTTGTAAAACGATTCAAGGGTGTCCGTCATAAAAAGTTCCTGCTCGGCGCGTGCCCCGTAAAAGACAAAGGCTTTTTTCGATAGTTTTTCTACGAGGGAGAAAACCGATGCGATCCCGATACCGCCGGCTATCACGAGGGGGCTCTCCGAATCAGACGGCATGGGGTAGCCGTTTCCGAGTGGACCGAGCATATTCAGCACTGTCCCCTCCTTCAAATCTTTCAGGACAGTCGTGCCCTTCCCTTTTATCCTGAAGAGTATTTGTAAGCCCTCGGCCGTGCGCCTGAAAAGGCTGAAGGCCCTTTTTAAAAGGGGGTCGAGCCCCTTGCTCACCTCAAGCATATAGAACTGTCCGGGGAAGGGTTCATCCATTGCGTCCAGGTTGGCGAGGGAAAGGAGGTTATGGTTGCGGTAGAGAGGCCGGTTCGATCGTATCTCTGCTCTGAAGTATCTACTCAAAATTGATCTCTAATATCTCGTACTCTATCGTCCGCGCAGGGGCCTTGATAATAGCGGTGTCGCCGACGTCCTTGCCGATAAGCGCCCTTCCCACCGGAGAGCCCAGGGATATCTTGCCCCGCTTCACATCCGCCTCCTCCGGTCCCACGAGAAAAAAGACATATTCCTCGTCTGCCTCGACGTCTAAGACCTTCACCGTCGCTCCGAAGGCCACCTTCGTCTGCTTTATCTTAGAGGGGTCGATGACGTCTGCCATTGCCAGCTTGGCCTTGAGTTCCTGTATCCTGCCTTGTATGAAGGACTGCTGTTCCTTTGCCGCATGATATTCAGCGTTTTCAGAGAGGTCGCCATGAGCGCGCGCCTCTGCTATTGCCTGTATGTTTTTAGGCCTGTCGACCTTCATGAGCCTCTCGAGCTCTTCCTGCAGTTTCTTAAACCCGGCAGGTGTTAACGGTACCCTCTGCATTATTGCTCCTTTATCTTTTCTTTCCTGAAGTAAAGTAATGTAACATGCTTGCAGCCTTTTTTTCAAAGCGGATATCTTGACCTAACCCCGCCCCATTCATTACTCTAGACAGTCATTTCTTTTTATTCTTTTAACATTAAACCGGACCGCCCGCAGGCGGTCTATTGATCCGGAGGAAAGATATGCGGTTTTCAAATATGTTCATCCCTACACTAAGAGACGTGCCGGCTGATGCCGAGGCGATAAGTCATATCCTCATGCTTCGGGCCGGGTACGTGCGGCAACTCGCCTCGGGCCTTTACATCTACCTTCCGCTGGGCTGGAGGGTCATGAACAGGATCAATAAGATCATCAGGGAGGAGATGGAGGCGATAGGGGCGCAGGAAGTGTCGATGCCGGTACTGCATCCCGCCGAGATATGGCAGCAGACAGGGAGGTGGGACGCGATAGGGGACGAGATGTTCCGCCTCAAAGACAGGACCGGCCGTGATATGTGCCTCGGCATGACGCACGAGGAGATCATGACCTGGCTTGCCTCGAGGGAGATACGCTCTTACCGCGACCTTCCCCAGGTCTGGTACCAGATACAGACGAAGCTCAGGGACGAGGCCAGACCCAAAAGCGGGATACTAAGGACGAGGGAGTTCATCATGAAAGACAGCTACAGCTTCGATGCCTCCGAAGAGGCCCTCGAAAAAAATTATAAGCTCCACGCCGACGCCTACCACAGGATATACGAGCGGTGCGGCCTCAAGTTCTTCATGGTCGAATCCGACCCCGGCATGATGGGCGGAGCGGTCTCACATGAATTCATGGCCCCAAGTCCTGCGGGAGAAGACCAGGTGGCCATCTGCAAGGGCTGCGGATATTCCGCCAACGTGGAACTGGCACTTTCAATACCCCTTAAGAACGATCCCGTGGATTGGCAGACCGAAGAGGTCCATACCCCCGAAAAGAGGACGGTTAAGGAGGTCTCTAATTTCCTGAAGCTTTCCCCTTCGTATTTCTTAAAGAGCATACTCGTTATCTCAGAGAAGGGTCCGGTGCTCGCGCTAGTAAGAGGCGACCAGGAACTCCATGAAAAGAAACTCGCAAAGGTAATCGGCAACCACAGACCCGCACAGAAGGCCGAGGTGAAGGAAATCCTCGGTGTGGAAGCGGGGTTCATCGGCCCGATGGGGCAAAAGGTAAGGATGGTCGGCGACGAATCCCTCAGGGAAGGCGTGTACGTCGGTGGCGCCAACAAGCCCCACTACCATATGAAGGGGATAAGGGCGGGGCAGGATTTTCAGGCGGAATGGCACGACATCCATATTGCTAAAGAAGGTGATCTTTGTGGCAACTGCGGGGCCTCGCTGCAGATCGAACGTGTTATCGAGATAGGCAATATCTTTAAGCTCGGCACAAAATATTCCGCGCCGCTTAAAGCGGTCTTCCTGGATGAAAACGGCCAGGAAAAACCGGTCATCATGGGGAGCTACGGGATAGGACCGGCCAGGATCGCCGCCGCCGCCATCGAACAGAACAATGATAAAGACGGCATGATATGGCCTGACAGCATTTCGCCTTTCGACGTAGAGATACTGCCGCTGAACATCAAGGACGCTAATACGATGGAGGTGGCCGACACGCTTTACAAAGATCTTGCAAAAAATGGCTTCGAAGTCCTGATGGACGACCGTGACGAAAGGGCAGGAGTAAAGTTCAAAGACGCCGACCTTATCGGCATCCCCACCCAGATCATCATAGGGGAGAAAAACCTCAAGGAAGGGCTTCTTGAACTCAAAAAAAGAAGGACGAAAGAGGCGGTCAGGGTTAAAGTTGAGAAAGTCATGGAATCATTTATAGCCGGAGGCAACCTGAACCCGGCATGATAGACTGAGATGGGCGGAAAGACTCCGCCCATCTATAGTGTTCTATCTTGAAATTATTTTTTTGCCAAAGGGGCGTCGGAATGTTTGCGCCGTGGCATTCAGCGCAGTTTTGCTGTGCCGTAATCCCTACGTTTGATACTGCTTTCCATGTGGCCTTTGGCTTATACGTACCGTCCTTCCAGGCATTCAGGTCCTGGACAAGGTGGTATGCAGCGCTTGCCGTCACACGGGCACACCTGTCTCTTCTTTCAGGACTGCCGATAGCATAACCGGATGCCTTCATCCATTTTCCGACCGATACATGACAGAGAGGGGATTCGCTCGTCGTCTGGATGATCGCTGTTTTTACCCTCGGTTCTTTGGGTGTGTAAGAAGGAAGGGGGTTTCGGAATACCATTGCAGGGCGTCAGCGCCGATTGCCGCACCGTTTTCACACTCGGGGCCTGCGATCCTGGGGCCGATAATCATATTGCTCACAATGTTTGCGCCGGCATTTGAGCCGCATATCGTCCCCCAGCCGACCATTCCCCCTTCAAGAAAAACATAGGCATCAACAGGAAATGAGGTATAGGGCTCACCCACTTTTTCTCTGAGCTGGCTGAATACGCTGCTGATGACCGCCGCGCCGCAGAATACCCTGTACCATTCGTTATAGGCAAGTTCCGCGGTTTTTTCAGGGTCGAGTTTTACATACGGCCACGGCCATTTTTCGGTCGACCCGCCCTTTGCTTCAGCTTTTGAAAAGAGACCCAGTCCCCCCGATGCCAGAGCGGCAATCCCGGCAGCGCCAGCCGCACCTTTGAGAAGCCCCCTTCTCGACAACTTTTCGTCAAACATCTTTGTAACGTCCATAATTCATTCCTCCTTTAATGATTTTGGGTTCATTTAATTCCCCTGAGACATCAGTGCCCGGCAGCGGGTTTCTGCTCCATCATCTTCATTCGCTTCATTTTTCTTTTCTCTCTGATCATCTTTGTGTCGTTGTACATATCTTCATAGGCCATCTTCATTACTTCATCGAAGGAAGCGATCTTTCCCTGGTTGGTCTTGATGAAGTTCTCCGCGCCTTCTTTTCCCTCAAAGGCCCACTTCCCTCTTTTTGACATGACCCCGGGCTTGTTGCCTCCGACCACCCATACGGCCTTCTCTGCATCGATAAGCTGTCTTCCGTTAAAATCGCCGACCTTGATTGATGTCGGCGTCTTGTCGATATTGTTTGCCATATCCAGCGCAGCGCAATGGACGCTGCATACGGCAGAGACAGATCCGTCTTTATACTCGATCAACATCCGGGAAAAGTCGAACATGCCTCTATCCATCCCGCACAGCTTGCAGTCTTTGTGAAGATGAATATCATCCTTTGTATGGGCAGATGCAAGTCCTCCGAAAAGTAAGCATACCGCTATTACGAAACTCGGAACATACATCCTTTTCATCTCACTCCTCCTTTTTTTGTCGGTTGCTTCCTTGTACCGGATACCATTTTTTTATGCACATAAGATATGCTGATTGCCCCGCTCCTCTCCATGAAGGAGAACTGAAGAAAAAGACATGCCTGCTGAGAGAACAATAAGAAGGAAAAATAATTTGGTATAAGTCATGATTGATCCTTTTTATTATTGATAGATAATTATATAAAAAGTATACCAGAACGCGCACTCAAGTCAAATTTGCATTAATAGATTATCTATATTTTCAATTTATAGTAAAACAATGCAAAATCTAAATCAAGCGCAATAAATACGAATCAACAACGCGTTTATATACTCCACTTAGTACTTGGGATAGACGCCGGCTGGACCTGCCGGCTGAACGATTTCCTGACTCTTTTTTTTTAAAAGACAAGTTCAATCATATTATGAATTTCAGATAGCGTTATCACATTTCTGTATATTTCTTCTCGTGTCCTTAATGAAAAGATACAAAAAAATATTGTTAATCAGACAGTTTTATTTTCTTTCTTTGTGGTATGTTTATTGCAGAGTTTATTGACTATATGGCAACAATATTAGTCGTGGATGACGAATCTTCTATCAGGGAGTTACTCTCACATCTGCTGAGAAGGGTCTCCACCGTCATAACAAGCCATAGCCTGAAAGATGCGCGGACCGCGCTCTTGACCGATAAATTCGATCTCGTTATTTCCGATCTTCGGCTGGATGGATCGAATGGCAGAGAAGGCCTTGAACTCTTACGTTACATCCGGGAAATCAGTCCCGATACAAAGGTGATACTCATGTCCGGTTACGCCACCGAAGCGATCAAGAAGGAAGCATACAGGCTGGGCGCCGCGTGTTTTATGGAAAAGCCGATAAATATCTCTCACCTTTTTTCGAAGGTCCAGTTGCTCAACACCAAATAGCTCTCTACTCATCCGCAGCCCCGGTAAGTCCCTCTCCCGAATGCTTCGAGGTATGTTCTTCTTCGCCCTCACTCCCGGCCGCAGCGCCTTCCTTTCCGGCTTCGTCTTTTCTAGGCCGTCTTGACCTCCCCCTGCGCCAGTATCTGCGTTTACGCTGCACCTTTTCCTGAACCTTCTGTTCTTCCGCCGCCGGAGCCGCGCCCTTTTCCGTTTCTTCCATATCCGCACTTCCCGTATCGACATCGGAAGGTCCTTTTGCACCAACTTCGGGGTGCGCTTTTCCGCCAACCTCGTCCCGGGCTTTGTCCCTCCCCCTCACCTTATGAGGATGCGCTTTATGGAGATGCTCCTCTTTGGGCTTTTCATGTTCGCCGGTTTTTACCTCGCCCGCCTTCTCCGTCTCTATGACATGATGACCCAGTAACTTTCTGTCGGCAAGGAACGTGATCTTGACCCCGTATTCCTTTTCAGCGCTGCGGATGTCCTCAAATTTGCTGTTGACCAGGTAGTTCATGGCCTCCACAGGGAGGCGGCATGTGATTCCCAAAAGGCCGCCTTTAGATGCAATCGTAAGGACTTCCCTGAAAGCGGATATCGCAATCATCTCTTCGTTTCTCACAATCCCCAGTCCGTCGCAGACCTCGCACTTTTTGTTCACCGTCTCGAAGTAGGCCGGCCTCATCCTCTCCCTCGTCATTTCGACGATCCCGAACTTCGAGATGTTCGTAATCTCAGCATGCGCCTTGTCGGATTCCATCGCATCCATCAGCCTGGTTTCAAGTTCCCTCCTGTTCTTGGAAGAAACCATATCGATAAAATCGATCACGATCAATCCGCCGATGTCCCTCAGTCTGAGCTGCCGTGCAATCTCATCGGCCGCTTCCAGGTTCGTCCTGAGCGCCGTAGACTCGACGTTCTCCTCCTTCCTGGACCTCCCGGAATTCACGTCGATTGCCGTAAGGGCCTCTGTCTTATCGATGACCACATATCCCCTGGACGGCAGGTGCACGTATCTCTCGCTTAACTTTGCGATCTGGTCCTCGATATTGTGCATTGAGAAGATCGGCTTCTTGTCCTTGTAGAATTTGATATTGATCTTCCGCCAGGGCACGGTCTTTTTCAGAAACTCCTTCGTTCCTTTAAATGCTTCCTGATCGTCGATGAGCACCTCGCTCACGTCGGAGGTCAGGTAATCCCTCACCGTCCTTACCGCAATGTCTTGCTCCTTGTAAATGAGGGCAGGCGCGGAGGCCTTTTTTGCCTCGGCCTGGATCTTGTTCCAGAGTTTCGTAAGATATTTGAGGTCGTTTTCGAGGTCTTCACCGGTCTTGTCGCTGCCGGCAGTCCTGAGGATAAATCCCATCTTTTTGGGAAGCTTAAGGGCGTGGAATATTTCTTTGAGACGCTCCCTGTCGTCCCGGTCCTCGATCTTTCTGGATATACCCACCCTCTCCTGGCCGGGCATCATGACTATGTATCTGCCCGGGATCGAGATATAGGTCGTAAGGCTTGCGCCTTTTGTGTCCCTCTCGTCTTTTTCGACCTGCACGATCAGTTCCTGCCCCTTCTGCAGGTCCTGAACGCGTGGCCTTTTGCCCGCGGGCGTGTTGACGAAGAACTCCGGATTGATCTCTCTCAGCTGTAAAAAACCGTGCTTCTTCGGTCCGAAATTAACAAATACCGCCTGAAGTCCAGGTTCGATTCTGGCAATGCTGCCTTTATAAATATTCCCTTTGAGATGCTCCTTCCCTGACCCCTCGACATAGAAGTCGACGAGTATGTCACCATCGACAATAGCAACCCTTTTTTCCTCGGCGTACATCGCGTTTATCAATATCTTCTTTTTCATACCGGTCTCACATTACCTCTTTCTTATCACCAAAAATTTTTGCGATCTCGGCGTCGAGTTCCTCATGCAGTAATAAAAGCGCCTCGCTCACCGGAAGCTCAGGATACTTTATGATCGCCTCGATGACCTCCTCGATAGGAAAATCGAAAAAATGTCCGTCGGCGTATACGATCCTGAGGAACGGCCTCTTGAGTAAAAAACAGCGCTTTTTCCGGCCATCCCTGTCTGTAAAAGGAATGATGACATGTTCATGGTCTTCATCGAGTCCATAGCGCCTTATCAGCTCCTTTATCGCTTCCATATCTTACTTGCATCACGACGCCGGCGTTTCATCTGCCGGTGAGATCATCATAGAGGCCCATATCGAAAACGGGTCAGGATCGATCTCCTCTATCCCGTCGGGAAATGTCTTCATAAACACTTCTCTGTTTTTGAGATATCGCACCACCATGGCGTCTATGACTTCCCTGCGCTCGGCCTTCAGCACGTCTTTCGAACCGCGCGCCTCGACAATCTTTCTGACAAGCTCGTTGACCTTTTCACGTTCGTTTTCGAGAAGTCTGAGGTTGCCTTCTTCTCCCCTGTCTTGCGCCCTCTTTATCGAGTCAAGCATCTCCTGATGCGCAAGAAGCTGCTTCATCGCCTTGACGCTGTTTTCGAAGATCTCCTGCGCCTTCATCTCGCTCCTGACATAGTGTCACACTTTTTCATTATACATCACGGTACTCCGAATACAATTCTCCGTTACCGCTTGAAACCGCATAATTATACATTAAATCTGAAATTGATGATATCACCGTCCCTCACCTCGTAGGTCTTTCCTTCGAGTCTTAGAAGTCCCTTGTCCCGCGCCGCCGACATGTTCCCCCCGGAGATAAAATCCTCGTAAGAGACCACCTCAGCCCTGATAAACCCCCTCTCGATATCCGAATGGATCTTTCCGGCCGCCTTCTGCGCGCTCATACCCTTCCTGATCGTCCAGGCCCTCACCTCGTCCTCTCCGGCAGTAAGAAATGAGATGAGGCCCAGGAGGTCGTAAGAGACATGGATAAGTTTGTTCAATGCCGGTTCCTTTATCCCGAGGTCATCGAGAAAGGCGGCCGCCTCTTCCGGGGGCAGCTGGGCTATCTCCATCTCGATCTTGCCGCAGAGACTGAGGACCCTCACTTTCTTGTCCGTGAAGTATGCCTTGAGCGACGCAACGATCCCGGCGGTTTTTTCAGAATTCATCTCCTTCTCCCCGACATTCACCACAGTCACTAACGGTTTTATCGACATAAACTGAAGGTGGCTCATCGCCTTCTGTTCTTCTTCGGAGAATTCTACGTCCCTGAGGGCCTTCTCCCCCTCAAGGACCCCTTTACATTTCAGGAGCAGCTTTTTTTCTCCCTCGTCCGGCTTCTTTCCCCTCTTGACCCCCTGCTCCATCCTCTCAAGGCGTTTATCGACAAGCTCCAGGTCGCCGAATATCATCTCGAGTTCGACCGTCTCTGCGTCCCTCTTGGGGTCGATACCGCCCAGAGGATGGGCCACCGTCTCGTCCTCAAACCCCCTGATCACATGGACCACGGCCTCGACGTCCTTCACCAGATCGAAGACCTTGCGGTTTTGTTCCATGTCGCCTTTCGTAAGGCCTATATAATCGATATATTCGACCGTCGCGTAGGTCGTCTTCTTGGGCTTGAAGATCTGGGTGAGCTTCTCTATCCTGGCATCCGGCACCTTCACCACGCCGTGGTGGGGCTCCGGAACTACGGTCGCATAAATCGTGGTCTCAAGGTCCATGCCGGTAAGCGCGTTAAAGATCGTCGTCTTCCCGGAATTCGCAAGTCCTGTTATGGCTATCTTCACTCTGTTCTCCTTATTCCTGAATAGGTGCTATTATACCCTATCGGCAGTGCCGAAAGCATGGGGAAGGAGTGAGGCTATGACTTCAAAAGACAGTGAAAAGCTTGAGATCGTGGACGCTAAGGGAAATGTGATGGGCTTGGGCGAAAGGTCGGAACTGCATCGAAACCCCGGCCTCATCCACAGGGTAGTGCATGTCCTGGTTTTCAATAAAAAAGGCGAACTGCTGCTTCAGAAGAGGTCTCAAAAAAAGGACGTCGCCCCCGGCAAATGGGACACCTCCGTGGGAGGACACGTCGCCCCCGGAGAGGATGCCCTTGCAGCAGCAAAGAGGGAGATGGAGGAGGAACTCGGCATAAAAGGCTGCGAACTGCAGCACCTATACCGCTATCTTTTCTCCAACCACCGGGAATCGGAACTCGTAACTACCTACTCATGCATGTATGACGGAGAAGCGGTCTTCAACCGGGAAGAGATCGACGAGGTCGCCTTCTGGGACATAAAAAGGATAAGGGAAACCCTCGGCGCCGGGACCTTCAGCGGCCACTTTGAAAAGGAGATACGGCGTTATCTTAAGATAGAGAACGACAGAACGATTTTGTAGGGGCAATTCACGAATTGCCCCTACCTCCGTTATTTCAGCTTTCTATAGCGCGCCGGCAACTTTTGCGCCCCTGCGCAACTCGTCATAGTCCTTATCCTTCACAGGTACAAAACCTTTCACTCAATCAATTATCAATATGCCCAGTAGGGGCCGCTGCCCAGACTGGAACCTCTTCCTTCGAACCCCACATAGACGTTTCGGCCTAAGAAAAAAGGCAGCCCCCAATCGAAGTCCGTCGAATTCCCGCCGATTTCTGCAAATACCCAATTTGACGAACTGATGAGACTGACGAAATTCCCTATCTGGAATGAGACAACGCCGCCCGGCAACCCTGAGGCTCCCGTATTGGTGGCAGAAAGGCTTGTTGTGGACGACGGACAAAACCAATCCGAAAACGGGAACGCGCAGTTTGGAAGCAGGTTTGAAGAAGGGGAGGAGAAAAAAAGCCCGTTCGTGCCGCTGTCGATGAAACTGTTTTTGTAAGGGACGCCATCGACGGTTGTAACAAATTCTCCTAAGAGGTTGGCCGTATATGTCGTCACTGCGGAAGGCATGTTGTTCGACCTGGTGTCGATGCCGAGTATTAGGGAACCGTTGACCGACGGTGATCCGCCGGAAGGAACGTCAGGAAGCTCAACAATTACGCCGTTATTGTCTTGGGGGAGAAGCGCCACCGGGTTTTGGACCTGACTGGAAAGAGCGACAGCAGTCCCGCTGCAAATCGACCCGCTGCAGGCGTAATATATCCCGATATCGGCACTGTCTTCACATGCCTGACCGCAGTCTTCAATAAAGAGACCGACCCCCAGGACTCCGTTGAAGCCGGCGGCTTCGGGACTTGGGTCCGCGTTTCGGCATTCATGAGGACGGGAACCGAACGTCGAGTCGATTACCTGGATCGGGACCTCAACGGCGGGTTCATTTCCCAAAATAACGCTCGCCGTCTGAACGGGTCCCCAGTTCGAAGTGCCGTCTCCATATTGGACGCATTCGGTCAGCGCCCCGGAAGCGACTGTCTCCTGTAAAAGAGAAACGCCCAGCGCCTGTTTGAAAATCCGCAGACCGTAACTTCCGGTATCAAGCAGGATGTCATCGATCCTCTGACAATTCGAAGTGCCGGGGGTACAAACCGTGACGCTGACGCAAGGTTTGTTGGGATAGGAGTCGGCCGAACAGAGCGATCCGTTTACGCTGATGGGCAGTACGTTATTCGCTACCTCAATGGCAGTTGTCCACAGGTAGTAACTATCGAGACTACCCTCAGGCGTCACTAAAAGGTAAGCGGTATAGGTCCCCGGAGGCAGTGACGAGACAGGAATCTCCCCCAGTGCGGATGCTAATGACTCATTCACCCCGTCAGATGCATTTATCTTCCATGGCGATAGTCCTTCATGAAACGGATCCGAAACCGACAGCGGGATAAAAGTATCATTCATCGTCAATACGTAAATGTTTTGAGGGTTTATAGCCGGTGCAAAATATCCGAAGTAGATGTCAACCGGACCTGAGAACGGGGCAAGGCCTACCTTAACACTTATCGTATCTCCCCCTGAGGCAGCGGGACCAATTCCAATGGGCATGGCCTGCGAAGGGTCCGTGCTAATAATCGGCGTAGCTACAGGCCCACGCAGCGGAAATCTTTCCTGCCCGGAAGGTACGGCCATTGACAAAGCAGCATGACCGAGGGGCAGGGCAAAGGCATTGCTTATGACAACGAAGGCCAGAGAAAAAAGGAGAAATTTACCTGATTTCATCGACGCGCACTCCTGCGGGGATTAAAGCCGGAGCGTAGGCACGCCCCTGCAGGTTCCTCATGTGGCCCCATTTCTCTACCACGACCTGGTCCGTTTTCACCTCTAGCCGCCTTCGGCCCGGTTTACGCGGGGTCTGCTTGAGGGCTTCATAATATTCTCCGGAGTAGGAGCCCAGAAGCTGCATAAGATCGGGATGGACCAGTCCGTTCCAGGCTATCCCGAATACGATGCCGGATTGCGAAACGTATTCCCTGACGACGGAGGAACCGGACCCGACCTCCTGGACCGTATAGCCTTTGCGGACAGAAGCAGCATGCCTTACAGCGGAAAGGGCATTTCTATCCGACTCGACTGAATCGGCTGATTCGCCGAGCGTACCGTGCGCCTGTTGGGCAAGCGCAAAAAAAATCCCTAAAAGGCATATGCCGGGAAACAGGGCATATAATTTTATTTTCATTGCGAAATCTCCCGTGCATCCATACTACTGACCGCACATTGCTTTTTAGAACAGAGCGTTCAATCTGCTACCGCAAATGGTTTAGGCAAAAAGACGTTGGACCCATATTTACCTAGTATATCACGCCCAGATCTCCCAAGGCCACCGGCTTCTGTGGCCTTTCTCAGCCCTTTTCTTCCTTCGGCTTCATCCAAACCAAAAAAGGACAGAGTTTGCACATGTTGAAGCCGGGATATGTCTCTCCTGTGCGCGGGAACGATGTCCCTTTGTCTCTCACCGTCCGCTCAAGCATCCACCGTACTGTCGGCTCGAGCTGGCTGCCGGGCCATATCCAGTTTATCTCTCCCTGCTCGGTCTTCCCGGCGGTATAGCTGCCGCTGCACATAGGAGTAATGTTTGGCTTATTGGTGAGGTACACAGAGGCGACCCCATGGCAAGCAGAACTGTTCATCGTCATGGTCATTTCAAACGGATGAATGTCCATTGCGGCGCACCAGTCGTTGCCGAGGTGGTATGCCTGAAGCACATCGCTCATCCCGTGAATGACATCGGGCTTGAATGGTGACTTGTGAAGCGGCGCAGTCGCAAAGGCCAACAATCCGCCCGGCAGCCTCTTCTTAGTTTTTACAAACCGTTCGGCCTGGGCCATGTCCTTTGTATATTTCATATGGCTCTTCACTTCGTCCTCGTCGAACTCTTTCCAGCCCCAGACAAACTTCGCATTTGCGCACCCCAGGTCCTTGACCGTACCCAGCAGGATGTCCCCTCTTTGCCTGGATGCAGCGAGATAATGGCAGAAGGTAAACGCGCGCGTACCCACTTTATAAGAGGCATTCTTTTTGAAGTCGGCCAGCTCACTCTCGGAAAAGAAGAACTTGACCGCAACAGGGTAATATTTCATCCTCAGAAGGTTCCGAAGGGAAAAAACTATATCCGCATTGCTCAGTTCCTTCTTCTGAAGTATCGCCTTTGCAAATTCAACATCGTTTAGCAGTATGGACGTATCGATCATGGTCATTTCTCCAATATGGATTTAATATACTCCCAACAGGTTAAGCGCCAAAAGCAGAAGCCCTGCGACCGCAATCCTTTTTACCACAAGGGGGCTGACGCGTTTTGCGATCTGAGGTGCAATGAAGCCGCCCAATATCGCGGCCGGGAACATGATAAGAAAAAATGTCGCATCGAAATTCCCGAACATGTAGTGACGCGTCGTACCCATAAGAGTGTTGAAAAAGATCGCAAGCAGAGAACTCCCAACTACCACATACATAGGCAGCCCAAGCCCCACCGTCATAAGCGGGACCATGAAAGGGCCGCCGCCGAAGCCGAACATCGAGGAGACGACCGCGATCAGAAACCCTCCTATGCAGCCCAAAAGAATGTTTATCTTAAATTCGTGTCCCCAGAATTCTACTATCATTATCTTCTCCTCCCTATGCCTTTTTGCCTGCGGCCTCTTCGGCCTTTTTCTTGAATTCCTTGAGTATCGCCTGTTCCTTCTTGTTCTTTGCGATATACCCCGGAGTGGTCTGCCAGAACATCAGCGCGGCCAGCACTATCAGGATCCATCCGAATACGAACTTGAACTGGTCGAGCGTTATCATCTCGGTAAGCTTCGGGCCTATGAACCCACCCGCCACCATCGCAAGACCGATGGAGGTCCCGAGCTTCCAGCTGATAAATTTGATCTTTGAATAATTGTAGATACCGCTCCCCTGCGAAAACAAAACGGTCGGCATCACGGTCCCTGCGACCACGGTGTGGGGCAGCGGCCAGATCGAAACCAGAAGCGGGTTCATGATAAATCCGCCCCCTGCGCCCATGAGCACACCGAATATCGCTATCACCAGGGTGAGGAAAAAAGGACCCAACAGATTGACGCTGGTTCCCGCATTAGAAAGGTACACATTCGGGAAGCTGATATTGTTTTCTATAAAGACCGGCTGACTTCTCACCTTTTTGTCGACCGCCGCCACAATATTATACCTGCCGGGAGCGAGCCCCTTCCTGATATTAAGTACCGCCTTATAAGAGCCGTCGGGCTGCGTCCCGACATCCGCACTAAACACATTCTTCGGCGACCTGAACCTGGCCTTTACGAGCTGCATCGAACGCTTCTTGTTCTCCTTTTCATCCATCTGGGGGAGGAGTTCCCCGCGCGAGCCGATGATGCTTCCCATCAGCGTTGCCTGGTATTTGTCTATCATGGTCTTTGCGGGCACTGAATAGACGCCTTCCGCCCCAAGGTCTTTCAGGGCCTTGGAGAAGCTCCACTTGCTGCCTTCCTTCTTTATCTTCTCAAGGTTTTCCTTCTGGTCCCTGGGAAGAAATATCTTGTAATATGAAGGCATAGTATGGGTCATATAAAGGACATAGGGCCTTTTGCCCGTGTCCTTGTCGACCTCGGCGTCGAACCTGGATGCCCGGACCTCTTTGTCGGACCAGACTTCAAGATATACAGGCATTCCCGCCGGAGCCCTTCCCGTGACCGTAATCGTGCCGCCGTTGTCCATGGAGGACTTATCGACCTCGATAGTCACAACGCCCGATGAAGCAAACTGTTTTTCGGCTGCTGCCATGGTTTCGTTTGCCGCGGCCGGCTTGATGTCCGGGGGTCTCTGCGCAGAACAAAAGACCGGCGACAACATCTTCAATCCGAAGAAAACGGCGATGCTCACCAAAAAAAGACGTTTCATTTTCACCTCCGCATTTTTTTATCTAACGACAAGAACCGAGCATGGAGCATTGGCAACCACCCTCGAAGACACGCTCCCGATGACGGCCCTTTCCGTCGCCTGCTTCCCGCTGGAACCTACGACGACCAGATCAAACCCCATGTGGGTTGCATGGTCGCAGATGACATCGGCGGGTTTTCCTTCAAGGACCATCGTCTCGGCGACAACCCCTTTTTCCGCAAGCAGGGTTTTGACGCCCTCCATCGCGCCTTCGGTTTCCGCCCTGTATAGCCTCGTGACCGTATCGCAGTCGATCCCGATCTCACTGAAACACAAATTCGGGACAACAGAGATCACGGTCAGCGGGGCGGCGAAATTTCTCGCGAGCTCTGCCGCCTCAAGCAATGCCCTGTCGGCATGGTCCGAGCCGTCATGTGCAACAAGGATCTTCTTCATACGCACCTCTCTTTCGTGTATATATTAGACGCATTTTGCCGGTAAACACAACGGGGGAAATTTTTATTCAGACGATTTTCAACGGTGAAAGTCATTGTCGGGAAGGAGGGCGAGACAGTGGGGCTAGGACTTATGGTGACGGCCTTTCCTCTCATACATGTTCCTGTCGGCCTGTATAAGAAGCTCATCGAGAGAACAGGGATTTGAAGGATCGTACCAGGCTGAGCCGACGCTTGCTGAGAGTCCATATTGACGGTTTGTTTTTTCGTTGCATATCTTAAGACCCTTCTGGAAGCGGGCGATAATAGCCCCGATATTTTCTCCGGTGGTTTCAACAGGAAAAACCACAAACTCATCGCCGCCTATTCGGGCAACAGCGTCGGAATCACGGAAACTCTTCTTGAGGCAATCGGCCATCAGCGCCAATGCCAGGTCGCCCGCTTTGTGCCCCAACGTATCGTTAATCCGCTTCAGACCGTCCAGATCGACATAGAGCATAAATACCTTTGTCTTCTGTCTGTTTGCCAATTTTATATGCCTCTCGGCAACCGTAAAAAATCCGCGCCTGTTAAACAGGCCGGTAAGTTCGTCGGTAATGGACAATGCATGCAGCTTCCCTTCCATCATCTTAAGCTTGCTGATGTCCTTCGAAACAACCGTTACCGCAACTATCCTTCCTTCGGAGTCTTTCACGGGACTTAACGTCTGCAGATAATACCTGTCGTCCCTGGTGCTCTTATGCTCATGCTGGACGGAACGGCCTGCGCTGAAAACCAGATCGACGTTTTTCATAAACCATTCGGTTTCATCCGACAAATGAAATTCGCCGTACGAGCGGCCCTGCCATTCCCCCCCTGAAAACCCCATCGTCGCTATATGGTTTTTGTTCATATAAATGTATTTATAATCCGGGTCAACAAGATATATGGAATCGTCGGTCGACTCTATGAGGGAACGATATTTCTCCTCGCTTGATCGCAACGCTTCCTCCGTCCTTATACGCTGCGCCACCTCTTTTACAAGGTCCTGCTCGACACGTTTCTGCCCGGCAAAGGCCCTCCCCGCAAATATGCCGAATCCTATGAAAAATGCCGAGGTAAGCAGACGGAAGACGACTTCTTTTTTGTTGCCTATCAATACTTCGATAAACGGCCCGTCGTAAAACATCAACTTTTCCATTGCCGCATGCAATACCCAGAAAGTCAGAGAAGCCGCTACCGAAAGCATGATTATCCAGTAGTTGATTTTCCTACTATCGTCCATACGAATATCCCGCATACCGTTTATGCCCTTCCCCGGCCATGGTCCCCCCACATGTAATATACCGCAAAATTATTTCCGGGCAATGAGAAAAAGGGGTAATGCCCATTCCGTTCGTTCATTTTAGTTCTCCTTACGGGCAGATGGTCGCTACACATATATACACTTTCCAGGCTCACGGATGTGCAGGCCGAAAAGGAGTTGTTTAAGGTCTTCGGCTTTAATGTGCAATTTCCCCAAGAAATAGTCAATCCTACCCAGATAGGGGTATGCTATCTGTCCCCCCTCTGCGACATGTGGTCGCCCCGGAAAAAGTACTAGACCCCCCGTTCGTCCGGACCGAAGATATATTTATGGATCTGTAGGTTAAGCCTCACTTGCAGTCTGTCCCCGACGATCCATCCCGCAAGCTGCGCCGGCGCGATCATCCCCAGTGCCGGCGAAAAAAGGACCTTTGCCCTGCCTTTCAGTCCGTGCCTGGCGATCAGGTCCCTGGACCATTCATAGTCGGCCCTGTCGCAGATAACGAATTTGACCTCGTCAGAAGGCTTCAAAAGGTCGAAGTTAGAGAAGTCCATGGCGTCGCTCATGCGGCTTCCCGGGGTCTTCACGTCAAGGATGATCACCGCCCTTTTATCTATGCCTTGTATGCTGCACGAACCGTTCGTCTCGATCAAGACTTCATACCCCTCCTCAAGCAGGTCTCTGGTAAGCAACCGTGATTCCTCCTTCTGCAAAAGGGGCTCCCCCCCGGTGATCTCAACCAGGGCAACCCCTGCCAGTCCGACACGGCTGATAATGTCGCCGGGGGTCATCTCGATGCCGTCGCCGTAGGAGTATTTAGTATCGCAGTAAAGGCATCTGAGGTTGCACCCGGCAAGCCTTACGAACGTGCATGGCAGGCCGGCATATGTCGATTCCCCCTGTATGCTTGTAAATATCTCGCAGACCTTCAAGGATTCTCAGCAGTCTTCTTCCGGACTTCAGACACAGGCTTTGATTTCCCGCAAGGCACGGAATACCTTCATAAAATTAGAATAAAACAGGGGGAGAGAAACTTTCAACCTTTCCTTATGGGAAAGCGCATCAGGACCATTCCAATGCAAGCCCTTTAACGCTCTCCATGACCTGCTTTCTGATCACCGCCGGAGGATCGGACTCCATGACAACCCTGCCGTCGTCCAGGAGCGGGACAAGTATGTCTTCAAAGTTTTTCCCGCATGAGCAGGCGCGCGCGGCCCCACTGAGGGGCTCGATTTTCCTCGCCCCACAGCCAAGACATTTAAGCACCCTCTTGCTTCCCGACCACTTTCCCCGCTTCGCCAAAGGGGTCCCTTCAACCTCCACGATGTCCATGGCAAAGTCGATGACCGGTGCATTGCTGATTGCCGTACCGATCCCATACCCGTCGACAACAGGGTTAAGGACGGGAAGTTCGTGCTCCTTTATGCCGCCGCTGACATAAAATTTCACGTGTCCAAACCCCCTCATATCGAGCTCCCACCTTGCCTCCTGGAGGATACGGAAGAAGTCCCCGCGGCGCGACGCAGGCGTGTCGAACCTGACCGCATAAAGTCTGTCTCCCAACGCTTCGGCAACGTTCATGCATTCGAACTTCTCATCGAGGAACGTGTCTATTAACGCGACCCGTTTTACCTCCGGGCCGAGGACCTCGTCATACGCCTTTATTGCATCGACGGTAGATCCGAAACAGATAATAAGGGCATGAGGCATTGTGCCCATCGGGTCCTCGCCTATGATCTCGCCCGACTTAAGCACCGATACGCCGTCGCACCCTCCGATAAAGGCGTTCCTTTCGATCATCGGCGCAAGCACGGGATGCATCCTCCTGGCGCCGAAACTGATGACCGGCCTCTCCCCTGCGAGCTTCTTGAATCTCGACGCCCTGGTGGCGATGCCCGACGCCTGACAGAGAAGCCCCAGGAGCGCCGTTTCATAGACGCAGAAGTCCTGATACATCCCTTCGATCTCCATTATGGGTTCAAAGGGATAGAAGACCGACCCTTCTTTCATCGACCTGACTTTCACAGGGAGATCTTTCATGAGGTACGCCGCCTCCTCAACGCCTGCAAGCACCGCCCAGGGCCAATGTTCGGGCAAGTTCTTGGCGATAAACTCGGCCTTCACCCTTTTGTTTATCTTCTTGGCCTTCAGTATCTTTAGGGTCCGGTCAAAATACACATCGGTGACCCTGCCCTCAAGGATCTCCTTCGACTCAGCAGTATGAAACATCTTTCCTCCCGTGCGTCGGGCCTCGCGGCCTTTTATTTACATTATATATCTGTTCTTGCCTTTCGTCGCAGGGATATGGAAAATAGCTTGTGAAAGAAAATTTAATGAAAAAGATGGTACTGGGCATAGGCTTTTACCGGAGGGAGCAGTGGCCCCTTCTCATCGAGACGGCCGTCGATTCTCATCTGCTTGAGAAAACGTATGACGATTGGATGGCGGTCCTCGATTCCTCGATCGAAAAAATCCGTGCGACCGGGCTCGAACCCGAACTCGTCGACATAGACGTAGAGGAACTTCTCGCCTTCTGCAAAGAAGAGGGTCTTCCGAACAATGCCGCATGCAGGGCCAGATTCATCGCAAAGCTCTCCTCGGAACGCAATAAAGAGTGAAGCTTTTTTCCCCTCTGGACATTCATGAAAAAACCGCTATTCTTAAAGTATGGAGTTGAGGACACTGAGAGTCATTCTTATACTGGTCATTGTGACGGCGTCTCTCTCTCTTTATTCATTCATGGCCGAAGGAAAGGAGGCAAAGATGGTCGATGCGTTCAGACTTACAAGCAGCGTTTTTGAAAATAACGGAAGCATACCGGCAAAATTCACATGCGACGGAATGGATATAAACCCGCCCCTTGCGATTCAGGGCGTTCCCGACAGCGCAAAATCCCTTGCGCTAATCGTCGATGACCCTGACGCCCCGAGGGGGATGTGGGTACACTGGGTGGTATGGAATATCGACCCCAAGACCACGGAGATCAGGGAGGATTCTGTGCCGAAGGGAGCGGCGCAGGGAATGAACGACTTCAGAAAACATGATTATGGCGGCCCCTGTCCTCCGTCAGGCACTCACAGATATTTTTTCAAGCTCTATGCCCTTGATGCTCAGCTCGCTATCGGAGCAAACTCAGAGAAGGCGGCCCTCGAAAAAGCGATGCAGGGACATATCATTTCACAGGCCCAGATCATGGGCACATACAAAAGGAAATAACCGGCTTTATTGTCGCTATGTCATCGAGGTTAGAGATCAATCTCTAACGGGATTTTCACATAGTTGCCGCTAGTTGACCTGCCGGACAATGCCTGAAAGGATCAGCGGGGGTCATTTCACCCCAAAAAAAGGGTTATTTTAGTCACGGGGTTGAGGGGTAATAAATCGCAGTCATGCGCTACGAACCATAGGGGGAATGCGAACTCCGGGATGTAACTTTATTTTCTGCGAAGCCGCACCGTCCCCCATTATTATGCGAGGAAAAAGAGGCGTTTCCTCATATCGGCTGCTGCTGGAGCCTTGACCGGCACAGGGCCCAACAAATGCAGACTGTCCGGACAGTCGTCTACAAACGCATCAACGCAGATAAGCTTCAACTGCAAGCATTAAGATGATCATAACGGACAGAGAGCCGACTATCAGGGACAAAATCGCTGCCAGGCTTCTCTGCTGCACGTTTCCCATGTTTGACATCATATCCGTTCACCTCCTATCCGCCCTTGAAAGGCTCGGGGTAACATTACCTTCCATCCGTCTATGGAGTCATTAATATTATCTAAAAGCAAGACATATGCCATTTCGGACAGGCGTGCCTATCGCATAGTATTTCTTGTTACGCATGAGATAGTTACAGGGGGGTTGTCTCATATGACATACAGAGGGACAGACAACTAGTGCGTTAAATGACCCCAAGTCGGTGAATTCGCCAAACAGACGGGTGTCCGGGTCGGTCTTTTTGCCATGTCAATCCGCGCCCTTTCGTCCGGACGTCCATGGTGACGTTCTCCCCTTATCTTGACGCCAATCATCTGATATACTTTTTATGACCGGTGTATAAAGACACAGGTCGAAAAACAAACAGGAAGGAGGAGCGACGATGAAGATCCGCGATTATTGCAGAGTGGTTGCACTGGTCCTAGGTTTTACGTTTGCGTTCTCTCTGCTTGCCGCCGTGTCGTATGCGAAGACGAAAGGAGAGATCAACGCCAGCGTCAGAGCAGGGATGAACCGTTTCAAGAAGGAAATCAAGGGGGGCACCGACTATCTCAAGGGCGCCAAGGGAGTGCTCGTCATGCCGGGCATCACCAAGGCCGGGTTCGTGGTCGGAGGGACATACGGCCAGGGCGCGCTGCTGGTCGGCGGCAAAACCGTTGACTACTACAGCCTTGCTGAGGGTTCGGTGGGATGGCAGATCGGTGCCGAGAAATACGACATGGTCATCCTGTTTATGACCGATGAGGTACTCAAGAAGTTCCGAAGGGGTGAGAACTGGGAGGCGGGCGTCGATGCGGAGATCACCCTTATTACCACAGGGGCAGAAGTCTCTGTTGAGACGCTGCGGAGCCAGCACCCGATCGCCGGGTTCATTTTCAGTCAGAAGGGCTTGATGGGCGGGGTCTCCATCAAGGGTGCGAAATTCACCAAGATACATCCCGATTAAGGACTGATCTGGCTGTGGGGGCATACCGCCTATAGCAGGGAATGGTCGGAAGTTCCTTGTCTTCCGAGAGTGTCGAGCAGAAGGAGAAAGAAAGAGGTTCAGACTTCGGCTTCAGAGTCCTTGCGCCCGGGTTTAAAATAAAGTACTGCAAGCGGAGGGACTGTGATCTTTACGGAATAGGGTTTCCCGTGCCACGGCACGTTTTCGGAAGTGACACCGCCGAGGTTCCCCATGTTGCTTCCCCAGTATTCCTGGGAATCGCTGTTCAGTATTTCTTCGTAGAAACACCTCTCCGGGACGCCTATCCTATATCCCTGTCTCGGCATCGGGGTGAAATTACAGACGACGACGATATGGTCGTCAGGCTCCTTCGCGCGCCTTATGAAGGCAATGATGCTGTTGTCGGCGTCCCTGAAATCTATCCACTCAAAACCATTGGCCTCAAAATCGACCTCGTGCAAAGAGGCCTCCGCCACATAGGCGGAATTGAGATCGCGGACGAACTTCTGTAACTTTCTGTGCTGCTCCTTCTCGAGGACCTGCCAGTCGAGCCCCTGATCGAATTTCCATTCGTCCCACTGCCCGAATTCGTCCCCCATAAAAAGGAGCTTTTTGCCCGGATGGGCGTACATGAAACCATAGAAGAGCCTCAGATTTGCGAACTTTCTCCAGAGGTCGCCGGGCATCTTGCTAAGCATCGAACTCTTGCCGTGAACAACCTCGTCATGGGAAAGTACCAGGACAAAATTTTCGGTGAAGGCGTAGATGAGGCCGAAGGTCAGGTTGTTGTGGTGGTATCTGCGGTGTATCGGGTCCTTAGAGATATAGACAAGCATGTCGTTCATCCATCCCATGTTCCATTTCATGTCGAAGCCGAGACCGCCCAGATAGACCGGCCTTGAGACGCCCGGCCAGGCGGTCGATTCCTCAGCGATGGTCAGTATACCGGGGAAAAGCTCGTGCGTGATCTCGTTGAACTTCTTTATGAACTCAATCGCCTCGAGGTTTTCGTTGCCGCCGTAAATGTTCGGTATCCACTCGCCCGGCCTCCTCGAATAATCGAGGTAGATCATTGAGGCGACGGCATCGACCCTCAACCCGTCTATATGGTACTTCTCGAGCCAGAAGAGCGCGTTCGATATCAAAAAATTCATTACTTCCTTGCGGCCGTAATTGAAAACCAGCGTGCCCCAGTCTTTGTGTTCGCCCTTGCGCGTGTCCATATGCTCGTACAGGCATGTCCCGTCGAAAAACCCGAGGCCGTGTCCGTCCTTCGGGAAATGCGCCGGCACCCAGTCAAGGATGACGCCGATGTCGTTGCGGTGACACATGTCGACAAAGAACATAAAATCCTCAGGGGTGCCGAACCTGCTTGTAGGCGCAAAATACCCTACTGTCTGGTAGCCCCACGAGGCGTCAAGCGGATGCTCGGACACCGGAAGAAGTTCGATATGCGTAAAACCCATAAATTTGATGTACGGTATCAGCAGGCCGGCGAGCTCCCTGTAGGTGAGGAACCTGTTCTCCTCTTCCTTACCCCTCATCCAGGAGCCCAGGTGCACCTCGTACACCGACATGGGGGCTTCGAACCAGTTCATGCGTTCGCGTTTTTTCATCCATTTTTTATCGGACCAGGAATACCTGTTTATCTCATGGACGATAGAGGCGCTCTTCGGTCTCATCTCGAAACAGAAACCGTAGGGATCGGCCTTCACCGCGCGATAGTTATGGTAACGGGATTTGATATCGAATTTGTAAAGTTCCCCTTCGCCCAGGCCGGGAATAAATATCTCCCATATCCCCGATCCGACAAGCAACCGCATAGGGTGACGGCGGCCGTCCCAGGCGTTAAAGTCGCCTATAACGCTTGCACTTTTCGCGTTCGGCGCCCAGACCGCAAAGTGCACACCCTTCATCCCGTCCAGCTCGATTACATGGGCCCCGAGTTTCTCGTAATTCTTATAATGACTGCCCTCGCCTATCAGATGCAGGTCATAATCAGTGAGGACTTGCCCAAAGGAATAAGGGTCTACGATTTCGGATATCTCTCCTTCAGCGGTCTTAATCCCGATACGGTAAGGAAATATCTCCCCCGGCAGACGGACGGCATAGAAGCCCTTCTTATGGACCTTTTCCATCGCATGCATCTTTTGCGTCGCTTCATCAACGATCCAGGCCTCCTCCGCCTCGGGAAGAAAGGCCCTTGCCTCAATCCCCTTTTCATCGCCCTCGCCTAACACATGCATGCCGAGCACGGAAAAGGGATCTCCGTGCAGACCGTCGACGATGAGTTTGATGTCTTCCTTAAGCCCCATTCCCTTCCTTTCTGCTCTGTACGCTGCTGAACCCCACCAGATCCTAAGTCCGGCGCGAATGCCAATTTCGCCAAGCCTGCACAAAAGATATTAACACATCGACTATATCTGATGCATGTGCAGATTCTTACTGAAATTTGACCAATGTGCCGGCTCAGATGATTCCGAACGCTGATTCCGATCCGTTTTGGACATCTTTAGAGAATTAGTGACCGATTCATTCAGTTCAGAAAAGAAGTAGCCGCAAGTCGCCATGGCTGACGCGGTTACTCAGTTCTTCACATTTTTCTTCAGCACGTCGCTTCGGGAAATAATAAATGGTCGGTTCATTTTCAGATAAATGCGTCGCTGTTTTGGAAAAGTCCGATCCCGGAGACTTTAGCAGGAGGAGGACATTACGGTTTTTATTTCAGAGAGAAACTGATGCCTTCTCCGCCGAGATTGGCATGATTGGCGATGATAAAACAAAACAGCCGGCAGGTTGTTTTATGGATAGGCAGGCAATTATACACAACGTTGAACTGGCTAAGCGCGGAGCCCTCCTCGATAACGGGGTAACTGTCGCCGGCCTTGGAAGGTATCAAGGAATGTGAGTGGAATCACGGAACTGAATGCCAAAGTGAGGCTATATATAAATAGAGGTATACATTTCGCCATGACAACCCGTCTTCTGACTCTTATTACGCTTGTTGTTCTCCTCGTCTGTCCCTCCTTGACCAATAGCGAATTAAGCGATAAGAAGAAGGACCTTCGGCAGGAACGCGTCCCCATCCTGCTTTATCACCGCTTTGGGCCGGTGGTATCCGACAGCATGACCGTCACAACAGCCGTTTTCAGATCCCAACTGGAATACATCAGGGAAAAGGGGTTTACGGTAATACCTCTTAGACAGCTTGTCGACTACTATCTGCGAAAGGGGCCGCCTCCGCCTCCCGGGTCTGTTGTGATCGTCGCCGACGACGCCCACAAGTCGGTCTATACCGATATGCTGCCGCTGGTAAAGAAATATCACATCCCCGTGACGCTTTTTATCTATCCTTCGGCGATATCCAATGCCTCCTATGCCATGACGTGGGAGGAATTAAGGGAGGTCAAGAGGACCGGCCTCTTCGATCTTCAGGGCCATACATATTGGCATCCGAACTTCAAGAAGGAGAAAAGGAGGTTGCCGGGCGCCGAATATGAGAAGTTCGTGGATATGCAGTTGAGGAGATCGAAGGACAGGCTGGGCAAAGAACTCGGTGTTACAATCGACATGCTGGCCTGGCCTTTCGGAATTTACGACAACGAACTCATCAGGCATGCTTCGGGCGCGGGATACACGGCCGGTTTCACGATAGAGAGAAGGCCCGCGGGCAGCGGGGACAATGTCATGAAGATCCCCCGCTACCTTATGCAGAATTCAGATAAAGGGAAGGCATTTGAGATGATCCTGGGGCAGCCCCCGGGAAGAAAGGGTTAATCATGTTCTTCAAGAGAGGCAAGGTGGCACCGTGAAAATCGCCGGGTTCCGTAGTGTACCGTATGTGATGTTTTTGCTCGTATTCTTGTCGGCGCCGGTATTCGCGTCTGATTATGCCGGCGGAAAAGTGGTGGATTATCTGACGCGGAAGCCGATTGAAGGCGCGATAGTGACAGGAAATAACGAGGTTGTCTATACCGACAATAAAGGCGTTTTTGCGGTTAAGAACTCCGCAGCGAAGATCGGCATCAGGGCCTATGGCTATGCAAGGGGGGAACTGCCACTCCCCGCGGCTTCTGCCAGGGACCGTCTCACTATCTATCTTAGACCGTTCGTCCCGAAGGCATTATATCTCACGTACTATGGAATAGGCAGCAGAGTGCTCCGGGAATCGGCCCTGGCCCTGGCGAAGGAGACCGAAATCAATTCCCTTGTCATCGATGTAAAGGGCGACAGGGGAGTGATAACCTACAAGAGCTCTATCCCCCTTGCATCTGAGATAGGAGCCCAAAGGCTTGTTATCATAAAGGACATAAGGGGCCTGATACAGTCCCTGAGGGAAAAGGGCATTTATACCGTCGCGCGGATTGTTGTCTTCAAGGATGAAGTCCTGGGCAGTGCGCGTCCTGACCTGACCGTGAAGACCCAGGACGGCAGGATATTTCACGACAGGGAGAACCTTGCCTGGGTAGACCCGTCGAGGAAGGAAGTATGGGACTACAATATCAATATCGCTGTGGAGGCGGCGCAAAACGGCTTCGACGAGATACAGTTCGACTATGTGCGCTTTCCGGACAGGAAAGGCTTGCTGTTTGCCGTTGCCAACACAGAAGAAAACAGGGTGAAATACATATCGGGATTCCTCGGCGAAGCGAAGAGGAGACTGGCGCCCTATAATGTTTTTGTTGCCGCTGATATTTTCGGTTATGTATCGTGGAACCTAAACGATACCCAGATCGGACAGAAGATCGAACAGGTTGCTTCGTGCGTAGATTACATATCCCTCATGCTCTACCCGTCAGGGTTTCAGTTCGGCATACCGGGATACAGGAACCCGGTTGCGCACCCGTACGAGATCGTCTCTCTAACGCTGAAGAGGGCCCGTGAGCGCACAAATATCCCTGCCAGCCGTTTCAGGCCCTGGCTCCAGGCATTCAAGGATTATGCATTCGACAGGAGGCATTTCTCAGGGCCTGAGATAAGGAGCCAGATAAAGGCTGCGGATGAGTTCGGCTCCGGCGGGTGGATGCTCTGGAATCCGAAAAATATCTACAAGTCCGACGGGTTGAAAAAAGAGCGGGTTTCGAACAATACTACAAGGCAGGATGGCCCGACAAGCTGAGGCAAAGGGAATCGCCGCACTCGAAATGACGTGTTCCGTTCTGGCAGCGCTCTGCCTTCTCTATGTGCTGGTCGTTACTTTCACAGTCCCGACACAGGCTCAAGCCGACTCAATTCAAAGGTTGCGCGCCGACCAACTGGCACCCATCGCCGATATCGTTGAAAAGGCCATCAGGGACGGCAGGACACCTGGAGCAGTTGTCCTTATCGGTAATCATGGGGAAGTTGTGTATCGGCGGGCCTTCGGTTTCCGCTCTCTTGAGCCGGAGCAGGTGCCGATGACGGAAGACACCATATTTGATATGGCCTCGGTCACAAAGGTCGTCGCCACAACCACCGCAATCATGCAGCTGGCGGAAAAGAGAAAGCTGGATATCGAGGCCCCTGTTGCCAGCTACTGGCCTGCGTTTAGGAAAAACGGCAAGGCAAAAATAACGTTGCGGCAACTCCTCACCCATTACTCCGGGCTACGCCCCGACCTGAGTTTGAGGCCGAGGTGGTCAGGGTATAAAGATGCCATGAAAAAAATTATCGCGGAAAGGCCTGAACTTTCTCCGGGAACAGGGTTTATATACAGCGACATAAATTTTGAAGTCCTGGGCGAGCTTGTCCGACGTGTCTCGGGCCGGCCGCTCGATAAATATTGCGCCGAAAAAATTTTTAAACCTTTGGGAATGAAAGACACCGTCTTCAGACCATCGGGCTCCCTGCGTGACCGTATTGCCCCCACCCGGAATTGCCTTGAGGGGCCTCCCTGCGGAGGGGCGCATGACCCTTCATGTTGCAAAATGGGCGGCGTGGCCGGACATGCCGGGCTTTTTTCGACAGCCGATGACCTCTCCATTTTTGCACAAACACTCCTTAACGGAGGGAAACACGGCAATGCGCAGATCCTCACCCCTGAGACTGTCGACACGATGACGGCGACACAGACTCCTGCAGGCAAAAAGAATCTTCGGGGGTTTGGTTGGGATCTGGAAGCACCTTTTGCCTCCAATCGGGAAGAATTGTGCCCTGCGGGCGCTTACGGACATTTGGGCTTCACAGGGACCGCGTTGTGGATTGATCCGGTTTCAGACACCTATATAATTGTTCTGACAAACCGTGTATATCCGGACGGCAAGGGCGACGTGAAGGAATTGCGGGCGCAGATCAAGAAGACCGTTGCTGATGCGCTCGGGCCGGTTTCGGACGAACAGGTTCTGGAGAGGAGGCCCTCGCTGGCGAGCTGTTACGAGCGCACAAAGAGACAACGGGCGCAGGGTTTGCGCCGCGAGAGAGTGCTGACTGGGATCGATGTCCTGTCTGCCGAAAATTTTCTGCCCCTCAAAGGCCTGCGCGTGGGACTCATCACGAATCATACGGGACGCGATTCCTCCGGACGGAGTACCATCGACCTGCTCCGCAACGCGCCCGGCGTGAAACTGACAGCCGTCTTCAGTCCTGAACACGGCCTGTCCGGCAGGGAAGACACGTGCGTGGCATCCGGTGTGGATTCCGCTACCGGCCTGCCTGTATTCAGTCTTTACGGCAAAGTAAGAAAACCGACGGAGGAAATGCTTAATGGTCTGGATGCACTGGTCTTCGACATCCAGGACGCGGGCGTCCGCTTCTATACGTATATCACGACTATGGGGTATGCGATGGAAGCCGCCGCAAAGAAAGGGATAGCATTTTATGTCTTGGACAGGCCCGATCCCATTAACGCCTCCCTGGTGCAGGGACCTGTCCTGGACAAAGAGTTAAAGTCTTTTACCGGTTATTTCCCATTGCCCGTGCGGCACGGAATGACGGTGGGGGAACTTGCCGGGATGTTCAACGCAGAAACCGGGATTGGAGTGAAACTGTACGTTATCAAAATGTCGGGGTATAAGCGCACCGAGTGGTTCGACGAGACGGGCCTTCTGTGGATCAGCCCCTCCCCCAACCTGCGCAGTCTCACTGAGGCCATTCTTTACCCCGGAGTGGCAATGGTCGAGGGCGCCAACGTGAGCGTCGGGCGCGGGACTGATACGCCCTTCGAACTTCTTGGCGCCCCGTGGATCAATGCTGAAGAACTCGCAGCGGCCCTGAACAGCAGAAATATCAAGGGAGTAAATTTTACGCCGATTGTTTTTGTGCCGAAGAGTGACATATATGTAAATCAAGTCTGTCACGGAGTGCGGATAGCTCTGACTGACAGGCAGGCGCTTGATGCGGGAGCCATGGGAATTGAGGTTGCGGGAGCACTCTATACGCTTTACCCCCGCGATTTTCAGCTCTTTAAAACGCTGGGTCTTATCGGATCACGCGGAGTTCTACAGGCCATCAGGGACGGCAAGACTTCTGAGTCGATCACGCCCCAGTGGAGGAATACTCTTGAACAATTTGTGAATTTGCGGGCGAAGTATCTGCTCTATTAGCACCGATAATTCATAATTTTTTTATGCGAAAGAAGGCAGGACATTGGGAGCAACGGAAAAAGGGGGAAAAAGGGGATTTACTGCGCTTTGGAACGCGTTATCATGGGCTCAGAAGGGGGAGGAAGGACCTTATCTGACGATTCCGATTATTTTTATTTTCATATTCTATCCCTCCTGGTGTTAATTCTCTCTCGTATGCAGAACAGCCAGGAATGGGCGCCAACGGATATTGATATGGCGACTTCTGAAGAATCACTTACAACAGCAGTTTTACAAAGATATCAGGCTTTGTATGTTTACTTATGATTGTTGGCGGCAAAAAGGCAGGCTACTTCATAGATCTCCAACCTTCTCATTTCTTCTGGAAATCGATAAAAGATTCGTCTATCAACTCCTGCTGATTATCGGGTGAAGACCGAACCGAGAAGAAACCTGCGCGGCGCTGCAGTGATTTTTTGCATATTGTTTTGACGGACGAATACCTCGAAAGTTTTTCCGACCTTTTTTTAGGAAATATCTATATTTTTGCAGCTCAGTGCCTGCCCCGCGGAAAAAACCAAAGGGAGAGACGCGCTTCCGCGATATCTCCACGGTGAAGAATTTAGATCAGGGCCGCAACCAAGGATGCCGAAACCTGTTGACATATATGTAAATAATTTTTATTATTGTACACGAAATTACAAGGAGGGAACCATGGTACTGTTACGAAATCTCCTCTTTCTTCTCATCATTCCTGCAATCGTTCTTTCAGGGTGCGAATCTCTGAAGTCGTCAAAGGCCATACTCCCGATAAAGGAATACGAACTGATGATAGCCGGAAGGCTCGATGCCAACTATGTGGGGACGGCAAACTGTCTTGCCGCATGCCACTTCCACGACAGGATCAGGCGCGATTTTGAAGCGAGCACGATGGGGGTCCAGCTTTCAAAAAAATCGGGGATGCCTCTTGTCGACTGCGAATCATGCCACGGGCCCGGAAGTCTGGCAATCGAGGGCCTGACCGTGGAGAAGGTCGAGCAGGACCAAAAGGAGGGGAAGCAGACCGCTTGCGATTTCAGGACGCTGATCAATATTAAAAGCCTGCCGGCCCAGGCCAGGTCACTCATATGCCTAAAATGCCATACCGCCAATGCGACCTTCAACCTGCATAACTGGAACGCAAGCGCCCACTCCATAGGCGACGTTTCATGCTCCGAATGTCACAAGGTCCATGCGGGACCCGACTTAACGGTGAGGCTGGACGATATGGCAGGCATGTGCGAGAAGTGTCACATGGATGTGCAGGCCGAGTTCTCTCTGCCTAGTCACCACCCGATACACGAAAAAAAGATCTTCTGCATAAGCTGCCATGACCCCCACGGGACGACAAGCGACAAAATGCTCCGCAAGGCGGGCATCAAAGAGACCTGCACCCAGTGCCACGCCGAAAAAGAGGGGCCCTTTGTCTTTGAGCATGCGGATATCACGGAGGACTGCAGGACCTGCCACACCCCGCACGGTTCCGTCAATAATAACCTTCTGACACAGCAACTGCCGTTTCTGTGCCTTCAGTGCCATTCGGGGCACAGGACGTCGAGCACCTCTTCTGCCGAATCAAAGGCGGCGTTTTATACGAGGTGCACGGACTGTCATTCCCAGATCCACGGCTCAGATCTTCCTTCTCCGGTCGGCAGGAGAAGGTTTACGCAATAGGGGGGACTGAACAATTATGAAGAGATACGTTTATATCGCGCTTATCTCGGTAATGCTGATGAGCGGCCGGGCCTTTGCCCAGGCAGAAGGCCCTTCGTCCGGGGAAACAGCCGTCGAGGAAGCCCCTCAGGAAGAAGGGTACACATTCCCTACTATTAAACCCGATTTCTCTGTCTCGGGGGGATACCGGTTAGTCCACAGCGACGGGTTCGACAGAGCGGCCGAGTATGAATACCTCCATAACTCTCTCACACTCGGCGGTGAACTCAGGATGTTTTCCTTCCCCAACAGGTTCCATCTGGAATTCGACGTCAAGAACGAGAAGGACTTTAACGGCGATGTTACCTATATGTATCGGGACATCCTCCGTTTCAGGGGCGTCACCAGCAGCCTCTTCCATAACCTCGAAAATATCAAGCTCATGGACCTGGACCCCACAACCCCCTCACCCGGCGTAGAGGTCAGGGACGCCGAGACTAAATACGGGACCCGGACGGGTATGAGCAACGCCTCTCTTAGGTTCAAGACGCCCGACTTCCCTTTCCATGTGTATGTCGAAGGGAGCCTGGTAGAAAAGAACGGAACGCAGCAGCAGAGGAGCCTGCTCGGTTCGGGCTCGTTCAACAATATCGTCAGGGCCTCTCAAAGCAGAAACATCGACCTTGACACAAAAACCGTGACCGTCGGAGCAAACAGCCATCTCGGCCCTGTCGAAGTCGATTACTCACATAGTGAAAAGAGACTCGACGTCGGCGGCGACAAGGTCCTCTTTGATTTTTATACCGCCTCGGCGGCAAGGGCGGCGGGAGAATTTCCGCACAATCTGATACCGGACCTCAAGAGCTCTACAGACACCGTAAAGATCCATACTTCATACACGGGGGCCCTGGTCGCATCGGCTACCTTCTCGAAAATCGGCAAGGACAACAAAGACAGCGGCGCCAAGGCGGATTATTTCATAGGCGCTGGAGAAATCTCGTGGGTTGAGTCTCCGAGGCTGTCCTTCTTTCTCAAATACAGGCATAAGGAATCCGACATAGACAACCCCGACGTCGTAAGCATCACGGACAGGACTAACCCTCTGAACACTTACACCTACGCCGTTGAGCCGGCCATCTCTTCGGTCACCGACAACGTCAGCGGCATCGTCAGATACAGGCCGCTTTCAGGGGTAACCCTCAGGGCGGACTATATCTATGAAAACATCCGGCGTGACGTCTCCCCCGATTGGGACGTCCCCCAGAACACACAGAGGAACTCCGCATCGATCTCGGCCGATATCAGGCTCATCAGGGGCCTGGACTTCAAGGCAAAATATACACACAAGTACATCACCAACCCGGCTTATAATACGGAACCGGACCATTCCGACGAAGGCAGGGTATCGCTCACCTGGATCCCGCTGCCGCGGCTCAACGCAACGGTCAGTTACAGCATCATCAGCGAAAAAAGGGATGACCTCCTTTTTACCGACACCGCGGACGCAAGAAACAGGGAGGTAAACAGGAACAGGCTGATGGGAAGCGTCACGTATTTGCTCTTAAGGGACCTTTCGGTCACGGTCAGCTATGCATACATGCATGACAGGACAAGGCAGGACATCGTGTACCAGGACCCGGCCGGAACTCCGCAGGTAGACCCCTTTGTACCGAGTACGGACATGGTGCATAACTATGTCCTCAACCTTAATTATGTTCCGAAAAATAATATCACCCTAAATACAGGAGTGAGCTATACCGTAAGCAACGGGGAGTTTTCTGTGTCGGACCCAAACCTCCTGGAGCCCGTGTCGATCGATTCTTTTTCTCGGCTCAAGACAAGGGAGATCATCTACTACCTCTCCGGTGAATACAGGTTTAAGGGAGGTTGGGCGGCAGGCTTTCAGTACCGCTACAGCAACTCCGACGATATCCTGGCTTACGACGACTTGACGGACGGCAAGACCCATATCGTATTGCTGACACTTTCAAAGAGATGGTAAAGGACGACACCATGAAATCCCGACTTCACGCTGCTCTTCCCGATGCCGGACTCAGAATTATATATCTGCTCCTCATCCCCGTGCTCATTATTTTTTTGACGGGTCCGGCCGCCTCGGCAGCTCAAAGAACTATAGGTATCATCATGACCGGAAACATTCCTTACTATAAGGATGTCCAAAAGAGCTTCACCGAGACGCTGGCAGCGGAAGGTTTCGGCCCCGGCAGCGTAGATCTCGTAGTCCAGACGCCGTCGCCCGAGCCCATGTCATGGACAAATGCAGCCAGGAAGCTGGTCACCATCGGTTCTCACCTAATCGTCTCCTATGGCGCGCCTGCCACGATTTATGCGATGGGCGAGACCTCCGATATCCCTATCGTGTTTGCCGGGGTGTATGACCCCCACGCGGTCGGGGTTACCGGCAAAAACGCAACCGGTATCAGCTCGAAGGTGCCCGTCGCAAGTATTCTCAAGAATTTAAAGAGCATTACCAACTTCTCCACTTTGGGCGTTGTCTTCAACGATTCAGAAAAAGACACGGTAGTCCAGGCCAACGACGTGAAACAGCTTGAATCCGCTTATGGGTTTAAGTCGACGAGGTTCAACATCAAGAAAGCATCCGATTCCCCGAAGATCGCAAACGTAGATGCCCTCCTTTTGACGACGGGTTGCGCGGCGATGCACTGTGTCTCAAATATAATCGGCATTGCACGAAAGGCCAAGATCCCAACCGCCGCTACCATAGCGGGCGGGGAGACGTCGGGCATCATACTTACGATCGCGGCGGACCCCCATGAGCAGGGCAGGGAGGCCGCAAAAATGGTCGCCAGGATCCTCAAGGGAGCTAAGCCCTCCTCCATTCCCATCGAACAACCGAAAAAAATCGACGTCATAATAAACCTCAAAGAGGCCACGGATATGGGACTCAAGGTGCCGTTTGATTTGCTGACTTCGGCCACGAAGGTAATAAGATGAAGATGGACTTTAATCTTCAAAAGAAAGCGGTCCTATTGATAGCGGGCATTCTCTTTTTTACCATCGCCATAAATACCGTCGTGCTCACCATGGTCGGGACGGAAAAATTTAAAGACGCGATCTTTTCAAAGACCGAATCCGCCGGCGAGGGTATGCAGAGGGACCTTGGCAAGGTCCTCAGTCTCGGGGTCCCCATAGAGTCCCTCGAAGGCATGAACGAGAAGATGAAGGAGCTGGTTACGCGGGACAAGGCGATCGGATACGCAATGATAATGGACACACAGGGAAAGATCTTGTTCCATAGCAGCGAGGCCGAAATAGGCAAGGTACTCAAAGACAGGATCACAACAGCCGCAATCTCTTCCGATAAAATACTCCGCCAGACCGCAGACTCCTTCTACGATTTCTCATTTCCGCTTCTTAATGCCGAGGGAAAGATTGCCGGGACCCTCCGTGTAGGGCTGCGGGCCGAGGCGATAAATTCCCAGCTTTACGCACTCCTTCTCTGGGCGGTAGGCGCCTCAATTCTCTGTTTCGCGCTCTCTCTCTCCTTGGTCTCTTTTTCGATTTCGAAATTCATTACACGGCCTATCTCGGTCATGGAAAAGACGGCCGACAGGATCGCAGCGGGTGATCTCACCGCGGCAATAGACATCAAAGGCCGGGGCGAGATTGCGTCTCTCGGCCAGGCGATAAACGGGATGGCCTTCAATCTTAAGGACATGCTCTCCAAGATTAGCGGCATCACGGGCAGCGTCGCGGGTGTAACGACGAATATCGCCACTTCCTCCCAGACGATACTGTCCATCGCAGACGTGCAAAAGCGCTCCGTCGAAGAGACCACCCTTGCGATGGAGGAGATGGACGGTTCCGTCTCGAAGGTCGTGTCAAGCGCAGGCAGCCTCTCCGAATCCGCAGAGCATACCTCTTCGGCGATAATGCAGATGTCCGCTTCTATAGAGCGCATAGCCGAAAACGCAAACGTCTTCAGCGAGACCGCCCACGACACCGCGTCCTCCATCGAGGAGATGGTCTCATCGATCAAGCAGATCGCGGCTAGCATAGAGAACCTCTCCGCATCATCGGAGGAAATCGCATCGTCAATAGACGAGGTGAACGCCACTACCAAGGACATCGAACGCCGGGCGGCCGACTCCGTCGCCCTTGCAGAGAAGGTCATGACGAACGCGTCCGACAGGGGAATGAATGCGGCGACCGCGGCGCTCGACGGTATGGAGAACATAAAGAAAGGCGTCGTCGCGCTTTCGGACGTCATCAATATGCTCGGCAAGAGGACTTTCGATATCGGAAAGATACTCAACGTCATCGACGACGTTGCCGACCAGACCAACCTCCTGGCGCTCAACGCGGCAATTCTTGCTTCAAAGGCGGGTGAGCACGGCAAAGGGTTTTCTATCGTGGCCGACGAGATCAAGAGCCTCGCGGAGCGGGCCTCCGTCTCCACCAATGAGATCGCCGCTCTCATCACGTCGGTGCAGGACGTGACAAAATCGAGCATAAGAATGGCCTCCGACGGGATCCAGACGGTCGATAAAGGGTTCCTCCTCGTAAAAGACATGGACAATGCCCTGCGTGAGATAGTCGAGAGTTCCAAGGCCTCCACCGAAATGGCAAAGGCAATCCAGAGGGCCACCGCAGAGGAATCGCAGGTAATCAAACAGATTACCGATGCCATAGAAGGCATGACCGAACAGACGGAAACCATCTCCCGCGCGATCCAGGAACAGAGCAAAGGGAGCAAATTCATTATAGAGGCCACCGAAAGGGTGAAAGAACTCTCCCGCCAGGTGAAAACCGCTACAGGCGAGCAAAAAGACGGCAGCAGGCAGATAGCCGGGGTAATCGATAACGTCTCGCAGCAGGCCTCGCAGATCGCAGGCGCCACGGCAAAACAGAAGGAAAAGAGCATCTCCATAGTCCAGTCAATGCAACAGATCCATCTGGCCTCCGATAAACTGATTAGTTCGGGAAACGAGATGAACCAGGTCATTGGCTCGTTGAAGGAGGAGGCCCTGAACCTCCTGAAAGAGATTCAGAAGTTCAAGGTCTAGCAGGGTTCGGCGCTATTTGGGTTTCCGGACTGACAGGAGCCTCTTTGTGGCGCTGCGGACCGCCTCGCAGACGTTCTTGTTCTTTTCGAGGATGACCAGGTCTTTCGTCCTGAGATCGCTCACATGTGTCACTGAGATCCCCGGAGGGGTCTTAGGGTTCGTGACGATGGCAAGGGTGACCGCGTAGTTTTTCATCCATTCCCTGTTCCTCGATATTCTCCTCAGCGCCTCCTCAATCGCCTGTCTGTTCCTGGCGATCATCTCGACCTCGGACTCGGTAATTTTGCCGTTTTCAAGGACGCTAAGCATCACCTCCTTGTTCGAATCCCTTGCAAGGATACCCCTTATCTCTCTGCCGCCCTTAAGGGCCAGTTGGATCCTGGCCGATATGCTCAGGCTCTGGATCTTGGTCGTAAGGCTCACGGCCCTCGCCTCTTTCGTCTCCTTCGCCTTCTCCGCCTTTACCATGGCAAGGCTGGACCTGGTCGGAAGGTTAAGGTGCTCCTCGACGAATCTCCTCACTTCTTCCGGGGTGTCGGGGTTTTCAAGGATAAGCCTCAGGATTTCGGGGCGGTGAAGATTTGCCTTTGCGACCTCCTCGAAGATACCGGGCTCGGACGCATCACCGAGAAGGATTTCGAGAATCTCCTGCGATGCGCCGGCATAATCGAGCAGTATAAGCTTCTGCGGATCTTCCATCTAAGTTCTCCCAAGGTAAATGAAATATTCTATGTTGCCCTTCTGTCCGCGGACAGGCGATTCAAAAACCCCGAGCGTCTGGAGCCCGGTCCCCTCAGCCCACTGGCGGACGCTCTCTACTGCAGAGAGCCTCGTGGACTCGTCCTTCACGATGCCGCCCTTGCCGACCATGCCCTTTCCCGCTTCGAACTGCGGTTTTATGAGGGCAAGGACCTTGCCCCCGCCGCCCATGAATTCGAGTACCCTCGGCAGGACCTTCAGAAGCGATATAAAAGATACGTCTATGACCGCGATATCGACAGACTCCGGGACCGCAGTATTTTCGATGTATCGTATGTTCGTTTTTTCGAGCAACACCACTCTTGGATCATTTCTCAGGGACCAGTCCAGTTGGCCGTAACCGACGTCTATAGCATACACCTTTCGTGCATTTTTTTTAAGGAGACAATCCGTGAATCCGCCCGTAGAACACCCGACATCCATCGCGACCATCCCCCCGGGATCTATCCCAAAATGCTCCAGGGCCGCTTCAAGCTTCAACCCGCCGCGGCCCACATAAGGGCACTCCTTTTCCTTAAGGATTATTTCGCCGGCCACAGCCACGAGGCTGCCGGCCTTTGTGACAACGGCCCCGTCGACAAAGACGTGTCCCTCCATGATGAGCGCCTTCGCCCTCTCCCGGCTCTTCACGAGCCCCCGGTCTATGAGAAGTTTATCGAGTCTCTCCTTAATTTTCATGAAAAACGTCCCAGGCCCTATTTCAACTGCGCTTGTGCTTTAGGACTACTTGCTCGAACATCATGGCTAACCCGACGCCGAGATCAAAGATTGATTGAATAGGTAAATAATTTTCAACCGTTGACTCGAAGAAGATATGAAGAGACGATGCGATATCGCCATCTGCTTTCCAGTAGCAGATCAAGATCGGCACTTTTGGAAGCGGGTACAAGATCAGCGATATATCTGATGAAAACATATTTGACGACCTGTCTCCGCTAAAAATATAGATGAGATCTTCAAATAGGTCCGTATGGGTATCGGCCATCTCTTTAAGGGGTTTTTCGCACAGCTGCTCAAAAAGAGAACTCCGCTCCGCTCCCATTCTTAATTCTCTAAATGGAATCCATTTGCCGGATACATTGTCATCCTTATTGGTAATGACATAGTCAAGTAATATGAGCGTTATCCAGGCATGAGTGTGACATTCAGACGTAATATTCCCCATCGAATCCATGTAGAAGTCCTTGCCGAGACATTTAATAGCCAGCTTGTCACCAATCATTCCGGCGCCAAGTTTCTGAGCGGATGAAAGCAAATCTATCGAATGTATTTTACTTCTGAGTTGATTCGCGGCCTCCTCCCTCTTTTGGAGGATAGATTTGTGTGTATCTATCTTCTTAATCACCCCGGCGATACTCCTGTCGATATGCGGGCAATCGGTAAGTTGCTTTTCACCGCTTAATACGCCCGTAGAAAAAGCCATACACGACGGAAGTGAGCATTGCCTGCAATTAGATTTCGGGAGTAATTTGTATACGTCCAAAGGAGATTTAATCTGTGTCATTATCCTATCCTTATTGATTAATCCGGTAGCAATAAAGGCAGAGCCCCCGAAACAGACCAGAGCTTAGACACTGAGCGTATGCTCTCTCATAAACGAAAGCACCGCGCTAAAGATCCCCTCTTCATCGAGCCCGTATTTGGCCCTCATGCTGTCGGGCTTGCCCTGTTCGATAAACTGATCGTCGATGCCGAGCCTCTTTACTTTGACATGGCCCATCTCATTGTCGGAGAGAAGTTCAACGACAGAACTTCCGAAGCCGCCCTGAAGCACGTTTTCCTCGATCGTAACAATCCGCGGGACACGCGAGGCCACAGAAAGGATCATCTCCTTGTCGAGGGGTTTTACAAAACGGGCGTTTATCACGGTCGCATGCACTCCGGCCTTCTCAAGCCTTTCTGCGGCCCTAAATGCGGGCAAGACACAGTTGCCGATGGCAAGCAAGGCCAGATCAGGGCCTTCCTTAAGAAGCTCCGCATGGCCCAAGGTAACCTCGGAACAGGGCATATGCGCATCAGGGACCTTGCCTCTGGGGTAACGTATGGCAGATGGGCCCTCATGCCCGACTGCGAATTCGAACATCTTCCTCATCTCGTTTCCGTCTTTCGGGGCCATAAGGGTAAGGCGCGGGATATGCCTTAGATAGGAGATATCGTAAAGGCCGTTATGGGTCGGGCCGTCTTCGCCCACGATCCCCGCCCGGTCGATCGCAAAGATCACCGGCAGGTCCTGGAGGCAGACATCATGGATTATTTCATCATAGGCGCGCTGAAGAAACGTCGAGTAAATCGCAACCACCGGCCGAAGCCCCCTTGTTGCAAGACCGGCGGCAAACGTAGTGGCATGCGGCTCGGCGATGCCTACGTCGTAGAACCTCTCCGGGTATTTCTCGGCAAAACATTCGAGCCCGGTACCTTCCTTCATCGCCGCGGAAATGGCGATCACCCTCTCGTCGGTCTCGGCGATATCGGTTATGATCCGTCCGAAGACCGCGCTGTAAGTGGGCGCCCCTTTGGCGCCAAGCGGCGAGCCGGTCTCAAGTTCGAAGGGGCCGACCCCGTGGAATATGCAGGGGTCCTTCTCCGAAAACTCATAGCCCTTGCCCTTCTTCGTCATAAGGTGGATAAGTGTGGGAGAGCTTGCCCTCTTCACCGTTTTAAGCGTTTCTATGACCCGCTCTATATCATGCCCGTCAATAGGCCCGAAATATTCGAACCCCAGTTCTTCAAACAGTATGCCCGGAAGTATCAGCCCCTTGATAAGCTCCTCGAACCTCTGCGCCATCTTCGCCATCGGCGAGCCGAGTTTCGGTATGCCCTCTAGGAAGGACTTCGTCTCCTTCCTGAACCTCCTATAGAACTCGCCCGAAAGTATCCTGTTCATGTAGGCCGACAGGGCGCCGACGTTTTGGGATATCGACATCTCGTTGTCGTTTAGTATCACGATAAGG
The DNA here is from genome assembly GCA_963811165.1 of uncultured Nitrospiraceae bacterium. Classification (GTDB taxonomy): domain Bacteria; phylum Nitrospirota; class Thermodesulfovibrionia; order Thermodesulfovibrionales; family UBA6898; genus Sulfobium. Next base: position 757,341 of record CAWEQH010000010.1, read on the forward strand.
TCTTTCTTTAAGTGCCCCGCGTGGTTGAGCCCCTCAAACGCCAGTCCCCCTGTAAGGGCGCCGTCGCCTATCACGGCGATGACCTTAAAGTCTTCTCTTTTTTTGTCGCGGCCCTCCAAGATGCCGAGCGCAGCCGATATCGAGGTGGAACTGTGGCCGGTGTTGAAGGCGTCATGAACACTCTCTTCCCTTTTTGGAAATCCCGAAATCCCATTTTCCTTTCTGATCGAGTGGAACCTCTCCCGCCTTCCGGTGATAAGTTTGTGGCTGTATGACTGGTGCCCCACGTCCCAGATTATCTTGTCTTTCGGCGAATCGAACACATAATGAAGGGCGAGAGTGAGCTCTACGACGCCCAAGTTCGAGGCAAGGTGGCCGCCGTTTACCGAGACGGTCTGAATGATCGTCTCCCTGAGTTCCCCTGCGAGTCTGCGGAGGTCCTCCGCCTTAAGTCCCTTAAGGTCCGAAGGCGAGTCGATTTTTTCGAGCAGCATTAGTTTTTCCTTTCAAGAAGATAGCGCGCAATCTCCCTCAGGGGGTCGGCGCTAAAAGAGAACGGGTCGAGGGACGATACGGCGTCGTCAACCAGTTTCTTTGCGATCTCCCGGGACCTTTCGAGCCCGTAGAGCCGCGGATAGGTCATCTTGTTGATCTTTTCGTCGGAACCGACAGATTTGCCCAAAACGCGCGTATCTCCTTCTATATCAAGTATATCATCAACCACCTGAAATGCATGTCCTATCTTTTCGCCGTATGAGGTCAATGCGCCCACAATCTCCGCATTGCTTCCAAAGAGGACCCCGCCGACCTTTACCGAGGCTCGGATAAGGGCCGCGGTCTTGTGCCGGTGAATGAACTGCAGGGTCTCAGCGTCCGCTTCGGCATTTTCTGAAAGGATATCCTGTACCTGTCCGGCGACCATGCCCTGATATCCCGACGCCGCGGCGATCTCCGCAGACGCCTTCAAAAGGTCCCTGTCTTTGACCTTGCTGCCGTGAGAAGAGTCGGAAAGTATCCGGAATGCCTCGGTGAGCAGGGCATCTCCCGCAAGGATCGCCACGGCCTCGCCGTATACCTTGTGGTTCGTCGGTTTCCCCCTTCTTAGATCGTCGTCGTCCATGGCGGGCAGGTCGTCATGAATAAGGGAATAGGTATGGATAAGTTCCAGGGAAGATGCGTAGGGAACGATGTCCTCCGCATTGCCGCCGCAGGCCTCGTACGCGGCCATCGCAAGGATCGGTCTTACCCTCTTTCCGCCTGCAAAGAGAGAATAGAGCATCGACTCCTGAAGTACGGCCGGTCTCCTCTGCTCTTTGAAATAATCCCTGAAGAAAGAATCGACCGATTCTCTCTTGTCTTTCAGATATTTTTTTAAGTCCATAGACCTTCCGTCCGGTCCGTCCTGTTTACTCCCACTCGATCGTGCCGGGCGGTTTCGAGGTGATATCGAAAACCACCCTGTTGACGCCCTTCACTTCGTTGATGATCCTGTTTGAGATCCTGCCTAAAACCTCATAGGGGACCTTCGCCCAATCCGCGGTCATGCCGTCTACGCTCGTGACCGCTCGCACGGCCACGACACTTTCGTAAGTCCTTTCGTCTCCCATGACCCCGACACTCCTTATGGGAAGTATGACCGCAAACGCCTGCCAGATCTCGCGGTACAAACCCGCAGCCTTTATCTCTTCAAGCACGATCGCATCCGATTCCATCAGTATCCGGAGCCTCTCTTCGGTAATATCGCCTATGCAACGTATAGCGAGTCCGGGTCCCGGAAACGGATGTCTCCATGCGATCTCCTCGGGAAGTCCGAGTTCCTCGCCCAGGACCCTCACCTCGTCTTTAAATAACTCACGGAGGGGCTCGATCAGCTTCAGTTTCATTACGTCCGGAAGCCCGCCCACGTTATGGTGGCTCTTTATTACGGCTGAAGGGCCTTTAAACGAGACACTTTCGATAACATCCGGATAGAGGGTGCCCTGGGCGAGAAACTCCGCATCCTTTATCTTCTTTGCCTCGTCTTCAAAGACCGCAATAAACTCGTTGCCTATGATCTTGCGTTTCTTCTCCGGCTCGGTGACTCCGCTGAGCTTTTCGATGAACCTCTTTCTTGCATCGACATGGACCAGCCTGATGTGGAAGTGCTCCTCGAAGGTCTTCTTCACCTTCTCCGCCTCGCCTTTTCTTAGGAGTCCATTGTCGACGAAGATGCAGGTCAGCTTGTCCCCAACGGCCTTATGGACCAAAAGTGCCACCACCGACGAATCGACCCCCCCGCTTAAGGCGCATATCACCTTCTTCTGCCCCACCTTCGACCTGATGTCGCCGACCTGCCATTCTATGAACGACGACATCTCCCATGTCGGTTTACAGCCGCATATACCGAAGATAAAATTATGCAGCATGCGAGTGCCTTCTTCGGTATGGGCCACCTCGGGATGAAACTGCAGAGCGTAAAACTTCCTCTCCCTGTCGGCCATCACCGCCACCGGTGAATTGTCCGTATGGCCGATGGCCGAAAAACCCGCGGGAAGGGCCTCTATCCTGTCTCCGTGGCTCATCCAGACCTTCGTGTCCGCCGACAGTCCCCATAGCAGATCGGTATCGTCGTCCACTTTCAGTTCGGCCCTGCCGTACTCCCGCTTTGCGGCCTTGGCGACATTGCCCCCAAGGGAATGGGCCATCAGTTGCATGCCGTAGCAGATACCGAGGACCGGGACGCCTAGCGTAAATACCTCCATATCGGGAAACGGCGCCCCCGCGTCGTATACACTGGAAGGCCCTCCTGAGAGGATGAGACCCTTCGGCCGGAACTCCTTTATCTTTTCAATGGGGGTGTTGAAAGGGAATATCTCAGAGTATACCTTGCTCTCCCTTACACGGCGGGCGATAAGCTGAGTATACTGGGAACCGAAATCGAGGACCAATATTCTTTCTTCATGCATGGCGGAATCGAGTCTCCTGCCCGTTTACCACTCAGGCCGGTAATTGGGGGCTTCCTTTGTGATAATGACGTCGTGGACATGGCTTTCCCTCAACCCTGCGTTGGTGATCCGGATGAACTTCGCCTTTCTCCTGAGTTCGGCAAGGTCGTTGGCGCCGCAGTATCCCATGCCCGACCGAAGTCCGCCCAGGAGCTGATGGACGCTCTGCGAGAGGGTCCCTTTGTAAGGGACTCTTCCCTCGACCCCTTCCGGCACGAGTTTCTTTGTCTCGACGCCCTCCTGCTGATAGCGGTCCTTGGCCCCCTGCTCCATCGCGCCGATGGAGCCCATCCCCCTGTATACCTTATAGCTCCTGCCCTGAAATAAAACGACCTCTCCCGGGGACTCGTCCACTCCGGCAAAAAGGCTTCCTATCATGACTGCGCTGGCACCCGCTGCAAGCGCCTTCGTAATATCGCCTGAATACTTGATACCGCCGTCGGCGATCAAAGGGATCTTGAATTTTCTGGCCACTGAATAACAGTCCTTGATAGCGGTAATCTGGGGGACACCCGCACCCGCCACGATCCTCGTCGTACATATAGAGCCCGGGCCGATGCCGATTTTTACCGCGTCTGCGCCGGCCTTGATAAGGTCGAGGGTCCCTTCGGCAGTGGCGACATTCCCTGCGATAACCTGCACATCGAACTTCTTCTTAATTGCCTTAAGCGTAGACATGACAGATCTCGAATGACCGTGCGCGGTATCGATTACTATCACATCTACCTTTGAGCCGATAAGGAGCTTCGCCCTCTCCATGGTGTCTTCCCCGGTGCCTACTGCGGCGCCCACCATGAGCCTTCCGAGTTTGTCCTTGCATGAATTCGGATATTTCTTCCGCTTTTCTATGTCCTTGATCGTAATAAGACCTTTCAGCCTGAACTCTTTGTCGACGATAGGCAATTTTTCTATCTTATACTTATTAAGAAGGCCCTTCGCCTCCTCAAGTGTGGTGCCTGCTCCCGCCGTCACAAGGCGTTCCTTCGTCATGACCTCCGACACCTTCCTGCTTAATTTCGTCTCGAACCTCAGGTCCCTGTTCGTCAGTATCCCGGTAAGTTTCCCGCCTACGGTAACCGGAACGCCCGAGATCTTGTATCTCTCCATAAGCCCGACCGCATCGGACAGAGGAGCATCGGGAGAGATGGTTATAGGATCGATGATCATACCGCTCTCGGATTTCTTGACCTTGTCCACCTCAAACGCCTGCTTTTCGGGCGACATCGCCCTATGCAAAATCCCCACTCCCCCTTCCCGCGCAACAGCAATCGCCATGGAAGCATCGGTTACCGTGTCCATGGCCGAACTGAGTATGGGGATATTGATCTTGATCTTTCCCGTAAGCATCGTATGGAGATTCACGCCGCGGGGCAGGACCTCCGATCTTGCGGGCAGCAACAGAACATCATCGAAGGTAAGGCCGATCTTTATATTTTCAGACATGCTTTTCTCCCGAATTTTCCCCAAATTTTAACACGACGCATCCCAATAAAGCAACGCGCCCGACGATTTGACGAAGAGATCTTGCGTGTCTTCAGTGAGGGGAAATAGCCCCACCCCTATATAATGAAGAGATGCTTTTTTGTCCACTAATTTATCTTGACACCGACTCTTTGTTTTTATTATAGTTTGAGGTATCTTATTGTTCCCAAATAGGCAAACATTTTACTATATGGGAAAAGGAGTCAGACATAAGTCCGCAGTTACTATCAATATCTTAGTGGCATAAAAATTGTTATCCTGTATAACAGGTTTCTAAATTTTTCATAATGAAAGGGGGTGAAGAGATGAAGAAGACAGTATTGATCCTGACAGTTATCGTAGCCCTGGCATTCGTTGGCAGCGCATTCGCGGTTCCGAAGGGAAAGACCGTAGAATTCACAGGCGGGAGCGAGGGCAAAGTAGTTTTTGACGGCGGAAAGCACGCAGAAAAGGGCTTGAAGTGCAACGATTGCCATACCAAGATATTCCCTATGAAGAAAGAAGAAGGGAAGTTCAAGATGGCGGATATGGAGGCCGGTAAGGCCTGCGGAACATGCCATAACGGCGAGAAGGCATTCAGCGTGAAGGACAAGGCAAACTGCGGAAAGTGCCATAAAAAGTAAGGCAATTTTCGATTAGCTTTTTTCCTATAGAAAGGCCGGAATTTATTCCGGCCTTTCTTTTATTCTCTTCTTCATTTTTTTGTCTAGGACTCCCGAAGTCCGTCTGCGCGGACAACCGCAGTGTCGGAGCGGAGCGAGAATGAGCGAAAGGGCAGTCCTTCCTGCACCCATGAATAATCCGGGTTAGATTCTTGTGAGCCAGGAAGCGTACTTCCGGTTCCTGCCTTTTACCACATCGAAGAAAATCTTCTGCAGCCTCTCAGTGATCTTTCCGCGGCCGCCGTTGCCGATCTTTCTTCCGTCGACCTCCCTGATAGGGGTGACCTCGGCCGCTGTCCCGCTGAAGAAAGCCTCGTCCGAGATATAGACCTCGTCTCTCGTGAAGCGTTCCTCTATCACGGGTATCTTTTCGTCCCTGGCGATCCTGATAATGCTTTCCCTGGTAATCCCCTCGAGAATAGACGTCAGGGGCGTGGTCTTTATACGGCCGTCCCTGACGATGAAGACATTCTCCCCGCTCCCCTCCGACACATATCCTTCGGTATCCAGAAGAAGGGCCTCATCATAGCCGCAGGCTATCGCCTCTCTCTTGGCGATCTGCGAGTTTACGTAATAGCCGCACACCTTTCCCCTCGTCATATCGATGTTTACATGGTGGCGGGTGAAGGAGGAAACTTTGACCCTAATGCCCTTTTCGAGCCCCTCGTCTCCCAAATAGGCGCCCCATGGCCAGACGGCCACCGAGACCTTGATCGGGTTATCTTTCGGATAGAGCCCCATAGCGCCGTACCCGATATAGACGAGCGGCCTGATATAGCACTCCTTCATCCCGTTGACCTTCACCGTCTTGATGATGGCAGACCTGATCTGCTCCCTCGAAAAGGGCATCTTCATCATAAATATGTGCGCAGAGTCGAAGAGCCTTTCTACATGTTCGTCGAGGCGGAAGATTGCCGAACCCTTCCCGGTCTCGTAACAGCGTATCCCTTCGAACACACCGAGGCCGTAATGGAGGGTATGGGTAAGGACATGGACGTTGGCGTCGTCCCAGGAGACGAGCTTACCGTCCATCCAAATTTTGTCTGATTTTTTTATCATGGCCCATTATTTAACCAATTGAGCTTGACCGCTGTCAACTTATTTTGTTGGCGCAATTACATCTTCTCTGGTGCGGTCACTCCGAGTATCGACAAGGCGTCGGACAGGACAACCTTGATCCCCATGCATAGGGCAAGCCTCGCCTTCGTCATCGCCTCGTCATCCGTAATTACCTTATATTTATGGTAATAGGGATGGAACATGCCTGCGAGTTCCTGCAGGTAAAAGGTTATCCGGTGAGGCTCAAAGGCCCTGGCCGCCCCTTCGAGCATCATAGGGTAAGCAAGGAGTTTTTTTACAAGCGTCATCTCCTCAGTATTGAGGAGAGAAAAATCGATATCCCCTGTTTCGATGTCGATGCCCTTCTCAGTCGCGTTTGCGAGGATACTGTTTATCCTTGCATTTGCGTACTGGACGTAAAAGACCGGGTTTTCGGCAGAAGTGGCCGTTACGACGTCGATGTCGAAATCGAGGTGGCTGTCCGACTTTCTGGTAAGAAAGATGAATTTTGTCGTGTCGGCGCCGACGAGGTCGACGACATCTCCGAGGGTGACAAAATTCCCCGCCCGCTTCGACATCTGAAAGGGCTCGCCCTGTTTCAGGAGATTTACCATCTGCACAAGGATGACCCTGAACTTGGAGCTGTCGTAGCCGAAGGCCTTCATGACCGACTCTATCCTCGGTATGTAGCCATGGTGGTCAGCTCCCCATATATCTGCGATAACGTCGTATCCCCTGTCGAGTTTGTCTTTGTGATAGGCGATGTCGGAGGCAAAATAGGTATATTCACCGTCGCTCTTTATGACGACCCTGTCCTTGTCGTCTCCGAATTCGCTCGAACGAAACCAGAGGGCGCCGTCTTTCTCATATATAAATCCCTTTCCCCTGAGGGCCTCTATCGCCCCGGTCACTTCACCTTTTTCATAGAGCTGCCTCTCGCTGACCCAGTTTGTGAAGTCCCTGATATGAAAAGTTGCGATATCCCCCCTGATGAGAGTAAGCATCCTCTCATATGCCCACGAGGTGATCTCCTTTTCGCATTCCTCAAAGGGCAAGCCGCGGAATTTGTCCTTTCCCTCGGCCCTGAGCGCCGCCGCCTCGTCGTCTATATACTGCCCGCGATAGCCTTCTTTCGGGAATTCGGCATCGAGCCCAAGGAGTTGCTGATACCTGGCGTAAACGGACATGCCGAGCAATCTCACCTGCCGGCCGGCATCATTGATGTAATACTCCCTTTCGACTATGAAACCTGTTTCCTCAAGCAGGTTGCAAAGGGCATTGCCGACGGCAGCCCCCCTGGCGTGGCCTATATGCAGAGGCCCGGTGGGATTGGCGCTTACGAATTCAACGAGCGCCTTTCTGCCCTGTCCGACGTCTTCCCTCAGCATGGACCTGTCCCCGGCAAGGACCTTTTTCAACTGCAGATGAAGATACTCGCGGGTAAACGTAAAGTTGAGAAAGCCGGGACCTGCGATATCTACCTTCTCAAAGATACTCCGGTCCGCTATCGCCGCGATGATCTCCTCGGCGACCTTGCGGGGGGCCTTTCTGAGCTGTTTTGCGAGTCCCATAGCAACAGGCGTAGAGAGGTCACCGAAAGTCTCGGCCTTCGGGACCTCTATCTCGATCCCGGGCAGCGGAGTTATCCCCATCGATTCAAGGGCGGATTTGAGTATTTTTACGAGGTCTTTTTTCATACGCATTCGCCGGAGATAAAGTTTATAGATGAGTGATGGGGAAAGTCAAATGCGGGGGAAAATAATTAATAATTAGCGCCCTTGCCGCAATTTGATATAATGATACAATATCTCAATTAAGGTTTATCGAAAGAGGATGGATCGAAATATTGGATAAATCGGCTGAATGGGAACTGATCCGCGAGCGCAAAGAGGCCGAGGAGAAATTGCGGATCTCCTACCTTTTTTTGGAAGCAGTTCACAGGCACAGAGATATGCCGCCTCTGCTCGATGAATATGTGTCTCTGATAAAGGCGTACACAGGGTGCAATTCCGTCGGCATTCGGATACTCGATGAGGCAGGAGGGATTCCCTATCGTTCGTACGAGGGGTTCAGCTCCCTGTTTTACGAGTCGGAGAGTCCCCTTTCCATTAACAGGGACCAATGTATGTGCATAAACGTAATCAAGGGCTCCGTCGACCCTGGCAAGCCCTTTTATACCGAGGGCGGCTCCTTCTATATGAACGGCACAACCCGCTTCCTCGCCACGGTATCTGACGAAGTGAAAGGCCGGACCAGGAATGTCTGCAACAAAGAGGGATACGAATCAGTGGCATTAGTGCCTTTTTGGTCGGACGGGCGGATTCTCGGTCTAATACACGTGGCGGACCAGAGGGAAAACATGGTGCCCCTTAAGGCAGTACAGATGCTCGAGAAGGCCGCTATGCAGCTGGGCACCGCCCTTCATCGCATCCTCGCGGAGGAGGCGATGCGACAGGCCCAGGCCCGCTTGGAATCTATTCTTGGCAGTGTGGCAGACACCCATATTCTCTTCGACCGGCAATGGCGCTACCTTTACGTCAATGAAGCCGCTGCCCGTGCTATCGGGCGGCCGCGGGAAGAAATACTGGGGAATACCCTTTGGGGGCTTTTCCCTGACATCGCCAACACAGAGCTGGGGCTCCAGTATCTCCGCTCGATGGTGGAACGCGTCCCGGTTTCCTTCGAGTTCCATTATCCGGCCTCGGATACCTGGTGGGAGAACCGTTTTTATCCTGCGCCGGAGGGCCTATCGGTGTTCGCAACCGACATCACCGAGCGGAAAAAGACAAAAGAGGCGTTGTTGGAACGAGAGGCCCTTTTCTCTACAGTATTCCACAGCAGTCCTATCGGCATCGTCATCTCCAGACTATCTGACGGCCTGATCTACGATGTGAATGAAACGTTCCTGAGTACCTATGGCCTTGCACGCGAGGAGGCGATAGGCCATACGTCTTACGAGCTGAAAATTTGGACCAATCCTGAGGAGCGTGCCAATATGGCCGAGTTGTTGCGCCGGAAAGGGCGAGTGCAGAATTTCGGGGCCAAGTTCCGGAGGAAGTCCGGACAAGTCGGTGATCTGCTCATATCTGCCGAACTGATCGAGCTGACCGGCGAGCAGTGCGTACTGGGTATGTTTTCGGACATCACCGAGCTGAGGCGTGCTGAGGATGAGCTGCGAAGAAGCGAGGAGCGTTACAGGTCCTTATTTGAAAACATGATCGAGGGCTATGCATATTGCAAGATGCTTTTCGAGGGTAAGGAACCGATCGATTTTGTCTACATCGATGTCAATAACGCCTTTGAAAAATTGACCGGCCTAAGAAACGTGATCGGGAAAAAGGTCACCGAGGTCATTCCACGGATCCGGGAGACCAACCCTGAACTCTTCGAGATCTACGGCAGAGTTGCCTTGACAGGAGAGTCTGAGCGGTTTGAGACGTTTGTGGGTTCCCTGGGGATATGGTTTTCCGTTTCCGTCTACAGCCCGAAAAAAGGATATTTTGTGGCCGTCTTCGACAATATCACGAAGCGCAAAAAGGCAGAAGAGGAAATCCAGATAAGAGACGTCGCCATCCAGTCTTCGATCAGCCCCATAGGCATGGCAGACTTAAACGGCAATATTATCTTTGCCAACGGCTCATACTTAAGGCTCTGGGGCTATGACGATCTGAAGGAGATTGTGGGCAAACACATCTCGGAATTTGCCTTATCGCAGGGGCAAAGCGCAGAAGTTGCAGCCTCACTTCTGTCGGGGAAGGGATACATAGGAGAGGGCGGAGCCATAAGAAAGGACGGGTCTGCTTTCGATGTGCAGATATCGGCCAACCTGGTGAAGTCGCGCGAGGGGAAACCGGTATGCCTGATGGCTTCATTCGTCGACATCACCGACCGCAAACGGGCAGAGAAGGCCCTGCAGGAGTCGGAAAGAAACTATCGCAACCTGGTCGATAACGCCCTCGTGGGCGTGTACCGGTCCACCATCGAAGGCCATTTCCTTTATGTGAACGAGGCAATGGCGCGTATATTTGAGTGCGGGTCTCCAAAGGAAATGCTCTCTGAAGATGTACAGCTAAGATACAAAAGCCCAAAAGACAGAGAATGTTTCATTGAGAGGCTTAAACAGCACGGCGCGGTCAGCAACTACGAAATCGAAGTCCCCACCAAGGACGGAAAACTCGTCACAATACTTATCAGCGCCACGCTGGACAACGGGATCATTTCCGGCATGGTCCTCGACATCACGGAGTATAAAAGGCTCGAGGAACAGTTCCTTCATGCCCAGAAAATTGAGGCGATCGGACTGCTGGCAGGCGGCGTCGCGCACGATTTCAACAATATCCTCTCGGCGATCATCGGCTACTCAGAGATTATGTTGATGAAGATGCAGGGAGATGATCCTCTACGGAACTACCTGGAACAGATAATGGCGTCATCCAACCGCGCCACTGTCCTTACGCAGAGCCTGCTGGCCTTCGGCAGAAAGCAACCGGTCAATCTTGCCGTTATCGATCTGAACAAAGTGATAAAGGGATTCGAGAAATTCCTCCTCAGGCTTATCAGAGAGGACATAGCGCTGCAAACGGCATACGAAGGAGACGCTCTTCACGTGCTGGCCGACAAAGGACAGGTCGAACAGGTCATCATGAACCTTGTGACAAACGCGCGTGATGCCATGCCCGAAGGCGGGAGCCTTCTTATCGCGACGGGGCGTATATATCTTGGCCGGGCCTTCATCGACTCTCAGGGATACGGCAAGCCGGGCGAATACGCCGTTGTTACCGTGACCGATACGGGCGGCGGCATGGATGAACCCACAATAGCGCGCATCTTCGAGCCGTTTTATAGTACTAAAGAACAGGGAAAGGGCACGGGACTCGGTCTTTCCATGGTGCATGGTACAGTGAAAAAGCATAACAGTTTCATCACCGTTACCAGCGAGCCTGGCCATGGGACGACCTTTACTATTTATTTCCCCCTCGTCCGGGTGGCCGCGCAGGCCGAACCGCATAGAGAAAAAAAACCGGCCGAGGTCCGGGGAGGTAAGGAGACCATCCTCCTGGCGGAAGACGATGTTTCGCTCAGGCGTCTCTATACGTTAGCACTCAAAGATTTCGGCTATGCCGTCATAGAGGCGGTTGACGGGGAAGATGCGATTTCCCGGTTCAGGGAGAACAGGGAAAGAATTCAGCTGACCATCCTTGACGGGATCATGCCGAAGATGAACGGAAACGAGGCATACAGGGAAATCATGGCCTTGAACCCCGGGATAAAGTGCATCTTCATAAGTGGATATCCGGAGAACATATTTACCCAAAACGGCATGCCCGACGGCAAAACCGAACTCATTCTCAAACCGATCTCGCCTGTTGATCTTCTGACAAAGATCAGGGCTGTGCTGGACGGGTAAGCAACTTATCTGCTATAGAATCCCGATTATTCATCGCGTTCATTCGGCAAATAGTATACTGACTAATCAGGCGCCTGCCATCCGCCGGCCTCACCCTTCGCCCTCAGCGAGGCCCTTCAACTTCAGAAGATATTTCTTCATGCGAGGTCTAAAGAGATATTGCGAAAGGAAGATCAGGCCCCCTGTCAAGAAATTCGTCCGATATTTATACAAGACGATGCGCTGTTTGAGCAATGTACCCCTGGTGGACGATGAAAGTTCATATGCCTCCTGCAGATAGCCGCTCACGGGCATATCGCCGCCCGTCAGATGAATGACGAGCCTCGTGGGTTTTTCAAACTCCAGCACCTCCGCCAGATAGTTGCTCTCTCTGCCGCGAAACTCGTACCTGACCCTCCACCGCGAGCCGGCCGTCCACTCACCCGCAGACACGGGTACGATCGCCTTGATCCCGCCGTGCCACTTCCTCACCTTTTGCGGATCGGAAATATAAGACCATACCTCCTCGGGAGGGGCGGCGATGTCGCTGCGGAATACGATGATCACGCCTCCTCTTATCCCTTCCTTTCAAACACCTTCCCGCCGATAACTACAAAGATCAGCGCCGCGGCGAGGATGACGAGCACATCCAGCACAAACGGAAAGTCCGGACTCATCGGGCCTTTTTCAAGCGGGAAGGTCAGATGCTTAAGCGCATCCACGCCGAAGGTAAGCGGGTTGATCTTCGTAACGAGCTGAAGCATGGGAGGCATGAGTTTTACCGGATACATCGCGCCTGAGAGGAAGAACATCGGCATCACGATAAAGTTCATGATAACGCTGAAGCTTTCGTAATTTTCGTATAAGGACGCCAGCACAATGCCGAAGGAGGCCAGGGCAAAGGCCAGGATGGCGCAGACGAAAATAATGCCCGCGATTTCGAGCGGCCCAATCCTGAGGCCCAGAAAAGGGAAAAAAGCGAGGATGATCACCGCCTGTATCGTCGAGATGATCATGCCGCTCATCGCCTTCCCTACCACGACAGAAAACCTCGATATGGGCGCAACGAGTATCTCCTTCATAAATCCGAATTCCTTGTCCCATATGATCGATATCGAAGAAAAGATCGAGCTGAATAGGATCGTCATGCCGAGTATGCCGGGGAAGATGAATTGTATGTAAGAGACCCCTCTGCCCGCAGGCACAAGCCTCGACATGCCGCCTCCGACGAGGAAGAGCCAGACAAGGGGCCTTGCGATCGTCGATATGAGGCGGCTCTTCTCCCTGATGAATTTTTTAAACTCCCGCGCAACGATCACGTAGACGGCGTTAGCTTCTATCATGCCGCCTCCTGTATGAACGGACCGCCTCTTTGATGTCGTCTCCCGGGGAGACCGTCTCCTCCCTTATCTCCTTGCCCGTAAGCTTCAGGAATACGTCATTAAGCGTAGGCCTCTGCATCCTCACCGACAGGACCTGCTCGCCTATTTCGCGTATGATCTCCGGGATACACGCCTCGCCCTTGAGCACCGATATGAAGATCTCACCGTCTTTTTCGGACGCCTCAATGCCGAAAAGGCCCCTTATCTCCTCCATCGCCTTTTTGTTGTCGGCGGTCTTCAGGTATATCACGTCTCCGCCTATTATCTTCTTTAGCTCACGGGGCGTGCCCGATGCGATTATCCTGCCTTTATCGATGATGGCTATCTTGTCGCAGACCTCCGCCTCCTCCATATAATGGGTGGTCATGAAGATCGTCACGTTGTGCTTCCTCGGGAGGTCGGTAATGAATTCCCATAGGCTCTGCCTGCTTTGCGGGTCGAGGCCGAGCGTCGGCTCATCAAGAAAAAGCACCTTCGGCCTGTGTATGAGTCCCCTGGCAACTTCGAGTCTGCGTTTCATGCCCCCGGAAAAAGTCTTTATGAGGTTGTTGGCCCTGTCCTGAAGCCCTGCAAACGCAAGGGCGTCCTCCACCCGCTTTTTCCTTTCGGTCTTCGGCACGTCGTAGAGATGCGCATGGAACATAAGGTTTTCTCTTGCCGTCAGGTCCTTGTCAAGGGAGCTGTCCTGAAAGACGATGCCGATCGACCTTCGCACGGCGGCAGATTCCGAATAGCAGTTGTGACCGTCCAGGGAGGCCGTGCCTGACGTAGGCGCCAGCAGGGTACAGAGTATGTTGATCGTGGTTGTTTTCCCCGCGCCGTTTGGCCCGAGGAAGCCGAAGATGGTGTTCTGCTCGACCTCAAAGGAAATGCCGCCCACCGCCGTGATCGCACCGAATTTCTTGACGAGGTCTTCTACCTTTATAATCTGCATAGAAAAGTTTAGCAGATTCTGAGAAAGATGGGGAAGATAGTATGGCCTCAGCTGGGGATAAAGTTTCTACCCGCAAGAAACATACTGTCGGGACTATACCTTCCCTCTATTAGCCATTTCACGCAAGCCCGTGATGTCGCGAAGCGGCGAGTCACCAAACAAGCGGCTGTACTCCCGGCTGAATTGGGAGGGGCTTTCATAGCCGACCTGAAACGCCGCCGTGGCCGCATCCTGATTTTCGGCGAGCATCAACCGCCGCGCTTCGTTCAGACGCAACCATTTTTGGTATTGCAGCGGGCTCATTGCCGTCACCGCCCGGAAGTGATGGTGGAAGGTCGATGTACTCATATGGACTTGCGTTGCGAGGTGATCGATACGCAACGGCTGTGTGAAGTTACCCTTCAACCAATCGACTGCACGCGCAATCTGTTGACTCTGACTTCCCGCCGACGCCATCTGGCGCAGACGCGTACCTTGATCGCCCACAAGTAAACGGTAAAATATTTCCCGCTGGATGATCGGCGCAAGGATCGGGATGTCCTTCGGTTCATCAAGCAGGTCGATCAAACGTTGAAAGGCGGCGAGCAGCGGAAATGTAACCTCGCCGGTCGCCATTCCACGGCTCGTTTGCTGCGGACGGGGGGGAGGCAGATTGCTGTCCACCATCAGTTGTGAAATCTCGCGCTGATCAAGTTTCAAGATGAGCCCCAGGAAGGGCTTCTCCCGGCTTGCTTCGATGATCTGCACAACTGTGGGCAGATCCACGGACGTGATTAAAAAGTTGTGTAGGTCATAAACATACGTGTCGTCTCCGAGCAGCACGCGTTTTGCACCTTGTGTGGTCAAGCAAATACTTGGCTCGTACATGGCGCTAGACGGCTGAGTCGGTTCATCCCGCCGAAAAAGTGACAAGCCCGGAATCGCGGTCATGATCCGGTCTGGTTTATCAGTCCATCGGGCAATGCTCTTTGCCAAAGCCTCAATCGCAACATTCAGGCTGTTATTCTCAATTGTCTGATTCTTGGCCAGCTTATGCATTAATGCCTCCTTTTCTCAATGATACCAAGCTTTACTTCATCGTAACAACAAATTTATCGTAAGCTCGTACGATTAGGCAAGAAATTAACAGAATTGGTCTACCTGACTTTGGTTTTTCAGAATTACAATAAAATCATGAGCAGGGCGGCTGACGCCTCGTTAGCCACGTAGAAGGCAATATGATACTATCTGATAAGGAAACATTGCGTTTGATAACCAAGGAGGATAAACAATGCAAAAACGTAAATTAGGAAATAGCGGCCTGGAAGTTTCGGCTCTCGGGCTTGGCTGCATGGGGATGAGCATAGCTTACGGTCGGCCTGGAGACAAGCAGGAGATGATCGCCCTTATACGTAAGGCCGTGGAACGGGGCGTTACATTCTTTGACACCGCCGAGCTTTACGGCCCCTACACAAATGAAGAACTCGTAGGCGAAGCTTTGGCTCCGTTCCGCGGGAAGGTGGTTATAGCCACCAAGTTCGGGATCAAACTCGATCCCAGCGGGCAGCAGGTCCAGGACAGTCGGCCCGAGCGCATCAGGCAGAGCCATCGAGGGCTCGCTCAAGCGGCTCAGGGTCGATGCCATCGACCTCTACTATCAACACCGTGTTGACCCGGATGTGCCGATCGAAGACGTGGCGGGAGCGGTGAAGGACCTGATCCGGGAAGGCAAGGTCAAGCACTTCGGCCTCTCTGAACCAGGAGTGAAAACGATCCGCCGCGCACACGCAGTCCAGCCGGTCACTGCAATCCAGAGCGAATACTCGCTGTGGTGGAGACGGCCTGAGGAGGAATTATTGCCGACCCTCGAGGAACTCGGAATCGGGCTCGTTCCTTTCAGTCCTCTTGGTAAAGGCTTCCTTACCGGAAAGATCGACGAGAAGACGACGTTCGATAAGTCCGACTTCCGCAACATCGTACCTCGCTTTACGCCGGAGGCCCGGAAGGCGAATCAGGCCCTGGTCGATCTGCTTCGCAACATCGCAGAACGGAAGAAGGCGACGCCTGCTCAGATAGCACTTGCCTGGCTTCTGGCCCAGAAGCCGTGGATTGTTCCGATCCCGGGCACCAAGAAACTGGAGCGCCTGGAAGAGAACATCGGAGCAGCTACACTCGAACTTACGTCCGACGATCTCCGGGAGATCGACAGCGCCGCCTCAAAGGTCACGATCCAGGGTGATCGCTACCCCGAAGCCCTGGAAAAAAGGACCGGGCTATGACCGGAAGAATGTCTTTTGGTTGCTTGCCTGTCATCCGGGCTTGACCCGGAATCCAGCGACTTGAGAGACAAACTACTGGATTCCGGCTCAACTCACTGCCGGAATGACCGGCAAAATATTGAGCTTATACATAAAAACTATTTAACATGGAGGAAAAAGCAATGACAATGAACGTACGAGGTTACGCAGCACAGTCCGCCAAGGATGCCCTGGCCCCCTATCGCTTTGAGCGTCGCGAGCCGCGAACTGACGATGTGGTTATCGAGATTCTCTATTGCGGCGTATGCCACTCGGATTTACATACGGTCCGCAATGACTGGAGTAGTTGGTTTCCCACTACTTACCCGGTCGTGCCTGGTCATGAAATCATCGGCCGCGTGACAAGTGTCGGAAAGGATGTCAAACGCTTCAAACAAGGCGATCATGTCGGCGTCGGTTGCATGGTCGATTCCTGCCAGCATTGTGCGTCATGCGAGCAAGGACTGGAACAGTATTGCGAGGAAACCGCGACATTCACCTATAACCATATTGATCGCCACGATCACATGCCTACCTTCGGCGGGTATTCTGAGAAGATCGTCGTGTCGGACAAATTCGTACTGAAGATTCCTGATGGGCTGGATCTGAAAGGGGCGGCGCCTTTATTGTGCGCAGGGATTACTACCTGGTCGCCGCTTCGCCACTGGAAAGTGGGTAAGGACAGCAAGGTGGCGGTTGTCGGCCTCGGTGGACTGGGTCATATGGCCTTGAAACTGGCAAAAGCGCTGGGCGCTAGTGTCACGCTGTTTACCCGTTCATCGGGGAAAGAGAAGGAAGCGCGGCGTTTGGGCGCCGATACAGTAGTGCTCTCCACCGACAAAGGGCAGATGGAAGCCGTAAAAGGCCGGTTCGAGCTGATAATCGATACCGTGCCCTATGTCCATGATCTCAACTACTATCTGCCGTCGCTGACGATTAACGGCACGCTGGTGTTGCTTGGGTTTCTGGGCGGGCTGGAGCCAATATTGAGCACCGTGCCGTTGGTGATGGGGCGTAGATCGGTGGCGGGGTCTGTCATTGGCGGTATCGCCGAAACCCAGGAGATGCTCGACTTTTGCGGCAAGCACGGCATCACTTCAGATGTCGAAGTGATCAAGATCCAGGATATCAATGAAGCGTATGAACGCATGCTGAAAAGTGACGTGAAATATCGGTTTGTGATCGACATGGCGTCGCTTAAGGCCTGATAGCGAAGGAGATAATAGAATGGAGATAAAGCGAAGCGGCTCACAACCATCCGGCAAGGGGCCGGGAGAATATTTTACCGGAACAGTACGCGTTGATCCTCTGTTCAACGCGCCCGATCCCGCGCGGGTCCTCGGCGCTCTGGTCACCTTCGAGCCCGGCTCCCGCACGGCATGGCACAGCCACCCCCTGGGCCAGACCCTGATCGTCACGGCAGGGTGCGGCCTGGTTCAGCGCTGGGGCGGCCCGATCGAGGAGATTCGGCCGGGTGACGTGGTCTGGATTGCACCTGATGAAAAGCATTGGCACGGCGCCGCAGCCGACAACCGCCATGACGCATATCGCCATTGTGGAGCAGGCCGACGGCAAGAGCGCCGAGTGGATGGAAAAGGTGAGCGACGAACAATACCGCGGGTGATCTTACGCCTTTGAAATGATGTCTTATCGAAAGGTGGACAATACCCAAGGAAATACAAATTTTGCGTCGCGGTCTGGCGTCGCTCAAAGACAGACAGCGTGAAGAGGATAATGCATATGTCAAAAAAAGTATTGGTATTGTCTGCAAGTCCAAGAAAAGGCGGGAATTCCGATCTGTTATGTGATCAGTTCATGCGCGGGGCGAAAGAAGCAGGAAACCAGGTGGAAAAAATATTTCTAAGGGACAAAAGGATCAATTATTGTATCGGATGCGGCACCTGTCAGGGCAATGGAGGCAAGTGTATTCAGAAGGATGATATGGCCGAAGTCCTCGATAGGATGATAGCTGCCGATGTGATCGTGATGGCGACACCTGTGTACTTTTATACCATGAACGCACAGATGAAGACACTGATCGACAGGACCTGTGCCCGTTATACCGAAATCAGAAATAAGGATTTTTACTTCATCGTGGCAGCTGCCGATACCAGCAAGCGGGCGATGGGGAGGACCTTGGAGGGATTCAGGGCATTCACATCCTGTTTGAGCCGGCCAAAAGAAAAGGGGATTATCTATGGTACCGGCGCCTGGAAGATCGGAGATATCAAAAAAAGTGATGCCATGAATAAAGCTTTTGAAATGGGTAAAACAGTATAAACCGAAGGACTAAGAGGGTTTAAACATGAGCATAAGTGAAACAGCAAACAAAAACCATGGGGAACTGTTCCCGGATCATAAATCAACATTGAAAATAACAGATCCGGAATTGATAGAAGTATTCGACAATTTCGCTTTCGACGAAGTGCTTAGGTATGGAAACCTGGATACCAGAACAAGGCTAATGGTTATTTTGGGATCAATGATTGCAAGCCAGGCTTTAGGCGAATATAAAGTGATGCTTGGTGGTGCGCTGAATGTCGGTGTAACTCCGGTTGAAGTGAAAGAAATTGTATATCAGGCTGTACCCTATGTTGGAATTGCAAAAGTATTTGATTTTCTCCATGCCACAAATGAAATATTGGAAAGCAGGGGAATAAAGCTGCCATTAGAAGGACAATCTACCACTTCACCGGAAACACGATTTGAAAAAGGACTGGAATTACAAAAATCAATCTTTGGAGAAATGATTGATAAGATGTATAAGGAATCACCGGCAAATCAGCTTCATATTCAAAAATATTTATCTGCTAATTGTTTTGGTGATTATTTGACAAGAAAAGGATTAGACATAAAAACAAGAGAGCTTTTAACGTTTTCCATGATCTTATCTTTGGGCGGATGTGAGCCGCAGTTAAAAGGGCATATACAAGGCAATTTAAATGTCGGAAATGATAAAGAAGTATTACTTAGCACCGTTACTCAACTATTACCTTATGTAGGATATCCAAGAACATTAAATGCAATAAGATGTATAAATGAAGTAGGGTGACCGTCGAACTGACAGCCGATGATTTGCACGAGGATTCTCGCGCGAAGCAAATGAGGAAACGTGACTGACCTTTCCCTCAAGGATACGCCGGAACAGAAATACGAGGTCACGCCGGCCTCGCCACGCTGGCTGTTCCGCCCTATATTGCATTGCTTCTTGTCGGTGCGAGTGTCTCGACCCTCGCGATACTTGCCCGATAGTGAAGCCGGATCTGCATTCGCCTAGAAGGCGTAAAGAGATAAGATTAAGAGAGTATCCTGAAGGTCGGAGAAGTATTCTGACGCTCTCCACTTATGATGAAAATTTTTTGAAGACAGGGTTGTGTTGCAATTTTCTATCAAATACCTTTAAATAATTATTCGAATAAAATTCAGAACAGAAGGGAAAAATGAAAAGCAGGTTCAGGATAGACAAGACGCATTACGAGATCACCGCAAAGTCGACGATCAGGAAGGCCCTGGCGTTTCTGAAGACGACCGACCTCGAGCCGCCCTACCTTCTGATCGACACCGCCATGGTCAAGAAAAAGGTGCGCTCCATCGGCAAGAACATCAAAAATTCGAGGGTCTTTTACGCGGTCAAGGCCAACCCCGATATTGAGGTCCTGAAACTGATCGACAGTCTCGGGCTCGGGTTCGAGATCGCTTCCGAGGGGGAGCTGGCGGTCCTCACCTCGATCGGCGTCAAGCCGGCGAGGATCATCACAAGCAATCCGATAAAGTCCTTCAGGTTCCTGCGCATGCTGGCGGAATGCAACCTGCCGTATTACGCCTTCGATTCAAAAGATGAGGTCCGAAAACTGCGGGACTATGTGCCGGGCTGCAATGTATACGTCAGACTCACGGTCCCAAACGAGGGGTCGGAATGGCCCCTGAGCAAGAAGTTCGCCGTTGAACTTGATGAGGCGGAGGAATTGCTCCTCTATGCAAAGAAGAAGGGGCTGAACCCCGCCGGCATCACCTTCCACGTCGGCTCCCAGTGCACCAACATCTACAACTGGAATTCCGCCCTCGACAAGGCCAAGATACTCTGGGACAGGATGGAGGAGAGGGGGATACGTCTTTCGGTACTGAACATCGGCGGAGGCTATCCGATACGCTATACAAAGAGCGTCGTGGATATCCCTTCGATCGACAAGAACGTCAACAGTCTCATCTACGAGAAATTTCCGAGAAATATGAAGGTCTTCATCGAACCCGGCAGGGCCGTCGTCGGGGATGCGGGCATCTTCGTATCGAGGGTCACGGGAAAGGCCCGGCGGGGTGACGATGAGTGGCTGTACATCGACGTAGGGGTGTTCAACGGCCTCATGGAGAGCGTAGGAGGGATCAAGTACAAATATATCGTCGAAGGGTACAGCCAGGTGAAGAAATGGACCCTTGCGGGGCCGAGCTGCGACAGCTTCGACGTAATCGACAAAGATATCCTTTTGCCGGACGCGCCTATAGGCGGAAGGGTACTGATCCTTTCAAGCGGGGCATATACGATTTCCTATGCCTCGGAGTTCAACGGCTTTTCGATACCGAAAACTATTCTGATTTAGGAGGCGCCGATGGTAAAGTTTATCGAGAAGGACCCCTACGCACCCATTCAATATTCCTACGAAGTGTCCGAGATCCTCTATCACAAAAAAAGCAAATTCCAGGATATCATGGTCTTCGAAAACCCTTTCTTCGGAAAGGTGCTGGTGCTAGACGGGGTCGTACAGATCACGGAGAGGGACGAATTCTTCTATCACGAGATGCTCGTCCATGTCGTCCTGAACTCCCACCCCAACCCCAGAAAGGTCGTCGTGATCGGCGGGGGCGACGGCGGCACGGTGCGCGAAGTCTTGAAACATCGGTCCGTAGAAAAGGTCTTTTTTATCGAGATAGACAAAGAGGTCATCGATGTCTCGAAAAAATTCTTCCCTTCGGTCGCAAACGGCGTCAGGGACAGACGCGTCGAGATCAAATGCATGGACGGCGCCGAGTTCGTCAGGGGCCGGCGCTCCGATATCGACGCGGTCATCGTCGATTCCACCGACATAGTGGGTTTTGCAAAGAGCCTCTTTACCAGGAATTTCTTCCGGACGATCAATAATTGCCTTACGCAAGACGGCATGTTCGTGACGCTTTCGGAGTCGCTGCACTTCCACAAGGACATGGTCGTAGCGGTCCAAAAGACGATGAAGTCCGCGTTCCCGGTCGTTGACCTCTACACCGCGCCGATAGCGACCTACGCGGGGAACTGGTGGTCCTTTTCGGTAGGGTCGAAAAAGTTCGATCCGAGGGAGATACGGCGCAAGGACAAGATCAGAACAAAATACTACGGCCCTGAGATACACCGGTCCGCTTTTTTGCCCAAGGACATGTACGCCAAACTGCTCACGGGAAAACTCGGTTGGTAAATGATCGGCCATTGACCGCAGGATACGCATGATCCCTTATCCAAATATAGACCCGGTGATAGTCAGGATAGGTCCTCTTGCCTTCAGATGGTACGGGGTAATGTACCTGATCGGGTTCGCATCGTCCTATCTCCTGGTGCGCCTGCAGATAAAAAAGAAGGGGCTCGACTTCGGACAGGATTTCGTCGACTCCCTCTATTCCTATCTCATACTCGGCCTGCTTCTGGGCGCGAGGCTGGGATATGTGGTCTTCTACGACCTGTCTGAATACATGAGACACCCCCTTGAGATATTCGCCCTTTGGCACGGGGGCATGTCCTTTCATGGGGGCCTCATCGGCAGCATTGTGTCCGGCATATTCTTCTGCAAAAAATCCAGGGCGGATTACTGGCAGGTCGCCGACCTGGTCGCCGTCACCGCGCCTATAGGGCTCGGCTTCGGGCGGCTCGGGAATTTCATTAACGGCGAGCTTTACGGAAGGGTCACGGCTGTGCCCTGGGCAATGGTATTTCCCGGCGGCGGGCCTTTGCCGCGGCACCCTTCCCAGCTTTATGAGTTTTTCCTTGAAGGCGTCGTTCTTTTCACGGTCCTCTGGCTGCTCAAAGACAGGATTTCAAGGTCGGGTATCCTCACGGCGCTTTTCCTTACACTTTACGGGATATTCCGGTTTGTCCTTGAGTTCTTTAGAGAACCGGACGTCCAGCTAGGTTATATATTAGGCCCGTTCACCATGGGGCAGTTATTGTCGGCATCGATGGTCGCTGCCGGGGTGCTCCTTCTTTTTATCAGGAAAAACCGCTGATCTCTTCCACTTCCCAACAAAAGCATTCGCACGTTGCCATACTTTGAGTGACCACTTTGCAATGGACAGATAGACTTTCTCAAGACTAAAGGGGCGGTGTCATGAAGAAAGCTTTTCCGTTGTCTAAGGTCTATAGCCTGCAAGGTCGGCAAGTTCGAAGCCTTTCGTCTCACGCCCGCGGCCGCATCCTGCGTCAAAGCCCCCCTTCATTGATGAATGCTATGCCAATCTTGAGTGCAAGGTCGTCGATGCGCGCATGGTGACAAAATATAATTTCTTCATTCTCGAAGTACTCAAGGCATGGATCGACCCCTCAAAATAAGACCCGCAGACGATACATCATCTCGGCAGAGGCGCTTTCATGGTTGCCGGCGCGACGATTAAGTTACCTTCAAAGATGAAATAGCTTCACCTGATACTGCGCAATACTCCGTGAGATTAATTTATCTCAATTACCAAAGAAAACGAGCGGTGGGTCATTTTCCTTATAGGTCGTTATCTGATCCACCGACTACTTCTTACTAGCGCCATTTTGATAGGGCAGCAATTATCGCTCGAAACCCGAGGTCTCATCGATGGCGGCTGTTAGCACGGTACATATCGAAATACTCATCTGACTTGATCAGCGGAGATTGATGATTGCAGAAAGGTAGTGCCATATATTCACCATATGCTGCCTTGAAGTATTAAATATTTATATGATACGATTTTCAGTGATGAATCGGAACCTATCCCCTCTCAAAATTGTTATATATTTTACCGCCTTCAGTTTTTTGTGGATAATCTCTTCTGACGTGCTCGTATCCAAAATAACTAAAGACCCTGAGACATATACCAAACTCAGCATCGTTAAAGGGTGGCTGTACATGTTGCTGACAGCAGCTTTCTTGTACTGGCTTATCGCTTTGTATTCAAAACAGAGAACCCAGTCTGAAATAGCACTTCGTGAAAACGAGCAAAGGTTCCGTGTCTTTTTTGAATCTCACGGTTCTGTCATGATGCTGATTGATCCGGATACGGGAGGTATTGTCGATGCAAACAGGGCAGCAGCAGATTATTACGGCTTTACCCGGGACACGCTCCGCAACATGGCGATCTCAGACATAAACCTGCTACCTCCCGATGAATTAACGACTCAACGCCGTCATGCTGCTGTTAACCAGTATAATTTATTCGTAGTCCCCCATCTCGTAGCCGGAGGAGAAATCAGGACGGTCGAGGTTCACACAAGTCCAATAGAAGTAAACCAGAAAAAGTTATTGTTTTCCATAATCCATGACATCACTGAACGAAAACGGGCAGAGATCGCACTGCGTGAGAGAAAGGAACTCCTGCGCACCGTCGTGGAAAATACGCCTGTGGTTCTGTTCGCGCTGGATGTGAAAGGGGTCTTTACCTTATCTGAAGGCAGAGGTCTTGTAGCTCTTGGCCTGAAGCCGGGAGAGGTCGTCGGCCAGTCCGTCTTTGACGTATATCGCAACTTACCAGCACTACTCGAAGGAGTCCGCCGAGCATTAGACGGGGAGATATTCAGCTTCGAGGCAAAAGTGGCGGAACTTGTATTTGAAGTCTCTTACCATCCTGTGAGAAACGACTTGCATGAATTGACCGGGACCATCGGTGTGGCTATTGACATTACCGAGCGCAAGGCGACCGAGGAGGAGCTGAAAGAATATCAGACAGACTTGGAGGAAATGGTAGCAAAACGTACGGCGGATCTTGAAAAGACCATTTCGCAATTAGAGAGGGAAGTAAATGAGAGAAAATGCGCGGAAGACGCTTTGGAAGGAAACCGTAAGCTCCTCCACGATGTTTTTGAGAGCATTCAGGACGGAATCGCCGTGCTTGACACCGAACATAACATCATCATGGCGAATAGCGCAGCAGAGAGCCTCTTTGGATGCAGCGATCTAATCGGGGTTAAGGCGAAAAAGTGCTTCGAAGTCTGCCCCTACTCCACGGAACAATGTGGAAACTGCATGTCGGTCAAAGCGATGGAGGAAAAGACCGTCCAGACCGAGACCATTTCATACAAACTCGAGGGGAGCGATGCCAGATCTGTCGAAATATTCACATTTCCTTTCTACGGAAGGAGGGGGAAAATAAAGGGCGTTATCCAGTACCTGCGGGACATCACAGACCGCAAGCGGGCCGAGGAGGCGCTGAAAGAAAGCGAAAAGAGATTCAAAAAGCAGCTGGATAACGCACCGATAGCCATATCAATAGTCAACAGAGACGGCACCGTCGAGTATGTCAATAGAAAACATCCTGAAATCATGGGGTACGATCTTCGCGATATCCCGACGTTAGAACATTGGTGGTCCCAGGCATATCCTGATGAAACAGATAGGACGAGAATCAAGACGGCCTGGCAGGAGCTCTGCCGGCGGGTTTTTCAGGGAGAGCAGATCACAGGTGTGAATCGGAAGGTTGTCTGCAAAGATGGCACAATCAAGGAGTTAGAACTGAGCTTCAGGGCTGCTGCTGCGCCAGACAAGATCATCGTCGCTTTTGGTGATATCACCGAGCGCAAGAGGGCGGAAAAAAAGCTGCGGGATAGTGAACTTCACTATCGGACCCTTTTTGAAAAAGCCTCTGAGGGGATAATATTTATTGACGGCGACGGGACTATCGTAGCTGTGAACGAATCATTTGCTCATATGCACGGCTATAGTTGCGAAAAAATCCTGAACATGCATATCAATGACCTGGAGGCCCGAACAGATTTCAAAAAAGATTCAGAAATAACACGCAGGCTCCTGACTGGTGAATCTGTATTGGTTGAAGTGGAACACTATCATGCAGATGGTCATACTTTTCCCATGGAGGTGTCAATTACATTTACAGAAATAAACGACAAGCGATGCTTTCTGTGCTTCCACCGTGACATTACGGACCGCAATAAAGTACAGAGGGAATTGCAGGAGAAAGAGGCAAAGATGAGAGCCATGCTCGAAAGTTTCGATGGTCTCATTTATATCTGCTCAGTGGATTATCGCGTTGAGTTCATGAACGAAAATCTGATCCAGCGGACCGGAAGAAATGCCGTGGGCGAACGGTGCTATGCAGTTCTGAATGATCGAGACTCGATCTGCCCATGGTGCGTAAATGACAGGATTTCCAGGGAAGAGATCATTCGGTATGAGATTCAGAGCCCGAAGGATGGGCGATGGTATCACGTAGTGAACACGCCGATTCACTATGGCGGAGGATCCCTTTCAAAACTGACAATGTTCGTGGACATCACGGAGAGGAAGAAGGCGGATTTAGCGCTTAAGGAGAGCGAAGAGCTATACAGACGGCTTCTTGCTTCGGTCACAGATTATATTTACGCGGTGAGGGTCGAAGACGGCCGATCCGTTGCCACAAGGCATGGAGATGGTTGCCTTACGGTTACTGGCTATACACCGGAGGAATACCAGACGGATCCTGACCTATGGGATCACATAGTCTATTGCGCTGACCGTGATTCGGCTACGCAACAGTGGAGAGCTATAACCTCCGGACAGAAGACGGAGCCTCTTGAGTACCGTATCGTCCACCGTAACGGGTCAATTCGATGGGTGCGTAATACCGTGGTGCCGCGCTTCGACAAACTCGGGAAACTGATGGCTATTGACGGCCTGATTTCCGACATTACCGAGAAGAAGATGCTTGAAGAGAAGCTCAACCTTGCCCGGAAGCTGGAGGAAGAAAACATGAAAAGATTTCCCAGGGTCTTGATTGAGACGCAGGAGGAAGAACGACTGGCCATAGCCCGTGAACTCCACGACGAGATAGGTCAGTCCCTGACAGGATTGAAACTCTATGTCGAAAGCATATCAAACTCCATGCTGCCCGATCATGCAGGCGATATGAGAGCCATAGAGTCTTCGTTAGGTGAGATGCTCCACATAGTACGGAACATGTCTCTGAATCTGCGTCCGTCGATGCTCGATGATTTCGGGCTTGTCAGTACCTTGAAGTGGTATTTCGAGCGGTATAAATTGCAGACAGGCATCTCGGTTAACTTTACCCAGACCGTGGCAAATAAACGCTTCAGTCAGAAGAAAGAGATTTCAATCTATCGCATAACGCAGGAAGCATTGACAAACGCAGCACGCCATGCAGATGTGAAGTGCATCCTCGTGGAACTCATCATTGCACAGGGCAGGATCACACTCAGTATAACGGACAAAGGCCGGGGATTCGACATTGAGAACACGGGTTATTGCGGTTCCGGGCTGTCGATAATGAGGGAGCGTGCTATACTTCTCAAGGGAACTTTTTCTCTCAGTTCCTCTCCGGGAAAAGGGACAGAGATTATCGTGACAATTCCACTTCATGATAGGGAAGATGAAAGGGAGGCGGTATTATGATAGATATATTTCTCACTGACGACCATGAGATGGTAAGGCAGGGAATAAGTGCCCTGATCGAGAAGGCATCGGACATCCGCGTGATAGGTGAAGCGGGAAGTGGAAAAGAGACGCTGTCGAAGCTGACCACTTTAAAGCCTGATCTGCTGCTTCTTGACCTTATGCTGCCGGACATGAGCGGTTTGGAGGTTCTCGAAAATGCAAAAAAGGCGCTCCCGGGGTTGCGCATAATAATTCTCTCCATGTATGACAACAAAGTCCACCTGCGCGAATCCCTGCAACGGGGCGCTAATGGCTATGTCATAAAAGGCAGTTCGGGCACTGAGTTGCTGAGGGCGATTCGTAGTGTGATGGAGGGCCGCCGTTATGTGAGTTACTCACTCTCTGAATATCTTATGGAAAACATGGCGGCAAAGCACTCGAGAAACCATACGGACAGCTCCGGTAACCTCACTTCCCGCGAAGAACAGGTGCTTTATCTTACTGCGGAAGGCCTCAGC
Source organism: uncultured Nitrospiraceae bacterium (assembly GCA_963811165.1). Taxonomy (GTDB): domain Bacteria; phylum Nitrospirota; class Thermodesulfovibrionia; order Thermodesulfovibrionales; family UBA6898; genus Sulfobium. The sequence goes on from CAWEQH010000010.1 coordinate 784,607, forward strand.
AGTTCGGAAATAGCCAGGAGACTGGGGATAAGCTCCCGTACTGTCGAGTCCCATCGCAACAATCTCATGAAAAAACTCGATCTCCACAACAAGACGGAATTGATACGTTTTTCAATTAAGCATGGTGTATCAGATAAGGCATAACGCACCGTGACATCGACGTACCCCTCTATATTTTTTGAATAACCCTTCCCGCTAGCAGTCTACGTATATTTACGAGTGTTCTACGTAATTTTACGAATTATAATGCCTGGATCATTCTTCTAAGATGAAACCAGAGTATCTGATTTTTGAGGGGGTGAGCGTCATGAGATTCGATTATATCAGCTCTTTTGTGGATTCGGCTGAAAATGTGATGGAAGGCATCATATCGTCTGGCATCAGACGAGGAGAGATTACCCTGGAGGATTCTCTTTTCGCCCGGGGTATTTCCGCAACGATATTCCTCGTCGGTAGCGTGGATGGCCGCGTGGTCCTGGATCTGGAGCCCTCGGTAGCAAAAAAAATCGCAGGGTCGATGAATAATGTAGAGTTCGACCGCGTTGATCATCTTGTCCTGGATACAATATGCGAACTGACAAACATCATTATCGGGAAGGCCGTGACGGCCCTCAACAACAAGGGATTCCGATTCAGGCCTTCTCCACCGTGTTTTTTTATCGGAGAAAAGGTCTACTTCGGTCTTGAGGCCCTGTCCATCTCACTTTCCACAGAATGGGGAGAGTTGTACATAAAGGCGGCGATCAAGGAACGAACGGGGTTCAATTAGTAATGGGTAGATTTGTTGAAAAAAGTCAAGGGCGATCCTAACCTGGAAGGAGGCAAGTATGCTGAAAAAAAATCAGATTGTCAGATTCATGGTAGGAAAAGAATCTTTCGGAGTTGATATCGGAAGAGTACAGGAGATTGTAACGGTCCCTGAGATAACGAGGGTGCCGGATACTCCGGATTTTGTTGAAGGGATAATCAATCTCAGGGGAAAGATCGTATCTGTTGTAGATCTCAGGAAAAGGCTGAAGTTCAACTGCACCGGGACAGATAAGAAAAACAGGATCCTCGTTACCGAGATCGAGGGTAAAGTGGTGGGGCTTATTGTAGACGAAGTGTCTGAGGTGTTGAGGCTGAATCCGGATAATATTGAACCACCTCCGGAACTGGTCAATTCTGTCGGCGCCGAATATATAACGGGTGTCGGGAAGCTTGTTGACGGGATAATCCTTCTGCTCGATCTTGGTAAAGTGCTCGACCTGGAGGAGATTGCTAAGATTAAAGTCGTTCCGGAGGCCGCATAGGATTTTTTGCCGGAAGGAGGATTATTTATGAATATACGAATAAGAAGGGAGCTGCCGCGTTGTCGGGCTTCTTAATGATTGTGAATAAAATGGAGCAGCTGTAAAGATGGCATGTAATCACCATATTATCAAACCATAGAGGAGGTTGAAATGTTTGAGTTCCTAAAAAAGGATTTAATTGCAAGTAATGAACAATTACAAAAACGCGTCATGGAACTGGAAGAAGACCTGAATAAGGTAAATCAAAGTAACACTCGATGTGAAGGTATCATTGAGGCTATTGCTGCTCCAATGATTGTTGTTGACAGAGATCTTTTGATTACCTACGTCAATGAAGCTGCATTAACGGCAATGGGTTACAGACGTGAAGAAGTAGTGGGAAAGATGACCTGTGACCGGTTCCAAAAGACGCTTATTTGTGGCACAGAAAAATGCACCCTCAAAAAATGTATGCGGACCGGCGAGATAATAATAGGCGAAACAATGGCAGAGACAAAGAATGGGAAAAAAATACCTATACAGGCAGCCTGTTCAGCCCTTTATGATAAAGATGGTAATGCTTGCGGCGGTATAGAGGTAATAAGCGACCAGACAGATCTTGTTGGTGCAAAGTGGGAGACAGATAACATCCTTAAATCCATTGCTGCGCCTATGGTTGTTGCAGACAAGGATTTGAAGATTACCTCTGTTAATGATGCTGCATTAGTGGTAATGGGCTACAGACGTGAAGAAGTAGTGGGAAAGATGACCTGTGCCCAGTTCCAAAAGACCTTACTCTGTGGTACTGCTAATTGTACTCTTAAAAAGTGTATGAGCACTGGTGAAGTGGTCATAGGTGAAACTATCGCAGAGACCAGGGGCGGGAATAAATTTCCCATACAGGCGTCATGTTCAGCACTTTTTGATAAGGATGGCAATGTTCGTGGAGGTATGGAAGTAATCATAGATATATCTGAAGTCAAACATCTCCAGAAAGAGGCCATTGAACAGAGGGAATATCTTGAGAGACAGGTAGCAATGCTGGTCGAAAAGTTAGAGGCTCTAAGCCTCGGAGATCTCACGGTCAATTTTGTTGCTGAACACAAAGACGAAATCGGAAAAATCATAGACAGTTTGAATAAAGTTGTTCTTAGTATCAGAGAGATGGCTAATACCGCGGATGAGATTGCGGAAGGAGACCTGAGGGGGAATGTGACACCGAAGTCCGACAAGGACATTCTCGGCAACGCCTTCAAAAAGATGGTCGCCGGCCTGAGGGACATAGTCGGCGAGATAAAGATCGGTTCTGAGCAGATAACCGCTGCCTCGACCCAGATAGCGTCAACCGCCGAGCAGGCATCCAGAAACAATGAGTCGGCAGCCTCTGCAGTAGAGGAGACCACATCAACGATGCACGAGATGTCCGCAAATATTGGGAATGTGGCAAAAAATACCCAGAGTCAGGCGTCGTCAGTCACAGAGACTTCTGCATCTATCGAGCAGATGGCCGCCTCGACACAGAGAATAGCGGCTACTGCAAAGCAGCTCGTTGAATTGTCGCAGCAGGCAAAGAAGGCCGTTGAACTTGGACTGGAGTCTGTTGAAAACTCCGTAAAAGGAACGGACGAGATCAGCAAGGCAATAACCCGTTCAGCGGACAGCATCGGGGCCCTTGGCTCAAGGGCTGAAAATATAGGCAAGATCGTTGATGTCATCGACGATATCGCCGAACAGACAAACCTCCTTGCCCTTAATGCCGCGATAGAGGCTGCAAGGGCCGGGGAGCAGGGTCTCGGCTTTGCCGTTGTCGCCGAAGAGGTCAGAAAGCTTGCGGAGCGTTCGGCGAAGTCAACGAAAGAGATTGCAGAGCTCATAACCGGCATTCAGAAAGAGACACAGGAAGCGGTAAAGTTTATGGACAAATCCATCCAAATAGTGGAAAAGGGCGTTGATCTGAGCAAACAGGTAGGCAATTCCCTCAAGAACATAGAAGGCAATGTGGTGGAGGTAGACCGGTACTCAAGAGAGATAGGCGCTGCAACGCAGGAACAGTCCAGCGGCAGCACGCAGATCGCAAAGGCAGCGGAAAACCTGAGAGAGGTGACCCATGAAATAACGTCCGCGACCGAGGAGCAGGCTTCAGCCGCCGAGCAGATCGTAAAAACAATGGAGAAGATGAGGGATATGATACACCAGAATGCCTCGGGCACTACAGAGCTTGCCTCATCAGCCGAACAGTTGAATTCCCAGGCCGAGAGGTTTCAGCAGGTGGTGGGCAAGTTCATGCTTAATGGGTCTGAAAGAGTATCAGTGGCGCGGCCGGACTTGCATAAAAAAGAAAGAAGCGCTAAGCAGGATGATGGGAACGGTGATCGCAAGGCGAAATTCGGGCGTGAAACAGTGGCTGTAAGGTGATTGAGGAATTAAGAGGCTCCTATATGACGGACGATGAATTCAAAATCTTTAGGGGACTTATCCACAAGAAATGCGGGATATACCTGAACGATAGCAAAAAGGAATTTCTCAGGACGAGGGTGGAAAAGAAGCTGAAGGCTCTGAATATCGGGAGTTTCTTTCAATACTATAAGCATATAACCGATAAGGACCATATCGAGTTATGGAGTTTTATCGATTCCGTCACCATAAACGAGACCTATTTTTTCAGGAACCTGCCGCAGTTCGATATGTTCAGGGAGAAGGTGTTACCTGAGTTAACCGAAAGAAAACGCAGACTCCGTGATTATAGCCTCACCATCTGGAGCGCCGGCTGCGCGACAGGCGAAGAGCCATATTCAATCGCCATAGAGGTCGCCCAAGCGATACCGGACGCTGCGCTCTGGAATGTCAGAATCGTTGCATCCGACATATCCTTACGGTGTCTGGATATCGCGAGCAAGGGGAGGTATTTGCCGGACAAACTGAGAGACGTGCCCGAAGGATACATGGCGAAATGTTTCAGACAGGCCGGTGAGCACTATGAAGTAAAAGACGGCATCAAGAGACTCGTCATGTTCGACTACCACAACCTGATCCACGAGAACGGCCTGGCCAACATCGATATCATATTCTGCAGGAACGTTATGATATATTTTGAAGTTGAAGAACAGAAACAGGTCGTTGCGAGGTTCGCCAGAGCTTTGAATCCGGAAGGATATCTTTTTCTTGGGCATGCCGAAACGCTTCAGGGCATCACATCGAACGGGGATTTCAAGTTCCACTTCTGGAACAAGGGCACCGTTTACCAAAAGGTGGGTGACACGCATGAGTGAGATAATACTAACCGACTCGGATATGGCCGAATTGAGAGAGGCCTTTTTTCAGCAGGCAGGGGAGATACTCGATAACCTCAACGGTTATATTATGGCGATCGAGACGAAGCCTGACGAAGACAACTGGAAACCTCTCAAGAGAGCCTTTCATACTCTTAAAGGGGACTCAAAGGCGATGGGCTTTAACAGTCTCGGCACTTTTGCGCATAAGGTGGAGGACCTGATCGCAGTCTTAAAGGACAGGGAACCCGAAAAGGGATCCTTCGACCTCCTTCTCAGCTGCGCCGACGCTTTCGGAACTTTTATCGACACAATCGCCGGAGGCAACGAACCGGACATATCGGACATTGTGTCAAAGATAGATTCACATATACGCGCTCGGGGAACGTGCGCCGGAAAGGCTGAAAAGTCGGTCAGCTTAAAAAATGTGGACAGGGGAGCAGCATTATTAAAAATAGAACCCGAACGCGTTGACAAGATAATGAACCTTGTAGGGGAACTGGTCATTGGACGTTCCATGCTGTCGCAGACAACCTCCGAGATCGACACACTTCGAAGGGAAACCATTGCAGCGCGCCTGTACAACCTTAATTCATCCTTTGAACGTACGCTTTCCGAACTGCAGAAGTCCGTCATGAAAGTGCGGATGCTGCCGGTCGAAGTTGTTTTCAGGCGCTTCCCCCGAATTGTGAGAGATCTGTCGGCTGAAAAAAGCAAGCGTGTTAGATTAATGACGGAAGGAGAAACTACGGAACTCGACAAAAGCATTGTCGATATTATTGGCGAGCCGCTTATGCATATCGTCAGAAACGCTGTCGATCACGGCATAGAGACTCTTGAAGAAAGGGAGTCGGCCGGAAAACCGCAAGAGGGCCTCATCTGTTTAAAGGCATTCCACCAGGGCAACCAGATCGTTATCGAGGTAAAAGACGACGGTCGCGGGATAGACATAGACCTGTTGAAGCAAAGGGCAGTTCAGAAAAATCTCATCAGTGAAGACGATGCAAGCAAAATGGACATCCAGGACGCAATAAATCTTATCTTTCACTCAGGGCTCTCTACCGTTGCGTGTATCACCGAGATTTCTGGCAGAGGAGTCGGCATGAATATAGTGAAGGACGTTGTCGAATCTCTTCGCGGGGTGATAGAGATTGCTTCAGAAAAAGGAAGCGGAACAAAATTCACAGTTCGCTTGCCGCTTACTCTTGCAATTATAAAGTCCATTCTTTTTGTTTACAAAGGCAAGAGTTTTGCCATTCCCCTGACGTCCGTAACAGAGATAAAACGGGTATTCCCTAAAGATCTGGACACGATGGGTGGCAAGCACGTGTTCAGGCACAGAAACAGTATAGTCCCCTTGATCTCCATAGATGGAGAAGTGATTTGCAGCGAGAAGTCCTTCATAATATTTATCAGTGTCGGTCACATGAGGGCAGGCATTATTGCAGAAAAAATAATCGGAGAAGAGGAACTGGTGATCAAGGCCCTTGACGAAAGGGTTTCAACCGGTATTGCATCAGGAGCTTCCATCCTCGGTAACGGCAGTGTGGTATTGATACTCGATCCCCTTTCTTTGATCAGAAAATACCTGTCCCGGCAGGAAGATGTCACAACAAATAAAGAGGCCTTTTATGTGCCCGGCAGTAGATAGGATAAGGGTACTTGTTGTTGACGATTCCGCACTGATGAGGAAAATGATACCAATGATCATCTGCGCCGATGATAGTATTCAGGTAGTCGGGACTGCGATGGACGGAGAATTTGCCATAAAAAAAATCGGGGAATTACGGCCGGATGTTATAACGCTCGATGTGGATATGCCGAGGATGGATGGTTTGGCAGCTCTTAAATTGATTGTCGGCGATTTCGAAATACCCGTTATCCTTGTCAGTTCACTTACAAAGGAAGGAACCGAGATAACATTGCGGGGGCTTGAGCTCGGGGCCTTTGATTTCGTTCCAAAACCTCATGACGCGATTTCGGTTCATATCCAGGATATAGCACATGAGCTCATCGAAAAAATAAAAGCGGCGGCCTGTTGCCGCAGACCGAAATTCAGGGAGCACCGGACGGTAAAGCCTAAGCAACCGCTGTCGCCGGTTATGCCTTTACGACAGATCTCTGCCGGGACTGTGGTGGCCATAGGGATATCGACCGGGGGACCCCAGGCGCTTGCAGAGATATTGCCGCTCCTGCCTGCAGATTTCCCTGCGGGCATTCTCATAGTGCAGCATATGCCGGAAGGGTTTACCGATCTTTTTGCCAAACGTCTCGACACCATCTGTAATATAAGAGTCAAGGAGGCCTGTAACGGCGATCTCATCAGCCCGGGCAAGGCCCTTATTGCTCCTGGAGGAAAACACCTCAAGATGAAGAAAACGACCTTTGGTCTTGTTACTGTTCTCAGTCAGGCCCCCCCCGCATCCGGCCACAGGCCGTCGGCGACCGTCCTCTTCAACTCTGTAGCTGAAGAACTAGGTAGCGGCGCGATAGGAGTAATAATGACAGGCATGGGCGATGACGGGGTCGAAGGACTTGCGAGGATAAAGGAGAATGGAGGTGTGACTATAGCGCAAGACGAGGAGTCATCCGTTATATATGGCATGCCGAAAGTGGCGGCTGAAAAAGGATATGCGGACATGGTTGTCGGGCTGTACGAAATAGTGCCGAGACTTGTAAGCATAATTGATCTTAGCAGTGTCAAAACCGGGATTTCGTTGATGACATAGAGGTCCCGCTCTTTTCAGGAGGACGATTATGGCAAGATTTATGATAGTGGATGATTCCCTGTTTCAGAGAAAAAACCTTTGCAAGTTTATAAAACAGCTGGGGGCGGAGGTGGTCGGCGAAGCGTCAAACGGCAGGGAAGCGATAGCCCTGTACCAAACTCTGAACCCGGACGTTGTATTCATGGACCTTGTGATGCCGGAAATGGAAGGAATTGACGCTGTAGAGAGGTTGCTTGAGATCGACAGAGATGCAAAAATAATCGTAGTGAGTTCTCTCGGCTACAGTGAGATCGTCGACAAGGCCCTGTCACTCGGCGCCAAGCAATTCATCACAAAACCAATCAGTTTTGCAGAGACAGCTGATATGGTTAGGGCTGTGCTGGAGGAAAAATGAAAAAGATACTTTTTGTCGACGATTCATCGATTATGCGGCTTTTCGCAAGGATGTCCACCAAGGGCATCCAGGGGGTGATGATAACAGAGGCGCGGGACGGGCTGGATGCTGTCGAAATGATTAGAAAAGAAATATTCGATCTGATAATAACGGACATCAATATGCCAAAGATGGACGGCCTGCAGCTGATACAGCATGTCAGGATGATGGGACTGAGAATTCCCATAATAATCCTTACTACCCTCGGAGAGGAGAAGGACCTGACAAGGGGAATGGATCTCGGCGCCAACGATTACGTGACCAAGCCGATATCAACACATAAATTGACGAAGATCATCTCAAATTTTATGAATGCCCCGGCCTGATCGGTTGGTCCTGAAGATGAAGGGAGGCCCTCGATTATGAAAAAAGAAGTTGTCGATAACTTTCTCTCGCACAATGATCTTCGGAGATATATCACCACATTCGAAACTTCCTTTGACGGCATCGCTATTATTAACAGGGACAGGAGAATACTGTATTCAAACTGTGCCAATGCTAGGGCTTATGGATACGCCAGCAAATTTGAACTTATAGGTAAGAGATGGCAGATGCTTTGTGACGATAATGAGATGAAGAGGTTCGAAGATTACATTATCCCTCTGGCATGGAAAAATGGACGATGGCGCGGTGAATCTGTCGGCAAGAGAAGGGATGGGACCAGGTTCCACCATGAGGTCTCTCTAACCGTGATTGAAGGGGGAAAGATAGTAATCGTCGTCAGGGATCTTACGGAATACAAGAAGACGAGGGATGAGCTATTTTCGCTGAAAAAGGCGGTCGAAAACATGCAGATAGGGGTCACAATCACAGATCTGCACAGGAAGATTCTTTATGCCAACCCCAGCGAAGCGGAAATGCACGGCTACAGCGTTGAAGAACTGATAGGAAAAGATGTTCGGGTCTTTGCTCCACCGGACCGGTGGAAGCCCCTGAAGTTGGACGGATTGACGAGACACTTTACAAGGGAGAGCGTCAACATCAGGAAAGACGGAAGTCTTTTTTCTGTGCAGCTTATGTCCGATTTTGTGACCGACTCCGAAGGGCAGATAATAAATATTGTTACGACATGCGAAGACATAACGAAACGCAAGATGTCCGAGGAGACGATAAAACATAAGGCTTACTACGACGACCTGACTGACCTTCCCAATCGCCTGTTATTCAGTGAATGTCTGGAGCAGGCCCTTTCGGAGGCAAAGAGAAAAAACAAACTGGTAGCCGTAATGCTCTTTGATCTCGACCGCTTCAATGCCATTAACGATTCGATTGACCACGATGCCGGAGACCTCCTCATATATTATGTGGCTCAGAGACTTCGGTGTTGCGTGCGCAACAAGGACACTGTCTCGAGGCTCGGCGGAGATGAATTTCTCATAATGTTGCCGGATCTAAACACTGTTCAGGAGGCGGTAATTGTTGCCAAAAAAATTCTGGGCGTAATATCTCAGGTCTTTATGCTGGACCCCCATGAACTGCATGTCACTGCGAGCATAGGCATTAGTATTTATCCCACCGACGGAGACAAAGTTTCGACGCTGATAAAAAATGCCGACACAGCGATGTATTACGTCAAATCGCAGGGGAGGAACAATTACTTTTTTTATACTCCACCGATGAACTCAAAAAAACTGGAGCATCTGACAATGGAAAACGACCTGCACGATGCTCTGAAACGGAAAGAGCTGCGGCTTCACTATCAGCCGCAATACGACCTTAATACAGGCAGAATCGTTGGCGTAGAAGCCCTGATGCGGTGGCAGCATTCCATCCGAGGGCTGATCTCTCCCAAAGAGTTTATACCCCTTGCGGAAGAAACGGGGCTCATTGTATCGATCGGCAGTTGGCTGTTACATAATGCTTGCGAACAGCTCGTGACTTGGCGAAAGGAAGGTTGCTGTTTGCAACGTGTTGCGATCAATCTATCGATGCGTCAGTTCAAATTAACGAACTTGGCTGAAACCATCGGCAAGACGCTAAAGAAAATGGGTCTTGATCCTAATTCGCTGGAATTGGAACTTACAGAAAGTATAATAATGCAAGACCCTGAGATTACTGTAGCAAGCTTGCGGGAATTGAGTTCAATGGGTCTCTACCTTTCCATCGATGATTTCGGCACAGGATATTCATCCTTAAATTATCTAAAGTACCTTCCCATAAACAAGCTTAAGATTGCTCCCAATTTTGCGGCGGGGATCGGAGAAGATCCAAACGATGAGGCCATTTGCAAAGCGATTATAACGCTGGCGCACAGCCTAGACCTCAAGGTGATTGCCGAAGGAGTGGAAACTACGGAACAACTTGAGTTTTTGCGTTTACATAAATGCGATGAAGTGCAGGGTTATCTTTTTAGCGAGCCGCTACCGGCGGAAGAGATTTACCAATTACTTGCCGGAGAGAACTGCGAGGGGACGCATGCGCGACAAACATGACGATCCGTTATTTGTTCCATGGCGGAGAGAGACAACGCAAATCCCGCACATTCCGGCACTTCTTGCGTTGATGGGGGAGGATTGCTATGGGTGACAAAAGAATCGAAAAGCAGGACCTGATCGAGGAACCGGAGAGATCGCAGACGCGCATAGAGAAGTTTGATAAGAACCGGATCACCGTAGCAAAATATGTCCGGGAAGGCATTGTCTCAACCCGGAAATTAGTATCTTAACCCATGTTGCCAAACTTGGGAGATAAGGATAAGTCAAAAAAGGAAGGCCTAGGGGAATTGACAGAAGCTCATAATGCTGACCCGGAATACAACAAAATTATTCAGACTTCCATGGATGGCTTTTGGATTAATGATATCCATGGACGGTTCCTGGATGTAAATGATGCATATTGTGATTTAGTAGGTTACGGTCGTGAGGAGCTGCTGAATATGCATATCGCCGATATCGAGGTGGTTGAAAAGCCGGGGGAGACAGCGGCACGCATCCAAAAGATAATGGAGATTGGCTCGGACCGTTTTGTAACACGTCACCGGTGCAAGGACGGCAAAGTTGTTGATATCGAGATCAGTGTTAACTATATGAAGGGCGCCAGTGGAAGTTTTTTTGCGTTTATCAGGGACATCACCGATCGTCTGCGGATTGAGAATGAACTGTTATTGAAAGAGGAATCTTTCCGGACTATCATGGAAAACTCGCCGTCCTGAATAATGCTGTTTGACAGGCAAGGTCATTGCCTGACCTCGAACAGACCCGGACTTATGATGATGAGAGTCTCAGATCACGAAATAATAGGGAGAGAATTCAGGGATATTTGGCCCGAGGAAATTCGGCCAACAGTCGCTGCCTGTGTAAGGAAGGTCTTGAAAGGGGAACGTTGCACATTTGATGCTTACAGGATGAATGGGCCCGAGAAGGGATGGTGGAGCGTATCACTGAACCCATTTTTTGATGATAGTGGAAGTGTTTATGGGTTTGTTGCCATGAGCACCGATATCACAGAGCGCATACAGGTGGAAGAAGCCTTACGGCAATCTGAACAGAGGTTCAAAGGTGTTGTCAACAATATAGCCATAGGGATAGCTGTCATAAGCCCGGAGATGGAAATATTATCCTTGAACCGTCAGATGAAGAGATGGTTCCCGGGAACTAATGTCTTAGATAGACCTGTATGCTTTAGGACATTTAATTCCCCGCCGAGAGAAACGATTTGTCCTTATTGCATAACGTATTTAACTCTGAAAGACGGCCAGGTGCATGAGACAATAACAGACACGCCGGCTGGCAATAAAATAATAAATTACAGAGTGCTTTCTTCCCCCATACTAAATAAAGAGGGAAGAGTTATTGCTGCAATTGAGATGGTTGAAGATGTAACGGAGCTCAAGCATGCAGAACAAGCCATAAAAGAATCGGAAAACAAATTCAGGGACCTTTCGGAAAAATCGTTAGTCGGCATTTACCTAATACAAGATGATATCTTCAAGTATGTTAACCCTATGATGGCCGAGATTTTTGGTTATAGAGTTGATGAGTTGATAGATAAGAAAGGACCTGCTGATTTGACCTTGCCGGAAGATTGGTCCAAAGTAATCGAAAATATTAGGGCACGACAGACAGGAGAACTCAAATCTGTTCATTATGAATTTAGAGGCCAGAAAAAAAATAACGAAATTCTATTCATAGAGGCCTATGGATCGAGGACGACGTATAATGGACGGCCTGCTGTGATAGGGACCTTATTGGACATTACGAAGCGCAAAAAAGATATGGCGGAGCGTGAAAGGCTTCTCGGAGAACTTCAAGAAGCGGCTGTTACAATCAAGACACTTCAGGGAATATTACCCATATGTTCTTCGTGCAAGAAGATACGGGACGACAACGGCTATTGGAGTCAGATGGAGAAATACATCACCGAACATTCATCAGCAGAGTTCAGCCATAGCATTTGCCCCGATTGTGCAAAGAAAATATATCCTGACTATTATGATAAATTATTTGGGGGTGATTAAAAGGATCACGCATGAGCATTGTCACTAGAAAGAAGGCTGGCCAAGTATGAAGATTTGACCACAAACGGAACATAAGGAGGACAATTATGAAAAAAACGAAGCTTAACTGTTGGGACTTTATGAAATGTGGACGACAGCCTGGAGGGCAGCATGTCTCTGATTTAGGTATCTGCCCGGCGACGCTGGAAAAGCGCTTAGATAGTGTTCATGAGGGCCTTAATGCGGGCAGGAGCTGCTGGGTTCTTACTGGTACACTCTGCAAAGGGGAAGTGCAGGGAACTTTTGCCAAGAAATTCAAGAACTGCCAGATATGCGATTTTTACCAGACGGTGAAAAATGAAGAATCTTATAACTTCCAGCTATCGGCCGTGCTCATGAAAAAAATAGCGGATAAGTAGAAAATTCGGAAATCGCCATCAATATGCAAACTATTTTAAGTTTTTAGCCAGGGGGTCAATATGTCAGTTGTTGGTGAAGAGTCCTCAATCGTGCCTTCAATGGTATGGACAGGCCGAAATTGAAGAAATTAATTCGCGTCTAAAAATAATGAGCATGATTAACTGACAGAAATTAGTCTCTGAGCAAAGTACTGTGAGAACCTAACGTCACCTGGACGCACCTGTTTTTAAAGACTTGTTGAGTAACGCGAGCGTTTCATTTGTCTTTTTTGAGGAGCCGGAATGTCTCCTGATATATCCTCTCCCGGGGACCGACCGCCACGATTTCAACGATATTCTTCCTGACGCGGTAAGTGATCCTGAAACGCGTCACGCGGAAGCTCCTGAGGCCCGCAAGCTCGTCTTTCAGCTCTTTCCCGGCATGCGGAGCATCCAGAATAAGCCTTATGGACGCCGGTACATCACTCCCGGCATGCCTCACTTGACACCCATTACCCATAACTGTTAGATTATTAGCACTCGATGATGGAGAGTGCTAAGGCATGTTAGATGAACGAAATAAACGGGTTTTATTCGCGGTAATTCAGTGTTATATCAACACCCCCGGCCCTGTCGGCTCAAGGGTAGTTACGAAGAAATACTCTTTCGGCCTTTCACCGGCGACCATCCGAAACATCATGTCCGACCTGGAAGAGATGGGGTACCTCCGTCAGCCCCATACGTCGGCAGGAAGGGTCCCCACCGACGTGGGATACCGATACTATGTAGACGCGATCAACAGGGAAGAACGGCATGTCGATGGGGACTTCGCCTTAGAGCTCGCACGGAAACTCGAAATGCTCAAAAAAGACATTAACGCCTTTCTTGACGAGGCGGCAAAGATGCTGTCTTCGTTGTCGCACTATGTAGGGATAACCATGTCGCCTAATTCGAGTACCGCAATGCTCACCAGGATCGAGCTGATCAAGTACCGCGACAGCCGTGTGGCAGTCGTTATATTTACCGATGAAGGGCTTGTCAGAAACGCGGTCATCCGGATGGACACAGACTTTTCCCAGAGAGACCTCAACAGGATCGCCTCCTATATAAATTCTCAATTTTCAGGACTTACGCTCGAAGAGATAAGGAAGGTCGTCGTGAAGGAACTGGCAAGGGAGAAGGTGCTCTGCGACAACCTTATCTCCGAGGCGATGAGGATATGCGACGCTGTTTTTTCTTCTGCACCCGGCAATATTTACATCTCCGGCCTTTCCGAGGTCCTCGCCCTTCCCGATTTCTGCGATGTCGACAGGATAAAAGAGCTTCTAAAGACCATCGAAGACAAACATATCATCGTCACACTCCTCGACAAGATTGCGGATGCTGAAGGGCCACAGGTCTTCATAGGTTCGGAAAACCCTCTTGCCGAGATGAAGAAGTTCAGTCTTGTGGCGGCGACTTACAAAGAGGGCAAGAGACCTATAGGCGCGGTAGGAATAATAGGTCCCACCAGGATGGACTATGCGCAGGCGATCTCGATCGTCGATTTGACAGCTAAATATATCACCCGGATGCTGTCTTTATAGATAGGGGGACACAATAGGTGAAACGACATAAGACCGTTGACAACGATTCCGGAAAAGAGAGGGACGAGGAACTCGTACCCAAAGAGAGGGACGAGGAACTCGTGACCGTGGAAGATAAAGAGGCAGAAAGAGAGGCCCCGGAAAAGGCGGCGGAACAGGCGCAGACTGCTGATGCCGGGGCATTGCAGGAGCTCAACAACAAATACTTGAGATTGTACGCGGAATTTGATAATTATAAGAAAAGAGTAAACAAAGACAAGGAAGAACTTGCACGGTACGGCAACGAGTCACTTCTGTATGCGCTATTGCCGGCGATCGACAATCTGGAACTGGCGCTCAAGCACGCTTCCTGTGACCCAAAGACCGGTGTGGTGCAAGGGGTCGAAATAACCCTGAAGGAACTGCAGAGGACTCTCGAGAAATTCGGCCTGAGGAGAATTGAGGCGGCGGGGAAAAAATTCGATCCCGCAGTGCATCATGCGATGATGCAGGTCGAACGTGAAGATATCGAAGAAAAGATGGTGGCAGAAGAACTGAGGGCCGGCTACCTCTATAACGAAAAGGTGCTGCGGCCCTCCCTGGTAGCGGTCTCTGCAAGGCCGAAAGAGTCGGAAGAGAATGAATAGACATAAAGTGACGGACTGGGCGGGAATTATTTTATCTAAGAATAAGAGAATATAGGGAGGAATGATAAGATGGCAAAGGCAATCGGAATAGACCTCGGAACGACCAATTCCTGCGTTGCGGTGGTTCAGGGAGGCGAGCCGGTAGTAATACCGAATCAGGAGGGGAGCAGGACCACCCCTTCAGTAGTGGCAATCACCGACAAGGGAGAAAGACTTGTCGGACAGATCGCAAAGAGGCAGGCGATCACTAACCCGGAGAATACTATTTTTTCAATAAAGAGGCTCATGGGCCGCAAATACACCTCCAAAGAGGTCGACCACGCAAAACAGAGGCTTCCTTATAAGATCGTCGAGGCCTCAAACGGCGACGCGCACGTAGAGATCGCGGGGAAAAGATACTCACCCCCTGAGATATCGGCGATGATCCTTCAGAAATTAAAACAGTCTGCCGAGGATTATCTTGGAGAGAAGGTGACCGAAGCGGTCATCACCGTGCCGGCATATTTCGACGACAGTCAGAGACAGGCAACGAAAGACGCCGGGAGGATCGCGGGCCTGAACGTGCTGAGGATCATCAACGAGCCCACAGCCGCAGCGCTCGCCTACGGCATGGATAAAAAGAAAGAGGAAAAAGTGGCGGTGTACGACCTCGGGGGCGGCACATTCGATATATCCATCCTCGAAATAGGCGAAGGCGTCATCGAAGTCAAATCCACAAACGGAGATACGTATCTTGGCGGCGACGATTTCGACCTGAGGATCCTCGACTGGATGGTGGAGGAGTTCAAGAAGGACCAGGGGATAGACCTCAAGAAAGACAAGATGGCCCTTCAAAGACTCAAAGAGGCGGCCGAAAAAGCGAAGATCGAGCTCTCCACCGCGACCGAGACCGAGATCAATCTGCCGTTTGTCACGGCCGACGCCACAGGTCCGAAGCACTTGCTCATGAAAATCTCGCGGGCAAAACTCGAACAACTAGTCGGAGACCTGATCGATAAGACGACCGGCCCGTGCAAGAACGCCCTTACCGATTCGAACATTTCCGCCCAGAACATCGATGAAGTCCTTCTCGTGGGAGGACAGACGAGGACTCCTAAGGTCCAGCAGGTGGTACAGAGTTTTTTTGGGAAAGAGCCGAACAAGACGGTCAACCCCGATGAGGTCGTGGCGGTAGGCGCCGCGATCCAGGCGGCAGTGCTCAAAGGCGATGTGAAGGAAGTGTTGCTCCTCGACGTCACCCCGCTTTCCCTTGGTATCGAGACCTTGGGCGGGATCTTCACAAAGATCATAGAAAGAAACACTACGATCCCGACGAAGAAGAGCCAGGTCTTTTCCACTGCAACTGACAACCAGCCCGCGGTTACGATCAAGATCTTCCAGGGCGAAAGGGAGATGGCCTCGGACAACAAACTTCTCGGCAACTTCGAACTGATCGGCATCCCGCCTGCGCCGAGGGGCATTCCGCAGATCGAGGTGACCTTCGATATCGATGCAAACGGAATCCTGCATGTCTCGGCAAAAGACCTCGGCACAAACAAGGAACAGTCCATACGGATCACTGCCTCAAGCGGTCTCAACGAAAACGAGATCAAAAACATGGTCCGTGATGCCGAGTCGCACTCCGACGAGGACAAAAAGAGAAAGCACCTCGCCGAGGCGAGAAACAATGCCGACACCCTCGTCTACACCGTCGAGAAATCACTGAAGGATTATGGAGACAAGATCAGCGCCGACGAGAAGAAGGAAATAGAAGAGGCGCTTGAGCAGTGCAGGAAACTGAAAGACTCCAGCAGCGACCCCGACGAGATCAAGGCCGCGACGGACCGTCTAACAACGGCCTCCCATAAGCTTGCCGAGCATATCTACAAGTCTGCGGGCGCCCAACCCCACGGCGACGGCAGCGGCACTCAGCAGGCAAAGAAAGAAGGAGAAGAAGAAGTCGTCGAGGCCGAGTTTGAAGACGTAGACAAAGACAAGAAATAGCAAAACGTTTATAATAAAAGGGTTCGACGGCCCACGGGCAGTCGGACCCTTTTTATATTCGTGAGATATACTATTCCGACCGAAAGAAAGTAAACTACTGATATGAAAGATTACTACGGGTTACTCGGCGTTTCAAAAGACGCATCCGAGGCCGAACTTAAGAAAGCGTTCCGGCAGCTTGCCATGAAATACCACCCCGACAGGAACCCGGGAGACAAGGCATCAGAGGAAAAATTCAAAGAGATCAATGAGGCGTATTCCTGCCTGAGCGACTCCACAAAGAGGGCAAACTATGACCGCTACGGGTCGGCCGAGGGCCCGGGCGGGACAGGCTACGGCCCCTTCGCCTCAGGCGCCGGGTTCGGGAATGTCTTTGAAGACATCTTCGGGGATTTCTTCGGCGCATTCGGCGGCCAGGGAAGACAGCGGCCGACGAAGGGAGATGATCTCAGATACGACCTGTCAATAACTCTTTCCGAGGCGGTTTTCGGCATTGAGAAGATCGTCGAGTTTGCCCGTCTGGAGGAGTGCGGGGAGTGCAAAGGGTCCGGGTCCGAGCCGGGGAAGCAACCTGTTGTCTGTCCTTCGTGCAAGGGCGCAGGGCAGGTCCGCTTTCAGCAGGGATTCTTCAGCGTCTCAAAGACGTGCGGCAAATGCTATGGGGCGGGTAAGATCATCTCACACCCGTGTAAAAACTGCAAGGGGCACGGAAAAGTCGAGAAGATGAAGAGTATCAGCGTGAAAATCCCTGCCGGCGTCGACAGCGCTTCGAGGCTGAAGGTGTACGGCGAAGGCGAACCGGGCTTATACGGCGGCCCCAAGGGCGACCTCTACATCGTACTGAACGTCCAGGAACATCAGTTTTTCAAAAGAGAAGGTACCGAGATCTTCTGTGAGGTGCCGGTCTCTTTTGCTCAGGCCGCGCTCGGGGCCGAGATCGAAGTCCCCACGCTCGACGGGACCTCAAAGATAAAGATCCCGGCCGGGACCCCCTCAGGCAGGCTCTTTTATCTGAAGGGGAAAGGAGCGCCGCGTGTGGGCGGTCATCAAAGGGGCAGCCAGGCAGTAAAAATATATATAGACGTTCCGAAGAAGCTCACCCCCAGACAAAAAGAACTGCTCGAAGAATTCTCCTCGATAAACGGCGATGAGGTCTCAAAGAGTTTCAAGGAAAAGTTAAAGGACCTTTTCTCCGGAGTCGAACACTGATCCTCCATGCCCAGACTGTTTCTGCCTGACTCCGATCTCAATTCCCGTTTTGTTACCCTCAGGGGCGCCAAGGCGCGATATCTGGCGACAGTGCTTCGCTGTCGCGCGGGCGACCCCCTCTCCATACACGACGATAAGGGAAACGCCTATTCCTCGGTAATAACAAGTGTGACCGGTAAGGAAGTGACCGCAGAGCTGATAGAAAAAACCGACTTTCAGACCGAATCGGGACTGAAGGTAACGCTTCTTCAAGGGCTCCTCAAGGGGGAGAAGATGGACCTCGTCATCCAGAAGGCAACTGAACTGGGGGTAAAGGAGATCGTTCCTGTCGTCACCGCAAGATGCCAGGTGAGAGAGACGAGGAAGACGGCCCGCTGGATGAAGATAGCCGAGGAGGCATCAAGACAGGCGGGAAGGAATTTGGTGCCCCTCGTCCGAGAGACTGTCGCGTTTGACAGGCTTGGGTCCGTTTCTTTGCCGGAGGGCATCATATTTTGGGAGCAGGGAGGAGACGGCCTGAGTGACACGTTAAAGAGATTCAGTGGTCGCGGCAGCATATCCCTCTTTACCGGTCCGGAGGGAGGGTTTTCAGAAGAGGAAATAAGATCTGCCGCGGAAAAGGGTTTCGTCAGGGCCACCCTGGGCAGGAGGATACTGCGGGCGGAGACCGCCGCGATAACAGTGGTGGCGATCACTCAATTTGTATTGGGGGACATGGGCGTACAGGCGCCTCTAGATAATGGGTCCGCTTGAAACGACCGGTTTGGCGCCGGTGGATAATCATGTATACTATTTAAGAAACGGATAATGACACTCGAAATATTTTTCATCTTTATCTTCTTGCTCTTAAACGGGTTCTTCGCCGCATCGGAGATCGCCGTCGTCACCGCGAGAAAGTCTTTCGTCAAACAGCTTTTTGACAAAGGGAGCCGCCGGGCCGGAGTGCTCATGAAGCTCCAGGCTGAACCCGACAGGCTCCTCGCCACCGTCCAGATAGGCGTTACGGTCATGGGGTCTATCGCTTCGGCAATAGGCGGCGCCGCTTCGGTCAAGATACTCAAACCTCTGCTGGCGACCCTGCCGGTCCCCTTCATCGCATCAGTGGCCGAACCGCTATCCCTGGCGATCACCGTCATCGTGATCTCCTACTTTATGCTTATCATCGGGGAACTCGTGCCGAAATCGATCGCGCTGAGAAACCCCGAAAAAATCGGCCTTGTCGTCGCCCGTCCTATATCTTTTATCTCCAAGATCGCGTCCGTCTTCGTGACAGTCCTTACCAAAAGCACGAATCTCATCCTGAGCCCCTTCGGGACAAAGGCATATTCGGAGCGCTCCTTCATCAGCGAAGAGGAGATCAAACTTCTCATAGAAGAGGGAAAAGACAGGGGTATATTCGAGCCGACCGAACAGGAACTCATCCACAGCGTGTTCCGTTTTACCGACATATCCGTCAAGGGCGTGATAGTGCCTTCCACCCAGATGGTCGCATTCAATATAAACGATTCCCCCGAGACGATCATCAGAAGGATCGCGGAGGAGAACTTTTCGAGATACCCGGTATACGATAAGGACAGGTCCGACATTAAGGGCATTCTCTACAGCAAAGACGTATTCAACGCGCTCGCCTATAAGAGGGAATTCAAGATTGCGGACCTGCTGCACTACGCACTCTTTGTTCCGGAAAGCATGAAGATCAGCACCCTGATGAGGGACATGCAGAAAAAGAGGCTGCATATGGGAATTGTCGTCGACGAATACGGTGCGGTCGCGGGTCTCGTGACTATCGAGGACCTTCTCGAGGAGATCGTCGGGGAGATCAGGGACGAATATGACACCGAAAGTCCGGTGCAGACGCTCAAAAACGGCGCCATGCTCATCGATGCCTCTCTGGCGATCCGGGACCTAAACGAAGACTACCATTTCGATATCCCGGAGTCGAACGAATACGATACTCTAGGAGGGTATCTGCTCTCGAATTTTCAGCGGCTCCCTTCGGTGGGGGACAGTCTGAACACCGATTCACGCAAATTCACCATAGAGAGTATGAAGGGCCGCCGCATTCTCAAAGTGCGGGCCGAAGCCCGGCAGGAGTCGTGATGTCCTGCTGCCTCGGGTTGCCCAGTTAGGGAAGGACCCCTCGCAGGGTTTACAGGGCGCAGCATTTTTTGAATTTCTTGCCGCTTCCGCATGGGCACGGGTCGTTACGCCCGGTTTTGGGGGCCGCACGAACAACCGGTTTAGGCGGCACGACTTCTCCGCTTATGAAGTACCATACCCCGTCTTCTTTTGTGAAAGTGGCCTCTTCATGGTGATTTTTCTTGATCCCCTTCTCCGTATACGATGCGACAAATTCGACCCGGCCTTCGCTGTCTTCAGGTCCGCCGCCTGCCGTTTTCAGGATCTCCAGGTTATGCCATTCGGCGCCTTCGGCCCAGGAACGGGTGCTTTTCTCATCGAAGTCCGACCGGTGGCCGGGATGAAGGGACGAAAGGAGGTAGCCGATTTCCTTCCTGACGTACGCGCTATAACGGGAGCGCATGACTTGTTCAGCAGTCGTCGCAAGTCTCTCACCTTTGATGAGCGGCAGGCAGCATTCCTCGTAGGGCAGGTTTGATCCGCAGGGGCATGTATCCATTATCGACTCCTTTACATAACATTCGAGATTATATCAGAACAAATATGTTCGGTTGATTTCAAAAACTACTTAAAGCTCGTATCGTCCGAAGGGAATATCCCTTTTTCAACCTCTTCCCTGTAGTCCCTGACCGCCTTCAGGGCCGACTCTTTGAGGTTCGCGTAACGCTTCACAAACTTGGGGACGAACCTTTCGAACATGCCGATAACATCGTGAAGCACCAGTATCTGACCATCGCAGAACGGTCCGGCGCCTATGCCTATCGTAGGGATCGATAACTCCTCCGTGATCTTTTTTGAAAGACCCATCGGGATCGCCTCAAGAAGAAGTGAAAATGCCCCCGCATCTTCGGCAATATGTGCCTCTTCGATCAGCCTTGCTGCGGCCTCTTCTGTTTTGCCCTGGACCTTGTATCCTCCCATCCTGTGTATCGACTGCGGAGTCAGCCCGATATGCGCCATCACAGGGATATCGGAGCGCGTCATCGCCCTGATCCGGTCCGCCACTTCGGCGCCCCCTTCAAGTTTTATTGCCGAGGCGCCTGCCTCCTTTAAAAATCTCCCCGCGTTTCTGACCGCGTCCTCTATACTCGCCTGATACGACATGAACGGCATATCCCCTATGACCAGCGCGGTTTTCACCGCCCGCGTCACCAGCCTCGTGTGATAGATCATCTCATCCATGGTGACCGGAAGGGTATTGTCAAGCCCCTGAACGACCATACCGAGGGAGTCACCGACCAAAACACCGTCGACGCCCGCCTCATCCACTATCTGCGCAAAGGGATAGTCATATGCCGTGAGCATCGATATCTTCCTGCCTTCGGTCTTCTTCCTGAGAAAGTCCTGAATCGTTATCTTCGGCATCGTCCGCTCCTTGAACGCCTCACTGTATTTCAATAATAATAGGGCTTCTCGACGCATATTATCAAGATATCGGGCCCGTTGTGTTATACTTTTTCATGGGCGAACGAACCTACTACCAGCCGCTGACCAGGGAAGACAGAATCACCGTGGTCCTGTACAGGACGGGCATTTTTCTTTCGACCGTGACGATCTGCCTGGCGGCAGTTCTGGCGGTTATCGGTTTGGGCCGGCCCGAAGTCCTTGAGTATCCGGTCATCTCATCGGGACTTGCGATGGACATTCTCCTTCTCATTTTATATTTTAGCGTCGGACTGAGCGTATTTTTTATCCATCTTTATGTCGGCAAATTCCACAGGGTCCTTAAGAAGATATATTACCTCTCAGTGGCGTTTCTCGCAGTCCTTTTCTATACGGGCGGAGGGAATCCTGCGGTCTCATTATTTTCCGGTTCGGGGCATGAACTGCTCCTTCTGATCCCGATCTCCCTATGCCTCGGCTTTGTTACGGCCAAAGAGGCTTTCTGTTTTCAGCTCGTTGAAGGATATCTCCTTGCACTGTTGATGCCGGCTTATCTTTTCTTTTATGCGGTCGGCGCGTTGTCCCGCCAAACAGCAGTATACGGTCTTATTCTTATTGCCGCACTGTTTCTCCTTTTCATGATCAGGAAAATCTTTATGCCGCTTGACTTCGACATCGGGGACAAATCGGCATATCAGCCGTAGTTACTCTGCAAGCACCAAGAAACGGGGAAACTAACAACGATTGTTCGGAACCCCGAAAGAGTGATTGAATTGCTCCGCCAGATCAAGGGGTTCTCTGATATGCCTACTTTTTGGGCAGCACAAGTTGCCGATAAATAAGGAAAAGTAAACTGCGGGACGTCACCAGTAAAGTCAAGGCATTTTAAGCGGCTCCGACTTTTTCTTCATAAAAAAAGGGCGGAATTTTCTTCCGCCCCCCGGAATCTAACTTAATTACGGTCCTACTTG
Organism: uncultured Nitrospiraceae bacterium; assembly: GCA_963811165.1. Classification (GTDB taxonomy): domain Bacteria; phylum Nitrospirota; class Thermodesulfovibrionia; order Thermodesulfovibrionales; family UBA6898; genus Sulfobium. The sequence goes on from CAWEQH010000010.1 coordinate 807,039, forward strand.
ATCCCTGCGTGCAATTTCGCCGACTTGACGGTGTTCTTCATAAGCATAGTGATCGTCATAGGCCCTACCCCCCCCGGTACAGGCGTGATCGCTCCGGCAATCTCCTTTGCCGCATCGAAATCAACATCACCCTTGAGGATCGGCACCATCTTGCCGGTCTTCTCGCTTTTCTTCTCTCCAACGCGGTTCACCCCTACATCGATTACGCAGGCGCCCGGCTTGATCCACTCAGGTTTCACAAGGCCCGGCACACCTGCCGCAACGATAAGGATATCTGCGCGTTTGCAGTGCGTCTCCATGTTCTTGGTCCCCGTGTGCACGACCGTGACCGTAGAGTTTGCGCCCTTGCCCTTTTGGAGCATTATGTTTGCGATGGGCTTTCCGACAATGTTTGAGCGGCCGACAACGACAACCTCCGCTCCGGATGTCTCGAATCCGGAACGTACTATCAGCTCCTGGATACCGGCAGGCGTGCAGGGAAGGAACTTCGCCTCGTCCCCGCCGATCATCAGACGGCCGACATTGACCGGGTGGAATCCATCGACGTCCTTGTCCGGATCGATGGCGTTCAAGACCCTCTTTTCAGCGATATGCTTAGGAAGGGGAAGCTGGACAAGAATGCCGTGTACCTTCGGGTCCTTGTTGTACTTGTCAATGAGTTTGAGCAGGTCGGCCTCGGATATGTCCTCGGGCTGATCGTCCTGTATCGAAAAGAAACCGATCTCGTCCGCGGCCTTATGCTTCCCGGTAACATAGCTGACCGACGCCGGGTTTTTACCGACTAAAATGGTGACGAGCCCCGGGACCAACCCGTGTTTCTCCTTCATCACGGCGACTTCCTTCTTGAGTTCTTCCCTTATCTGCGCGGCGATCTCCGTACCGCTTATGATTTTTGCTGCCATCCTTTTCTCCTCCTTTATTTGATATCGGTGATCGAGTACACGTTATCGTGCCAGTCTTTAAAGAAAACGCTCAATGATCGTATTCAATATCGGCACTGTTTTTCCTGACACGGACACTAATCGCTGACACTTTTCAGTCTTTTCTTTTTATGAGTTCGAGTAATTCCTGCCTAGTTGATTCCTTGGACCTGAAGATGCCCCGCACCGCGGAGGTGACCGTCCTGGCCCCGGGCTTCTTCATCCCCCTCATCGAAAGGCAGAGATGCTCAGCGTCGATAATGACCATCGCGCCCTTGGGCTTCAGCTTCGTCATGATCATGTCGGCGAGCTGCGCGGTAAGCCGCTCCTGCACCTGGGGTCTTTTTGCAAATATTTCGACCGCCTTCGCAAGTTCGCCGATCCCTGCTATCTTGCCCGCACCGGGCACGTACGCCACATGGGCCTTCCCGATAAAGGGAAGCAGATGATGTTCACAGACTGAATAAAAGGGAATATCTTTGAGGAGTACCAATTCGTCATGGCTTTCCCCTTCTATATGCTGCAGTATTTCCTCTGTCGGGGTCTTAAGACCTGAAAATATCTCCTGGTACATCCTGGCAACGCGCTCGGGCGTGCCCTTCATTCCGGGCCTTTCGGGGTCTTCGCCGATGCCCTCGATAATAAGCCTCACACCTTTTTCAATCTTTTTTAGATTCATCAGTTTAATTATAAGCGATTTTTATGAATTGATAAATAATTATTAACATTTTACCATCAGTTCAATAAAGATGGAAGAAAATAAATCACTAAACCGAAGCGTCTTACTATACCATTTCCCGCCGAAAATTCACATCCGTCGTAACAAAAAATTAGTTCGAATAACTTCCCTGCAGTGATCCGTTTCAGCAGTTGCCTAACGGGGAAATCATCTCTCCGACGTCATCCTGTTTTAAGCAACCCATAAAAAGTCGGTGCGGAGGTTGTCCTTCACCCGCGGGATATAGTAAATTAGAACGTCTTCTTACCATTAATAAGACAATCCGTATGTCGGCCTTTACCTGTCACACCAGGCGGCAGGAATATATTAAAGGAGAGGGAACCCCATGACAAAGGCAACGAAAAGAGTTACCAGGGCGGCGGCAAAACCGGCGGCAAATAAGGCCCTTTTAGTTAAGAAGCCGGCAGGGCCTTCGTTTACGGCCAAGACAGCAAAAGAGATTACGGCAACATTCGTTGATTCTGTCGGATTGACCGCAAAAGTGGCCTCTGCCCTTGCAGCTGAGAATGTAAACATTCTCGCCGGCACCGGATACTCGGCCAGCGGTTCGCGACGCAAAGCTATCTTTACCCTGATCGTGGACGATCTTGTAAAGGCGGAGAAGGCCCTTGATAAGATCGGGGCAGATGAAATACAGGATTCGTCGGTCATCGTCGTAGAGACGGCAAACAAGGTGGGTGCGCTTGAGAGGATATCCAGGATCATTGCAAACGCCGGCATCATGATCTACTATTTCTACTCAACAACCAGTTCCGGAAAGACGGCGACATGTGTGTTTAAGACGGCCGACGACAAGAAATCAATCAAGGCCTTGCATGCGTCATAAAAAGGGTATTCCATGGAGACGCAGGAAAAAATATAGGGTCTTCAAAATCGCGGCCTGGTCCGCAGATTTCATTACCATATAATTTTCAGGAGGTATTGAATGCCGAAGGTTGTGGTACCCCTTGCAGAGGGGTTTGAAGAGATAGAGGCTATGGCGATCATCGATGTCCTCAGGAGGGCCGGGATAGAGGTAACGGTCGCAGGGCTGCATAGCGGTCCTATCGAGAGCGCGCGTCGCGTGAAAGTCGTACCCGATACCACGATAGAGCTGATAACCTCGGACGATTTCGATATGATTATCCTGCCGGGCGGCCAGCCGGGGGCCGATAACCTCAAAGCGAGCGGGAAGGTCGAGAATCTTATTCGGGATTTCCATAGCAAAGGAAAGCTTACCGGCGCGATATGTGCGGCGCCTTACGTGCTTGCGGCCGCCGGGATTCTCGAAGGCAAAAAGGCAACGTGCTATCCGTCATACAGCGGAAAGCTGGCGGGTGCAATCTATCAGGAAAAAACCGTTGTGGAAGACGGAAAGATCATGACCAGCCGGGGCCCCGGCACCGCGGTTTGTTTTGCCCTTGCGATTGTCGAGAAACTCGTCGGCAAGGAAAAGGCGGATGCGGTAAAAGAGGCGATGCTGATCAGAGACGACTGCCGCTAGACACTATTCATGACCTTTTATGAAGTATGGAGTTTGGCAGACTTCATGAAGCCTTCGAGCGCGGAGATCCTTTTTTTGAGCGTCTCGAACTCCTTAAAGTGAAGCGACTGCGGCCCATCTGATAGCGCGTGTTCGGGATCGGGATGGACCTCGATCATCACACCATGGGCGCCGACCACAACAGCCGCAAGCGCCATCGGGGAAACCAGATTTCGCTTGCCGGTGGCATGGCTTGGGTCAAAGATCACAGGCAGATGCGAGATCGATTTGACCAGCGGAATTATTGAAAGGTCGGCCGTGTTCCTCGTGGAGGGTTCGAAGGTCCTGATCCCCCTTTCGCAGAGGGCCACATTGGGATTGCCCCCTAGGAGGATATATTCGGCCGAGCCCAGCCATTCTTCGACCGTAGCCGAAAGCCCGCGCTTAAGGATGACCGGCTTCTTTGTCTTCCCCACCTCGGTGAGAAGATCGTAATTTTGCATATTTCTCGCCCCGATCTGGAGGATGTCGACCTTTTCAGCCACCATCCCTACATGCTCGGGACTCATTACCTCGGTGACGACCAGGATGCCGACGTCTTTTCTCACCGAATCGAGAAGCTCAAGTCCCTTTTCCCTCAGACCCTGAAAACTGTGAGGGCTCGTCCGGGGCTTGTATGCGCCACCCCTTAATATATCGACCCCTCTTTTTTTCAAGAAACGGGCCGTCTTAAATATCTGCAGCCTGTCCTCTATCGCGCAGGGGCCGGCGATGACTGTAAAAGGTGATTTTCCCCCTATCCTGAACCCTCCCGGCAGTTTGATGACGGTATCAGCCGGGTGGAAGTCCCTGCTGACCAATTTGTAGGGCTTCGTGACATGGATGATTTCCATTACGGCCCTGATGTCCCTTAACGTCGAGTCTTCGACCCACCCCTGATTTCCTATCACACCTATGGCGGTCCTCTCCGCCCCCGGGATAGCTACGGGCTTAAGTCCGAGCCGGGCAATCGTCTTTTTTACAGTCTCAACGTCTCTGCTGGTGGCCCAGTGATGCATTACAATCAGCATGATAAGCTCCCTTCTGTTATTGTTGGAATTTTACATGACCGAAGGGAAAATAGTAAAACTTGAACGCGCCCTGTTCTGTGCTAACCTTTATAAGGACGATGAGTAACCGCACAACACTCTTAAGATGCAGGTCCTGCAGGACCGTAAACCGGATACCCGTTGACAGGCTTTCAGAAAGACCGAAATGCGGGAAATGCAAGGCCTATCTCGATTTCCCTCATGGACCGGTCGAAGGTACGGCCTCAAATTTCGACTCGGAGGTCTTCGATTCCCCGGGGCTCGTACTCGTCTTTTTCTGGGCCCCCTGGTGTGCGCACTGCCGGGGGATGATGCCGTCCATCCAGGAACTGGCCAGGCGCATGGCAGGCAGGCTGAAGGTCGTCATGGTGAACACGGAGAAGGAGACACCCCTGGCAAGGCGCTTCGATGTCATGTCGTTGCCGAGACTGACCCTTTACCGCGGCGGCCAGCAGGTCAATGAGCTAAACGGAGCAGTCTCCGGCACTCAGCTGGATGAATGGATCGGCCATTGGATGGGATAACAGCGCGGGGGAACCCCGCCCCTACAAGGCATGGTCATCGTCGTCATGAAGGTCATAAGTCACTTCCTGCTGAATATCGATTGTTTCGCCCCTTTCGCCCAGTTCCCGGAATATAAACGGTTTCGTCGACGACGGGACCTTCGGATCGGAATAAAGGTCCTGAAGGTCGGTGGTCCTCATCTGCCTAATGAATTTGGCGACACATGGCATCGGGGTATAGAAATTCCGTATCATGGCAAACTTTATAGAATAACTTAAGGACCACTTCGTATGGGTAGCAAGCATCTTTATCACCACCGGCTTTGTGCGGGGGTTATTGATCAGTTTGTAAAGATGTGCCTCGGTAAGTAAAGGGCTTTCCAGGCAGATGCGTATGACCCTCTCGTCGCCGCGTTCCATGAGGGAAAGCAAAGTGTTCGTGGATGCCCTCTTTGCAAGAGCTGTTTTGTTCCCAAGCGGCATGGCAGGTATCCTCTCGGCTATCATGCTTTCGATCTTCTGACGTATATTGATATTGATATGCTGGTCCCTCGTAATGTCCGAAAGGTCGAATAGTCTCATGAATTTCAGCATCGAGAGCGTTGCCTTATGAGGTGTCCTGGGGTTCCTGCATATCGCAAGCTTAAGCTTATAGCTGCCCTTGAACCTGACATCGGCCGCGAGAAACCCGAGCGTTTCGGCAGATGCGGTTTTCCCCTTTGCGATGAAGACCGCCATCTCCTCGGTAAGGTTCCTGTTGAAGGCCGCCCGCGATACGACCTGCGGATTGGGGTCTCTGATGAGCGTCCAAAGCTCTTCTCCGCCCGCTGTCAGCGCGGCCCTCAAGCGTTCCTCGACGGTAACCATGCTCCTATTGTAATCCGCCGGAAGATTAATTTACAGAACAACTTTTTTTTACACTTGTCATTTGGCTGGAATGAAACTACTATGTAATCACGTGATATAATATTGCAAAAGGCCGGCGGCTAACGGCAATCTTGAGAGAGGGAGGCACTACGTGAACATATATGAATATGCAATGCAGTTAGAAAAAGACGGTGAGAATTTCTACCGGGAGGTCACTTCGCAAACATCGGACAAGGGGTTGAAAACGATCTTGATGATGCTCGCTGACGCTGAGGTGAGACACTATAGGCTTTTTGAGAATATGAAAAACAACGATAAGGTCCGGATGCCGGACTCCCCAATATTAAATGACGTCAAGAACATCTTCATCCAGATGAGGGAAGAGAAACAGATCGAGACCGATGTCTCACAGATAGAGCTTTACAAAAAAGCCCAGGGGATCGAGAATCTCACCCGGGACTTCTATCTCGCTAAGGCCGAAGAGGTCGTCCCAGAGCAAAAGGAGATATTTCTCAAGATCGCGGAGGAGGAGAAGCGACACTACCTCATTCTCGAAAACATCATCCGGCTCGTCAGCCAGCCCGATACCTGGCTCGAAGACCCGGAGTGGTACCACCTGGAGGATTATTAGGAGGTCCCCGGCGGTCGCAGTTCTTCGCCCATCCTTTCCCTCTTGTTGCCTTTGACACAGCGGCCCTAGTTGTGTTACATTGTCTTACATAAAGGAGGCGGGGACATGAAAGAGACGATCACAATACGGCTGACCGACAAACTGCAAAAGGAACTGGACATCGTGGCAAAAGCAGAGAAGGCGTCAAAAAGCGAAGTCATCCGGGACGCCGTTGCCCACTACCTCGCGGTAAAACGGTTTCAGCAGCTGCGAAGAAAGGCATTGCCCTTTGCAGAGGCAGAAGGGCTGCTCAGTGACGAGGATATCTTCAAGGCCATCTCGTGAGAGTGGTGCTCGACACCAACGTACTCATTGCGGCCTTTTCCGCCAGGGGTCTTTGCGCTGAAGTTTTTGAAGTCTGCCTGGAGGGACACGATATTGTGATAAGTGAGCATATCCTTTCAGAGACAAAGAAGAACCTTCTTGATAAAATTCATCTCCCTCACATCGTCGTTCAAGAGATAATTGAATACTTACGGGGCGTAACCGAGGCAGTGGAGCCTGCTGTTATTGATAAGCGCATGTGCAGGGATAAAAACGATGACAAGATCATCGGGGCCGCTTTAGGCGGGAAAGCGGATTTCATCATCACAGGGGACAAGGACCTGCTCGTCCTAAAAAAATATAAGGGGATAAAAATAGTAACGCCGAGGGAATTCTGGAAACACCTGAGGGGATAAACGGATTATATTTCCTTCAGGATGCAACACTCCAGCAACCTTTCTTCCTGAAAGTCGCGCTTTTCAAAATCTTCACAATGGTGTAAGTTATTATTTGAGCCTTCCCCGAATTGATGGACACACCTAAAGATTTGTAAGATGGAAAAGGAGGTGTGTGTATGGGGAAAGAGGATAGGCGTCGTCATTTCACGAGAGAGTTCAAGAGGAATGCTGTTCACCTTGTGACGGAGAAGGGTATGCCGGTAGGGAAGGTAGCTCGGGACCTTGATATTCATCCCAACTTACTTCATTTATGGAGAAGGAGGTTGCTGAAAGACGGGGAGAAGGCATTTGTGGGGAAAGGCCATTCAAGTCCGGAGGGAGCGGAGATAAAGCAGCTTCGGAAGGAATTGGAAAGGGTGAGGGAAGAGAGGGACATTTTAAAAAAAGCCTTGGCCGTATTCTCCAAACGCAGCAGACGAAGTACGGGTTGATGGAAGAGCATCGGGAGAAGTACAGGGTGGGAAGCATGTGCAAGGTGTTAAAGGTATCCAGGAGTGGGTATTATGCGTGGCGCAGCCGTCCGCTTAGCAGGAGGCAAAAGGACAACCAGGAGTTGCTGGGACACATACAGGAGATCCACAGAAGAAGCAGGAAGCTGTACGGGAGCCTAAGGATCACGGCTGAACTCAATGATGAGGGTGTCAAATGCGGGAAGAACCGGGTAGCCAGGATCATGAAGGATCATGCCATATGCGGGGAAGTGAAGAGGAGGAGGTTTAGGCGGACTACCGATTCACGGCATGATTATGCTCTGGCGGCAAACCTGCTGATTGGCAAGAGACAGACCGATGGGGTATGGGCATCAGATATTACGTTTGTTCCTACTTCCGAGGGGTGGTTGTATGTGGCAGCTGTGATAAATGTGAAAAGCAGAAGAGTTATAGGGTTGTCCATGAGCGATAAACTTTCTCAGGAACTCGCCTCTGATGCGCTAAAAGCGGCAGCCAGCAGGCAGAGCCCTCCTGAGGGGTTGATCCACCACTCCGATCGAGGCAGGCAGTACGCGAGTTATGCATATCAGGAGCTTCTCAGAGAATACGGCATTACTCCGAGTATGAGCAGAAGTGGCAATTGCTATGACAATGCCTATGCGGAGTCATTTTTCGGAACGCTCAAGACGGAATTGGTCCACGGTGAGAAGTACCGTTCACGGCTTGAGGCAAGGCTTAGTATCTTTGAGTACGTAGAAGTGTTTTATAATCGTCAGAGGAGACACTCGGCATTAGGGTACAGGAGCCCAGAGCAATTTGAACGGCTCCTTGATGAAACTTAACCAAGTGTCCACATTATCGGGGAAAGCTCAGCCGTAAATCTTCAGTCTCGATCCTTGCTTAATTTTGCGGCTTTGTCGGTGAAGCCGAGATCGCAGTCCTGCTTTACACACAGGCAGGATCGTGCATACTCCGGGGTGAGGCTCTATTTTCCACGCAGTCGCGCCGCCCTCAATCGATAATCTCAAGGGAACAAACACCGACTGCTCACTCACCAGCACGCAACGATACTCAGTTAGAAGGCATGCTTTACTCTCCCGGCGTCCATTTCGCCAGGTGTTTTAGATATTTCCATCTCCTCTTTACGTTCGCCTCGGCCTGTTTCATGAGCTCGGCCGCAAGATCGGGCTTGCTCATCTTTAGGGCCCTGTAACGGTTCTCCTTGTAAGCGTATTCCTCGAACGATATTGTCGGCTCCTGGCTGTCGATTATAAAAGGCGGCTTCCCCTCTGCCTCCAGATCGGGATTGAAGCGGAAAAGCGGCCAGTGCCCGCAGGAGACCGCCCTCTTCTGCTCGTCAACGCCCCTGCCCATGTCTATCCCCTGAGCTATGCATGTCGCGTAAGCGACAACCAGTGACGGACCTTTATATGCCTCCGCCTCTACCATTGCCCTGACCGACTGCGCCTGGTTGGCGCCGAAGGCGATCTGTGCAACATACACATTCCCATAGGTGGTCATTATCGCGCCGATGGACTTTTTGGGCGTCCTCTTTCCCCCGGCGGCGAATTGAGCCATCGCAGCAAGCGGCGTAGACTTTGACATCTGTCCGCCGGTATTTGAGTAGACTTCGGTATCTAAGATCATTATATTGATGTCTTCTCCGGAGGCGAGGACATGGTCGAGCCCGCCGTAGCCTATGTCATAAGCCCACCCGTCACCGCCGATGGCCCAGACCGTCTTTTTTACGAGATAGTCGGCAAGCGACGCGAGACTCTTCGCCTCGGGCGAGACATCCTTGGAAATCAACTTCTTTAGTTCTTCGACCCTGGCCCTCTGCTCTTCGATCCCCTTTTGAGTCGACTGGTCCGAATTCTTAAGCGAGTCGAAGAGACCCCTTGCCGACGAATACTCAGTCCTCGCCGAAATCCTCTCAAGGAGTTCGAGCGCCTGTGACCTGAATTTGTCCACCGTCTGCTTCATGCCGAATCCGAATTCCGCGTTATCTTCAAACAGCGAATTGGCCCATGCCGGTCCCCGGCCGTCGGCCCGCTTAGTATAAGGCGTAGTCGGAAGATTTCCGCCGTAGATGGAAGAGCATCCGGTGGCGTTGGCGATAAGAAGCCGGTCCCCGAAGAGTTGCGTCAACAGTTTTATATAAGGCGTCTCGCCGCAGCCGGCACAGGCGCCGCTGTACTCAAACAAGGGCCTGACCAACTGGCTCCCCTTTATCGTCATGACGTTAAACCGCGACGGGTCGGTCTCAGGAAGGGAGAGGAAAAAGCGATAATTCTCAGCCTCCTGAGCCCTCAGGGGTTCCTGGAACTTCATGTTGATCGCCTTAAAGCCGGGTATCTTCTTGCCGTCGGCATCCTTCTTGAATCCGGGGCAGACATGCACACAGGAGCCGCAACCGGTGCAGTCCTCAGGTGCCACCTGGACCGTAAATTTCAACCCCTTGAACTCATTGCCCTTCCCGTCGACGGACTTGAAGGTCTCAGGGGCGTCCTTCAGCAGAGACCCATCGTAGGCCTTTATCCTTATCGTGGCGTGCGGACATACGAAAGAGCATTGGCCGCACTGGATGCAGATGTCAGGCTCCCACACCGGGATATGGACTCCGATGTTGCGCTTCTCAAACTGAGTGGTGCCCGTAGGCCATGTGCCGTCTACGGGAAGAGCGGAGACCGGCAGCGAATCGCCGTTGCCGGCGATCATCGTGGCGGTCACGTTCTTCACAAACTCCGGCGCCCCTTCAGGGACCGGGGGTCTCATCCTCTTTGCGCTGCTCACCTTGCCAGGAACCGGCACTTCCACGATATTCTGGAGGGCCTTGTCAACGGCGGCGTAATTCATCTGCACCACCTGCTCGCCCTTCTTCATGTAGGTCTTCTTGATCTCACGCTTGATCGACTCGATCGCCTCATCCTTGGGAATGATCCCGGCGATCACGAAAAAGGCGGTCTGCATGATCATGTTGATCCTGGTCCCAAGACCTAGCTCCTCGGCAAGGGAAATGGCATCGATGATATAAAACTTCATCTTTTTCGAAATGAGCTGTTCCTGGACCTCCGCGGGAAGGGTATCCCATACCTCGTCTTTCTTTTGCAAGGTCGTCAGAAGGAACGTGGCCCCTTCCTCTGCCTTGGACAGCATGTCATACTTCTCCAGAAACGATGTATTGTGGCAGGCGATAAAGTTCGCCTGGGGAACGAGGTAGGGATTATGGATCTTCTCTTTTCCGAAGCGGAGATGGGATATGGTGATGGCGCCCGATTTCTTGGAGTCGTAGACAAAGTAGCCCTGGGCGTAATTGTCCGTCTCGGCCCCGATGATCTTTATCGTATTCTTGTTTGCGCCGACCGTCCCGTCCGCACCGAGCCCGTAAAAGAGGGCACGGAAAACCCCGCTCCCCTCGATGCGAAAAGACTCATCGTATTCAAGGCTCGTCCCGGCCACATCGTCATTGATGCCGACGGTAAAGTGGTTCTTCGGTGACGAAGCAGAGAGATTGTCGAAAACGGCCTTCACCATGCCGGGAGTGAAGTCCTTGGAACCGAGACCGTAACGGCCTCCCACGATCTTCGGATAGCTCCTGAAGGCCGCTGTCCCTTTCTCCATCGCTTCGCCGACGGCCGTCCTGACGTCCAGATAGAGGGGCTCGCCTATGGCGCCGGGCTCTTTTGTCCGGTCGAGGACCGCGATCGCCTTGACCGTTGCCGGCAGTGCCTTGGCAAAGGCATCGACCGAAAAAGGCCTGAAGAGCCTCACGTTCACAAGGCCGAGTTTCTCTCCCCGGGCGTTCAGGGCGTCGACAGTGCTCTGGACGGTCTCGGAGGCCGAACCCATGATAACCACCACGCGTTCCGCATCCGGGGCGCCGCAATAGTCGAAAAGGTTGTACCGCCTGCCGACAATACCCGCGAACCGGTCCATCGCCTTCTGCACAATGTCAGGCGTCGCGTTACAGTAAGTGTTGACCGTTTCCCTGCCCTGGAAATAGACATCCGGATTCTGGGCCGTGCCGCGAATCACCGGCCTGTCCGGCGTCAGCCCCCTCTGCCTCTGCTGAATGACAAGATCGTCGTCAAGCATCGCCCGCATGTCGTCAAAGGTCAGCTCCTCTACTTTCTGTATCTCGTGGGACGTCCTGAAGCCGTCGAAGAAGTGGATGAAAGGCACCCGTGATTCGAGCGTCGCGGCCTGGGATATGAGCGCGAAGTCCATCGCCTCCTGGACGCTCTGGGAGCAGAGCATCGCAAATCCCGTGGCCCTGCAGGCCATGACGTCCGAATGGTCTCCGAAGATCGAGAGTCCCTGACAGGCAAGGGACCGTGCGGTGATATGAAATACCGTGGGCGTGAGCTCCCCTGCTATCTTGTACATGTTGGGAATGATCAGCAAGAGACCCTGGGACGCTGACACGGTTGTGGCAAGAGCCCCCGCCGCGAGAGAGCCGTGCACCGCGCCCGCAACACCTGCCTCAGACTGCATCTGGCTGACCCTGGGGACCGAGCCCCAGATATTCACCTGCCCCGCTGCTGTCTTGGCATCGCATATCTCCGCTATAGGCGAAGAAGGAGTAATGGGATAAATCGTAATAATCTCATTCGTCGCATGCACCACATGCGCACACGCCGTGCATCCGTCAACCGTTATCATCTTTCGAACCATACCAACCTCCTTCTTGCGTATATATTTCTTGCGTATATATTAATGATGCTGCCAAACCGTAATCAGAGTCGATCCATTCCATTATAATATAAATGGAGCTCTCTGGGTAAGGCGGCCTTATTGACTCCAAAAGAAAATGCATAGTTATCGTCGGCATTTGCGTTTATAGGTTCTTTAGACGCCGCCGTGTCATATATTTTTTATAAGGCATTAATAATTTTGTATATATTTTTCTATATATTTTCATACTTCATCTGAGCCTCCCCACAAAAAACATTATTTACCAAGGACTTTCATCCACTGCGACTTTATGGTATCCTTCTTGCTTCATATACAGATTATGATAAGAATATTGATCGTCGATTACCATCCTGCCATACTCTCACCGCTCTCCTACATGTTAAGAAAAACCGCCACCGTAATGCCGGGCGAAAACATGAAAGCGGCACAGAGAGCGGCTCGTAAAAGATGAGTTCATTTCATACAAAGGACTCTAAGATTCTGATAGTTGATGATGACCCTCTTATAAGGTCCTTCCTGAAGGCCTTTTGCGAGGTCAACAACTATAAGGCTGATTTCGCAGTCAACGGGACCGATGCCCTCGGACTCATCGAGAAAAATGGATCATACTTCCTGGCCATAGTGGATTTTTTGATGCCCAAAATGCACGGAGTTGAATTTATCAGACAGGTCAGGAAAAGATGGAGAGATCTTCCCATTATCGCGATCAGCGCGTGGCAGGACATAGGGAAATCTTTCATTGAAGCCGGAGCATGTCTGTTTCTCGAAAAACCATTTGATCCCTATGTCTTGGAAAAAGAGATAGAAGCAATTCGGAACGCCGATATAAGAAGTCGGTAACATACCCCGCGTTCTCCCATCCTCTTGCTGCCGAGATAACCACCCGCAAGGCGCCGTTATGTCGCCTTGTTTGCGATAACTGCTCTCCTCACTATCGCTGACTGTCTTGTACAATCCTGCTGCCGCCTGATTGAGATAAATCTTTAGATCCGACCTTTTGTTCCGATTTGCTGTAAGTCGTCTTCCCTTTTCCCGCAGCGTTTACCTCCGAAAGATCGAACTTGCCCCCAATGCAGAACCGGCACCCGCTGCCCTCGCTGATATAACCGCCGCCGCTAATGCATTCTCCTTCGGTCGTCGACGCCATGGCCCCCGATGCAAAGAAAAGTCCCGCGATTGCCATGAAGACTAAAAAGATAAGCCCCAATGTGATTGTACTTTTCATTTTGACCTCCATCTTTCTACAAAGTCCGGCCTAGTTTGGATTTATCATCGGTGATAATTATAATAAAAATTATCACCTCTGCGATGATCCTGTCAATTTGAAGTTTAAATAATCAGGATGTCTTAAACTGCAACTTCATTTGCAACTTCATTTGCAACTTCATTTGCAATTTCATTTCCGACCTTGCAAATAAACAAATCAGGGACGCACCGATGGCTTTGGGAGAAAAAATAAGGGCCCCCAGCTTCTGGATATGCCCACAAAAAATACCAAAAAAACCTTGACCTTTCGGTTTTTTCTGTGTAATATTTTTTTTAAGTTTCGGAAGTTTTTGTCGTACATTTGGGCCGCAAAGACTTTGAGCTTTGCGGCTTTTTTATCAAGACCTCCGGAACTCAAACAATCTATTTTCTTACATAGGAGGACAACGCAGCATGCAGCAAAGAGGGACAGTGAAGTGGTTTAACGAAGCCAAGGGGTATGGATTCATCACCAAGGAGAACGGGGGAGACGTCTTTGTGCACTATTCGGAGATTCAGGCCAATGGGTTTAAAACCCTTTCCGAAGGCCAGACCGTTTCATTCGAAGTGGCTGATGGTCCGAAAGGACCAAAGGCGGTAAACGTTGCTAGAGTTTGATACGATCTTCTCTGTTTAGTCAGCAAAATCAGTGAAAAAAACTCGAAGCCCCTTTGAAAAAGGGGCTTTTTTATTTTTTCCCGCTTGCCTCGGCCTTGATCGCCTTCATCAGCTTTTCGTACTTCTCGGCCCCGACGCATTCCCTTGCCGCCGGACACCATTCGATGCAGGAGGGCTTCATCTCGCGGCCCACCTTCTTGCCGCATTTCTTGCAGTCCATCTCTGTCTCGTCGGACCAGATTTCGTTTACCGCATCGCACCAAAAACACCTTACCTCTTCCGGATACGGGTTCCTTATTTCTTTGCTTCCCGGACAACCATCTTTCAGTGCCATGATTCTATTTTAGCAGACGGCAGAATAAAGGATATGAGCTAGATCATAGAAATAAAAACCTGCCGGGGAAGGGCGACGAGGGACAGGACGGTTATTCCGCCCCTGAAGGACTCGTCATTCCTTCACAGGCGTCCACGTTTTGTCAGGGTCATACTTTGAAATTGTCTTTGCAACCTTTGCAGTATTTGGACCCAGGTCTTTCTCATAAATTACGCCCTCTTGATTCACCATGAAGGTCATTATGCCTGATATACCGTATTCCGAGGGATACGCAAGCAGGCCGAACCCGGCCGTCATCTTGCCGTTGACGACATAATCTTTTTCACCACCGGGGGCATTACTGCCCTGACTTCTCAGGATATCAAAAAAATATCCGTGGTATGGCTTACGCTCCTCGCCTGGTTTCCTTGGAGTATAACCTTCCTCAGCGGCGCGGGCAAAGATCGGCCCCAAAGGGCTCAGCTCCTCCCCTGATACGGACTCCCAATATAAGCCGTCCCTCTTTCCCTTATGGCTTCTAAACCGCTGAGCGTATTGTAATACCCCGTCACCATTGCGATCCTTGCCGGCATACTCGCGCTGTGCACCAACATACTCCTTAGAGACCTCAATGGTATTTAATTCGTTCCTGCCAATCCTGCGATTAATAATCTCCTGTTTTCCTTCTTCCGTGGCAAATGCCCATCCCGCCCCCGACTTCACAATAGGGATAGGAAAAGAGCAGGCGTCTTTTCCTATAAGCGGCAGCACTGTCTTCTCATCGAGTTTGGAAAACTTCACTGCCTCAGCGGCTGCCTTGACAAACCGCTCACGTGCCGCCCTGTCAGCTACCGCATCACCGGAGGATATAACGTCTTTTCCTCCGGGCCCGAAGATGGCCAGTAATGCCCTTATGTCATCAGTCCTGGCAGCCTCTACGAGCGCCTTGAATGCGTCATCAGGAGACTTGAACTTTTCCTGCTTTATATCCTGAGCGGACGCTGCGAAAGCGAACGCAATTACTGCAATAATGAGGGCCGTTACTGCCGTCATATAACGGCCGCGAACTAAGTTTTCTGATTTTGCCCTATATCTATACATCCTTCCTCCACATATTTAGTTAATGGCGCCCTCCGCCATGGAATCCTCCGCCGCCGGACGCCCTGCCGCCGCTAAACCCACCGCCGCTTCGGCTAGGGGCTGCAGCCGGGACCTGGCCGGAGCTGGAGCGGCTCTGAAACCCGCGATCGCTTGCGCGGTGCTCGACCTTGCCGTTAACGGAATGCTCAAAGGCACTTGAACGAGCTCCAACAGGATTTTGAGTAACACCATAGCCCCGGAATTCTCTCGTTGCTCCTGTCGCGCGGCTCTTATTGAGAATCGCCTGTGCGCCGTTCCTCGCGGGGGTGCCTCCCCCGGCTACACCTGTTCTTTGCGGAAAAGCCCCGCGGTGAGTTCTGTATGCAGGGTCGATGCGGGTTATTTTGCCTGTTTTGGGATCATGGAAATGATTGCTGATAAGTTCCCCATGGTCCTTATCATGGTCACGGTCATGGCCATGATGATGAACTCTCACATTAAAGTCGCCCAGTATGAAAAATCCAGGGAACCAGAAATCCGTCCACCAAAAAGGATAAGGTACCCAGGTATACAAATATGCATAGTCAGGAGGCGGGGCATAGTAGGTGACAACAGGGGGGCCCTCACTCTCATAATAATTATTCTCTACTTCAGAATCAGGATAATTTGGGCCGGATGTCTCATTGCTCTGACCTGAAACGTCCGGCTTTACCGCCACACCATATCCGGTTATGACATCCTGAAATGTATTGAGTGCTGCATCTTTACCCATGGTCAACTGGCCTGAATCTGCCGCTTCGGCAACGGCGGTCTGCAATTCGCCGATGATATCAGGGGTCAACGGGTAATCGGCAATCCAACCATTGCGCGGCGCAATGCCGGCCGTACTCAACAAGTCCTCACCTTCCGTCTCATTTGCAGGTGAGCCCAACTGAAGAGCATCCGCAAGTTTGACAGCTAACGCTCCTTCCCTCACCAGAGGCTGTGATAGTTGAGAATTTGCGGTAGACGGTTGGTCAGTCTGTGCGTTTGGCGACATCGGGGTCAAAACAAAAGTCATTACTGCACAGAAAAAAATTAAGAAGCCTTTCATCTTCGCCCCTTTCACTTTTATTATAATACGGTTAGGCTGGATGTCAAAGGTTCCTACTCTCTCCATCTCCTATAAATCTCGTGCTCTACCCCCATGGCATCGAGGATTTTGCCGGCTACAAAGTCGACCATATCGTCCAGGGACTTGGGGGCATGATAAAAACCCATGACGGGCGGCGCTATCTTCACCCCAAGTCTTGCCAACTTAAGCATGTTTTCGAGATGGATGGCGCTGAAGGGCATCTCCCTCGGTGCAAGGAGCAACGCCCTTCCCTCTTTCATCGTGACGTCCGCAGCACGTTCGATGAGGCTGTTGGAATAGCCGTTTGCGATCCCTGAGAGGCTCTTCATCGAGCAGGGAACAACGAACATCCCGTCGGTCTTAAATGAACCGCTCGCCACAGGGGCCTCAAAGTCACCTTCGTCATGATAATAGATATTCTTCGATGAGGCAAACTTCCTCATTCTCTTCTCTACGGCCGAAGGGGTTTCTCCTGAAAGGTCCACGCCTGTTTCTTCACGAACGATCGAAAAAGACTGACGGGAGATTATGGTATGCACCTCGGCGGTCCGGGCGAGTTCCCGTAACACCCTCAGTCCTATGACAGGACCGGTCGCTCCTGTTATGCCGAGGACATATTTTTTCATACGATATAGTCCATCAGGGTGAAGAGAAAGACCGTCATGCTGATATAGCCGTTCATGTTGAAAAAAGCAATATCGAGCTTGCTGAGGTCATCCTCTTTTATGAGGGAGTGTTCGTAGACAAAGAGCCCCGCGGCGGCGAGCATACCGATCCAGTAAAAAGCACCGAGCCGGAAAATAAGGCCGTTTGAGACAAGAAGAAGAAAACTGGCCGCATGGAGCGTCCTTGAGAGATAGAGCGACTTCCTCACACCGAACCTGCGCGGAACCGAGTAGAGACCATAACTCCTGTCGAATTCAATATCCTGAAGCGCATAGAGCACGTCAAAACCGGCAAGCCAGAGTATGACGGCGGCGGCCAGCGGGATTATTGAGGGATCGACCGTCCCCTTTACCGCCATCCACGATCCAAGCGGTGAGGCGGATATCGCCAGACCAAGGACAAAATGCGACGCCCAGGTAAACCTCTTCGTGTAGGAATAAAGCACAAGGACCGCAATCGCAAGAGGTGACAGTCTCAGGCAAAGCGGATTGAGCATGTAAGCGGCCAGTGTCATAAAGCCGAAGGAGACGAGCACGAACAAAAAGGTCTCGACCACGCCTATCGCCCCCCTCGGCAGCTCCCTGCCGGCAGTGCGCGGATTGGCGGCATCGATCCGCCTGTCGATTATCCTGTTTAGTCCCATCGCACCCGATCTCGCCCCGACCATCGCCACAACGATCCAGAATATCTGCTGCGCAGAAGGGAACCCGGCTGCCGCAATGAGCGCGGCGGTAAAGGCAAACGGGAGAGCAAAGATAGAATGGGAGAACTTTATCATCCTCAGATAAAGAGTAATTTTCTGAAAAACCGCACTCATAGATACCTTGTATTTTGATCGTTCGCTATTTTCTTCTGCCGGGGAAAACTTTGTCAAATGCGATCATTGCCCCTTGACCGGCGGTTTGAGGAAATCGACCAGACTCATGATCTCTTCATTTTTGAGGGGTCCCCCGTGAGCGAGGTCCCACCCGGGCATCGATGTCTTCGCAACGCCTTCCCTGATCGCCTTTTCGATGCTTTCCCTGGACTTCTCCCTCATATCGCGCTGAGCAGGAGCGATCCTCCCTGCGCTGTGGCAGAACACACAGTCTGTGACAAAGAGGTCGAAACCCTGCTTTCCCTTCCCCTGAAGCACATGACAACTCTTACAGTTGCCGTTAAATATTTCCGACGGGGAGTACGACTTCATATGAACGGGGTCCTTTATCGTCATCCGGACCGCAATAGTAGTCTTGGGCGTTTTAGGATCGTTTGTATTCACCTGGACCGTCTTATATATGGTCCCGAGTTTCCCTCTTATGTCGACCGAAAGCCTTATCTTCCCTTTCTCTCCGGGCTTAAGACGGCTCGAACTAGCCATCGCCGCGGTGCAGCCTCAGGAAGGGACGAGGCCCTCTATCAGAAGGTCCTCGTCGCCTCTATTTTCGAATTCGAAAAAATGCTCTACCCTGTCTTCCTTCTGGGTTATCGTGCCGAGGTCGTCTTCCAGTTTTTCGAAGTATACCGCCGGCTGCGCATGCGAAACGCCGCCTGCAGCAAGGAGAATAATTATGGCCAGGAATATTTTCATCATGACTTATATTCTACATCAGCACGCGGTAAAAAGTGCACGACGGCTGCCGGGATGCGTTTCCTTAACATATGCGATTGTATTCAGTTATAGTAAAAGACACGGCATGCAGAAGTTCATCAACATAAAAGGCGCCAGGGAACACAACCTTAAGAATATCGATCTGAGGATCCCGAGACAGGCAATCACGGTTATCACGGGCCCATCGGGTTCTGGAAAATCCTCGCTCGCCATGGACACAATATACGCGGAGGGCCAGAGGCGTTATGTCGAGAGCCTCTCGGCATATTCCCGGCAGTTCCTCGAACAGCTCAGGAAGCCCGATGTCGATTTTATCGAAGGGCTCTCGCCCTCGATCGCGATAGACCAGAAAACGGTAAACAGGAGCCCGCGGTCGACACTCGGGACGATCACGGAGATATACGATTACCTGCGCGTCCTTTATACGAGGCTGGGAAAGGCCTTTTGCTATAACTGCGGGTCCGAAATATCGACCCAGGAATCCAGGGACGTTATGCAGGCGATTTTATCGCTGCCCGAGGGGACAAGGATCCAGGTCCTTGCACCCATCGTAAAGGACAGAAAAGGCAACTACAGGAAAGAGCTCCAGGAAATGAGAAACGAGGGGTTCGTAAGGGCGAGGATCGACAACGCCATGGCTGACCTCACCCAGGAGATCATCCTCGAAAAAAAGAAACGTCATACCATAGAGATAGTCATCGACAGGCTGATTATCAAGAGTGGTATAGAACGGCAGCTTACGGAGGCGGTCGACACCGCTTTTAAATATTCGGACACGGTGGTGGCCAACCTGCTGAGGGAAGACAGGGACATCCTTTTTTCAAGGACCACGGCATGCCAGAAATGCGGGATAAGCTATCCCGAGATATCCCCGAGATTCTTCTCCTTTAACAGTAAGGCGGGTGCATGTCCGGCCTGTAACGGCCTGGGGTTCAGGGGCATATCCGAAGACACACAGGAACTCGGCGAAGAGCGCTTCTGCCGGGCGTGCAAGGGGTTCAGATTGAGACGCGAGGCGCTGAGTGTGAAGTTCATGGGAATTCATATCGGTGAGCTAAGCAGGATGGCGGTTTACGATGCCCTCTCCTTCCTCGAAAGACTGAATTTGACCGAAAGGGAAGGTATCATCGCCTCACGCATCCTCAAAGAAGTCAGGGACAGGCTCTCTTTTCTCGCAAAGGTCGGCCTGGGATATCTTACGCTCGACAGACCGTCGCTCACCCTCTCCGGGGGAGAGGCCCAGAGGATCAGACTTGCCACCCAGATGGGCTCCTCCCTCACCGGCGTGCTTTATGTGCTCGATGAGCCGAGCATAGGGCTCCATCCGAGGGACTGCGCAAAACTCCTCGATAGCCTTTCTTCGATACGGGACGCGGACAATACGATCATCATAGTCGAGCATGACGAAGAGACCATCAGATGGGCCGACCATATCATAGATATGGGTCCAGGCGCCGGCGTCAGGGGAGGATGGGTCGTAGCGGTGGGAACGCCCGGGCAGATACAAAAAGATGAGAGGTCGCTGACCGGCCAATACCTTAACGGATCTCTTTCCATAGAAATACCGGGCAGAAGGAGAAGGCCGGAAGACTTCATCGGCATAAGGGGCGCATCAGAACATAATCTCAAGGACCTTGACGTAGATATCCCCCTGAAGCTCTTTACCTGTGTCACCGGGGTGTCGGGGTCGGGTAAAAGCACCCTGGTCTTCGACATCCTTTACCGGGCTGCGGAAAAAAAGTTTTCTGCGGGACAGGACCTTGTCCCGCCCGGGAAATACAGGGAGATTACCGGACTGGACCTTGTCGACCGTGTAATAAGCGTCGACCAGGCGCCCATAGGACGGACCCCGAGGTCGAACCCGGCAACCTATACAGGGTTCTTCTCTTTTATCAGGGAACTTTTCGCCATGCTCGCTGAATCAAAGGTGAGGGGCTATAAGACTTCGAGGTTCAGTTTCAACGTTTCAGGCGGCCGGTGCGAATCCTGCCGGGGCAACGGTCTGATCAAGGTCGAGATGCATTTTCTGCCGGACGTGTATGTGGAGTGCGACAAGTGCAAAGGGAGGAGATACAACGCCGAGACACTCGAGATACGATATAAGGAGAAGAACATCGCCGACGTCCTTGATATGACCGTATCCGAGGCGCTCCGGTTCTTCGAAAACATCCCGCATGTCCGAAAGCGGCTGGAGGTACTTGAAGAGATAGGGCTCGGATATCTTCAGCTCGGCCAGCCGGCAACGACTCTCTCCGGCGGAGAGGCGCAGAGGATAAGACTTTCCCGGGAACTTGCAAGGAAGGCCAGAGGCAAAACCCTCTATATATTCGACGAGCCGACAACCGGCCTACATTTCGTCGACATACAAAAACTGCTCGACGTGCTGAATTTGCTCGTCGACCAGGGCAATACCGTAGTCGTGATAGAGCATAACCTGGATATCATAAAATCGGCCGACCACATAATAGACCTGGGACCGGAGGGCGGAGAAGCCGGGGGGAGCGTCGTTGCGGAAGGCGCCCCTGATGAAGTGGCCGAAAATGAAGCCTCCCATACGGGGAGGTTCCTCAAGGAGAAGCTCTCAAGGGGCCGGCTGGTGGGCGTATCCTCATGAAGATAAAGATACTTCTTTTCTTGTTGCTCATTTTGACGGCCGTTACCATTTCGTGCAGCAAGGGCAGACTCTCGATGTACAAAAAAACAAAACCGCTTATGGATACCCTGGTGACGATCACCGTGGTTTCCGGGTCGGGCGAAGAAGCGGACAGGGCGACCGAACAGGCTTTTTCGGTCATCGAACGGTTCGGCGACAAGATCAATTTTTTTTCCGATAGTAGCGAGCTCTCTGCGATCAACAGGAATGCCGGGATCGCCCCGGTGAAGGTGTCACGCGAAACAGTCGGGGTGATAGAAAGGGCGGTCTATATCGCACAGAAATCAGGAGGGGCATTTGATCCGACGATAGGACCTGAGATAAAGATGTGGGACTTCTTCAAAAAGGTGAGGCCGACAGATGCCGCTATTAAAGAAAAACTCTCCCTCGTAAATTACAGGGATATTATTTTGGACCGGAACAACTCCACCGTATTCCTCAGAAGAAAAGGCATGCTGATGGACTTGGGGGGTATTGCAAAGGGATATGCTGCGGACCTGGCATTGACGAATCTCAAACAAATCGGTATCCGGGGCGGGATTGTTGCGGCAGCAGGAGATATCAGGGCGTTCGGTTTAAAACCGGACGGTTCGTTATGGAACGTCGGGATCAAGAACCCGCGGCAGCAAAGCGAGGCCGACGAGCTGATTGCGAAGGCCAGGCTTACGAACAAGGCGATATCGACATCGGGTGATTACGAAAGATATTTCATCGAAGACGGTAAGCGGTACCATCATATATTAGACCCAAAAACAGGCCTTCCCGCCGACCAGTGCAGGAGCGTGACCGTAATAAGCGATAGTGGTGTCTATGCGGACGGTTTTTCCACGGCGGTCTTCGTCTCAGGGCCCGAAAAGGGTATGAAGCTTGTCAGAGAGGCCGGGGTCGATGCGATACTCATTGACAAAGACGGGGTCGTTCATACAACACCGGGGATCAAAGGGATGGTGACGTTTGAAGACAGTCATTAGAGACACCACTGTTGCCGATAAACTGCTTTTTCTCGTCCTGATCACGGCAGCCGTGGCGGGCATATTCATCTCAAGAGAAGCGATGCCGCAGGGGAACGACGTCATCGTAGAGATTAACGGTAAAACCGCATACACGTTTGCCCTGGATATAGACCGAATCTTTCCGATCCCGGGACCTTTTGGAGAGACCGTCGTCGAGATCAGGGACAAGAAAGTTCGCGTCAGGGAGGCCCATTGCCCTAACAGGCTCTGCGAAAAACAGGGCTGGGTCGTAAAGGGGGTCATCGTCTGCCTGCCTAACCATATCGTCATCTCGGTCGGGGGCAAGGCTGCCGATTCCCCGAAGGACGTAGATGCAATTACAGGATAAGTACCGGATCGCAGTCCTTTCCGCCTTTGCCCTTGCGCTTTACGGCATCGAGAGCCTCATTCCTACACCCATACCGTGGCTGAGACTCGGGCTTGCCAACATCGTGACCCTTGTGGCTCTGGTGCTTTACGGCTTTCGCACCGCAATGACGGTAACCCTGATAAGGGTGATTTTAGGCTCGCTCTTTACGGGAACATTTCTCGGCCCATCATTTGTCCTCAGCTTTGGCGGGGGAGTCACGAGTACGGCGGCGATGGGATTGACCTATTTGGCTTTGAAGGATGTCTTCGGGCCGGTAGGCCTGAGTCTGATCGGGGCATTTTTTCATAATATTGCCCAACTGACACTCGCATACTTCTTTTTCATACAAAGGATTGAGGCGATGTGTATCATCGGTCCCATCATTGTCCTTATAGGGACCCTGACCGGGGTGGCAAACGGAGCGGTCTCGGGTATTCTGATAAAAAAACTATTGAAAAATAAAGTCGGGAAAATTCAAAATGATAATGAAGAGAAGGGGCATCTGCAATGAAGATACGATGTCCGGTATGTAAGGAACTGACTACGTGGGAAGAAAACCGTTTCAGACCCTTCTGTTCGGAAAGGTGCAAACTTATCGATCTCGGCGCGTGGGCATCTGAGGATTACAAAATCCCCGGCAAAAAAGAAGAGGAAGAAGACGAGGAGCAAAAAGAGGAAGACGCATGACCTCCCTTCCGTTATCTCACCCGCAATAATCAGCAGTTGCGCCGACAGCTCTTGTCGACAAAATTACCGGCTTTACCTTTCATATGGAAGTCCTCTATCCGAGCTTGTAGGCGGGATTGAAAAGTGCACCGACTAACCAACGCCGCGGCCTTCTCAGCGACAGTGTTGATTTCCAAAATAACATGTCACAACTGGCTTGCGATGTACGGATCGTAATCTTCGTTGGCCGGTTCACTTGAGAAAACTCATGTACAGCCATAAGTGTTGTTATTTCGCGTGGGCCGATGGTTCTCAATTACGGGATGAAGATTTCGCTCTGAGAACATTTGTTTCTCCACCAACAAAACAGATTAGAGATTCAAGGGTGTTTGGAAACTGCTAAGTTACCGCAACACATCACAACATTCTTTCTGCAACAACAATTCATTTGCAATGGCATATAAATTCAACTAACATGTGATTAGGGGGTATAAAGAGAGCATAAATCATGGTTTCATGAATGGGGAGATTAGATGTTAATCCAGGAAGACTATTTCAAGAACATTTTTAACACAGTTCGTGAAGCTATTCTCATACTGGATGAAAACATGAGAGTTCTGTCGGCCAATCGCAGTTTCTTCACTATTTTCAAAGTAGATTCCGCAAATACTATCGGCTCTCTTTTATACGATCTTGGAAACGGACAATGGAACATCCCGGAACTTCGCGTGCTGCTTGAGGATATTCTTCCGAAGAACGACACCGTTGATGACTACGAAATTGAACATAAATTTGAGAGCATCGGACAGAAAACCATGCTCCTTAACGCCTGCAAAATCAGAGAAAAGAAAAACGACCTGCCGATAATCCTTCTCGCCATCGAGGACATTACCGAGCGCAAGGAGATAGAAAAGGGGCTGGAAAAAGCCCGTAAAGAACTGGAAGTAACTAAAATATCCGAAGATGAAGCCCGCGAATACGCCGAGAGCATCATCAACACCGTGCGTGAACCCTTAATCGCTCTGGATCAAGATTTAAGGGTGGTCACCGCCAGCCGCTCCTTCTATGAAGTCTTCAAGGTAAAACCTGAAGAGACCGTGGGACAGCTTATCTATGACCTGGGCAATAAACAGTGGGATATCCCCAAGCTGCGGGAACTGCTGGAAACCATCCTTCCCCAAAAGACAACCTTTGATAACTATGAGGTTGAACACGATTTTGCCACCATTGGCAGGCGCATAATGCTTCTGAATGCCCGGCAGATTAAAAGAGCGCTGGGAAAAGAGCGGATCATCCTCCTTGCCATCGAGGACATTACCGAGCGCAAGCGACTGGAAGACTTGTTAACAGAGTCTGAAGAGCGCTACAGGCGTATTTTTGAGACCGCAAGCGACGGGATAGTGCTTCTCGAAAAACGCGAAGGGAATATAACCCATGCTAATCCGGCCGCCGAGAAAATGTTGGGTTATTCCGAAGAGGAGTGCATCGGGAAAAAGCTTCAGGATATCGGTGTATCGCTCGATATGAGTGATTTCCCAACGATAATGCAGGCTTTGAACAAGAGCGGCATTATTAATTACGATGATGTTCCGGTAAAAACCAAGTCCGGGCAATATATCTACACGGATATATATATGGTCGACAGGGCAAGGCTGGCACAATGTAATATTCGCGATGTCACTGAACGGAAGCGGGCTGATGAAACACTTAAAGAAGAGAAAACGTTTATTGTAAAATGCACTAAATACACTGAAAGACGTATTCTTTGTTTTTGATTTAGAGGGAAGATTCCTCAGATGGAATAAGACAATGAATGTTGTCACAGGTTACATCGACGAGGAAATTGTCTTGATGAAGCCTGCTGATTTCTTCCGAAAGGATGACATAGAGCGAGTATCCGAGGCCATTCGGAAGGCGGTTAAAGAAGGCAGTGCCAGTGTTGATGCAACAGTAGTTACCAAAGACGGGAGGCAAATCCCGTATGAATTCAGAGTTGTACTGCTGAGGGACTATACAGGAAACTTAATGGGTATCAGCGGCGTAGGGAGAGACCTCACGGAGCGCAATAAACTCGAAGAACAGCTCCTTCACGCCCAGAAGATGGAAGCTGTCGGACTTCTTGCCGGCGGGATTGCGCATGACTTCAACAATATCCTGTCTGCAATCATGGGCTATGGATATCTCCTGCAAACGCATATGAGAAGCGACGATCCTCTGAGGGAAAACGTGGACCAGATACTCGTATCGGCAGACAGGGCTGCTGAGGTTACACACAGCCTTCTTGCCTTCAGCAGAAAACAGATATTGAATCCTAAACCTATTAATATAAATGCCATGATGAAGAGGTTCGAAAAGTTACTTTCCAGACTAATCGGTGAAGATATCGAGCTAAGCACTGATTTTACAGACAAAGATGTAATCAGTATGGCTGACGCCGGTCAGATAGAACAGGTGCTTCTGAACCTTGCGACGAACGCAAGGGACGCTATGCCTCATGGAGGACATCTAACCTTAGAAACACAACTCGTGGAACTGGATGATACCTTCATTCGAGTTCATGGTTACGGTGAGCCTGGAATGTTTGCAGTCATTTCCGTGTCTGACACAGGCAGCGGAATGGAAAAAGAGACTATGGCCAAGATATTCGAGCCTTTTTTTACTACCAAGGAGGTCGGAAAGGGCACAGGGCTGGGTCTTGCGATGGCATACGGCATAATCAAGCAGCATAACGGCTATATCAATGTTTACAGTGAGCCTGAAAGGGGGACGACCTTCAGGATATATCTCCCGGCAATCGAATCAACGGAAGAAGTCATTGTGAAAACTGCAATTGAACCTCTTCCCTCGCCTGGGACCGAGACGATACTTGTGGCCGAGGATGACAGATGCATTAAGAGAACTTTTTTCAATTGTACTTCAGACGTATGGGTATAAAGTAATTCTCGCTGAAGATGGAGAGGAAGCAATAAAAAAGTTTATGGACAACAAAGATAAAATTCAACTTGTTATGCTTGATATGATAATGCCTAAAAAAAGCGGTAAAGAAGTGTACGATAGAATAAAAACAATGAGACCCGATATAAAAACTCTCTTTTCCAGCGGGTACACTGCGGACAGGATTGATAAGGAGAGTATGCTTAAAGAAGGATTTGATTTTATCATGAAACCGGTATCGCCTAAGGATCTTTTAAGAAAGATAAGAGAAATACTGGACAAATAATATGGGATATGCGTTCTTTGATGAACAAACAACGAAATGCAAATCGAATATCGGGATGGCTCTCTAGTTTCCTGCTGAAAGTGTGGCCCGGTTACCGGATGAAAGTCTGATGTGTGGGCCTTCATTTTCAGATGAACTGCCCATAGATTGGCGTGCAGTCACTCGTGCGATGTATAGGGAGTACATAATGCGCATTACAAAGTCTCTAACCTGTTTTGTACGGGACGTATTTAACACCGAGCGGACTAAATTTTCGATTGTACTTCACACAATTATTACAAGGGCGCCCACTGTGATGTACAGCACATCTCATTTTGCATCTGGCCCTTTGAAGTGCAGATAATTAGCGGCAATCGAAAGTGCATCAAAGGTCAAAACGCGATGCCCAATTATAAAAAGGCCCTGACAATACCTGTAAATAATAATGCTGTCTACTACACCTACCGCATCCATCTCTCCCTCTGGCCCCTATGAGCCCGGCGTTGGGCTTATCGCTCTGATAGCCGTTTGGTGACATTTAGCGAGATTTTTGTTAAAGTTCTATTAATTTTCTCGGACGGAGGCACGACATGATAAAAATAGGAATAGCCGGCGCGGCCGGCAAGATGGGAAGCAGGATAGTGACCCTATCGAAGGAGTACGAAGGGCTTCAGCTGGCAGCTGCCTTCGAGAGGGCCGGGCATAAAGATGCCGGCAAGGACATAGGAACAATTATCGGTATCGGGGAGACAGGCGTCAGACTGTCCGACGGTATCGAAAAGATAATCGATGCCGTGGACCTGATAATCGACTTTACCTCGGTAGAGTCGACAAAGCAGAATCTGAGGACCGCCGCGGCCGGAGGGAAGGCGATGGTTATCGGCACGACCGGATTTAGCGCAGATGATATAAAAGAGATCGGGCCTCTTACAAAGCAAATTCCTTGTGTGATGGCTTCGAACATGAGCCTGGGTGTCAACGTCCTTTTGAGGGTGCTTCAGGATGTGGCAAAGGCTCTCGGCGATGACTATGACATCGAGATCGTCGAAGCCCACCACAGGCTGAAAAAGGACGCACCGAGCGGCACGGCGTTGAAGATGGCACAGGTCATCGCTGAAGCGGTAGACCGCAACCTGGATGAAGTCGCCGTCTATGCCCGGAAAGGGATCATCGGGCAGAGGACGAAAAAGGAGATCGGCATCCAGACCCTGCGCGCCGGCGATATCGTAGGCGAGCATACGGTGCTTTTCGGCGGCCTCGGCGAGAGGATCGAGATCACCCACAAGGCCTCAAGCCGGGACACCTTCGCACGCGGCGCGCTCAGAGCTGCTCTCTGGCTTGCCGCAAAACCGGCTGGATTATACGATATGCAGGACGTCCTCGGCCTTAAATAGTAATACCGAGGTAGTGGGTCCGCCCACTGCCTCGTACTTTATGCTTCTTTTTCGAACTGGTCTTTGGATGCGCCGCAGATAGGACATACCCAATCATCCGGAATTTTTTCGAAGGGGGTACCAGGAGCAATTCCGCCATCGGGGTCACCCGTTTCAGGATCGTAAATATAGCCGCAAACCAGACATTTCCATCTTTCCATGTGAGACTCCTTGAAACTGGATTTTTAAGTATTTATTTATTTAATTGTATACGGTAACCGTCTCTTATACAAGCGGCAAACAAGTCCCAACATCCCCAGACGCATTAATATATATTTTACTTTTTTAAGTATGGTTTATAATTGATTTTTCCTCCCTATTCTGGTATAGTTGGTGCACTTTACTATGGAACTTAGCGAGAAGAAATCTCTGTTAGAAGTACTGTTGTTCGTTTCGGGAGAACCCCTTACGCTAGGCGAACTGAAAAACGGCACCGATCTCCCTGAAGCCGAACTTAAACAACTCCTTGACGAGATGATGACCGAATATATTCATAGAGATGGCGGACTGCTCATTGTCGAGATCGCCAACGGGTATCAGATGGTCACAAACCCGCACTATGCTCCATGGATAAAAAAATTTAAAACCACCGCCTCCGCAGGCAAACTCTCGATGCCGGCGCTCGAAACCCTCGCCATTATCGCTTACAAGCAACCAATCATCAAGGCGGAACTCGAGCAGATAAGGGGAGTCAACTCCGATGGGGTGATAAAAACGCTTCTCGACAGAAGACTGATCAAGATCATGGGACGAAAAGAAGTCCCAGGCAAACCTCTCCTTTACGGCACGACTCGCGAGTTCCTTCAGTATTTCGGTTTGAAGGACTTGACGGAGCTTCCGACAATTTCGGAATTAACACGCGAGGAGGCGGCATGAGGAATTATGTCTTGAGGTCTTTGTCTTTGGTATCGCTCCTTGTCTTTTTATTTATAGCATCCAAGGTCCAGGCATCTATCGAATATACCGTGAAAAAGGGTGACAGCCTTGCCGGCATAGCCAAGAAATACAAGGTGAGCGTCAAAGACCTGCAAAGGGAGAACAAGGTCTCCGCCAGGCACATGAAGCCGGGTACGACTGTCATCATCACCGGCAAAAAAGCCTCTGCAAAAAAGAGAGGAAAGAACACCGCACGATCCGTCCATGCCGGCAAAGAAGCCCGCGAGAGTCAGCAGGGAGAGGCTGAGGCATCGGCAGTAAAGGCCCCTGATACCCTTTATCACACGGTGAGAAAAGGCGAAACCATTGCCTCCATCTCGAAAAAATATTCGATATCCACTGACGAACTCAAAAAGCTTAATAACCTGAAGTCCCCTAAACTGAGAAAGGGGAGGAAGCTCCTTGTAAGGCATATAGGCCCGAAGACTTACATTGTAGAGAAAGGCGATACTTTCCGGAAGATCGCCAAGAAATTCGATATGGATGTTGATGATCTGATGAAGCTGAACGAGATTGAAGCACCTTCCCTGACAGTCGGCCAGAAGCTCTACCTTGAAGAAAAGGTTGATCCCGCAACCGCCGACACTTACAGCGAGGTGATAGGGAGGCGTGTCAATATCGACGAGGAGCTTAAGAAGGTCTCTGAGTCGGAGGAATTCACGGAAAAAACTATGCCCGACAAGCTTGTCACATTCGCGAAAAAGCTGGTCAATATACCCTATAAATTCGGCGGCAACAGCATCCTTGGTATTGACTGCTCCGCCTATGTAAAGAAGGTCTACGGTCTCCTTGGCATCGAACTCCCCAGGACCGCCAGAGAACAGTTCCAGACCGGCGAGGCCGTGGACAAGGACGAATTGTCCATCGGCGACCTTGTTTTCTTCAGGACTTATGCGTCATTCCCTTCCCACGTGGGCATCTACCTGGGGAATAACCTTTTCATCCATGCTTCTTCCAGAGGGAAAAAAGTCACTATCGACAGCCTGGAGACCCCTTATTACCTCAAGAGGTTTATCGGGGGCAAGAGACTCCTGACAGAAGAAGAGGGGAAAGAGAAAGACCTCAATACCTGATTTTTCGGTTATCTTCCGTTGCTTCTTTAGTGAAGCCTTTGTCCTTCCCGTATCGAGTCGTATTGAAAAGCCGGGCGACGATATTTTATTCTTAAGTGGAAATGCAGAACTATCTGATTATTGGTTTGGGCGGATTTTTAGGCGCGGTCACCCGATACGCCGTCTCGCTCTGGATAGGACAGAGATGGGGCAGGAGTTTTCCCTTAGGCACTTTCTTCATCAACGTAAGCGGGAGCTTCCTCATCGCACTGGTAATGTCTCTGTCGATTGAACGGCTGATGATCAGCCCCCAGTGGAGATTGTTTCTGGCAGTGGGTTTTTTGGGGGCCTATACAACTTTTTCGACCTTTGAGTTTGAAACGGGGAACCTCCTCAGAGACGGGGAATGGATGATCGCCGGGATAAACGTAGTGTTCAGCGTAGCAGCAGGGTTCATCGCACTGAAGGCGGGTGAAGTTATCTCAAAGATGATATAGGAGTCTGTGATGGTGACAAAGGGACCGGCAAAAAAACTTACCGTGTACGTGGACGAGACTGACAAGATCGGCGGCAGGCCCTTGTATGAAGTGTTGATGGACATCTTTTACAGAAAGAAGATGGCCGGCGTGAGCGTCTTCAGGGGGGTCGCCGGCTACGGCAGCGACGGCGTTTTCCATACGTCGAAGATGCTCGAACTATCTACAAGCCTCCCGGTAAAGATCGAGGCCGTTGATTCGGTGGAAATGATCACGAGCATCCTGCCCGATGTCGCCGATATCGTCGGGAAAGGACTTATAGAAATCAGCGACACCTATGTCGTCAAATGCTGTCAACCAAAAAAATCCTGATCATCCCCCTACCTATGTCACTTCGTGGATGTGGGCGATCGAAAAAAACATTAGGGCCGCCTTTTTCTTGTCAAATCCCTTTTTTAAGTGTTATCCTTTTCTCATGCGGAAAATCTATTCAGTATCAATTCGACCGGCTCTGACATACCCTTCCAAAGAGAGAGCAGATACTATTTTGACGGCCATAAAGGATATACCATGTTACATCTGAAACGACAACTGCCTTACAGGCCCACGGAAAGAATGAACGTTGTCAGCTACCCGATAAGGGACATCGTAATGGAGGCGAAGCGCGAAGAGGCGAAGGGCAAGAAGATGATTTACCTCAACATCGGGGACCCGCCGCAGTACGGCTTCGAACCGTTTAAAGTGATCGCCGAAGCGGTGAAAAATGCGCTCGACGAAAACTGGAAAGGCTACGCCCCGTCTGAAGGCGACGAACGGTTCAGGAAAACGGTCGCAAAGATAGAGAAGTGCAGCCCCGAAGACGTCTTTGCCGTCGCCGGTCTCACCGAGGGCATAGACTTTTTTTTCCATTCGTTCATCGGGTTCGGGGAGAAGGTGCTGCTTCCGAACCCGGTCTATCCGCTTTACCTGAGCAAAGCGAAACAGTTCGAGGGCGACAGCGTCTTTTACCGGCACGATGCCGAAGGCCAGATAGACATAGGAAATCTGGCGAAGAAGATCGAGGGCGCAAAGGCGATGGTGATCATCAACCCCAATAACCCTTTGGGCTCCGTGTATTCCGAGAAAAACCTCGCAGAGGTGGTTAAGCTCTGTGCCGAATACGACGTTCCGATATTTTACGACGGGTCCTACGACCGGCTGATCCTGGAAGGCAAACCGGTGGACTTCAGGAAGGTAGCGAGGGACAAGGTGCCGTTCATATACGGGAGCTCACTTTCCAAGGACTTCAGCTACACCGGCGCGAGGATAGGATGGGTAGCGTTCCACGGCGACAGGTGGTCAGAGGTCAAGAATGCATTCTTCCTCCTCTGCAACCAGCGCCTTTCCGTAAATTGGGAATACCAGAGGGCGGCCGCAACCGCAATGGTGCACCCTTCATACCCGGCATACATCGCGGACATGAACCGGAAGCTTATCGAGCGGCGTGATACATTCGTGAAAATGGCCGGGAAACTGCCTCTTTCGTTCCCGGTCCCCAAGGGCGCGTTCTATGCGTTTATAAAAATAGAAACTCAGAAATGGAGGAAGGACCTGCAATTCGTGCGCGCTGCGCTTAAGGAGGGAGTCGTCTTCGTCCCGGGTTCAGGGTTCGGGAGGCAGGAGGACGGAGTGTATTTCAGGAGCACTTTCCTGCCCGAGCCGCACATAATCGAAGAGGCTTTCTCCAAAATCAAAAGGATATTATAAACCTGACCGTATTATTCATAAACCCCTAAAGGAAGTATCTTGACAATGGAGGCATTAATGAAAAGACATTTAAGACATCTTGTTTTTATTCTTTTGGCGACGATGTTATCGGCACTCTCGGGCTGCGGGTACAACCAGATACAGACAAACGAAGAAGCGGTGAAGGCCGCCTGGGGTGACGTCGAGGCTTCATACCAAAGAAGAAACGACCTGATCCCCAACCTCGTAGAAGTCGTCAAGGGCTATGCGAAACACGAAAAAGAAACGCTTACCCAGGTAACAGAGGCCAGGGCAAAGGTGGGCTCGATCCAGATGTCCAAAGACATGATAAACAACCCCCAGGCCCTCCAGCAGTTCCAGCAGGCACAGGGCGCACTATCGAGCGCTCTGCAGCGGCTGATGGTGGTAGTCGAGAAATATCCGGACCTCAAGGCAAACCAGAATTTTCAGGACCTGCAGCACCAACTCGAAGGGACTGAAAACCGGATCAATGTTGCCCGCGTCCGTTACAACAAGGCGGTGGAGACCTTCAACGTTTCCATCAGGACGTTCCCTAACAGCATGACAAACAGCCTGCTCCTGCACCTTCAGTTAAAAGAACCTTTTAAGGCAGAGGCCGGGGCGGAGAAGGCGCCAAAGGTACAGTTTCAATAGCGGTTAAGGACGACGTGATTACTTCTCGCTTTATAAGGAGGTTTTTCTACAATTCTACGGCTCGCGCCGCTGCAGCACCGAAACTCGCCTCGAATGATTTCGGGACTCAGACAGTCGGTTCTGCTGACGCTTCTCTTGGCCAAGAATTGTTGACGAAAAGCCTCCAAGTCGCTCGAATCAACCACATCGCCCTTTCTTTCTCACTGGCAGCAGTCGTATTTTTAATTTTTGTCGGGCATGCTCTTGCCCTCGATGTGCCTAAGCTGCAAGGATACGTGAATGATTATGCAAACATGATCTCGCCCCAAGCAAAGGGGGAACTCGAAAACGAGCTGAAGAATTTCGAGCAGACCGACTCGACACAGATAGTGATCCTGACCGTTCCTTCCCTCGAGGGGGAAGTGATCGAGGACTTCGACATCAAGGTCGCAGAGGCATGGAAGATAGGGCAAAAAGGAAAGGACAACGGCGTAATCTTCGTCGTTTCGAAACAGGACAGAAAGATGAGAATCGAGGTGGGGCGCGGGCTCGAAGGCAAGTTGACAGACCTGATGGCCGGAAGGATAATAGACCTCGTGGTAAAACCGAGGTTCAAGAGAGGAGACTATGACGGAGGGTTCATAGCGGGCGTCTCGGCGCTTATTGATACAACGCGCGGAGAATTTAAGGCGGATGGAAACCATCGCGGCCAACAAACGTGAATCGTCTTCTCGTCTCTTCACTTTTCTCATATTCATCGGCATTGCAGTCGTCGTCCTCGGGAGCGTATCCCGCCCCCTCGGAGCGATTGGAGGGGCGTTGGGCTTGCCCCTGAGTGTCTTTCTGGCTTCCGTATCCGTAGGCCTGGTCGGCTTTCTCATCCTCGCCATCGTGGGTGTCGCCGCCGGACTTCTGCTTCCCTCCCTCTTCTCGTCGGGCGGACGGGGAGGAGGCTTCGGACCCGGCGGGTTTTACGGCGGAGGGTTCGGAGGGGGCGGATTCGGCAGCGGCGGCGGCAGCGACTTCGGCGGCGGTGGTGGAGGCGACTTCGGCGGCGGCGGGGCGTCGGGAGACTGGTAATGGGACAGAGAGCCGAACTTTTTTTTACGAAAGAAGAAAAGGAAAGGATAAAGGACACCACCAAAGAGGTGGAGTGCCGCACCTCCGGCGAGATCGTGGTAATGGTGGTGGACAGAAGCGACGATTATCTCGACGGTGAGGTGATCGGCGGCGTCGTGGGCGGGAGCCTGGTAGCGATGGCGATAACAGCCCTGTTTCTTAACGCCTCGATATGGTTTTTCATACCCCTGACATTCATCTTCTTCTTCCCTTTCAGATTTATCTTCAGGAAATATCATCCTCTCAGGACCGCCTTTCTGAGCGCGCGCAGAAGGGAGCACGCGGTGCGTCACCGTGCCATAAGGGCCTTCCATGAAAAGGGGCTGACAAGGACAAAGGAACACACCGGCGTTCTCTTCTTCATCTCACTCCTCGAACGGAAGGTCTGGGTGCTGGCCGACAGGGGGATACATGAAAAGATCGGACAGGAGACCCTGAACAAATTGGCCTCACAGGTATCAAAGGGCGTCGCCGAAGGCCGCGCCTGCGATGCGCTCTGCGAGACGATCAAAGAGGCAGGAGACCTGCTCTCCCGTCACTTCCCCTGTAGCACCGATGACACCGACGAACTGCCAAACGGAGTGATTACGCAATAGTACCGGCCTCTGAGCGGCCGCATATCAAATTTTTTCTTATCCCCCTACCCAAGTAGGATTGAATATCCGTCTCACAAATCGCAAACTATACCCATAATCGGAGCAAATGGGATAACCGGTTATCGCGGCAAACGCGATTAATGAACCAAAGTGAGGCGCTAGAGTGAACAAAGAAACATACCTAAGAGATATGAAAATCCGTTTCCGTCTGACGCCGAGGGAAACCGATGCGCTCAGAGGTCTTCTTGACGGTCTGAAAAATGCCGAGATTGCAAAACATCTGACGATTGCGGAACAGACTGTCAAGGACCACCTGAGCAGGATATATAAGAAAGTGGGCGTAAAGAACAGATTTGAACTCATGCGTTATCTCATTAAGTCATTCGGCAAAAAGGCAAGGGCTCATGTCCCTGCGCCGCTGCCTGCGGACAAAGAGCTTACGGAAAGATCCCTTACCGACGAACTTACGGGAATGTATAACCGCAGGGGTTTCCTGGCGCTTGCTGAGCAGCAGATGAAGATTGCCAGGAGACAAAAAAAGAGCGCGTGTGTGTTACATGCAGAAGTTGAAAAAAATAAGGATATTACTGATACATCCGGGCCAAACTGCGGAGAGGTCTCACTGAAAGATGCAGCCAATATACTTCGAGACACTTTCCGTGAATCAGATGTCATTGCCAGGGTGGCAGGTGACAAGTTTGCAGTCATTCCGATCGGGGCCACTGAAGCCGAGGCGGAAAGGGTTGTCTCCAGATTTCAAAAGAACCTTGAGCTATTCAACTCCAAGAGAAACAGCGACCGGGCATTATCGATAAGTTACGGCACCTCTTGCTGCGATCTGAAAAGTCTTTGCCGCTTGGATGAACTCTTTTTGCAGGAAGACAATTCGACTGAAAAAGAGAGCGAGAGAAGAGAGGATGAGGAAGAGAGCGGCCCTCTCAGGAAGTAATTATCGGCAAAGGGTATCGCTTATCTCATGGGGCTCGACCCAAATACGTTATCTGCTACAAATTATTCGGGCAAGTGAGGAGTGCACCTGATCACACGTCGGTCCGTAACGATCATGCCGACCTTTATATCATGAGATTCGGAAGGGACTAAATCGATTATCTGCTCCTCATATGCCGGGGCAACGACCGTGACATCACGGGTCAGGGATGAAAGAAGCCTGTCGTAGTACCCTCCGCCATAGCCGATCCTGTTGCCTTCGGCATCGAAACCGGCCCCCGGTATCACCACTACGTCGACACCGTTAATACCGGCCATTCTTTCGTCGGTAAGCACGGAGGGCTCGGGGATGCCCATATAGCCCGGAATCAGTTCCCCGATGTCCTTCACTTCGTAAAGAAGCAGACCACGCCTTTCCCTGTCCACTTTGGGAAACACCGCCCGTTTACCTTCATTGATAAGCCGTATCGCCATCCCGCGAGTATCTACTTCGGAGCGAAATGAGGCAAAGAGTAACAGCAATCCCGCGTGCCTAATTTCCTCTAACGGCAAGAGCCGCTCAAGTATCGACCTGTCTTTGGACTTCCTGACCTCAGGGGGAATCGAATCTCTTCTTTTTAGAAGTTCTTTCCTAAGTGATCCCTTATCGATCATAGGCGCTCATGAAGCATTCAGCACCTTCTCGATCGCCGATTTGATCTTCCTTATTTCGTCGACGGTGGCAGGGGAATGCAGGAAAGGAGAAGCCCCCTGAATATCGGCCTCCATCACGGAATCGCTTAAACTGATATGTCCTATGAGACCGACATCACCTATGCCGCCTTTGATAAATTCCACATCCTTGCCGCCCCTGACCTTATTGGCGACGACAAATACATTTTTTACCCCCAGCTCTTGCGCCATCTTTTTGACAACGCCTGCGGTCTGGATCGACCTCTGCCCCGGCTCGACCACAACGATAAAGGCGTCGACGGCACCTGCGGTCCCGCGCGTGAGGTGCTCTATCCCTGCCTCCATATCGACGATCACCACTTCGTCTCTTTCGACAACAAGGTGCTTGAGCAGCCTCTTCAGGAAAACACTTTCCGGGCAGTAGCACCCGGACGCAGCGGCCTTTGTCTTCCCCATCACAAGCAGGGTCACTCCGTCGATCTTAAAGCCGAACCCTTCAGGCAGGTCGTCCACTTTGGGATTAAGTTTGAATATGCCCCCCATGCTGCCGGGCTTTGAGCCCGTCCGTTCCTCTATCAACTCCCCAAGCTCTGCTATCGGTCTTATCTTCCCTGCATCTGCCCTTGAGATACCGAGTGCAGACGCCAGGTTGGCGTCAGGATCGGCATCGACCGCGATGACCTTCTTGCCCTCCGAGGCAAAAAGGAAACTCAACACCGCAGAGAGCGTCGTCTTGCCTACTCCACCTTTTCCCGTCACAGCTATTTTCATATCACAATTATCCTTTCTTTTATATACTTTACCATATTCATACCTCATTACTCCTTATTGATCAGCGGATATATCACCGCGTTTCAAAAGACAGGCAAGGGCAGACTTAAGCATGTAAACCGATTATACCTCAGTAATCCAGCCCCTGCCCTGGGCTGAAGCGCCTTTCTTCATTGCAGCCAAAAAAGTCGATCGCAATGCATCGCTCATCAACGCCCGCTTTACCGGGGGGAGGCGCAGAAATCCTCCGATAAAGCCCCGCATAAACTTATGCTTCGCGCTCCGGGGATTATCAAAGAGCTGGTTCTGGATCGTCCCCCTTTCAAGGCACTGTAGCATAATGCGTTCAAATGTCGTCTCAGGCGTAATGATCCGCTTCTTCCGGCGGACGAGGGCCAATGCCTTGCTCTTACACTGCAGCGCACAAACCCCACAGCCCAAGCAGATAGCTTCGTCGGTAACCGGCCTCTTCTTTCTTTTTGATCCGGGGTCATCGTCTTTAACCATGATCCTGGCGTCTATGGGACAGGCACGGGCGCATTGGCCGCAGCCCGTACACCTTTCGCTGTCAGTTTCCGGAAGGAAGTTGGCGGTGATGACGATGTTGGTATACCCCCATCTCTTCATGCCGACGAGAAGATGACAGCAATCGCTGCAGCAGTGGCAGAGGTAGGCGGGGTTTCTCCTCACATTATCTATATTGAGCACCAGACCGAGTTCTTTGGAGCGGGAGACGTTATCCTGCATTTCAGATTTCGACACCTTCCTGGCAAGGCCGCGCCGCGAAAGGAATTCTGCGGCTATGCCGAATGAGGAGCAGGTATCGAGAGGGACCTTGCAGGTCTTTGTCCCGGCGTGCGTGGCGGTATGCCTGCATGAGCAGGTGCCGATAGCGAAACTGGTTTGTTCCTCGATGATCGCCGAGGCCCGCTCGTAGTCGACGATCTCGACATAGTCCTCCCGATCAATCATCTCCTCGTGCGGAATGGTCCTCAGGAGGCCGACCTTCTCCCCATGGGCGTAGTTCGCCGCGAGAAAATCCGGCTGCGTGAGCATATAGTCATGAAAAAGCCTGCTGATCTTCTTCCAGTCCTGGTCCGGGACGGTCCTCATCATCGTCATTTCAAATATCCCAATTACCAGGGGGGCCGGCATATAGTGGTAGGAACCGGACAGCCAAAAGTCCATGACCAGGCCCTTCGAGCAGAGGCTGTCCAGAAGATTGCGGAGATGTGCCTCGTTGTATTCCGTTATGGATCTCAGTCGGTCAAAGGGTGTCAGCGTGAAAGGCATCTTTACTATAAGATCCGCTTCATCCGGTGCGTAGAGTTCTTTTAAAATGGCATGGAGGGTCTCATTCCACGGCGCGCGAAAAGTCAGGCTATCTATCTTTGCGCCAAGCCTTCTGTGAATGTCTTTTCCCGCAGCGTGTCCCATAATTAATATCATACCCAAATTGCAACTGAATGGTGTTATGCTGATTCTCGATGCCCTCCTCATTACATCAAAGTGCTGGTAGAATAGAAATTATCAAGGAGGGACCATGAAAAAATCAGAATTGACATTGCCGGAAATCGCCTTAATAGCCGGCACACGCGGAATGATCGGAGCGGGAGCCGGTCTGTTATTGGCAGACAGACTCAATGACGATCAGAGAAAGGCCATAGGGTGGACACTGTTGATTATTGGAGCGATTAGTACAATACCATTGGCAATAGACGTTCTGAGCAAGAGGCGCTAGTCATTGAACACGGATAGCGAGTCCCATGCTGACTTCAGAAGCGAGTCCGGTCCGGATGAACTTCTTACTCAATATTCATATCTCTTCTCCGATGATCTGAAAGATCTTGGTAGTGGGTCGCCCCGCTACCAAGATGATGGTAGTGTCCTTGGACGCTACCAGGATTATCCGATCCTTGATCTTGCCTCGGGAGACGGACATAACGGGATATTCCTTGCGTCAAAGGGCTTTTCAGTCGTTCTGGCAGACAGGTCGGAAGAGGCCCTCAGTCAGGCGAGGCTGAACGCGCAGGCGGCCGGGGTAACTGTACAATTCTGGCAGGTGGACCTCGAACAACAAGGCGTCAATCCTTTGGAGGGTCTCTTCTTCAGCACAGTCCTTGTCTTCCGCTATCTCCACCGTCCCCTCATCCCCTTCATCGCGAAGTCTCTGAAACAAGGCGGAATTCTCATGTATGAGACATTCACAACGGAACAGGCCCGATTCGGAAAGCCGAAAAACCCTGACCACCTCCTTAAAGCCGGGGAGCTTCTTTCATGGTTTCACGACTGGGAGGTGATATATACCTTTGAAGGGATCGTCGGCGCCCCGCCGAAAGCCATAGCCCAGCTTGTCTGCAGAAAGGCGTAGGGGGCGGATAGCGCTACTTATTCACCCAGATACTGCTTTCCTCCGCTTGCAGGCTCCTTGAGAAGTTGGCAGCCTGCAGAGTCTCGGGACATCTCTTGGCCTCTGATACACAAACAGACAGAGTGGCTTTTTCTACAATTGACACTCTGTCCCTGGTTATTCGAAAATAACGCATGAAGCTTCTGATGTTCTACACAAAAGAATGGTGGTATAAAACGGCATCCAAGACCATCGAGGACGTCCCTGATGCCGAGAAAGAGGAATCGATGAGAAATGCAGTCGTTATCTTCTTCCACTGCGAAGCGGAGGACGAGGGAAAGTATGACGGCGTCGTCCAGAAGTTTGTTAAGAATACGAAATGGCTCGCGGGCAAGTTCAACGTAAGAAATGTGGTGCTTCACTCTTTCAACCATCTGTCGACGAGCAAATCGTCGGCTGAGTTTGCAGGCAGTTTACTCGAAGAGGTTCGCCTGAGACTGGAAGGGGCTGGGTACAAAGTTATGCAAACCCCTTTCGGCTATTTCAACGAGTTCCGGATGCATGTTGCAGGCGACTCACTTGCAAAGGTATTTAAAGAATTCTGAGGAATATGTTTTGTCACGTCTTTGCCTGCATTATCCCTGTCCCGACATTAACCATCCAATTTTTGAAGTGCACCTGATACACCTCACTCCGACTATATGATCGATTGCGTTGATTTCCTGTTGGAAGTGAGCGCCCGGTGTATGACTGATATCCGCCATCCTAAGTATCTTTCCAAGGCTATTTATTTCCTAAAATAACGGTTACAGCGCGATATTTTAGTCCGAAAAAGGTCATTGATTCCCCCTTAATGCCTTTGCAGCCATCTTCTAATTGAATTTTTCAGCGATAATCACAAACCGCTCGTGTGTGCCTTCGGAGATTTTGTCTATTCCAAGACTCGATCAAGAGACAGTTATTTTCATCCGCTTCCCTCGCCCTGAGAAGAGAGAGAAGGAGCCCGAAAACCGAAGAAGCCGCATGAAGTACTCCCTTGCGAGATCTTGGGCGACTGCATATATCTTCCTTTGCTCATCGTATGGCATTTGACTAACGCCCGAGTGGATGAGCTCATCGCGAAGGGTTTTTATGGCGCCGAGCTCAGGGTGCATGCCCACATCGTTGAACATCGCCATCAGCAGGCTCTCAAATGTCCATCGTTCATGAGATGTTTTCCGATAATACCCTTTCTTATACTCATATCCCATGGATGATGCAAAGGTTGACTTCAGATTCTCAAAGAGGACGAACATTGTTAGGAGCTTGAGTTCTAGGGGCAAGAGAAGGACTTGACTTGAGACCAAGTAGTCGATGGCTACCCTGAGCTTTCGGCGCTCCTCAAGGTCAAAATAGGCAGGCCATGCCTTTTCAAGAAATTCTCGCACAGCACTACCTCGCCCAATGTTTAGCATCGGAATAAAAAAACCCGTTCTTGCAATCACACTCCAGGCTTTGCCGCGCGGACGAGCACCATCATACTTCCATCTGTACATTACCACCTGTGAACACGTAATCAGGGAAAGGAGGGTGGCAAGGCCGTGTACCTTCTCAACAACTGCGGGAATGCCCTTCGGGCCAACGTCATGAACTACGACCTTCGTTGTCGAAACCGCTTCTCCCCGATAGTCAGCAGGATTCACACCAAGTATCTTCGGCCTCTGAATGATGCTAATGTCGTGCCCTGCAAAATGCAAGTCAATCTGATTAGGCCATCCCCTTACCGAGCCAGACGATAAATGTTCACCATAAATGAAACAATTCACCAGATATGCAGTGAAGCCCATAAATCAAATTATAACAAGAAAAAACCTGGCCGCCTTCTTACAGCCCGAAAATAACGCTTCACTCAAAGCCCCTTGCATGTAAAAGCAGTGTGAGGTCAAACCTTCATTCTTCATTCAACGACAGATGCGATAAAAGTGCGAGCATGTTGCGCCAGCCTGTGAAGATTTCTGCATGTACTCCGCAGTCGATTTAGACTTCTGGAAACTATAGGTTCCTGTGAGAATCTCACATCGGGAAAGCACTTGCATGCGCCCGTAGTATCCACAGCCGGAGGCATTTGTCTGCCGGCAACGTACTTATGAGCCGAATGCAAAGGGACTGAATGGAGAATAAGTCTTCGGGAGGAAGCGTGAACGGTAGGCGCCTTTCTGGCTGCCTGCGTTCCTATTCCCAATCTCTATCCGTTTGATTTTTCAATACTTTTTAGGGTATTATTCCTGCATGGACGTCAAGAAACTCTTGGAAGAATCAGGCCAGTACCTGATGAATACCTATAACAGATTTCCCATCGTCCTGAGAAAAGGACGCGGGATGAAGGTCTGGAGCACCGACGGAAAGGAATACCTGGATTTCGTCGGCGGCATCGCGGTCAACTGTCTCGGCCACTGCCACCCAAAAGTCGTTGTCGCGATACAAAAACAGGCGCAGCGCTTGATCCATGTGTCCAATTATTATCATATAGAACCGCAAATCAAACTTGCGAAGCTCCTCGTTGAAAACTCCTTCGCGGATAAGGTATTTTTCTGCAACTCCGGCGCGGAGGCGAACGAAGCAGCAATAAAGCTGGCCCGCAGATACTTCAGGGAGCAGGTCGGCGTCAACAAGTTCGAGATCATCACCGCCTTCAATTCGTTCCATGGAAGGACGATGGCCACCATCTCGGCGACCGGTCAGGCAAAGTTCAAGGCGGGATTTGAGCCGCTCCTTCCGGGGTTTACTCATGTCGAATTCAACGACATAGATGCGGTAGACAAGGCGATAACGAAAGAGACCTGTGCGGTACTTATCGAGCCGATACAGGGTGAAGGCGGAGTAAAAATCCCCGACGCGGATTATCTGCGGGACCTGAGAGAGCTCTGCGACAGGCACGACATTCTCCTCATACTCGACGAGGTGCAGACAGGCATCGGCAGGACCGGTAAACTTTTCGCGTATGAACACTTCGGCATCAAACCCGATATTATCACCCTTGCGAAAGGTCTTGGCG
Organism: uncultured Nitrospiraceae bacterium; assembly: GCA_963811165.1. GTDB lineage: Bacteria > Nitrospirota > Thermodesulfovibrionia > Thermodesulfovibrionales > UBA6898 > Sulfobium. The sequence continues at coordinate 849,409 of CAWEQH010000010.1, forward strand.
GAGGGGTGCCGATAGGGGCCATGCTGGCAACCGATAAGGTCGCTGTGGGGTTCCAGCCGGGGACACATGCCTCTACCTTCGGCGGCAACCCGCTCGTATGCGCCGCAGCAGTCGTTACGATGGAAGTGCTCCTTGAAGACGGCTTCATACTGGACCAATGCAGGAGGATGGGCAAGTACCTGAAAAAGAGGCTCGATGAGATGAAAAAGGAGTTCCCCAGCGTCATTGCTGAGGTGCGCGGAATGGGTCTCCTGGTCGGTATGGAACTGACACGCGACGGCGCGCCGATCGTGAAGGCCTGTATGGACAGGGGACTCCTGATAAATTGCACCGCGGGAAATATATTGAGGTTTACGCCGCCGCTGATCGTGACCGAAAAAGAGATCGACCATTTGATCGACGTTCTTGAGCAGACCATCGATCAAATGTAACCGGGAGAAGGGATGAAAAGAGACTTTCTTACATTACGGGACTTATCTTCGGATGAAATAGGAGAGCTTCTTACGCGCGCCCGCGACTTTAAGGCCGGGAAGGACGCCGCAAAATGTCCGCTCATCGGCCGGAGCCTGGGCTTGCTCTTTGAGAAGCCCTCGACGCGCACCCGCGTCTCCTTCGAGGCAGGCATCTATCAGCTCGGCGCCAACGCGATCACCATGAACCCCTCTGAACTGCAACTTGGAAGGGGGGAGACCCTGGCCGACACTGCAAAGACCCTCTCACGGTATCTGAGCGGGATCGTGATACGGACATTCGCACATTCTACGCTCGAACAGTTCTCCTCGAACGCTTCCATCCCCGTCATCAATGGCTTAAGCGATCTTCACCACCCCTGCCAGATACTTGCGGATATGATGACGATAATCGAAAAAAAGGGCGGGCTGAGGGGCATTAAGGTCGCTTTTATAGGTGATGGGAATAATGTCTGCAATTCTATGATCGAGGCGGCCTCGCTGATGGAATTCAACCTCACCGTGGCCTGTCCCGAAGGGTTTGAACCCGATGCCGATATCCTCGAAAAGGCCAAGGCGTCCGCCGGGGGCGAGATCGTCATACTGCGCGATCCAAGAGAAGCGGCAGGGCTTGCCGACGTCGTGTATACCGACGTTTGGGTCAGCATGGGACAGGAGACGCATTCCGGGGAGAAGAAAAAGAGGCTCAAGGACTATCAGATCAACAGCAGACTGCTTGCCTGCTCGAAAAAAGACGCGATCGTTCTTCACTGTCTTCCGGCCCACAGGGGGGAAGAGATAACCGACGAAGTCATGGACGGTCCCCATAGCGCTGTCTTCGACCAGGCCGAAAACAGGCTCCACGCCCAAAAGGCGCTGCTCGAATTGCTCATTAAATAAATATCTCTCCCATAAAGGTGACGAGACGCTTACGACAAGTCTGAAGCTTTTGCCCTGTATGATTCAGGGTCAGGTTATCGGCCTTCATTCTCGAAGGCGTTAGAAAAAAGGCGGAAATACAGTGGAGGTTTACGAATACATTGGATAACATGCTTTCAGTCATACCTTTGGGAGGGCTTGAAGAAATCGGGATGAACATGACCGTCCTTGAGTACGGAGACGACATGGTCATCATCGATGCGGGGCTCATGTTCCCTGAAGAAGACATGCTAGGGATTGACTTCGTCATCCCCGACTTCACCTACATACTCGAAAACAGGGAAAAGGTGAGGGGCATCGTCCTTACGCACGGGCATGAGGACCACACCGGCGCCCTCCCCTTTCTTCTGAAGGAACTGAACGTCCCGGTCTACGGCACCCCGCTGACACTCGGGCTCGTAAGGGAAAAACTCCGCGAACATAACCTCGAACACGTGGAACTGAACTCCGTGCTCCCGAGGGAGGTGGTGACCCTCGGCGTCTTCGCCATCGAATTCATCCGCGTGACCCATAGCATCGTCGACGGTGTCGGCTTCGGCATAACGACACCAGTGGGAAGGATTGTGCATACAGGAGATTTCAAGCTCGACCCCACCCCTGTAGACGGACAGCTTATGGACTTTCACAAGTTCTCAGAATACGGCGAAAACGGTACGGTACTTCTGATGTCCGACAGCACTAATGCAGAAAAAGGCGGTTACACTTTTTCAGAAAAAGAGGTGAGAAGGGCCTTCGAGGACGTCTTCTCATCGGCCAAAGGAAGGATAATAATCGCCACCTTCGCCTCGAACATCCATAGGATACAGCAGGTGATCGACGTGGCGGTCATGTTCGGCAGAAAGGTGATCCTCTCGGGAAGGAGCCTCGTCGCAAATGCGCAGATCGCCCTCGACCTCGGCTATCTCAGGATACCCACGGACACATGGATGAAGCTCGATAACCTGAAAAACATGAAAGACGAAGAGGTCGTTATCATCACTACAGGAAGCCAGGGCGAGCCGATGAGCGTGCTTTCAAGGATCGCCACGGACGAGCACAAGTCGATCAAGGTAAAAGAAGGCGACGTCGTGATCCTCTCGGCCAAGATGATACCGGGGAATGAGCGGTCGATCGGCAGGATCATCAACCACCTCTTCAGGCGGGGCGCAGACGTGATCTATGAAAAGGTCTCGGAGATTCACGTCTCGGGCCATGCGTCGAAAGAGGAACTTAAGCTGATGCTGAATCTGGTGAAACCTAAGTACTTCATGCCTGTGCACGGCGAGTTCCGCCATAAGATATACCATGCGAGACTCGCTGAAAAGACCGGGATACCGAAATCGAACATATTCATCCTCGACGACGGCGAAGTGCTCGAGATATCGGACGGCGGAGTCGTCAAGGGTGGCTCGGTCACATCAGGCAGGATCTACGTCGACGGCAAAGGCGTGGGAGACGTGGAAGACATGGTCCTGCGGGACAGGAGGAGACTTGCCCACGACGGCATAGTGCTCATACTCATCGGCATAGAGAAACTCACCGGAAATATCGTCTCCGGTCCGGACATCATGTCGCGGGGCTTCGTCTTCGAGGACGCGTCGCAGGAAACGATCAGCGACGTCAGGGAATTGGTCATCAACACCATGAAAGAACTCGACGCCGAAATCATCGCAGACAAGTCGCTCATCCAGGCCAAGATACGGTCCGTCCTGAAAAAATATCTCAGAAACACGATGGAGAGAAAACCGATGATCATGCCGATAATCTTTGAGGTGTAACAGGAATGAGGGTAATATTGTGAAATATTGGTCTTTTAACACAGTTTGCTTGCTGCTTTATATAATTTTTCTTTACGGATGTGCATCTCAAATGTCTGTTGAAGATCGCAGCAGGGACTGGATAACCAGACCTTTGTCCGAGCTTAAGCAGGAAATGAAAAGGCCTGATTCGTATGCTTCAAAGATTGGATGGAAAGAGACTACCTATCCGCTTGCCAATGGCAATTTTGTCTATGTCGAACCAGTTAGCGTCGATTGTTCTGTTCATTGGAAAATTAGTCAAAGCGGTATAATTATCGGCTATCAGGCCAAAGGGACTGGTTGTAAGCAGGAGGGAGTATCTGATGACTATAAAATGTCATCAAAGCGACAATCAAGTGGCTACTAAAGTAGACTTTTTGCTGAACATAGCTGTTATCGGTAACCTATTCAGCCTCTTTCAGGATCACAATCCTCAGTAATTCCATTAAAACTCTGCACAATTGCGCCGCGCTCTGAAGATGTTTTGTACCCCCATATGCAGGCGCCCACCATGGTGATAACTTATACGATCTTGAATCTTTTGAACAGTGCAGATATCAAAACGATGATGTAGGTCTCAAGGAAGGTTGGATTTGTTGAGACTATTTCCCTTATCCTATGCAATGTCAAACGACGAGCCTTCTGTCATTCAATTAAATGGCTTTTCTGTGTAACCAGAGGGATTTGGACGCTGTCTAAATATATTTATTTACGGTTGTAATCTCCAGTCTCATAGTGCCTCTGACTGGTGTCAATTACAGGAAGCATTGTTGCGTTGAAAGTTCGCAATTTCCAGATGAGATATTCTTCGCAGCCAGTATGAACATTTTGTTTAACTTACCGACAAACATTGAAGGCAGCAACAACTAAATTGCAAAAGCTTGGTATCTATAGACTCCTGAATTGAGTCCTTTAGCTAACTGAGGGGTTATAAATAACTTCCCAAAGATGACCGTCAGGATCTTTGAAGTAGCCTGAATAAATACCCCATGGCCGCTCATGTGCAGCGTCCGTTATTTCTGCGCCAGCTTTTTTTGCTTGTTTTAATATGTCGTCGACCTTTTTTTTTGACTCAGCTATATATCCGAGACTAAATTCTGTGCTGCTTTGGGGTCCAACGTGCTCATTAGCGTCTTTAGCCAATTCAGTGCGAGGATAGAGGGCCAAGATAAGATTTCCTGAAAGTTCAAACATAACGACAGCGCCCGCCGGCTGATCTTTGCCGCCTTTAAACTCAGTTCCAACGATGCCATTCGTGGGCAAACCCAACCCATCTCGATAAAACCTCAATGAACGCTTTAAATCTTTGACGGCAATGGTAATAACATTAACTTGCGGTTTCACACCTCCACTATAACAAAACTCCACGGCACTTTCAAACTTCATAGCGAATCCCATCTATTTTTGCTTGAAACGATCTTCAGTTGACGAGTGTACGAGACGCAAGGTTCCAGGAAGTACCTGCAATTCTCTTAACATATCACAAAACTGGGCAGTAGGGCGGGAATTACCTCTGCTGGCGCTGACCGACTGGGAGAAGCCTGTCTTTTACTTGCTGATAATGTATCGGAAATCCGGGATAGCGTCCTCCATTGCGCATGTGATACAGTGTTAAGAAGAACTGAAAACAAAGGAGGCCACGTGAAAGCATATGAAGTCAGAGAAGCATTCGGCATCGACCACCTCGTTCTTTCGGAGCGTGAGCAGCCTACGCCCGGGCAAGGGCAGGCGGTAGTAAAGGTCAGGGCGGTCTCTTTGAATTACCGCGACCTTTTGGTAATAAAGGGTCTTTACAACCCGAAAATCCCCCTCCCCTTCGTCCCCTTTTCGGATGGGGCCGGTGAAGTTGTCGCCGTTGGAGAAGGGGTTTCGGGCGTAAAGGTGGGCGACCGCGTGGCTGGAATATTCACTCAGGACTGGCATGCCGGCGGCCTTACCGAGGCGATGACGAAGTCGGCCCTCGGCGGAGGAAAGCAGGGCATGCTTGCCGAGTATGTCGCGTTAGATGAAGACGGTCTTGTAAAGATCCCACAGCATCTCTCTTATGAGGAGGCCGCAACGCTTCCCTGCGCGGCGGTGACAGCCTGGCATGCGCTCATCGAAACGGGACTGAAGCCGGGGCAACGAGTGCTCCTCCTTGGTACCGGCGGCGTATCTATTTTTTCGCTGCAGTTTGCAAAGATGGCCGGGGCCGAGGTTTTCATCACTTCAGGCAGCGATGAAAAACTTGCGAAGGCCGCGCAACTCGGAGCGGCCCATGGCATCAACTATAAAACAGTTCCGGAGTGGGCCGGCAAAGTCCGTGAACTTGCAGGGGGAACAGGGGTAGACCTCGTGGTGGAAGTCGGGGGCGCAGGGACACTGCCGCAATCCCTCAAAGCGGTCCGCACCGGCGGACGGATCAGCCTGATAGGGATATTGACAGGCACGGCGGCAGAGATAAACCCACTGCCGGTCGTGATGAAAAATGTGTGCGTTCAGGGGATCTTAGTCGGATCACGTGAGATGTTTGAGTCCATGAACAAGGCCATCACCCTGCACCGGCTCAGGCCGGTAATCGACCGAGTATTTCCATTCGAGCACGCACGGGATGCGCTAAGGCATATGGAAAGCGGAGCCCATTTCGGCAAGATCTGCATATCAGTTACCTGAGACTCCAGGTTGCCGGATTCTTCAGCGTCTGCGGTCCCTCGCTGCTCAGGTCCGGAATATATTTAAAGACCCGCGATCTGTTATAATTTCCTGATGTTTGAAGCGCTTATACTCGGTATCGTCCAGGGACTGACGGAATTTATTCCCGTCAGCAGCACCGCACACCTGATCCTTTTTCCATGGTTCTTCCACTGGGGCGGGGAGATCGACTCCCTCACCTTCGACCTTGCCCTTCATGCCGGAACACTCCTGGCGCTGCTCGCCTGTTTCTGGAAAGACTGGCTCGATATCATCCTGAAAAAACAGAGACTTCTGCTTCTGATACTCATCGCATCCGTACCGGCCGGTGTTGTCGGGCTGCTCCTGGAGCATATTGTCGAAAGCCGTTTTAGAACCCCCTCTGTCATAAGCGCATCCCTGGTCGTCGTCGGTATCTTCATGCTAGTGTCCGAGAGGGCCCTTAAACAAAGAAAGGTCGACGATATCAATCTAACCGACGCTATAGTGATAGGCGTTTCACAGGCTGTCGCACTTATCCCGGGGGTCTCCCGCTCGGGCATAACCATATCGACGGGCCTCTTCAGGGGTATAGAGAGAGAGTCTGCCGCGAAGTTCTCTTTTTTCCTCTCTACTCCGGTGATCGCAGGGGCCGTTTTGCTTCATGCAAGGAAGATGATGGCTGGGGGAGAAACCCACAATATCCCGCTCTTTATTGTGGGCTTTACCGCGTCGGCGATCACAGGGTTTGTTTCGATCAAGTTCCTCATGAACTATCTGAAAAAACATCCCGTTAACCTATTCGCCTATTACAGGTTTGTATTGGCTGCTGTTATAATATTTGGGCTATGGCTGAAAGGGTAAAAAGGGCGAAGCAGGAAGTTCTGGGCGTTGTCTCGGCCCTGGGCAGCATCTATCTCGGCCTGAGCGTCTACACCTATTCCAAATGGGACCCCTCTTTTTTCACCTACTCAAATGCTCCTGCCAGGAACTATGGCGGCATCGCCGGGGCCTACATCTCAGACACCCTTATGACCATTGCAGGGTATTCCGTCTTTACGATACCCGTTTTCCTTCTCGCCTATGGGATACGGAGACTTATGGGAAAAGAGCGACGGAGGGTCTACCTCTTCGGAGGCCTTCTCTTTATTTTTTCGTCGTCCCTTCTTATATCACTCTTTTGTGCGACCTTTAACCTCAAAACCGAATCCAATCCGGGGGGGCTTTTAGGCTCCTCTCTCTCGCGGTTCCTCGAGAGGTACCTCTCTCTCCCCGGCGCATATATATTCTCGCTGTCGGGATTTCTTTCGTCTCTCATACTCCTGTCTCCTGTGTCGATGGCTTCGCTTTCATCTTCTTTTAAGAAAAAAGAGGGAAGACCCCAAGCGGCGCAGATTCAGCCGGGGGAGGTCAGAGACGACATCCTTATACGCGAACCTCAGAGGATTGATGTCGCACCCGTGCCCCCCGTACCCATGGAGGAAATCCCGGTCACCTCAGAGCCTATGCCGGAACTTATGCTCGAGCCTCCTGCAGTATCAAAGACGGAGCAGTTGCCTTCCCCAAAGGCGGCGCGTCACATGACCTCTCAGACCGGATACACGCTCCCTTCCCTTGAGCTCCTGAGCGTCTATGACACTTCCTTGCTGCGGCCGTCAAAGGATGAGCTCTTTGCCAATTCCTCGCTCCTTGAGAGCAAGCTGGTGGATTTCGATGTCCAGGGCAAAATAACCCGCGTCCATCCCGGTCCCGTGGTCACCCTGTATGAATTCGAGCCTGCGCCAGGCGTCAAGATCAACAGGGTCGTAACGCTTGCCGACGATCTTACGCTCGCCCTCCGTGCGCAAAGCACCAGGGTCTCTCCGATCCCCGGCAAGGCCACGATAGGAATAGAGGTGCCGAACAAACAAAGAGAAGTGGTCTCCTTAAGAGAGATCATCTCGTCGGAGGGTTTCAGTAACAGCCCATCGAAGCTCACCCTTGCTCTTGGAAAAGACATCTTCGGCACGCCCGTGGTGGCGGACCTCGCAAAGATGCCCCACCTGCTCGTGGCCGGGGCGACAGGCGCGGGCAAAAGCGTCTCGATAAATTCGATGGTAATGAGCATCCTCTACAAGGCATCTCCCGCGGAGGTCAAACTCATGATGATCGACCCCAAGCTCCTTGAGCTCTCGATGTATGAAGACATTCCGCATCTCATATCGCCGGTCATCACCAACCCCAAGAAAGCAGCCGAGGCCCTCAAAAAGATGGTCTTTGAGATGGAGCGCAGATACAGGCTCCTTGCGGAGAAGGGATCGAGGAACATTGAAAGTTTCAACCAGCAGTCTTCGGAGGAGGAAAAAATCCCCTACATCATCATATTCATCGATGAACTGGCCGACCTTATGTTCGCCTCGTCAAATGAGGTCGAGGATTCGATCACAAGGCTCGCCCAGATGGCCAGGGCAGCGGGCATTCACCTGATCATCGCCACACAGCGTCCGTCCGTGGACGTGATTACGGGGCTGATCAAGGCCAACTTCCCGGCCAGGATCTCTTTCCAGGTCTTTTCGAAGATCGATTCGAGGACGATACTCGATTCGCAGGGGGCGGAGCAGCTCCTGGGCAAAGGAGACATGCTGCTGATGCTCCCGGGGTCGAGGATAATCCGCGTCCACGGCGCCCTGATCAAAGAGGATGAAATAACCGCGGTCACTGCCTTTATCAAGTCCCAGGGCAGGCCCGACTATTCGATATTCGAAGACATTCCCGCGGAGGCGCCGCCCGCGGAGGAAACCTCGCAAGAGAGGGACGAGATGTATTATAAGGCGGTAGAATTCGCCGAATCAGTCGGTGAGGTCTCGATTTCGTCGCTCCAGAGACGCTTCAAGATAGGGTACAACAGGGCCGCGCGCATAATGGAGATCATGGAAGATGACCGGCTCGTCGGACCGCCTAAAGGCGCCGGCAAGCCAAGGGACTTTATAGGGAGGCATAATTGAGAAAAGATCGTTCGATCGGATTTCTTGCGATAGGTGCTCTTGCGCTATTTCTTTACGCACTTATGCCGGCAGTTTCATGGGCCTTGGATGCCGACGAACAGATCGCAAAGATCCAGAAGGCCTACGAGGCCATCAAAGACGTGAAGGGCTCTTTTATCCAGAAGAGTACTATCAGGGACCTCGATAAGACAGAGACATACAAGGGAACTTTTTTCATTAAGCCGCCGCTTAAGATGAAGTGGGAGTATAAAGGAAAGACCGCACAGGACCTGACGATCAACAACGACACTGTCTTGATATACAAAAGAGGCGGCAACCAGGCCTATAAGAGCAGGTTTGACAGGCAGACATACGGGCAGACGCCGGTAGCTCTCCTGGGCGGCTTCGGTAATATCAAAGAGGAGTTCACCGCTTCGGGCAAAGGGGATTCGATCATCCTCAAACCCAGGAGGCCTATAGGCAATGTCACTTCGATCAGCGTCAGGACGACAGAAGAAGGGTTCCCGATCCGCTCCTTCACTATTCACGACTCTTATTCGAACGTAATCGAGATCATGCTGAGCGACGTGAAGATCAACACGGGACTCAAGGACTCGCTTTTCGACCTGTCGCTGCCTAAGGGGGTGAATGTATTTGAGCAATGACGTGATGTGCTGTTTCCGGGAAGGAAGGTAGCATGCCCTTACACGGTATTTTGCCAAAAGACTATCTCAACAGGGAGGAAGAGCTGGCCTATCTGAGACGCCTCGCCGGTTTGAGGAAAGACACGCTCGCGGCCAACGTCCTGCTCGTGGGACCACGCGGCGTAGGGAAGACCGAACTCCTCAAACAGATTTATCAGTCTCTCTTTTGGGAGGTGCAGGACGTCGTGCCGTTCTATTATTCTTTTAAGACCGCGGCACTGAAAAGCACAACCTTTGCAAGGGATTATTTCACGCGGTTCGTTAAACAATACATCGCCTTTGTAAAAAAGGAACCCTTATATGTAGACAACGTGAGCATGCCCATTCACCGGCTGATGCCGGTTATTTCATCTCTCGGCCTGGACTGGATGATAGACAGCATCGACGATTTCCGGGAAAACACCGATCAGGGCGATCTTTACGGGCAGATACTCTCCGCCATTTCAGCCCCTGTAAACGCGGCAGTCAGAGGGGGACGTACAATACTTGTGATGCTGGACGATTTCACCGCCTCGGAGGACCTCCATGAGGCAAAACGCGGCGATGCCCCCGGCCTGACCAGCCTGTTCGAAGAATCTATGAAGAACAGCCTTTGCCCTCATATAATCACCGGCTCCCCTGCGGCCAAACTGGAGGCCATCTTTTCCGATCCCTCGCTTTATAAAGGGACGGAGAGGATGCGCCTTTCCCCGCTTCCGGAGGACACTGCGTATGTCCTCTTCGCCTCTCTCCTTCAGAAGATGAAGATCACCTGCGACCGGGAGGCGGCGCTCGGACTTATCCGGAAGGTGAGGGGGAACCCGCTCTATATAAGAAACATGGCCAAGGCGGCGTGGAAGATGAAGAAAAACAACCTCGATGAGAGGGACCTTATCGAATGTTACGGCTTTGAGATCATGGATGGGGAGACCGCCTTTTACTGGTCTTCTGTCTTTGGTGAAAACATACGCGACAAGGGCCTGAGAAGGACCGTCCTTGGGCTCCTCATGCACCGGCTCTCTAAGGGAGAAGCAGGTGACTATGAAAGGCTTTCAAAGGTCCTCGGTGTGCGTGAGACCGAACTCGGCGCGGCGCTTGATGTCCTTGAATTCAACGACTTCGGCCGAAGCGGCGATCCCGTGTTGGAGGATTTCGTTTTGTCCCTCTACATGAAAGAGATCGAGGGCAGGACTTCCGGGGAAATACGGGGGCGCATCGAGGCTCAATACGGCACGCCGCGCGACTCATCCGTCTTTGAGATGGTCATCCCCATGAGCGAGCAGGCGGAGCTCGTCGCTGCGCGGGCCGTCGACCAGATAGGGAAGAATATAAACCTCGAACCGGAGGTGATGAATTACCTCCAGCTGGCACTTGTGGAGTGCTGCATAAACGCCATGGAGCATAGCGGAAGTTATGAGAAGAAGATCTATCTAAAGTTCCTCACCTCGCCGCAAAAGTTGGAGGTCATGATAGAAAGCCCCGGAAGGTATTTCTCGCTTGATTCCCTCAAGGAAAGCCCTACCGAAAAGAAGATGGAAGCGGGGCAGAAAAGGGGCTGGGGATTTACGCTTATGCGGAAGATCATGGATGAGGTGAGGGTCGAAAGGGTCCATGACAGGACGAGGGTGACGCTCGTAAAAAACATAAAGAAAAGCGAGGTGCGTAAGTGAATCCATCACCATTTCAGGTAAAGTCGCGGCTCGTAAAAGACGTGGCGGTCGTCTATCCTCAGGGGTATCTCAACAACCTCGCGGGAGAAGGCCTCGTTAACGAGTGCGGTAAGTATGCAAAATCGGGCATAAAGAAGATCGTCGTAAATTTCAGGGAAACGGACCTTATTAATTCCATAGGTATTTCCCTTCTTCTTCATGTTATGGAAGAGTTGCAGGGCGCCGGAGGAACTCTCTGTTTTACAGACATGAGCAAGACCCAGCTCGGTATCTTCGAGATGCTCGGCCTCACAAAATACTTTCGCTTTTTCCAGGACGAAAACGGGGCACTGCAGTTTCTGGCGGCCGGGGGAGTAGGAGATGGAGCTTAAAAAGGCGCTCTTCAACATTTCCGCGCTTGCCGACCTCGGGGAAGAGATCACCTCTGAAAAGGATTTTCAAGAGAAGCTGCAGTCACTGCTCTACGTGGTAATGGGGACCTTTCTCGCCAGTAAAGGCGCGATCACTTGCCAGGAAAAGTCCGCGGATAAGATTGTGTTCGTCTCCAGGAAAGGGTTCGAGAACCTCTCCCTGGATGCCATAGATCTGGGGTTCCTCCGGGCGGCCGGGAAAAACGAACCATACCTCATAGAAAATGATCCCGCCCTCACGTCGGCGGGTGTCGAAATAATCACACCGCTTTGGGTAAGAAACGAATTCATCGGGACGATCATGTTAAGCAGGAAATTCACCTCCGAACCCTACACTCAGGAGGACTTCGAGATCCTCAAGGTCATCGCCCATCAGATCGCCATCACGCTCAACAACCGGGCGCTCTTTATGAATCTGACGGAGCAGCTCGACGATAACCGGCACCTCTACCAGGAGATGCGGAGGATCTATCACGACACCCTCCAGGCCTTCGCCGCAGCAATAGACGCAAAGGATGTCTATACGAGGCATCACTCCCAGAGGGTCGCAAAATATTCGGTTGCGATCGCGAGGGAACTCGGCTGGAACGAACACGACATCGAAGGTATCTACGTTGCGGGGTTCCTCCACGATGTAGGGAAACTGGTTATAAGCAACGAAATCCTGAACAAAAAAACGCCTTTTACGCCGAAAGAAATGGAGGAGATGCGGAAGCATTCGCTCTTGTCCTACAAGATCATATCCCATATAAAGTTCCCCTGGAAGGACGTGGAAAAGATCGTCAAACACCACCATGAAAGGCCTGACGGCACGGGCTATCCCGATGCCTTGTCGCAGGGAGATCTGAGCGAAGGGGCGAAGGTCCTTGCACTCGCGGATTCTTTCGATGCGATGACGTCCAAAAGGGCCTATCGCGACAAGATGGACCTCAAGGCGGCACTTGCCGAGCTGAGCAGGTGCCTCAACCGGCAGTTCGACGACAAGATCATGCTTGCCTTCTGCAAGGTACTGGACAAGGAGATCAGGGGCGAACTTCCCGAACCTAATATTCTGCCTCACCTGGACAAGGATTCAGACCTCTCCGTAATCCCGGCGCTCCTGGAAGGCATCATACGCGAGCTTTCCGGGGAGAATAAAGGAGGGCTGAAAAGCCCCATGGCCTCTAAAGATGCGCATCTCGTTTGATTCTCTGAAAAGCGACCCCTTATAATAGTCGATGCTTATTCTTGGTATAGATACCTCCTGTGACGATACGTCGGCTTCGGTCGTCCAAGACGGGACAAAGATAGTCTCAAACATCGTATCGAGCCAGTCGGAGATCCATGCGAAATACGGCGGCATAGTGCCAGAGCTGGCGTCAAGGAGACATATCGAGATGATCCGGCCCGTAGTCGACGAGGCGCTAAGAAAAGCAGGCGCATCTCTTCAGGATATAGCTGCGGTAGCGGTATGCCATGGCCCGGGCCTCATAGGCTCACTTCTCATAGGATGCTCCTTCGCCAAGGCGCTCTGCTATTCCAAAAAAATCCCGCTCGTCGCGGTGAACCACCTCGAGGGGCATATCCTTTCCGCCTTTCTCGAAATGCCCTCTCCGGGGTTTCCTTTTCTCTCTCTCGTCGTCTCCGGTGGACATACGAGCCTTTACCTCGCCCGGGATTACGGCCGGTACAGTGAGCTCGGACGAACGCGCGACGACGCCGCCGGCGAGGCCTATGACAAGGTCTCAAAGCTGCTTGGCCTCGGCTACCCAGGCGGTCCTGTCATCGACGGACTTGCCGGCCGGGGCGACCCGCGCGCCATAGACTTTCCGAGGGCCTATCTGCCCGAAACCTTCGATTTCAGTTTCAGCGGGATGAAGACCTCGGTACTGAATTTCCTTCGATCACAGACCGTGCGGCAGGACAAGGAATGTTATGCCCAGAACACAAGGCTTGTCCATGATATTGCAGCGTCCTTTCAGGCAGCGGTCGTCGATGTGCTTGTCAGAAAAACAGAATGGGCAGTCAAAAAAAACCAGGTCGACCGCGTCACACTCTCGGGCGGCGTGGCCGCAAACAGCGAGTTACGGAAAAGGATGAAAGAGATGGGCAAAGAAAAGGGCGTTACGGTCTTTGTTCCTCCTGCGGCATTATGCACCGATAATGCCGCAATGATCGCGGCCGCAGGATACCATCACTTTTTGAAAGGTGAAATAGCGGCGCTCGACCTGAATCCCCGGGCATATCTCCCTCTTTAGTCTCTTGTAAAGTCGCGTATGCCGCCGGCCTTGAAACGACTGAATTTCCTCTATGAGCCAAGGCAGATCAAGCCGGCAATGTTGGATAACGCAAATCGTTCTTTATACAGATGCCCTCATTAGGAAGAGTCGGAACAGGCTTATTATGCAGCTTTCAGCCACGCTTTGAGGGTCTCGATTTCCTTTTCCGTAAGGTCCACTTCATCGTGCCTCCCTCTCTCCATGGCAGCAATAACTTTGTCGAGCTGAGTGCGCCAGCCGTTCATATCTGTAAACCCCTGCATTGCAGCCTCAACACATACCATGGCCCGCTTTATGTCCCTTGAACCTTCTTCTGTCCTGCCCATGTTCACATAGGAAACCCCACGCGCAAGGACCGCAGCACGATTTCCGGGGTGGATCTCGATGGCCCTGCCAAAATCAGCCACCGCCCTCACGTAGTCCTCTTTTAGCATATGGGCTGTTCCCCGGTAATGAAACGCACTTGCATTGCCGCCGTCGATTTCAATCGCCTTGTCGAAATCCTCTATGGCCTTATCCCGTTCGTTTATCTTCAGATAGGCGACTCCCCGGCTCAGACAGACTATTCCGGGCTCATGGCCCGCCTGTAGGGTCTTCGTAAATTTTTCGATGCTTTCCTCATACCTACCCTTCATAAAAAGACGCTGTCCCCTGTCGAACAATTCATATATGTCCTTCATCTGTTCACCTCAATGGTCTTTTGTTCTGCCGTATTGATCAAAGAATAACTCAAAAAAAACATCCCTGCAAACAAAGATACATTAATTTTTTTTAAGAAAACATCCGGCAGTCATTCCTCTTTGTCGTCGAGACATTCTCCGACCTTTTTGAGGAGTGCAAGTTTTTGAAAAGGACGGACTTCAGGAAAAACAAGGCGGCTATTCGTTTTTCTCTTTTTTGGCAAGGAAAAAAAACAAGATTAAGATAGCCACATAAGTGCTCAACACAAGCGTCTCTTTCCGGAAGTCCGAGGCGTGGACATCGGGAGACAGCGCATTGAAATTGGTGACGCGGTTTATGACATTCAGACCTAGGATTGCGGCTATGCCGGCAACGAGAATCGCTTTGACCGCGTCGCGGTTCTTCTGGGGATCAGTAGATGCCATAAACAGGAAGGCCGACCAGCCGAACGACAAAAAAGAAATGATCCTGTCTTGGTATCCATAGGAGGGCAAGTCGTAATACACGAATAAAAACGGGATCTTAATCCTTAGCATATGTGCAATTGCGATGGCCAGGAAATAGACCGCTCCGGCCAATAATAACCATCTAAGTATTGTCGTGTTCTTGCTCATGTTCCTTCCCAATCGACTACGCACAATTATACCATGGCAAAAAGGTGACATGTTCAGGAAATAAGTATTGTTCTACAACTTTTCGTCTTCTGCCTGCAAACCCTTGTCTTCTTTCAGGAACAAAAGCAAGGCGGTGGAAGACGCTATAGAAAACGAAGCAAGATAGAAAAGGTACTGAAGACCATAGACCTTCGCCAGATACCCTCCTAAGAGAAGACCCGCTGCTGAAGAGACACTCACGATCGCATTAAACTTTCCAACGGTCTTGCCCCTCTGCTGCTTTATCGTAAGATCACCCAGCAGGGACGTGCTTACCGTCCCTACAATACCGTTTGTAACCCCCAATACGGCCTGCAGAAGGTATAGCTGATATTGTTCCTTAATCACCGTATAGAGAAAAATTACCGTTGCATCAACAAAAGCTGTGGTGATAAGGAAGGGTTTCCTCCCTAAACGATCGGAGTAGCCGCCCGCAATATAGGTGGTACCCGCCTGGAGAAGCACCATTATGCTGAAGGCCAACCCGAGTCTTTCCATGCCGCCGCTGAGCTTTGCGACCTGAAGCACATAAAAGGGGCCGATGAAGCCTAATACAATGGCCCAGATAGAGCTCACACTTGTGAATATGCGGAGATTCCTTTCATTCGTCGTGATCAATCGCCGGTCTCCGGCATATACTTTATTTCCTGTTTGACAAGGGTCTCAAGCGTGGCATCGAGATAAGGCTTCCTGCAATCGATCTCGTGGATGTTTCCGTCTCTGAGGACCTTCATGAACCTGCACCCCCCAAAACAGAGCGGCAGGTATTCGCAGTCGAGGCACTGCTCGTTCTTCCAGATATCAAGGGCATGAGACCCCTCAATATCCACCATCCCATCCCTGAGATTACCGGCCTCAAAACCCTTCCATCCGATAAACCCGGGGCATTTATAGATCGTCCCGTCATAATTCACCACGACATCATTTGTCAGCCCTATCATACAAGGAGAGGGAAGGATTTTAGGGGTCTTAAAGCCCCGCTTCAGGATCTCCTCTCTAAGAAAAAGGGTGGCCCTGAATATCCAGGGCTCGTTGATCGATTCGCTTCCGTCCCTGAATTCCGGAAGTGCAAACCTCTTCCCCGGCTTTACGACAGGATCAAATTTGACGATGAGAAACTTCTCCGGCGAAAGACCCTCTGAGATGAGATAATCAAGGAGTTCGGGAAAACTCCTATAGTTTTCCTCGGTATAGTTGCCGCCGATCTGGATGCCCAGGATGTCATATACCTCTTTAATGTTCTTTACGATCGTTTCAAAGGTCCCGCTCCCGGATTTGAAGGGCCGGAAGGCGTTGTGGTTGTCCTTTGGACCATCGAGCGTTATCTTTGCGCTTTTCATCCCCAGGGCTGCAAGCTCCTTCGCTTTAGCCTGCGTCAACAGGGTCCCGTTTGTTACGAGATTGAAGGAGTACGTAAGCCCCCTACCCTCAGCTAATGATTTCATTGTCTCGGATACCCTTTTTATATCAGGAAAGCTAAGGAGGGGCTCGCCGCCGTAGAAGTCGACATGTACGTCTTTGCCCTGAGAGAGGGCATGTTTTTCGAGAAAATCTGCCAGAAGCCCCAGGGTCTCTGAGGACATATAGTGCTTCCCTTTCATGTTTCCTTCATAGCAATAGGTGCAGCGCAGGTTACAGTCGAGGTTCATAACCACCATGGCATTGAATCTTCTTGCACGTTTATTAATGTCATCGATGAGACCGAGCATCTCCTTTTTTTCCTCATCCCTGTCAGGGACCAAAAACCCGAGCTCAAAAAGAACCTCCTGATCGGACAGCTCCAGTTCTCCCTTTTCTATTTGCTCAAGCACAGCCTTAGGCAGGAGGATCGTCGATGTCCGCCTGGTGGAATAAAGAACCAGGTAGTCCGGATCACCCTCATAAGTATATGTCTTAATATATCTGGATAATTGCATAATCTTAAAAAAGAGAGGGGGAGTTGGCTCCCCCTAAAGATGCATACGTCTCAAACAGCTGCGTTCGTACGATCATCCACCTCTTAACGGCAAGAAGGCCCCGTAGCAACAGACACCTAATGGCCCAGCCGAATCCTTTACTCCCTTGCTTAGTACCACTATCGCCTTCTTCATTTTTCTCGCCTCCTCTCATATGAACCAGAATGCCTCCAATGGAGGTTTATATCGGACAAATATATCTAAATCTTTAGCCGCAGGCCCGCCTCGACCCATCGCCTGGGATTCCTGAAGGCATCCACTAGATATTGGGAGCCGTTCAAGATATTGTGAGCTGTAAAGAAAAACTCCGCGTTTCCTTTCCCAAAAGAAAGGACCTTCTTATCGAGGCTGAAATCCCATATCATAGAATTATAACTGGCGTTAGCTGAAGGATCTGCGTTCCACCAGATATAATGGCCCTTAAGCAAAGCCCTGAAAGACTTGTTGTCATTGTAATGGATCCCCACGTCATAGGTATACCTGGGGACGTTCTGCAGCTCCTCCCCGGTATCTCTATCCGTAGCATCGGTAAAGGCAACACCGGCGGAAATGGAGACGTTATAGACCGGTACGGTTTTCAGCTCGAACTCGAAACCCTGTCTTCTCTGTTTTCCCTGGTTTACAGCCCTAAATGTCCCGTCACTCAAGGTCTCATCAAAAATTGCATCCGTAATTTCATGCCTGAACGCCGTGCCCTTCAACCAGAGGTATTTCAAAGCAGTCGATTCGATGCCGGCCTGCAGAGACCATACCTTCTCCATCCTTAGATCGGGGTTCGGCACAGAGAAGGTACCCGTGCCGAAGGTGGCTGAAAGCGGAGGGGTACTGAACCCTCTTGCTCCAATGGCCCTCAGCATCGTTTTTTCACCAAGATTATAGGTCACCCCCAGGCTCGGGCTCACGAAGCCGCCGTTGGTGGTCGTGTGGTCATATCTGATGCCCGGAGTGAAGGAGAACTTCTCGACGGTCATCGTGTCATTCACAAATACCGCCCATCTGCCGAGGCTCTGTTTTCCGGCGGTAATGTTATTCGACTCAAGCTCCCCGTAGTCATAGTCAAAACCCGAGACCACATCATGCATGCTGTTTCTCCATGTAAACTTGAGGCTCCCGCCGCTGCTCTTATCATCAAAGTTGCTGCCCGAAAGGGTTTCCCCGGTACTGAGGCTGTTATTGATGAGTTCGGCATGCTGACGCGAGGTCCTCAAAGATGCATTAAGGTCTGCGGTGTCGGTAAGAGAATAATTGAACGATAGTGTAGAAAAAAGATACTCGAAGTCATTGCCGAAGGAGATATCGAAGTCGGGAAACTCCCCCTCTCCCCTTGACCCCTTGTTATAGCCGAAGGTGAAGGCGACGTTTGCCTTCGAAGAGGCATCCCATTTTAATTTCGAGTAAATATTGTTCTCATAAAAAGGGGTATTGGGCCTTAACCCGTTTGAAACGAGATTTCCGCCATAGAGGTAATAGGAAAGACTCTCCGCCTTCCCGGAGACCTCAGCCCTGTAGTCTCCCGTATTCCTCTCGCCGTAAGATGCGGAAAGCATTCCTCCCGCCTTCCGTGATCCATCGCCACCCTTTGTGATGATGTGGATTATTCCGCCCAGCGACGAACCCCAGATAGAAGAAGCCGGACCCTTGATTATCTCGATCCTATCGATAATCTGGGCAGGGACAGCGGCAATGTCGGCGAAGCTGTCGGAGAGGTTATTGAGTGTTACATCATCGATAATCACGATTGCATGCCTGAATTCCGAACCCTGAATCCGGACTGAAGCACCACTTCCGGGACCGCCCCTTGAATCGATCTGAACGCCGGTTATGTTTAAAAGGACATCGGCCAGCGTGTGAGCGTTCATCTCCTCGATATCGCCTGCAGTAATTACGGTGATGTTCTCGGCTACATGGGAGATGGGCTTGGGATGCCTCGTGGGGGTCACCACGAGGTCTCTCTCTTCGTAGAACATCTGGAGCGTATTGGTTTCATCTTCAGACTGCGCCCAGGCATCGGAGATGAATGAAACAGAAAAGGCGAAAAGACAGAGGGCCAATATTCTATTTATTAATTGGTCTCTGCTTATAAAGTCTGATATAGTATTTAAGAATGGCATAACTTATACCGATTAAGATAACTATATAAGAAATATTGCCTCTTGTCTAGAAGCGGGGGAATTTAATTTGCATAGGTATTTCATACTGATATTGCTTCTCTTAATTCCTTTCGCTCGCGCCCATGCGGACCAAAAGAGCGCGCTCATCGTCCAAAGCACAAAGATAGCGCCGTACAACGAGGCGGCCGAGGGCTTCAAGAGCAGTTGTCAGTGCGCTACAAGGGAGTTGGTCCTTTCGGATGCTGAAGGGCTCAACTTATTCAGGGAAATCCGCTCCTCCCAGCCCGATGTCATTCTCGCCCTCGGGTTCGACGCGCTCCTTAGGCTTAAAGCGATCAAAGATGTTCCCATCGTTTATGCGATGGTAGCAAACCCTGAGTCTTTACACTTGGCGGACGCCAACATTAAGGGTGTCAGCATGAATATCGCGCCTGAAAAGCAGTTGTCCCTGCTCCGGGAAGCCTTCCCCGGCCTCCGCAAGGTAGGGCTTCTCTACAACCCTCTCAAATCCGGAGACTTCGTCGAAAAAGCAGTTGCTTCATCTAAAAATATGTCGGTAAGGATCATTGCAAAGGAGGTCCATCATCCCAAGGATGTTCCTCTGAAAATTGATAGCCTCAAGGACAAAATAGACGTGTTCTGGATGATACCCGACTCAACGGTTTTCTCTCCTGAGACCGTAGAATATCTCTTCCTTTTTTCCTTTGAGAACAAGATACCTGTCTTGACCTTTTCGGAGAAATACCTGTCAATGGGCGCAGTAATATCTGTAAATATAGATGCAAGAGATATCGGGCGGCAGGCCGGAGAAATGGCAGCGAAGATCTTGTCAGGGGCCAATGTTAAGGATATCCCTAGTGTTGACGCGAGGAAAGCCAACGTCATGGTAAATCTGATAACGGCAAAAAAAATAGGAAGGCCCCTCAGCAATGAGACCCTTCTCAGGAGGAAGGTAATCAACTGAGATGAAGGCTAAATTAGTCGGCGCTTTGAGAAAAATGGGCCAGAGTTTCGGCACAAAGGTATTTCTAAGGTTGACTATTCTCATTTTAGTCATCACAACCGGTTTCACCGCTTTTTTTCTTTATGAACAAACCAGGACCCTCAAACAAGGTATCAGAAACGAGGGTGAGCTGTTTGCGCAGCTTGTTGCACAAAGCCTGAGACTTAGTATCTTCTCCGAAAGCACGGCGCTCATGGAAGACGTCCTCAAAACATATCTCGAAAATAAAAAGGTCATGTCGGTCACGGCCTTTAACTCCGAAGGGAAAATTCTTATCAAGAAATATGGACCTCTCGGTCCCTCTTCGATACATCCGCCCCCGGATGAATATCAGGTCGCACAGGTCCTCAAAGGGCTGAGAGAGACCCATGCGCAGTTTTACTACAGGGATTTACCGAACACGTTCGAGATCTGGACTCCCGTGCTTTCGGGGCTTTCCTACGCCAACGAGGAGTCCATGTTTTTTGCCGAGGCCAATCCCGATGTGAAACGCATAATAGGCTACGTCAGGATAGTTTTGGACAAGAGCATGCTGAACAGGCAGCAATCACTGCTTTTGGTAAAGGGGATAGGTATATGTCTGGTCCTTCTTACCTTCATCCCGGCTGTCTTCTATTTCATGGTAAAAAAAGTGACGAAGCCGCTCAACAAGCTTACCGAAAGCGTGCGTGCCATAGAAGAAGGGGCGGCAGTGGAACCCCTCCCGATCGAGACGAACGACGAAATAGGAAAGCTCGCCCTTGCCTTCAATGAAATGGCGGATTCACTCAAAAGAAAAGAGACGGAAAAGCAACAATTGGAGGGACAGCTGAGGCAGGCACAGAAAATGGAAGCGATCGGAACTCTCTCGGGTGGAATCGCCCATGACTTTAATAATATCCTGTCGGCTATAGGCGGGTTTGGCCATCTTATAGGGATGGGGGTCCAGCATGACGACCGATTAAAGTCCTATGTGGGGCGAATAATGTATTCCGTAGAAAAAGGGGCCACGCTTACTCACAGCCTGCTGGCTTTCAGCAGAAAACAGCTGATCAAAGTTCAGCCGGTAAAGATTAATGACGTCGTCTTATCAGCGGAGAAAATTCTTATGCGGTTGATCGGCGAGGATATAGAATTCAGGACGCGCCTTATCAACAAGGATTTGGTCATTATGGCAGATACGGGTCTGTTAGATCAGGTGCTTATGAACCTCACCACAAATGCACGGGATGCGATGCCCGGCGGAGGAATTCTCACCATAGCAGTTGAATATGTCGAATTTGAAGAGCAGACCGGCATAAAAAAGCCGGGGCGTTACGCCCTCTTGTCCGTCTCTGATACCGGTGAGGGGATAAACGAGGAAAACAAGAAACGGATATTTGATCCTTTCTTTACGACGAAGGAAGTCGGAAAAGGCACCGGTCTCGGCCTCGCTATGGCATATGGGATAGTCAAGCAGCATGAGGGCTACATCGAGGTCGAAAGCGAGGTTGGGAAAGGGACTACCTTCTATATATATTTACCCATATATGAAAGACTCGTTGAGGAGAAAGTGCCGCATGAAGGAAGAAACTTTTCAGAGCAGCGACAGCGACCCCGGAGTGGTGAAACCGTTCTTCTCGCAGAGGATGACGAAGACGTCAGAGGCCTTTCAAGGCGCATCCTCGAGATGGATGGATATACCGTGATAGAGGCACGGGACGGAGAGGAAGCGGTCTCCGAGTTTATCAAGAATAAGGATAAGATACACTTCCTCCTTTTTGATTTAGTGATGCCTAAGAAAAACGGATACCGGGCTTACGAAGAAATCAGACAAGTGAACCCCGACATTAAAGCCCTCTTTATAAGCGGTTACTCGGCAAACATTATATATGAAAAAAAAATCCTCCAAGAAGCCATAAATTACGTGTCAAAGCCTATTTTGCCGGACATTCTTCTGAAAGAGGTCAGAAAAGTGCTCGACGGCGGGCAATCAGATTTGCGATAGCTATTTTTTTTTAGGGGGGGTTGTCAATACTACAAAATAATTCTTGGTGACGGTTTAAAAAGATCTTTTCAGCAACTAACTCCCTGATATTCAGAAAAGGCAATGGCGGAGAGATAGGGATTCGAACCCTAGGTGCGGGATTAGCGCACACACGATTTCCAGTCGTGCACCTTCGGCCACTCGGTCATCTCTCCAAAGCCCTTAAAAGTGCAGAAAACCTACTGAAGAGTATAACATAACTTCCGACTGATATTTCAGGCAATTTTAATCATTTTCCTGCCAAATTCAACCGGGCAAGACATTTAAAGACGCTATTTAAATTATCAAGACGAAATCGATCCAACCATCGGACAATGAAAGGTGATTCTCGCGCAGACAGCCTCTTCTCTAAATTGACAACTTTCACACAGAAGGAATCAGAATGATAAACGTGCGAAGTTATTTCCGCATCATATGTCTTGAAAGGAGCGCAGACAAATCTCCGCGCTCCCTTTAGTCCAGAGCAGTCATCAGCAACGATTTATTCCGGCCGCTCCAAGATCGATCTCATCCGCAATGTAGGAGCCGTCACCCCGATCAAAATAGGATACTGTCACCTCATCCCCTATCTTAAGGCTGGTAAAGGACTCGGACATGCTGCACTTCATCACCGCTCCGTTGTCATTCAGATTAAACGTAAGTTCATCATTCGGACCTGCCTGCACAGTTACAATTTTGTCGTGATTGTCCAGGGCCACTATTTTTCCCGTGTAGCTGAATGGTGAGCTACCGCCACCTGAAAACGCAGCAGCTTGATATGCAAACGCCATAACAAATAGCGCGCTTACTACCATCACCAACATTATTGTTAAAGCTTTTTTATCTGACATTATTTTCACCTCTTTTCGTCTTGCTCATCTTACCGACTAATAGCATCAATTCGATATATCACTTACCTCACCCATAATTTATTGCAGGTTGCATACTTTAGCAACAGAGCAACCATCTTCTTTGGGTTCAATCCCGGAAAGAATCTGGCCTATAAGCGCGGAAAACGTCTTTTCTTAGTAAGATTCTGCATTTTAACCGGTAAATTTCAATTATTTGCACTGAAAACTCTTCATGCTGATCTGCGTTTTCATCGAAGAATAAGGCGTTGTCCTTTAAGAATAAAAACGTTGGCATAATAATATCGTTTGACATGGCAGTAAGGAATCAGTTGAGAGACGGGTATTGGCAAGGGAGCTCCTAACTTAAAGCAAAATTGATTGGATGCACAGCGAAATACCGCCGGCATGTGGCATAATAATAAAAAGTCATATTGCAGCATCCCGCTCAGAAGGCATATGCGACAACGGGAGAGGACGGCATTGCACTGGAGACAAACGTGATTGGGATGAGAAGTTTTGAGGGATATCTTCCGGTAATTTTGCCGACAGTTCTCCTGGCCCTGCTCTTTAGTTTACTTTGCGGATGCTCAAACCGAAAAGTCATTCTCAAAACTGGCCAGGCAGCGCCGGTCTTTGTGCTCTCCGATATGAAGGGGAATAAGGTTAGGGTCCCCGAAGACATAAAAGGCAGGGTAGCCGTCATCCGTTTCTGGTCCGACTCCTGCAAGTCCTGCGCCGAAGAAATGCCCCAAATAGAAAAGGTGTACAAAAAGTACACGGACAAGGGGTTGGTCATCCTTGCAGTTAATATTGGACAGGACAGGGGTGAGGTAGCCAAATTCGTAAATGGCATCAACATCTCATATACGGTTCTTCTTGACCCCGGCGTCGTTGTTACAATGCGTTACGGAGTGACTGTTCTGCCCACGACATTTATCATCGACAGGAATGGTACGATAAGACAGAAGATCCTGGGCGAAATAGGTACAGAGACTTTTGAGAAGATGGTGCTGGAGCAATTAAAAAAATAACAGGTCAAGGAGGTTTATATGTTTTCCAGGTACCTCATTGCAATAATTTGCCTTGTCGTCTTCGCAGTATCTCTAGTTGCCGCCGCAAGAAAGCCGGTTAAGCCGCAGGGTAAAAGCAATCAAAAATATAAAATCCCAACTTTTCTCATTTTTCCTTCCTCCATTTTGGCATATACAGAATTCTTATCATGTTTCTGCCTCATTATCAAGAAACTTATTGCGCCTCTTTGGTCTTTTCTCAGGCGTTTTTCTTTCCCCTTGGAATCTCACAATTTAAGGAGTCGCCTCCGCAAATTACTCCTTCGGGAGTACCTGGAAGGTGCCTGGAGTCAGGATGTGTGCAGTACTCTTTTGCATCATCCGAAAATTTGATCCCGGCGGCGGTACTTCGCCGCGTCTCTTTTTTGTCAGCGAACGGTTTGACTAAATGGTACTTGCAACCTGGGTTCACGGTATTTCCTCCTTCCCGTATGCTTGCATTTTACAACAAAAGCAGTATTCGCCGCACCCGAGTAGGAGAAAACGACATCTGTATTTTCCATTAGTCGACTATCATTTCAAAATTTCTTCACATTGACCCTGTAGGCTATTCAAAAAACAAAGGTGATAGACAGGGAGGCAAAAGAGGATGATGTTGTATGGCCTTATACTGTATATAGTCGTTGTAGCCATGCTGGTCTTCGGTATCAGATAGATTCAGGGTTCCACTACATCCTTAATGGACTTCACGCCGTCTTCGCTGATAGTACTTTCAGCATCATAACGACGGCAAATACTAGACAGCCTCTCTCGATCCGTTACGGACGTGAAGCCGAAGGTTATTTTTTTTGAAACACGCGGTGCCTGCCTATGGAAGACAATGAAGAATCTGTTATAATTTTCAAATGGGTAACATGCTAAAGGCAAGAATCCTTCTTGTTGAAGACAGCGGGGCACAGGCAAAGATTACCACGGGAAGCCTTGAAAAGAACGGGTATGAGGTAATCTTGGCGCAAGACGGCGCGTCGGCAATAAAGGCTGTTAAGACTGCTTCTCCGCATATAGTTCTACTGGACCTTATCCTTCCTGATATGAATGGATTGACGGTATGCCGGTGGATAAAGGCGAACGACGACACAAAAGGCATCCCCGTAATCATGCTTACCGCCAGGGGCACTATTGACGATAAGGTTTCGGGCATTGAGGCAGGAGCCGACGACTATCTTCCGAAGCCTTACGACGAAACTGAGCTCAACATGAGAATTTATGCTGCATTAAGGACCACGGCGCTCAGGGATGAGTTAAGAGAGAAGAACCGACAGCTGAGCCAACTACTATCGAAGGTGGAAACCCTCTCCATTACAGATCCCCTGACAGGGCTTTTCAACAGAAGACATCTTGAGACGGTGATTGAGGCAGAATGGAAAAAGATAAAAAGATATGGACAATCCATTACGTGCCTTTTAATGGACATAGACGATTTCAAGGCGGTCAACGATATATACGGCCACAGTGCAGGCGATTCGGTGCTGGTGGAGATTGCACGAATACTGGAGAGGAATCACAGGGAAACAGATACTGTCGCGAGATGGGGCGGTGAGGAGTTTATCTCTATTCTTCCTCATGCGCCCCCCGATCTGGGAATAATGGTCGCAGAAAGGATACTGGCAAAGGTTTCGGGCCACAAATTCGCGCAGATACGGGAGAGGCGTATAACTGTAAGCATCGGCCTTGCTTTTTCCGGTGCTTCCTCAAGTACATACGAAAAATTGTTCAAAGACGCCGACGATGCCCTGTATGAGGCAAAAAGGAAGGGCAAGAACAGAGTGGAAGTCGCCGTCATGAAATAGATACCTCTTCGCAGCGCAGATAAGGAATGTTGAATGCCGAATTCTTCGCATATCTGCTTGCCTATAGGTCTGTCAACCTTCTTCTTTCGCCGCTTCAGGCATGGTTATCATGGCTCCACATCGGCAGTACTCTTATCCCCTCTGCCGCCTCCCTCGTAAACTGGGAGAGAGTAAGCCATAAAGATTGATTGAAAGTGGGTGCTGAGTATTATGTCGCAGGAATCAAATTTCGCAATGAACGCAGAGTCCGTGGAATCAGATCTCCGGCCGCCATCTTTCAAAAAACTGGTCCATTGCAGATGTAGACCCTATGGGGATGTGGCCGTATAAAATAGATAACTGTTTTTTTGCCTCCGTTTTAGATATTTTATCGACGATCACCTTCCACATTGCCGACACCAGCCCTGACCTGTCCGCGCCGGACTTGCAATGAATCAGTATCGGACGCGGCGCGGAATTGAAGATCTCAAGGAGCACTTGCACCTCTTTGGCGGTCAGCCCACGGGAGGCCGACAACGCCATATCGTAATGCACTATGCCGTGTTCCGAACTCACCTTCACCTCTTCGACGTACCAACCGCTATCCGGATTCTTTCCTCTTAAGTTTAGTATGCTCTTCAAGCGATACTTATGAATATAGTATTCAAGTTCGTCTCTATCCATTTGAGCAGACCTGTAAGCCTCGCCGGGCGTAATAGGGTGAAAGTTACCTTGCTCTTCGATATATATATAAAAACTCCCTATCAAGATACATAAAAATGAGACAGATGCGATTATAAACTTACGTCGGGAAAAAATGGATTTTGTCGGGCCAGTTGCGCTTGAGAAGAATGAGAAAATAGGGCCGGGTTGCGAAGACATAAAACGCCCGATGACCTTTTTACTCATGACGCAGGGCGATAATCGGGTCGAGCTGAGTGGCCTTCCACGCCGGATAGAAGCCGAAAAAAATGCCTACGCCGATGGCAAATAGCGGAGAGATGATGAGCGCTTCAAGGGGAATGGATACCGACCATCCCAAGACGTACCCCAAAATGAAAGAGCCGACTACACCGACACAGACCCCAAAGAGACCGCCGAAAAGGCTTAGCATGACGGCCTCTCCGAGAAACTGAATCTGTATGGCCCACGTTGTGGCCCCTATAGCGAGGCGCAAACCAATTTCTTTCGTTCGCTGGGTCACCGACACCAGCATCACGTTCATGATCCCTATACCGCCAACAAGGAGTGAGATAGAGGCGACGCTGATAAGAAAAAACGCGAGCGTCCGGTTCGCGGCGATCTGGGCCTTAATCACCTCTTCCGGATGACGTATATTGAAATCATCCCCCTCGCCCGGCCGGATGTGATGCCGTTCGCGAAGCAGCGCATTGATCCGGTCGATGGCCGGGTTAGCAGCGTCACGGGAGACAGCCGAAGTCATAATGTCGTCCAGCCATACGAAACCCGTGCCCCTCAGCTTCTTCTGTACCGTAGTATAGGGCATCAGGATAGTGTCGTCCTGGTCTTGTCCGGTAGTCGACTGTCCCTTCGGCGTCAACACGCCGATCACCTTGAATACTTGTTTGTTGATTCGAATGTCCCGGCCAACTGCCTCCCCCGCCCCAAAGAGCTGCTGACGCGCCGTTTGTCCAATCACGCTGACGTTTGCCGCACGCTTGACGTCTTCCGTCGTGAACAGATCCCCCTCCGCAATATCCCAACTCCTGATAGCGAGGAATTCGGGAGTGACGCCACGGTAATGTGTTGTCCAATTACGGTTCCCAAAGGCAATGAGCACGGTCCCATCCACATTCGGGGAAACACTCTTGATGAGCGGCACACTCTTACTGATTGCTTCTACATCTCCCATGGTAAGGGAAGTCATTCCGTGGCTGCCGCTTCGCACCCCGTTTACGTTGCGGGAACCGGCCTCGATCCATACGAGATTATCTCCTAAATTTTGGAGCTGCCGTTCGGCACGCTGCGAACCTGCTGTGCCGATGGCCACCACGCAAATTACTGCGGCAATGCCGATTGCGATCCCAATTGCCGACAGCGCGCTCCGCAGCTTGTTGCGGGAGAGGGCGCGGACGGCCTCACGACCGAAGAGACTTAGCGAGATGTCGATAATATTATTTGCGATGCCGGCCATAAACGTGCATTACTGCATATATTTTTCGAGTTTCTGGAGTACTTCAATATGGAGATGCTCGGTGGGTACTATCCGGAATTCTATCCAGTCGTTATCCTTCACGACCCTGTTCACCGGCATTGCAGCTGCAACAAAAAAGATGCCGAATTTGTTTTCAAGCTGCGGCTCCGCCGCATAAAGAAAATTCAGGAGCAGCCAGGCCTTCTGCTGCGCCTGTAAACTCATTACCCTGTTCATTTCCGGATCCTGCCCCAACGGGTATCTAATGTTGACCATAATGAGACTGATATTTTTCCTGGTATCCTCATTACTCAGGGCGGAAAGAAACACGCGGCTTAATTTGTTAAGGGCAGCAGGGTCGGACCCCTTTGCATAATGGCTGCCTTCGAAGAACTGGGACTGGTCCACAAGGATAGAGCCGGCCCGGAATTTGACACCCTTGACATCATTTGTTCCAAATTCCCGTGACAACAGCTTGTTGATGCTCTGCGTGAACTTGATTTTAGGCTGAGAAATCGCCAGGGCCGGCTCCATGAACCGCTGGATCTTGACTGCCCGGTAATAAAGGATTGCACTCAGGAGCAGCAGGCCTATCAGTGTCAAGCTTAGCATGGGACCGGGGGGAAGGATGAACTTTCTGAGAGAACCCTTATTCATTATTGCAACGCATCGTCTAATAATTCCAGGTTCTTTGCCGCAACGTCGAAATCTCCTTCGGAAATCCCCGTGGGCTGGTGAATGGCCTGGTTTCTCAGCCTGAGCAGCTGATGAAACAGCCCCTTCCTGTAATTGCTGATGCGGTGTGTACGTTCCATTTCTTTCAGGCAATCCGAAAGGGAGGGAAAAGAGCACCCTATCATGATGCTGGTAATAGACTTCAGCCGGTTTTCAAGGTAATGTCCAAGGAGGAGAGAGGCGACGACCTTTTCTCCGCTTCTATAGTATTCCCGTGCGTGCTCAACGGAGATGCCGCCTTCAAAGATACGGATGTTCTCGCTGGATTCGGACTCACCGGGCGCAATGTGCTGTATCTTCTGATACACCTCCAGACACTTATCGATCATGTTTTTCTCAAGATAGGACTCGGCAAGGAGAAACAGCTCCCGTATGCTGTCCGCACTCTCCCTTTGCCTGTATGCAAACGCATATGCACGCTTGAGGGCCTCGGTCTTGTCGTCCTTCTTATCGAGCACGTCGAAATGCCGCGCCCAGCGCTTTCCCTTTAACACATTGTCCTTCGTGAACCGGAAGAGTTGTTCTGAAACCTCGCTCTTGTTGAGCTTTCCACTTATGATGATGATGTTAAGGGTCGGGTGGTTCTCAAATATCTCGGGCAATGCATCAATGCCCTCATTCATCCTGTCAAATTCTATGTCCAGGGTCATAAGATCAAAGATCCTGGTCGTCAAGAGTTGTAACGCCAGTCTCACGCTGACAGCCTCGTGAAACCTCAGGTCGGGTTCCGAGGGACCAAGTGCCTTCGTGATTTCGAGTTTCAGGAGTTCCCTGTCTTCATAGTCGTCGTCGGCGATCAGAACACTAAACATTCAGGGCCTCCTTAATAAACGGCAGATTGATAATGATCTCGGTGCCCGCCCCGGGGGCGGTATATTCCTTCCCCACCCGGATCTTTCCCGCGTGAAGACCAACCACGTATTTCACGTAATATAGTCCCTGCCCCCATCCTCCCCGGGCACCCTTGCCTTTATAGAAGCAGAGGTCCGCCTCGTGTTCGTCCATACCGGAACCCTCGTCACGGAAAGACAGGGAAAGATACTGTCGTCTCACGTCGGTGTCCAGCGAGCATGACAGGAATATGCGGGCGCGGGCCTGTTCGGGCTTTTTGTACTTTATGGAATTGTCGATAAGGTTTTCGAATACTGTTTTCAAGAGGGTTGGCGAAGCTGTGATCGCGGGCAGAGACACCTTGTCTTGAAAATGAAAATCCACCAGATCGCTGTACTGGGCAACCAGGGATTCGAGCATTGCCCTCAGATCAACACTTGAAAACTCTATCAATGCCGATTCCCGCTCATCGGAGATCTTTTTAAAAATATCAATGTCGGCAAACAATTTGTTCAGATTTTCATCGATCCGCACCCTTGACTCGATGGGGAGGTCAGGGAGGAAATCCAGGCGGCGCTTGATCCGGCCAAGATTATTTTTGAATTCGTGTCCTATTGTCGCGGAGATGTAGCGGATGAATTCGTTCCGTTGGGCGATTTCCTGGTTCCTGATAAGAAGAAGTCGATTTTCGCGGGCCCTCCGCTGTTTCTGCTGATATACAAGAGTAAGGTAAACGCAGAGCATGGCGAAGGAGCCTGTCATTACCAGGAAGGCATAGTGCGACACCCTGTTGGACGCATCGAGGTGGTCCTGCATTATAGTAAGGCGCCACTCTACGTCGGCATCCGGATGGACGGAAACAGGGGCTTTCCACGGCATGAGCCAGGGTTCGAATCTGTCGAAGGGCTTCACGAAGCGATCCATGTACGCCATACCGAGGAGAAGCCAGACGACCACCGTCACCGTCAGCAGCGAAACGTACCTGACGGCCCTGAGAACTAAGGGTATCGACATAAATTATTGTAACCGGTTTGCAGGGAAACGTACAACAATTACCGTCGTCCCCCCTGCCGGCAATCCCTCTTCCATCGGGGGTCGCCCATTAAAAGGCACCGCCCTCTCTCATAGAATTTCCGCGTCAGGGAGAATGACGTCGAGAAAACAGAGATCAAAGAAACTAAAACCGGTTTATGGAAGGCGCTCTCTCCGCTTAACGCTTAAACTTTGAATATTCTTCTTCTTTGACTTTCTTAAAAAAGTCACAGTATACACAAGATTTGTATTTCTTGGCATATGTCCCCTGCACATCCCCGTTGCAAAGAGTGCCGACAACAAACCAGCAGGCCCTCCCACCATTCGTGCCCCCGTGCAGCCTATCAAGATTTTCTGTAGTCGCAGCCGGGCAAACACCTAAGTCACTACTATGACTGCCTTCCGGTTGCCTTCCACATTTCTTGAATTCCCAGCAGTTAACTCTTTTGTTTCTTTTCATTTTGAAATCTTTTGTCTTCACTCTGCGTTTAGTATCACACGGAATCTTCTTGTGCGTCAATTAGTTAATTATTTTTAGTAGGAATTATATTATCTAGAAATTGATATGAGAGAACAGGGTTGTTATATCTCTGTTCGCTCAAGGGCGAGGTGACTATCCAGCCTTATTTTTGCACAGATGCAAAAGGATTTGCGGGAATGCATTGGGATTGGAGTGAGGAATCATTTAGAATCGGCGAGTTAGTATTGGCATGGGGAATGCACTATATATTTGCAAGAACATAAGAAGGAGGACGGGAAGATGAAAGACAAAGGATACGCAAAGAAACTGGCATACATGGGAGCAGGGTGCGGAGTAGTGCTGTTTGGAGTATTTGGGTTGCTTCCCGGGTCATTCCTTGGCGGGGTGATGGGACTTAATATCGCAGGGAAGCTGCTTGGAGTGCCTTTGGCCTCGGGTATCCTTTCGAGGCTGATAGTTGCGGCATCGATGGTAATAGGGGTGATGGTCTCTGGGATCATGTTCATCACCGCCAGTTCGATTGCGGGCTGGCTTATAGGGACGGTGCTGGATGCGATCACGGCAGAGAAGAAAGAAATGGCTGAAGTAGGGCATAAATAATTATTGTCGGATAACAAATAAAAACCAAGGAGGAAGTGTCATGAAAGAGGAAAGAAAAAGGACGATGAAGGTAGGGACGAAGATCGGTGCGGCGTTGGGTGCGATAGTATTTCTGGTATTTGGGATAGTGCCGGGGTTTTATTTCGGCAGTTACGGGGCGCTGGTATTGATGAGCAGGCTTGCAGGCGGACCGGTAGAGCCCACGACAATCGTAAGAATGATCACCGTCGTGGGCGTTGCCCTGGGCATCTTCTGCGGCGCAGCTGCCAGCATCGTGCTGGGTTCGGTATTCGGCACAGCCCTCGCCTGGATAGTCGATGTGATCGGCAGCCTCGGCAAGGTCAAAGAGACCGAGGAACTGAAGGCACACAATTAATAGAAGTTTCCCGACCGACCGTGTATAAGGCCCTTCCGGCAACGTGAAGGGCCTTCTTATGAATGCCCCTACGAGACCGGCTCGATAAAAAGCCTAACATTTCGGAAACCGGTGCGGAACAAAGTGTAACCTATAGCATGAAAAAAAGGATTCTGATCCTGCCGCTCTAGGGAACCTTTAGACGGCGATAACCTCGCCGCCTTCATCCCTGCGCGCGATAGGGGAGCAGGTGATCTCGAAGATCATCTTTCTCTCGGCGGTGGCCGAGAATCCTCCGGATTTATCCGTAGCGGATGTCGATTATTATTCTTTCCGGTCAAGTGCGAAAACAAAGAAGTCCCTGCAAATCTGAAGTTTTTTCAGGTAGACCTTTCTCTCTGTTGCATCGAGTCTCTCAATAATCGGTTTCAATTTATCGGATCTGTCGATAAGGCCCCTCAATTCTTCCGTTGAATATGACATAGCATCCTGGGTCTTTGCACAGATATCCTCAAATTCGTTTTTCCAATCAGCCTCTGCATAGACTAACCCGCTTCTCAACAAATTTCCGGTAAAAGGAAAGATTGCCGACGTCACGATACCGCTCACCAGCGCTAAGACACAAATTCCATATTTTTTCATGGATCCCTTTCTCTAGTCCGGGTCTGCCTCCACAGCATATCTCGTTTGTATCTGATCCGCCAAAAAAAGCACCTGCTTACTATTGTACCGGCTTTGTATGACATCTCTGACAGTCAAGCAGAGGAAATGCAACCGAGCCGTGACAGACGCCGCAATATTTACCATCAAAGATTTCGACCATGGAATACTTCGTCATTCCCTTCTTAACGCCGACAAAGATCTCAGGATGACAGAGTTCACAACCACTCCATACCGTGTGTTTCTTGTGAGAAAAGACGATCTCGGGCATCCCGTTCACCTTTGCCGTGAGATTAAAATCTTTCTGTATCGCAAGGGGTTTCCTCTTGATCGACACCCCTTCAATAAAATCAACCAGGCTTACGCGTCCCTCGGCCTCAGTCTTCTCCCAATCGATCCCGTTTCCGAACCGTTCCTTCGGAAATTTTTCGGTGAATTTGGCAAACTCAAAGTCCCTTTTTACATGCATCCCAAGCGAATGGCAACGATTGCATTGTTTATTGTCCTCATCAGACAATCTTCTTGAACACGCTTCAAACATCTTCTTATTATTGAAAATCATTTTCCCGTTGTGACATGTCCCGCAGTAATACCCCTTCATATTGTCGGCCGCCCTGATTCCCGTGCCCCCTGCCTTCATTGCGAAACCTATGTCAACATGACAAAGCCTGCAGGTAAAATTTGACCTGTGCAGCCAGTGGTCAAAGACAACAGCGGGAAGTTCCGCCTTGTCCGAATAATTGTTAATGATGACCTTCCCATAATCTTCCGGTTGGGGCCTCTTTTTTTCGTGCCGGTCGCACCCGCATTCAACCCGGTAAAAACAACCAATAACAAAAGCATGATAAATATCTTTTTCATCGGTTCTCCTCTCTTTCCGTATGCATCTCCATTCCTCACTTATTGTGAGAATAACTGCTTCAGCAGTTCCACTCCTTTCCATTACCATTATAAGTCATTTTTTTTTCTCCTGCCACCTTCTTTTCCTCCCTGATCCGCCGGGACCTGACGGATGAAGGTTCGTCTGCAAAGTCGCAAAATTGGCGCCATTCCAAACTTCTCTCCATTCACAGCACACGTGCCCCTTGCCAGCGGCAGTGTGAATCTCGTTCCGAAACGAATAGTCGACCCGGCAATCTTATTTACTCGATAGGTGCTGTTTGACCCTCTCGCTCAATTTCACCGGTGTCGTCGTTATCTTAACCAAGAACTCATCCCGAATGTTTTCGCAGACAATATTTAAAAGAGTAAAATAATGCCATCTCTAAAGGCAGGCGGTTGCCCTCCTGCCTTTGTGAGACGCAGGATTAGGGGAACGATACAGACGCATTTGCATCTGCGATCGTAACCGGCTTGGTCGAATTCAGGACACCGTATTTGTACGCCTGAACCGAATACGTGCCGTTCGACATGGTCGTCGCTGTCATGTAGGTGCCACCCGCATTCGTGGTCCCCTGCGCAACAATCGTCCCGGACGAATTCTTCACGGTAATTGTCGCGCCGCTGACAACCGGACTCGTGGTTACAGCGATGCTGTACTTCGTTGTAGCCGTTCCGGAAGCTGCAAAGTCAACTCCACTTGCACTCGGTCCTACCGTTACGCTGCCCGATGCCTGCGGATTAAAGGTCACACCCGACTTGCTCGGAACAACCGTATAGGTACCGGGCTTCACATTCGTGAAGGAGTAAGTCCCAGTACCAGAAGTAGGAGTGTAGGTACTTCCGACAACGGTCGCCCCGCTCTTCAGACTGACAAGCACATTATTGACATTCGGGGAAGCCCCGGTCACTGTGCCTGAGATCGTGAAGGTGCTGAGCGGACCGCTTGATGCAGTTGTGCTATTGCTGAGCCCACCCGCATCGGTTACGCTCAAGGTGATGGGGTAAGTGCCTGCCGCCGTATAGGTGTGCGAGAAAGCTGCCCCCGCATTGCCCGTCGAGGAATAACCGTCACCCCAGGTTACCCTTATGGCGTTCGCCGGGAAGGCGGCGGCGTCTGTGGAAGCATCGGTGAGCGACACCGTCCAGGTATTTGCGGTCACGTTAAGGTTGCTGATTAGAGCAACGGGAGGCAGGTTTACCGGTAATGGGTTGGCAGTTGCCGAGCCGGAATATATGTGGTAATTTTGATCTCTTCCATTTAGTGTAACAACATAAGGCCCCTTAGATGAATATACATGATCAGCGAGACAATCGGTGCTTCCAGTACCATCTCCAAAATCCCAGTTGCAGCTTACCGCATTACCCGGAGCGCCGGAAAATTCCACCTCATAGGAGACCGGCCCGGCATACGGGTTAACTTGTACAAACGAATTTGGGTTTCCCCATGTAAATGGAGTCTGACCTCCTCCATGACACGATGTTGCGACGCACGTGCCTCCCCCTGGATCATACGTGTACACAAAATTCACCGGACGGCCGTATGCAATGGTATTGGGGTTTGGCGCCACATCATATGTCCCGTTGGCATGTTTTGTGACGTCAAAAATGCTCCCGCCATCATGCGTCGTGGCGTAGTGGCACGTATCACAGCTCAGCGAGGCATGCTCAGTTAACAAATGGCTGTTGCTCTTTGGCTGATCTTGAGCGTATGAAGGTCTTCCATCAGTTGTACCGGCGCCGTGACATGCATTACATCCAATAGTTGTAAGAGTGTTCCATGCAGGAGAGGTGCCTGACGCAACAGTTCTTGGATCATTCAGTGGAGGAAGAGAACCGGAAGCACCGGTGTTTTGAGTACCCCCGGTGCCGTTGCTGTGACAATAAATATTCGAGCATTTCATCGAACCGTTCTGAGTTATTGTCGTCCCGTTATTGCCGTTGTAAGTCCATGAAGGGTTAAGGGTTGTGCCATCATATATTGTACCAACTCCACTTCCGCCGTTTATGTTAAATCCCATTTGCAGCTTAGTGTTGCCGCATACAGGTGAGAATGGCATACCGTTAGAATGGCACTTATAACAAACAGGGCTTTCAGCTCCCCCAAATGTTGTGCCGGTATGCGCCAAGTGTGCTCCCGTGGTGAAACCCACTCCTGCAAGGCCGTCCGGACCGCCAAAAGTATTCACAATAGGCGGGTTGCCATGACACTGGTTACACCCGCACTGAATATCAGCATAGGCGTAGGAAGATAACAACAGAAGACATACGATTGGTGCCAGAAAGATGCCTTTTTTCATATCCTTTTTCTTCCCTTCCATAGAGTCCCCCCAAATATTTATATAATTCTCCGTTATTTTCTTCGCAAGAAAAATGCCAAGTCAAAAGAGAGACTTGTTTCTGAAGCAATCTCGATTTTTTACCGCGAATTGCGTGAGGCCGCAAAAAACTAAAGAGCCAAGCGGCAATTTTTGCCGCTTCCGGATTTTTTTTGGTAAAAATCTGTGTATTGGCGTTGATTTTGACCAAGATGCGGCGCCAGATCAAAGGGCCAACATGGAGAGAAGGTGACCTTAAATTGGCAGGCTATAGGATCTTTTTGGGGCCTGCGGACCAAGTTTTTTCGCCTGACCTGAGCCAAGATCGGTACATCTAAAACCGCGTGACTAAAATAACCCTTTTTAGGGTGAGATAACCCGAATAATCGGAAAGCAATGTCATCAACTTAAATTACATAAAATTGCATAGTTAATGTCTGTTTATAACTTTGAAGTACTTCTTCTTTTTGTTATTCCTGAAAAAGGTGAGAACCCAGTGATTTCAAGGGCCTTGGATTGCCAGGTCAAGATTGGGAGTGAAAGAAGCTGAGTTTATGCGCTGACTCCAGCAGGTAATATCCTGACCAACAATTGTGCAAATGCAAAGCCCGGCGCGATATTTGCTGTAATCTTGTTTAGCATAAAGAA
Source organism: uncultured Nitrospiraceae bacterium (assembly GCA_963811165.1). Classification (GTDB taxonomy): domain Bacteria; phylum Nitrospirota; class Thermodesulfovibrionia; order Thermodesulfovibrionales; family UBA6898; genus Sulfobium. The sequence continues at coordinate 885,979 of CAWEQH010000010.1, forward strand.
CGTTCTATGCATGCACTTTATTGTTTTACAATTTGGAGGGCAATATGGAAGGGAAAAAAGATATGAGAAAAGGCATCATTCTGTCATCAATCGTACTGTCTTCTGCTGTTATCCTCCTACGCCTACACTGCTGATTTTCAGTGCGGTTGTAACCAATGTCATGGCAACCCGCCTATTGTGAACACGTTCGGCGCCCCGAACGGTCTTTCAGGGGTGGGTTTCACCGCGGGATCACATTTGGCACATACCCATGGAACGTTTGGCGCCGCGCAGAACAACGTCTGTTATGAGTGTCATTTCAACGGTATGCCGTTCACGTCCGTGTGCGGCAATACTCAGCTGCAAATGGGATTCAACATAAACGGCGGAAGTGGAGTCGGTACCATATATGACGGCAGCACAACCCTTAACTCTCCATGGACTTACAACGGCAATAACGGGACGACAATAACTCAGAACGGTTCGATGAAATGCTCGAATATTTATTGCCACAGCAACGGCACCGGAGGCACGGCCAATATAAACGCTATTGGAGTGCCTCCACTGACCGATCCAAGACCGCTTACAGCCAACACGTCGCCGGGTTGGGGCGGAAGTTATCCGATGGTATGCAGCAACTGGACCGGCCAATCCTGTTCTACTTCGGTGAGCTGTCACTTAGGCGGCTATATCATTGACCCGACGCAGACCTACAACAACTCATATCGGTCGTGCTACTACTGTCATGGACCGAACCCTCCGGGCAGCTTCACTAAACCCTCATATCCCTCAAGTCCTCACAAATGTTACGGCTGCCATAACTATCCTCCGACTTACGCACAGGACCAGCCAAAGTCCAACAGTCACTGGATCCATTCTTACTGGGCATCATGCAATGCCTGTCATTTCGCAACAACATCAGATGGAATGACTATAAAGGACCCCTCAAAACATGCTAACGGAGTGTATGATGTGGTTCCCGATACTTCTGCCCTTTATAATACGACCCCGGTGAATTTCAACTATGCATACGATATCGGGGGCGGGACCTGCAGTAATATTAGTTGCCATCAAGCAAGAGGTATAGGAACAATACAGCATTGGAGCGGCGTCTGGATAAACATCAATAGGGCATGGAATAGTGGGCCGGCATGTTACCAGATAGCATTTTCCAATGTGAACGCGTGGGGCGGCATGGCGCCATATACCTATTTCTGGGATTTCGGCGACGGCACCACCTCGACCGATCAAAATCCCACCCACATCTACCCATCAGGAGGGACGCGTAACGGAACGGTTTATGCCAGGGATGCAAACAATCATCTGGGGGCCAGTGCCGTTTGGCCTACTGCCGAATCGGTCAATACTGCCGCGGTGGCGAACTTTGCGGTCTCTGTATACGGATGGACGGTTACGTTGACAGACTTGTCCTACGACACGGATTACAATTCCTGCGGCCATTCGGGACCGGGGCAAATACAGATTATGTGGGGAGACATGTACGCAGGCTACCCGAGAACAACAGAGGCAATTAATTTGACCGATCAGCCGTCGGGGAAAATTTATACCCATACATACTCCACAATGACTAACCTCCCTAATGCTCAGATATTCGATATTATCACCGATAATTCAAATGTTCAGTCACAGAAATATATGGGTGTAGCTATACCTACGACTTACACGGTCAGCGGCAGGGTGGCTAACGCCGCCGGAGCGGGTTTGCAAAATGCACTTGTTTATTTGAGAAACATGGACGGAACAGCTCCCTCCTTCGGCACAATCGTCGTGTATACGGATGCAAATGGCTATTACACCATCAGCAATACGGCCGTAGACGGGATCTGCTATGTGGTGAAACAACCTGTTATGTACGGTTATACCTTTACTCCGGGAGATCAGACTGTTTGCTCAGCCAGCAGCACGGTGAATTTCACAGCCGCGCCTTAGCTTCTATTCTTGTTTCTGAAGAATCCGGTACACACCCCCATACATAAAAGGGAAGTGTACCGGATTTCCCCTACAAAACACGCTCCAATATGGGTTGACTATGTTTGAATATATTTTTAGGAACAGTCATTTCACAGATTTATGGATACGACTTGTGATCATGATTCACTCCGTGGCATATAAGAGTACAGTTCCCGGAAAAAGTTCCTGTGTCAATAAACAGAGGGACATTATTGGGCGGAGTCTGACTTGGAGGAGAAACTATCCTGATATCAAAATTGATAAGATGTGTGTGATTTCCGGAAAGATGATTGTCCTGTATCCCGTGTGCATCATGGCAGGCGGAACATGGGGCTCCCGCAGCAAGATGACCGCTGTGGCCGCCCTTTTTCGTGAGAGTATTTTTCTTGAAGCTATCATCCCTTAAAATGCTGTCTCTGTTATGGCACCGGTAACAGAGTGCGTAATTCTGATACATCTCAGTAGTCCCGTCGGTTGTTTCATATTCATCCCGCAATATCGGAAAATATGCTGACCCGTGTGGCCCTCTGGACATCCCATTGTCGTCACTATGACAATCAGTGCAAAAGATAATGCTCGATGTGGAAAGCGTAGGCGCTAACTGAGAGGGGATGCTCGGAACACTCGGGTTTCGTCCCGTTCCCTCAACGGAATGGTAGGACGGATTTATCAGATCGAAAGCCAATCTCTTGTTGGCAGTGTTCACGACTCTCGGGATAACGGTAACCTGGGGGGCTAAATCCGAATGACACTTGAAACAGATTTCATATTCATATGTGGCATTATCGACACCGACTCTGTTCATGTCCAATCCGCTTACTTTTTCGAGTCTTCCGGAAACGTAAGGAGGCGCCGCTGTCCGGCCATTGGCGGCATGCGGGTTATGGCAATCTACGCATTCCACATGACGATTCGTGATCCATACAGGACGCTCCTTCGGGTCATGAATCGCCGTCGTAGCTTCCACAGGGTGTCTCGATATTTTCTGAAACTGTGCCTTTATGTTTTTAGTTGCGACGTTCCCGTCGTGGCAGAGATAGCAGTTTTTTTCTTCCTCCTGGAAGTACAATAATCTTTGCGCCCCGCCCGCGGAATGAGAGGTATGGCAGCTTTCGCATCCCCATTCGGCGGCAGTAACCCATGTCGGCCATTTTTTCGGAGGCACAGGAAGGATTCTTGCCAGGGGACGCACTGTTGCCGTGGTCTTGTGGGTCCCCATCTGCCACCCGTCGACGGCGCTATGGCATTTCGTGCAAAGAGCCGAGTAGCGATTGTCCGCAACGAGAAATTTACCGGTAAGTTTCCCGTCGAGGTCAGGGGATTTATAGGCGTCCTCGTGGGCGTCATGACAGGTCGAGCACTCGATAAAACCGTTCCCGTAAAAGATGAGCCCAGCCGGCAAAGCCGGAAAAAGTCCGGCAAGCGGATTCAGGACCGAAGCATTATAAGAAAAGGAGAAGGGGTGGTCCCCGGATAAGATCGTGCCGAGATATGACGGTCCACCCATGCTGATTGTCCCTCTCATTGCAATCCCGGATTGAGGCCTTAGGACCTCGCCAAGCGCCACTGTACCGTCATGGCAGCTAAGGCAAAGACGTGAAGGGCCTTTCGGCTGGGAAGGGTTGGCCGCGATTGTCGTGCTCGTATAGGGAACGTAGTTGATGGGTTTTAACGGCTTGTTCCACAAAGGCGTTTTAGGGACCGCATTATGAGGCGTGTGACAGAAAATGCAGATCTCGGTTTCGGTGAGAGATTTGATCTCACCCGGCCCTGAAACGGATAAATTGTGTTTGGTATTCATTATGCCTTCCTTTGCAGCGGCGGCAAAATTCGGGAGAACGAGCAATATACAACTGGCCGTCAAAAAAAATAAAAAGACAGGCGAACATAGAGGTGCGTAAGACAAATATTGATATCTCATATGTTTTTTCAAGTCCCTAATCCAGTCCGTGGCCATCTTCAATAATCTCAAAGATCTGTATCCTATGGTTGAACGTATCGCTCACATAGAGCTTGCCATCAGAGCCGATGGAAATCCCGGAGGGAAGCCAGAACTCAGCCTCACCCCAGCCCCTGCTTCCCACAGTCAAAAGAAATTCTCCCGCCCGGTTGAAGAGCTGAACATTATCGAAAAGAGTGTCCACGACATAGACAGTCCCTTTCTTGTCGACTGCGACACCCTTTGGCATTGAAAAATCACCCGATCCGTCACCGTGATGTCCGAAGGCAGACAAATAGGTCCCCGATGCATCAAAGATCTGGATCCTAAAATTCAGCGTATCCGTTACGTAAATCTGTCCTGAGTAAGTCCAAACGATGTGTGTCGGATAATTGAATTCGCCCTTCCCATCGCCTCGCCGGCCGAATGAAAAGACCGCCTTCCCATTTCTGTCGAACGCATAAATCTTATTGGAGAGAGTATCGACTACATATAAAATCTTCCTATCGGAATTATACGCGAGACCCGTGGGTCTCTTCAACGTGTCCCCGTCCGCTTTTTCGATGGCAAAAAGATAATCGCCCTGATTATCAAACACGAATACTTTGCCGGCCGCCGAGTCCGATATGTACAACCTTGATTCGTCGTCGAAAACAAGCCCCACAGGAGACCTGATGTCACTTTCCCCTGCCGTCAGGAGCTTTACATACCGTTTTTCAGAGGGAACATAAAGGTAGACACACCCAGGGGTCGCGATGGCGAGTCTCCCGACATGATCCGTAGTGACAGCTACAGGGCGCATGAGCTCGTCTTGGCCCAGACCAAAAAATACGCTTTTCGGAGAGACGCCAGTCTCTTTGAAACCCGTAATCGTGGCGACATGCCTAATTATCGGCTTTTCAGGCGGCTGCGGCCACAGGAACTCGGCACTTGAGGGCTTCTGTTGTATGACCCAATTAGTCGCGCACCCCAAAGCCGCAAAGGGAATGAGAATACACAATGTCCCCAGCATCTTTCGCGTTGTCCTATTATTTCCATTCATGTTTTTATGCTATGCAAAAAACCTGCTATGTATGAGAGATTGGCTCACTGATTCCCTTCCATCGTTTTCACTATCTCGATCTTCGCGTCATGTTTCAATTCAGTTTCCCATTCCCTGATCCTCTTCTGCCGCGCTTCGAATTTCAGTCTTGCCTCGAGAAGAGGCTGAGCTTCTTCAAAAGTATGCAGCTCCTCAGGCTCATATTGATCGAGTTTAATGATATGGAGGCCGTTGGACAATTTCAAAACGCCCGAAAGCTCGCCAACCTTGAGCTTCTTTGTCTCACTGTAGAGTTCAGGCTCTTTCTCTTTCTTAATCTGAAATTGCCTCACGATAAACGTGCCGTCCGGTGTGAGGGTATTTGGGTTTTTATCCTTGTCGTTTTCAATCCTGAGGAGGATATCCTCTGCCATCCTTATCGAATCCTTATCATCGGCCTTCAAAAAAATGACCACATCGCTGATAATAGCTTTTTCCGGCTTGTTAAACTTCTCTTTCGTCTTTTCGTATTCCTTTCTGACATCATCCTCCCTGACGACAATCCTCTCCTGCACCTCTTTATCGAACACGAGATCAAAAATCAGGCCCCTTTCGATCTGTGCGGCCAATTCCGCCTCGGTAAGCGCTTCCCGATCAAGGAAGTTCTTGTACTTTTCCTCACTCCCCAGGTTCTTCTTCAGTTTGGCGATTGCCTCTTCAATGCTCTTGTGTTCCACTTTCAGTCCCAAGACTTTCGCCTTCTGACATGCAAGTTCCTGTAATATCAGCAGATCGATCGCCCGCTGCCTTATATTGCCGGGCGAATGGAATTCCTTTGTTGCCTTCCCGCCAATTCGCCTCACCTCGGTAGCAACTGACTTCTCGGTAATAGGTACCCCGTTGACCTTCGCTACGTTCTCATCCCCCGCCTTACCGTGTCCCGCGCCCTCCCCGGTCCGGCCCTCAGGCCCCTGCTTGACCTCTCCTATGGCAAAGGTCTGAAACGATATACAGACAAATACCAGCGCCAATACTGCAACAACCCCCCAAGCTCTTTTCATGTGCATTCTCCATTTCATATTCATACTATTGCTGTATTTATTTTGCAGAAGGAACAGCCCTGAAAAAATCCGGGGAATTCCTCCACAATTCCGATGCATTGTTGTTTTTATTTTATTCTTTTTCATTTTCGTTCAAAAAAGTTTCCTCCTTATATTAATGTAAAAATACGTATAATTTGCTTTCTCGTTGCCAAAGGTAGACCTCGTCTCTTTTCTGCTGATATCCGCGCCCATCTTGAGATCGAAGATCTTGGGTCTCCTCCAGATGACGGAACTGTTGAGCGAATATGTCGCTGAGGTAAATATGCCGCTTTGCTGCTCGTAGGTGCCGGCCAGAGAAAGAGTGATATTCCTGTGCGGGAAGCGTTTATCAAACCGTACAATTCCGGAGAAACTCCGTTCTCTGTTCGTGATATTTGCCGTTCCTTGCACCTGGCCGTATGAAGCAAGCGTAAAGTTGGCGCTCGCCGACAGTTTCGCGGTTTCAGTAATGTCCCGCTGCATATTTGCCAGGGCCCTGAACGTTTTGGAGGGATTCAGATTCGATTGAAAATTCTCATACTCCACCGAAAGAGAATACCAGGGTCTTTCGCTCGAGATGCCAAAGATATCATCGCTGCTCTTTTCAGGTCCTCCCGGGATAGAACCCGAGGTGATCGTCTGTGTCACTCCGATATGAGAAGAGTAAACACTGAGGAGCCTTTCAAAAAACTGGAGTCTCAGGGAATATCCGACGCTCGTCGACTCCAACCCGAAGACGGCAGAGATAAGAGAATAAGAAACATTGAACTCGTACACAAACTGCGGATCAGGCCTTAACGCTTCGGCCGGGATCGCTATAATTTGTATCTGGACGGTGTTGCCGATTAATACGACTGTATAGTTGATATTTTGGACGAGGTCTATAACGACGTTGCCGGGATCGGACCTGACTGTAATGCTGATGGAAGACAGGTCGATATTGGCGTTTTGGATCTTGAATTGTCCGAACAACGCGGCACTATGGACTTCGTTCACCGTGGAGGGCGCCCCTTTTCCGTCCACCGTCGAGAGGCCCAGGTTGACCGTCGCTATCATCTGCCCTTTGGGAATATTGTTCGTGTAGGTACTGTTGAAGAAATGAGAAACTGTCGTAAGGTCCCCGGTTGAGGACGTATTCGTCAAATAATTGAAGCTATAGGCAGTGATCAGGCTCTCATAAAGCTTATGGGTGATGGTGGCACCCATCGAGTTGGTCGTCGAGCCTAACGACGCGGATGGGCCTGCAGCGGCGTTCGACCCCACATCGTCCCTCATATAATGATAGGAAAGGTCCGCAGCGAAATTATAGGGAAGAATGACGCTCGCAAGTTCGTTCGCTGCGAGCCTCTTGTCGTTAAGGGCCGTCGATGACGCCGGATTCACTTGTTTGAGGTTGTCCGCATTGATATCGGAAGAGAGTCGAATTCTCCCTTTTAGGAGCGGCAGCTGGTTGCTGAAGGTAAAGTCGTCCTGGGTGCCATTTGTTGTCTGTAGCCCTCCAATCAGGTTTTCGGATGTCGTGTGGAAGTAAGTCCCCGAAAACGATGTCCAGCGGGGATGATAATTTGCGATTGCCCTGAGTGTGGAGGAGTCCGAGGTGACGGACTGAGATTCGGTGCTGGAGAGAGAATAGTTGAGCACGACAAGGAAAGGCCTCTTTTTGTATTTGAACGTGACTCCTTCCTCGGTGCTTACCCCCTGGAACCCCGGCGTGGTGGTCCCGCGGATATATGGGTTGTGGCGCGAAGCGTTCAACTCAAGGGTGTTGGGATGCTCCGGCAAGACTACAGCCAACAGGTCATATTCCTCTGCAAGAGCAGTAGTCCACGATCCATTCCCTGCGGAAGGTCCGGCGAAGCCGCTATCGGTCTTAAACATCTCATGGTTCAATCCAAGAGTCACGTCTGCAAGGAACTGGATAAATTGCGGACGAAAAATGAACCCTGCAGTGCTGAGTTCGATCCTTTCCGTAAAAAAAATATCCGTGGTGTTCAGCCCTTGCGATGCTGAAGTATTCTTAAGCGAGTTGTAAAGGGCGCCGACTTGAAGCTCGCCCTCAACGCCGTACAGCCTCGGAACGAACTGGCGCATATCAGCAGGGGCAAACGAGGGAACTGCAAGAAATACCGTCAGCAGGAAGACAACGTATTTCAAGATCATTCTCATCGCCGCTATATAGCTCGTGTATCACTTTTCTGTTCTCGAAACAATTACTGTCCTCATTTCATTTCAGCAAATACTGTTGATCGGAACTATGGGCGTTGTGGCATTCCGTGCACTCCGCTTCAACACCTGCATGCGCCCCATTTCGTTCGATCGCACGCTTTTCATGACAAAAAAGGCAAAACTGCTTCGGATCCGAAGAGAGGAGAAAACCATAGGTCGATCCATGCGGCTCGTGGCATACCCTGCAGCCTCCGGATGCCACTGGACCGTGGATATATTTCTTTCTTATATTCAGGTCATGGCACTTAAGGCAAAGCTCCTCAAGCGGCAGGAGAAGCGCGTTTGTCCCCCTCTCGTGGCACGCGTTACAAAGCCCTGCGGCGTAAGGACCGTGCGGTCTAAAGCCGGCCCTCTCGGCCAGAGCCGGTCCCGCCGGCTTTCCCTTGGCTTCTACTTTCTTCTCCTTTTCCGGCGGCGGCACGCCCATAAAGAAAAAATTCAACACCTTATATCTGGTTGCCGGCTCGCATCCGCATACGAGGGCGGAAATTAATAAAGAAAGTACAATCAGTCGCAATTGGTAGATCCATCGTGAGGCAAAGACAAAGGGTTCATGAGGACCTCTTTGAAATAGGGCGATGAGATCCTTTGCCGGATGCTAAATCTCCCAATTTCCCCCTTCCTTATTTCCCTTTCTTCTCCTCTGGTTTCTCGCGTTTTTCCATCTCCGGCAGCGACTTGAGTTCTTCTTTGAGCAGCTTCATCGCCTCTTCATCTGAGGGATATTTTTTTCCCTTCTCTTTCCCGAACCCGAAGACCTGCACCATCCGGTCCCCAAACTGATTGACGACGAACACGAGGTATTCGACCTCGAAATTCGGGTCCGCATACTGCTGAAAATACTTCACGTTCTTGTAATCAACCGCTACCTTGGCAGGCAGATAGAACTCGCCGGGTAATCTTCCGGCCTTTCCGAAATGGCCGAACCAAAACAGCAGTTGTCCCTCGCCGGTAAAGAGCTGGACATTGTCAAACGCGGCGTCTACCACATAGAGACGGTTCTCCCTGTCCGTCGCCAGACCCTTCGGCCGGGCGAAGTGGCCCGGGCTTTGCCCGGCTTGCCCATACGCGCCTCTATTATGGCCGTCCCTGTCGAACTTGACGACCTGAAATCTCTCATCATCGGACACATAAAGCATTCCGTCTTTATCGAAGGTAATATCGGTAGGCAGCCCGAGACTTTCGGAAGGGTTCTCTTTGTCCTTGCCGATCCGTTTGAGCTCCCTACCCGTTTTTTTGTCGAGCACCCAGATTACACCGTTCTTTATGTCGGACACATAGAGCTTGTCTTCAAAAGGCACGGCATCCACCGGTCTCCAAGTTCCAGGCTTGCCGAATGCCTTGACAAAGCGGTCATCGCGATCAAAAACAGCCACCTGCAGTCTTACCGTGTCCGTAACATACTTATTGCCTTCTTCATCGATTTCGATATTTATGGGTTGCAGGAGTCTTCCAGGACCTGTAGCCCCCTCCATAGGAGAATACGTCTTCTTGTCCAGATCAAAGACAAAAACAGTGCTGTTTGAGTCGCACACATAGATTTTCCCATACCAGAGGGCCACACCATAAGGCTTATCCAGTCTCTTGCCGCTCTCCTTCTCTCCCGTAAGATAGGCTTCGAATCCGCTCTTTTCGCCCTCTATGTCCTTTTCTCCGGTAAAGTTGGCAAGCCACTGCAGACGCGGAAGCTCCGGGGGAGGTGGATAGAACAGTTTGACTTGTACCTTCTCGGGTGCAGCGCATCCGCTTAAAATAATTACGCATACCGCCATCGTGAATAATTCTCGTCTCATCTGTGTTCTCCCTGTTTCATCTGTGATGTAGAATGGTCTTTGAAAGTCCTGCATGTAAGAAATAAATGCGTTCGACACCAGACCGGATGTTCGTGTAGCAATCTCTATACATATTGCCAGTGCTTATCTTACTATCTTTTTGATTGGAAGTAAATTTTTCGCCGGTCATCTTTTTATCTTCCCAACTCCTTGACTCCGTCATTTCATTATATTTGGAGGTCAAACGATAATTAGCAAATAGCGTGCTAAGTTTCGCATCTGCGCAATTATGAGTGAGACTACTCCGGACCGCAGTGCGCATAAACTCAGATTTTGTCACGCCGGGCTTGATCTGGAATCCGGGACCCTTGAAATCACCGTATTCCCGCCTTCGCAGGGATGAAGAAGTATTTCACGTAATACACAGATCCCTACTATATTAATTCAGTTAATCATCGACCTTCCAAAAAATTATTTGTCAGGCCGGACCTAATACATTGCTTTTCGATCAGCTGGGGTTATTTCACCCCAAAAAGGGTCATTTTAGTCACGCGGTTGATAGATGATCAATCCTGGCTTAGCTCATTTTGCCTGGACTTGAATTCGTTGGCAACCAATAAGAGGGGGGAATGGTTCCCATTCCCCCCTCTTTCATTGCCTCGAGCAGACTATAAGGTCGAGCACTTCTTGTGGCAGGTGCAGCAAAGATTACTCGATGTGTTTGAAACCCAGAGGAAGTAATCGCCGTCGTTCTTTGTGTTGTGAACGTCGTGGCAGGAACCGCACTCAACATTGCCGCCGTAAAGCGCGTCGTTGATCGTCATGCCGTGAGTGGACCCGATGAATGCAGTACCCGTCGGCTGGATCTCGTCATCGCCTCCAACTATCACTGCCTGATAACCGATTCCAACTGGATGATGGTTGCTCAAGTCGCCCCCCGCGCCGATCAAGATTCTACCGGTGGCTTTAAGATCACTTGCATTACCCCTAAGGTTGGAGTCGACAGACCCGTAAGCGCCGATCGCGATCGTGCCGTCATGGCAGCTCAGGCATAGCTTCGAAACTCCGCCCGGCTGTCCAATGACTTGGCCGTTTACTCCGGAATTCAGCTGATGCGCAATGCTGTCGGGGATGTAGGGTTGACCGGGGTCGGTATTCTGATAGCCGGTAAAATTCGCCGTTGTTACCGCATGGTTCCAAAGAGGGTAGTAAGTCAGGCCTGCTGCTGCCGCGTCAGCCGGCTTTATCGTATGGTGCGGAGCGTGGCAGAATATGCAGATTTCATTGTATTGGTTGGGAGTGGCAGGCACCCAAAGGCCTTTTGTTCCCGGACCTGTTGAACTGAGGTCGTGGGAAGTACCTTTAATGCCTGATCCAGGACCATTTGGGCCCATCGTCGCAGAGACGAGGGTAAATCCTAATAGAAGTATCCCCATCGCTATGAAAAGCGCTAAAACATGTTTTCTCATTTTCTTCATTTCTCCTTATCCTTTTTTTGTCTGTTAAAAATAACCCTTTTTCGCCTATCTCTATACCCCCGTATCTTTGATAGGCCATTTCTACTGATGGCAGACAATATTTTAGAGAGCAACTATTATGCCATCTCTAAAGGCAGGCGGTTGCCCGCCTGCCTTTCTGAGAAGCAGAATTACGGGAACGATACAGGTGTGTTCACACTTGATACCGCAACAGACTTAGTCGAATTCAGGACACCGTATTTGTACGCCTGAACTGAATAAGTGCCGGCCGACAGGGTTGTCGCCGTCGTGTAAGCGCCACCTGCATTCGTGGTCCCCTGCGCAACAATCGTCCCGGACGAATTCTTCACGGTAATTGTCGCGCCGCTGACAACCGGACTCGTGGTTACAGCGATGCTGTACTTCGTTGTAGCCGTTACCGAAGCCGCAAAGGCGGCTACAGTTGCACTCGGGCCTACCGATACGCTGCCTGATGCCGGTGTAAGGGTCACACCCGTCTTGAACGGAACAACGGTATAGGTACCGGGCTTCACATTCGTGAAGGTATAAGTCCCTGCACCAGAAACTGGAGTGTAGGTATTTGCGACAACGGTCGTCCCGCTCTTCAGACTGACAAGCATATTATTGACATTCGGGGAAGCCCCGGTCACTGTGCCTGTGATCGTGAAGGCAGTGAGCGCACCGCTCGATGCAGTAGCGCTGTTGCTTAGCCCACCCGCATCGGTTGCTCTCAACGTGATGGGGTAAGTGCCTGCCGCCGTATAGGTGTGCGAGAAAGCTGCCCCCGCATTGCCCGTCGAGGAATAACCGTCACCCCAGGTTACCCTGACAGCATTCGTCGGGAAGGCGGCGTCGTCTGTGGAAGCATCGGTAAACGACACTGTCCAGGTATTGGCATCCGTGGTCACGGTGCCGATTACAGCAACTGGAGGCTGGTTCACAGATACCGGCGCAACCATATGGGACACGCTGGCCGAAAGGCCGGAATCTGCGTTAAGGGTAAGGGTTACGGTTCTCGGCGTGGCATCGCTATAAGTGCGAGAAGTAGTTATGCCCGTACCCGTCGTCGAATCACCGAAATCCCAACTATATGTGCAAGCTGCGCCGCTTGGACATGTAGACGTACCGGCATTGAAGTTGACTTTGTAGGCTATCGTGGAATCGTCTGTCCAAGTGAAATTCGCTGCAGCAGCAACACCTGCAGTAGCAGGGTCCATTAGATGCGCCAGCTGGGTTGATGTGAAACCGAGCAGATCGTTTGCGCTGATGTATGTCTTAACGTTGACACACTTGTCGGCAGATGTACCATCCTGTCCAACGCAATACCCTGTTCCTGTCATCCCGCACGGAACATCAGGCCCCATAAACCCATAATTTGTAAGACATCTTGCTGCCTGGTCCCATCCTGCCGCATGAGCTGGGTTGTCAGGATTCTTCTCTGCAAAGATAGGCCATGTTAAATCCAGCGGACCATTGCTCTGCAGCACGACCTTATTGTGTGTACGCGATTGTGCCCTTGTGTACATAAGGGAACCCAAACTGCCGAACGGATCTCGGCCAAACTGGAACAATGCCTCGCTGTCAGGAAGGCTACCCTGGCAATCGGCATTTACCGCGCAAGCCTGACCTGCCCTGAAACCGCCATTGTTACCTGCGCCAGTGGAAGCGCACGTATGGGGCCAAGGTGACCCCGGCAGTGGTGCACCTGTACACTGACCGGCAAACATCTGGCCAACCGGCATGTCAAAACCAATCATACCGGCCGTCGGCGCAACAAATGTAGGACTCGGCATACAGTTGTTGACGTTCACAGGGAAACCTAAAGCATCAGCCTGACTCTTCATGCCGGCCATAGGATTACAGCCGTGTGAGGTGCCATCCTGCGTCTCCCTCAGGAAAAGGCCCTGAAGCCCTGCTATCCCGTCGTTAAAGCCCATCATGCCGGCGGTGCTGGCAGCATGGGTTGCATCGATGCCTGTATGCGGCATGCCCATCATCGCGTCAAAGCCCGCGTTCATTAATGCGGTGCATTGACCGATGGTGGTGATTCCCATGCCAGACAACAGACTATTTGGTGAACATGCTGCATTAGGATCATTCAGATTGCCTGTCATCTGATTGAAATAATAACTGTCCGGTGTCAACGGGAACATGGAATCTAACATCCCTGCGGGGTTCGTCATCCCATGAAGCATCGACCCAAGCATATCCAGACCTGCTACGCCGTAAACGTTCTGTGTCGAACAACCTGAGCCGCCGCATGTGTTGGCTCCGCAGAACTCTTTGGCGCAGTCGAAGTCTGCGAACAGCGCCACAGGGTTCTTAATGAGATCGAATTTTCCGACAAAGAAAGCGCCGATCATCGGGACCATGTTGTCGATCTGATTGACATCACCGGCTGCGAATTGAGGAGTGGCCCTCTCCGTGTACGGCTGAAGGCCCTCGAAGAAGCCGACAGAATACGGCGAATAGTTGGGATTTGGACCATTGGGCATTCCATGGGCGTCAAACGTGTAAGGCTGCGCGCTCGAGTGGCAGTTTAAGCAGCCGCCTCTTTCAGTCGCGCCCAGAGCCCACTCTTTCGGAGCTACGCCGTGGGTCTCATCAAAGGAGGCATGGAATATCTTTTCGAGCTTCAGTTGTTTACTGGAGTCGCTAGAGAACATCGTGGCACTCTTGGCCCTCATAGCGTTCCTCTTTGCTATGGTGTCCATTGCGAGATTGTCCGTAAGGACCCAGTTGTCAAACACAGGCGCCATAGAGCCGCCGTTGATACGGACGCCTTGCAATGATCCGTCCGCTATCGCTGCCGCCGCTACGTCGATAATGTCCCTCGCCATCGAAGGAGTTACATTGGCCGCATTGCCAGGCCGGCAAGCGCCCGGGATGCCCGTTGCGCCCATGTTCATGTCCGGGTAGGTCGCATAGCCGGGACAGTCGGCGTCAGAGTTACATGTCCACAAGACCTTGACGCCACTCTGACATGTCTTGATAGCGTTTGGTTCATTGTCGAGGTTAAAAATGGTTGTGTTATCGTTGTTGGCCGGGTCCTCATTGGCTGCATCCACCCCGGTGTCATTGCCAGGAGAGTTCAGAACCAGCGGGTCACTCGTTGTGAGTCTCGACGTGGCCGAAGTGCCGAAGGTGCCGGGGGTCCAATTGTTGATCACGCTTATCCAGTTAGGAACTTCAATAGGCGTGACCGGGTAGATCTTCGTTTCGCCATACTTGTGGGCCCATTGATGGAGCTGCTTGGTAGAATCGCCGGAAGCGGTGACAAAGTCGTAACTGAAGTCGTATACGTTTCTGTTGCCGCCGGCCGCCTCTGTGCCTCGTTTAAATTTGCCCGCCGTGAAATCTCTGTACTTCAGTTTGAAAGGTTGAATATAGATTTCCGGTATATGGCAGGTCGTACATCCGATCTTGGCAAGATGTAACGCAGGGAAGCTGCTGTGTGTCGGGGTCGGAGGGAAAGGACTCACCGACTTAGGCGTGCCATCTGCATTAAAATATCTCGGATGGGTATTGTCGACGTGGCAGCTTTCGCACGAGACAGTGCCGTCAATGTGGTTAGTGCCATAGGCGTCCTTGAGCGAGTCGCCCTGCGCGAAATTGTGGTCGATGCCCTGAATCACCTCCTGGGGATAGGCCACGCCGTGATCGGTCGCTGCGGGAATGGTCACCGCGCCGCCCTCAAGGATAGACGAGCCTAATCCATAATGGCAGGTTGCGCACTGCATGCCTGCCGCGTCATGGACATCCTGATCAGGCATTTTCGCTTTGGTCACCAGGGGACCAAGTTGCGTTGTGTAAGTGTGATCTGTAATAGGCGTACCCGGCATAATGCCGAGACCGAACATTGCACTGAACATGCTCATACCCCATTTATCATTCGGGCCTGCGCCGGTCTTATCGCCTCTTTTGCCCATACCGGTCTTGCAGCCCAGTTCCATCCACCGCACAGGGTTCGAATTGTCGGCGGATAGGCTTCCCGGGTCGACGTCTAAAACAGTGCTTTTAGGGTTGATGATGAGGTAGATACCATACCCGTATCTCACCGGATTCAGCATGCCCGGGAGACCCGGTGTGTTGTCGTCACGTCCGTGACACACCGTACAGTTCTGGCTGTTCGGCGTGCCCTGGATCATGCCGGCCGAGATTGTTGACGGAACGCCGCTTATGCCGGTAATGTGCAGATGTCCGTCGGGAGCCATGGAAAGACTTGCTTTGGCTCCTATACCCAGCGAAGCGGCCAGGTTGAACTGTTGGTCCTGTATCGCCAGTGTTCTGTTGAACGAGTCGTATTTTGTGCCTGGCAGATACATGCCGGCGCCGTTTCTGCCCATCATATTGGGATCGGTCAGCGCAGGATCGGTACCATTAGGAGCCAACTGATATGCGCAGTAAGGATCGTTGATTGGTCCGAGCTGTACACCTGAACCTAACACGCTACGGCCTGCGCAGTCGATGGAATTAAGGAACGCACGACCGTTGCCCGATATGTTCGAACTATCATGCAGGTGGCAGAGGAGACAATCGACTTCTGCCTTGTTGGTACCGCTCATGTGGGTTGCGGTGATCCCGCCAATGGGATCATCGAGCGTCGGAGGTTTGAAATAATAGAAGTCGCCGCTTCCCTCCCCGGCCGAGCCATAATCATTCCTGTCCCTGTCATATTCCAGCTGACCGCCACCGGCGTGACAGTGACCGCAGCTGAATGCCCAGTCCTGCATGCCGGTTTCCATCGATTTTGCTAATTGTGCTGGTGTATCAGAAGGTGAGCCCTTTGCCGCCAACTGGCGGTTTGAGGGTGGTCAATACTTGCCGTACATGCCCGCGGTGCTGGTGAAGAACAGATCACCGAATTGGGCCCTGTACGCGTTGGTATAGGTTTCGTTACGTCCCTGATTCATGTGTTTTCCAACGGAAACACCATGCGCAAAGGACTTGGTCTGCGACGCTTCCCAGGTAACAGAAGAATCACTGCTTGCAAGCACACCCTGAACGTGCGTCGAATATTTATCTCCCGAGCCGTAGTCGTGGCCTGCAAAATCGATGATGTCACCTGATGAAATGTGGCATGCGCGGGCGCAGGTCGCCTTCGGGCTGTACGGCGTTGCGCTAGTCACCGGACTGCCGTTGGCCTGCAACAGCGGTACATCTCCGCCGGAATGGGCGGCCATTGCCACCGCGGAACCGGCGAAGAACAATATAGCAGAGAAAACTGCTATATATACTTGTAAACTAATTTTTTTCATAAACTTCTCCTCTGTTTTAGATTCTTGTCGATGCAAGTAAAGGATGAAGGGGGGACTTTTGCGAGATTGTGAGTGGGGCTGTCAGGCGCATCCTCTAACAGAGAATCGCCGCCAGCATCTGCGGTAACATCGGTCACGGCATGGTAAGAGGCTGCCGTGGTTTCCCGAAGGCCCGCCACAAACACAAATGAGGACAAGACCATATTACCGAACTCTAATCTTAGGTTCTCCACAAATCCCTCCTAAAGGAATTGCTTCATTCTCACCGGAATCAGGCTTCTGGTCCCGACAATTCCGCCTTGTGAAACTTAAGTCAACAATATATTCAAGTTACGTCGGCTACCTCCTTGGTCCCATTTTTCACAAACATCTTTACGAATAGGTCCTCGTAAGATTTCTGACCTCGAAATAAAAAATCTGATTTTTCTCCTTCTCACCTCCTCCTTGAGTCTGCCATTAAATTTTGGGGGTACAATATCTTTATCCATTACAATAGCCATGCCAAGTTGCATATCTTCGAATTTATGAAGTCCGGATGTTGATTAAGTATTTGATCCTGTTAACAATTCACTTTCATGAAATTATTTCTGAGGCCCGCATGCCGAATTGCCCCCCTCCGGACAACGAGGGTCATTTCACCCCAAAAAAGGGTTATTTTAGTCACACGGTTGGGTCCTATCGAAAAAAAGAGTTTTACTAAAAAACTACGTTTTCGTGTTACAGCCAACAAAAGACGAGGAGGATTTGATGACCGGGCGAAACCCTTTCACGTGGCCTATTTTGAAGCGCAGATTCTGGTTTTATGTACGCCGGTATTTGAAATTTCTTTATGCTACCGGACCGTTAAGGAAAAGGTGATAGAGAGGGCTTTTGATAGATCATGCCATAATCTACCGGTGGGTACAGCATTATGCTCCTGAGATCAAAAAGATAAACGGAGGTTCATTTCAAACGACGGTGGGATCGCGGCCGCCTACTGCTAACCTCATTTCAAAAAGCTCAAACAGTGCGGATTTTAGTCTCCTTTCATTCTTTCCACCGAAGTTCGTATGCAATCTCCCATGTGCCTGCCGATACCATGGACTTGCTTTTTGCCTGCATCGTCAAATCCCTGCCGCCGGCCATTTCAACGGCTTTTTTTGAGTATCCGAGACATGCGGGGGGCAGCCAGTCCAGAAATATTTCCGGCAGGGTGAACTTCACTACCGCATGCCCTTTTTCGCTCAACGGCACTTCTACCTTCCCGGAATTAAAAAACTTGTCCCAAAGTATGGGGTAGTTCTTTATCACGAAGGAAGGGTTCGCAAAAGTAAAGAAGATCTTATATATTTTGTTCAGGCTTTGGTCGGCGATATACTCGTAAATGCAGGCGATCTCGGAGTCCTTAGCAGACTCTAGCTCCCTGGTGAGTACCGATATCATCTCCTTAAACGCGGTAAAAGGATATTCATGGTTAACGAGAATCCCGGCTTCCCAGCTTTCCTGAGATTCCTTTGACAGCGATTCCATGATCCGTGCCCATACATCCCCTCCGTATTTAGCTTCTATGAAGCGTTTAGAATAGAGAAAGTTGACTCCTTTGGCTAACACCTGTTTCATATCCTGCCCTCCTTTAGAAATTGTCCGTTCCTCATCCTCACGCTGTCGCCGCCTATGTTCGTTAGTTGAACTGGATGGCAGATTTCAGTATTCTTCATGCGGCGTATTTGGCCCAATATTTTTCCTGTGGAATAAGATGCCAACATTTTTGTAAAGAATAATATACCCAACCGCAAGGCTTGTCAATAACTGCAGATTTTATATGGAAGCAAGGCAAAAAGGCCGAACGAGACAAATTCAGACAGCTACTTTCGTTAGAAGCGCCATCATACTTTCTTATATACTGCGTTCTCAGCGGAATACCTCATCATTATTCTCCTTTCATTCTTTCCACCAGAGTTCGTACGCAATCTCCCATGTGTCTTCCGATATCATGGACTTGCTTTTTGCCTGCATCGTCAAATCCCTGCCGCCGGCCATTTCAACGGCTTTTTTTGAGTATCCGAAGCATGCGGGGGGCAGCCAGTCCAGAAATATTTCCGGTAGTGTGAACTTCACTACCGCATGCCCTTTTTCGCTCAACGGCACTTCCACTTTCCCGGAATTGAAAAACTTGTCCCAAAGCCTGGGGTAGTTCTTTATCACGAAGGAAGGGTTCGCAAAGGTAAAGAAGATTTTATATATTTTGTTCAGGCTTTGGTCGGCAATATACTCGTAAATGCTGGCTAGCTCGGAGTCCTTAGCCAACTTTAGTTCCCTGGTGAGTGCCGATATCATCTCCTTAAACGCGGCAAAAGGATATTCCTTGTAAACGAGAAGCCCGGCTTCCCAGATTTCCTGAGATTCCTTTGACAGCGATTTCATGATCTGTGCCCATACAGCCTCTCCGTATTTAGATTCTATGAAGCGTTTAGAATAGAGAAAGTTGACTCCTTTTGCTGCCACCTCCATATCGTGTCCTCCTTGATAAAACTATTCTTCCTGTCTGAAATTACCCGGGTCATTATCAAATCCTCTTCATTTAAGGTGTTTTTTTTGTTCGGTGTTGTACCCTTCGGCTCATGGTAACTAAACCTCAACATCCATGGCGGCGTACGCTATGTCCAAGGTCCTTTTGCTTGCGTTGTCCGCCCTCCTCTTTCTTGAGAGAACCCGACAGTCCTATACCCATTTCTTCTGTTTCTTGATATTTTTTCAGTTGTTAGTCGCCCTTTCGGACACAATTTCTATTTTTGCGTCTTTCCTCAGTTCATTATTCCATTCTTCGCGCCTCTTTCTACTTTTCTCCGATTTGATTTTCCTCTCGAGAAATTCTCTTGTCTTTTCAAAAGACAACTGTCGCGGAGGATTGTCTTTCGTCATCAATGTAGCCTTCTCTTTTTCGTATGCGGCCCTGAGTGCCTCGTCATCTACTTTTATTTTTTCATATATCTCGATAGCGGTTATGCTTTCAAAGAGTCGGCTTCTTTCGATAATCTTCCTCAGATCATCTTCATTCACGTTGATCTGTTCAAGATATTTTTTATACGCCTCATCTGAACCAGCCTGCGCCTTCATTTTACTTATCACATCCTCGACAGCTTCCGGTTTGATCCTTATGCCTTCGTTTATTGCCTTTTGAACAGCCAATTCTTTAAATATCAAGTTGTTCAATGCCTCTTTCTTTATTTTCGTTGTCAATTCCGGAGTGGTCGGCTGTCCATGCGCGACAAACTTCGGAGCGATCGCATTCATCTCTCTCACAAGAAAATACGTGGTTATCTCCGCTCCATTCACTCTGGCGACCACGATATTTTTTGATTCTTCGACCCCCTTTTTGATCTCATCCATCCGTTTTGCTTGCTCCGGAGTTATCTTTGGCCCCTCCTTCTTTATCGCATTCGTCGAGACACCCTCCCTTTTGGCGCAGGAAAAGCATGTGAAAAGCACCGCGAGGGCCATCGACATCCCTGCCACTGTCATGATTATCCTCTTCATTTCATCTCCTATTCCTGTTTCCCGGCATCTTTTTCCATATTCTTATTATCGAGCAAAATCTCGATTTTTGCATTTTGTCTTAGTTCTCTTTCCCACTCTTCCCGTCTCTGGTCCTGGGCAGGAACAAGGAATTTAGGCTCTATTGCGCCCCTTGCTTCTTCAAACGTGGCTTGGTGCGAGGGCTCCTTTTTGACGACCTTTATGATATGAAAACCGTCCTTGTCTTTCATGATACCGCTCAGGTCGCCTACCTTCATGTCGGTCATGGCCTTATAGATCTCCGGATATTTTTCTTTTTTGATATTTATCTTTCTCACGATGAACGAACCATCCAGCACGAGTTTCCAGACATCGTTATCGTTCTTCATGATCGTTTTCAGTATCTGTTCGGCTTTTCCCCGTGTTGCCTCCTCATCCTTCCCCTGCAGAAAGAAAACGTCTTCGACAACAAAATTATCAGGCAGGATAAATTTTCCCTTCTCCTTTTCATACTCGTCATGAAGAAGCTTCTCGTCCACCTTGACCTTCCTGTAAACCTCTCTTGCGGTGATCAGTTCGTAACGCTGGCTTCTCTCTATAATCTTCTTAAGGGCATCTTCGGTAAGACCGGCTTTATCAAGATAATCACGGTAGCCCTGCTCCGATCGCATGTTTTGCTTGACCTGGGCCACTACCTTCCCGATCGCCTCAGGCGCAGGATTTATGCCCTGCTTAACGGCCTCCTGCACAGCCAGTTCCTCAAATATCAGCCTGTCCAGTGCCTCCCTCTTTATCTTTGCGGTCGTTTCCGGCGTCACTGCCTCACCCTCTTTGACATATTTCGGTGCAACTCTGTTCATGGCGCGCGTAAGCATTAACATGTTAATGTCCGCGCCGTTCACTCTGGCTACAATATTTTTTTTTGCTTCCTCCGCAGCTTTTCTTTCTCCTTCAACCTTCTTTGTCTCCTCTGCCTTTTGGGCTTCCGCTGCTCTTACCGACTCTTCGTCCTTCTTTTCATCCTTGGGAGATTCTTTGATAACATCATGCCGCTCTGCTGCAGCAGCGCCATTGTCGATGCTGTTCCCACCGGCGTGTAAACGGCCGGTTAAGCCAGGCACAACCATGATAATTGCAACCGCCAGAATAATAAGTGTTTTTCTCATCCTATCTCCATTCTCTCCTATGATTACCGGTTTTCAGCACATTATATGCTGCGTCTCACGAGTCTCGGACATCAATAGACTCTGATTAATACTGTTTTACGAAACACTGCGTCATCGGTATCTGGAATTATTCTACCCAATTCAGCTCATAGATGATCTCCCATGTGTTGTCGGACAATAAAGACTTGCTTACCTGATGAATCGTGAGGTCTTTGCCTCCGCCCATTTCTACGGCCTTCTTTGAATAACCGCGACATGCCGGTGAAAGCCAGTCCAAAAAAATCTCGGGAAGTGTGAACTTCACTATCGCGTGGCCTTTCTCGGTCACAGGAACTTCAACCTTTCCCGCATCGAAGAAACGGCTCCATAGCTTCGGATAATTTTTTATGACAAACGAAGGATTCGTCAGCTGAAAGAAAATCTTGTAAAGAACGTTCAGACTGTTTTCTGATATATATTCATAGAGGCGGGCGGTCTCAACCTCTTTCTGCATTCCCAATACCTTTGAAAGTGAAGTCACCACAGACTTGAAAGCCCCGAACGGATAGCTTGAAGTAAAAAGAGGCGTATCCCTCCAGATTGTGGCGACATCGGATGGAACAGAAGCAAGAAGCTGTTCCCATGCAGCTGCTCCATATTCTTGAAGGATAAACTTTTTTGCAAAAACGAAATTCGGACCTTTTGCCATCACTTCCGCCATAGCTTTGTCTCCTTATCCCATTAAAAAATTAAATCATATATGCTCTTTTAGAGTATTGGCGACTGTATAACTCTTATGTGTCGGACCCGAGGAAAAAGATCCGCTATATTATAATATGTGAGCCCGCCAGTACCACCCGTTTCATAAAGTCCGAGGAGTCCAGGGACTGAAGGGCCCGTTTGCGCCCATAGTCCCCTTCCACGGTTCCGGCTAATTAATAAACTCCACATAGGACGGGGGAGGGTCTGCCAATCCGACCTGGATATAGCGCCTGTCCATAGCCTGAGAGTTGTTCCGGCCTATGAGTTCTCCTTGCATGGCGATCGCGCGGTTGCCGGGGAGACGGAGGCGGACACATATTCTGCTTCCATCCTGCAAGTGTCTGTAATAATTATTGTCGGGAAGTATGAGCATCCCCCTCTCTGAAAGACCGATCGACATGCCAGGACATCTGCACTCATTAAGACATCTGCAGTCATCAAAGGTGAGTGTCACTTCCATATGACGGCCCTCGGCATACCGGGCCTTAACGAGGTCAGGGTTAAGCATGCAGTTAAGCAGTTCGTTAAGCTCGTCTGTGGAAAACGGTTTCTCCAGGAGGTCGAAGGCGCCGAGGCGGAACGCCTTGCACCTGCTGTTTTCGGTAGAAGAGGCGGTCATCATCAATACTTCAGTAGAAGGCGAAGTCGACCTTATCATGGGGAGAACTTCCCACCCACTTATGTCAGGCAGGTTTATATCAAGGAGCACCGCATCAAAACGATCTTGGGACAGCTTCCCCATCGCCTCTTTGCCTGAAGCAACCGCCACGACGTAATACCGCCGCTTTGTAAGGAGTATTCTCAGCATATTAAGCAAGAGCTCATTGTCTTCAACGATCAAAATTTTGTTGGCGGCCATCTTTTTATCTTCCTGCCTCCTTAACTATGTAATTTTATTGTCTTCGGAGGACAAACGAGAAATAGCAAATAGCGTGCTAAGTTTAGAATTTGTGCAATTATACGGTTGGGATATTACCGGACTTGAGCCCGCGTATAAACTCAGATTTTGTCGTACCCCGGCTTGACCGAGCAATCGGGGACCCTTGAAATCACTGGGATTCCCGCCTTTCGCAGGAATGGACAAAAGAGGAAGTACTCCACGTGACACACATATCCAAATTATGTGATTCGCTATCATTATGACCTTTTGAAAAAATGATTTGTAAGGTCTGCTTAATTCGTTACTTCCTGATCATCCGGGGTCATTTCACCCTAAAAAGGGTTATTTTAGTCACGGGGTTGAGAGGCGGATAAATCCCGTCAGAGATTCAGACGAAAAGCTCAGGCTGCCAAGCCCAAAGGACAGCCTTGTGGTATGCTGCCTCATTAGAGGTTCAAAGGAAACGGCAATGCTGTCAGTGTACGGTTTGGAAAAAGCGATAGAAGAACTGCATGAAAAAGCCGGTAGTGTCCAGGACACTACCAAAAAGCAGCCCGGATCGCTCATGGGTCGAAAAGTAGGGTGATGAAGGAATCCATCCGGGACTACTGCTCGTAAATTGTGATCAGAATGTTCGTTTCGGTGAGCGACCCTTTCCCTGCCCTAAATCCCGCCGTCCGGGGTCATCACTCTGCAGGTTCTCCCAGACTATTGTCAGCAACTCCTCCACATCAAGCGGTTTCGATATGAACTGAAGATTTTCATCAAGAATACCGGTTGCCGTGATGATGTCATCGGTATAACCGCTTATAAAAAGGGTTTTTATATCGGGTCTGTCGCTTTTTATAAACTCATGGACTTCGCTGCCGTTCTTCCCTGGCAATATGACATCTAAAATAAGCATATCGATAGAATCTCTGTTTTCCTGGTATTTCCTGATCGCCTCTTCTCCATCCTCCGCCAGTATAACGGTATAACCTCTTTTAGTAAGCAGCTTCTGGAGAAATTGTCCCACCAATACATCATCCTCTGCCACCAATAAAGTACCTTGCCCCGGAGTTATCGTCTTACGTTCCGAAGTCGTTGAGGGCATTTCAGAATCATGCACCTGGGATACAGGAAAGAAAATCTTGAAGGTGGTGCCTTTATCCACTTCGCTTTCCACATCTATGTAACCGTTGTGCTGATGGACTATGCTATGGACGATAGTAAGTCCCAGTCCCGTACCCTTGCCGCTTCGCTTAGTGGAATAAAAAGGCTCAAAGATGTGGTCCATGGTCTTAACGTCCATTCCTGTTCCTGTATCACGCACAGAAAGCACCATATATGTTCCCGGCGTTACCGTGGAGTATTTGCCCGTATATGTCTCCTGCAGTTCGATAAGGCCCGTCTTGATATGGAGCTCACCGCCGAGGGGCATTGCGTCCTTTGCATTGGTGCAGAGGTTTATAATCATTTGCCCAATTTGATAGGGGTCCGCAAAGATGGGAATTCCGTCCTCGGCAAGAGAAATCTTCAATGCAATTTCTTCGGTAATAAGCGTCTTCAACATATCCGATATGGTGTTTATTATCTGACACACTTCCACATTTACCGGATTCATAATCTGTTTACGTCCGAAAGTGAGAAGGTTGGACGTGAGGTTTTTCCCGAACTTGACAGCGAGAGATATCTGTTCGATACATTCCGCCGAATCCTTATCTTTGTCCCCGAGGTCATCGCTGAGAAGATGGGTGAACCCCCCTATTGCAGTAAGAACATTGTTGAAGTCATGGGCGATCCCGCCCGCGACTTGGCCAAGGGATTCCATCTTCCGGGATTGCAAAAGTTTATCTTCCAGCTTCTTTTTTTCCGTTATGTCCCTGTTACTTGCCCTTCTTCCGAGAAATTCTCCATTTACATAAATAGGTCCGCAAACATGGGACAACCACCTCACTTGTCCGTCCTTGGCAATGATGCGGAATTCCTTGTCCGGATGCAAAGGCTCCCGAAAATCGATGATGTCATTCTTATAGGCATCCCTGTCGTCAGGATGGATGATACTGTTAAGAAGATCGGGTTTTTCCATGAATTCACGCGGGCTGTATCCTGTTATTCGTTCGGAGGACGGAGACATGAAAACAAACTCGCCATCTTCCTTGATCCAGAAGTCGAAGTCATTGGCGAACTCCGACACAATGCGAAACTTCCTCTCGTTTTCCTCGATCGCCCGCTGATACCGCCGAAGCCCGCCGGAGAACAGCACAATCGTTCCGGTTCCGATCAGCCACAGTAAAAAATGGGTTATGAGAGTAATCCTGGTTGTCTTAGTCGCAGCTGAATAATAGGGCTGCATCGGCACGGCTATACTCATGGCGCCACGGATGTCTCCCACCCTATAGCCCTGTTGGCCGTGACATTTCACACAACCCTCATATGTCATATAGGGCCAGATGACGCGCATATACGGAAGACCGTTTATCTCGGTAATTTGACTAAACTCTGTCTGACCCTTTTCAAATGCACTCAGGGCTTTTGTTTCCCATGCGTCAGGCGTATTTGCAGGGTTGAGAGGCTTCAAGCTGATCGTCCGGTTTATGGAGGCCAGCGGTGACTGGTTGCGGAGCAACTCGTAGGCTTGCTTTGTCATCTGAAAAGGGTTTATAAGCGTGAGCTTTGTACCGTCTGTCGTAACGACGTCTCTTTTAGGGGAAACGATATAAGGGTTCGGCCGGTCCTCATTCGTGACTTCTACATAGACGCCTCCGTGTGCGGTATTCCATCGTCTGTAAGCCAGGTTATGCTGAAAAATTGTCTGTGCCTCAATGCGCGCTCTCTCGAGCGTTTCTTCATGATTTTGATAAAAATTCAAAATCACCGAAGCGGCAACGAGAAGTGTCCAAAGAACCAGAAAAACGGCAAGATAGTTTTTCGTCCATATCCTCTCAATCAAGGCTCGGAGCTTCACAGAAAATGTCCCTCCCGGATGGGTAAGACTATGGAATGCCAGAAATTCATGCTATGTAAGCTCTGTGATAAAAATAATGCGCAGCCGAAGCGGACCAAGCCCGTCTTCTTCGATAAGGTCTAATGCCGGCATATCGAAGAAATCATATCGCGGTCTCATTCGTGCGTGTCCTTTTTCTCTCGAAGATGCGTCAGCCCCATCTTTTTGAGGCGGTACCGGAGAGTGTCCCTGCTGATGTCAAGTAGCCCCGCCGTCTTCCTCTGGTTGCCGTTGGTCAACGCAAAGGCCTCCTTAATTATGGCTTCTTCCATATCCTTGAGGGACGTGCTGTTCCGGTCCTTGTTCCCGCTTATTTCCACCGGTATCGCTTCACTCTTTCCGGGGAAAAGACCCTGTTGGACATCGCGGTCCGTGATCTCGTCTCCCTTTGACAAAATGACCATCCTCTCGATCAAATTCTTCAGTTCCCTCACATTGCCGGGCCATTCGTATTCCTGTAAACTCGTCATGGCCTTCGCGGACAAGCCCTTCGGCTTTAACCCGTATTTTTCACCACTCTCATCCAGATAGTATTGAAGGAGCAAAGGTATATCGATTTTCCGCTCCCTTAGCGGAGGCATCTCGATCGTTGCGATATTGAGGCGGAAAAAGAGGTCAAGTCTGAATTTCTTGGCGTGTACAAGGTCCTGAAGATCCCTGTTTGTCGCGGCCAGTATCCTCACGTCGGCATGTATGTAATCAAGCCCTCCGATTCTCCGGAACCTTTTTTCTTCGATCAGAGTGAGGATTTTTGACTGCATCCCGTAAGGCATGTCGCCGATTTCATCAAGCAGCACCGTGCCGCCCTGAGCCATCTCAAAGAGCCCCTTCTTTGTTTCTTTCGCATCAGTGAATGCACCCTTTTTATAGCCGAAGAGCTCGCTTTCTATGAGATGGTCCGGTATGTTCGAGCAGCCAATCTCCACAAACGGCATATTCCTACGGGAACTCATCTCGTGGATCCTCCTGCAGAGGAGATTCTTCCCCGTACCGCTCTCCCCGAGCACAAGGATCGTTACGTCGGACTTTGCCGCCAAACTGTCTGCGATCCTGATGACCTCTCTCATCGTGTCGCTCGCAAAGACACCATCGCCTATCCTGTTGTTCTTATCTATTGGTTGTTTTTCTTTCTTTAGGGTTCGTAGAACGTTAGTGATGCTGGCAAAATCGAGAGGTTTTTCAAGGAAATCATAGGCCCCCATCTTCATGGCCTCGACGGAGCTTTTTATGTCGGCATACCCCGTGATCACGATAACCACGGTTTCGGGATTTACCTCTTTAATGGTTTTAAGGAGATCAATCCCGCTCGAATCGGGTAACCTGACATCCAGTACAACGATTCCCGGGGTCTCTTCTTCCAAGATTTTTAATGCGGAGGCGCCGGAACTTGCCGTCAAGACGGTAAATCCCTCTTTCTCGAAGAGCTTTTTCAGCGAAAGTCTAATCAGCGCTTCATCATCAACGATCAAACTTTTTTTCTGGATTATGGCGGAACTGGGTTTAGGGAATTTCTTCAGTTTCACATTATCCTTTCCGCGGGTCTCTAATCTATGCCGCCGGACATACCCATAATCCTTCCATCTTCGTTTTCCGGTTTATCAGCGATATATATTCGTGCTCTAATGTTACTATCATAATAAGAAATAAATCAATATTTCTAAACTATTTTTTCTAAGCTTCTTTGAAACCAATGGACAATAGATGACCGTACGAGTCTTTGATCGGTATCCATAAAGTTCGAGCAGACAATGATGCTGTCTTTTGGAGCCCATGGCCCTAAGTTTTTTCACCTGAATCTAACCCAGGACTGATCCATCTATCACCCGTGTGACCAGAATAACCCTTTTTAGGGTGAAATGACCCCGGATGATCAGGAAGTAACGAATTAAGCAGACCTTACAAATCATTTTTTTAAAAGGTCATAATGATAGCGAATCACATAATTTGGATATGTGTGTCACGTGGAGTACTTCCTCTTTTGTCCATTCCTGCGAAAGACGGGAATCCCAGTGATTTCAAGGGTCCTCGATTGCTCGGTCAAGCCGGGGTACGACAAAATCTGAGTTTATACGCGGGCTCAAGTCCGGTAATATCCCAACCGTATAATTGCACAAATTCTAAACTTAGCACGCTATTTGCTATTTCTCGTTTGTCCTCCGAAGACAATAAAATTACATAGTTAAGGAGGCAGGAAGATAAAAAGATGGCCGCCAACAAAATTTTGATCGTTGAAGACAATGAGCTCTTGCTTAATATGCTGAGAATACTCCTTACAAAGCGGCGGTATTACGTCGTGGCGGTTGCTTCAGGCAAAGAGGCGATGGGGAAGCTGTCCCAAGATCGTTTTGATGCGGTGCTCCTTGATATAAACCTGCCTGACATAAGTGGGTGGGAAGTTCTCCCCATGATAAGGTCGACTTCGCCTTCTACTGAAGTATTGATGATGACCGCCTCTTCTACCGAAAACAGCAGGTGCAAGGCGTTCCGCCTCGGCGCCTTCGACCTCCTGGAGAAACCGTTTTCCACAGACGAGCTTAACGAACTGCTTAACTGCATGCTTAACCCTGACCTCGTTAAGGCCCGGTATGCCGAGGGCCGTCATATGGAAGTGACACTCACCTTTGATGACTGCAGATGTCTTAATGAGTGCAGATGTCCTGGCATGTCGATCGGTCTTTCAGAGAGGGGGATGCTCATACTTCCCGACAATAATTATTACAGACACTTGCAGGATGGAAGCAGAATATGTGTCCGCCTCCGTCTCCCCGGCAACCGCGCGATCGCCATGCAAGGAGAACTCATAGGCCGGAACAACTCTCAGGCTATGGACAGGCGCTATATCCAGGTCGGATTGGCAGACCCTCCCCCGTCCTATGTGGAGTTTATTAATTTACCGGCGCTGGGGAAGGGGACTATGGGCGCAAGCGGGCCCTTCAGTCCCTGGACTCCTCGGACTTTATGAAACGGGTGGGCTCATAGTAACAAAGCGGATGGAGGCTTTAAGATTCGGGTTTATTCCTATAGCGGGATGGGCAATAGATCATGCCCGACGGTTACGGCAGCATATTTGCTTTAATTTTTAAGGAGACAAAGCTATGGCGGAAGTGATGGCAAAAGGTCCGAATTTCGTTTTTGCAAAAAAGTTTATCCTTCAAGAATACAAGGCGGACATATGGGTAAAACTTCTTGCTTCTGTTCCATCCGATGTCGCCACAATCTGGAGGGATACACCTCTTGTTACTTCAAGCTATCCGTTCGGGGCTTTCAAATCTATGGTAACGTCACTGTCAAAGGTATCGGGAAGACAGGAAGAGGTTGAGACCGCCCGCCTCTATGAGTATATCGCAGAAAACAGTCTGAACGTTCTTTACAAGATTTTCTTTCAGCTGGCGAATCCTTCGTTTGTCATAAAAAATTATCCGATGTTATGGAGCCGTTTCTTCGACGCAGGGAGGGTCAAAGTCCTTGTGGCCGGGAAAGGCCACGCGATAGTGAAGTTCACACTTCCCGAGATTTTTTTGGACTGGCTTTCACCGGCATGTCGCGGTTATTCAAAGAAGGCCGTAGAAATGGGCGGAGGCAAAGACCTGACGATTCATCAGGTAAGCAAGTCTTTATTGTCCGACAACACATGGGAGATCATCTATGAGCTGAATTGGGTAGAATAATTCCAGATACCGATGACGCAGGGTTTCGTAAAAAAGCATTAATTAGAGTCGGAAAGTTGTGAGAGAGAAGCAGAATGGACATGCGCGACGGGACGATTTATGACAGAACGTAATTTCAGGTTTATATTAGGGTTTTCCCTGATGGTATTTCTTTTTTTTGAGCTTCATGCGCTCATATACGCGTATATAGGACTGCTGATCTTTGAGGGTACCACCAATTTGCGTATCCCCATTTTGGTCTCACGTCTGAGATTCGGGAAGGACCGGCCTGACACTGAAGAAGAAACTTCCCGCGCATACAAACTAAATTTCGAGGCTGAACGGGGTTTCCGTTTTGTCATTGCAGGCACATTGATAATCACTTCTGTGGTTTTTCATGAAGCCGCATGGTTTGTGCCGTGGCTGGTGGGGTTCGGACTTACAATGGCCGGGATTACAGGTATCTGTCCGGTCGCGATTTCCTTGCGCTGGGTTGGTTTCAGATAGTGAAAAAAATAGCTGGCGTATCCGACGACTGGATAGAGAACTGGCAGGCCAGCATCGCAGTGAAGATCACCGCCGCAGTTTTATATGCCATTGTAACAGTCGGGGTCGCGATCACAGTAATTTCCCTGCATAACGTTAAAAAGAATCTTCAGGAAAACTATTCCGCAAACGCCGACCGTATCGCCTATCAACTGGGAGGCTTAGTAGATTACAACCCCGGACTCTCACCGGGTGAGATTGAAAACAAGGCGCAGCAGCTTATGGCGGACTTTGACCTGCAATCCATAGATATCACAATCGGGAGCAGGACGATCTCACTTGGCCGACGGGTTACGGATTCCTATGTTCTGGACAGAGCAGTAAACACATCTCCCAGCCATTCCCAGGACCGGATAATTCGCCTTAAAATCTGTTATCCCCCGCTTGTCAAAACCGTCACCCATCTCAGACACAGATGGTTTGCCATTACAGGACTTGTCACTCTGGTTTCCGGGTTCTTACTTGTCTGGGTCATCAGGATATTCATTACCCGGCCCTTCACAACGTTGATTAACGCGACAAAAGCTGTTTCCGCGGGGAATATTGATGCGAGAATAGCGGTCAACAGAAAAGACGAATTCGGCTATCTTTCCATGTTCTTTAATCAAATGATGGACAAAATTCTCAGCGAACTTACCGTGCGCAAACAGGCAGAGGAGTCTTTAAAGGAGAGAGAAGAACGTCTGATGACCGTGATGGATTCCGTACTGACAGGCATTATAATTATAGACGCGGAAACATTCAGGATTGATTATGTAAATCCGGCGGCGGTGGAAATGATAGGGACGCCGAAGGAGGAGATTATCGGGAAGTCATGCCGTGACTATATTTGCATTAGCGACGGGGATTGCCCGATGGCCGATTACGGTAAGACCCTTGACCGGATGGACAGCGTTTTGAGGAAACCCGGAGGGCAGAGACTTCCGATACTTAAAAGTGTCACAACGGCAACGCTCAACGGAAGGTCACATATTATTGAAAGCATGATCGATATTACCGAACGCAAACGTGCAGAGGAGCAGATCACACATATGGCTTACTACGATCATCTCACGCAGCTGCCTAACCGCTTATTGTTCAAAGACCGTTTATATCAGGCAATCTCTCATGCTAAACGTAACGAGGGGAAAACAGCTGTTCTGTTTCTTGATCTGGATAATTTCAAACGGATAAATGATTCTCTCGGGCATAGGATTGGAGACCTGCTTTTGACTGAAGTTGCCGGGAGACTTGCTGCATGCACCCGGAAGACGGATACTATAACCCGTAATGTGGCTGGACCCTTTGGCATTACCGTAGCTCGGCTGGGAGGTGACGAATTCACTATCCTCCTTTCAGAGATAAAAGACCCTGCATCGGATATCAGGAAGTTTGTGCATCGTACTCGTAGAATGCTTGCTAGACCCTTTATGCTTGAGGGCCATAAGATTTTTATAACCGTAAGCATAGGTATTTCTGTATATCCATACGACGGCGAGGACATTGAGAGCCTGATTAAGAACGCTGACATCGCCATGTATCATGCCAAAGAACGAGGCAAGAACAACTTCCATTTATATGGACAACATATGAATTCAGCCTCTTGAAAAGCTGAAAATAGAGACAGTTTGCGGCAGCAACAACAGAGACAGGAGCTAAGACATCAAAGGCAAGAGCAATATCAAAAGAGGCCTGAGGTTCAGCAACATCCTCAGCGGAGACAAGGGCAAAAAAGACAATACCAACAAAAACAACCCCGGGTTCGGCAACCTCTGAGACAAGAGCAAAAACCTCACGCACAGCAACTACAACACTCTCAGCCTCAAGGAAAACCTGAACGAGGAGATGAAGAACATAGAAAGTAGGAGGACAAGAAGTTAAGAAATGTTGCCAGTTTAGCCCGGACCGTTTCAGAACCTTAATCTCGCCCGCGGGCAGCAGCATTTCTTCCGGTTCGTAAAGAGATTAAATCCTTTCATCTCCTTTCCCTCATTCTCTTCGAAGCCGGCACTTACCTCCATTTTTATAGAGCTTCAGCTCTTCATCCTTATTAATGATGTGGTCTCCCAGTAGGTATAGACCACTTTGACGCGATAAAGGTCACATTTCGAAAAGTCCCCATCTTCCGTACCAGGGCATATCACCCAAACGAGGGTAATTTTAGTCACCAGATATTGATTAATCAAATATTATAGTGTTAGGATATTTCGTCGCTGATATGCCGAAAACGAAGGGAAAAAATGGCTATGTCCGGCGGAATAAACATGAGACCTGGGGGAAAGGATAATGTGAACCTGAAGAGGTCCATGCAGTCCCGCTACGCCACAATCCACAAAAAAAGTTTGATCGTCGACGATGAGGCTATGATCAGACTGTTGCTGAAAAAGGTCTTCGAGAAAGAAGGGTTTTCCGTCGTTACGGCAAGTTCCGGCGCCTCCGCATTAAAAATCTTGGAAGAAGAGACCCCGGGAATAGTTGTACTGGATGTCAGGTTACCCGATTCCAACGGAATCGACCTCCTAAGGACCATTAAAGAAGTAAATCCCGAAACCATTGTCATCATGATCACAGGGTATGCCGACATAAAAAGCTCTGTCGAAGCTATGAAGATGGGGGCCTATGATTTTCTTGAAAAACCTCTGGATCTTGAGAATATCGGCAACATGCTCTCGGCCCTCAAAAAAGAAAAACCACAGAAAGATAAGAACAGCAGTATGGGTGATTTTGTTTACGCGGGCGACACGATGAAAGAGGTCGTCAGGATTGTGGACAGTCTGGCGACAAAGTCCGACGTGACAGTCCTTGTGCTTGGGGAAAGCGGTACGGGGAAGAATCTCCTCTGCAGGAGGATCCACGAGATGAGTTCCCGTAGGAATATGCCGTTTGTAGAGATCGGCTGTTCGAACATCCCGGACCATCTTATGGAAAGCGAACTCTTCGGCTATAAGAAGGGGGCATTCACTGATGCAAAGGAAACAAAAAAAGGGCTTTTTGAACTAGCCCTCGGCGGCACGGTGCTGCTTGATGAAATCGGCGACATGCCTTATCAGATGCAGTCGAAGATCCTCACTCTGATCGAAGAAAAAAGGTTCCGGAGAATAGGAGGACTCGATTACATGCATGCCGACGTGAGGATACTGGCCGCGACAAACAGGGATCTTCAGGACCTTGTGCATGCCAAGAAATTCAGACTGGACCTTTTTTACCGGCTCAATGTCGCAACGATCGAGATACCCCCGCTAAGGGAGCGGGAAAAAGATATCCCTTTTCTCCTTCAATATTACCTTGATAAGAGCTACGAAAAATATGGGCTAAAGCCGAAGGGCTTGTCCGCGAAGGCCATGACGAGTTTACAGGAATACGAATGGCCCGGCAATGTGAGGGAGCTGAAGAATTTGATCGAGCGGGTGGTCATCTTATCAAAGGGAGACGAGATCACGGTCAACGATGTCCAACCTTGTCTTTTTCCTGGAAAAAGGGGAACGGCACAACCCCAGATGGGGACGACCCTCAAGGCCATGGAAGAAGACTTGATCAAGGCGGCCTTTGAGCTGACACATGGCAACCAGAGGAAAACGGCGAACCTGCTCGACATCAGCAGGGACACCCTCCGGTACCGCCTCAAAAAAATGGGGCTGACTCAGCCGCGGGAAAAAAAAGCCCCGCACGAATGAGGCCGCGATGAAGCTGCAGGCCTTGATTTTCCTCATTCGCGGTTACACCGATGACATCTCAATTCGGCGGGCGGTATTTGGCGGGAAAATATGTGTTAAGTCCGGGCCTTCTTCGGTTTCAATGCATGGCACCTGAGACATTCGAATTTCGGCGGATGGGTCTTCTTTAACTCATTTTTCTTGCCCGGTCCATGACACTCCATGCAGGAAGAATTATCCCCTGCCGATTTATGCAAATCATCATCCGGGATGGGAGGATACGTCTTGCCGGGGAAAAGCAGCAGAAGTCCGACCACAATGGCAACGAAGACAATAAACCCTAATATGCCCTTCATAGCACATTTTACCATTGGCTCTTTTAATTCCCAAACTTTTGCTATTGGGTCAGTCTCATGGCTGACACACTATCCTTACTAAATAAATCCAGCCGTTTATCACTTGTCTTTTATCGTCTCCTGTCTTACACTGAGAGAATAGTTCATAGGTAACTCATCCGGAGTCATATGAAAAAGAAAAACAAAGGCCCTTTCGTCCCCGAGGAGAGGCATGAGACCGTCCGCCGGCAGATAATGTCAATCCTTAAGGAGGGGACTTTTTCTGCAAAAGATATTTCCGCCGAGGTGAGGATCCCGGAAAAAGAGGTTTACGGCCATCTCGAACATATCAGAAAGACGACGGACAAAAAAGAACGTCATATGACGATCACCCCTGCCGAGTGCGTCAAATGCGGCTTCGTCTTCGGTAAGAGAGAGAGGCTAAAGAAACCGGGAAAGTGTCCGGTCTGCAAAGGGGAACTGATCCGGGAACCGTTTTTTTCGATCAGAGACTAAGTTTTCTTTTCGACAATTGGACCTGCTGCGGCCTTCTCCTTCGACCCCTTTATGATTTTTTCGATCTCTTCCTTGTCGAGCATCTCTTCCCTGATGAGGGCCTCCGCCAGACTATCGAGGACATGCCTGTTACGAACAAGTATATCTTTAGACTTCTCCTCAGCTTCAATAATAAACCTTTGAATCTCCTTGTCCATGAGCCAGGCCATTTCCTCGCTGTAGCGCTTCGGCATCGAGAGTTCACGCCCCAGAAAAGGATGTTCCTCCCCCCTTCCGAGATTCACGGGGCCGACCTTATCGCTCATCCCCCATTGGGCGACCATCTTTTCTGCCAGGGTAGTCGCTTCTTTCAGATCGCTCTGGGCGCCGCTGCTGACGTCGTTGAAGACAAGTTTTTCCGCATTCCTCCCCCCAAGGGCCACGCACAACCTGTTCATAAGATACGCCTTCGGATAATAATGTCTATCTTCCTCAGGAAGGAGTTGTGTCACCCCCATCGCCACCCCCCTGGGGATGATACTAACTTTGTAGATGGGATCCGTGCCCGGCAGTTCCCATGCAACCAGGGTGTGGCCCGCCTCGTGATAGGCAGTTATCTTTTTTTCCGTGTCACTGATAGTCTCTTCCCTTTTGGACCCCATCAAGATGATGTCCATTGCCTCCTCAAAGTCGCTCATGTCGAGCGTGTCCTTATTTTTTCTCAGGGCGACAAGGGCGGCCTCGTTCGTAAGATTTTCGAGGTCCGCGCCGGTCATACCCGGCGTCCCCTTCGCTATGGTTTCGAGATCGACATTATCGGCAAGGGCCTTCCCCCTCACATGCACCTGGAGTATCGCCTTCCGCTCCTTCCAACCGGGTCTGTCGATAACGATATGCCTGTCGAAACGCCCCGGCCGCAGAAGTGCCGGATCAAGAACGTCCGGCCTGTTGGTGGCGGCCATGACGATAACCTCGTCATGGGGGTCAAAACCGTCCATCTCGCTTAGGAGCTGATTCAAGGTCTGTTCCCTTTCATCGTGACCGCCGCCGAGCCCTGTGCCGCGCGTACGACCTACGGCATCGATCTCGTCTATAAAGATAATGCTCGGATGGGACGCCTTCGCCTTCTGGAACATGTCTCTCACGCGGGACGCCCCGACCCCTACAAACATTTCTATAAACTCCGAGGCGCTTATGCTGTAAAAAGGCACCCCTGCCTCACCTGCCGTGGCGCGGGCAAGAAGCGTCTTCCCTGTCCCCGGAGGTCCGATCAAGAGAACTCCTTTAGGTACTTTTGCTCCGATCTTCAAGTACCGGGAAGGGTCCTTCAGAAACTCGATCGTCTCCCTGAGTTCCTGCTTTACGTTTTCCATACCCGCGACGTCCTTGAAAGTCACCCCCGGCTTTTTCACATCAAACAACTTTGCCTTGCTCGCACCGAAGGTAAAGAGCCCACCCGGTCCGCCCTGTATCTGCTGTTGGGCGCGTCGCATAATCAGCATCCATACCCCGATAATCACTACCCAGGGAAGAAGCCCGATAATGAATTGCCAGAAGAGCGATTTTTCCCCCGCCGGTTCGACATTGATGACCACGTTCTTTTTTTCGAGTTCTGAGAGCAGGCCTTCGCCCTGAAAAGAAGGCAGGTTGGTCTGAAAATCCTTCACCGCCAGCGGTTTTTTCGCTCCGGGGAGGATGATATTCACTTCCTTGATGAACTCGCCGTTTACCTGCAGCTTCCTTATTGAAACGGATTTAATGTTGCCTGCGTTGAGTTGTTCGAAGAACTGACTGTAGCTTACCTCATACCGCTCCGGCCCCGTCGGTGTAAAATACTGAGTCCAGACAAATAGAATAATAAAGACGAGAATGGCAACAATGCTTGTCCTCCATTGGGGGCTTCTCAGCTTGTCGGCAACGTCCTCTTTTTTTGCAGGCCCTTCGTTTTCATCCATGGATCCATTGTATCATTTTCCCCTTAGATTACAAGGGGTATTAGCCTCTGCGACCACGTTGCCTCCTGTGTTTCTTATCCTTTTTTTCCCTTTGCAAAGGACTCCCAGAAGGGATAAAATGAGATTAGGAGGTACGAAAAATCATCTTATTTTTAAGAAAGAAGGGATGGTATGAAGAACGTAATCATTGCTGCGGATCTTGGACATTTCAGGGCCTATCGTGTAACAAAAGACAAATGGGAAAGCCCGCGTGTGGAATTGATAGAGAGTTATGACTCCACCGAGGGTCACGGGAAGTTATCCGAAAAATACAGCGACGCCAACGGGAGATTCGGACTGATGGGGGGCAAGAACGGCTCTGCCAGCGGTAACGGCGAGTCCCATAACGTAAAGCGGGAGGCGGAAAGGAGGGTGACGAGACTACTTGCGAAAGACATCAACACCCTAATAACCAGGGAAGGCGGCGGAAGATGGTACCTTGCCGCACCTGAAGAGATAAACAGGCAGATAGTGGAAAACCTTGACCCTTTGGTAAAGGGCAAACTCTCGAAGAATTTAAGTGAAGATCTGACAAAGACAAAAAAGTCGGAAATCCTGAGTCACTTCGAGACCGTCACCTGATATGGTCATAGGGGTACCAAGGGAAATAAAGAAGGAAGAATACCGGGTCGGCATCATTCCTTCAGGGGTGAAAGAACTTAAGAGCGCAGGCCACACGGTCCTTGTGGAGGAGTGCGCCGGTATAGGGAGTGGGTTTTTAGACGACGAGTACCTTGACGCCGACGCTGACATCGTAGGAAAAAAGGTCCTATTCGAAAAATCCGATCTCATCGTAAAGGTTAAGGAACCGCTGCCTGCGGAGTATGACTTTTTCCGACCGGGACAGGTTGTTTTCACATATCTGCATCTCGCACCGAACAGGGAACTTACCAAATTCCTCTTGCAAAGGGAGATAACGGCGATCGGATACGAGACCCTCGAAAAAGACGGCCGGCTTCCCCTTCTTTCCCCCATGAGTGAAATCGCCGGACGAATGGCGCCGATCATTGGTGCTTACTATCTTCAGATGATCTATGGAGGCTCCGGCGTCCTGGCCGGCGGTGTTGCGGGGGTACGGCCCGCCAAGGCATTGATACTCGGCGGTGGAGTGGTCGGGTCTAACGCGGCGCGGGTAAGCATCGGACTGGGAATGGAAACGGTTGTAATAAACAAGGGGGTCGAGAAACTCCAGAAACTGGACGAACTGTTCATGGGCAGGGTACACACCCTGCCCTTCACCATGCACGATGTCGCCGTGGAGATCAGGGACGCCGACATAGTAATAGGCGCGGTGCTCGTGCCTGGGGGCAGAACACCGGTTCTGATTTCAAGGGAGATGCTCGGGACTATGAAAAAAGGAGCGGTAATTGTTGACGTCTCGGTGGATCAGGGCGGATGTGCCGACACCTCAAGTCCGACTACTCACGACAAGCCGATATATTCCGTCGATGGAATTATTCACTATACTGTTGCCAATATGCCCGGTGCCTATCCGAGGACATCGACCCTTGCTCTGACGAACGCAACGCTTCCTTACATCAAGACGATCTCAAATGCAGGGATTGAAAAAGCGATAAGTGAAGACCCGGCTATAAAAAGCAGTCTAAACACCCTTCGCGGGGAAATTGTCCACCAGGGCGTGGCAGAGGCCTTCCGGACATACTCATCAGACCATAAGTGAAGGCTACTTCTCGGTTTCGACCCGTTTCAGTTCGGCCGTGACCCTCCCGATAGAGACCTTGGTCTCAACCTTAAGGGGCAGTCGATTTTCGTCATTTGAAAGCCAGATCCTTATATCACCCTTATTTTGGAAGAGACCATCCGACTTAAGAATGGGTTTCACAATAATGGCCTCTATCTCTCCTCTTTCAGCGAATTTGACCCTTTCCCTGCCGAGCACGTTGACCTCGGCGTTCAATACCTTGTTACTGTCGAAGATATCGATAAAGACCGTCTTATCAGGGTCAAGACCCTTCGTCCTAAGATAGTAAAAACCAGAGATCACGTCCCAAAAAGTACCGCCTGCGTCGAGATGCTCCTCCTTGATCCCTTTCAGATAATCGTAGTAAGTGATCCTCTTGCCGTCGGCGTCAAATATTGTTTCCTTGTCGCTTCTGTATCTGCCCTCGTGTTGCCTTATCCTGAAGCTAAAGGGCCTTCCTTCTACGACCCTGCTTTCAGCGAAATCTTCTACCTTGTAGATTGTGGATATGACAGGCGAGGAATGGACCCGGGAGGTGATCCTGATGATACCGCCCTCATTGACCGCTTCGAGGACCGCTTTCCCCACATATATGCCGAGCCAGAATATGTCGTAAGAAAACTTCTCCCTCTTAAAATTAATTATCTTGGGAGCCTGGCTGTGTTTAGGGGATTTCACAGTCCATTCCGGCACAATATATTTAGCGACTTTAGCGGCATCTTCTATTCCCCTCCCGTCCGTGGGGTCTTCAAGCGCGGTCGCCTTTTTTTCATCACTAGGCGGTGTAGTTTCACGGGCCCTTTTCATGTCCGCATCTGCCGCGGCCCCGTCTTGGGCTGTCGTACCTTCTTCATTTTTTCCTTCGGGTCTTACGCCCTTTTTAGCGGATATGCGGGGAGGAGAATACACCCCTGAGTACTTTTCAGCCGCGCGACTCGCATAAGGTTTCGCCCGCGACTCCTCCAAAAGATCTGCAGAGAGACTTTTTTCGGAAGAAAGTCCGGCAATACCCATCACGCCGATTCCGGGGACAGAGACGATTGCTGCGGCATGAAGTATCCCCGAAATGACAAGCGAGACCAGCAAAGGGATAGAAATATTTCTGAAAATTCTCACATGTATCCATTCGGACAGCTCAATAGTCCGCCTCTTTACCTTATGCTAAACAAAATAATCGTATTAATTCAAATGGTGGGCATAGACACAAGAGTGGGCGCAATTCATATATAGACTTCTCTGCAGGCAGTAAACATGCAGGAGTGTGGACTGCCTTTGAGCGGCTTCAATTACTCGTATTACCCGCCTTAAGCAAGGCGAGAAATTCCTCGGCGGCCCCGGTTTATTGGATCCGAGATGAGAGAGGAGACGGTCCACTCCTGCATGTTTGGTTATTGCTAAGAATTCCGAATTGACAAATGAGGTATCAGATCAGAGTCTCAGGACATCGCAGGCATTCGTAAAGATCGACTCATGGATTCCGAAGTCTTTCAGTACCCTGTAATGGATGTCAAGAAGGTTTCCCTGCCCGCTGATATGTTCCCGCAGTTCATTCGTATTGAGAGGTTCTTTCACAACGTCACTGTCCACTGCAGGCATCGGGAAATCGCTACCGTAAAGAAAGCGTTTAGGACTTATCCTTCCCTCTTCTATTTCCCTCTTGATTCTCTGGAGATATTCTATTTGGGAGGGTGCGCAACAGGCAGATATATCGGCATACAGGTCCCACTTTTTTTCTTCCGCCGTCCTAAGCATCTCAAGCAGACATTGCACACCTCCCCCGTTCCCGCCGGGTGACGCATAATGAGACACAATCACTTTGACGCCTATGTCGAGAGCGCTCTTCAGCTTTCTCGGATCGCTGTAGGTAATTGTCCTGATGTCGGTCATGCGCGCCGAAGACATGCTGCCCGTGTGAAAGAGAAGCGGAATGCCTTCTTTCGCCAGACATACATAAAATGGTATGCACCTGTCATCCTCAGGGTTTATCTGCTGGTCGGAGGGAGACCACATGAAAAGCGCTGCACCCTCATCTATGCAGCGTTTCGAAACGGCCAACATAGCCGCCGCCTCGCGGTAGGGGTGCACAGAGGCTCCGAAAAGCACTTTTTTGTACGTCCTGGAAAGATCGATTATGTAATCGTTGGGGACCATAAGTTGCGTCTCCTGCGAAACGAATTTACCGTTTTTGTAAACACCGTCCATCGCGAGAAAAACCGCGTAATCGGTATTCTCGGAGCTATTGACAACTCCAAGAAGGTTTTCGATTATCTCCCCGTCGCTTAAGGCAGAGGTCTTAAGAGTCATGAGAATGGAGGAAAAAACGGGGCCGGAGACAAACTCCTGCGATGCGGTGACCCCCATTAAGGTATCACCTCTGCTCACGGCGTGCACATGGATATCGATGACCTTCCCCTCAAGCATACAATTCGTGCTCCTGAACCTCTCACTCCGCCCGAACACTTTATCGTTCATTCTTCCATTTCCTTCAAGGCCATCATTCACCACGAAAGCCATACCATTTCTTATTACTTATCGTCTATATCCTGATTGGCGGCTATGGAAACCGCCTGCATCCTGTTGATAACACCAAGCTTTCGCATGATATTATTAACGTGGTAATTTACTGTCCTTTCGCTTATTCGCAGGATCACTGATATGGCCCATGACGTCTTGCCTCGCCGGAGCCACATGAGGACTTCCCGCTCCCTTGGAGAAAGGGACTGTAAAGGATCCATGTCGGTTACGGTCTTCTTCCCCCTCATATCCCCGTTTGCCATTTCCCCTATTGTCATCTCATCAAAATTTTATGGAAAGAGATACATTAATTCTTGCAAAGAGAAGGCCAGAAATGAGAAAGGCATAACACGCTGTTTTATATGAAGTTATCTCCCCATGTCATGTCATGGGGCAGCTAAAGACCCTTATAAAAGTTTGTAGGATTATATGGAAAGTTATATAGTTTGGGAGAGAGAGTATCTGAGTGGGGCTACTTAATGCCGTATTCTTTTATCTTTGCAAAAAGGGTCGCATAGCTCAGGTCGAGCAAATCCGCGGCCTTGGTCTTGTTCCCTTCCGTCTTCGCAAGCGCCTGGATGATAATCCTTTTTTCAAGGTCCCTGACAGCCTCTTTAAGCGGCATGACGGAACACGCACTCTTCTCTCTTCCTTGATGACTCATCAACACCTCTACGCATGTCTGGTCGATCACATCGCCTTCGGCAAGAAGGGTCGCCCTCCTTATGACGTTCTTGAGTTCCCTCAAATTGCCGGGCCACGAATAT
Source organism: uncultured Nitrospiraceae bacterium (assembly GCA_963811165.1). GTDB lineage: Bacteria > Nitrospirota > Thermodesulfovibrionia > Thermodesulfovibrionales > UBA6898 > Sulfobium. The sequence continues at coordinate 927,605 of CAWEQH010000010.1, forward strand.
TTCATGAGGACAGCGAGTGATCCCCCTTCGATCTCCCTGATCTGCTTGTTCAGTTCTATCCCGGCCTCGAAGGCGAATTTGCGCGCAAAAAAAGGAATGTCCTCGACCCTCTCTCTAAGCGGCGGCAGCGTGATGAAGAATTCTCCCAAGCGGTAGAAAAGGTCCTCTCTGAACTCCTTCTTCTCTACACTTTCTTTCAAATCCTTGTTCGTCGCCGCGATAATACGGATATCCACGTCCACCGGGCTTGTGCTTCCCAGTGGGTAAATCCTTTTTTTCTCTATGACGCTCAGGAGTTTTCCCTGGACATGAGGCGACATGTTTTCTAACTCGTCTATGAATATCGTGCCGCCGTGGGCGGTCTCGAAATAACCGGCCTTGTCGCGGTCGGCGCCTGTAAAGGCCCCTTTCTTATACCCGAACAGCTCACTTTCAACAAGAAGGTCAGGGATCAGTCCGATGTCGACGCTCACGAAGGGCTTCCCGGACCTCGCGCTCAGGTTCTGTATGGCACCTGCCACCACCGACTTTCCCGTGCCTGTCTCCCCCTGGATTATTACCGAAAAATTCGTCTGCGCCACCTGCTTGATCCTGTCGACGACCGTCTTCATTGCGCCGCTTCGGCCGATCTGGTGTTCAAGCGACGACTCAAGCGCTGTGGTGGTCCTTTTGACCTCAATCTCAAGCCGCCGCTTTTCTAGGGCCTTCCTGAGGGTAAAAACGAGCCTGTCGAATTCGGGAGGCTTAATCAGAAAATCATAAACACCGTGCTTTATCGCATCAACCGCGGTAGGGATGTCGCCGTATGCGGTAAGAATAATAACGGGCACGTCCGGGCCGATTTTCCTGATCTCCTGCATCGCATCGATACCGTTCATGTAAGGCATATTCAGATCGAGCAGAACCGCATCCGGGGGGTCCTTTCTGAAGAGTTTGATGGCGCTGATGCCATCCCCGGCCTCGGTCGTAGCGAAGCCCTCTTCTTTCAACACGTCCCTGACTACACCTCTTAAGTCCCTGTCGTCATCGACAACGAGTATTCTTTCCATTTATCGGTCCTCTTCGCCTGCGTCCTCTGCCGCCCCGTCTTCCACATCTCCCTCTGATGCTCCAACTAGGGGCAGGTATATTGCAAACTCCGTTCCCTCCCCCTTCTTCGTATCAACTTCTATCCGTCCTTTATGCCGTTCTATTATACCGTATACAATCGAAAGTCCGAGGCCTGTTCCCTTGCCCACGTCCTTTGTAGTGAAATAGGGCTCAAATATCCTCTCTTTGACCTGTTCATCCATGCCGGGCCCCGTATCACTTACTGAAATTACCGCGTATGTCCCGGGATTGAGAGACTTGCTTCCCTCCCCCACACTGGCGGACCTTGTAGTTACCGTAATCACCCCTCCGTCGGGCATCGCATCGCGCGCGTTCGAACAAAGGTTCATAAGGACCTGCTCCATCTGAAGGCGGTCCGTCAGTGCTGTCAGACGTTCCTCCGAAAGAGAGATAATCAACCCGATCTCTTCTCCCGCGATATTCAGAAGCATCGGCCGCAGGTCTCTGATGATAGTATTTATGTTCATCGGGTGTAAATTGATTGTATGCGTTTTGCTGAAGGCAAGCAGTCCGCGTATCAGGTTCTGGGCCTTTGTTATCGAATTATGCACCTGCTCGGTATACTGCCTCAAGTTGACCTGCTCTTGAAGCTTCTTCTCCATAAGGTAGATGGACCCCCTGAGGGTTGCGAGGATATTGTTGAAGTCATGTGCAATTCCCCGTGCTAGGGTCCCTATCGCCTCCATCTTCTGGGCATGTCTGAGCCGCTCTTCGAGGGCCTCTTTTTCCTCTTCCCTCTTTTTAAGGTCCTCGTACATAATGTTGAAATCGACGGCGAGTCTTCCTATCTCGTCCATCGACTCCACAGGGACTTTCTCGATCGTCTCCCCCCTGCCAAGAGACCTCACGGATAGGGCAAGTCTCGTGAGAGGCTGGGTGACCCTGTGGATGGCGATATAGATGGCGATGCTGCCCGCAAGGAGAAAAACCAGAGCAATGAGGGCGTTCCTTAATATAATGACTTTCATCTCCCGCCTAAGTATGTCCTTATCGAGTATGACCTCTACGTAACCGATCACACTTCGTTCGCTTGACGGAGCGGAGACATCAAAATAAAGCGCCTCCTCTGCATTTCTATAGGTCTCAAGATAGACAGGGGCGAGAAAAACGATGGTATCTTCCCTTTCCACAGGCTCGGGTATCCTGTCGCCGGGGTCTGGCGCAAATGCTTCAGGGACAAGCGAGGTCGTCTTCGGGACCTCTTGCTCCGTGGTCTTCCTGGTCTCAACGAGCAGCGCCTTCTTCTCCATGTTATATATCGCTACGGCGAGGACGTTCTTCTGGCCCATTATCCCCTGCACCGCATCTTTAAGCATGTCCTTGTTCTCAGCGAAGACCCACGTCCTGGTATTGTAGGCGAGCAGGTCGGCAAGCATCTTTCCCTCGTTGTAAAGGTCTTTTCGGACTGCCCTGTTTTCATGATAGATGAAAAAGGCTGTGAAGCCCGCAAAAACCAGGAAGATCGAGACCGCAAACGACCTGAATACTTTGAAACTGAAACTATTTTTTGTCCTTTCAGTCAACATGTTCCGCCCTGTGTAGGATGTCGTCCCTCACCTTTATTCCGAATTTTCTGATAATCTTCCCGTTGACCGCAAGGACCGCACTTCTGGCGTCTGTCCTTACAGCCTTGGGGTTCTTCTCTGCGACCAGCTTCCGTGCTATCTCTCCTGCCTGAACGCCTATGTCGAAAGGCGAGCTATAGAGACCGGCGGCGGACCCCATCTCGACATATTTCTTCGAAAATGTAAATATAGGGACCTTATTCCTGAATGAGAAAAGGAGAAGGTATTTCACTGTCTCGGGGTTAATCACGGTCGTATCGGGAAGCATCCAAAAGACGTCTATTTTGTCCTTCATCGAATCCACAAGAGCAGGGATATCGGCCTGTCTTGAAGCTTTTCTAAGGACAAGTTCTACGCCCCTGCCCTGTGCTGATTGCGAGGCTTCCTTTATATATGCCTCCGAGTTTCTGGGGTCGTATATCACACCTATTCTCCTTAAGCCGTGGAAGACGTCGAGCATGGAGCCTATATACTTGTCGGGCTGGATATACATACTGACGCCGGAGAGGGGCTTCGCTCCGGCACTCAGGGTCTGGGAATTGGGGACCATGGCATATATGACCGGGATGTCCCTGACCGACCTTGCGAGGTTAAGTGCGTCCATCCCGATGGCAAAGACCGCCACTATGTCGGAATCATGGACTTTACTAAGGATGTCTGAGGGCTCCGCCTCGGCCATGACCACTTCACTTACGTCATGATCGCAGGAAGTCCTAAACCCCTCAAGCGCATCGTTATAAGGCTTTATTTCTGCACTTTTTATCGCGACGATCTCGCCCGCCTCTGACGAGGCTGCGAAACCAATGAGGAAGAGCAACGTAATTATTACAAAAAAAGAAGATCTCTTGTTCAATCCGTCCCCACGGAGAATTTTATCAGTTGAATATAACAAAAGCGGGTGAATAACACAATAATATTATAGATTATTCGACAATTACGCGTAGGGGCGTGTTGCAACGTGCCCCTGCATTTACTCGCCCCCCTGCCTCTATAGAATTACCCTGTGTTTTGTGTCTTACCACTACCCCTCCGCACCTCCCCTTACAAAAGGGAAGATTTCAGGAGGCCATTTCCCTGGCTTCATCCCCTCCTTAGCAAGGAGGGGTGAGGTGAGCTAGTTTCTTCTCTTACTTCCCGACCAGTCCGTACTTTATGTCTTGCTTCACAACGGCCTCGAGCGTGGCGTCAAGGTATGGTTTCTTGCAGTCAACTCCTTCCATATTTCCATCACGGACGAGTTTCATGTGACGGCATCCTCCGAAACAGAGGGGGAGATACACGCAGCTTAGACACTCTTCATTCTTCCAGCAGTCTTTGCCGTGAGGCTGCATTTTATACTTGATGCCGGTCCTGAGATCGCCGACCTTGAATTCCTCGCGGCCGACTAGCGAGGGGCACTTGTAGATACTTCCATCGTAATTCACAAGATAGTTATCTTTCATGTCTAGTGAACATACACCAGGAACCGTACTTCGCGGGCCCTTGTAGCCCCGCTTAAGCACCTCCCCGCTCAGATAGACACTCGCCTCAAAGAGCCAAGGCTCATTAAAGCTGCAGCATCCTTCATTGAAATCAGCCGGTCCGTATCCGTAACTCTCTGCCGTCACCGGATTGAACCTCACGGACTCAACTTTGTCTGGAGTAAGGCCATTGGCGAGCATAAAATCGAGAAGATAGGGAAATTCACGGTAATTGTCCTGCATATAATTTCCGCCGACCTGGATGCCGATCATTTCACAAACTTCTTTCAGGTTTCCAAAAATCCTTTCAAAGCTGCCCTTGCCGGAGGTAAAAGGCCTGAAAAGGTCGTGTAGTTCCTTAGTACCGTCGAGCGTAACAACGGCTCCTCTCACCCCATGAGGTGTAAGCCTGGACACTACATGCGGGGTGAGAAGGGTCCCGTTCGTAACAATATAGGCCGCATATCCTATACCCTTTTCTTCGGAAAACCCTTTTATCCTTTCTGAAACGCAGGCCACAAGGTCCAAGCTCAGAAGGGGCTCCCCACCATAAAAGGTTATCGCTATCTTCTCATCGCCGGTCCTTCCGTCAAGCCCTTCCGCCCATCTTTCAACAAAGCCGATAAAAAGGTCGGCGGTCTCCTGTGTCATATAGAATTTCCCCTTGCGCTGGCCTTCGAAACAATACTTGCATGCAAGGTTGCAATCGAGGTTCATCACGATCTTCGCGGCGAAGGTGCGGGAAATTGCATTGAGGTCATCGATAAAACCGAGCATCTCTTCATGCTCTGAATCAGCACCTTCGCTAAGGAAACCGAGGGCCGACAGGGTCTTCAGCTCCTCCCCTGAGATGCGGCCGGATTCGATCTCAGCGAACATGCCTGAAGGAATGCTGATTATCGAACCCTTTTTCGCAGAAAAAAGGATGAGCGCTCCAGGCTCATCCCAGTTGTTAAAGATCCTCAGATACCTTGTTAAAATCATATATCTTCGAAATAACCGGGGAGAAGCAGTTTCGCTCCCCGGTTCCGGGGCATTACCTCGCCAGCTTCCCTGTCGGCGCTGAGGTACAGCACGCCATTGCAGCCAGGTCTTTCTTTTCCACTCCCTTTTCCAGGATAACAATCCGCTTTACCATTCTTCCACCTCCAATTAAGAAATGCGCATCCCAATGGACACGGGTCACAATTTTACCCTCAAGCCTCCCTCTATCCATCTTTCGGCATTCTTGTAGTTTTCTATCCAGTACTGAGCGCCGTTGAACAGATTGTGCATTGTCAAGAAGACCTCTGCGCTATATGAGTTGCCCCTATAGACAGTCTTTATCGCATTGAAATCGAAGATAAAGCCGTTGTATTTGGCGTTGAAATCTGCAGATGCATTCCACCATATATAATGACCCTTCAGGAGTGCCCGGAAAGATTTTTTGTCGTCGTACTGGAGACCTATATCATAAGTATACGTGGGATTGCCGCTTATCTCTTCTCCTGTTTCACGGTCCTCGGTGTGGATGAAGGAGGCAGCGGCCGAAAGCGTGAAATTATATATAGGGACAGTCTTGATCGCCGCCTCGAGTCCTTGCCTTCTCACCCTGTCCCTATTAATGTAAGTCCATGTCCCTTCATCGATTGAAATGTCCTCCCTCGTTATCGCGTCGCGGATATCGTGCCTGAATCCCGAGACCTTCAGCCAGAGGTATTTCAACGCGCCGGTCTCGACCCCGAGCTGGTAAGACCAAACCTTTTCAAGTTTGAGATCAGGGTTATTCACAAAGAATGGGCCACTGGCATAGAGAAATGTCACCGCCGGAATATTGAACCCTCTTGCAACAACACCTCTTAGTATTGTCTTGTCCGCGATCTCATAGGTAGCGCCCAGGCTAGGGCTAAGGGTATTCGACTTTAGGCTCGTTCCGTCAACATCGACACTGTCAACCCGCAGACCGGGGATGACCGTAAATCTCCCCAGCGAGATGGTATCGTTCAGATAAGCTGCTGCTATATGCTCGTCGAATTTCGTATCCCCAAAATAAGATCCCTTCACGCGATATAAGTCATAGTCTCCGCCAAAGACAAGGGAGTGGATTCCCTGTCTGAACTCACCCTTTACGCTCGCCCCATATTTATTGTCCTGAAGGTTGCTCGGTGTGACTGTTCCCTCAACAAGGTCCGTCGTGGTACCGGATGACAACTTCTGCTCGGCCCTTGCAGAAACGTCAACCGAAATAGTATCGCTCAGCCTGCTCTTGACGCCAAGAGAGGAAAGAAGGACCTCATCCTGCGTATCGAAACTGAGGCCGAAGGCCTCGAAGTCACCGCCCTGGTTTCGCGCCTTATTATAAAAAAGGCTGTAAGTGACAACTGTGTCTTTCGAAAAATCATAAGAAAGTTTTCCGTAAAGACTGTTTCGGGAACTTATATCATGGGTCGTCAGACCGTCGGTCTGGAGCCTGCCGCTATAGAGATAGTAGCCGATCTGATCTTTTTTTCCGCTCAACTCGGCCCTGAAGTCGCCGGTGTTCCTTTCGCCGTACGACCCGGAGATGACCCCGCGAGTTCCATCACCCGAGGGAGTCTTTGTAATAACATTGACTATGCCCCCCAACGATGAACCCCATACCGAAGATGCCGGCCCCTTGATCACCTCGACCTTATCGATCATCTGCACCGGTATAAGGTCAGCGTCAGCAAAGCCCCCGGAAAGGTCACTGATACGGACGCCGTCGATGAGTATGACTACATGATCGACCCTGGAACCCTGTATCTGTGCGTTTGCTATACTGCCCGGACTTCCGCCGCCAAAGCTCACCTGCACCCCGTTCACCGTATTCAAAACATCTCCGAGCGTATGGGCATTCATAAGTTCGATGTCTTCTTTAGTCACGACCTCCACATTCTCCGCAATGCGCGTGATCGACTTGAGGCTCCTTGTTGCGGATATGACCTGGATCTCGTCTTCCTTGAAATACATAAGAAGGAAACTCTTCTCTTCCTCAGACATTGCAAACGCAGGGGTAGAGAAAGGTGATAGGATGAAGATCAAAAAAAGAACGAATGCGGTCTTACTGAAAGACATATTTCGAATCCTCCGAAAGTTTTTTATTTGTCTATTTTTACGCCGTTTTTTCAGCCCTTCTAAATATTAATTTTTCGAAGTATATTCTATTCAAACCGCTGCTGTCTAGAGAAAAATAAGCAATTGCGCATCCCTGCAGTTATGGGTAAGACCCACCCCTCCCAAGTGGGAGACAAGACAGAACTCGGGACACACTTGCGATGCCTCCACTTAGCATGCACTGAAAAAGATCAATTCTACGATGGAGGGAGGTCACTCATTGCTCACGATATCAGGAACGCTCCGCCGGCGACGATATTTAAGCGGCTTCAATCCAGAATAAAAAAAGGGTCTGCAGACAAACTCTGCAGACCCCTGCTAATCTATATACTTCATACTTCCCGAAAGCTATTTGACTCTTCTGATTTCTACAATTTGGGCCCTGGTGACCGCCCGTTCGAGCGCTGACTCGGCCCTTGCGAAGTCGACATTCTCGGCGTGCTTCAGCCTTTCTTCAGCCCTCTTTCTGGCTGCGATGGCCCGCTCGACGTCGATCTCCTCGGACTTCTCGGCGCTGTCCGCAAGGATCATCACCTTTTCGTGGCCGACCTCCGCATAGCCCCAGTTCACAAAGAAGAACTTGGACTCGTTACCTTTCTTGCAGGCCAGCATGCCTATCTTGAGCGTCGTGACAAAGGGCACGTGACCGGGAAGGACCCCGAATTCACCTTCGCTTCCTGAAGCGGTGACTTCGTCGACCTCGTCGCTGAAGACCAGACCCTGCGGGGTCACTATTTCGAGAAGGATTTTTCCCTCTGCCATCGTTTACCTCGACCAGCCGAGTTTTCTTGCGTTCTCTTCGACCTCTTCGATCCCTCCGGTCATATAGAACGCCTGCTCGGGAACATCGTCGTATTGTCCGTCACAAATGGCCTTGAAGCCCTTGATCGTGTCTGCAATCTTTACGTATTTGCCAGGCCTTCCGGTAAATACCTCTGCGACGTGGAACGGCTGGCTGAGGAACCTCTGTATCTTCCTCGCCCTCGAAACGATCAGCTTGTCGTCTTCTGAGAGCTCTTCCATACCGAGGATCGCGATGATGTCCTGCAACTCTTTATATCTCTGGAGTATCTTCTGGACGCTTCTTGAGACCGCATAATGATCGTCCCCGATGATCTTGGGATCGAGGATCCGGGAGGTGGAATCAAGGGGGTCAACCGCGGGGTAGATGCCGAGCTCAGATATCTGTCTTGAAAGAACGACGGTACCGTCCAAGTGCGTAAACGCGGTAGCAACGGCAGGGTCGGTCAGGTCGTCGGCAGGGACGTAGATCGCCTGCATGGAGGTGATAGCGCCTTTCTTTGTAGTCGTTATCCTCTCCTGCAAAACGCCCATGTCCGTACCTAGCGTCGGCTGATATCCGACAGCGGAAGGCATTCTGCCCAGAAGCGCCGAGAGTTCTGCGCCTGCAAGCGTGTATCTGAATATGTTGTCGATAAAGATAAGAACGTCCTGTCCCTCGTCCCTGAAGTACTCTGCACAGGTAAGTGCCGTCAACGCAACCCTCGCCCTCGCTCCGGGGGGCTCGTTCATCTGCCCGTAGACGAGGGCGACTTTTTCGAGAACGCCGGAGTGCTTCATTTCGCCGTAGAGGTCGTTTCCTTCCCTCGTCCTTTCGCCGACGCCTGCAAATACCGAGACGCCGCCATGCTTCATGGCGATATTATGGATCATCTCCATGATAACGACTGTCTTGCCTACGCCCGCGCCGCCGAACATCCCCATCTTCCCGCCTCTTACGAAAGGGACGAGGAGGTCGAAGACTTTAACGCCTGTTTCGAACATCTGGGTGACGGGCTCCTGAGATGCAAAATCCGGGGCAGGTCTGTGTATCGGAAGTCTCTTCTCCGCGCTGATCGGGCCGAGGTTGTCGACGCCTTCCCCTATGACGTTCATGATCCTGCCCAGGGAGGCTTTTCCCACAGGTACCGTGATGGGCGCGCCCGTGTCGACCGCAGGCATTCCCCTGACGAGTCCGTCAGTGGCGGACATCGCGACCGTCCTCACCTTGTTGTCGCCGAGGTGCGATGCGACCTCAAGCGTAATCCTGATATCGGGGATGCCCTTTGCCTTGTCGCCCTTCTGGTCGATCGTGACGGCATTGAGTATATCCGGCATCTTGCCTTCAAACTCGAGATCCACAACTGCACCGATAACCTGTGAGACTTTTCCTGTATTCATTCTCTACCCCCAAATGTATTTTCACTTAGTGTATTCATTGCGTATCCTTTATCTTTATCCCTTTAGGGCCTCGACGCCGCCGACAATATCCATGAGTTCCTTGGTAATGGTGGCCTGTCTCGCCTTGTTATACTGGAGCGAAAGAGCATCGATCATATCGTTGGCAGCCCTTGTCGCATTTTCCATCGCGGCCATCCTGGCGGCTTCTTCCGACGCCTGCGATTCAAGGAGCGCCCTGAAGACCTGGATCTCGACATTCTTCGGAACAAGCCTGCTGAATATCTCCTGCTTAGAAGGCTCATAGATAAAGTTGTACACAGGAAGAGACTCTTCGCTCGCCTTGATCGGCTCAAGAGGAAGCAGTCTCTGGACCACAACCTGCTGTGCGATAGCGGACTTGAACTCGTTATATATAAGCACGACCTCGTCGATCGTTTCGTTCGTATAATTTTCGATAATATCCGCCGCTATCTCCTGGGCGTTCCCATACGATATCTTCCCGGAGATGCCGGTCCATGCTTTTGCCATCTCGATTCCGCGCCTTTTGTAATAGTCGCGGGCCTTTCTTCCGACAATGCTGATACCGACCTCATAACCTTCTTTCTTCAGCCCCTCGGTATGCCGTGTGCGCAGCCTTAAGTATATTGGTGTTAAAGGCGCCGCAAAGCCCTCTGTCGCTCGTCAGCACGAGCACCTGGATGTTCTTCCTCGGCCTCACTGCGAGAAGTGGGTGAATCTCCCCCTCCGCGCTGCTTGCGAGGCTGGACAGTATGCCATTCATCCTGTCGGCATACGGCCTCATCTCAAACATCCTTTGCTGGGCCTTCCTGAATTTCGCGGCGGCGACCATCTTCATCGCCTTTGTGATTTTGCTCGTGCTCTGTACCGCTTTTATTCTTCTTTTTATGTCTCTCAGTGTCGCCATGTTCTTATCCTTTATCGTGACCGTTAATGAGTGATATTCCTTTTTTTCTACTCACTATTCACTAATCACTATTACTGTCTTTAAGGCTGAAACCCTTTCTTGAAGTCCGTGATCGCAGCGACCAGTTTGGCCTTGAGATCATCGTCGATCGCCTTCTTTCTGTTCGAGTTCCTTCAAGACGTCGGCCTTGCGGTCCTTCATATAGCGGAGGATCTCCTCCTCGAATTTCCTTACGGATTCGACGGGTATGTCGTCGATGAATCCCTGTGTAGCGGCAAATAGTACCGTGACCTGTTCAACCATGGACATAGGGACGTACTGGCCCTGCTTAAGGAGTTCGACCATCCTCTTACCTCTTTCGATCTGAGCGAGGGTAGACTTATCGAGGTCGCTTCCGAACTGCGCAAACGCAGCAAGTTCCCTGAACTGTGCAAGGTCGAGCCTGAGCGTACCGGCCACCTGCTTCATAGCCTTCGTCTGGGCGGCGCCGCCGACACGACTGACCGAAAGTCCGACGTTGACCGCGGGTCTCACGCCGGCATAGAAAAGTTCCGGTTCGAGGTATATCTGACCGTCAGTGATCGAGATAACGTTAGTCGGGATATAGCCCGAAACGTCACCGGCCTGCGTCTCGATGATCGGCAGTGCCGTCAAAGACCCGCCGCCGAGCGCATCAGAAACTCTCGCGGCCCTTTCAAGAAGCCTCGAATGGAGATAGAAAACGTCGCCAGGGAAAGCCTCTCGACCCGGCGGACGTCTAAGAAGAAGTGAGAGCTGCCTGTAGGCGGTCGCCTGCTTACTCAAGTCATCATATATGATCAAAGCGTGTCTGCCGCTGTCCCTGAAAAATTCTCCCATTGCGCAACCGGTATATGGGGCGATATATTGAAGTGGGGCAGGCTCGCTCGCCGTTGAGGAAACGATGATCGTATGTTCCATGGCGCCGTTTTCTTCGAGCGTCTTCATGACGCGGGCGACGTTCGAACGCTTCTGACCGATCGCCACATAGATGCAGGTCACGTCCCCGCCCCTTTGGTTGATGATCGCATCTATGCCGATTGCGGTTTTTCCCGTCTGACGGTCGCCGATGATAAGCTCTCTTTGTCCCCTTCCGACCGGGATCATCGAGTCTATAGCCTTAAGTCCCGTCTGAAGCGGCTGGTTGACCGGCTGCCTTTCGATGATACCTGGGGCGACCATGTCGACGATCCTCAGTTCCTTGGTGTTGATGGGGCCTTTCCCGTCGATAGGCTGGCCGATGGCGTTGACGACCCTTCCGCGAAGTTCATCGCCTACGGGGACCGACATGATCCTGCCGGTACGCTTCACCACGTCCCCTTCATGGATAAGTGAGTCTTCGCCGAAGAGGACCGCTCCGACGCTGTCTTCTTCCAGGTTGAGGGCCATGCCCATAACTCCGCCGGGGAACTCTAAAAGTTCCGACGACATGCATTTGTCGAGGCCGTAGACCCTGGCGATACCGTCACCTACGGAGATTACCGTGCCGACTTCGCTTACATCGACCTTCTTTTCAAAGTCAGTTATCTGTTTCCTTAAAAGCTCACTTATCTCGTCTACTTTAATCTCCATCTGATCACCCCTTTATAAGCTCATCTTTTAGAAGCCTAAGTTGGCCTTTTACGCTGCTGTCATACATGGTGCTGCCCACCTTTACGAGAACCCCGCCAAAAAGAGATGGGTCGAGCACATATTCAATGTCGACGTCCCTCTCGATCAGTTTCTTCAGTGACGCCTTGAGTCTCTCCTCGTGGTTCTTGCTCACCTCAACCGGCGTCATAACCACCGCCTTTGCGCGCTTCTTCTTTTCCAGATAAAGCGCGGTCGCAATTTTTATGATGTCAGAAAGGGCCGCGATCACCTTGATAGCGGTAAGGTGCATAACAAACTTGACGACCTTGTCGGAAAGTCCTGCCTTCGCGGCTACCTGCTGGAACGCCTTTTCCCTCTCTGCACCTGTAAAGCCCGGGTTCACGAGAAGGCTGCCGAACTCCCTGCTCTTTTGCATCAGGTCCGCAACCATGCCGAGTTCGGCCAAGGCCTTGGGCATCTCCTCGACGCCCACTACGCTGATCAATGTCTTTGCGTATTTCTTTGCCTGTTTTACCGGTTTCAATTTTTTCCCTCGATCTTTGTAACGGATTCTTCAAGCAACTTCAGCTGCTCTTCCTTTGTCAGTTTCTCCCTGAGTTTCTTTTCGGCGAGCTCCATTGCTATCTCGACAGCCTCTTTCTTGATCGTCGCCTTCGCCAGCTTCACCTCGAAATCTATGTTTGTCTTCGCCTGTTCCAAGATCTTTTCCTTCAGTTTGTCGCCCTCTTCTGTTAGCCTGCCCTTCTCATTTTCACCTGACAGTTTCGCGGAGGCGATGATCTCCTCAACCTCTTTGTCCATCGTCTTGAGCCTGCCTTCTACTTCGGCAAGAGCCTTCTGCGCAAGTTCCTTGGCCTCCCTCGCCTCCTTAAGGCTCTGTTCAATAAGCTCAGTTCTCTTCCTGAAAAATCCCTTGATATCGCCTTTCTTCATCGCATATGTCAAAAGGACGATGAGGAGTATGAAATTTATGACGGGCCAGAAATACGCCTTTAAGAGCGAGGGCTCAGCCTCTGTGCCTTCACCTGCAAACACCGCAACACAGGTGAAAAGTAAAAAACAAGCAGTAAACAGTGCGTAATGAAAGACCTTTGAACTCTGAACTTTTTTCATCATGCCTTTACCAACTTCCTGACGATCTCATCGGAGAATTTCTCTACGTCTCCTCTGAGCGCCTGTGTTGCCTTTGCGACCTCGGCCTTCAGCTCCTCCCTCGCCTTCTGGAGCAGGTCGGCTGCTGCTGCTTCAGCGCTGGAAAGGGCCTGCTTCTGGGTGTTAAGGCCTTCATTCCTCATGTTCTCAAATACACCCTTTGCCTTCTTCCTCGCCTCTGCAATCTCCTTGTTCATCTTTTCGATGCCGGCCTCTTTGCTGGCGTCCATGTCCTTGGCGGCATCGAGGAACCCCTTGGTCGAGGCCTCTCTGTCCTTGAATATCTTGAGAAGCGGTTTATAAAGAATGATATTGAGGACGAACATCAGGACAATAAAATTTGCAGCTAAAATTAAAAGCCAGTTGACGTGTATGTCAAGCATCTTATCCCTCTTTTATCGAGATTTTTTGCTTAGAAACTCACGAAGATTAGCATAGGGACAAAAGTTTGTCAAGATTTTTTATATTTAAAAATAAGAGGTTACCTAAAGATTTACCTATAGGCTGATAAGTAATTTTTATTATTATTCTATAAAAACCTGAATTTGCGGGCCCAATTCGTGTTTATTGTAAAGACAAGGCTTTCTTGACCCGCATCACGGGACTGGGATAAAATGAGCAGTATGGTAAGTGGAAGGTCTGCGCCGGTAATATAATGAGTCCTATTTTCTCAGTGCTGCTCATGGTAAATAATTACTGTCATGACATCGCTACGGCGATGCTTGCGGCAAGCGGCATTACGATGTGGGTAATAATGAGGCAGCTCGAAAAAACAGGAAGCCGCGAAGTCCTGTCACTGCTGTTTTCCCTCTATGGCAGCATTTCAAAGATCGTCACATTCTCTCTTATATGGATCGCCGTCGGCGCAGTACCGAGGATCCTGACATTCTCGACTTTCGAATTCGCCGATGCCCTTGCCGATAACCGCCTGCCCGGATTGATGGCCAGGCATATCTTTTCTTTCGCGATGGCCCTTGCCGGCGCATATCTCTGGATCTCGCTTATCAAAAGGATAAAAGAGTTAAGGGGCCAGACGTTATAGGTGCATAGGCCTGCCCTTCCCGCCTGAAAAAACCATGGATAAGACCTCTCTTGATTCCCTCGAATTTCATAAACTCCTTGAACTGGTCGCAGGATTGACACACAGCGAAGCCTCGGAAAAAGCCGTGCGGGAAATCGTCCCCTTCGACCGGATGCAGGACATACTCACAAGACAGGGCCGCGTCCTGGAAATCATGCGGATGTCCGATGAGGGGACGCCTCTGAGGATTTCCTATTTCCCAGACATATCTTCCCTTATCGCCAAGGTCAGGCCCGAAGGCGCCGTGCTCGACGGGCATGAGGTCGCAGGTTTTATTCCGGTGCTCGACATTTCCGGAGACATCTCCTCGCAGACTCACGAAAACGACTGGCTGCCCTTTCTCAGGGAATTGGCCTCAGGACTCACAGGCTTTCCCGACCTGCTTCGCATGCTAAAAAGGTCCGTCGACAGCGAGGGCAATATCCTCGACAGCGCATCCGCCCTGCTTGCCGACCTGAGAGAACAGATAAGGAGGCTCGAGGGCCGCATCAGGAAAAAGCTCGAGGAGATGGTGAGGGACGACAATATCGCCATCTTTCTCCAGGACAATTTTGTTACGAAGAGGTCCGGCAGGTGGGTGATACCGGTGCGGATGGATGCGAAGGGACAGGTAGCCGGCGTCGTGCACGACGTTTCAAAATCGGGAGAGACCGCCTTTATGGAGCCGCTTGCGATCATCCATATCGCAAACGAACTCGAGAACCTCGTTGCAGAGCAGAAGGCCGAAGAAATACGCATCCTGAGGAGCATTTCCTCCAAGATCCGGGAGTCGGCTGAGGGCATCAGCGCCGAATATTCTGTCCTCGTTCATCTGGACCTCCTTAATGCGATCAGCGGCCTGGCCGACAAACTGCACATGGAAATACCTCGGGTTATGGACTCCGGCAGCATCACCCTTATTGGAGCGCGACATCCCCTTTTGCTTCTGGCACTGAGGAGAACAGGCGGGTCAAGGGAAGTCGTCCCACTGGATGTCAGTCTCGGGGACGATAACACTGTTATGGTAATAACCGGATCGAACGCCGGCGGCAAGACAATCTCAATAAAAACGGTCGGCCTGCTCTTAGTCATGGCTCTTTCGGGAATGCCGGTCCCTGCTTCCTCCTCATCGGCCTTTCCCCTCGTACGCAGGTTGCTGGTGGACATAGGCGACGAACAGTCGATCGAAAGCAGCCTGTCGACATTTTCCGCGCATGTGGCCAACATATCGAGGATACTGAAGGCCGCGGAGCCGATGTCCCTTGTCCTCATCGATGAACTCGGTACCGGCACCGACCCCGACGAGGGTGGCGCTCTGGCATGCGCGGTGCTGAAGGAATTGAGGGAAAGCCGTGCGCTTGTCTTTGCGACAACCCACCTGTCCGAAATAAAGGGATATGTGCACAGGACGGAAGGGATGGTGAATGCGTCCATGGAATTCGACCAGAAATCCCTAAGCCCGCTCTACAGGCTGCGTATAGGAGAACCAGGACAGTCCCACGCCCTCGAAACGGCAAAGAGATACGGACTTCCCGAACGCATTATCGATTCCGCAAAGGCCATGCTCGGCGGCATCAAAATCGAGTTCGATGCCCTCATCTCAGACCTCAACCGAAAGAGGGCCGACTATGAAAAAGGCATCGCTGAACTCGAAAAACAGAAGGCCGACCTCGACGAGAAAAAGAGGTTGATCGAAAAGAGACTTTCCGAGGCGGAAGCACTGAGAAAGGAGTCGCTCGAAAAGGCCTACACCGAGGCTTCTGAAATCGTGAGTGTGGTGAAGAGGCAGATGCATGCGCTCATGGAAGATATGAAGAAAGCGGAGAAGGCCAAAAGCCGGGACATACTAAAGGAAGTCGGCGAAAGCCAAAAGCAGATATCCCAAAAACTCAGGGAATATGATACGGCTGACATGGGCTCTCCCTCAGTGGATGACCTCAAAGAGGGCGACACTGTTTTTGTGAGGTCGTTAGGCTATGACGCATCGGTGCTGAAGATCAGCAGTAATCAGCGCCTGAGAGTTATAGCGGGCGACAAGGAGATAGAGATACCCGTGAGTGATGTCGGTATCGGGCGTGGAAAACCTGTAGGCAAGGATGCCGTTCAGATAAAGACAGACACCGGCGATGAACCCGTTTCAACCAGGCTCATGCTTATAGGCACGAGGGTCGAAGAGGCCCTTTCGAGGCTTGAGCCGTTCCTAAACCATGCCTCTCTGGCGGGTCTTTCAGAGGTGACCGTAATCCACGGGTTGGGGACGGGAGCTCTGTCGCGCGCGGTAAGGGAACATCTTGAAGGACATCCACTGGTAAAGAAATTTCGTAAGGGGGAACAGTCCGAAGGGGGCAACGGGGTAACGATTGTAACTCTGACATAATAAAAGGCAGGGGTAAACCCCCTGCCTTTTATGGTAAGACGATCACTTATCTTACTTCTTTTCGTCGGCTTTCTTTTCGCCAGCTGCCTTGTCTTCAGCCGCCTTCTTCTTGGCTGCCGCCTTCTCCTCAGCTGCTGCCTTCTTGGCTGCCTTCTTCTCAGCTGCTGCCTTCTTCTTGGCTGCCTTCTTCTCAGCTGCTGCTTTCTTCTTGGCTGCCTTCTTCTCAGCTGGAGTCATCTTCTCAGGAGCTGCCTGGTCGTCAGCTGCCTTCTTGTCGGTAGAGACTGCCTTCTTGTCAGCTGCCTTCTTGTCGGCTGCCATCGGAGCTGTTGTATCAGCAGCGAACGAAACTGCTGAAATAGCAAACACGAAAAGAACTGCAACGATCATCGCGATAAACTTCTTCATTGATATCACCACCTTCCTAAATAGATTGGTTACTACTTCCGTTTGCTTCCATATCCAAGAAATGTGCCATCCTGAATAGACAATAAAATCAATTCCTTGCAACCACCCAAATTAATAATATATATATTTCATCCTCTTTTGAGAAATAGTTATACCTTTTAGGGAATTAGGAAACTAAGAGCTGCTCAGTCCCCCTCAAACTCGGTCAACGAAAATATCTTATATCCTTTTTCTTCGAGCCTCTTTTCCCCGCCAACTTCGGGAAGGTTGACGATAAAGGCCATTTCAGAGACTATTCCCCCGAGTTTCTCGATCAGGGTGGCCGCGGCAAGAGCAGTCCCCCCTGTTGCCAGGAGGTCGTCGATGAGGAGGACCTTCTCTCCCTTTGTTATGGCGTCCCTGTGCATCTCAATAACGTCCGTCCCGTATTCGAGTTCGTACTCATGACTGACCGTCTCGGCAGGGAGCTTGCCCTTTTTTCTCACCGGGACAAAACCTTTGCAAAGGGTATAGGAGAGAGCTCCTCCTATAATGAACCCGCGGGATTCGATGCCAACGATAACGTCGAAATCCACGTCTCCTTTTATATACCTTTGGGTCAGACCGTCTATCACAAGCCTGAACCCGACGGGGTCCTTTATGAGTGTCGTGATGTCCCTGAACATTATCCCTTTCTTAGGATGATCAGGGATAGTCCTTATCTTCGATTTGATCGGCATCGCCTTCCTCCTGTCACCTGCATGAGCAGTCCGTATTATTGATTTTCGGAATCGTCTTTATTATCAGTCCCTTAACGTTTTCCGCGTTCTTTTTCATTATGGACAGTATCATCTCCCACGTTACCGGCTCTTCTCCTTCTTTCCAGCAGTCGTAATCCGTCGACATAGCGATAGTCTGGTAGCAGATGCCGGCTTCCCTCGCGAGAACTACCTCGGGGACGGTAGACATGTTGATCACGTCCGCACCGAGTTTCCTGAACATGAAAGATTCGGCCTTCGTCGAAAACCTTGGTCCTTCGATCGTCACGACAGTGCCCTTTTTATGATGCCTGAGCCCGAGCTGTTTTGCAGAGTCTACGAGCAGCGCGCGGAGATACCCGCAGAAGGGTTCTGCCATTGGGGTATGGATCACCTTTTTGTCATGGAAGGTAAGGAGCCTGCGCCTGGTAAAGTCGATGAACTGGTCTACGAAGACCAGGTCTCCCGGCCTCATCTTTTCCCTCAGGGACCCAACCGCGGTAGTAGCCAGGATGTGAGTGCACCCCTCCTTTTTGAGCGCATGGATATTCGCCCGGTAATTCACACCCGTAGGATAAATGGAATGGTCCTTCCCGTGCCGTGCCAGTATGACGGCATCGACACCGTGTATCTCCCCTATAGTAAGTGCAGACGACGGATTTCCATAGGGAGTCCTTACCTTCTTTTCTTTCATGCCTTTCATCAGCCCGGGGTCGTCCAGGCCCGAGCCGCCGATAATGCCTATCTTTACGTTGGCCATGCACTCTCCTCAAACAGTTCGATTCGCGTAAAAAGATATCCGAAGGGAAGAAGGCTTGTCAAGAAAACGGACGCCCGACGACCTACCCTTTTTTCGCCTGCCCCCGGAGCCAATCCATCCACTGAGAAATGCCCTCGCCGGTCCTGCAGGAGACTTCGAATATCTCTAGTTTGGGGTTGAGGGATGAGGCGTCTCGTTTGATCTTGCCGATATCGACGTCCGTATGAGGCAGCAGGTCGATCTTATTGAGGATAAGCGCCGAGGACTCCTGAAACATAAGGGGATATTTGAGAGGCTTATCATGGCCCTCGGCAATGCTCAGGAGCATCACCTTCATGTCCTCGCCGACCTTGAATTCGGCCGGGCAGACGAGATTGCCCACGTTTTCGATAAACAGGACGTCTATCTCACTAAGCGGAAGGTCCCCCAGCACATCGGAGATCATGTTTGCGTCGAGGTGGCAGGCCCCTCCCGTATTGATCTGTACGACCGGGGCCCCGAATTTTTCGATTCTCTCCGCATCATCGCTGCCGGCGATATCGCCTTCTATGACGCCGATCCTAAGGTCTTTTTTGCCCGAGAGGGTTTTTTCGAGCAATGACGTCTTTCCCGCACCCGGCCCGCTCATGAGATTGACTACGAACACCCCTGCACGGTCGAATATTTTCCTGTTTTCAAGCGCAATCCTGTCGTTTGCTTCGAGGATCTTTGTTGCGACCTTAACTTTCATGAAACCTCCATATCGATTACATCCAGTTCGCGTCCACCGGTCATGCGGAACGACCCTCCCCCGCAGCGCGGACAGCCCAAAACATACTCCTCTTCGGTGGTAAAGGTATTATTGCAATCAAAACAGTGGCCCGAGACAGGGACCTCTTCTATCTCAAGGACCGCCTCTTTCGCCAAGGAGTCCTCTTTAAGCGCTTCGAATGCAAAAACAAGGGCGTCAGTCATAATGCCCGACGCCCTGCCGATCTTCAGGTGTATCGATTCTATCTTGCGGTAACCGCTCCTTTTACACTGACTGGAAACTATTTCAAGCAGGCTTGCAGCTATCGAAGCCTCATGCATTTTGCTCTTTGGAAAGTCTCTCTTTCTCCCTATCGTAGGCCTCTTTGCCCGCCTCAATCGCCGACTTCACGATAGATTTCTTCTGTTCGTAAAGTCCCTTGCCCTCGTCTACATAGGACGTGAGCTTCTCCTTGGTCTTCTCAACGTAATCCGTTGTCTTGTCCTTTACGTCGTCCGTAAGATCCTTGATCTTCTTCCTCGTTTCTTCACCGGACTGCGGGGCAAGAAGGAGCGCAAGCCCCGCCCCGACCAAACCGCCCAAAAGAAACGACAACAGCATCGAACCTGAACTGTAACCCTCGTCTTTCATTCTCTCTCTCCTTTTTTCAGTATATGAGCTAATAAATATCCGAGTCCGGCCCTCATCCCGGCCTTCATGCTGACGGCCTTGACGGCAGTCGACGCGCCTAAACTCCCGATAAGAGTGTTCACCGCGCCGACCGTCCTGCCCATTTCGCCGACTGAATGAGAAAGCTGCTTCACCTCTTCGGTAACAACACCGACATTGTCGGTAATTGTTCTGGCGCTTTTAAGCATAAGATTGAGTTCCTCCAGGGCAGGATTGAGATTCTCCTCGGTCATCTTCCTAAGAGAAACGACCGTCCTTTTGAGCTCTATAAGTAAAGGAATAAGATATGCCGCTACGCCTATCAAGACAGCGGCTATCACTGCCATCAAGACTATATTCATCCCGCCTCCTCCTCACCATTATATCACAGATTCTCCCGATGTCTCGAAAGACCCGCGGTATTTAAATTTTAGTGATAAATATATTACATGTAAAGCATTTTATGGTATCCTGTAACGCGATGGTAAATGAATTTTACATGAAAAAGGCCCTTGCCCTCGCAGCCCGTGCAAAGGGGATGACGAGCCCCAACCCTATGGTGGGCGCCCTGCTTGTAAAAAACGGCAAGGTGGTTGCCGAAGGGTATCACAAAAAGGCGGGGACGCCTCACGCAGAGGCAATTGCAATAGAAAACGCCGGACAGAGGGCAAGGGGCGCAACCCTTTACGTCAGTCTTGAACCCTGCTGCCACAAAAACAAAAGAACGCCCCCCTGTACCCGAAAGATAATCTCCTCCGGAATAAAAAAGGTCGTCATCGCCATGAAAGACCCCAATCCAAAGGTATCGGGAAAGGGGATGGAGGAACTCGAAACCGCAGGGCTCAAGGTTGTTTCGGGCGTGCTCAGCGACAAGGCGGCCGAACTCAATGAATTTTACATAAAACATATAACGACAGGAATGCCCTTTGTCGTCCTTAAGGTCGCTATGACACTCGACGGAAAGATAGCCACGCCGGAAGGAGAATCAAAATGGATCACGGGCGAAAAGGCCAGGACTGCCGTGCACGCCCTTCGGGGCTCTGTCGATGCGATACTGACGGCCATCGGAACGATAAAGTCCGACAACCCGCAGCTGACCTGCAGGACCGAAGAGGACAACAACCCTGCCCGCGTCATCATCGATCCTTCTTTGGAGGTAAGGCCTGACTCGAATGTATTGTGTATCCCGCCCGAGACGGTCATCGTGATGAGACGGCCGGAAGAGACAAGCGCCGGGCCTGAAATTCTCGAGAAAAAAAGGGTATTGCTCCATAGGGGAGCACAAATCATAGAGTATAGCGGAGACAAAGTCGACATGAAGTGGCTTATGAAAGAGCTGGGCACAAGGGGCATCATTTCCGTCTTGGTAGAGGGAGGCTCTTCCCTTAATTCATATTGTCTCGAAAGCGGGATAGTGGACAAGGTCATGTTCTTCGTTGCGCCGAAGATCATCGGCGGAAAGAGCTCATTCCCGGCGGTCGGCGGCAGGTCGTTTAGGAGGCTCGAAGAGGCTTACCGGATACATAACGTCGGGGTAAAAAGGATCGGCGAGGACATCCTCATCGAGGGGTACTTACATAACCATTCTTAAAGTAAGGGCAATTCCTGGATTGCCCCTACAAACGATCAACCAGTGGTGATGTGACATGAAAAACATCTTGGCAGCTGACATCGGCGGCACACACAGCCGGTTTGCGCATTTCAGCTCCGACGAAAAGGGCAACCTTTCCCTTCTTGATACCAGGTGGCTCAATACGGCCGATGCCTCCTCCTTTGCACAGCTAATAGACAGCCTGAAAACGTCCGGCATGTCTCTTAGGCCCGGGGATGCGGATATAGTCGTTATCGCAATCGCCGGACCGGTCGAACAGGGCATGAGAAGTTCGCCCCCTTTAATACCGTGGGAGGTGGATCTTTCCTCAGCACGTACGGACTATGGCTTCAGACAATTTGCCTTGATCAATGACTTTATCGCCCAGGCGCTGGCCTGCCTTACGGAAGTGGGCGGGTCGGCAATGGAGATTCTTCACGGCGAACCGGTAAAAAACGCCCTAAAGGCAGTTATCGGAGCGGGTACGGGGCTGGGACACGCTGCCCTTGTGCCTGACGGGAAAGGTCAATATTTGGCAGCGGCCTCAGAGGCGGGCCATGCGAATTTTCCATTTGTCTCGAAGCGGGAGTACGAATTTCAGGAGTTCCTTCTCAAGGAACGGGGTGATCGGTACATTACCGGAAATACGGTCGTCTCGGGGCAGGGACTGAGCTACATCCATCGTTTCCTCACGGGCGAGAAGCTTGCCCCCGCCGGGGTCTCAGAAAAATTCCCTCACCATCCGGAGACGCTCGAATGGGCCGCCAGGTTTTACGGGAGGGCTTGCAGGAACTTCGCCGTCGGCACCCTGGCTTTGGGCGGTCTCTATATCGCCGGAGGGGTGGCCGCAAAAAGTCCGGAACTGGTTACCCATAAATATTTCGAGGAAGAATTCCGGGCTTCGGATACGCTCTCTGCCCTGCTCGAAAAAATTCCCGTATACCTCATTACTGACGAAAACAGCGGGCTATGGGGGAGCGCACTATTCGGGCTCCGACTGTTAAACAATTACCCGCGTGAAAAGTGATGCAGGTGGCCGCCAATGCGTTTCTTTCGAGGCTGTTCTACCCCGGCAGCTTGGCAGCGAGGACCTCTATCTTCTCGATAATAGGCGGCTGCGACAGCAGATCAGGCGCCTTCGCCATCAGTGCTGCGGCGACACGTCCGGAGAGATGGGCCTGACGGCCTGATTCGTCCGGAAAGGCATCGAATATACCGAAAGTAGAAGGCCCGAGACGGATCGCAAACCAGGCTGTAGTTGCAGGCTCCTCCTGGACGACCTGCAGTCCTCCGCGGAGAAAGTTTTCGACCTCGGCCTCCTTCCCGGGTTTTGATTCCAACCGAACAAACAACGCTACTGTGACCATGTCTATTCTCCTTTCTCCTGACCTGCTGGTTCTGTTTCGTACTCCTACGAAAAATGTTACCACGAAAATACGGCGCCGCATATCCCGGTTTATTCACAAACTTGGTCCGGTGCCGGAAAGGGATGAATTTAAATGGTAGTGGGTCAGTTTACCCACTACCATTTATTACGATTTCTCTGGTCTGAGTCACTTTGTTCTGATAGAATAGGACATGTCGTCCAAGTCCAATATAAACATAGTCTCGGGTCTCTGCCAGGAATTCAGCAGCAATTGCAGCGTCGGCGGCATCACGTACCATGTGCAGACCGAAGATATGGGCACTAAGACATGCAAGATCATCTCCCGTGTGTATCAGAAGGGAGAGGTAGTCATGAGCCGAAAGTCGGACTACTCCCACATCGTGGAACTGAAAGACCGGAAAGAGAAGCTTAAGACCCTCATGGAGAACCATCACAAGGCAACGATCGACACTTTTACAAAGGGCATGTCGAAGAAGCAAAAGACCAAATCCGACTATTTCGAAGAGGCCAAGAAACTCTTACGGAAAGGCAGTGGAAAGGCGGCCATGGGGACGCTTCGGGAGTCACTCGAGAATTTCCCTTCTGACCCTTTTCTTATGTCGTATTACGGCTGTCTGGTCGCTGTCGTCGAAAACAATCCGAAAGAGGGGATAAGACTATGCCGGGAGGCTATCGGCGGGATCCGGAATTCATTGCCCTTCGGCAGTGAATTCTTTTACCCTGCCCTCTACCTTAATCTGGGGCGGGCCTGTCTGAAGGGCAACCGCAGGGCAGAGGCCGTCGATGCGTTTCAGACAGGTCTGAAGAACGACCCTGATAATCATGATCTCTTATGGGAGTTGAGGAAACTCGGCATGAGGAAAAAACCTCCGGTCCCTTTTCTGCAGAGAAGCAACCCGGTCAACAAATATATAGGCCTGCTCGTTTCAAAAGTCGCCAGGTAAACGCTATCCGACTATAATACGGTAAATCTCCCGATACCTCTCGATCGCCTTTTCGACTATATGGCCGGGAAGGACCGGTCCGGGATAAGTCTGGTCCCAATCGAGAGTCAGCAGATAGTCCCTGATAATCTGTTTGTCATAGCTGTCCTGCCCCTTCCCCGGCTCATACGTCTTCATCGACCAAAACCGCGACGAATCCGGGGTGAGCACTTCGTCTATGAGTATGAGCTTGCCGCCATACATGCCGAATTCGAATTTGGTGTCTGCGATGATAATACCTTTCTTTTCGGCCATGTCTCCGGCCTTTTTATAAATCCTGAGGCTTGCGTCCTTTAGTCTTTCTGCCTTCTCATCGCCGACCATATTTTTCATCCTGTCGAAGCCTATATTTATGTCGTGTCCTTCTTCGGCCTTCGTGCTCGGCGTAAATATCGGCTCCGCAAGCCGCGATGACTCGACGAGACCAGAGGGAAGAATAATGCCGCATACCGTACCCTTCGCCTTATATTCTTTCCATCCGGACCCCGAAAGATAGCCCCTGACGATGCATTCGACCGGCATGGGGTCGGCCTTTTTTACAAGCATGCTCCTCCCTTCAAGTACTTCCCGGTATTTGTGCAAAACCGCGGGGTAATCTTTTACCTCGGTCGCCACGATATGGTTTTCGATTATGTCCCTCACCTGGCCGAACCAGTAAAGCGATATCTGGGTCAGGACCTTGCCCTTCCCTGCGATTCCGTTTGGCAGTACCACGTCGAAGGCGGATATACGGTCTGTAGCAATGATGAGGAGGAATTCCCCAACCTCATACACGTCCCTCACCTTGCCCCTTCTGAGGAGCTTTATGTCCGGCAGATTAGTTTCAACGATCACTTTTTCCATGAGTGCCCTCTTAGCCCGTAAAATTTAATACACAAATAAGGCTTGATACGGTATTCGAACGGTTTCTTTTGCCGATATTCCTACAGTACCCCCCTTACCAAGGGGGGATGTAAGGGGGGTGAGGCAAAAGCCTCGGAGTCCCGAAAGTCGGGACGAGAATGAGAGAGAATGCCGTGTCACGCCTTACTCTTACCATAGTTTATTGAAAATGTGGTTCAGCCAAGTTTTTTCTTGAGCAGCTCGTTTAGCATCTTAGGGTTGGCCTTCCCCTTCGTCGCCTTCATCACCTGCCCGACGAAGAACCCCAAAAGTTTTTCGTCTCCGGACCTGAACCTCTCGACCTCCTGCGGATGCCCGGCGATCACTTCGTCGACCGCCTTTTCGATCGCGGATTCATCGCTTATCTGCAGAAGACCTTTTTCCTTTACGATTTCTTCTGCGTTCTTCCCGCTCCTATACATTTCTTCAAAGACCGTCTTGGCGATCTTTCCGCTGATGGTCCCCTTCTCTACGAGCACCAGCATCCCGGCCAGTTGTGCCGGCTTTAGCGGGCATTCATCTATGAATTTATTGTCCTCGTTCAAAAGTCTCATGAGATCGCCCATCATCCAGTTGGAGACCGCCTTGGGCTGGCCGCCGGCCTTTATCGCCTCCTCGAACCACCCGGCAATCGCCTTCTCTGAAGTGAGAAGGTCGGCATCGTATTCGGGTATCCCATACTCCGATACGAAACGGCTTCTCCTTGCATCAGGCAGCTCGGGAAGCCCGGCCTTTATCTCCTCTACCCAGCCCGGATCGGCCGTGATCGGCACCAGGTCAGGCTCGGGAAAATACCTGTAGTCATGGGCCTCTTCCTTTGAGCGCATCGATTCCGTAATGCCCTTTCCCGAATCCCAGAGCCTCGTCTCCTGGACGATCTTTCCGCCCTCTTCGATCACCTTTATCTGCCTCTTTATCTCGTACTCGACCGCTTTTTCGACAAACCTGAAGGAATTGATGTTCTTCACCTCGGCGCGGGTACCGAATTCCTTCTGACCGACCGGCCTTACCGAAACGTTTGCGTCGCACCGAAGCGAGCCCTCTTCCATGTTGCCGTCGCATACGCCCAAATACCTAAGTATAGACCTGAGCTTCTTCATATACTCGGACGCCTCTTTAGGACTGCGGATGTCGGGCTCGGAGACTATCTCCATCAGGGGGACTCCGGCCCTGTTCAAATCCACAAAGCTGTAGTTGCCCCCTCCTTCGTGGATGTTTTTTCCGGCGTCCTCCTCCATATGTATCCTCGTGATGCCTATCCTTCTGGCCCCGCCGTCCGCCGCGATCTCGATAAAGCCGTGCTCGCAGATCGGGTGTTCGAATTGGCTTATCTGATAGCCCTTCGGGAGGTCGGGATAGAAATAATTCTTCCGGGCAAACCGGCTGTAAGAGGATATGCTGCAGTGCGTCGCCAGTCCGGTCCTTATCGCAAATTCAAGCGCCTTTTTATTAAGGACCGGAAGGACACCCGGCATGCCTATACAGATCTCGCAGGTCTGCGTATTGGGCTCGGAGCCGAACTTTGTAGAGCAGCCGCAAAACACCTTCGTATCCGTAAGCAACTGGGCATGAACTTCTAGTCCTATTACCGCCTCGTATTTCACAGCGCCGGCCTCCTCTTATGCCAGTCTGTAGATTGCTCATAGGCAGAAGACGCCCTAAGCAGCGTCTCTTCACCGAAGTGTTGTCCGATCAACTGGAGCCCTATCGGCAGACCTCCGGATGTAAACCCGCAGGGGATCGAAATGCCCGGGACACCCGCAAGGTTAACCGATATCGTAAAGATGTCGGCCAGATACATCTGCAGAGGATCTTCCGTCTTTTCTCCGATCCTGAAGGCGGCGGTCGGAGAAGTAGGGGTCACAACGATATCGACTTTCTTGAACGCATTTTCGAAATCGTTTTTGATGAGCGTCCTCACCTGTTGCGCCTTTTTATAATATGCGTCGTAATAGCCGGATGAAAGCGCGTAGGTGCCGATCATGATCCTCCTTTTCACCTCTGCGCCGAACCCCTGGGCCCTTGATTTCATGTACATGTCGATCAGGTCCTTGCCTTCGGCCCTGAAACCGTACTTGACGCCGTCATAACGGGCAAGGTTTGAACTCGCCTCCGAAGTCGCAAGCACATAGTAGGTGGCCACGGCATAACCGGTATGAGGGAGGGAAACCTCGACGGGCACTGCGCCCAGCGACTCGAATTTTCCGATAGCCTCTTTCACGGCCCTTTCGACCTCGGGGTCGAGTCCTTCGATGAAGTACTCCTTCGGTATGCCGATCTTAAGCCCCTTGATATCTCTTCCTACGACCGAGGCAAAGTCGGGGACGTCCACGGGAGCAGACGTGGAGTCGCGGGGGTCCCTGCCTGACAAGACATTCATGAGTATCGCGCAGTCCCGCACATTCTTTGTTATCGGACCTATCTGGTCCAAAGAGGACGCAAAGGCGACAAGGCCATAGCGTGAGACCCTGCCGTAGGTCGGCTTCAGGCCTACGACCCCGCACAACGACGCAGGCTGTCTTATCGATCCGCCGGTATCGGAGCCCAAGGCCGCGATACATTCACCCGCGGCAACCGCAGCAGCGGACCCGCCGCTGGACCCTCCGGGTATCCTTCCGGTGTCCCATGGGTTTCTCGTCGTATGAAATCCTGAATTCTCAGTCGATGACCCCATCGCAAACTCGTCGAGGTTCGTCTTTCCCGTAAGCACATAGCCGTCTTTCCGCAGCCTTGCGGTAACAGAACTTTCATAAGGAGGAACAAAGTTCCGAAGGATCTTCGACGAGCAGGTGGTCTTTATCCCCTTAGTGCACATGTTGTCCTTGATCGCGATGGGAATTCCCAGGAGTGTACCGGACCTGCCTTCAGACCTTTCTTTGTCGGCGGCACCGGCCATCTCAAACGCCTCATCCCGCGTCAGGGTAACGTAGGCCCTGATCTTCTCCTCCACCGCGTCGATCCTTCCATAGACAGAGGAGATGACCTCCACGGCAGAGATCTCCTTTTTTTCGAGCATCCGCTTAAGATCATGGATTCCAAGATTGAAAAGCTCCAAAAAAACCTCCGGGAAAATTGGGATTTAAAAGTTTAGCACTCGCAGATTGCTGATTGCAATATTTTCACAGTTGAAAGAATATCTATCTATATTATTATTCGTTAGTTCTCACCGCCGGAGCCCTTTTTGATAATTTTAGGTTTGCGACAAAGGCCGAAGGTTAAAAATTTCAGGCTGTCTGAGCCCCGAAAACTTTCGGGGCGAGTTCCTAAAATTTACTGAGGCCGACCGAGCAAACCGTGAAGAAATTATCATGGGGTGCCCTTCTTTCGGCTACATTTCTTGGAGCAAGCAAGAAATGTAGCTCGGGTATGGGGCGAAGCTCCATAAAAAAGATAATTGATCATATCTTGCATATTCTTCACCACTAACTTTTCACTATTTACTTCTTCTTATTAAAATCGACCCTGACGACTTTATTGCCGGACGATTTCGCAGGCTTTCCGCCGGGTTTCGACGCCCGTTTTTTCGCGTGGAGTTCGTTTTTTCCAGGATGCGGTGCCTCCTCGGACGCCGAAAACTGGGCAGAGAGCTCAGGAGAAAATACCGATATGATCGACTCAAGCGGGATAAAACATTGATGAGTGACGGCACCGAAAACGAGTTTTGCCGATATCCCGTCCCCGCCCCACTCGAAATTCATCCTTCTGTTAAACACAAGGACAATCCCCTTTTCCTTCTCCTCGGGCAAAAACCCCCGCTCGCCGATGACGACGTCCGGAGAATAACGCGCAAGGATAAAGACCCTGCCGACAAGATCGAGCATGTCAAAGAATATCCTTTTTTTCAGTTCATTCAGGTTCGATACCGTCATCTCGTTCTCCGGCGGCCGGCTTCTCCTGCCGGTCCCTCATCATCTCTTCAGCCGCAGCCCTGTCCTCTTCCTTTACAAGCACCTTCACTTCTCCCATCTTCCCCATATTCACCGGATAGGGCGTCACCTTCGAAGACCGTATCTCGGCCTTTATGCCGCCGCTTTCCAAGAGGTCTTTGATCATCTCGGCCTCTAAGGAATCATATGTCACGATCAATTCAATCCATTTACCGGGCATGGTTAAGCATAAAATTATGGAGAAGACTAAGTCAAAATTTTTGGCCCCGAGTCGGACAACTTCCTTAGAAGACCTTCGCCCCTCTACCGGGGAACTCACACGGGCATTGCCTCCGTGTTCGCTTAAAAAAATATTATTTTCCCCTGCCGCAAGCGCATGGCTTTCTAACGGGATGAATTGCAGCAACCTGCTTTGTGAAATTGGGATCACGGGTTCGTGTTACACCGACACCCATTTAGAGGACAAATAAATACTTCAGCCGTGATGGAAGAGATATCGATTACCGATTAAACTCTGCAACAAAAAAGGGCGAGTGAAGATTGCTCGCCCTGCGGAATTAGTATTCCCGTCACTGTGCCATCCAGTATTTTTTCTCTCCGGGGTTTGCGCAATTTGGTCCCAGGATATAGTACCCTTTGATTGTATGGGGATATATCAGTGTTCCCGTATAGTATGAAACACAATCCTTGCCGTCTGTCGGCGTGAGTGTGATAGTCGAGCCGGCCTGCGTCCAGCTGCCATGATAGTCCGGCCTTGCCATGTCGGAAGAGGCGAAAATATCGTACTGATGATTTGTATAAAACTTCAGATAGTTCGGCACGGGATAACAGGACGTGGATGTCTCGTCACAGCTCTTGTATATGTCCCAGCTATAAGTGAACAGGTCGACGGTATTTGTCGTCTCAGGTTCCATACGGACCTCGTCGTAGGCCCAACTCCCGATGACCTCACCGTAGCGCATGACCACATCCTCGATGGCATAATCCAATAGCGCAAGGGCATCGACAAAGCTGAAAAGTGGTGAGGGAGTCTCTAAAAGTTGAGTATTGATATAGGCCGTCGGCAGGTCATGGGCCAGATCCTCGAAAGTCCTCTTGAGATTGTCCCGGCCCAGTGCCGACCAGAGATTGCCATTGCCGGTGTACCATTCACTGGTAGCGTACATCGCCAGATTGCAGGCTAAGTTCATTATAGGTTCTGTCGCCTCGGTGAGATCTCCCGTGGCCCAAAGAAGTCTGAAGCCTTCAAAAAACATGGAGGCGAGATCTATATTGTTCAGGGCGTTGACGAGCTTCGGGTCCTTTTGGTTGCCGAGTTCGAGCCCTTCTATTTCAAGGCCGGTTATCTGGCTCGGCAGCCCCCGAAGCAACGCGAGCACCTGAGAGCCGATGCTATCCTCGCCTGAGAGTATTGAGAAGAAATGCGGCAACAACCGCCAGGTTGCCCCGAATGTCTCTATCGTAAGGGAGCTTGAGTCTAAGTCGAGGCTCTCTTCGTTGTCGTTACTCGCATTAAACCATTCCCCCGTATACCCCAACTTGGGGCCAAAATACGTGCCGATAAGCCGGAGCAGATTATTATCGAAATAGCGGGCCGGAGGTGACACAAAGAAGGGGCCGCTCCCGTCCGTGCCCTCTATCGCAGCCCACCGATGGAACTGGTTCGTGGCATCCACTATTTTCTCGGCGAGCCTTGTGAGCTTAACTCCGGTCTTTAGGGTCAAAGGGTTCGCATAAGTGAGGAGTTGATCACTGGTTGCGGCATCGAGCCCTGAAGCGGCGGCCGAAGGATTATCACCAAAGTAGTCCATGACAAATAGCCCGACGGACCTGCGGGTCGTATCATCGGAGATGGCTACGTTGCCGAGTGCGGTGTTATAAAGATAGGCCTTTCCCGACTTGACAACCCCAACCAGGGTATTCTCCGGCACCGAGGCAGTTTGGTCGTAGTACTGCCCCTTAATAAGTATTTGTGAGTTAGGAATAAACAATGTCCCGTCAGCGAAGCCCGCGCTGCCGTCGGCGACATTTTCCGGTCCGGGCTTTACGTAGTAGGAAGTAGTCCAGATGTAATAGATGTCCGTTCGCCCGGCAGGTCCCGCCCCGAAATAGAGGTCATACCTCCCCGGGGGAAGTCCCGAAAGAGGACGATCCCCAAAGATATTCTCACTCAAAGGCCCCGTAACATTCCTGCGCCAAGGGACATAGCCGGCGGAAAACGGTTTTAATTGGTTATTTTCCGCCAGTAGATAGATGTTCTTTGAGTCAATAGGATTGGCACGGACTCCGACGTAGAGGTCAACCGGGGCCGCAAATCTCTGGGTCTCGACCTTGACCGTAATTGTCTTACTACCCGAGACGGAGGGTTGGATACAAATCGGCTTGGAACTCGCGGCATCATAGTTTGCGACGCACGTTCCGGTTGGTTGATAAGCCCAGATTTCCTGTCCGGTCGGAACCGGCAGTGCGCCTATCGGCACCTCCACAGTGGCGGTCAAGGTGAAAGAAGTTCTTGTGCCGTTCAGATTCAGTGTCGCGACATACCACACGCCTTCGCGAAGGGGAGGGGTTGTCTCAGGTGTCAGCACAATCGTTTCATCCGCCGTCCACCCTATCGATCTAGCGTCAGCATTCGCGTACAATTGCTCCGGAGTATTGCCTTGGGCGGGACTGCCGTACTTCAAATAGAGATCGAGATCGCCGCTTCCGTTTCTGATGGTGACAGTAAGTTTTGTGGCACCTGAAGGTATGTAGATATCCGTATTGGCATATGTCATGGACTCGAGATACGTGTCGAAGGGAACACCGCTTTGGAGCGACGCTTCAGAGTTGAGGGGAAAAGTAAGAACCAAGAAAAAGACAGATATAATTAGTGATGATACTGCTCGCGCGTGTCCCATACCCACCTCCAATGGCTGGACATAGAGGGGAGGGTCGCTATTGCCCTCTCAATTGACTTCTATCATGGATACATGCGGTTGTCAATTTATAATTTGAGGTTCCTACGTCATTTCACAGAGTAAAGCAAGAGCTCGTTATCCTACTGATTTCAACTTGAACGCTTCAATTCTGAGTTCCCTGATAATGGCCTCATTGGCGGCCGGAAAATCGAACGCGTCAAGTCCCTCTGGCGCGACCCACGCAGAGGCATCGTGCACACGAAGGGTAATCTCTCCCGAAAGATGCCTTACTCGGTACGCAAGCAGTTCCACCTTGATATGAGGATACTCATAAGTGCTTGAGCAGATAAAGGCCCCGACTTCCGTTTCGATGTCGAGCTCTTCGCGCAACTCGCGCCTGAGGGCCTCCTCGGGAGTCTCTCCGCTTTCGAGCTTGCCTCCCGGGAACTCCCATTTGTGGGCGAGCTTGTCCCCTTTCATTCTCCGCACGATAAGGAACTTCCCGTCTCTTTCGATCACTCCCGCGACTACCTTGACCATAATAACCTCAATTCACCATAACCTTTGCGTGGGGACTTCATCTGAGCGGATTCAGCGACGCGTATTGCATCACCATCCTGGTGATGCGCGACGGTGCCCTCGGAGGTCCGGCGTTGCGCCGGATCGAGAATGAGCGAAGATGTTGTCCTCATGCATGCATTTTTGATGACAAATTC
The DNA here is from genome assembly GCA_963811165.1 of uncultured Nitrospiraceae bacterium. Classification (GTDB taxonomy): domain Bacteria; phylum Nitrospirota; class Thermodesulfovibrionia; order Thermodesulfovibrionales; family UBA6898; genus Sulfobium. Next base: position 959,810 of record CAWEQH010000010.1, read on the forward strand.
TGGAATAACCCCCTCATTTGATTTATTGGCGCTGCCCCTTTTATCTTAAATGTGCAGCATGAAAAAGGGAAGAAACCTGCAGCTTGAATTCGAAGCCGTCCTCACGCACGAGGGTATCTCGCGCCGTTCGATCTCTCTCTTTAGAAAAATGATCTATGACCACTACCAGCGGGAGGAACGCCCATTGCCATGGCGGAAAACCAGAAACCCATACAGGGTGCTGGTCTCTGAGATCATGCTCCAGCAGACACAGGTCGGGCGCGTGCTCGATAAATACGGGCTTTTCATCAATGCCTTCCCTGATTTTGCGGCCCTGGCAGAGGCCCCAATTTCAGAAATCCTGAACGCATGGCAGGGACTTGGCTATAACAGACGGGCCATTTCACTGAAGAAGATTGCGGAAACGGTGGTGCAACAGTATAGGGGCAGACTCCCTTTAGACCCTGAGGTCCTTATTACACTTCCGGGCATCGGCAAATATTCAGCGTATGCGATCTGCACCTTCATAACCGACAAGCCGTCTCTCTTTATCGAGACGAACATCAGAAGGGTATATATCCATTTCTTTTTCCGGGACAGACAGGGTATCGGGGACAAGGAGATACTCCCGATCCTGGAAAAAACCATCGACGCCAAAGATCCCCGTCAATGGTATTATGCGCTCATGGACTATGGCGTCAAATTGAAGGCTGAAGTCGAAAACCCTAACAGGAGGTCTTCCGGTTACCGGAAACAGTCGCCATTCAAGGGCTCCGCAAGGCAAGCGAGAGGCGCAATACTAAGGGCGCTGATAGGGTCGCCGGGCATGACAAAAAGTCAAATAAGAAAAGAGGTCCCCGGACACGCCGGCGATATCGACATGATACTCGCATCTCTCGTCAGGGAAGGGTTCCTCGAGAAAAAGGCTCAACGGTTCAGGGTCCCCTGAGAAAAAACATATCGTGTTTTCTACAGTCGAAATATCGTGCATATCGCTTAAGAAATGATCCCGCTAATTGTGTTAAGATAGTCTGCCCTGAAGGCAAATTACCAGCAATAAAGTCTAACTTTTCAGAGGAACTGGAGGCAACGAAGTGAAGAAGACCAACATTGACGAGCTCTCTATCAACACCATAAGGATGCTTGCGGCCGATGCCGTGCAGAAGGCCAATTCAGGACATCCGGGGATGCCGATGGGAGATGCGCCCATGGCATACACTCTTTGGTCTAAGTTCCTCAGGCACAACCCCAAAAACCCATTCTGGCATAACCGCGACAGGTTCGTTCTTTCTGCGGGTCACGGGTCCGCTCTCTTATATAGCCTCCTGCACCTTACAGGTTATGACCTGTCTTTGGATGACATCAAGAACTTCAGACAATGGGGGAGCAAGACCCCGGGCCATCCGGAATACGCGCCGGAATGCGGGATAGAAACCACCACCGGTCCGCTCGGCCAGGGGTTCGCAACGGGCGTCGGCATGGCCATGGCCGAGAGATACCTCTCTGAGATGTTCAATAAACCGGGGTTCCCCGTAGTCGATTACTCTGTCTTCGGCATCGTCTCAGACGGCGACCTGATGGAGGGCGTTTCATCAGAGGCGGCGTCTCTTGCGGGACATCTGAAACTCGGAAAGATAGTGTATCTCTACTCCGACAACAAGATCACGATAGAAGGTCCTACCGGCCTTTCCTTTACGGAAGACGTGGCAAAGAGGTTTGCAGCCTACGGCTGGCAGGTCCTCCGGGCGGGCGGCAATGACGTAAAACAGATAGAAGAGGCGATAAAGAATGCAAAGAAGGAAAAAAACAGACCTTCGCTTATAATGGTCCGGACGAACATCGGGTTCGGAAGTCCCCACAAACAAGACACTCCGGATGTCCATGGTTCTCCCTTAGGTGAAGAAGAACTCTGCCTGACCAAAAAAAATCTCTGCTGCCCTCCTCAGAAGAAGTTCTGTATCCCCGGGGCCGTGGCAGCCCATCTAAAAAAGGCGGTAAAAAAGGGAAAAGTCGGGGAGACCGCCTGGCATGCCCTCATAAAGAGATACTCAAGGAAATATCCCGATCTCGGGAAAAAATGGGATGATCTTTCGAAGGGCAAGCTTCCCTCGGGATGGGAGAAAAAGATACCCGTCTTCAAGCCTGCCGACGGACAGGTTGCAACGAGAAGCGCCTCGGGCAAGGTATTGAACTCAATAGCCGATACGCTGCCCCAGCTGATCGGCGGGTCAGCGGACCTTGCGCCATCCAATAATACCTACCTGAAAAAATATCCCGACCTGGGTCTCGCAAAGCACGGGAGAAACATTCACTTCGGCGTGAGGGAGCATGCGATGGGGGCCGCCCTAAACGGCATGGCGCTTAGCAAGATGCTGATACCTTACGGCGGCACGTTCTTCGTTTTTGCCGACTATGTAAAGCCGGCGATACGGCTCTCTTCTCTTATGAAACAGCATGTCATCTACGTGCTCACCCACGATTCAATAGGCCTTGGCGAGGACGGGCCGACCCACCAGCCGATAGAACACCTCACGGCGTTGAGGGCGATGCCGAACCTGTCGGTAATAAGGCCCGCGGACGCAAACGAGACGGCCGTTGCATGGAAGGCGGCCATCACCGATACGGCCAGGCCGCACGCACTCATACTAAGCAGGCAGAACCTTCCGGTCCTGGACAGGCAGAAATACGCGCCGGCCGAGGGCCTCTTGCAGGGAGGCTTCATACTCTCGGACTCAAAGGGGCTTCCCGATATAATCCTTCTTTCATCCGGCTCCGAGATACACCTTGCGCTTGCCGCCGCCGAGTCCTTAAGAAAAGACGGGGTGAAGGCGCGTGTCGTCAACATGGCCTGCTTCGAGTTTTTCGATGCCCAGCCCGAAGCATACAGGAATAAAGTCCTTCCGCCTGCCGTCGAAACGAGACTTGCAGTCGAGGCAGGCGCGACACTCAGCTGGCATAAATACGTCGGCCTGAAGGGAGAGATTATCGGCATCGACCGTTTCGGCGCCTCGGCTCCTGCGAAAGTGCTTTTCGAGAAGTTCGGGTTCACCGTAGAAAACATCGTCGGCAGGGCAAAGAGGTTGTTGAAGAAAAAACGCTGATCGGTAATTTATAAATAGACGGTCAGACAGTCAGCAAGTAAAGAGCAGGGCTTCCCCGCACACACACTGATTCCACGGTCCCGTCAAGGCAGCCCCTAGTTTGTCGTTCCTGCAATCTTGATCCCCTCCTCCGGCGGGTCGACGAGGAGACCGGATCTGCCTACCGGACAGGCAGGCAAGCCGGAATGACAGAGAAAAAGTCAGTCCTGTATAATAAGGCATATGTCTAACCTTGATCAGGAACTTGAAAAGGCCGAGGGGAAGGCCCCATCGAGAAAATTCATCTATATCTTTGTCTTTGTATGCGCACTTTTCGGAGCTACCGGGGGGTTCGTCTATTGGGCGCTTTCGGACCTGCCGAGGGTAAACGCCATAGAAGAATACGTTCCGGCCGAATCGTCCAAGATCTATTCCAGCGACGGCAAAATCCTGGCGGAATTTTATTATGAGCGCAGGACCTTCGTCCCGCATTACAAGATACCCGATCATGTCAAAAAGGCGTTTATCGCGATCGAGGACGTCCGCTTTTACAGCCATCCCGGCGTCGACTTCATCGGGATAGTCAGGGCGATGGTGCAGGACGTCAGGGCGCGCGGAATGGTCCAGGGCGGCAGCACGATTACTCAGCAACTTGCGAAGATGCTTTTTTTTAAACCGGAAAAATCCATCACGAGAAAGATCAAGGAGGCGGTAATCTCGCTCCAGATCGAGAAGCGTTATACAAAAGACGAGATCCTCGGCATATATCTCAACCAGGCATATTTTGGTACCAGGGCCTTCGGCATAGAGGCCGCGTCCCAGGCATACTTCGGGAAATCCGTGACGGAGTTGTCCGTCGGAGAGGGTGCCCTCCTTGCAACGCTGCCGAAGGCGCCGACACAATATTCCCCCTTCAGGAACCCGGAGAAGTCAAGGGAGCGCCGCACAGCCGTCTTGAACATCATGCTGAAACAGAAGTTCATCACCCGCGACCAGTATGAGAGTGCGCTTCGGGAGCCGATCCCCTCCTCCCCTCATTTCAGGAAATACGAGGCGCCCTATTTCGTAGAGCTCTTGAGGCAGCAGATGGAACACAAATACGGAACTGCGATCTATACCTCCGGATACAAGGTCCGTTCCACGATCGACTCCTCTATGCAGCGCATTGCGGAAGAGGCCCTCGAAAGAGGCGTAAAAAATATCGAAAAGAGGGTCAGGCCCGGCATTCAGGCATCTCTTATCGCGGTCGATATCCGCACCGGGCATATCAAGGCGATGGTCGGCGGTTTCGATTTTTGGCAGAACCAGTTCAACAGGGCCACCCAGGCACTAAGGCAGCCGGGGTCTGCGTTCAAGCCCTTCGTATATTGCACCGCACTGGAAGACGGCATGTCGCCCGAAGACGTCATCGCAGATGCTCCGATATCGTTCAGAGGCGCCCGTCCCGGTCAGAGGTGGTCTCCAAAGAATTATGACGGAAAATACCATGGCACTGTCACGCTGAAGACCGCCATCGCCAAGTCGTTAAACGCCGCAACGGTGAGACTCGCCAGCAAAGTAGGGATAGAGAATATCATCGATACCGCAAAAAAACTGGGGATAACGGCTGAGCTCCAGCCCTACCTGCCGATTGCCCTGGGCGCTTCGGACGTTACCCTGATCGAAATGGTCGGAGCGTATTGCGGGTTGGCCACTGGGAAGAAGATGAGGCTCATACCCTATGAACGCATAGAAAACAGGGACGGGATCGTTATCGACGAGGTATACCCTCATTTCGAGGAAATCCTGAAAGAAGACACTGTCGATAAACTGAAGGTACTTCTCGGGGCCGTGGTCCGGGAAGGGACCGCAGTAAAGGCGAGGGAACTGGGGAGGCCGGTCTATGGAAAGACCGGGACAACAAACGATTTTACGGACGCATGGTTCATAGGGTTCGACGACGGACTCGCCGTCGGCGTATGGGTCGGAAGGGACAACCACAAACCTATCGGCAATAAAGAGACGGGGGCACAGGCCGCGCTACCCATATGGATTGAATTTATGAAAAGGGCCGTTCCTGAAGCGCCGCAGCAAGACCCTATAGGCAAAACAACTGGCAAGACGAACTGACCGGCGTCGATGAGACCTGATTAAGAACCAGGGACGGAACCGGGTTGTTTTGCTGGGTTGAGACGACACAATGAGCAAGAATTAGGACACTGGGTGAGCAGCCTGAGATTGGTTTCCTCATCATCTACGATACGTATCTTTTCCCTCATCTATCCAGTATCTCTCTCACCTTTATCAAAAGGTCTTGCGGCCTCATAGGTTTATGGATAAAGTCAAAGCCGGATTCTGCCAGTTCCTTGCCTTTGATAATGTCCATTGTATACCCGCTCACAAAGAGTATTTTTATCCCCGGGCTCGCTTCCCTGAGCACCTCACCGACCTCTTTCCCGTTCTTCTTCGGCATGATCATGTCAAGCATGACAAGGTGGATCCTCTCCCTGTTTTCCATGAATTTTGCGATCGCATCTTCTCCGTCCACGGCGACAATGACACTGTAGCCGAGGGACTCCAGGACCATCCTTGTCAGGTCCCTCAGGGAAGCGTCGTCCTCGGCGACGAGGACAGTCTCATTTCCGCCCTTGATAGCGTCAGGCGTCTGCCTTCTTGCCGATAATGCCGGCTCTTCAGTGAGAGGCAGATATATTTTAAATACAGTGCCTTGTCCCGGTTCGCTGTAGACCTTGATAAATCCACTATGCTGTTTGATTATTCCGTAGGAGATTGCAAGCCCGAGCCCTGTTCCTTCTCCGAGACCTTTCGTTGTAAAAAAAGGCTCAAATATCTTCTTCTGAGTTTCAGCATCCATTCCGCGCCCTGTATCAGAAACCGTAATAGCCGCATATTTTCCCGGTATTCCATATCCATTTACGGCTATAAATTCATAATCTATTTCCTGAATACCGGTGCCTATCGTCAGCCGTCCGCCGTTGGGCATTGCGTCCCTGGCATTTGTCGCAAGGTTCATAAGTGCCTGTTCTATCTGCCCGGCATCTGCCATCACTACCAACCTTCTTTCCGCTAGATCAAAATTAAAATCGATATCCTCGCCGATGATTCGGACAAGCATTTTATGGATGCCGGTGACAGTATCATTGACGTCAATCGGCTTCACTTCAGTAATCTGTTTTCTGCTGAAGGTAAGGAGTCTTTTGGTGAGATTCGCGGCCCTCTCGGCGGCAGCGAGCACTTCATTCATCTGTCCCTTTAAAAAAATATCGGCTTCCAGCCTGTCGAGCACCATGGAACCATACCCTATGATCACATTGAGGATATTATTGAAATCGTGCGCAATTCCCCCTGCCAGCGTGCCGACCGCCTCCATCTTCTGGGCGTGACGGAGTTGGGCCTCAAGTTTCTTGCGTTCCGTTACGTCCCGCAGAATTCCCTCCATACCGAGAAAAGCGCCTTTTTCATCCTCTTTTACAGTGCTCGATGTTTCAATCTCTATCGGTTCCCCGTTTTTCTTCTTAAGCCTCATCTGGTAACCGCTCACAGATTTCTTAATCTTCAGCTCCGCCCTGAAGGCATCTCTGTCCCCGGGGTCTCTCCAGTATTCCAGGCCCTTTCTGCCGATTATCTCATCGGGACTTTCGTGGCCGAACATCTTTGCCCCTGCAGGATTCATCAGGATGAAGACACCGTCGGCATCTATTTGATAGATGCCATCGAGGGTTGAGTCAAAGAGGTCTCTGTATTTCTTTTCGCTCTTCTGCAGCGCCGATTCCGCCTCCGCTTGCGCGGCATGCAGCCTGATAGCGGCGATGCCGTAAGACAGGTCCGCAGCCAGATCATTTAGCAGTTGGACCTCTTCATCTGAAAATGGGTCCTCGTGCCGGGAATAAATGTTAAGGGAACCGAAGGCTTTTCCCTCTGCCAGGAGTGGGACGGCGATTATCGCGGCATATCCACGCTTGAAGGCCTCCTCGCGCCAGAGTGCGAATGCAGGATTGCTGTGGATGTTTCGAATTACGGAAGGTTTGCCCGTTCTGATGGCCGTCCCGACAGGACCGCGGCCGCTTTCCCTGTCCGACCACGTGATATGAATAAAATCAAGATAGCCATCCTCAAAGCCTGAGTGGGCCACCGGCCTAACGGTTCTGCCTTCATCGTTTTCGGCGAAACCGATCCATACCAGGGCATGGCCGCAGTCCTCGACGATGATCCGGCAGACTTCATTGAGATACCATTGTTCATCCCTGGCGCTCATCATGGCCCGGCTGCTATTGCTTTTCGCCAGTAATGTCCGGTTCAGCTTCCGGAACTCCTCCTCCTTCTGCCTGCGCTCGGTAATGTCGCGGATATTGCACTGGATCACCTTGCGGTGGCCTGCCTGATAGACATTGCTGACGAACTCCACGTCGATCCGCCGGCCATCGGCGGTTTCGAGCGGCATATCTCCGTAACGGGCGAATCCTTTCTGTTGCAATTCCTCAAAATTGGCCTTATTGGCGACGATATTCTTGAAGAATCCCAGTTCCCAAATCTTCTTCCCGAGGAATGCCTCGTGCGAGAAACCCAACTTCTCGATGAGAAACGGGTTTACGTCCATCACCATCCCTGTCCCGGCATCGAGGATCAGAATACCGTCTTTGGCCGCCTCGAAGAGTCTCCGATAGCGTACCTCCGAAGCCCTCAGCGCCTCAGCCGCCTCACATTTCTCCCGGTAAAATTGAGTGCGCTGCCACCTCCAGACGAGCCCCACGCCGCCGCCCGCGCTTGTGAGCAGGGCCATTACAAGAACGACTGTCATCCACAGTTTTTCCCTCATCGGTGCGTGTATTTCAGAAAAATCCATGTGAGAAACCAGAAACCATGAAGAACCGGGGACAGCACGCACATCGGCTATTACCGGAACACCCCGGTAGTCTATGCCCTCCATTATTCCCTGGCGGCCCAGGGCCGCTTGAGCGGCAGGCAATTCTTTTTGGTCCAGCGATCTGCGCAGGTTGAGGGCCGCGGTTTTCCGGAATCTGAGTTCATTCAGATAGACGACTTCATTTCCTTCCCGCCGGACGAGTATAGTTTCGGCCGTCTTGCTCGGCGTCCGCCAGCGGTTGAGAAACGGATAGAGATACTGTTCGGGATCGATGCGCAAGACAAGGGTCCCCACTGCGCTTCCGTTGCCACTTCCGTCGAGGATGGGGACAAGGACCGCCAAATAGACACGCCCGTCATATTCATTCCGGTAGAAATCCTCCAAGGCCACCTGTTTTGTACGCAGTGCTTCGGCAGCGCCCAGAACCCTACGCTGTGAGGTCGGCGGCCTCACCCCAGGCACTGACATCAGTTCTTTTCCGGCGGCATCAAGCAGGTAGACCCGGTCGTATTGATCGCCTTCCCGAACATGGCGCAGCCACATTCGAAGCCTCATCTCCGTTTCTTTGTCCTCAGGCTTTTGCAAATAGCGCTGGACTAATCCCGAAAAATTCAGGTTCTTATAGAAAAGCGCGGCATCTCCCAGCCGCTCTTTTCGCCAATGAACAAGTTCTTCCACTTTCAGATCGGAGACGGCGGTAAGCTGGAGTTCCACCTCTGTCCGGTAGCGTATTTCGTAGTTCCGGGAATACAGGAACCCCGCAGTCACAATGCCGGCGGCGAGGAGGACAAAAACCAGGAGGAACGTGTATGAGGCGCGTGTGCCGGATTCGGCATTCGGGCGGGCTGGCCAGGCATGGGGCGCCGCCAAAGCAAGCAGCGCTGTCCCAAGGGCAATGAACGCCAGGCCGGTAAGCGCCGCCGGAGGGACAAAGGCGCTGCCATAGAGCATCGGCGTTCCATAGAGATAAGCCAGAAAGAGTGCAGAGCCGGTCGCAATTACGCAACAGGCAAGCCACCAGGCGATGCCGGCCGTCCGGCGTCGGTCGCGCGGCGACGATAGCGACATCAGATACGACAGGGACGAGAGCAGAAAACAGAAGGCCGTGACCGGCGACATATACCCCGCCTGCAGTTCACCCGGTTTATTCACGACCACGAAGCCAAGGTGTTCGGCCTCAATTCGTATGCCGAGCAAGGCCAACACCAAGAGCAGCGCCGAGATCAGTGCTCCCGCGGCATTGATAACCAGGCCTGTCCGGTACGTCGAGCGGAGAAACGGCATGTGTGTGCGGAGAGATATCATAACGGCATACATCACGAATAGCACCGCCGTGCTCGGGGCCACCGGTATTTTGCCGGGGCCAAGGCTTGCAAGAACCGGAAGTCCGAGCACCCATCCGAGAAGTGCGACGAGGCCGATTCCGGCGGCAAGCGCTGCGCAGATATTGATAAGGAGCCGGAAACGGATTGGTCCCCACCCGTTTGGCAACGGCCCCGAGGCGCCGTTTTCTTTTTTTTCCGGCATTTCAGCTACCATAACATATCCAAATGGCTTGGTTCATATAAAATGGGTTACGGGATTCCGGTAACGACTGGTCTGCCAATAAAGGAAACCTTGGCTGGGCAATGTCTGCTCCCTTGATCCATATATCCATAGGCTATCAACCGATTAAAGGCACTGTCAAATATGGACTAAAACCCTCTTTTATTTCTTTTTTGGGCATACATCAATGAATCCGCCGCAGTTACTAGTTCATCGATCGTGACAGGGTGTTCCGGGTCGTAATATGCTACGCCGACACTTAGGGACAGTTTGTGCTGGCGATCAATTTTTTCGTTTTGTCTGGCGATATTCCTTTGCAGGCGCGAGGTGATCACATCCAGGTTATCGCCGGCGGTGCCAATAGGGATAATCACAAACTCATCTCCTCCGATGCGTCCAATGATATCGGAATTTCGGAAAGTCTCTTTTAGGATAACGGCGGCCTCTTTTATGACCCTGTCGCCTTCCTCATGACCCAGTGTATCATTGATTACCTTTAGCCCGTCTAAATCGGCATAAAGTATAAATATTCCTCTCCTCAGGCGATCGGCCATTTTCAACTCCTGTACTGCCAGGGTCATAAAGCCCCGCCGGTTGTAAAGGCCGGTGAGTTCATCTCTCAATGACATGGACCGCAACTCTTCTTCCATATGCTTGCGCTCAGTCACGTCCCTCAGTATCCCTTCGATCCCTAAAAAATTGCCGCTCTCATCTTCTATTATCCGGCTTGATGACTCAAGCTCTACGGGTTCTCCGTCTTTCTTCCTGGCCTTCATCGGATACGCACTCACGGATTTCCTGATTTTCAATTCCGCCCGATACACGTCCCGGTCCTTAGGGTCTCTCCAATACTCCAACGCGTTCCTTCCGATTATCTCCTCAGGAGTCTCATAGCCGAAGATTCCCGCCCCTGACCGGTTCATCATCGTGAAAAAGCCTTCAGCATTTACCTGAAAGATTCCATCCCGGGTGGAATCAATAAGAGTCTTATATCTCTCTTCGCTTTTCCGAAGGGCCTCGTCGGCTTGCTTCCTTTCGGTTATGTCGCGTGTAACGTGAACGACTTGCCGAATGCTCCCGTCGGGGTCCTTGATGGGGGAGGTGGATACCTCGGCATAAATCTTTCTTCCGCCTTTGTCATAGTGTATATGCTCCGACATAGCGAACCTACCGGTGGTATCCACGGTTTCCAAAAGAGGGCAAAGATCGTGCGGAGGGGAGCAGATGTCAGTCCTGTTATGCGTGACCTCGTAACAAGTCTTACCAATCACTTTATCCAGGGTCAATCCATATCGCGCAAGAAAGGGTTCGTTCGCATCTTGAATTTTGTAAGTATTCGTATCGATGATCAATACCTCGTCGTTGAGACTGTCGAGGGCGGTCCTCAGGAATTCACGGGATAGCTGCAGGTCTCGAGTGCGCTCGATAACACGCTTCTCAAGAGACTCGTTTGTTAATCTCAGCTCCTCTTCAGCTGACCGCATCCTTATGATTGTGCCGCGAGTGAGGCTAATCACGATGAAAACGAAGAAGGCGCCACCTATAAATACGGGGCCCGTGATCAGTTCGACGGGTAACGGTATGCGTTTGACAAGAATAATGACAAGGCAAATATAACCGGCGAGAAAAAAGAGCATCAAAACGATCATCATACGCCATCGGCGCTTCAGTTCGGGAGGAACAAAACTCTGGATCTTCCTGCCCCTCAAGATGGCAGCGAACATGAGCGCAGCGCCAAACAGAACAAGTCCGCTGGTTGCAAGCGCTAGGGCAGACATCCGTTGATCCCCTGATTGTCGCTATGCTGCTCAGTTCGCTTGTTCACTTTTGCGCATCCAATGGGGTCGATTATGTATATCATGCCTATTTATGAAAAACGGGACTAAAAGGGATCTTTGAAATAACCTCTTCGACAGTAGTTATCCCTTCTGCGACCTTCTGCCATGCATCTTCAAAGAGCGTCACCATGCCGGATTCCCGTGCCGCCTCCCACACATCATCTTCAGAGGCATTCTTGGCAACCAGCCTCCTGATCTTAGCGTTCATGGGAAGGAACTCGAAAACACCGGTTCTGCCTTTATACCCCGAATTGTGGCACTCTTTGCATCCGATGCCCTTATAGCATTTCTCCAGCGGCGGGAATTCCTGTCTTATGTCGTCAGGCACTTCCACCTCTGTCAAACAGGCCGGACATATCTTCTTAAGGAGTCTTTGGGCAAAGATGCCCGAAACAGAGGAAGTCACGAGAAAAGGTTCCAGCCCTATATCGACCAATCTGGTAATAGTTGAGACGGTATTGTTGGTATGCAGTGTGGTTAGCACCAAATGGCCCGTCATTGCGGCCCTCACCGCAATTTCCGCAGTCTCCGAATCTCTTATTTCACCTACCATGATGATGTCCGGGTCCTGCCTGAGTATTGAGCGCAGTACCGCGGCGAACGTCAGCCCTATGGGCTCGTTGATCGCTACCTGGGTTATGCCGCGGAGCTTGTATTCAACCGGGTCTTCCGCAGTAATGATATTTTCAGTCTCCGTCCTCAGATGCTGCAGGAACGCGTACAGTGTAGTCGTCTTTCCGCTGCCCGTCGGACCGGTGACGAGAAGCATGCCCTGAGGCTGATTGAATATCTCTATCATGGGCTTGAGGAGACTATTGGGGATCCCCATTTGGGTGATAGGGATAAGACCTGTGGAACGGTCCAGCAGCCTGATTACGATCTTTTCGCCATACACTGACGGGAGTGTCGATATCCTCAGGTCAATGACATTATCGGTGAGTCGGAGGGTGCTCCTGCCGTCTTGCGGGAGTCTCCGGTTCGTGATGTCAAGGTTGGAGATGATCTTTATCCTCGATATGACAGACTCCTGGATATGCTTCGGATACTGGATAATGTTCCTCAAGTCCCCATCTATCCTATATCTGACCTGCACATAATTGTCTTCCGGCTCGATGTGGACGTCGCTTGCCCTCAGTCTCACCGCATCCGCAAGCAGCATGGATACAAGTTTGACTATTGGAGGGGCCTCACTCAGCTGGTAGAGCGACTGAACATTTATCTCCTGGGGCGAATCCGGAGGCTCCCCTCTGAGGAACTCAACCCCGTCATACTGGGGCATCTCTTTCATGAGGTCCCACACTTTATCGCCGGTCCCGTAATTTTCTTCAATAGCGCCCAGGATCTCGGACTCGGCAGAGACGGCCACCGATATATTCAGGCCGGCGTTGAATGCGAGTTTGTCAATGGTTTGCATGTCCAGAGGATCGGCCATTGCAAGCAGCAGCTTTTTCCCTTTCAGTTCAAGGGGCAGCACGATTTTCTGTTCTGCCATTTCCTTTGGCACTATGGTAAGCAATTCCTTTGTCAATGTGTATTCGCCGCACTTGACAAGGGGGAGGGAAAGCTGCCGGGAGAGGGCCTCTGCGATCTGGAGCTCATTTGCGTAGCTAAGTTCGACGAGGACCTTGCCGAGTCTCTTGTTTCGCCCCTTCTGTGCGGTGAGTGCGGCATCGAGTTGTTCGCTGGTTATAAGCCCGGCTTCTACCAATATCTGACCTATTTTTTTCTTTAACAAGTTGTTCCCTCCCCTATTGACTTAGTTATGAGGTAACTGTTTATTAAAAATATCGGTATTTCCCCCTAAAAACTTAAGGCGGCAATATGAAGCTGCGACTTCCTGTGAGAAAGCGGCATAGGCATCGCCTCTTCGTCTCTGAGGGATCGTCGGTATTTGTGGTATCGGACAATTAGGGAAAAGGCAGTCTTTCTTTACGAAATGACCGGCTCACTTGCCGTTACGTCGGATCAAATCGATAGACGGGATTTTTCTGACAGCTTGTAAGCAAAAAAGGCAGGCCCGACGGCCTGCCTTTTTCGTCTTCGACCGGCAGTGACTTCTTCTTTACTTCTTCTTCACGCCAGAGGGTTTCTCCGGGGCAGCCTGGGGCATTTCGGCCTTTTTCGGCTCCGGTGAAATCTTTGCGAGTACGTCTTTGTTGATCTCTACCTTATAATTTTTTCTGATTTCAGCTATATAGTTGTCGAAAGCCTCTTTCTGCTTCTCTCCCGTAAGTCTCTGGTAAATGACGTCCTTCACCCTGTCGAACTCAACAACGGGTCCGGTCTTCCTGCCGGTGACCTTGATGATATGATATCCATACGCTGTTTTGACGGGACCGCTCAATTCTCCGACCTTAAGGCCGGCAGCTGCCTTCTCAAATTCCGGCACGAGCTGTCCCCGCGCGAAGAACCCGATGTCCCCGCCATTTACCGCCGACTTAGCGTCGAGGGATTCCTTCTTTGCGATCTCTTCGAACTTCTCTCCCTTTTTGAGCCTCGCCAAAACCTTGTTCGCCTCGGCCTCCGTCTTTACCAGGATATGGCTCGCCCTTATCTGGCTCGTTGTCGTGAAGTCCTCCTTGTGTTTATCGTAGTAGTCTTTCACTTCCTGTTCCGTCACCTTGCTTTTGGACATTATCTCTTTCTCGAGAAGTTGCGAGGCGAGGGTCAGTTTCTTGAATTCTTCGAGCTTCCTGTCGAAGTCAGGGCTCTTGTCTATGCCCTTTTTCAGGGCCTCCTGGTAGAGGATCTCCTTCTTTATTATCTCGTCAAGGAACTTCTCCTTGCCTGCCTCACCCTCGAACAACTGCTGCGCGTAGTCGGGCAGAGACTTCATTTCCCTCTCGAAATCGGCCTCCGTGATGTTTGCACTTCCGACCTTCGCAACAACGGGCCCCTGCGCAATCTTATCGGCCGTCTTTTGCGTGCAGGAAAAAAGTAGCCCCGCAAATAAGATGCTCACCATAATCCTTTTCATTACTATATCCTCCAAGTATATTTTTTGCTGCATCGTCCTATTGTATATCAAATAGCACAATATTTGTCGTAGTGTCCTAAGGACACTACCATATTTTTCGCCCTTTTGACAGGGAAAGTTTCTTTATGATAAATTAAATAGATTATGGGCACAATGAGAAAATTTGACCGATCAAAAGACCTTTTTAAGAAGGCGTCGGCACTCATCCCCGGCGGGGTAAACAGCCCTGTCCGCGCATTCAAGGCCGTCGGGGGGAATCCCCTCTTCATCGAAAAGGCGCGAGGTCCCAGGATCTATGACGCCGATGGAAACTCCTACCTTGATTATGTGCTGTCCTGGGGACCGATGATACTCGGTCACGCACATCCCCGGGTTGTAAAGGCCCTCAAAAAGGCCGTTGAAAAAGGCACAAGCTTCGGCGCTCCCACCGCGCTCGAAATCGAACTCGCGGAACTGGTGCTTAAGGCGTATCCCTCTATGGACAAGGTGCGCATGGTAAATTCAGGCACCGAAGCGACCATGAGCGCCATCAGAGCGGCAAGAGGTTTCACCGGAAGAGACAAGATCATCAAATTTGAAGGGTGCTACCATGGCCACGCCGACGGTCTCCTTGTAAAGGCGGGGTCGGGCGCAATGACGTTCGGACTGCCTGACAGCCCCGGGGTGCCGAAGGCTTACGCGAAAAACACCATCACCCTTCCCTATAACGACGTCAAGGCATTGAAGGCCATGATAGAAAAAGAATGGCGCTCCGTCGCCTGCGTTATCGTTGAACCGGTCGTCGGCAACATAGGCTGCGTGCTTCCGAGACCCGGCTTCCTTGAGGCGCTGCGGAAACTCACCCGCAGACACGGCATCGTCCTTATATTCGACGAGGTGATGACCGGCTTCAGGGTCTCATTCGGCGGTGCGCAGGCATCTTACGGCATCGACCCGGATATGACCTGCCTCGGGAAGGTAATCGGGGGAGGCCTGCCGGTAGGCGCCTACGGGGGCAAGAAGAAGATCATGTCGATGGTGTCTCCGGAAGGCCCGGTGTATCAGGCCGGCACGTTATCGGGTAATCCTCTTGCTATGACCGCAGGCATCGAAACGATCAAGGAATTATCCATTAAAGGCAGTTACCGGCAACTGGAAAATAGATCGGCACTTCTCGAAAAAGGGCTTGTCGATGCAGCCCGGAGGGCCGGCGTCAAGACCCGTTTTTACAGGGCGGGAAGCATGTTTTGCACGTATTTTACAGATACCGAGGTGGTTGACTATGCGACTGCAAAGACCTCCGACACCGGGAAATTTTCGAAGTTCTTTGCAGAGATGCTGCAAAGGGGCATAAACCTGGCTCCCTCTCAGTTTGAGGCGGGCTTCATGTCTCTGGCGCATACCGATAAAGACATAGAAACTACCGTAAAAGCAGCATACGAAGCGTTTAAAAAAATATAAAAAAAGATTCAAAAAGATTTAGGGGAGGCTTTTAAATGTTTAATCCGTTCAGCCTTATAGGAAGGCTCTATAACTGGTTCAGTGAAGGTATCTCGGCAAAGGCGAAAATCATCATTGCGGTAATAGGACTGGCCATGATGGCCGGTATGGGTTTTACCGCTTACAAGATCAACGACTATTTCGAACACGACCCCAACGCCTGCATGACCTGCCACGTCCATGACGAGCAGAACAAGAAATGGGCACACAGCGAGCACAAGACAGTCACCTGCCACGAGTGTCATCACGCGACAAAGAAGGAGCAGATGGTGCAGATGTACCGTTTCGCATTCCTCGGAGTCAAGTCGGTTTCGCCGCGCCATGGCGAAATACTCGTCGCATGGAAGGTCTGCTATCAGTGCCATTGGGAGAGGAACCCGAAATATCCTCAAGCCAAGAACATCAGCCATTCGCGGCTTCATGCCAGGCATTATTACATGGAGCAGATCGAATGCATTAAGTGTCACGGGTACAACATCCACCAGTTCACGGCTGAGCCGCGTTTCTGCGTGAGATGCCACGAGGGCAGGGAGGTCCACGGGGCCGGCATGGAGGGTCTGGCGTGTCTGAACTGCCATACCGACAGGACAGTAGACCTAAAGCCCGGGCGTGCGAAATGTCTCTACTGTCATGGTGGGGAGAAAGTAAGAAAGGAACTCATCGCCGGAGGAACTCTGGATGTGACCCATTACCAGCCCGACGAAAACACGATCAAGAGGGCCATCAAGATCAATGTCCCCGACGATGCTCCGATGCAGTTCTACTGCTACGAATGTCACAAGCCGCACAAGACCGCGCGTCCGAACTGGGGCAACTGTACGACTTGCCACAGGAACATCATGAGTGTGGGCAAACATTCGCTGCATATCCAGGACATGAATATGAAGTGCAAGAACTGCCACAAACCGCATGTCTGGAGGGTCTCTCCGGAGCAGGCAAGGAAGGACTGCGTCAAGTGTCACGAATACAGGGACCCCAAGAAGTTCCTGTCTTAGAAAAATAATCACACAGGGCCGGGGAAGGATTTCCCGGCCCTTTTTTTTCGTTTATCCCTGATCCCTTGGACAAAATGTCGCGCCTTTTATAATGGCCTTTCGGGTTTAGTGCGGCGGGAAATCCCGATGTCACGATGCCATCCGTCACGTGCACTTGCACCGCAGCACAGATTCTCTGCAGGTCCAAAAAGATAGAGCACCCTATCCACAATAATAACTGCAATTTTAAAGTTTTTACTTATTGAAACTTCAAATTGACACGCTGCTCGCGCGGATGATAAGTTCATATATGGTAACTACGCCACGTCAATATCTTCAGAACCGGAACTATGACGTATAGACAGGAAAAAGCCCCCCCGATGGAGATTCACAAAAAATCGCTTAGGAGAGGAGGTATCGAGGGGCGTTTAGTTTGTTAGTGGTACGGCAGATTATTCTTAAAATAACGGGAGAACCGAATGACAAGGACGGCAAAGCTTAGAATCATCATCGCAACATGTTTCCTATATGCAAGTCTTTTTTTTGTATCCGGCGCTTTTGCAGTAACGGAAAACGAGTGTATAAACGGAGGCGGCTCTGTCTCTGAGGGCAGCGGGTGCAAATTCTGTGTTGGAGGAAAATTCGACCTTACCGAGATCACGTACTCCGGAAAAAACGATGTCCAACTCCCCGGCGCGGCTTCTAAAGGAAGAGACAAGAAACCCTCCAAGACCTCTTCCGGAACAGCCGCCGGGCCGGACGCAGCCGACCGAAAGCAGCCTTCTTCCCCCTAAAGAAATGTCAGAACGCAAAGTTGGCGCGAAGCGCCTCGAGTGTGAATGAAGAAATGTTCATCGGCCAATATAATCGCGTTTTTTTTCGTCCATTTGCGTGCATGCCGAATAGGTGATACTATGGAAAAATATATTGATCAAACCGAGGTACTACTGAATGAAAAGTCACGTCTTTCGTCCGCTGGTGGTTGTAGTCGGTCTCGTCTGTCTCATCCTGATTTTCCGAATGTTCTATGTGCCGAAGGATTTCGGCGTTCATGGAAGGGGGTACATGTACGGGTGGTACCGGAAAAATAATATCCAGTTCTGGAAAGATTTCAAGGTCAAGTATCAGGGCACTGAATACTGCAAGGACTGTCATTCCGACAAGTACGAGAGCATCATGACAACGCCCCATGCGATCATCCCGTGCGAAGACTGTCACGGTCCGGCAATCGAGCATCCCTCGGAGCCCCAGAAACTTGCAATCGACAAAAGCAGGGGACTCTGTCTGAGGTGTCACAGTTCGTTGCCCTATCCGACAAGCGGCAGGTCGGAGATCAGGGGAATAGATCCCGACACCCATAACCCGGACGTTGAATGCGTCATGTGCCATAACCCGCATAAACCGTCTCTGGAGGGACTGAAATGAACAGAAGAGACTTCCTGAAAAAATCGGTCGTAGTCGCGGGAGGGCTGGTCCTGCCGCTTACTGCCTTCAAGATTCTGACCCCGAAAGAACTATTCGCCTCCATGGGAGACAAGGCAAAGGTGAGGTGGGTCTTCCTTGTCGACACCTATAAATGCGTCGGCTGCGGCATGTGCGTAAAGGCGTGTAAACTCGAAAATGAGATCCCCTACGACGCCAATGTGACGCGGACGTGGGTGGAACGATATGTCATCACGAAGGAAGGGAAGACCTTCGCCGATACCCCCAAAGGGGCGAGGGACGGCTTCATTACATCGAAGATAGACCTCGGTGAAGGCAGGTATCAGGACATAAAGAAGGAAGACATCGACAAGGCGTTTTTCGTGCCGAAACTCTGCAACCAGTGCGAAAACCCTCCCTGCGTTCAGGTCTGCCCTGTGGGGGCTACGTACCAGACGGATGACGGCATCGTCCTGGTCGACAGGACGTGGTGCATCGGCTGCGGCTATTGCATCATGGGTTGTCCTTACGGGGTGCGTTTCTTTCATCCGGTATACCACACCGCCGAGAAGTGCAATTTCTGCTACCACAGAATAACGAAGGGCCTGAAGACGGCGTGTGTCCAGGCCTGCCCGTTCGGTGCGCGACAGATCGGAAACATCAAAGACCCCAACGACCCGGTGGCGAAGGTCATCATGAAAGAAAGGGTCGGCATACTGAAAGAAGAATACGGCACAAAGCCGCAGGTCTATTATATCGGTCTTGACAGGGAGGTGAAATAAGATGGTCCACGGAGAACTTTGGACAGTAAAGGAACTTTTTGTCTATCCGAATGAGTACATTTACTGGAGCATACAGATCGTCATGTACCCATTCATGACGGGACTCGTCGCCGGGGCCTTCGTGCTCTCGTCGCTTTACCACGTCTTTGGGATAAAGCAGCTGAAGGAGATGGCCCGTTTCGCGCTCGTCTTCTCGTTTGCCCTCCTCTTTGCAGCGCCTATGCCGATCGTGCTGCATCTGCAGCATCCCTTCAGGGGGATAAACGTATTAATGACCCCGCACTTCACCTCGGCCATAGCCGCCTTCGGTATCGTCTTTTTCACCTATGGGGCGATCGTCGCATCCGAACTTTGGTTTCTTTACAGGAAACACTTTGTCGAGATCGCGCTGCCGCTTAAAGAGAAACAGGACAAGACCTTCTCAGAGTGGCTGAAATTTTTCCTCTTTTGCACACTCACCCTCGGCGTTTACGATGTGAGCGAGGAGGCGCTAAAGAAGGACGAGAAGGCGATCAAGGTGCTCGCCGGAGTCGGCATCCCTGTGGCCTGTTTTCTCCACGGGTATGCGGGCTTCATCTTCGGCTCGGTCAAGGCAAACGCACTCTGGATGACCCCCCTTATGCCGGTCATCTTCATTATGTCGGCCATCGTCTCAGGCATAGCTCTTTGCATGCTCACCTACATCGTGACGATGGAGATAAGAAAGTTCCTTGCGTCGCGGAAGAAAACACCGTATCAGCTTTACCAGTCGAAGGAAGAAATAAAGGGGGTAGAGGTGAGCGTGATACGCATGACTGCGCGATATCTCCTGTTTTTCTTTGTCTTCGCCATAAGCCTCGAACTCCTCGATCTTATCTTCAGAGGGTATACCGCGGTGAAATCCTGGGACGTCCTTCGGAGCGTCATCTACGGAAGGGACTTCACGGACATATTCATTCTCCAGTACGGCATCGGCAACCTCATCCCCATGATCCTTTTCCTGATCCCGGGCCTGACGATAAGGAGAGCGGTCCTCGGGGTGATACTGGTGCTCTTCGGGGTCTTCATGATGAGGTGGAACGTCGTGATCGGGGGACAGGCCTTCTCCCTCTCTTTTGCGGGCTACATGCATTACAAGATGCCGATTATCCCTCATGACTGGGAGACTTTCAAGGAGGGGCTCTTCGGCGCCCTGTCGATCTTGGTTATGCCTTTTGTATTGTTCTGGATAATTGCAAAGATATTCCCTGTTTTCGAGTTGAAAGAATCCCATTAGCCCTTAAGTGTGAAGGGCCGGCTGAATCCGCCGGCCCTTCACACTTTTTACCGGATTTCCGAGGCCCCCTCTTCCCCCCTGGAAAGCACTTTGTATCCTTTTTTTTCAAGTTGGCTTATGCCTTTCTCCAAGCTTCCATATTTTTTGATAAGTTCATCCGCATCGAAAAATTCGGGCAGCCGCTCATATTTGATATCGGTAACAACTTCTCTCTTCCCTTTCCTTCCGATGAGGGGTTGTATTAAGCGAACGGAATACTTTTTCCCCAGCCGGTTGATTTCCCTTAGTTGCTCCCTGAGGCTTAATTCAGCTCTCAGGAACTCATCCAGTTCGGCGTCAAGCGCTTCTATAGGGTCCTGGTTGCGTACCTTAATTTTCATGGGCAAATGACTCCTCAATTGATAGTATTCCTGTCCCCTTACCTCAGCGGATATTTTTACCCCTTTCACGATCCCGTCTGAGTTCCGCATCCCACTCTTCGTTCTCCCCGAGGGAAGCGGATATTAATCGATTTACAAAAATTACAATTAAGAAACGAGACCTGACAGCTCCCGGATTTGTAGGAAAAAAATCTTTTATCAACACTTCTTAGTAACCTGTTAGTAACGTATCGAGGGTCCCTGACGGGTCTTGCATTATCACGACAGGGACCATTTTGCACAATAAATAGGCACAACAAATAATGAATAAGATCAAATTGTTATGGCCTCAAAAAGCCATTCTTACATCCCGGGTCCTCCAATAGCTTCGCCAACCGTTGAAGGAAAAGGTTTACAAATATAAATATTATAAATTGCTAATGCCTTGAGGGACCACTTACTTTAATTTCGCCCCGCTTATCTCGACAATCTCTTTCTCTATCTCGCCGGGCATGCCCATATTTTTCATGAACGCCCATTTGCCGGCATCTTCAAAATATACCTTCATCCTGTACATCTCATCGAGCGTCACGACTTTTACCATGCCGTTTTCCCTTAACACAATGACCTCCACAGGAAATGCCGGGGAGTGATCTATCCCCGGACATGGATTGTACTTCGATTCTCTCTTTTCTCCGGCGATCTTGAAGGCCCGCGCCTCTGTCTTTTGTTTGTCCAGCCCGTACAAGATCGCGTTGTTGCCTAGTTCAAGGGAATAGACAAGACGCCAACCCTTGCTGTTGCCGGTAATCCCGTCCTTGACCTTCGCCGCGATATCGTGGAAATTTGAACCTTTGTCCTCCTTTTTGTATATCTCCGTAATCTTGCCGCTAAAAGCTCCACCGCCCATCCCTCCGACATACCCCTTGCTCCTTATCTCTCCTGACTGCTGGTTGACTATGGCGCCTTTTATCGCCGATGCCAAAAGAGCAGACAATTCCTTCATCTCGGCGACCGAGAGGTCCTTCTCAACCGTATCTCCCAATACCGTCCTATTCAGAGACGCCGGATTCAGAAACGATATGCTCGTCCCCTTTTCATCCGTAAAAATTCCGACCCTTAGGGGCAGTGCAAACGCTGAGTACGGACCATGGGACATGATTTTCCGCGTATAGTCAGGAGAATTGACGACGATTGTATGGGCCTTGAACCCGCATCCTTCAGGCACAGCTGCCGCATAAGAAGCAAGCACATGCCACCCGTTTTTGGCGAGGACGCCTTCAGTATTTTTTATGGCCTCGTCGAAGGTACCGCCCACTTTTTCCGCGACCTTCACATACACGCCATATTCTTCGGCATGGACTCCAAAAGACATGGCCAGAGAAAAAAAGAGTATTAAGAAACCACACAGCCTTTTCATCGTCTCCCCCTTTGTTGCTTTGTTTAGTTATTTAGACTTTTATTAACTGTAAAATATTTTCCCACTGCAGTCAACATAAAAACTGAGAGGCGGGCATTTATGCTTCTTGAGAAAATAGAAACTTTCCTGCATAGTAGTATGATAATTTTCGTTACTTGCTGTGGGAGATATAACCGGGATGAATGAAGAGGTCGTAGAGAAGCGGCAGATGCTCCGGCTCGGTCTGCGGCTGTTCAATACGCTGACCACTTTGAATGTATGGCATTTCCTCTGGATTTCAATCGTCTTATCGGAATTACTGACCTCGCTCATGGGGCTGCTGCTCAAAGGCTCGGTCACCTATGATTATCTCGTTACGGGCGGTGTGGTTTCATTGATCGTTGCCGGCATCGTCATTTTTTTCCTCAAGGTCACGATGCAGGTCAGAGTGGACAATAAAATTCTCCTCGCAGAGATCGAAACGCAACGCGAGACAACGGAAGGCCTTACGAAGGCGTTGGATTTCCAGTCCCTCCTCATGGAAACAATTCCCGACCTGCTGTACGTGCTAAATCCTGCAGGCAATCTTATCAAATGGAACAGGCTTGCAGAGGAAACCACAGGGTATAGTCACGACGATTTGGAGGGGAAACAGGCGTTGACTTTTATTGCGGAAGAAGACAGGGATGAGGCGGCGGCAGGACTTGAAGAGGCCTACTCAAAAGGAAGGGCCTCGCGTGAGGTCCGACTGCTTACCAAGGACGGCAGAAAGGTCGTCCATCTCTTCAGCGGCGGGTCGATACGGGATGCCACGGGAAGGTTCATGGGTTTCATCGGCATCGCCAGGGATATCTCGAAACTGAAGAAAATGGAAGAGGAGATGCACAGGGTCCAGAAACTCGAATCATTGGGCATCCTTGCAAGCGGTATCGCCCATGACTTCAATTTTCTCCTGTCCGCAGTTTTAGAAAACATCCACATCGCCGTACTTAATGTGGACCGGCGGGACGTAATGCGGGAAGCTCTTCAGAAGGCCCAGAAGGCGTCGGTCCGGGCAAAGGACCTGACCAGACAATTAATCACCTTTTCCCGCGGGGGGTTTCCGGTAAAGAGATTGACGGCGATCGGAGAAATCATCAGGGAATACTCCGACCTGGCGATACGAGATTCTAATATCGGATGCACCTACCACATCGCGCCTGACCTTTGTCAGGTCGATGCAGATGGGGAACAGATCGGGCGGGTGATCAATACAATCGTCCTTAATTCCATCGAGGCGATGCCGGGTTGGGGAATGCTTATGATATCTGCTGAAAATACACAGGTCTTATCGGATGAGCTGCCGCCATTACCCGAAGGCAGGTATGTCAAAGTCTCTGTTGCGGACCATGGTCCGGGCATCCCGCAGGAGCTCCTTCCGAAGATATTTGATCCGTATTTCACCACGAAACAAAACGGGAGGGGCCTTGGGCTTACGATTGCATACGCGATTATCAGGAACCATAGCGGCCATATCCGGGTGGAATCGGAACCGAAAAAGGGGACCGTCTTTCATATCTATCTTCCCGCAGGCAGTTGACCAAATCAGATTAAAGGAGGACCGGAATTTGATCGGGAGGCTTCGTAAACACCAGTTGATGGTCGCGGTCCGGACGGAAACGCCCGAACAGGCCTACAAGGCGGCAGCGGCGTGCATTGAAGGAGGGATCAGGTTCATCGAGATCACCTTCTCGGTCCCCGATGCGGAGGAAGTAATACGGAAATTGAGCGCTGACCCCAGGGTTGAGGTGGGCGCCGGGACCGTCTTAAATACCGCAGACGCAAAGAAGGCCCTTCGGGCAGGCGCCATGTACATAGTGAGCCCGAATTTCGATGAAGAAGTGGTCGCCCTCACGAAGAAAGAGGGCGCGGTCTCGGTCCCGGGGGCATGTACACCTACAGAGATCTATCGGGCTTACAAGGCCGGCGGCGACGTAATAAAACTCTTTCCATTTGTGGAGATCGGGGGCCTTGATTTCCTGAAGGCGATCAGGGGCCCGTTTCCCTATATACACTACATGCTCTGCGGGGGAGCGAAACTGGAAAACATTTCGGGATACCTCTTAGCGCGTGCAACCGGCATCCTTGTAGGCTCTGCGATAATCAGGCGCGATCTCGTCGAGGCATCTGACTGGCCTTCAATTACCGGGATTGCGGGGAAGTTCGTTGCGAAGGCCGTAGAGTTTTCCAGGGGGAAATGAAGGTAATGGTGCAGTTATACCATTGCCACAATGAACGTACGCTTCACGGGCAGTCCATGAATTGTGTATAATTGCATGGCAGTGTTTTTCCCTGCATCTTAAGGATTAACAGGGATATGAATATCCCTATGAGGAGGTAACATATATGTTTCGCCCGCAGATTAAGGTTCTGGATTGCACCGTCCGCGACGGCGGTCTGATAAATAATTGGCAGTTCAGCGATGATTTCGTAAGGAAGGTATTTCTCGCCCTTTCGCACGCCGGAGTGGACTATATGGAGATAGGATACAAGTCTTCCGAGAAGTATTTTTCCCGTAATGACAACGGCGACTGGAAATTTTGCACCGAAGAAGACCTCAAAAGAATTATCGGCGGGACCGAAAGCCGCATGAAACTATCAGCCATGGCCGACATAGGCCGTATCGACCAGGAAGATATTCCCCTAAAGAAAGATAGTCTCCTCGATATGATCAGGGTGGCCTGCTATGTGAAAGAGGTGGACAAAGGTATTCGCCTGGCCCACGAGTGCATCGACAAAGGCTATGAGGCTACCATCAATCTTATGGCTGTTTCAAAGGTGCTCGAAAGAGACCTCGACGAGGCCCTCGACGACCTCTCTAAGAGCCGGGTGGAAACTGTCTATATCGTAGACAGTTTCGGTGCTATGTATTCCGAGCAGATCCATTTCCTCGCCAAGAAGTACCGCGAGGCGCTGACCGGAAAGGAACTGGGCATCCATGCACACAACAACCAGCAACTGGCCTTCGCCAACACAATAGAGGCGATAATCGCCGGGGCCAACCGTATCGATGCCACCCTATACGGCATGGGCAGGGGTGCGGGGAATTGCCCTCTGGAGCTTCTCCTTTCGTTCCTGAAAAACCCGAAGTTCGACATAAGGCCCATCTTTGAGGTCATACAGGAATTGTTCATCCCTCTAAAGACCGAGGTCGAATGGGGCTATCACATACCTTATATGATCACGGGCGTACTGAACGAGCATCCCAGAAGCGGGATGAAGGCTATGGCAGAAAAAGCCCTGCCCGACATGAGGAAATTTTACGAAGACCTCCTCGACGATACACCCCTCGAATGAAATATCGTCCTCACAGCTCGACCATGAAGCCCTCTCTCCGGTGAAAATCCGGCTTTGGACCGGGATGCGTAAGTGCCCAGTAGTTGATCTTGCCGCTCCTCTCTTTGATGACGGCGCTGAGCGCAATCTGTAAAGCCTGTCCGGCCGGGACTATCTTTTTCAGGTCGAGTTCCAGAGAAAGCTGCAGACCGTCCGGAGGGGTGTATATGCTAAACGGCAGAGAAGTAAAGGCCTGATCTTCCTGCATCCCCTGCCGGTATGAGGTAAAGAGATAGACATTCCAGTTACCGGCGGGGGAGAGGTTGAATTCCCAGTATTTATCAGAATTTCTCGTGCCGATGAAGAATTCGAAACATGTCTCCTCCCAAAGACCATATTTCCTGGACGGCACATCTGCAAGTGCCGGAATGACAATTTCCGCAAGGGGGCCCAAAAGCAAATAGCTGAAGGAAAGTGTATCGGTTCGCCTTCCGACGCTGCATGTTAAATTCAGATGTGGCTGGGGTCTGTCTGAAGGGAACGGCTTGAGGGAAAAGCTCCGGCCCTTCATCCGATGTCCCGGATGATGTTTCGTATGACGTTCTCCTGTGATTCTATCCCCTCGGTGAGTTTGAACTGGACAAGGGCCCTGGCAAGATTTTGTTCCGGCCGACTGACCTTAAAGTATAGGTCGCCTTCGAGGTGATCCGTAAAGAACCTGAGGCCGAGCTCAAAGGCCATCAGGCGGATCGAATCGTAGAGATATCCAATATCCTGCCCGCTAAGGAACCCTCTTGCCATAGGGAGGTAGCCCTGCAGGATAGCGCGGCAGAGGTCAGGGTCAAAACGGACAGCCTCCCATTCTTCGGTTTCTTCTCCGAGGCGATTACAGCCGGAGCGGAGGCAATCACCGATATCATAATGGACCAGCCCGGGCTTTACCGTGTCAAGGTCGACGATGCCGACGGCCTGTCCTGTCGCCGTGTCCATCATGATGTTGTTCACCTTCGGATCTCCGTGGATCGTCCTCAGATGCAACCTGCCCTGCTCCCTGGCGTCCTCAAGGACGTGTGCCCAGCCCTTTCGCTTCTCGATAAACTGAACACAATACTTTACTTCAGAGGATCCGGCCGCGCTATGTGTAGCCAGGGCCTCGTCATAGAGCCGCAGGTAGCGGGGCGTAATATGGAACCCTTCCAGCGTATCTGCCAGCCTTTCCGGAGACAGATCGCTGAGGAGGGTGTGGAACATGCCGAGCGCATAGCCGACTTCTACCGCGTGATCAGTGTCCTTGATAGTGTCAAAAGCCTGGGAGCCTTCAATAAAACTGATCACGCGCCAGAACGACCCATCGGAATCAATCCAGTAGTCCCGGCCGTCCTCTGTCGTTTGCACGGCCGGAACTTCCCACCTCCGGCCCGCAGGCAGGGGCTTATGACTGAGACGCCGGCGAATATGCTCGGTGGAAACGCGCATATTCTGCATAAGAAGTTCCGGCCTGCGAAACACATGGGTGTTGATGCGTTGCAGGATAAAATGTTTTTCCCCTTCGGAATCCACTGTAACAAGGAACGTAGTATTGATATTGCCGTTGCCGTATTCCGAAACATCGGTGACCCGGCCTCCCAGTTTGAACTGTTCCGCAACCGAGAAGAGACCGCCCAAGACTTTACCTCCGGGAAGTGCGCATACACATGGGTCAGGATTGCCTGGTTCCCGCTTTATGCGCCTCGACATAATGGGCTGCCGCCAGGGCCGCTATGCATCCGTCTGCGGCGGCAACCACGATCTGGTTTGCAAACTTTTGCCTGACGTCGCCGATCGCAAAGATGCCCGGAACGCTCGTAGCACACTTCTCATCGGTAATTACGAAGCCCTGTTCATTCATGCGGACCCCCGATGGGATCAACTGATTATTGGGCGAATACCCGATAAAGATAAAGACTCCGTCGGTCGCCAATTCTCCTTTTTCTCCGCTTACGGTATTTTCTAAAGAGACGGATTCAACCGCGCTTCCGCTTCCCCTGATTTCCGTAATCATCGTATTCCAAAATATTTCTATCATGGGCTCACTCATCAGGCGGCTTTGGAGTATCTTGCTCGCCCGGAGCGTATTTTTTCTGTGAACGAGATATACCTTCCTCACCAGCCTGGAGAGATAGAGCGCCTCTTCTACGGCCGTGTCTCCCCCGCCGACGACAACGACCGTCTTGTCCCTGAAGAAGAAACCATCGCAGGTAGCACAATAGGAAACGCCGAGTCCGAGGTATTCGCCTTCTCCGGGGACGCCGAGCTTCCGCACAGACCCGCCCGCAGCGAGGATCAGGGCAACCGCTCTGAGCACCTGACCGCCGGCAAGCCTGACCGAGTGAAGATCGGACCCCGCACTGACCTCTGCGACCTCCTGCTGGACCACATTGAGGCCGAATGAACGGGCGTGACTGACCATTCTTTCGGCCAGATCAAATCCCGTTATGCCCTCTACCCCGGGGTAGTTCTCCACGTCTTTTGATATGGCAATCTGACCTCCGAGCAAACCTCTCTCAAAGAGGACCGTTTTTAGTGCGGCCCTCTGACAGTAAAGCCCGGCGGCGAGCCCTGCAGGCCCTCCCCCCACAATGATCACTTCATATGTCTCATTACTTGCCATACCACTTCCTCCAGGATGATTGCGGATGTATAAATTTTTCCAATTATATATTAGCATAAGGCAGCGACTGTCATAAGGGCGCACCCGGCAAGGACGCGGACAAAAAAGAGGATGTCTCTGATAAAGACATTAGTTGGTAAAAAGTATACAATAGTAGCAGCCTTGATTTTGTCCGGAAGGAGATTTTTCATGGCCGGAAATAACCCGGAGAGTTTGGAGAGCAGCGGTGAATAAAAACTATCGCAGGTACCAGAGGTATTCAATCTGCGCCCAAGCGGTGCTCATAAGGCAGGGGGGCGTATCCCCGGAGAGATTGACCGTGCAGGTAAACACCATCTCCCAGGGAGGGATGGGGTTTTACACCAGCGTGCTTCTCGATAAAGCCACTCCTGTCTCCGTTGAGCTTGTGGTTGATTCATCCGGGAGACCGGACGTCTTTGAGGGGAGGATCGCCTCGGTCTCCTCACAGGGAAACGATTATTTTACCGGCATCGCCTTCACTAACGATATCTCTTATGACCACTTTGTCGGGCTCATCGGCTGAGTCATTCTGTTGAGCCTCTCACCGCTTCGCGTCCTCTGATTGTTACGCCTTTGTGACCGGCTTTTTACCTGATATACTTATACTCATATGAAGCATAATTGCGCGACGGCGTGAACCCCGGCCGGAGAGGGACGAAAGCGAAAGGACATTTAGTGAAAGACCCTGTGAAGACTAAACAACAGCTTCTGCATGAACTTAAGGAGATGCGCACCAAGCTTGAGCAACTGGAAGCGTGCAGGAGGGAGTTCGAGGGTGCACGCCACCGGTACGAGAGACTCCTCGATGCCGCTCCCGACGCGATGATCTTTGTAAACCGCTCCTACGAGATCGTCCTTGTGAATCCGCAGATGGAAAGACTCTTCGGATACACCCAGGAAGAAGTGGTCGGGAAGGAGTTGGATATTCTGATCCCTGAGCGATTTCGGGGTCAGCACCGGAAATTTGTCGAGGGATACTTTTCGAACCCCAGAGTACGCGCCATGGGTGGGGACCTGAAGATTTTCGGCCTGAAGAAGGACGGTACTGAGTTCCGCGGGGACATCAGTCTCAGCCCGATACGGATCGAAGGGGAATTGCTCGTTACCGCGGCGATAAGGGACATTTCGGAGCGGGTAGAGGCCCAGGAGCAGATCGAGCGAAACTTTCACATACAGCGGGTAATAAACGTCCTCCTAAAAACATCCCTCGAACCCGTATCCCTTGAGGCGCAGCTAGGCGGCGCACTTGACCTGATTCTTTCCGTGCCTTATCTGTCACTTCAGTCAAAGGCCGCCATCTACCTCGTTGAGGGCGAGCCGAAAGAACTCTCTTTGAAATCGGAGCGGGGACTGACCTTGCAGGAGCGAAACTCATGCGGGAAAGTCCCCTTTGGAAAATGCCTCTGCGGCCGCGCCGCCGCCGCATGCGAAGTCGTTTTCGCGGAATGCGTAGGCGAAGGCCATGAGATAACGTTTGAGGAGATGTCTCCCCATGGACATTACTGCGTGCCTATCGTCTCCGGCGGAAAGTCCCTCGGCCTGATCAACGTCTATCTTCAGCGATGGCATAAAAGGAACCCGGCAGAAGAGGCGTTTCTGTCGGCCGTTGCAAATACCCTGGCAGGTGTCATCGAGCGCCGCAGGACCGAAGAGGAGAAAAAGCAGCTTCAGGAGCGGCTCCTGCAGAGTGAAAAGCTGGCGGCACTCGGCAGGATAACGGCCAACGTTGCTCACGAGATACGCAACCCTTTGACTTCGGTCGGCGGGTTTGCCAGGAGACTGCAGAAAAAGGTCCCCGAAGGTACGGCGGAGCGGCAATACGCAGATTCAATTGTATCGGAAGTCGCTGCTCTTGAAAATATCCTCAGGGCGGTCCTCGGTTATTCCCGGGTTTCTGTTCCCATACTC
Source organism: uncultured Nitrospiraceae bacterium (assembly GCA_963811165.1). Taxonomy (GTDB): domain Bacteria; phylum Nitrospirota; class Thermodesulfovibrionia; order Thermodesulfovibrionales; family UBA6898; genus Sulfobium. The sequence goes on from CAWEQH010000010.1 coordinate 989,657, forward strand.
GTCAGGGAAGATGTCCGCGAGGTACTCGATGACGTTCTACAGACGTATGAAGAGATGTTGACGAAGCACGCGATAAGGATCGAAAGGGCATACGGCGACGTACCCGAGGTACGGACCGACAAGGAACAGGCGAAGGAGGCAATAGGCAATATCATATTGAATGCCGTCGACGCCATGCCAGCCGGAGGTACGCTCACGGTCGCCGTTTCCCGGGAACGGGTGAACGATATATCTCATGTTGCAGTGCACATCAGTGATACAGGCGAGGGCATCACGGAAGAAAACCTGGATAAGATTTTCGAACCCTTTTTCACTACGAGGGTTGCAAAGAGAGGAATAGGCCTGGGGCTTCCGATAAGCAAAAAACTCATGGAAGAACTTGGCGGTTTCATTTCTGTCAAGAGCCTTCCCGGGAAAGGTTCGACCTTCTCTGTCTTCTTCCCTTCATAATTGCGGTCCCGCTCCTTTCTTTGCTATTCCCCTCCCAAATATAATAAGATTTCAGGATGGCATTTTTTGAAGATGACAAAGAAAGGGCCGAGTCTTACCGCGTTCTCGCAGATATTTTCTTCGCCCCTCCCGACGCGGAAAACATGGAGAGTATAAGGGAAGACCTTGGGCTTGAATCGAAGGAAACGCAAGAAGAGGTCCTCGCCGATTTCAATTCCCTCTTTATCTACCCCGGGGGAGAACTGCCGCCGCTTGAGTCACTTCAGGCCGAAGGCCTGAACATCGCCGATTCCGTAACAGGGTTCTATTACGGCACAGGACTCACCTTCGACGAGGAATACGAGACCCTGCCCGACCATATCTCCCTTGAATTCCTGTTCATGAGTTATCTCATCGATATCGACAACCGGGAACTTCAGCAGAAATTTCTTGAACAACATATCGCCAATTGGGTACCCTATTATTGTGAAAAAGTGATGAACCGGGCAAAAACGCTCTTTTACCGGGAGATCGTGCAGATCGCGAAGGATTTCATCGACTATGAATTCGAAGGCATAGGATAGCACGGGAGAGACATTGGCAAACCTGTACTCAAAGGATTTTCTCAAGGCGTGGTCGGTAGGCCTGAACCTCGTCTTTTCAACTTTTATCGGTCTGGCCATCGGCTACGGACTCGACAAGCTCTTTAAGGTCACCTTTCCCTGGCTTACGATACTCTTTCTGGTACTGGGCATCGTCTCAGGGTTCAGGGACCTTCTGAGACTCGCAAGAAAACAAGACGATGGACCTGATAAAAAGGATATATAGAAAATCATTCCTGGTCCTTATCCCCCTTGCCCTGCTTTCGGCGTTTTTAGAATGGAAGAAACTCCCTCTGAGCGTCGTCATAGGCGGGGCGCTCGGCCTTGCCAACATAAAGGGTCTTGCCTGGGGTGTGAGGGGGCTCATCGGGACCGGAAGGGCAACGGGAAGGATGATCTTCTTCAGCATGTTCCGCCTCTTCCTTCTTTTTGGGATACTCTCTCTTTTGGTCTACCTGAGAGTCGTAAATGTCTTCGGGATCCTCGCGGGCTTTACCGTAATATTCGCTCTTCTGATGATAGAGGGCCTCAAATACGCAAAAGACTCAGACAAGACAGAGTAAATTGGAAGGGACGACGGTTCGAAAAAATCAGACAGAAGATATTGTGCGCGGGAGGGGACTGTCTTTGAGAGGTTTCATTTTCTCGTATTCCCGGCCTTTTCTTATTCCGAGATCAGTTTCGCCAGTTTCCTGAAATCGAGGATGAACCCCTTTTTCCCTTCGGGGAAGCGCATGGCGTAGGCCGGATGAAAAGTAAGGAGATAGGACCTCCCGCCTTCGCATATAACGTTTCCGTGTTCCTTCGTCAGCTCGACCTTCCTTTCAAGAAGGGCCAGGCATGCAGAGCTCCCCATAAGGACGACGATCTCGGGACGGATGATCGACAGCTGGCTGAAAAGATGGGTCTTGGCGTGGAGGATGTTTTCCCGCGACGGCGTACCCCGAAGCGGAAGATACTTCACGGGGCTGGTGATGTAGACTTCTTCTTCCGAAAGGCCGGCCTCCGAGATCATCAGTCTCAGGAGTTTACCGGACCTTCCAATAAAAGGACGGCCGGTCTTGGCCTCCTGCTTGCCGGGGGCCTCTCCGATAAAAACTATTCTCGCATCCGGGTTGCCCTCACCCGGCACGGGCTTGCCCGTGCCCCACTTTTTGCACAGGGAACATTTCTCTATCTCTTCGGCTATTTTCAACAGCTCTTTTTTCTTGTTCATTCTTTTCATAGTATAATTGATGCGCGGACTTAAATTTATTAAATCAGAGATTGTTTCGAGAAGATTTCTTTTGGGTTGGAAGTGCTATTGCATCTTTGTTTCCAAAAAATGAATTCAGGCAGATTTGATCCGGAATATTCTAAAATAGACGTATGAAGGCAAAGAAGAACCTTATCGCCGTCGGGGACCGGGTGCTCATAGATCCCGACGAGAGGACGGACAGGACCACTTCCGGTCTCTATCTGCCGCCCACGGTCAGGGAAAAGGAGAAAGTCATCGGCGGCTACGTCATAAGGACCGGCCCGGGGTACGCGATCCACGACCCGGTTTCCGAGGAGTCCTGGTCCGCCGACAGGAAAGCACTTAAGTACATACCGCTTCAGGCGGTCGAGGGCGACTACGCGATCTTCTTAAAAGAGTCGGCGATAGAGATTGAATTCGAAGGAAAGAAATACCTTATTGTCCCCCATTCCGCCATACTCGCCCTGGTGAGAACGGATTTGGAAGAAACGTAGCCTTAGCCGTATATATATTTTCCAACAAGACTGAACAAAAGCGCTGCCAGAACAATCGCGGTAACAAAAACATATGTTCGGTCATGCTGTTTCGCAAAGGCAAACAGGAGAAAAGCCACCCAGGCAACCGGGGTAAACATCAGAAGGAGAAGCCCGAACTGAATTATGCCGCGGCTCCGCAGAGAGAAAGCATCTTTTACTATTCCATGCACGGTGCGCAGGTCCGCGGGTTCGCCTGAAAAGATTTTGTACTCGGGGGCGACTGTCCCATATTTTATCAGATAGAGAACGCCTCCGATAATCACAAAAAAAGAGGCAATGATAACACCGGCCCGCAGGAAATTGCCCACGATTAATTCGATATGCTCGTCTGTCCAGGCGTATTTCCCCCGCACCATTCAGATTTTTCCCGTCAAGCCGTTGTATATCATTTGGAGAGCAAGAATAAGTATGACTATGCTGAACACCGTTCTCAAAAGACGGGTCCTTGCCTTTACAAGTATGCGCGCTCCGGTCATAGCCCCCATAAGCACGCCAAGCATCACAGGCATCGAGAGCCCTGGATCAACGTACCCGCGATTGAGATATATTCCGACACTGGCGGCCGCAGTTACGCCGATCATAAAGTTACTCGTGGTCGTCGAGACCTTAAAGGGGATGCGCATAAAGTGGTCCATCGCAAGCACCTTTACCGCGCCTGAGCCGATGCCCAGCAGGCCAGATAGGGTGCCGGCCGAAAACATCAGGCCAAAGCCCGTGGGTACTGCGTGTACATGATATGCTTGCCGGCCTTCGGCGGAGGGAAAACTTCCGTCCAGCCTCAGCCGGGTTGACAGCGGGTCGGGACGGTCGGTGCCGCCGTCCTCTCGTGGCGGTCGTGAGGAGAGATACGCAGAATGTATAAGTACGACACCAAAGATTACCGCAAGTAAAGAGGTGTGTATGCGTGACGCCATGAAAGCTCCGCACAGGGCGCCCAGCGTAGTTGCTATTTCAAGAAACATCCCGATGCGGATATTGGTATAGCCCTCCTTGACATATGCGGAAGCGGCCCCCGCGGAAGTTGCGATCACGGAGACCAGTGATGCACCGATTGCATACCTTATATCGACACCGAAAGCCAGGGTAAGTAACGGCACAATAACAACTCCTCCTCCGAGTCCCGTCAGTGAACCTAAAAGACCGGCCAAAAAAGAACCCATCCAGACAAGGGATGTAAACTCAGCGATATTCATTGCCTCATTGTCTCCGTAATTATCTTCCCTGAATTACTATGTCGAACTATCCTTTAAATTCTATTTCAGATTATGGCCGGACGCAATAAAAGAAGGCTGAACAACCGGACTCCGAAGATAAAACAGAGGGATACTGCGAGAAAGACCAGACCACCTCTCAAAAGTATTCAGCAGCCACTTAGCCCTTCACGATGTGAAGGGCCAAGATGTTTGGACTCAACCTAACACTGTTCGGAAATGTTCCTGGCAATAGCGACTCCGCCAAGTTCGTGATACGTAACAATTGCGTTACGGTCAACGCTCACGTCTTTCACCGGTTCTCTCGCGTTACACACATTAAGCTTTGTATCTTTATTCAGAAATATGTTCTACGTGTCGTTCGGAAACTGCCTCTTTTGTCGAAAGTCGTGTTCGGGCACCGCAATGTGGATTGATACTTTCTGCGTCCCCTTCCTTCTTGTATTCGCCCCCTTTAAAGGTTATATTGTTAAACAGGACAATAATATGATCCCTTTAGGCGATATTGATCGAAGGCCCATAAGCTTCCCCGTCATTACTGCAATTATTATTTCAGCGAATGTCTCTATCTTTCTGCTTGAATTATTCAATGGAGATGCATTTATCCTCCGGTGGTCGTTAATTCCTGCAGAGATTGCAAGAGGACGAAATCTGATCACGATCCTCAGCGCCATGTTCATGCATGCCGGCTGGCTGCATATAATCGGTAACATGGTATATTTCTGGGCTTTCGGGCCGGAGATGGAGGATGTGATGAATAAAGGCGGCTTCCTGATTTTCTATTTATCAGGCGGACTGGTGGCATCACTGGCACAGGTCGTAGTAAATCCGAAATCTACAGTCCCCAACCTTGGAGCGAGCGGCGCTATTGCAGCGGTTATGGGAGCCTTTCTCATCACCTTCCCCCGCGACAGAATTCGTACGGTGATTTTGCTCGGCTGGTTTTTCTTTATTCGTTTTATCCCTGCAATAATACTGGTGGGATTCTGGTTTGTCATACAGCTATTCAGCGAGGTCGGAGTAGGAGCACAAAGGCAGACCGGTGGGGTAGCTTATATGGCACACATCAGCGGGTTTATATTCGGTATGGCGTCAGCACGTCTTTTTGAGTCCCGTCAGAGGCGTGCCAAGCTGGGGATCTGAAATGGACGCAGCGGTGTTTCATGCTTTTTCTTAAAATCCCGAGATACATGGAGGACGGAAATTTGAGATGAAAAGAACTACACTTTTCTTTATCCTCTGTGTTGCAATACTTTCGGGATGCACCGGACTTCATGTATCCCTTCTGCCCGAGACAGAACCGCTTGTGGAGAAAATCCTTGAAGGCGATGGAAAGCAAAAAATACTTCTTATTGATCTGGACGGTGTGATCTCTTTCAAGGAGGAAAAAGACATTCTGAATTTTAGGACGGGACCCTCGAAAGTCGCCTTTTTCAGGGAGGCCCTCCTCAAGGCCGAGGCAGACCCCGAGATCTCGGGTGTGATCCTGAGAATAAACTCGCCAGGCGGCACCGTTGCCGCAAGCGATGCGATCTACCATGAGATCATGAGCTTCAGAAAGAAAAGGAAAGTACCCGTTCATGCCTATATTATGGAGGTGGGCGCTTCGGGGGGATATTATGTGGCCTCGGCAGCCGACCGAATCATTGCAAGTCCCACTGCCATAGTGGGCAGCATAGGCGTCATCGCCATGAAATTCAATATCGAGGGGCTTATGTCGAAGATCGGGGTCTCTGAGGAGACCTACAAATCAGGCCCGAAAAAGGACTTCTGGTCGCCCTTCCGACCCACCACGCCGGAGGAGAAGAAGATGTTCCAGGACATCATCGACAGGCTTTATGCCCGCTTTACCGAAGTCGTCTGCGCAAACAGGCAGAAGCTCCTCGCCGAACAGGAGATCATGGCCCTTGCCGACGGCAGGGTGTTTGTCTCAAACGAGGCCCTCGCGGCAAAACTGATCGACCGGGTGGCATATCTGGATGAAACGATCACCGATATGAAAAACGATCTCAATATTAGGCAAGCGAAGGTGATCACCTATGTCAGACCCAAGACCTACAAATCGAACATATATTCGGAAATGCCTCTGCCTGGCCCCCAGGTGATAAACCTGATCTCGGTAAACGCCGAGGATCTTTCCCTTTTGTCAGGGGTGCAGTTCATGTATATCTGGAACCCCTAGACGGGCGAATCGGAACGTTACTCTATCCTTACCTGAAAGTCCCTCCCTTCCCAGAGGCCTGCGTCCGGCCAGTAGAAAGTAAATGCAACAGAAGTCCCCGCAGAAAGCTTTTCTGCAGGCAGGTCAACATAGTGCAGTCCGAACCCGCTGTCTTTTGTCTCGGCGTCATGAACGTCATTCCATCCGTCAGGACTCCAGTGGACAGTCGCCCGGCTTAGCACCTCTACACGGAGTGTCTTTGTCGGGGGCATAGTTCTGCATTTATGGTTGAACCTCCAGATACTGAGCGACGATTCAGTCTTTTTCCTTACATATCGTTCCACAGTCTGGGAAGGAGTATCGAAAACACGACCATCTCTAAGGGAACGGAGAAGTTTTATATATTCCGCATGGGCCCAGACAAGCGGCATCGCAGAACCTGAAGGTCTTCCAAAAAAGAGTTCCCTCTCGGGTATGTCGCGGGAGTCCCAAATCTGCTCCGGGATCATCCCTCCTTCATTGGCAAAGGCGGCCATCACCTTCATCAGTCTTTCCGCCTCTTCCTTGTTTCCGACCGCAAGTTCATAATGGGCGCGCTCGCCAGTGAGAAGCGGCCAGAGTCGTCCCACGCCTGTGCCGTCGAACGGCGAGCCGTCATCGTGTTCTCCGTAGCCATCGTCGTTATATCGGTGCCATGCCGGGCCAAAGGGCGTTTCGACTCTGAGAAGCGCATCGATTACCCTTATGGTATCGAGTATCCGCTGGTCGTCCGGCGCGCGGAGACCGAACCGCACAAGCGCCAGGGCATCGGGACTTACTATCTGCGATGCCGGCATACTGCTCTGTCCCGCAGGCCTGTTCTTTATAGGAACGAACCCGTTTGCAGGAGATGCAGCATCGGCTGTTTCCGGCGGAGCTATACGCACGTAATATCCGTCAACGCCTGCCTTTTTGGCGATCTCACCCCCCCTCGTATAAATCCAGCGCTCTATACCTGAATTCCAGGCATCCGCAGTCTCACGGAGAAAGGCTGCCGGTCCGGGCTCATCATTTACTTCCGCGAGGTCCGCTGCGGCCAGCAGCGCGGAGATTTCCACTGCAAGGGTAAACGGCGAATAGCCACCGTCCTCTTCCCATCGGTCCTGCTGCGTCACCGGACCATTCCGCACGATAAACCCTGCAGCAGTTTTCACCATCTGCCAGAGCTTTTCCATGTCACCGCCAACCAAGGCACGTTCCCGTCTCGCGAGATCAACGAGCAGGATAGGAAATGCCGTTTCGTCTATCTGTATACCCGACCAGTATTGAGAGCCGTCGAGCCACATGTTCTGAGGCCAGTGGCCGTCCTCTTCCTGAGTCGTCAGCAGATAATGAAGTATGCGGTGCACATCATCAAAGGCGCCCGCCGCCAGAAACCCACCGGCGGCCTCTGCAAGGTCACGCGGCCAGACGAGATGGTACCCGCCGAGGTCGTCGTCTCCCTTGGCAAAGCCCCAGGGGATCGCAAGACTCGCGATAACGCCGCCCGGGAAGTTATTGGCCTCGTGCGTCCTGAGGACCGCGGTGCTCACACTGCAAAGGTCTCGGCTGCCGGAGCTTGTTCCGCCCTTGAGAGAAAGGGTCCGCTGCCACATCAGCCACTCGCGGATATAGTCATCTTTCGCAGCGTCGAATCCGTCGATAAGACTCGCACGGGCGCGGTTGCCCGCCTCGGCCGCGTTTCTTCCGAAGCCCAGTGCGAGGAGGAAACCGCCCTTGCCGGAAACAATGTCTATCTCTGCGGTCAGGGCAACGTTGCCGTTTTCAGCTCTCTCGTATGTCCATGTCATCTCTTTGTGCTGCATCAGATCATGCCAGCCGTCGGACACCCCGACAAAGCCCGCGGAACGCTTCAACCAGGGGGCTGAGCAGGCAAGTGCGAGGGTAAAAGAGTCTCGTTGCGCAAAGAGCATCGGGATTCCCTTATAATCGCCCATCCATGCGGTGTTTTCGTCGCCCCTGTTTCCAAGGTGGGGAGTGAGAAGGACATGGAGACGATAGTCCTTTAACTCTCCCTGCACCGGGGTAAAAAGGGTCTGCTGGAGCACGACGTCCCGCCTCGGGTCCGCCACGATCTCTTTTTCGATCCTGTAACGGCCCTGTTTGCAGGTATTTTCGAGACGAAAGGCCGGGACCCCTTCTGCCAGGTAAGAAACTGAGGATGCCGCATGACGTTTCTCCTCGGAGAAAAAGTCCCGTCCGTCCGTAACGATCAGTCCCATGTCTCGAGTGCACGCAAGGTCTAAACGAGGGAAATAGATCTCGTTGAAGATACCGTGGCTGATCGTGAACCAGACGCGGCTTAAGGGGCTCAGAGACGTGCCGACGCCGCTCTTTGCGCTCGAAGTCCATCGTGGTTCGGAACCAGGCCGGCCCGGTGCATTAGAATTGACGATCATATCCACTCGATCACCCCCTTTATTTCATCCGCGGGATGACCCTGCAGCGCCCTTTCAAATTCTTCAGGACGATAACGGTGGGTGATCAGTCTTTCAACATGATCTCCCCAGCGATGTCTTGCATCCACAAGGTCGCCGACCGCCATCTGAAAATTGCCGCGAGAAGCATTGACGCTGCCGAGCATTACCTGATTGCCGAGCACAAGCCTTCTCACCAATTCGGCTCCCGGTATCTGTAAAGGACGGTCTCCGCCGGGGATCCCGGTTAGTACATAGATGCCGTTTATACCGAGCGCATCGAGGAGGTTGAATTCGAGCGAGGCGACGCCTGTGGCCTCGAAGATGAGGTCCATCGCCCCAAGCTCCTGCGGCACGCGGTCCGGCGTCACCTTTCTTCCATCGACATATCTGCCGCCGATGAATTCAAGCCATATAGGTCTTGCCGTGCCGGGGTCGACAATATCGGTCCCGTATACCTCTGCCCCCCTGAGGCTGAGCACCATCGCGGCAAGCAGGCCGACAGGGCCGAGTCCGGCGACAAGACATCGTCTTCCCCGAAGCCAGAGAAGACTGGCAGGCGCATCGGGCAGGCGTGCGGCCTGGGCCCTCACCGCTTCATCTATCGCCTTCTCGGCAATCGAGAGCGGCTCGGTAAGAACGCCAACCGCCTCAAGTTCATCCGGCAAATGCACCGCATGGATCTCCCGGTCTACCACGAATCCGGTCTCGTACCCGTCGAGCCCCTTGATACCACGCTCCCTATAATCTCCGGTACTGCACATATCGGCCCGGTCCATAATACAGGCAGGACATCTTCCGCATCCGCGCCGCACGGTAAAGACACAGTAATCGCCGGCCTTCACACGCGTGACACCACTGCCCGTTTCCACGACCTGTCCGAACATCTCATGTCCGATAACAAGTTCGCTGCTTCCCTTCGGAGCGTCCGCCCGTCCTCCTGATGCTTCTTCCCTGTCGGTGCCGCAGATACCAACGCGAAGCACGCGCAATTTGATTTCGTCAGTCGCCGTAATAGAGGGCTGGGGCCGGTCGACGAGCCGGAGGTTTGTCGTTCCAGTGACAATGGATATCGCCTTCATGTTATATATACACCCCCTGTCAATTTTCCTGCATGTTCACAGTCGACTCATAAGGGGACATTGAATTCGAGCTGCCGTTCTCCGAAAAGGAATCTTTTCCTCTTCACCTTTATGTGCGCCGACTCATAGGGCTTCTTGTCGGAAAGGGCGATCCTGACATCGTCGGTCGTCTCTATTTTCCAATCATCTACCGATATAATCGCATCCCCTTTTGTCAGCCCTGCTTTTGCTGCTGCGCTATCACGAGAGAAGTCTTCGATGACCACCCCGTCATCCCTTTTTTGAAGAATGACCCCAAGCTTTGCGCTGAACGGGGGACTAAGGGGGTTTGAAAAAACAACATAGTTTCCGATGCCCCCATCGAAGTCACCGTTGATGATCGTGGCATATTCCCGACCGGTAAGCCTCTTTAGTCTCTGAGGTATCCCCGAATCGTACATGACGTGTTCCTGTCCCGCAAACACTACAAGCTGGTACCCCGGCTTTTCCTTCAGAAAATCCGCCGCAGAATGGGCCATTGTCTCGTCCCAGAGTATCTGCGACTGATAAAAATTATCGAATGTTGTCCCGGGGGGATGGTCTTCGAATACAGCCCGTAACCTCGTCCTGTAAGCGGCGTCGGACATGTCCATGTCCTGAGGTATCTCCTTCCTCTCCTCCTCCGAAAGGGCATCGATTCCCCCGGCGGACACTTTGTCAATGATCTCCGTCCTGAGGTTAAGTGCCACAACAGGAATTCCCTTCGCCTTCGCAAACTCAAGTATCTCCCTGTAGAGGTGATAATCAAAGCCCCATCTTCTGAAGTATTCGGACCTCTTCAGGAACTCCTTCTCGCCGATCGCACCGGAGAGGTATTCGTCCATCACTTTCTGGAAAGGACGCTGAAACATCTCCATTCCTACGGCGAATTTTCTGCCCTTTTTGTGCAGATTCATGATGACAGCGAGTTCCACTTTATGGTCCTCGTAATTCGCGTGTCGTTCCCCGACGAATATTACCGGCTCGTAGGAGATATTGTCGATAATCTTGTCAAGAGCAAGTGATTTCTCCGGCGCCACCCCTTCCACTGGTTCCACAAGATTGAATCTCATGCCGCGGTCTGTTTCCGCGGTCTCCTTTGACACGTTCACCCCCTTTTCGAACCGTATGGTTGTGTATTTTCCGTAATGGAAGATTTTTCTCACGGCAAGGCTTACCTCCTCCCGGGAGTCACTGTTTGCATAGGCCACGACCCTTGCGGTATTCAGGGGATTATTTCTCACTGTAAGTACAAAGCCTGGTCCCGGCTTCTTCACCCCTCCGAAGAGTCTCTTGAGCACCGGGCTTTCATGTCCCAGGACAAAGAGGGAAGAAGTCCGGATATCCTCGTCCTTAAGATCAGTTACTTCCTTTGCCGCAAACCCCTCATCCTTGAAAATTTCGATCAAATCCCCGTATATGCCTTTTTCTTTTTCTGAATAGACAATCAATCTTTTTTCATCTCCAAGGAGCCTTGAAATGACCGGGGGATATTCGCTTTCCTCAAGTCTCCTCATGACATCATAGTTTCCGTCAAGGATCAAGGTACGCGGATCGTCACCGGAGGCAATATCGAAATACTGTCTCTCTTTTTCTGCGTCGATGATCTGATCTGTCCCTTTTTCCCTTCCGCCGACAATGTGCAAGGGGATCTTCAGCTTATATGTTTCTTTTTTTTGAAGAAGCCTGAACGAAACGGCAGGCGCCCCATTTAGAATCGACGTCCCGGCATCCTCGACCTGGAGGGAGGGGATCCCTCCCCGGTCGAGCCACTGGTTGAAAAACCATCCCAGGTCCCTTCCATACGTTTCTTCAAAAGATCCTCTGATGTCTTCCCATGTCGCGTCACGAAATTTGTTTTTCCCAATGAGCTTTCTCAGTGACCCGTAGAACGTTTCCTCTCCTACAAGCTTCCGGAGCATATGAAAGAGCATCGCACCTTTTCCGTAACCGATCGCCATCGATGCAAAACCCGTCCTTCCCGAAAAAGCCCTCAGCGGAAATTCTTTTTCGGGGGTGACGTAGCTCTGGTAGTCGGCAAGGATCTTCTTTCTGTATTCCCATCCCTTGCCTTTCTGCTCCTCGTAAAGGTGGTCCGAGAGATAGGTAGTGATCCCTTCGAGCCAGTTGCCCTTGGCAAAGTCCGCGTACACATAGTTGCCGAACCACTGATGGGTGATCTCATGTCCCAGGGAAGTTTGCACGATGAAAGGAAGGCGGACCACTTCGCGGCCCAGGAGCGTGAAGGTCGGCATCGAATATCCGGTGGGCAGAAAGTTCTCGACAACGGAGAACCTTTTGTACGGGTAGGGAACCAAAAGCCTATTGTACATCTCAAAATACTTTTTGCTGTATTCGATGTAGGTTTCGGCAAGCGAAATGTCTTCAGGAAAAAAGTATGCATAGATGTCTATGCCGTCGATAGTGCCTTTTGCTTCCCTGTACTTACCGGCGACGAAATCTACTCCGTTGAGCGGATGGGGGAACGAGAATGTATATTCCCCGCCCGTGGATGTTTCTTTGTGCATAATTTCATCCGCCTCGGATATCGCAGTGAAGCCGGCAGGTACCAGCGCGGTGAGCCTGTAATAAAGAGGCCCTTTTAATGAGGGGTACCAGCTGCCGGTGAGGGATATCCCCTCCGGGCTGATCACGTCTCCCTGAACGACGCCGGCATTCTCAAGGTTTTCAGTCCTCCGCCGGCCTCCGCTAAAGATACCCATATATGTTATTACCAGCTTGCCTTTGCCGGATGCCTTTATTACACCTTCCTTTTTGTCGTACTCAACCGTATGGCCGTTCAGACCCGCGGACATAATAGCGAGATTGCCTGTCGATACAACGATGTCCGTTAATTCAGGGAATACAATCTCAGCGGTGCCCTTAAGTGAGTTTGCCTGCAGATCGAATGAGATATAGAGATTATAGGTTGGGGTCAATCTCTTTTGGTCTTCCGCGAACCCCGGACGTGTCATGATTGTCATGACCGCAGCCAGTGAAAGAAAAAAGAGTTTCATGCTATTTCTTGTTATCATGTTCCGCTCCTCTCGGACAAAAAGACTTCCTTCGCGTCTTTATTTTTAAATTCTATGTCAGATTATGGCCTGACGCAATGAAGGCGGGCTTGCAGATGATTCATTTTCGTGATAAATGGTAGATATACTTCAAAAAGTCGGGAAGTCATAAGGAGGCTGTCATGAACATTACGGTATTCAAAGAGAGAGGGATACGGTCTTTCACGCTTTTGATACTTTTGCTCGTAATCCCGTTGGCCGCATTCGCCGCTGACGACGGGGCACTGATAAAGAGGGCTTCGCAGATACTCGGTCCTTTGCCGGCATCTATGCCGTCGGAGGAAAACCCGATTACCCCTGAAAAGGTAAAACTCGGGAAGGTCCTCTTTTATGAACAGAGGATTTCCGTAGACGAAACCGTGAGTTGTTCGAAGTGTCATCCCCTCGCACTTTATGCGGCCGACGGCCTCAGAAAGTCGGTCGGGCACAACTGTAAGGAAAACCCCAGAAACGACCCCACTGTCTTTAATGCGGCAAGTCAGATATCCGAGCACTGGATAGGAAACAGGACGAGTGTCGAAGACCAGGCAAAACAGGCCGTCACGGGGCCTCCGGCGTTCGGTATGCCCTCTTATGAGTCGGTAGAAAAGATACTCAGGGCATATAAAGAGTACGAAACCATGTTTAAGGCCGCATTCCCCTCCGACAAAGAGCCGGTAACCATCGACAACTTTGCGAAGGCCATCGGCGCTTTTGAGAGGACATTGATTACCCCCGCTCCTTTCGATACATTCCTCAAAGGGGACCAAAATGCATTGACGGAACAACAAAAAAAGGGACTCGGGATGTTTATGGATCAGGGATGCGTAGGTTGTCATTTCAGTCCTTATGCGGGTGGACAGATGTACCAGAAGTTCGGGCTTTTCGAGCCGTATCAGAAATACACGAAGAGCCAAAATGTGGATGAGGGAAGATACGCTGTCACGAAGAAAGAGAGCGATAAATATGTCTTTAAAGTTCCCGTCCTCAGAAACGTGGCGATGACGCCTCCTTATTTCCATGACGGCTCGGTCGACAAACTGGCGGACGCGGTCTGGATCATGGGGAAGATCCAGTTAGGCAAGGACCTTCCAAAAGATCAGGTTCAGGACATTGTCGCCTTTCTGCACGCGCTGACAGGGAAGATTCCCGAGGACGTTATGACCGTTCCGGTGTTGCCTTCGCTTGAGTAGTGTAAAGTGAGCGCCTTGGTCGACAAACTAAGTGGCAGATAAGCTGATTAAGTAAGGGGAGTAAGAGATAGCAGCGCAAATCATTTTTTCGGCCCTGGGCAAAAGGACTAACGCTCCGGCCCCTCCGAGGCCATGCCGGCTTCCGCCAGGTCGCCTACTACAATCAAGGTATAGTCTTCCGGGTGCAGATAGGTCGCCGCTACCCTTCGGACATCATACCGACCCACCGATCTTATCAGGGTAGGGTATAATTCCGGATAATCGAGCCCGAGTCCGTAATACTCCTCCTGAACCATGAAATTGGCAAGCTTCGCCTGGGTATCTATCCGCAGAGGAAAACTGCCGATAAGATATTTTTTTGCCCCTTCCAGTTCCTTATCTGAAACCAGCTCTTCTTTAATTCTCTTCATTTGTTGCAGTACCAGAGAGATCGCTTCCCGGGCAGATGAATTTTTTGTCTGAAGGACCACCTGAAAGGAGCCCGGATACTTTCCCGGGTCAAAGAAACTCGTCACTGAATAAGCAAGCCCCCTCTTATCGCGGACCTCTTCGAGCAGTCTGGATGCAAAACCTCCCCCGCCAAGGATATAATTCATTACGCTCAGTGCATAGAAGTCGATATTTTCCCTGTTTATCCCCGGGTTGCCCAGAATGATATTTGCCTGGGTGATCTTCCGGTCGATCTTGATCGTTACAGGCCCTTTGGAAAAGACAGTTTTGACGGGAACCTTTGGAATTTCGCCAACGGGCAATTTTTCCAATAACGGGATGAGTTTTGTCTTCACTTCTTCGGCAGTAATATCTCCGACTACGGCGAGGATGCAGTTATTTGGGTGATAGTATGTCTCATAAAACGTGAGGACCCCCTCCCTCGTGATTCTCGGAAGCGAGTCCTTTGTCCCTATTGCTGGATACCGGTAAGGGCCGGAAAGAAAAAGCGTCTTGAGAAACTCCTTTTCTGCAATTTCTCCCGGTTGGTCCTCCTGCGACTGTATGAGGGCCAGCGTCTTTTCCACTTCCTGTTTAACTTCTTTCTCCGGGAAGGTCGGTTTCGCTAGCACCTCCATGAAAAGCGAGAGCCCCTTATCCAGATCTTTCCTCAGAACACGAAGACTCAATGTGGTATAGTCCCTTCCAGAGGATGAGTCGAGGGATGCTCCAAGAAAATCCAGTTCTTCGCTAAGCGCAGAAGCAGTGTGTGCGGACGTGCCGAGAAGAATTCCCCGGGCGGTAAGATGCGACAGGCCTTCCATCCCGGAAGGGTCTTTGCCGGACCCCGCGTCAATAAGGAGTTGCAGGGTCACAAAGGGGAGGGAATGGTCCTCGCTGTGGAGCAGTACCAGTCGATTTGAAAGGACGGTCTTTTCAACGGATGGCGCCGCATAAAGAGTACTTTCACGCATGAAAAACGAAAAAATTAATACCGTAACTGCCATGAGGACCTGCTTCCGCATGTTTCGCACCATCATGCCTCCTCTACCTTATTGCCCGTCCATTGACCGTGTTTGCCGCCGGAGGGGGCTTCCCCTTCCCGATCGGAAGCGGAATGAGTATTCCTGCTGTCCGGTTGTCCGGAGTAAGATAACGGGTTGCCACTCGCATAAGGTCTTCCGGAGTAACTTTCCTTATGGAGGGGATGTAATCGTCGATGGACCTCCAATCCAAGGCGATCTCGTACCTCGCCAGCAGCATGGCCTGATAAAAGAGTGAATCCTGTCCGTATATGAAGGCGGATTCCAGTTGGTTTTTCGCCTTTTCGAGTTCGTGCTTCCCGATCTGCTCTTTTTGCATGCGCCCGATCTCCTGATTTAATGCCTTTTCTACTTCACCTATATCTTTACCCGGAAGAGGCTCCACAGTGAGATAAAAAAGGCCTGGATCTCTTGAGACGAGGGGATAATCCGTATCGGCACTCAGCGCCAGCCGCTTTTCCCGGACGAGGCCTTTATAGAGTCTCGAACTTTTGCCGCTTGAGAGGACCGCCGAAAGAACTTCGAGAGCATAACTGTCAGAGCCCCGCAGGTTGGGTACGTGATATGCCATTGCAAGGAACGGAAGTTGTGCCTCCTTTTTCACCAGAATCCTTCTCTCCCCATCCTGGGACTGCTCCACGTCTTTATTCTGATCAGGGGCCTCCCCTTTGGGAATTGAGGCAAATGCCTTCTCAATCAGGGGAATAATTTCCTCTTTCTTAAAGTCCCCCACCACAACGACAAAGGCGTTGACCGGGTTGTAGTAAGTCCCATAATATGCCTTCAGGTCCTCAAGGGTAAACCGCCTGATATCCGCCATCCATCCTATGGTAGGCCAGTGGTATGGCTGGATCTGAAATGCGGTTGCCTCTACCTGTTCAAAAAGACAGGCCTTTGGATTATCATCTGTCCTGAGTCTCCGTTCTTCCATCACGACCTGCCGCTCGGTAAGGAAATCGTTTTCCCTGAGGATGAGATTCTGCATCCGGTCCGACTCGAGTCCTATAGGTATTCGTACACGGTCAGCGCTGATAGTTTCAAAGTATGCGGTATTGTCGGTGGAAGTGAAGGCATTGTCATTCCCTCCGTTTTCCTGAATGATTCGGGAGAATTCTTCAGGGGGGACGCTTTTTGTTCCCTTAAACATCATATGTTCAAGCATATGAGAAAGACCCGTTTTTCCCCAGCCCTCATTTCGCGAGCCCACCCGGTACCATACCTGAAACGTGACCACAGGTGCTTTGTGATTTTCCAGGAGGAGCACCTTCAGGCCATTGGGAAGGACCTTCTCGTAAACGCTCTCCCTCATCAGTGCCTCCGCAGACGGGTACAGAAGAAGGGAATACAGCATTAATGAGAGAATCCCTGCTTTGACCGGTCTCATTTCACTGCCCGGGCCCCTCAGATTGTTTTATCGTGACATATATATGCCCGCCATTTCGGAACAGCAAAAGGAGAACCGTATCAGAGGGTCTGATTTTAGAGACGATTACTTCATACTCTTTTATATCTTTCACCGGTTTGCGGTCCACTTCCTCAATAACATCATTCTTTGCAACAAGGCCATACGAAGGACTTTCCTCACTGACATCGACAACAACAACACCTTCCACATCTGCCGGTAGGTTCAGGCCCGCCCTCAGATCCGGGGTAAGTTCCTGGACCTGCACGCCCTTTAGTACATTGTTGTGTTCCACCGCTTTGGCCATTGTCTTTACCGGCAACTCTCCAAGGGTCACGGTAAGCGTCTCTGCCCTGCCCTGTCTGATCACTTTTATCTCCACCGCTTTTCCAGGAGCAGTATTGGCCGCCATGTTCCTTAGACCCGTTGTATCCTCCACTGGTTTGCCGCCGAACTCCACAATCAGATCTCCCCGCTTCAATCCTGCTTTGCCTGCAGGACCGGTTTTTATCACGTCTGTAACAAGCACTCCTTTTTCCTCTTTCAGACCAAAAGATTTTGCGAGTTCTGGCGTGAGATTCTGTATTGTCACCCCGAGCCAGCCGCGGATGACCTTACCATGTTTGAGAATACTTTGTGCTACCGAGTTTGCCATGTCGGAGGGTATGGCGAATCCGACACCCATGTACCCTCCGCTTGTCGAAAATATCGCCGAATTTATGCCTACCAACTCGCCATTGGCATTGACCAGTGCTCCTCCTGAGTTTCCGGGATTGATTGCCGCATCAGTTTGTATGTAGTCTTCGTAGGCTGAGATGCCGATATTGGCCCTGCCTACCGCGCTCACGATACCCATGGTTACCGTTTGATTAAGGCCAAACGGGTTGCCTATGGCAATCACCACATCGCCCGCCTTTAACTTGCCGGACTCTCCCATCTTGATTGCCGGCAATTCCTTGGCATCGACCTTTATTACCGCAATATCCGTCTGCGGGTCGTCGCCGATTACCTTTCCCTTAAACTCCCTCTTATCGTAGAGTATTACCTTTATCTCCTCTGCGTCTTTGATCACGTGGTAATTGGTAAGGATGTAGCCGTCCGATGAAACGATCACGCCGGAGCCCAAGGCGGAAGACTTGAACTTCCTGGGCATGCCGGGGTGGTCGGAGCCGTCGCCAAAGAATTTCCTGAAGAAAGGATCATTAAAGAAATCGCCCATCGGGTGTTCCTTCATGCTTACCAAGGTGGTGGTGGATATGTTTACCACAGACGGCCTTGTCACCTCCGCAACCTCCGCCAAATAATTGCTCATTTTGTTGAGGAATTCTCGCGCCTCAGGTGATACCTCCCTGGCTAAAGCGGTCCCTTGAAAGAGAAGTGCGGCGAAGACAAGAAAACTGAACATACTAACCATAGGTGCGCTGAAAATACTTTTTCTTGAACCAAAATCTTTCATTATTACACTCCTTCCGGGCCGGATATCCCAAAGCGTTCCGGCGCGAGACGTCATCCTGTTATTGTTCGCCGTGGTGCAAGGTCACCTCAGCTGCATCGGTCCTATCCAGTATTTTGTGCGCCCGGTCCACTTCATCCGGGGTGCCATGGACTACCAGCAGATATTTATTTGCTTTGAGAAAGGTCTCGTATTTAAGCACTTTTTCCTTAGGTATGCCGAGACTGTAAAGCGCAACCCCTACGGCGCTCAACCCTCCTATAATAACTGCTCCTTCCAAGGCAGCAACGATCCAGGATACCATAGGCCCCGCCACGATCACTTGTCCGAGTCCAGGCACAAAAAACAGCGCCGAGCCGATGAGAAATATCCATAAGCCTGACCAGAAGGCGCCGAGTCTGCCCATGTAGCCGGCCCGTTCTCCCGTATAGTAATAGCCGACCACCTGTTCTTTGTCGGCATCTTCCCGTCCGATTATGGATATTCTCTTTTCGTCAACGCCATATCTGCGGAGTTCTCCCACCGCTTTTTCCAACCTGGTATGGCTGTCGTATACTGCAACCGCTGAATTTTTCTTATCCATCAAATCCTCCTTATGCACTGCAAGTCTCGGGCCCCTGAAAGTTTCCCGTTATCAAAATCCCAAAGGAAAGAAATTCAGATCTTGGTCACCCTTCAAGAGTTCTTGCCCGGATACATGCCGTTCGACATGACGCCGGAGTTATTTGAAAGTCTTCAAAATATATTCAGCAATCGCCTTCGCGTCCTTTTCAGAGATGACCTCTTTGCCGAACTTCACCATCCCAGGTCCCGGGTTTCTCATGAGTCTGATGATGTCTTTTTCCGTTTTTACGTTATTCGCCCCCCGGTCCTGAGGATTGAGTGACTTGGTGACAGTGACTACGTTGCCTCCGCTGGGATGGCATTTGCTGCAGTGCTTCATGAACAACCCTTCGCCACGGCTTTCTTTGGAGGTCCCTTTTGCTGAAACTCCTGCAGCGGTGAAAGAATACACGACCGCAAAAAAAAGAAATAAAAGCGCAATCTTTTTCATACTTCCTCCTTCATCTAACTAGTTTGAATCGTGACATAGAATGTCTGGCCGCCCCTCTTTACCAGGAAAAGTACCGGCTTGTTTCTTCCGGACTTTGTCACGGCAGAATCGTAATCGGTGAGGTTTTTTATGGGGATACGGTCGACCTCCCTGATCACATCTCCTACCTGTATCCCGGCGTCGTCGGCAGGACTGCCGGGCTGGACATTGACGACAACAACTCCGTTTTTGTCTTTTAGCTGAAGCTCTCTCATTACCTGAGGAGTTATATTGTCGGCCGTAAGGCCGAAGCCTTCAGGAGAAAGCTGCCCTGCTGCAGGGATTTTGCCGGTCGGCATTTCAGCCACCGTTACCGTAAGGGGCAGTTCTTTAGAGTCGCGTATGACCTTCACATCGATTTTCTTCCCGGCGGGGGTTTCAGCGACGAGAAGCGGGAGGTCGGCAACCTTTTTGATCTCTTTCCCGTCAAAAGATACGATCACGTCCCCACGTTTTATTCCGGCGGCACTAGCAGGCCCTCCGGGGACCACCTCGCCTACGAGAACGCCTTGTGGCTCTTTCAGCCCGAGGGCCTGGGCGATCTCCGGCGTCATGGTCTGCACAGACACTCCTATCCACCCCCTGCTTACCCGTCCCTTCTCCTTTAACTGGGGGGTAATTTTCTTTGCCATATTGCTTGGGATTGCGAAACCGATACCCTGTCCCGACTGGATAATGGCCGAGTTTATCCCAATCACCTCTCCGCTGAGATTTATAAGCGGCCCTCCGCTGTTGCCGGGGTTGATCGGCGCATCCGTCTGAAGAAAATTATCGTAGGGTCCGGATCCGATGACGCGTCCGGTAGCGCTGATTATTCCCTGGGTCACCGTCTCTTCAAGACCGAAGGGGTTGCCGATGGCGAGCACCCAGTCGCCCACCCGCATCTTGTCCGAATCTCCCAAAGAAAGGGCCGGCAGGTCTTTAAATAAGGAAGAAATCTTGATCAGCGCCAGGTCGGTTTTGGGGTCCCTCCCTATTACCTTCGCCTTATACTCTCTGCCGTCGGCGAGTTTGACTTTGATCTCGTCTGCCCCATCAACGACGTGATTATTCGTGATGATGTATCCGTCTTTGTCGATAATGAACCCTGATCCGAGGCTTTGCTGTTTCAGTTCCTGGTCCGGTATCTCGCCGAAGAACTTATGGAAGAAATCTCCGAAGGGTTCTCCCCCTTCATCAGGACCGAAGAAATGTCTGAAAGGGCTGCCCGGTATCTTCACTGTCGTAGTAGTGCTGATATTCACAACGGCAGGCTTCACCTTTGCCACAAGGTCGGCGAAAGATTGTGGAAAGCCGACAACCGTATATCCTCCCTTCATTTTTTCGCATCCGGGTTGAAGGGCGATCGCGCAGAACAGCAAAGTCGAACAAAGAACCACTGCAGTTGTGTAAGCGACATACCGTGTCTTCATGTCTTGACTCCTTCATAGTTTACAGTCGCTAAAGCGTGACAAAGATTTTGGCGGCACAGACTTCTCTCAAAGGAAATCCGATGAGGACCCCGCCTCTTAACAAAATGATATCTCTTTGGGGAAGGTTGTCAAGAAAGAAAAAGGGCGAAAAATATCTTACTTTCTCTCAATTATTGAGCGAGGACTATAAAGGCTGGCGAAACGAATGTAGGAGGCGGGGAGAGCGGAAGTCCGGTGAACTGCGACGGGGACAGGATATCTATCCTCCACTGTATCTCGTCATTTCCCGAACGAGATTTTCGTAGAGTTCCGGGAGCCATGGGGGACCTTTTTCCCCGTCAATCTCAGGTGTTCTTTTTCGAAAGTCGTAAGGCACGATGACTACCTTTGTATTCTCCGTGCCCGTCCTTGCGGCAAGGACGAACAATTCTTCGATCGCTTCGTCGCCGACGGCAAGGCATCCTTTTGATTTCGCTTTGCCGTGAATATAGATGTCCCCGCCGAGCTTGGACCTGCCGTCATAACGGGCCATCAGGCGGTCATACTCGTTGGGATAATCAAGCCTCATCGACAAGTAAAAACGGCTGTTTGGATTTAACTCGGTGATCCGGTAAACCCCCTCGGGCACCTGACGGTCGCCTGCCGTTTGTTTCGGGCCGCCGGTTCCGCTTGCGGCGTAAATCTCATACGTGGCGATATGGACCCATCTTCCGTCTTTCTCGGCCCAGATTTCAAGCTCCATCTCATCCTTCAATCCAATCAGGGTCAGACGTGATGGAGGATAGTGCACCCCGGCCCGCTCGAAATAGGCTCTCAGGCGCGACTCGGCACGGGTACTAATTTTCTTTATGACACCCGGCACAGACCTTTTTTCCGGGAAAAGGGAAGCCTTCATCTGCCCTTTCTGGAGTGCGGAACCATCCGCGGCAAATACGAATGTGATCAGGAAAAACGCAGTGACAGTTGACAGTCTCACGATGGCACCGTCGTTTTTTTTCTGAAAGTAAATCGAAAATATGGATATAATAAAACTAACGGAGTACAACAAATTGTTGAGATTCGTATAATAAAATTTTTCTCTACCATGGCGGTAACCACATGAAAAAAGTTGCTGTTATCTTAACACTTCTGCTGCTGATTTGTCGCGGGGCTGATGCGGCACCCCAGGTGTTTTGTCATAGCAAGGGTGATTCGGTGATAGGTTCAGTCACTTCTTACACTCTTAAGCCGGGAGAGTCCCTGATAGAGATCGCCAGGAAATTTGACCTCGGGTACAACGAGATTGCTGCGGCGAATCCGGATCTGGACCCTTTTGTTCCGGGCAAGGGCAATACGGCCGCTATTCCGACCTCATGGATACTGCCCGATGTCGGAACGCGTGAGGGGATCGTCATTAATCTGTCCGAACTCAGGCTATATTATTTTTACAAGACCGGTCAGGCAAAGTTCGTCCGCACCTTTCCCCTAGGCATAGGGAGCGAAGGAAACGATACCCCTACCGGTCAATTTGCCGTGATTGAAAAGATCGTCCGGCCCTCATGGCATGTTCCCGAATCGATCAGAGAAGGAAAAACCCTTTCTGCCCGACGTCGTTCCGCCGGGGCCGAAAACCCGCTTGGCTCTCATGCAATGCGGCTCTCTCGTCCGACTATCCTTATCCACGGCACGAATAAACCATGGGGTGTCGGCAGGCGGGCCACCCACGGCTGCATCAGGCTTTACCCTGAGGATATCCCCGTGCTGTTCAGTTCAGTTCCAAAGGGCGTGAAGGTAATGATCGTGAGACAGCCGGTAAAAGCAGGCCTTAAAGATGAAAGGGTATACCTGGAAGTACACGGAGAAGATGGAAGAAATGACTCCGAATTATTCTCGGAAGCAGCTATCAGTTTTGGCGAAGAAGCGACTTTTGGGCCGCGTGGATACCAGAAACTTCATCATGCTATTGAGGAGAAAATTGGGATGCCGGTCGATATTTCGGGATGACGGTAACTTTTCGCGAGCCCTAGCCCTGGGAACTGAAGGACCCGGATAACATCCGATGGATATCCGGGTCCCTGCATCTCATGGTTATTTCCTTTGTTCGAGTTCAAAGGCCTTCTTGGCTTTTTCAGCTGCTGCCTCAGCTCTCTTGGCAGCCGCCTCGGCCCTCTCCGCGGCAGCATCTCCCTGGCCGCAGCATTTCTTTGCCTCCGCTGCCAATGCCTTTGCCTCCTGCGCCTCCTTCATGGCCTGTTCAGCAGAACCTGCTGTCGGTCGTGCTTCGAGTGCGGAAACCCGCGCCTCGAGCTTGCTTATCCTGTCATTCAGAGGTTCGATCTGCTGTCTGACATAATCCCTCGATGCGCAGCCGACGACAAATAAAGTCAGGAAAACACTGATCAGGGTCAACAATGGTAACGATCTTCTCATCCTTCTCACCTCCCTTTCTATAGTTGAGTTACCCCCATCCTACCTCCTAATCCCTCGGTGTGCAACCAGGCCCCCTGTTGTCGGATTTCCCGCCACTGCCGAGTCTTCATCGGAAACGGCTTGACGCACCGGATCGGTCTGCACTTATGACTGTTTGCGTATCATCGACAATGCGATAAAGGCTTCCCTTCTCAGAAGCGGCTCGCCGGCATCACCGGCTATTTTTTCGAGGGAGGAAACCGCCCTCGCATCTCTTAACATGCCGAGTGAGCGAATTGCGCTAATCTTTATCACAAAACGGATGTCTTTCAGTTGAGCAATGAGATAAGGGACCGCAGTCACATCTCCGACCCTTCCCAGCGAGACAATGGATGCCTCCCGCACCGGAAGCTCAGGGTCGTCCAACCCTTGGATAAGGGCCCCGGATACCCTCGGCCCGGAAAAATTTCCAAGGGCAAGGGCAAGGCTGCTTTTAAGAGCCGGGCATCCCTGATGAAAAAAAATATCGGAAAACAGCTGCAGTAAAACATCTTCCACCCGGGGAGTATGTATCCGGGCCAACAGGCCAATACCCCGCATCTGGAGTCTCCAGTCAAGACCCCGATTCCTTATCACCTCGATAAGCGCCTCCGTTGCTTGCCGATTGTTCATTCCTTCCGGTGCGTCAAGAAGAAAGGCCTCCCCCTCGTTTTTTTGAAGTTGCCTGATAATGGAGTCCGGGCCGGACGCAGACACGGGCATGCTTGCGGCAAGAGAGAAGATGAGGAGAATAGCGGGCTCTATTTTTCTGCGAATATTCAATAGTCGACCTCCTGTGAATTCATACCGGAGTGATGTTACAATCTTATCATCCGTATTGCCGCGTGACAACCTCGGCCTCTTTCTTTTTTTAATCATCACACACTCGGGGGAGGTTGACTTCAATCAGTCGTCTAAACGGCCGCCGGCTGTCCAATTCGGCATTTTAATCGATACATTTCAACTTTGCATTAAAGACTTTACATTGAATTTCGCAAACCTTCAGTGCCTATGAAGAATGAGGTACCGGTGGTACACTTTTACAAAGGGAGGCAAAGATTATGCACTGGCACATTGTTGAACGCGGAATGGAGTTTGGCTGGCTGTTTATTATCATCTTTTCCATTTTTATTGTCCTTGGCGTGATCCATCTGGCAAATTTGATTTCCGGAAGCAGGGGGAGGGAAACTCACGGAGAATCGCCTCTTCATATTCTCAAGAGACGGTATGCAAAGGGAGAAATAACCAGGGAGGAGTTTGAAAAAATGAAGGATGAGATTACAGGGAAGATATGCTGAGGGAAAACGACCGCAATGTTTAGAAGGAGATATGTTTCCTTTATCATCGGCATCTTTGTCTTATTTATCACCTACCTGCACTACTCGACCCTCCCGGAGATCTATTCCTTTCACAATGTGTACAAGGAATTTTACTATATACCAATATTTCTCGGCGCTCTTGCGTTCGGTCTGAGGGGGGCCCTCCTGATTTATCTTTACGTTTTTATTTTCGAGCTCCCTTTTGTTATTGAAGGCTGGACAGGGGCTTTTGCATCTGAAGTGAGCCGATTGTTTCATCTGGGGCTGCAGGGGCTTTTTGCAATTTTTGCCGGATATCTCGTCGACAGAGAAAGGAAAACAAGGAAACAGACAGAAAAAGAGAGGGACCTTGCCAGGATCGGACAGGTCGCGACTGCAATCGTGCACGATCTGAAAAATCCTATTATCACCATCCTCGGATTTTCAAAGCGCATCAAAAATGGGAAGGGAAATGCCGACGAGTCGATAGACATTGTCATGGATTCAGCACTTACCATGCAAAAGATAGTCCAAGGCGTGCTGGATTTCTCAAAACCTCTTCAGTTGACACTAAATAAGGAGGACATAAGAGAAGTAATCGCTAAAGCATGCCACATCTGTAAAGAAAAGGCAGAAGAAGGAGGCGTGAACTTATTGACAAGCGTTCCTGCCTCTCCGGTTTACGTGGAATTAGACAGCTTCCATATGGAAAGGGCATTGATAAATCTCCTCAGCAATGCGATTGAAGCCTCCGGCAGGGGTCAAGAAGTGAAAGTCGGTACTGCACCCGGTAAAGACACCCTGGCTATCACGATAGTGGATCAAGGGCCTGGCATGGACCGGGAGACCATTGAAAATGTATTTACCCCCTTCTATACAAAGAAGAAAGAAGGGACCGGACTTGGGATGCCCATTGCAAAGAAGGTGGTAGATGCGCACAAAGGTGAAATATCTGTCTTCTCTAAACCCGGCGAAGGGACGGAAGTCAGGATAAAATTGCCTTACAAGGCTGATAAGTAATAAGGGATTATCTTATAATGGGAGAAGATCTCTTTTGTTGTATTCCCCGGATGTATTTCTTAAAGGAAAAGGAAGATATAATTAGACTTGATGCATTACACCAAAAAGCGGTAAGAAAGGAGAAATTGTCATGAGCACCGAAAAGTTTTGCCCCATGGGAAAAATTGAAAAACTGCTTTTAGCGACGGACTGGTCGGACTATAGCGAAGGCGCGGTAACAGAGGCCATAACCCTTGCCAGGCAATGTGCAACCGAACTCTATGCCATTTCAGTCATTGAAATAAATCCTGAATATGAGACTTTCGGTACCGACGTCATCGAAAAGGAAGAAAAAGAAGTCGTAACATATTTCGAATCGTTAAAAGCCAGGGCGTTGAAAGAAGGAGTGACTTGTAAAACCATCCTCCGGGAGTCGGGAGAGCCTTATCGTCTCATAGTCGAGGAAGCTGAAAAGAAGAAGGTTGACATGATAATTTTAGGCAAGCACGGCCGCAGGGGACTGGCAAAGGTTTTAATGGGAAATGTGGCAGCAAAAGTTATCGGTTACGCACCTTGCAACGTGTTGGTGGTCCCAAAAGCGGCGGTGATCGAATTCAGAAATGTACTGGTAGCAACAGACGGCTCCGGGCATGGTGACGCGGCAGTCGCGGAGGCGGTTGGAATCGCGAAACGCTGCGGGAGTCATATTATTGCGGTGTCCGCATTCCTGATGGACGAAGAACGGGAAGAGGCAAGGACGATAGTAGACAACGTTATCAAGGCGGCGCAGAAGGAAGGGGTGTCGGCGGAAGGCGTTACCCCCAGAGGCAAACCTTACGAGGCAATAGTTGAAACAGCAGGCGGCAGGGCGGTTGACTTAATAGTGATGGGCGCTTATGGCAAAACCGGGCTGAGAAAACTCCTCATGGGGAGCTCAACTGAAAAG
Organism: uncultured Nitrospiraceae bacterium; assembly: GCA_963811165.1. Classification (GTDB taxonomy): domain Bacteria; phylum Nitrospirota; class Thermodesulfovibrionia; order Thermodesulfovibrionales; family UBA6898; genus Sulfobium. The sequence goes on from CAWEQH010000010.1 coordinate 1,016,137, forward strand.
GTTGTCGGACTTGCCGGCTGTGGCGTCATGGTTGTCAAACATGGCTGAGGCATCCCTTGAGTCTGAGAGTCAGAAACACAGCTGAATACAAGAAGCTCTCGATTGAAGAGTCCCTGAAGATCCTGGAGACTTCGACAGATGGTATTGCGGAATCAGAAGCAGAAAAGCGCCTTGAGATATTCGGGTATAACGAAATCACAGAGAAAAAGAAGAACCCCTTTCTTGAATTTTTGCTGCGTTACTGGGGTCCCATGCCGTGGCTGCTGGAGCTTGCAATGGGGCTTTCGTTTATATTGAGGCATCATATCGAGGGATTCATAATCTTTGCGTTGCTCACGGTAAATGCCGTCATTGGCCAAGTGCATTCACGCGGCTCGCAAAAGGCCGTAGAACTCCTTAAGAAAAAGCTGGCGGTCAAAGCGAAAGTATTGCGCGATGGCAAGTGGGTCATTAAAGAGGCCAAGGAAATTGTACCCGGAGACATCATCGCCGTTGGGCTCGGAGATATCGTTCCTGCAGATGCCAAAATTATAAGCGGCGGGCTTTCCATTGATCAATCAGCCCTGACCGGAGAATCCCTGCCCATAGAGACACAGCAGGCAGACATACTCTATTCGAGTTCCGTAGTGAGGCGTGGAGAGGCCAGGCTGCACTGTAGTCAATACCGGAGCAAACACATACTTCGGCAAAACAGCGGAACTCGTCAGAACAGCAAAGCCGAAGTCCCACCAAGGGGAAGTGATGATGACTATGGTCAGATATATGATGTATCTGGCTATAGCCGCACTGGTCTTAATTTTGGCATACGGTGTGATTATGAGATTAGAAGAACATATCGTCACTGTACTGACCCTGGCGGTAATCTTCCTTATGGGCGCGGTCCCTGTGGCCCTTCCGGCAGTGCTCACCATCGTCCAGTCCGTCGGAGCAATGGAGCTTGCAAAAAAGGGAGCGCTCGTGACCAGACTCGATTCGATCGAGGATGCCGCTTCGATAGATGTCCTCTGCTTCGATAAGACAGGTACGATAACTCAGAATAAATTATCGGTTGCTGAAAGCATACCGTTCTCCGGATATACGAAAGAGGATGTTGTCCTTACAGCCGCCTTGGCCTCACAAGAGGAAGGGATGGACATCATAGACCTTGCGGTCATCGACTATGCGAAAAGCATGAGAGTTGATTTTATCCCCTACAAACGGATATCCCATACCCCCTTTGATCCATCGACTAAGAGGAGCGAGGCGATAATAGGGATCGGCACAAAGCATTTTAAAGCGGTCAAAGGCGCAGCCCATATAGTCTTATCCATGTGCCGGGGAATCGACAAAAAAGAGATGGAGAAGGCAAACGGGACCATAGAAGAGTTTTCCCGGAAAGGATACAGAACGATAGCAGTTGCCCGTTCGGAAGGCGACGCGGATAATCTTAAACTTGCAGGATTGCTTTCATTGGCCGATCCACTCAGGCCGGACTCAAAAAGCATGATAGAACAGGCAAGAAAGCTGGGAATAAAGCCTATAATGCTTACCGGCGATAGTATGGCCATAGCGAAAGAGATAGCCCTTCAGGCCGGGATAGGCGGAAACATTATCCGTATGGCGGATATCGGTGGCTTACGCGGGGACGAGCAGATGAGGGTCGTAGGAGAAAGCGATGGGTTTGCCGAGATATATCCGGAAGACAAGTATAAGATTGTGAAACTTCTGCAGTCCAGAGGGCACATGGTAGGGATGACTGGAGACGGTGTGAATGATGCCCCTGCGCTTAAACAGGCGGAGATGGGGATAGCGGTGAGCAATGCGACCGACGTGGCAAAGGCGGCTGCGAGCGTAGTACTGACCGAAGCGGGTATAAGTGTGATAATCAATGCCGTCACAATAAGCAGACAGACCTATCAACGGATGCTGACATGGGTCATTAACAAAGTCACGAAGGTAATAGAATTCGTCGGTCTGCTGACCCTGAGTTTCTTCTGGCTCCATGACATTGTGCTCTCTCTCCTGGGGATGTCGCTCCTGGTGTTTGCAAACGATTTCGTGACCATGTCCCTTGCAACCGACAATGTAAAACATACTCCTAATCCCAACATGTGGAATGTAAAGAACATTACTCTTGCGTCACTCGTTCCGGGCATGCTCTTGGTTGTGGAGGGCATGCTCGTTATTGCGGCGGGCATGAAATATTTTCATCTTGAATGGGAGAAACTGCGCACCCTGGTAATGTTGAACCTGATATTCAACAGCCAGTTCAGGGTCTTGATCGTTCGGGAGAGAAGGCACTTCTGGTCGTCGCTTCCGGGCAGGGAATTACTGGTCCTGAGCGCGGCGACCATAATCGGATTTGCACTGGCGGGTGTATATGGAATCTTTGTTCCGCCCCTTAAGCCCTATCAGGTTTCCGCTGTTTTGATATTTTCGGCAGTGTTTACGCTCGGTATTGATTTCCCGAAGTTCTATATATTCAAAAAATTCAAATTATAATTCGGAAGCGTACAAGTCTTTCTATATCAACAAACCCTTTGACTGTCGCGTGTGATGCGATTGTCGGAAATAATCCTGGCAATGAAATATTGCACTGCAAGATTTATTTGCAGCAAAAAATGTGCAAATCCGTTTTGCCCACAAATTTACCTCGATATATCAAGTAGTTATCAAAGGCCCGGAAATGGCATGCTTATTGTATATATTGCTATCGAAACTAGGAATTAAGAATAACAACTAAACATTTTTGTATTCGAGGTAGATTCATGAACGCTAAGTTAGAGATGATAAACGAACACATTTCCCTGCATCCGAGCTGGAAGTGGTCTATTCTTTCCACTGTTTTGTTGGGTGCCACTATGTCGGCCCTTGACGTAAGCATCGTAAACGTAGCCATGCCGACCCTCAAGAACACGTTCGGCGTCTCTATGGCGGTCATCGAGTGGATAGCAATGGCGTATATGCTTGCGCTGACCATTTTCCTGCCGTTATTTGGGAGACTGGCAGATATTTACGGAAGATCCAAGCTTTACACTATAGGGTTTGTAGTTTTCTCCGTGGGTTCGCTGTTTTGCGGAATGTCGTCCACCGCGGGATTAATGATCGCATCCCGTATTATTCAGGGTATCGGGGCCGGGCTTCTGCAGGCCAACTCCGTTGCTCTCATTACGCAAGCATTTCCGGCCAAAGAGAGGGGCAAGGCCATCGGCATCCAGGGGGCTGTGCAGGCGATTTCGATGTCGGTCGGTCCTTTTGTGGGCGGTATCCTGATAGCCACGGTAGGCTGGAAGGCCATCTTCTACGTCAATATCCCGATAGGAATACTGGGGACACTGGCCGCTCTTTTCATCCTGCCGCCAAACCGGAAAGTCGAAAAGAAGGAGAAAATCGATTATCTTGGGACCGTGCTTTTCGCCTCCGGGCTTGCTTCTATCGTGCTGGCCTTCAACGAGGGAGTAAAGCTCGGCTGGGGCTCCCATACTATAATGATGTATTTCGTCTCCGGCATAGTGCTCCTGACCCTTTTTATCGTTACGGAACTGAAGGCCAAGTACCCGCTGATAGACCTCAAGCTATTTAAGGACGTCAACTTTTTCCTGGGGAACCTGACCGGCATGCTGTCGTATTATGTCCTGTTTGCGGTCATGTTCCTGATGCCTTTCTATCTCGAAAAAGTGCTTGGGTACGGTGTTGCCCTTACAGGCACACTACTGACTCCCCTTCTTCTTGCGATGGCGGTAGTCGCTCCCCTCTCCGGGCATGTCTCGGACAAGTACGGGCCGAGGATTATGACTACTTCCGGAATGCTTATTTCGGCGCTGGCATGTTTAGCTCTCATGTTCATGGGAGCGGCGGCGCAACTGCCCCTGCTGGTGGCTGTGCTGGTCTTTTTGGGGATTGGGATGGGATTGTTCACCCCGTCAAACAGCAGCGCAATCATGGGCTCAGCCCCGCAAGACAAACTGGGGGTGGCAGGAAGCGTATTGAACATGACACGCTCTCTTGGGCTTATATTCGGGGTAAACATATCCGGAGTTATATTCACCACCCTTGAACACGGATACCTGGCCGAAAAAGGTTATCCCAATGCTCAGCATGTATTCAGCAACAGCACTATTCCCATGCCGGTCAAAGCCGATGCCTTTATGCACGGGTTCCTTGTCGTCATAGGGGTCCTTTTGGCAATCAATGTTCTGACGGCATTTCTTTCAGCCGCCGGGAGGGTCAAAACAACCGCGATCATAGATCATGAATCGACGGGTACGGTTGTTATTTCTTCAGGTTTTTTCAATGGCTTTGGTCAGGAAGCAAGGGGAATAGCGCTTTTCATAATGCTTCTGCTTTTTACCGGCGTCGTCGGCGCTTTTGCCTCTTCCAGAATCAGGAACGAAAATTCTTTCGGCTATCAGGCGGCCCAAAGGTGTGTATCCGGGCAGAGACCAAAGCGTTTCAGACGCACAGAAGCTTGCCATGGCGTATTATGTCAAAAAATACAATGATGCGGATGTCCGCATCGAAGTAGTACCGCACGGTGACCACATGGAAGCCGATGTGGTAAAAAACGGCATGCTGGTAAGAAGACTCTCTATCGAGGGCAATACGATCAAAGAACACGGAACGGGTTTGAGGGCATGGGGCCTTGAACTCTTGACCAATGTAAATTGAGAAACCGGAATTTTTCAGATTCCTGAAATCAAATTTTTTAAAGGAGTTATTTTAGAATGAGCAAATTACAATTTCCGCATCCAAACATTTCTTCACGCCCCAGCTGGAAGTGGTTTATTCTTTCCACTGTTCTGCTTGGCGCCACCATGTCGGCCCTTGACGTAAGCATTGTTAACGTTGCCATGCCGACTCTCAAGAACTACCTTTGGGGTCTCCATGGCGGTCATCGAGTGGATAGCCATGGCCTATATGCTTACCCTCACCATTTTTCTGCCGTTCTTCGGAAGGCTGGCCGATATGTTCGGAAGGTCAAAGCTCTACAATATCGGTTTTGTGGTCTTCTCCGTGGGTTCGCTGTTTTGCGGCATGTCTATCTACCGCCGGCATGATGATCGCCGCCCGGGTCATCCAGGCAATCGGGGCCGGGTCTTTTGCAGGCCAACTCGGTCGCTCTCATCACGCATGCGTTTCCGGCGAACGAGAGGGGCAAGGCCATCGGCATCCAGGGGGCGGTGCAGGCGATTTCGATGTCGGTCGGTCCCTTTGTGGGAGGTATCCTGATAGCCACGGTAGGCTGGAGGGCGATCTTCTACGTGAATATCCCGATAGGGATACTGGGGACACTGGCCGCTCTTTTCATCCTGCCGCCAAACCAGAAAGTCGAAAAGAAGGAGAAAATCGATTATCTTGGGACCGTGCTTTTCGCCTCCGGGCTTGCTTCTATCGTGCTGGCCTTCAACGAGGGAGTAAAGCTCGGCTGGGGCTCGAATACGATTATCATGTATTTTCTGTCCGGCATCGTTTTGATGGCGCTTTTTATTCTCACGGAACTTCGGGTCGAACATCCGCTGATAGACCTCAAGCTCTTCAAGAATGCCACCTTCCTCATAGGGAATCTGACCGGCATGCTGTCTTATTACGTCTTGTTCGCCATCATGTTCATGATGCCCTTTTATCTCCAAAAGGTGTTGGGCTACAGTATTGCGCTCACCGGTTCCTTGCTGACCCCTGTCCCGCTTGCAATGGCCCTGGTCGCTCCATTTTCCGGTCATATCTCGGATAAGTACGGACCAAGGATCATGACCACCTCGGGGATGCTTATCTCCGCCCTGGCCTGCTTCTCCCTCATGTTCATGGGGGCCTCGGCGCAGCTCCCCGTACTCGTGGCCGTGTTGGTCCTCCTGGGGATTGGTATGGGATTATTCACCCCCCCAAACAACAGCGCTATCATGGGCTCAGCCCCGAAGGAAAAACTAGGCGTGGCTGGCGGCGTCCTGAATATGATGAGGTCTCTTGGACTTATCTTGGGCGTGGACATCTCCGGTGTCATATTCACCACCCTGGAGCACCGCTACCTGGCTGAGAAAGGATATCCCAACGTCCAGCACATATTCAACAACACCAGCATCCCCGTGTTGGTCAAGGACAATGCTTTCATGCACGGCTTCCTTGTCGTAATAGGGGTTCTCCTGGCCCTCAATCTCCTCGCCGCCTTCTTTTCAGCCGCGAACAAGTCGGAAATTGACGCTGAAGCTGCCGAGGCAGCCAGGGAATTTGTGGATGCAGCATAGGTAATCTGAAACAACAGCAGAGATAGGCTTCTTAAGAGGGCTGCTATGGCAGCCCTCTTTGCTTTCAACTATAATAGGGAGAATAAGAGAGAAGGGAGTAATTTTGTCTGAGTAATTATAGGATGCCCCTGTTTAATCAACAAGGAAGGCCGGATAAGAGCCGCCGGTCAGGGACTGGGAAAGATACTTGAAAGACCGGAAAATCATTCCCCCAACAGGTGGCAACGCCGGGGAGGCGTCTTCAAAGACGGTGAGGGTGGGTGCAAGAGGCGCCCTAAAGTCGGGAGGTTCAACGCTTACGGCAAAATTCATGCTGGGGTTGGGCGTTATTTTGCTTTGCGTCATATCAGTTTTTTCCTATCTCACCTATGAGTATCTGAAGAAAATTTATATCAGGGAAGCCTACGAGAAAACGGATATCGTGCTGGGGCATATCGACGCCACAATGGAATATGTCCGCGATGAGCTTCGCCCCCGGATATTCCATGCACTGCCCGAAGATGTATTCATCAAGCAGGTCATGTCCAGCTCGTTTATTAACAAGGGGATCATGAAGATATTCATACAGAAGTTCCCCCGCTACCTGTACCGGAGGGTCGCCATCGATCCCATGAACCCCGCCAACAAGGCCGATGCCTTTGAAGAAGGCTTTATCAGACAGTTTCAAAACGACCGAACGCCGAAGAAGGAATGGAGGGGCCTCGTCACCAGAAACGGGGAGGACTACTTTCTGCATCTCAAGGCGATTATCGTGGAGGAGCAATGCCTCCTTTGCCACGGAGACCCCGATTCTTCACCCGAGTCCATCACCCTTCATTACGGAAGGGTGCACGGACGCCACCGGAAAGTAGGCGAGGTAATCGGCGTCGAGTCGATCGCGGCTCCCGGTGAGCGACACCTTCCGGCAGTTGCGTCATGTGGCACTCTCTTTTTTCCTTTTCGGGATTGCCGGCATGGCGGCCCTTTTTGCCGGCCTCAATTATTTTCATTACCGGCTTGCGGTGGTCCCCCTGAAGCGGGTCAGCTCCTTTTTCAGGGAAGTCGTTGACGGACACCGCGGACTCGACATCCATTTCGACGCGCGCGTCTATGATGAAGTGTACGAGCTGGCCGAATCCTTTAACCGGATGATGGGATACCTGAAAGAATCCGAAGAGGAAAGAAAAGAGATGGAGGAGCGGATGCTGCAGGCCGACAAGCTCGCCTCTATAGGCAGACTTGCCGCAGGCGTGGCCCATGAGATCAACAATCCGCTCAGCCTGATCCTGGGCTACACGAATATGCTGCGCAAGACATGCCCTGACACGGGACAGACGAAGGAAGACCTCGATGTGGTATACAACAACGCCCGGCTTTGCAAGAAGATCGTTGAAGATCTTCTCAATTTTTCACGCCAGACAAAAGCCAACCGTGTCCCTACCGACATTAATGCCGCGGTCGAGTCGGCGGTGGTTTCGATGGCGGAAACATATCGCGGCGGGAAGGTCAATATCATCCGCGACTATGATCCTGAGTTGCCTCTTCTGACGGCGGATGAGGACAAGCTGAAACGGGTTTTCACGAACCTGATGCTGAACGCCTTTCAAGCCATGCAGCCGGGAGGAAGCCTCACGGTCATGACCGCTTACGACAGAGAGAGAAACGGCATAAGGATTACTTTTTCGGACACGGGCTGCGGCATTTCTGATGAGATCAGGGACAAGATATTCGAGCCTTTCTTTACTACGAAGCAGCCGGGAGAGGGAACAGGACTCGGTCTTGCGGTAAGCTATGGAATAGTGAAGGAACACAAAGGGGAGATTTCGGTCAGGAGCGAGAAAGGGAAGGGATCGTGTTTTACGCTTTGGTTCCCCCTCGAAGGAGAAAAGGCATGAGCCAGAAGATTCTCATTGTTGACGACAATCCGGATATGACCCGCTTTCTTGAGAGGCTGATCGGAAACGCACTTAATCTGGAAACCCGTGTCGCCGGCAGCGCTGAGGCGGCCCTGCAGATCCTCAAAGAAGACACTGTCCACTGCCTTCTTGTAGATATGAAGATGCCGGGTATGGACGGTATGGAGCTCTTACGGAATATCAGGAAAAAGGACGACTCGCTGCCTGTGATAATTATGACCGCCTATGGCGCCATCGAAACGGCGGTAGAGGCCATGAAGGAAGGGGCCTATGACTTTATCACCAAGCCCTTCGAAGAGGAGCGGTTACTGCATACGGTCCGAAGGGCGCTGGAGCATCAGCAGCTTCTCCAAAGGAACCTGGACCTCGAAAGAAGGATCAGAGAGAAAGAAAAGGAAACGTTCTTTGTCGGAGAGTCCCCCCGGATGAAAGAACTGATCGATACGATAAAGTTGGTGGCAGTAACGGACGTCACCGTGCTTATCACCGGCGAGACCGGAACCGGAAAGGAACTGGCCGCCCGCATGATTCACAGCCTCAGCAACAGGACAGGCAAGCCTTTTGTGGTAGTAAACTGTCCTGCCATCCCTGAGAATATACTGGAGAGTGAACTCTTCGGCTATCGCAAGGGGGCATTTACCGGGGCCAACACCGACAGAGAGGGGCTTTTTCAGGCGGCAGAGGGAGGGACACTGTTTCTTGACGAGATCGGGGACATATCATCCTCACTGCAGGCAAAGCTTCTGAGAGTGCTGCAGGAGAGAGAACTGAAACCCCTTGGCGATACCGCCACCCTCAGAGTCGATGTCCGGGTCATAGCGGCCACAAACCGGGACCTCGAAGAAAATGTCGCCTCAGGACTTTTCAGGTCCGATCTTTACTACCGGCTGAACGTTGTTTCGGTCCGCACGCCGCCCCTTAGGGAAATACCCGAGGATATCCCTCTCATCGCCTACCATTTTCTTTCCCTTTTTTGCGCAGAACTGGGATTGGACCAGAAGAGATTTTCAGAAGAGGCAATACGATTTCTCGTTTCCCGTCAGTGGAAAGGCAACGCCCGCGAGCTTCAGAATGAGATAAAGAGGACGGTGATCTTTTCGAAAGGCGAAATCCTTACCCGGGAGGATTTCGGGAGCGGTGCTCCGGCGACCCCATTATGCGAGGACATCTCTGAACTGTACGGGCTTCAATACCGGGAGGGAAGGAATAAAGTCCTCACGACATTCAACGTGGAGTACATTACGCGTCTTCTAAGGCGCACGGAAGGGAACGTCTCTCTTGCGGCCCAGACCGCGGGTATAGAGAGACAATCCCTGCAGCAGCTCATGAAGAAGTACGGAATCAATTCGTCCGAATTCAAGAAGGATGCGGAAAAGAAATAGCACGACCTTACCAATTCAGGAGATCAGGAAGATATGGTCATTTTCTCCAGGACAGACACATCTATTGCATAGCCGAAATGCAGTTGCGCCTGTCTGATAAACTGCTGGATTTCCTTAACGTCTTTTTTTTTGTCGAAAAAAATCTTATCAATTCCATTTTCGGTTTCTATGCATAAATGATATCTTGCCCGAAATATTCCGCTCAAAAGCCAGAAGCCGGCCCCGGTCATGATCCAGAGGATGATCGGGATAAGGGGGATTACAAAGTTCCCGGATTCATCCTGTATAAAAGAGCCCCCTCTCGCACTTGCAAAAAAGGTAACGACTAATCCGATCAGCCCAAGCGAAAGGAGCGTAAAACCGAGGAAGTATTGACAAAACGGATACTTAGCATCTGTGTCATAATAGAGTTTGATCCGGCGAATTTGCTCTCTTTGAATAGTCCTGACAAGCCTGTCGCCGTCGAGTTCACTGATATTGGTCCCCGTAATTTCTACTTTCGGGCGCCTGAGAGAATTATTATATGTGTCGATAACCAAAGCAACCTCTCTCTTATGAAGTCCCGCACAGACGACGATACAAACGTACTATATTATACCCTATTTTGCCCCGGAACTGCCGCTTGACCATCCTTCGGCGTTGCTACCCTTCTAAGGAATACTTGTGTTTACATTTTTTGTAAATATTAATCGTGATTTTTTGAAGAGGCACCACGAGTCCTAACTTTCAGGAAACTGAAAATCTATCAAGGTTACAACTGGAATAAACCATTGCTGGAAAGACCTGAACGCGTTTCTTTCAGCCACTAAGTGATATTCCTCAAGCGCCGGAATGGTTAACCATTTCCAGATGAAAGACACCTACCAGTGCCCACTTGAAACCGCCAATATTCTTCCGCTCACAACACGTTAAAACAACGTAACAAATTATGACGAATCTGAGATGACGAGCTTTCTCGTTTTATAGGACAAAATAAAGTTGCGCACTCATTTAATTAGAGGGCTATGATATTTGAGAAAGACTACTCCCTTGGGCTTGCGACAATGTTCATGAAAATATCATAGCACGTGCTCCCGCGATCGACCGATATCGAAATCGCGGGGAACTGAAAACTATCAGGAACCAGGCCACTGTCAAAATGCATGAGATCACTATTGTCTATGCTGAGTTCAAGAACAAGTCGATGCGTCTTGGCAAAGTCACCGCCTGTTTGGTATATCCCAAATCCGGTGATTGTGTGCATCACCGTTCCATCAGGACTGGCAACAGTCCACGAGATATCATCCAGACTGTATCTGTCAAACGCTGGGCTGGAGTTCAATTGAATCAGCTTGAAAGCCCCCAAAATTTGTCGGCCGATGGTTATCGGACATAAACAGGGACTGACACATCCTTCCTGATAGGTTGACGATGAAGCGAGCAGATAAGGCGTAGTATTAGTGGTTTTTTGCCCTACACCGAACAAGCTCAGGACTGAATCATGACTATATTGGAAATCTGCAAGGTAAGAAACTCCGCCAAATAGAATCGTCGGGCTATGCAGTGTAAGATCGGGAGATACCAAAGCAGGTCGGCAATTTGCAAACGGTCTTATGTCCGTCAATAAGCCGTAGTTTGTAAGTTGGATTTCAAGGGTATTCAGGTGGATTTCGAGGGTATCTGATATAACTTGGAAATCCGCCCAATAGGACTGACCATGAAAGTTTATAACAGGGATATGCAATTGCAAACCGCTCGATAGTGTAGCTGCGCAATCTCCATTTTCCGAATCTGGCTGAAGTATCGCACCGTTGCGTCCAACAGTTAAGAATCTGCCATTCCCATAGGTTACTTCCTGGAGCCCCGGCCGGAAGTATGCCGGGATTCTGCCTGTCCAGTTCACTCCGTCAAAAGATGAAGAAACTCCGTTATTAACAGCTAAAAAATTACCGTTGCCGAATGTAATTCTGCTGAAAGCCGACGAACAATTTATAAAATTGTCCGGGCCAGCCGTCCAGTTCACGCCGTCAGATGAAGTATAAATCATTGAACAAAGCGGTTCCGGAGGGCCAAAAATGTAGACACTTATGAACCCCACAGCAACAAAGATTCCGTTTCCATAGGCTACGCCATATAAGGACCCATAAGATGTTCCATATAACGAAGTCGAAGAAATTCCCGACCGCCTTTCGGTCCAGTTTATCCCATCTGACGATGACAGGATTATTTGATCAGACCCTACTGCGACAAAAGCACCGTTACCATAAGTTATTCCCAAGAGTTGATTGGGAGTTCCTGATGTCCTTTCTGTCCAGGTGAGACCATCGGACGAGGTGAGGATTGTGCCGTTATCGCCAACGGCAATAAAGATCCCATTTCCAAAGGTCATATCATTTAGGCTATGCATATTTGTAGAATTTCCAGTATTCCACTTTACTCCATCAGACGATGTAAGGAGAGTGTCATTATCACCCAATGCAACAAACAGTCCGCTGCCGTAAGCCACTCGACGGAGTTTGCTGGTAGTACCAGACAAAACGCTTTTCCAGTCTGTGCCGTCATAAGAATAAAGGATCGTGCCCTTATCTCCTACGGCGACATATGTTCCCTTACCGTAGGCTGCACCGTAAAGGTCATTAATGTTTCCGTCAATTAGAACAGTCCACTTCACCCCATCAGAAGAGATCAGAACTATGCCATTACCTATAGCGACAAACATGCCGTTTTCATAAGCCGCCACGGAAAGGGACTTAGTTGTGCCCGAACTGCTGGTTGTCCAGTTCACGGAATCGGGAGAGGTAAGAATTGTTCCATTATCTCCCACAGCGACAAAAACACCATTACCGTTAGTTATTCCAATGAGTTGATTTGGAGATTCTAATGTCTTTTCAATCCAGGTTACTCCATCAGGGGAGGAGAGTATTTTGACCCCGGGCGAGATGAGGGGTTGGCCACGCCACCCCATAACAACAAATGTCCCATTCCCGTATGTAACATTAGCTTCAGAAAAATGATCAGTGATAGGACCATTGATGTTCCTTTGTGTCCAATTGAGTCCATCCGGTGAAGTAGAAATTCCGCCATTAACGCCTACTGTAACAAAAGTACCGTTTCCGTAGGCCAAATGAACAGCGTCGCGTGCGATCCCGCCAGTTACGGGATTACCTGTTGATATAATGGTCCAGTTTATTCCATCCGGAGAAGTCATGTTCGTGTAGGCCCCGATGGCAACAAAGATTCCGCCTCCGAAGACCACATCATTCAGGTCATCCTTGATTTGGGTATCGATTGCTGTCCAGTTTATCCCATCCGTGGAGGTAAGAACTTTGCCCCCGGTGCCTACAGCGGCAAAAGTGCCGGTACCAAAAGCCACTCCGGACAACGGATTAGACAGGTCTGAAACCCTTACGGTCCAGTTCATGCCATCAGGCGAAGAAGAGATCGCTCCGCCCACAGCGACAAACATACCATTGCCATAAGTTATTTTTGAAACGAATCCGACCTGAGGTATCGGATCTCTCCAAAGCCATCTATCAAGCGGGTCTGCACTTGAATTGCCTGAGAGGAGAAATGACGTAATAATAAGGGTCAGGATTAAGATGCGGTGAAATAATTTTTGTGACTTCATGATCCCCTCACTCTTTTCTTAGGATATCTCTCAAACTTTTGAAAGTCAATTACATAAAAAAACAATTAAAAAAACAATCTGTCAAGATTAGCATTTAATGCCTGTAGACAAATCATATTCGACTGCCGGCATTTTGGCATTGAAATGCTGTAATTCCGTTTGTCGTATATACTTCTCGAACTTGGTAATAATTAATAATTTTACGAACAAGGCGGTAATTATGTTCCCTTCCCACGAGCGCATAAGTCTTGATGGAGGTTTTATAGGAAGGCTGCTCGTTTTGGAACGCAGGCGTTATCATTGGCGGAGAAGCGGTCGGCGTTTGATAGAAGCAAGCTGAGGCCTCAACTTTCTTTTCGAAAACTCGCATCAGGGATAGCGTCTCCAGGTCGCTCTTTTAGCCACAAGGTCGCAAATCCTGGAGATACCGATGACCTACAATTATGGAATGAAAGAACATATCGCCTCAGGACTTTCGTGCAATAAGATCATCAAAAGTTTTTTCCATAAAAGTGGTTAGTTACTATTGCTGCATCTCACCCTTTCGGCAAAGCATCGATTATCTCGCTCACAGAATCCGATTTGTTCATGGTATAAAAATGAAGGAACCTGACCCCGTTACTTATCAGATCTTCGCACTGCTTTACGGCATGATTAATTCCTACCTTCCTCATATCTTCAGGCTTGTCTATATAAGGGGAGATCTCCACCCTTACATTTTTCGGAATCGTCGCGTTGCAAAAGTTCGCGAATTCCTCAATCTTTCTGCAATCGGTAATTGGCATTATACCCGGCAGTATCGGAATATTTATCCCTATTTTTTCCGCCCGCTCCATAAACTCATAATAATATCGGTTGTCAAAAAACATCTGAGTAATACCGAAGTCGGCGCCGGCATCCACTTTCTGTTTTGTATAATCCATGTCCCTAGCAATGTCAGGAGACTCGAAGTGACCTTCCGGATATACGGCAACACCTGTAGAGAAATAATCATATCCCCTTATGAATTCAACCAGGTCCTTTGCATATCTGAATTCACCTTTGGAGGCGTTGAAGTCGGGTGCGTTTCTCGGCGCATCACCACGCAGCGCGAGGATGTTGTCTATGCCGTTTTCTCTGTAATTTTCGAGGAGCGCAGCAACGCTGCTTCTGGTTGCGCCGGTGCAGGTAAGATGGGACATTACCGTGAGATCTGTTTCTCCCTTAATCCATCCGAGAGTTTTGGCAGTCCGCTCCTGCGTGCTGCCACCCGCACCGTAGGTCACAGACACATACAGGGGATTGTATCTGCTTAGATCAAGGACAACTTTCATGAAGCCTTCTTTACCTTCAACCGATTTCGGCGGAAAGAATTCGAAAGATACCCCGCTTTTTTTCTCATTCAGGAGTTCCCTTATTTTCATTGTTTCCTCAAGGTAATTCTATTTTTACCCGTTATTCTCACAAAAAGTTGACATAAAAGTGGGCATGAAAGCTGGGAAGGTCATTATCTCAACCGCCTCCAAATTATTCAATTTCAAATTCATCGCCTTGTTTTTCTTTCTTATCAAGAATGGGGTAAGCTTATATTTAATTCCTTAAACTACACCTCCTTCTCCTTTGAGATACCCCACTACTTGGGGATTAGGTTTTGGAAGACCTGCCACCTTCCATGCGGTGAGAGGTTCCATAAACTTTTCGGTTATGCATTCCTTGGGCTGGTGAACATTCTTACAGATAGAACCGAGAAGCGGGAAAAAGTTATATTTTCTGTAATGATCCCTCAGGAATTTGATAATCTCCATTCTATCTTGGGTGAGTTCTTCGACTCCCTCATTCTCTGCCAATGCGCACGCCACCTTTTCGTTCCAGTCATCGGGATTTTCGAGATATCCTTCATCATCCAGCTTAATCTTTAGATTTGAGTATTCTAAAATAGGCATAGAAGCCTCCTTCCTTTGCGGTTGTAAAATTCAGACGACATCGACCTACCTCAATTGCTTTCTCCTTCTTCGAAATATCTGATGAACTGGCCGACCTGCACCCCGAGATATACGCACTTGATATTATTCAGGCAGTCGTCCGCATCCTTCTTCTCGAGATGCGTTGTGAGTTCATGTTTGCCTTTCTTGAAATCGAGAATATAGGCATTCTTCTCAGCATTGAAACGAAGACTAAAAGATATCTCGTGCTTTTTGATTTCAGGATACATCTCCAGAATCTTGGCTCTCAATTGATCGTCCGAATACGCCATAAGGCCCTCCTTCCACTCTCTTTTTATTTCATGATAGCGCATCCTGAAACAAAATCAATCCCTTCATCAGATCATCCGCTCGTTTGACAGGGGCCCCTTCTCGTGATATGTTTTCCTCGTATTGAAAAAAAACCTTGTCAGAAACGCTGTGGTACCGATGGAGGGACGATGGAGCGAAAGGACGGCATAGGTGGCACCGAGGGCGCAGAGTCACCGCTCGACTGCATTGTCATCGGAGCTGGCCCGGGTGGCCTGCAGGCTTGCATCTACCTCGGCCGCTACAACTTCCGCGTTATGCTGTTCCACCGGCAAGGCGGACGGACCTACCACGCAAAGCATATCGAGAACTACCTCGGCCTTCGCGTTGTTACAGGCCCGGACCTTCTGGAATCCGGCCTTGCCCAGGCAGAAAGCTTCGACGTTGCTATCGAGCGCGTTACGGTGAACCGCGTTGCGCCCCGGGGAGAGTATTTTGAGGTGCAGGCTGAGGGTAGGACGTATCGCTCCCGTTTCGTCATCGCTGCCTCAGGGGCCAGGGAAACCCTCGCCCCTCTCAAGAACATAGCGCGCTTCTTCGGTACCTCCTACTTCACCTGCATGATCTGCGACGGCTATCGTACTACCGGCAAGAAGCTGCTTGTCATCGACCGCACCGTCAACGGGGTGCGCCTCAGCGTCGGCATGAAGCAGCTGTTCACCAAGGACGTGACTTTCCTTGCTCATGGTTTCTCTCCGGTACAGACGTACGCATCGCTTCTCAAGGAGGAGGGAATCGGCCTGGTCGAGGGGCGGCCGGAGGAGCTTCTCGGCGAAAAGACCCTCGAGGGGGTGCGGCTCGCCGACGGGCGCGTCATCCCCTGCGAGGTCATTATGGGGTGGGGGGGGATCTCTCTCAACGACGAGTACCTCGAGGGCCTCCCTCTGGAGCGCGACGCCGAGGGGTTCAAGATCGTGACGAGGGGAGCGGGCGAGTCGAGCATCCCCGGTCTCTTCGTAGTCGGCGCTCTCCGCCAGGGCCACTCCCAAGCTATCATCTCTGCTGGCCAGGGGGCCGAGGCGGCGATCGAAATCAGCACGAGGATCGTCGAGCTCTGACGGTCCCGATACTTGGGAGAGCTCAGCCGTCGGCTTCGGTCCGTGGCTTCTACGGGTCAAAAACGCTCCCCATACACGCGTTTTCCGACAACTTTATGGACAGTACGTTGTGAATCACGGATTTTTGGTGGCTGGCTCAGAACCTCCTGCATCTTCTACCAAACCTCCATGATTGGTTTCGATCTTCACAGGTCTTGAGAGCGTCAATCCCACAGGCGAGGTGTTTACCACATGCTTATGGAGTTCCCGGAGGGTTTTTTCGTCCGCACCGGCTTTGATCCTCACCTTTGCCTTGATGGTCTTGAATCCTGGGAGCTTATCCATATGAAGCTTTTCGGGAGGTTCGAGGCCAAGAAAGCCAGGCAGGTCAATCTCTCCTTCCAGATCGATCTTTATGTCATCAATCCTTATTCCTCTCACCGCGGCGTTCATGGCATATCCTATGCTGAGACATGCCCCGTATGCCTGGAGGAGCATCTCCACAGGATTGGCCGCGGTGTTTGTCCCGCAGAGCATCTCAGGCTCATCTGCCATGAGAGTGAATTCCCTCGAACACGTCTCGACCTTAAAGCCGCCTTTCCAGGTTGTTGATGCCTTCCATACCGTCCTCCCAACCTCCCAATTCTGTTTCACCGTCTCCACAACCTTCATCAAATTTTCGGGGTCAAGTCCGTTTATTGCCACTGTCATAGTCGTTACCCCCTTTAAAAACGTTGGGTTAGTAAAAAATGGGACGAGTCGCGATGACGCTTGCCCGCTCATACTTGCTCATTGATGTATTTTATCTATATCTGTTACTCGCTCCAGCTTATGGCTTGGACGGGACAGACATCAATCGCCTCCTGACAATTGCATGTGTGGCATTTATCAGGGCCGATTACCCATGCCTTCTCATCATTCCTTAATTCAAAGACCTCGGGACAAAGCTCAGGACATGAGCCGCACCCTATACACGTTTCATAGTCTACTATGGGTATTTTCATGTAAATGTCTCCTTTTCTTTACCAATAATACTTTAAGGTCTGAGCTCAATGCCTTTTAGAGGTCTGCCTTTCTCACCTCTCACCCTCCTATATCTCCTTGAGGAATAGCATCTCCTATCTCATCCAGCTTTTGTCTCAGCCAGCCGGCCTTGTTCTCTATTTCTTCTCTTTCGGGTTCCCAGCTTGTCGCACATTCGAGTTTCAGTCTCCCGATCCTGTCGTTAAGCTCCTCCATGACCATGTGCAGTTCGTTCACCTCCGCCACCACTTTCTCCTTGTCACCCGTTGACACACTGTCCAGCTTTTTAACAATGCCCGCGAGCTTCGTTTTCCACCCGGCAAGCTCTATGCTCAAATTGTCGCAGTACCCCTCTATGTTGCCAACCGGCCTCGCTCTTCTGGTTACACTTTCAAGGAGCCTTCTTGCAACCACTTCATCGCTGTGGAGTTCGGCCCTCGCGTCCCTTTTGTCAGTCCTGGCTATTAATGTTCTCAGTTCGTTATCAAAACTTTCCAGTGCGTGTTTTAACAACTCTGTTTCTTTTTCATCCAGTTCGAGTACCATGTCTTGCCTCCCTTCCCTTTGTGAGGGGTTTAGCCTTTGTTTCTTGTTCAGCAGCAGTGTTTTGCAAAGGCCTCTTCGAGGCCGATGAACTGCTGAAACTCGTCCTTTATCTCTCTTGCCACATCCGCTGAAGATAAGAGACCCACTACCTTGCCGTTTTCCGTAACAGGGAGCCTTCTGACAGTCGCTTGGTTCATTATCCTCAGGGCGGAATCAAAATCCGCATCTGCACTGATGCATATCGGGTCTGCCGTCATAATCTCATACGCAAAGGTTGTCTTTGGGTCTTTAGAATCTGCAGCTACCGCGATAGCTACGTCCCTGTCTGTGACAATCCCCTTAAGCTTCCAGCCCTCTTCAACGACAAGAACCGATCCAATGCGATGCTCTTTCATCTTTTGGGCAACTTCAAAAAGAGTGGAAGATGGAAGAACCGTCACCACTTCTTTATTCATTAGCTGTTTTACGGTCATAGTGACCTCCTTCCCAGGCCAAACCCTCACCAAAAACAAAAAGCCGAACTACCGTTTTTTCCTTCGGCAGCTCGGCCATCTTATTAAAAGATCCGCCGCTTTCCGCACCCTTTTCACAAAGGGGCTGGCTTGTCGGGACTATTCACTTATACTATTTTATCATTTAACACTACGTCTAAATTGTTAAACTTTCTTATAAATCTTATAAGGCAATAATATATTCCCTCAATTTCGCCCACATGCGCAGTTTTCACGTGCACCTATGAGTGACGCAAAGACAATATTCGGATGTTAGCAGACTCAATGAAGGGACCATGAGGAACAAGGCGAGAACTTCCGTTGATTATAGGAAGGAACTTCCGGTTAAGTAATCTGGTCTTGAAATGCGTTTACAACCCCTGTAATCACGAATAGTGCTCACGACACTTCATGAAGGAGAGATACATACAGTCCCCCATTGAGCCGGGGAGCTGTATGTATCGAACTCCTTGTCATCTGATTACCGTTTTTACTTTCCTGAAAGCGTAACGTAGAAGGTCGACCCTTCTCTATATATCAGTAGCAGTATATTCTGGTCCGATCCGATCCTGGAGACCACGTTTTCGAAATCCTTCAGGTTGTTGATACCTTTTCTGTTTATCTCAATTATCACATCATTGCGCGCCAGAACGCCTCCGGCAGGGCTGCCCTCTTCAATATTCGTTATGATAACACCGGTTATTTGCCCGGGGAGCCTCAGATTTTTCATGAGATCCGGGGTAAGGTCCTGAACCTGCACCCCCTTCAGGGCGTTGTCGAATTTCCCCGGGAGCTTTTGCATCTCAGCGGGAAGCTCCGCCACGGTCACTTTTACCTTTTCCTCTTTTCCGTCGTGCACTATCCTGAGGACAACTTCCCTACCGGGAGCGGTATTGGCCACCATGTTCCTGAGGTTCGCCGGATCTTCCACTTCTTTCCCGTTATATCCGATAATCACGTCGCCCCTTTTGATTCCCGCCTTTTCAGCCGGGCTGTCCTCCGTAACGTCTCCGACGAGTACCCCTTTTTGTTCCTTGAGATCGAACTGTTTCGAAAGTTCAGGCGTTATCTGCTGGATCGAAACACCCAACCATCCCCTCACAACCTTGCCGTTTTTGATCAGGTTTTCCATCACGGTTTTGACCATAGCGCTGGGTATGGCAAACCCTATCCCCTGATATCCGCCTGACGTACTGAAGATCGCGGTATTGATGCCGACAAGCTCGCCCCTCACATTCACAAGCGCGCCTCCTGAGTTTCCGGGATTGATCGCCGCGTCGGTCTGGATAAAATCCTCGTAGTCGGCGATGCCCACATTTGCGCGGCCTGTTGCGCTGACGATACCGGAGGTGACGGTCTGGTTTAACCCAAAGGGATTTCCTATTGCGATTACCGTCTCACCCACTTTCAATGTATCCGAATCTCCGATCATCAGTGTCGGGAGGTGGTCTGAGTTTATTTTAATGACGGCGATATCGGTCCTTGCGTCTTTCCCGATTACCTTTCCTTTGAACTCCCTGTTGTCCGAGAGCTTCACCTTTATTTCGTCGGCGTCCTTTATCACATGGTAGTTGGTGAGTATATATCCGTCCTTGTCCACAATGACCCCGGACCCGAGACTCGACTGCTTGTATTCCCTATGTCTTCTCATATTTCCGAATTCTTCTCCAAAAAATCGGTTGAAGAAAGGGTCATTGAAGAATGGGTTTGATGTTCCGGGCGTTCTTACGGTGTGCGAGGTCGATATATTTACTACCGCGGGCTTTACGGCGGCAACGACTTCCGCCATCGCCTGGCCCGTCCTTGACAGGATATCGATTGCATTCTTCGATATCTTCGGCTCCGCCGCATACGCCTTTACATAAAATGAAGAATTCGCTGAGATCACAAGCCCTGCGATCAGTCCGATGATGGTAAAAGTTGCTGCGATGATAATCGGTCTTTTCTTTCGTTGCACGGTAAGTATCCTCCTTTGACGTTATTCTTAGTAAATCTCAAAATGAAATTATTTGACAGGATTATGAAAAAATTATGAAGAGATATATCTACGGCTGGAGAAAAATCAAAGAGAGGGCATGGATCTTACCGCAAAAAAAGATCACCACTTCTTTAGACCTAAATGTCTTGACCTCGTCTGCTCGCCTCGCAACGACCCGGCGTCCCCACAGCAAAAAAGGACCTTAAACCCAGACAGCAGAGCCTTTTTGCCAACAGACCGCTCCGGCACACTAGTGAGGGCCGGGCTGCGTGCCGGACAAGAGGAATGGCCCCTCTTATACCGCCTCGACCGCCTTCAAATCGGGGATGTCTCTTTTCAGTTCTGCTTCGATGCCGCCCTTAAGAGTCATCATCGACATAGGACAGTGACCGCATGCTCCGGTAAGTTTCACCTTTACCACGTTGTCATCCGTCACATCCACAAGCTGAACATCGCCCCCGTCCCGCTGGAGAAAGGGCCTTACTCTCTCGATAACTTCCTGCACCTTTGTTTTGTCGATCATATCCGACCTCCCTTATCGATAATCAATCTATACACTATTTTAACCTATTTCTGCGGCGCATTTAATATTACTTGTCAACTAAAAACATTAAACCTGTTCTTTCCCGCAAGCGAAGCGCGTCGGGAATCCAACCCCCCTCTACCCCCCTTATCAAGGGGGAGGGGCGGATCCTCCCCTGATGAGGGGAGGCAGGGAGGGGTTATCGGACAAGACATAATGACAGCCAGCAAGACTTTCATCTATAATTTATAAGAGAAAACGAGGAGGGGATAATGATGACTTTTTTGCGGGAGGTAGGAGTACTTTGGACGGTCGCGTATGGGCGGGCGTTTGGCGGCTGCAGATGAGACGCTTTGATCAGACGTCCGCGACATGTCAGATATTCACCTACAAGGAAGGAATCCTGTCGGCCCTCGCCTACGACCTGAGGATCAATGTCACTTCTTTCATTGTCGAACTCGGCGATGACGACTCCCTGATCGATGCTCGATTTGACGCTGCCTCGCTTCATGTGGACTGCGCGCTGGTGGACGGCGTCGAGAGGAGGGACCTGCTGTCTGAGGCAAGCAAAAAAGATATAGACGAGAATATCCTTAAGGACGTACTCGACGCAGCGACCCACAGGTTTATTACCTTCAGTTCCGCATCAGTGACAAAAGAAGACTCGTCCTACCTGATCAAAGGGACCCTCACCCTCCATGGTATCCCGCGTGAGATGACCTTCACCGCCCGCAGTGAAGGTAACTACTACGTAGCCGAGGCGTGGCTGAACCTGCCGAAATTCAACATAAAGCCTTTTAGCGCCCTTTTCGGCGCTATCAAGATAAAACCGGACATATTCATAAGGACGGCACTTGCCCTCGAAAAAAGCTCTGCTCCTTTACTTACCTGAATTGCCGACCGCTATGCCTTACGTCAAAGAGCGACCTGAACCGCCGGCCTTCATTCTGACCTTCTTAGAACCTCTTCACAAAAATTACGATGTAGGCGAGCGCGAGATATAAGAAAATCCCTATCAGCAAGGAAGGTATGACCCCGATCCGCGGCGTCAAAAAAATGATCGCCCCGATATATGCCAGCCATGGGAAGAGCATGATGATCAGCCCATGGGCGTAGGGGACTACCGCCTTCTGACCTGCCTCGTAATAGATAGTCAGAAACGTTATCAGCGTCATGACCGGCAGATTTGCAAAAAAAGCGGCGACCATCGTCCTTGAGTGGCTCGCGAAATAGGTGACCACGCTTATGACGGTCCCCCCGATCAGAAAATAAAGGACATATTTAATTCCCATATGAGATCAGACCTCCAAGATAGTCAATTCTACCAGATGCAAAAGGTGAATGAAACTTGAGCTCATTAGAGGACTTTCCGTCTTCAGCCCACAGAAAAAGGAGGTGTTGCAAATATTCAACGCCTCCTCATCGTTATAACCGGCTATAGGTTATGAACGTCTCATATTACCCGTGTTTTTCGGAGGCAATACGGACGGTGTCAGCAATATATTTTCCGTCTTTCTCGTGAAACTTCACCAGCACCTTCTCGCCGGCCTTCAGGTCTTGAAACGTCTCAACCTTCTTACCCATGGCGAATTTTGTGTTATCACCTGTAATGAATGTGATATCACCCTTCCATCTGAGAGAGGGTGATTTGTCCCGCTCTATGGACTTTACGGTCAATGTCTTGGCAGCTGCGTCAACGGCCAGCACCGGTCCTCTGACAGAGTACATCTGGTCCTTGCTGTACATCTGTTTCTCGGCGGCGCCGGCAACGCTCACGAGGGAAAACACAAAGAACATCGCCACTAATATCGCTAGGAATTTTTCCATCATTTTCACCTCCATTATCCTTCCATTTCACTCCTAATCTCAATATATATCATGTTGCGCAACCTTACAACTCTAAAACACGTATTGATCTTCGATTTTCCGGCCGAAAAAAGCAAAAAAAAGAGGTTATTGCAGCGTTATTATTCGTTTTGCCCTCTTACAGGATAATGCTCCCACTCACGAAAAAATTGCGTTGGTCAAACCCTTTGCTTGATCCCTCTGCTGATTTTCGGTTACCGTATCCGATGAGGTTTTCATGATACGGCCTTTCAGGATTTTTTCACTGTTCATGGGAATATTTCTTCTGGTCTCGTGGGCAGCGCCTTCGCTGCCTTCAGGGAGCGGGGTTGACGAAATAAAGAAGAGGGGCTATCTCTTATGGGGTTCCGATTCCGAGGGAGGGGCCCCGTATGTATTTCCCGATCCGAAGTGATCCTTCAAAACTCATCGGCTTCGAAGTGGACCTTGCCGATGCGATTGCAAGGGAGCTTGGGGTAAAGGCGCGACAGTCCCAAAACGCATGGGACAGCCTCATCCCCGCCTTGGACAGGGGAGATTTCGATATGGCCATGAACGGCATAGAGATCACTCCTCAGAGGCAATCCAGGGTCCTCTTCTCCATCCCCTATTACGTCTTTACCGAACAACTCGTGGTAAGGAAGGACGACCCCGCCATTGGCGGGATCAATGATATAAAAGGCAAGAAGGTCGGCACCCTTTCAGGCACCGTGGCCCAGGAAATCCTCACCGGAATCGGCGGCGTGGATGTGAAGATATACTCCGGCCAGGTCGAGCCTTATGAAGACCTTGCCATTGGAAGGCTCGATGCCGTCTTGCTCGATCTCCCGATAGCAGCGTATTACGGAAAGACAAACCCAAAACTGAAATATGCAGGCCCTCCGATAGGCGAGGGTTTTTACGGGATCGCAATGAGAAAAGGGGACGAGGACCTCCGAAACGAGATGGACAAAATACTGGGCAGGCTCCTTAGAACCGGAGAGCTAAAAAAGATATACGAAAAGTGGGGCCTCTGGAACGAAAAACAGGAAAAGCTTCTTCCCAAGGCAAAGGAGCCGGAGAGGTCCGTGGGTATCGAAGAGAGCAAGAAAGCGGCACTCATCACCTTTATTCCTGCGCTTCTCAAAGGGGCGGGCATAACCATTGTCATCTCTGTCGTGTCGATGGCCCTTGCGGTCTCTCTCGGTCTCTTGCTCACCGTCACCCGACTCTATGGCAGACCTCCGTTTAGCAATTTTTCAACGGCATACATCGAGCTTTACCGGGGCACGCCGCTTCTGATACAGCTCTACATCCTCTACTACGGGCTTCCTAACATCGGTGTCTCCCTCAGCCCGCTGACGGCCGCTTTTTTGGGTCTCGGTATGAATTACGCGGCGTATGAAGCCGAGATATACAGGGCGGGGATAATGGCGGTGCCGAATGGCCAGATGGAGGCGGCCCTCTCCCTCGGCATGCCCCAGGGGCTTGCCATAAGAAGGGTCGTACTTCCCCAGGCCCTGAGGATAGCCACTCCTGGCGTGACGAACGATTTTATTGCACTCTTTAAGGATTCTTCGCTGGTCTCGGTAATCGCGATGGTGGAGCTGACAAAGACTTACAGCATTCTCGCGGCAACCACGCTGAGGTTTTTCGAACTGGGGCTCATCGTCGCCTTCCTCTATTTTGCGATGAGCTATCCCCTCTCCTTGCTCGCAAAGCGGCTGGAAGAAAGGCTTAAGGGCTCTAAGAGATGATCACGGTAAGGGAGCTCCATAAATATTACGGAGATGATCTGCTTTTCAGGGGCCTCAATCTCGATGTCCGAAAGGGGGAAGTAGTTGCACTCATTGGCCCCTCAGGCAGCGGCAAGAGCACCTTCCTCAGATGCATAAACGGGCTGGAATATTTCCAGAGGGGGGAGATAACGGTCGCCGGCATGAAGCTCCACGGCATTGATAGGATAAGGCCCGGGAAAGAAGACCTCGAAAATATAAGGAAGATCAGGCTAAAAGTCGGGATGGTATTTCAGCAGTTCAATCTTTTTCCGCATATGACCGCGCTCGAAAATATCATCGAGGCGCCTGTCAGGGTGCTCGGCATGGATAGAAAAGCGGCAGACGCTATGGCCCTCGGTCTTTTAAAGAGGATAAATCTCGACCATAAGACGGGAAGTTATCCTGCGGAGCTCTCGGGCGGGGAGCAGCAGAGGGTGGCCATCGCCCGTGCCCTCGCCATGACGCCCGAGGCGATGCTTTTTGATGAGCCGACGTCATCCCTTGACCCCGAGATGGTGGGGGAGGTCCTGGCGGTTATCAAAGATCTTGTTCGCGAGGGGATGACCACCGTCATCGTGACTCATGAGATGGTCTTTGCAAGGGAAGTGGCTGACAGGGTTGTGGTCTTTGATAAAGGGGAAATTGTAGAGACCGGCCCTCCCGCGGAAATCTTCACCGGCCCCAAGGCCGAAAGGACGAAGACGTTCCTTAGCAGGGTACTAAATTCGCGCCTATGATAGTGATCAAAATTCCCATGCTTATATAATCCCCGTAATAACGTTCCCCGATGGGAAGGGCTTTGTCTGACAGAGGTGATCGCCTTTACTCTGTCAGACTGCCCGCGTTTCCCGGCAGGACAGTCCGGTTCCCGGTCGATCCTGATTCGATCCATACCTATCATCACATTCCGGACGTGGTAGCAGGTCTATTACCGGCCGAGAAAGCAAGGAAATTCCAACAATCACAGCCCCGTACCGCTCAGCGTCAACAACGCCTGATACCACACTCTGTAGTCATCATCTCAGGATTGAAGATTTCCGCTTATAGTAGGGAAGGTCCTTTTTTTGCTTCCTTCCTGGAACCCACACAAAAGTGCTTGTACCACAGACGCATGGTTTCTCTTGTAAATATGCGGCGGGATTCATCTAATCTTCACCACCCTAAACTTCGAGCGTCACCCTATTTCCTCAAATTCCTGGTATCATAAACTGGTCGTTAGCGCAGTCAAATCGGGGCAGTAGGGGATGACACCACCCTTAAAATAAACTTTACCCAGGAGAAAAACTGTGAGAATCGGCTTTGGAGATATGCGCCCTTCGGGTGTTTGTCCCTTGTCTGGGTGAGTTTCAAAACGCTACTTGCATCCGCCGCGGGCGGCATCGCGCTTGTGAGGCGCGGTTGGGGTTAGAGTCTACTACAATCGAGGTGAACATGTCTGCAAAAAAAATCGCCATTATTTCCGACGCTACGGGCCAGAGCGGCCTGCATATTCTGAGGGCGGCTCTGGTGCAGTTTGAACACACCCACCCCAAGATCATGCTTTTCCACGACATTGATTCCAAGGCCGGGCTCAAAAAGGTCCTCGACCAGGCCAAGTCGGACAAGGCCCTGATAGCTTTTACCTTTGTCAAAAAGGAGATGCGCGACTATGCGACCGCCTATTGCGTGAATAACAAGATTTTTCATCTCGACATTCTGGGCCCGCTGATCAACAACCTCGCGGCCTATCTTCGACTGGAACCGCTCGAAACTCCGAGTCTGCTCAGAAAGGTCGATGAACGATACTTCAAACGCATCGACGCGATCGAGTATACGTTGGGACACGACGACGGCAGGGACACCGAGCACCTCGATGGCGCGGACATCGTTATCGTCGGACTTTCGAGGACGTCCAAGACCCCGACCTCGATCTTTCTGGCCCAGGAGGGCTACAAGGTCGCCAATGTCCCGATCGTTCCGGGCATCCCCCTGCCCGAAGAGCTTTTCGAAATCGATCAGCAAAAGATCGTCTGTCTGGTAATCGATCCCGAGGTCCTTCAGAAAATCAGGAGGGTGCGCCAAGAAAAGTCCTCGCTCCCGACGAGCTACAGCGAATTCAAGAAGATCTTTGCCGAGGTCGAGTATGTCAGGGACCTCCGCAAGAAGCACCGGATCTGGAAAGTCGTCGATACTACGAACAAATCCATCGAAGAGACCGCGTGGGAAATCATCCACCATGTGTTCGGAGACCACCATGAAGAATATAATTGATTCCGGCAAGCCGGAACTAAAATGCGCCGTGAAAACTTGAAGGCGCACGAAATCAGGAAGAGAATTGTTGCGAAGGACTGCGTGAATACGGTGATTATTCCGATGGCGTTGCTTCGAGAGGAGGCATGCGTTTCCTTAAAAAGACCGTTTTCGAAAGTTATTTAATTACGACTCATTACGATTCACGCTCGGGTAGACCATGTGATTGCCGAAAGTACAAATATGATAAGTCTTCCCGCACGTCGGTTTGTCCGTGTAACAATGCCGAAGAGCTTTTCTATTTCGACTTAATTATGCCACACGTAACTTCCCCCGGTCAGGTTCTCACCAACGCGGTTGTTTCCGGAAATAACTGTGTATCTATAGTAGAAATGATACGGGCTCAGTTACAAGAAAGGAACGAAAAAAGTTGTCTGACTTTTAAGCATGCCCTCTTCCCGGCACAATTCGGGGCGAAATCTATCAGTTAGTTCTATTGATCTGAACGACTCTCGGTCCTCTCGATGCCTTCCTGTAAAGCGCACTTTAAGATTGCCGCAACTGTGTGCGGAGTACGCTTGTAAATGTAGCTCCACTGGATGTTAAGTTCTTCTAAGAATCCGCCCGCGAGAAAACGCAGCAAGGTGAGAACTTCTTGTTGCTCTCTCACTCCTGTTCATTTCTGAGGATAGTCACTTTTCAGTGGAAATAATTGTCATAGAATATCTACAGGAAGCGAAGTTCAGGAGCTTGCAATCTACCCATCGAATTCCATGCGCGACCCCCTTTGACACCATAGGAAGAGCGTAATGACTTGTGCACGAAAATGATGATCAGCTAAAATTATACCAAGAGGTATCCAGATTATGAGTGTGTTACATTTATTGATTGTGGGATCGGCAGCCGTTGCAGGAGGTGCGGTGAATGCCCTCGCTGGCGGTGGAACACTTATTACATTTCCCATGCTTACGGCTGTAGGCATTCCGGTTGTTGCCGCAAACATAACCAATACAGTGGCACTTTGTCCCGGCTATCTTGGCGCAACCTTTGCACAAATGAAGGACCTGCGCGGACAATCTCTCCGTTTGTGGCTTCTTCTACCGGTCGGTGTGCTTGGAGGGATTGGCGGAGGGATTATACTCCTTCACACGGATAATCAAATCTTTAGAAAAATTGTGCCCTATCTGATCATTATGGCCGTTGTCCTTATGGCCGTCCAGGATAGAGTGCGGTCATGGCTCACTCGCAGCGCAGGCAAATCAGAAAAGGTTACGTTACACGATGCATGGTCGATATTTCCGATTCTTCCTGCCGCTATTTATGGTGGCTACTTCGGGGCCGGCGTAAGCGTGATAGTCATAGCAGCGCTCGGAGTTGTTATAGAAGACTCATTTACACGCCTCAATGCCCTCAAGCAGGCGCTCTCGTTCAGCATTAACATTGCGGCCGCAATCTTTTTTTTGTTTTCCGGACAAGTAGTATGGTCAGCGGCGCTTATCATGGCTGTAGGGGCACTCGCCGGCGGGGCATTAGGGGGCAGGCTGGCCGGACGGATCAGTCCCTCAATGCTGAGGCGCATTGTAATCGTAATAGGTTCTGTAGTAGCCGCGATTTATATGATCCGTTAGGCGGGCCGGCCGCATCTCGTACAAAGATGAATAGCTACCATTGATTCATGTCACTCGTTTACCTGACTTATGCGGCAGATCTAAGACATACCTCCTTAGTTCCTCGGAAACATTTGATACGCGTCAGCAACTTTAAATTCAGTCTGCATCAGATTGTTAGGCTGACTTCCATATGTACACCGCAAGCTACTTGTGACATATTATTACCGAACTCTGCGGTCAATCCATTGTGCAACTAATACGTAGTTGTCGGTGCAGCCGTCAAAATAATCGTCTCAGATGCGGGGCAAAACATGCTGCGGCCAATCGTGCGGCCTTTTACACTCTATAACTTTCTGAAGACCACACCCCTCTCATCTGCTATAATTCGCTATATCACTATCGGAAACCATCAATGTCTTCAGAAGGGGGGATGCCTTGGATGTTTATCATGAAAGAGTTTTATCTGTTCGGAATGGTCATGGTTGCTTCAACTGTTTTGGGTTTGAATGCATGGGCTGAGATGCCGAAAATTACGGGCAACCCGGTCATCGATACCCCGCAGCTGCTGGATTGGCCGGCTGACCAGGGGATTGTTACTCCTAACTTAAACGATCCGACCTCAAATACTTTATTTGACTTGCACGGCATTATCTCGTCCTGCGACCTGGTGCTTTCCACGGAGGGAAACTACCACCCCGCCCTGCGTGACGTATGGCCGCTTTTTCTGGAAAAATTCAAGGACCGGCCGCTCCATAACTGCTTTTATACCACGAGTCCGCCGATTGTTATTGAGCAGATTAAGAATCATACACTGGAGTTAGGAAATCTGTATATCACCTGTATACCATCGGTTGCCGTTGCATCGAGGCTCGTCATGGATAAATTGATTCAAGCAGGATATGCTGACGGACCTGTTTACCCGCTCTACCGGGATCGCGGCGCGGTAATTCTGGTTAAGAAAGGGAATCCGAAAGAGATTCGTTCCGTCTGGGACCTCGGGCGTAAAGACGTGCGGTTTGTGACGCCGAATCCGAAGTTGGAGCCTGGCGCGTTCGAGAATTATCTCACTACCTTATACGGCATCGCGGTTCACGACAAGAAGCCCCCGAAACAGATGTCTGCTGAAGAACTGATTAACAATATTTTTAACAATGCCGACGGTGATTCTTACAAATGGCTGGCCGGCGCACGCATCCATCACCGCGATCTCCCCTGGTCTGTCGCTTATGGCAAGGCGGATGCCGCAATAATTCTCTACCATCTGGGGTTGTTCACCCTGCAGACATTTCCAGACATATTTGATATCGTACCGCTCGGCGGCACGATTGATGATCCGCATCCGCTGGAAGGAACAATGATCAGCACACGTTTCGTGGTCCGCGTCAAGGGAAATTGGTCGGCACTGCAGCTCGAAGCCAGGGAAAAACTGGTTGAGACGCTCTTGTCGGGCGACTTTTCGAAGATACTTAAAATGCGCGGCCTCTATCGGCCCGAAGGGTTCACACCGATAGAAGGTGGAGAGAAGTAGTTCCTATGACTACGACGCGAATCCCTCATTTGCCTTCCTGAATTCCAGCCTTTCTCCCGATAGTTTTCACAAATTCCTCTGTCGTCACCACCGTAGCCTGTCGAGGAAAGACCTTCTCTGTCAACACACGCTGAACCTCTTTATCCATATCGGCGCAGGCATCGGAAATAACAAAGAGCTTGTAGTCCATGTCAGCAGCCCAACGCACGGTGGAAAGGACTACTCCGCTTGAGGCGATGCCAAATAATACGAGCGTATCAATATTTTTAGCACGTAGGATCGTTTCTAAATCGGTGGAGGTGAAGGCTCCCACGCGGCGCTTGGTAACCACTATGTCGCCCGGCTGAGCTGCGACCTTGGGATGTATCTCGGCTCCCGGAGTGCCTTCGCGCAAGCGTCCGGATTCTTTGAGGCCGGCAAAAAGCTTGTTCTGCAGACTGATCTCGGGGAAGCCGTCCCGAAACCGAACGACGACATAGATGACAGGCAGACCTGCTTTGCGCGCTTCCTTGAGGATGGCACCAGCATTCTCCAAAAGAGGTGTTTGTTCCTTCACCGGGAGCATGCCTACGATGTCGGTTTGGTAGTCCATAATCAGAACCGCGGTCCTGGCACTGTCAAAAGCAAGCTTGTCCTGCGTCTGAATCTTCTTCCCCTCTTGTCTGTCGGCAGCTAAAACTGGGGTGACCGATGAAATCAAAAACACAGCCAATAGGGCTACCGTCAATGAGATCCTGATGATGCGCATGGATTTGTCCTCCTTCTATTTGAAACAACATATCTTGTTTCGATGTAGTCCTCTTATAACATCTATGAGCAAATGATTTTAATCTCTCCTCTTCCATAGCAGTTTAGCATTATTTTGTTGCATCAATCGTTTTTTTTCGAATGCTTCCTCCGCACAATCAGCCACCATATCAGACATGCTGATTTCTTTCGGAATCAAATGCTGTGAAGAGCGGCCATCCATCATGGCGCCCCCTTCGCCTAAATGGGCACCCCCCTAGACTATCCCCCCGGATTGTGCTATAAATCAACCGGTATGTAAGGGTTTGTATAACCGTGTATTAACCGCCTTATCCCAACAGGGAGTAGTTTTGTGGCGGTTCTTGACAGAGACAGCCGGGCAGCCAAAGGACAGGGTCTTTGGGACACCCAGCTTTTTATCTGACTTGTTTTCGGGGGACAGATGTGATCCGTCAATTCAAGACAGGTTCTCCCGCATTACTGAAAGGAGGTACGGGGAGATGAAACAGAAAGGGTTGCTCATTTGTTTGTTCGTTGTCGTGGTCACAATGATGAGTGCAGGGAACGCCTCCGCGCTCATAAATCTGTTTTGCGATCCGTTCGGTTGCCAGGTCGACGCTGCCATGATCGCGGACACTGCCAGGGGGCTCTCATGCACCGGGTGCGTGACGTCTACGATGATACAGAATATGCCGCTGAGCCTGAGCGTAGGCAGCACGAATCCGATCATCTCAGCAACAAACACGAACTCCACGCAGGATGCAACAGGAGTGCTTGGGTATGCAAAGGCAACGAGCGGAAACACTAGGGGCGTTTCAGGCTTGAGCGATTCCATCGCAGGCATAGGCGTGCTTGGGCATACAACTGCAACGACAGGAATCAACGCAGGCGTTTCAGGCGAGAGCGATTCCAACTCAGGCACAGGCGTGTTTGGGCAAACACCTGCGACGACAGGAAACACCACAGGTGTTTCAGGCGAGAGCTACTCCATCTCAGGCACAGGCGTGTTTGGGCATGCACCTGCAACGACAGGAAACACCACGGGCGTTTCAGGCGAGAGCGATTCCATCTCAGGCATAGGCGTGTTTGGGCATGCACCTGCAACGACAGGAAACACCACAGGCGTTTCAGGACAGAGCAATTCCCCCAGCGGTTATGGGGGCCACTTCGAGAACTCTAACGGTGGTAAGGCCCTCGGGGCACAGGTGAACTCCACGGAAGTCATGGACGTTGACCTCAACGGCGTGCACGCGGGGCCCGGCATGACACCGACACCTATTGCGCACGGCTTCTTCGACAATGTATCTGGCTCCCGTCTATCCGGCAGCAGCAACATCACGTGCTCATGGGACAGTGCCAACCTTTGGTACGCCTGCACGATCTCGGGCGAGAACTTCTACTTTCAGTCATACACGGTCAACGTGACGCCGACTTCGCTGGCCATCCCTGTCACCGGTAGCGCGAATAACCAGTTGCTCGTACAGTTTTACGATATATTTGGTACGCGGGTGAAGCCCGGAAGCGGCTTTTCAGTTACGGTATTTAAGCAGTAGGGAATCTGACAACTGGCAAGTTTGAAAGACAAGCCATTTGAGACGGACAACGCAGGGAACGCCCAATTTCCCCAGGGGGCGATGGATGCAAATCGCCATATGGGCGCAATTCGACGGCACTCCCGCTAAATCTGGGCGAATCCCTATAGCCGGTAGGATTGCAGATGGGCGGGCCGTTTCGGTTCGCCCGGTTTGTTTCGATAATCCGCAAGAGTCCCCTTGGTTTTGCACTCAAGACTTGTCAGTAATCGGCAAATTGTCCCTGCGCATTTCCGACAACAAACAACAATACGATCAGTCGGCCAGCCGGTTCCGGCTCCTGTGCGCATCATTATCGCCCACTCATCGCTGAAGCGTTTGTTTGTGAGCGCAGCCCAAGGGCCCGACCCATGTTCCCTGTGCTGATGACACCAAACGCATATCCCCTTCTTATAGTGTTTAATCGGGGCTGGTGTCTGGGGCTTTGCTCATACGCTTCCTCAGGTCAACCGGTGGACCCATGGCACACAGATTACTGCTTCTCGTAGGCACTTCGCGTTCTTCGGCGCCTATGCCATGCTTAACATTAGAGGCCGAATTGCCGCTCAAAAGCATTTATTTTTTCGAGATCTTCACCTTCCAGGCATCCGGTCCTTCCTGTATATAGTCCCATTCGAAATGGCCCGAACGCTCATGAAGAAACTGGTAATAAAGAGGTTTAGGGTCATGATCGTTGATGATAATGAATGATTCGCCCTCTTTTAGCTCATCGAAGGTCCTGAATATCAGCGGGTGTCGTTCTTTGGGAACAATGTTTGAAACGTTCAGTTCTTTCATATCTGCTCCTTTTTTCGGGATATCATATCCACTCTTCCTTTACTATTTCACCCTGAATTCCGACCACTGCGTACTTGATCGGGACTTTTCTTACGGAATCCCGGGCGGCTTGTTGCGCAATTCTCAAAAGACCCGAACAGCACGGTACCTGCATGATGAGAATCGTCAGGGTATTTATCCTGGCCTCATCGATCCAGCTCTTTATCTTTTCATAATAAACTTCCTGCTCGGAATCGAGTTTGGGACACGCGATGGCAACTGATTTCCCTCTGAGGTAATCGGAATGAAAATTACCCATTGCATATGCGACGCAGTCGGCGGTGAGAAGCACATCCGCGCCTTGGTAATAAGGGGCAGTCGGTGAAACCAGGTGCAGTTGAACCGGCCACTGTCTGAGCTGGGAACTGATTTTTGCGGTGGACGCATTATTTTCATTGCCGATTGTTCTCAAATCCGCCATCGTTGATCCTGGGCATCCTTTAAACATTTATCATTTCCTCCTTATACTTGATGATTTCTTCCATTTCTTTTACAAACTTCTCCTGATGTGAGGAGACCTCCCTGAATTGCATGTCGGTCGCCGCGAATTGGGAGAAGAGCTGTCCGACCTGGGACATAGAAAGTTTTTCGTCCATCCAAGGGTAGAGCACCTCGTCTTCTTTCTTTATGTGCGCGGTGAGAAGTTCACGGTAGGCCAAGAGATGGGCCGTTATTTCCTCGTTGTCATTCTCTTCGATCGCCTCGAGCACAGCCTTAACGTGGCCTCTGCCAATCTTGTGCTCCTGATTCATCGCTTTAAGAATCTCGAGATCTGAATCGAAGAGCCCGAAGAGAATATCTTCCTCTTTCGCGTGATGGAATTTATCCGCATAAGAACGGATGAAGCCTACAACGCCCAGGATTCTCCTCCTGTCTTCCCCGATCGAAACATCAAGGCCCTCCAGAATGCTCGGGATAAGGGCGAGCATCCTCTTGATGACCGAATGTTCGTCCACCAGCGATTGCATCGGCGGGGAATATTTAAAAGTTTCTTTTCTGGCACCTGTCTTTCTCTTTATCGTCGGTATCTCCACCCGCCTGCCCGGAAATATAATTTCAGCCATCCGGGTCAATAAATCACGTTCCTGCTCGCAGGAGAGCCCGTGGACTTCCACAACATCCTTCAAAAGACAGGTCCCGACACTGCATGTAATACAGGAGATCCCCCCGGCAGAGAGGATCTCGCCTACCTCTGGGTGCTCTGTAATCACTTCTTTGATTCCCTTCGACAAGTATTGCTCCATTTTTTTCCTCCTAAGCAATTTATTCAAGTGTATGGTCCAGTTTATGATGCCGGAGAAATTCGTGCTATGACGTATGTCATAATTGCCTCATTCTTTTTGGAATCGCCCGCCACTGCTGGGTTTTATCCATTACGACTCCACCGCAATGGGATTTTGTACTGTTTGGAAAATGCATTTCCTCAAAAGAAGGCAGAAATACCGTCATATAAATTCAAGCCGTTGCAAATCCATAGAGGTAACTTTCTTTTTTGCAACAGAACTATCCTGATTGCATGTATAATCTGAAATATATTGAGTTTAGCGGGCGTCAAATGAATACCGGTTCCAAAAGCTTATTCTTTTACCTGAAAGGAGACAGAAAATGAATATTGCCCCGAAGACAAAAGTGAATGAGCTTCTTGCTAAATACGAATTCCTCAAGGACTTTCTGATAAATATGGACCCTCACTTCAAGGCGCTCGACAACCCGCTGCTGAGAAAGACACTCGGAAAGGTGGCAACCTTGAGCAAGGTTGCCATGGTGGGTGGTGTAGACATCAATAAACTCCTGAGCGGGATAGCGCAGGAGATTAAGAAGCAGACAGGAGAAGATATCACCATAGATGGAGAGGACAGGCCTGTGGTGATAACAGACCCTGAACAGAGGATTGTAGCGCTTAAGGAGATCATAGAGGACCTGCACAGGGGAGTTGAAATCAAGGTCTTGAAGAAACGGTTCCTCGAACTCATCAGGGATGTTGCGCCCACTGAGATTGCGCATATGGAACAGCGGCTCATCAGTGAAGGTATGCCTGAGGAAGAGGTCAAAAGACTCTGCGACGTCCATGTGGAGGTATTCAGGGAATCTTTGGAGGATAAGGTCGTGCCGGGTTTACCTGCAGGCCATCCCGTGCATACCTACATGCTCGAAAATCGCAAAGCAGAGGCCATTTTAGGCCGAATACAGGCAGTGCATGATATACAGAAAGAAAGAGAACAGCTTGCGGGATTTCTTGAGACCCTCTCTGACATAAACCTGCATTACGTCAGGAAGGAAAACCAGCTTTTCCCGATACTTGAGGTCCACGGCGTCTCGGGCCCCTCAAAAGTCATGTGGGCTCTTCATGACGATATACGCCAAATGCTCAAAGAGGTCACAGCCAGGGTCGGGGAAGGAACATCAACACCAAAGGAGATTCAGGCCCTCATCCATATGGTCAATGACATGATCTACAAGGAGGAGCATATACTCTTTCCTATGGCGCTTGAGACCCTTGGGGACAGTGACTGGGCAAAGGTGAGGGAAGGAGAAGAGGAGATAGGGTATGCGTGGGTCCAGCCGCCAGTAGTATGGAAGCCCGCATCAGAGCCCTATCAGGAGAATATCCCTGATGACAAGGTCGGCAGCCTTACGCTGGATACAGGCTTGCTGACAGCAGAGCAGATCAATCTCATGCTTATGCACCTGCCTGTTGACATATCATTCGTAGACGAAAATGATAAGGTCGCCTATTACTCCCAGACGGAGGACAGGATATTTCCGCGCAGTCCGGGAATCATCGGCAGGAGTGTTCAGAACTGCCATCCGCCCAGGAGCGTACATGTTGTTGAGAAGATCCTGCAGGAGTTCAAGGCAGGCAACAGAGACAGCGCTGAGTTCTGGATACAGATGAAGGGCAGGTTCATCCATATACGATATTTCGCCGTGCACGACAACAGCGGCAAGTACAGGGGGACACTTGAGGTCAGCCAGGATGTCACGTCTATCAGGGGGCTGGAGGGAGATAAAAGACTCCTTGACTGGGACTGAGGAACAATACAGATAAGACAAGAAATAGCTCTTTACCAGTGGGCGGCATGATGTAGCTCATGCCTGAAATGACAGCTTGTATAATAATCCCGGCTTGATATACTGAAATTATAGGTTGGACCATACATATGAACTTTGCAGAATAAGCGAAGGTCATGCATTGAATCCCGGGCTATATTCTCACATGGGGGTGGAGATATGAGCACTGAAAAATCCAAAAAGGTCATTAAGTATCTTTTTATTTTTATAGTCGTCGGAACCACGATATTTTTCTTCCTGCTCCTGGGTCCGCCAAAGCTGCTTGCGAGGTCCGAGGCACCCATTTTCTGCGGGGGTTGCCACGTCATGGAATCGGAATTTGAGTCGTGGTCTCACGCGGGTGCGCACAGAAGAAAAAAATGCGTTGACTGCCATCTGCCAAACCATAATATGCTCATTCACTACATCTGGAAGTCGATCGACGGAATGAAGGATGTGGGGTTCTTTTTCTCCGGTCTGGCGCCCGAGCGGATCAAAATCACAGAACACGGGAAAAAGGTCCTGCAGGCAAACTGCATCCGTTGCCATGAAACAACGGTAGATATGATAAACCAGGAACGACCGTGCTGGGATTGCCACAGGAGGATCGCACACACGCGCACTGGTTCAATTTCAACATTATGACAGAAAGGGGGTTTCCGATGAGAAAAAGATTTTTTTTAAGACTGGCTCCGTTTCTGGCGATAATGGCGACCATAGTATTTTTGTCTGCATGCCAGAAGCCGAAGCCGCAACCGGTCAAGACCGTTCAGATACCCGACGGAGAAGTAGATCCGGAGGTGTGGGGTAAAGCCTATCCTGCGGAATATGAACTCTGGAAGAAGACCGAGGAACCAGCACCTGCCGGTAAGAGCAAGTACAAGAGAGGGTTTACCACCGACAGGATCACCTATGACAAGCTTTCCGAATTCCCGTACATGGCACTCCTTTTCAATGGCTGGGGGTTCGGGGTTGAGTACAATGAGCCGCGCGGGCATGCAAATATGCTCCGCGACCAGCTCGAAGTCGATCCTTCGAGGGTCAAGGCTGGCGGCGCCTGTCTCACATGCAAGACGCCCTATGCCCCAAGGTTTGTAAAGGAGAAAGGCCTCGATTACTTCTCGAAGCCTTACCTGGAGGTGCTCAATTGGATCCCGGAGAAGCACAGGAAGCTGGGAGTAGCCTGTATTGACTGCCATGATAATAAAGACATGTCACTGAAGCTTTCGAGGGACTTCACCCTCATCAAGGCATTACAGAGTATGGGTGTTGATCCGCTAAAGCTGTCCCGGCAGGAGATGCGGTCAGCTGTCTGCGCCCAATGCCATGTCACCTATATGGTCCAGAAAAACCCTGAGATGCATTCGATAAATGTCATATTCCCCTGGGAAGGAAGCAAATGGGGCAATATCTCAATCGAGAACATCATCAGAAAACTCAGGAGTGATGAGTCGTACAAGGAATGGACACAAGGAGTTACAGGCTTCAAGCTGGCCTTCATCCGCCACCCCGAGTTCGAACTGTTCTCGAATAACAGCGTACACTGGAAGGCAGGCGCTGCGTGCGCTGACTGTCATATGCCGTATACTATTGTCGGGGCAAGCAAGGTCTCTGACCATCGCGTGATGAGTCCGGTCAAAAACGACTTTAAGGCCTGTCAGCAGTGCCACACCGAAAGCCCCGACTGGCTGAGAGACCAAGTGACTGCCATCCAGGACAGGACCGTCTCACTCATGCTCCGCTCCGGCTATGCCACGGCGACTGTTGCAAAGCTCTTTGAGATAGCACACAAGGCTCAGGCGGAGGGCAGGCAGATCGACAAAACACTCTATGACAAGGCCAAGGACTTCTATGATGAAGCATTCTACCGTGTTGTCTTTGTCGGCGCAGAAAACTCCATCGGCTTTCATAACCCCACAGAGGCCACAAGAATCCTCGGGGATGCAACTGCCTTTGCAGGCAAAGCGGAAGGGCTGCTCAGACAGGCGCTCACCAAGGCCGGCGTCAACGTGCCGATGGTCGTGAACCTCGAGCTGAATAAATACCTGGACAACAGGGGACAAAAGAAACTCAAGTTCCAGAAGGGGGTCGAAATCAAGGACCCCTATGGCATTGAGGAAAGACTCTTGATGGTGGAACAAACAAAATAATCTCCCGGAAGAAGTCGGGGCCGAAAGGCCCCGACTCCCCCTCCTTGGAAATTATCTTTTTTAGGGCAGTCTGAAATATCCCCTGCAACGTTTCGATTGGCGACATTCTTGGCGTGTATGACGCGATCCATTCAGCCCCTGCGCAGGGCCTCTTTACTACTCACCTGAAAGTTCGATGGTGAATCTTTCCAACAGATTGGCGAGATATTCGATATCGATATGCGCCTCTGCACCGCTGTCGAATAAAATTTTGCAATCGGCATCGAACTCTTCGTCGGCGGACCAGAAAGAAAGGAAAAGAGGCACATTCGGCAGGAGGTCGAACCTGAAGCTATAATCTGCCTTTAGCTTGTTTGAAGCTGCGGCACCACCCAATTCCTCGCAACGCCGTCTTAAGCGGAGCTCATTATTATTGAAAATGACGGCCATCTTTCTCTCTGCGTTGCTCTGGAACGCCTTCACAAGGGATGCGGTATGGGGAAAGTGCCCAAGCCCTATCCATTCCCCCGTGGGAGGTCTTGATGACTGTCTGCGTATATAATCACAGATAATTATCCTGGCCCAGGTGTCGCGGCTGCATACATTATTTTCGGATAAACCCTCTTTAAAAAGTTCGTATGTCTTATTAATCATTGTCAGCCGTATGGCCTCTTTGCCGCCAAAGGATATATACGCGCCGCCTACCGCTTCCGCCGCCTGCTTGAAATCGACACTTACCGCCTCTTTCTCGATCTCTTCCGCGACCTGCTCGTACCCTCCCGGGGACGCGGTAAGTGAATCAGTTTGCGGCCCGAGGGATGCCCCGTCTTTTACATAGGGGCAGCTAGACAGATCCGCCTGCGCTTTCTTAATCCTCATGGCAAAAACCATACAAGTAGCTGAACCGCACTCCCCGCAGTTTGTCTTCGGAAGTTTTTTATAGATCTCTATCATCTAAATTTTATCCAATTAAAAAATGAGCAAGGATGATTTAGATATATTGTATCCGACTAGGTTCAGTACTCATATGACGTCACTAGTGTCCGGTTAAGAAGTGAATAAATTCAACTGGTTTTGATTTTCGAGCATAACTGAACGTTCTTCGATAGTCTGAAATGCTTGTTGCAAAGGCATTTTCTCGAAAAGGGTAATCGAGAGAATCTGTAACAATGTATAAAGGGATGCATCGAGATTGAGCTTTTTCTTGATGATGGCGATGAGTACATACATGGAAACGGCGATCCAGATTTGGGTCTTCACAGCGTTTTCCGATGTACCATAAAACCGTTTGATGCGAAGATGCTGTTTGATCCATTTGAAGAACAGTTCGATCTGCCAACGGCTTTTGTAGAGTGCAGCGATTGTGAGTGCTGATAGAGTCGTGTTGTTGGTAAGAAAGATCAGAGTTTTGTCTCTCTCGATATCTTTGAAGCGAATACGACGCAAATGTTCGGGGTAATGACAATGACTGTAGTAGCCGTTCAACATAATGCTCTGGTCGCAGATAATGCCAGAGGATCGGTCGACGGGCGCAGAGTATACGCGCCTTGCATTGAGGTTCGACTTTGTGCGGGTCACAAAGAAACTGCCTGCCCGGTGCAACGCATAAAGACGAGCGAAGTCCATATATGCCCGATCCATGATGTAGAACGCCCCAGGTTCCGCAATAAGCAGGTCGAGAATATTGATGTCGTGCCACTTGCCGTCGGTGATGTGAATGAAACTGGGGATTGCACCCTTGAGATCCAAAAGTGTATGGACTTTGACTGCGGCTTTTGTATCGCGGAACGGAGCCCATGGGAACACCGAAAGACAAAGATCGATGGTTGTGGAGTCCAGCGCATAAACCGTGTTGGAAAGATCGAGTCCCAAATCCTCGTCTGCGTAGAGCCTTCTTGCTTGAGCGATCAGTCTCTGCGCAAAATCGGCGTAGATGCGCCAGTCTCGGGATTCGTTTGCGTCGGCCAGAGTCGACCGAGAAATCGCTCCGTTGAGACCCATATGGTAAAGCTTCGAAGCCTGAGCCGAAAGGCACGCTTCTATATCGCGCAGACTCTCCCGATAGGTCAATTGGGCGAATGCCAAGATGCGAAACTGCTCCGTGCAGCGAAAGGTACGAATACGATGATCGCCTCCATAGCGAGCGACTATACGATGAAATGTGCTCCAAGGGAGAAAATCCATGATTTGCGCAAATAGGGTCTTGCCAGTATACATTGGCACCTCCGGGAATTTCAGTTCCAGAAGGATTGCCCATTCGGCGATATCTATTCAAGTCGACACCACCAAAAATATTGCAAATATTCTTATCTGTCATATAGTTTTAAGTATCAGCCGTTTCTTAACCGGACAGCACTGATATGACGTATATCATTAAAATCGGCGCTTTTTCCATCGTTCCGCATTTTCAGGACAGATGTACTCGCTACAGATTATCAAATATTTGTGTTGTCAACAAATAGAGTTGTCCGGTTTTAGAGCAGATAAACTGTCCGGTCCGTAGCTAGTTGATATCAGGCTGCTTTTTTGTTTAGTTTTGAGACCTCCTTCCCCTTGGAATTAAAGGCTATCAATTTTCTGTGCCCATGGAATATTGCTAGGTTGCCGTTTGGATAGCGATGGACACGGACCTTTACTTTGACATAGTGAAAGCGATATTTATCGGCTGGAATCTGAAGGGTTAGGGCATCGAATTTGACACAGTTGTTGTTGCCGACCGTCCGCTCATATTGTTCGCAGAGGATGTCTTGAAGAGGTGTTCCGGCCGAAGGGACAAACATA
Source organism: uncultured Nitrospiraceae bacterium (assembly GCA_963811165.1). Taxonomy (GTDB): domain Bacteria; phylum Nitrospirota; class Thermodesulfovibrionia; order Thermodesulfovibrionales; family UBA6898; genus Sulfobium. The sequence continues at coordinate 1,057,192 of CAWEQH010000010.1, forward strand.
CTGGCAGGCTCCTCAGCGGATACGGCAAATTCATCGTTAAAGGCGGGAAGATACACATCACGGATATAGGCATTGGCCTGTTTCATCTCAGTGATGCCGGCTATGGCAAGTTCCTTTACAAGGCGCTCCTGATGAGTGCGGAAGGCGCGTTCAGAGCGTCCTCGGGCCTCAGGGGAATAGGCCGGGATCATCTCTATCCCTAACTGCCTCATGGCACGGCCAAATTGTGTCAGATTCTCCTTATCCACTTTCCCCCCAGCCTCTGGGGTATTCCAGTAGTGGCTGCCGCGATCCGTGTACAGTGAGGCAAATACTCCATGCTCGACGATCACCTCACTGACTCCCTGAAAACTGCTCTGAGTTCCTTCTTCATCGATAAAAAACATCGAGTAATGTCCATTGCTGGCATCATCCATTGTTACAATCAGATCCCATAACTTCCCAGGCACCCACTCATGCTGTGGAGCCGTCCTGATGCAGCATCATGCCAATATACGGAGCTCTTGGACGCTGTCTCCGGTGGGTTCCCTTTCTCGAATCCTTATGCACAAGTCCCTTGCCCTGAAGAGTATTCTTTACCCAGGTGTAGCTCCTCATGCCCTCATGAGCCCGCCTGATACCAACTGTAAAAGTGCTTAACCGTCAATCCCTGATACCGGTGGTTGTATAAATCTGCCAGGGCTACTACCTCATCAACAGGCGCACTGCGGTGTGATATTTGCCCTAAACGCCTATCTATAAGCCCCTCCATCCCCTGCTCCTCATATCGCACCAGATAACGACGGTACGTCCGCTCGCATACTCCAAGCAACCTCGCCGCCTCCTCCTGCGTCAATCTCCCCCTTTGACATCCCTCATATGCTTCCTCAAATCTCATCTTCCGTACCTCCTGTAGTAGTGCTGTCCTCTTCATGAATGGCACCTCCGTGCCATCAAATCTTAACCGGACAGTTTATGTGCTACAGATACGGACAGTTTATGTGCTCGCTACAGATTATCAAATATTTGTTGCCATTTGAATTGGCCGGAGGTAATATTTGAAATATGGATGGCTTCAGCGTTAAGACAATCCTCTCATATCTTGGCATCTCTTATACCTGTATTTTGGAATTAAAAGCATTATTCATGTCTTATTATGTCTGATTAACAGTAAGGAGGCCGTTATGTCTATGGAAAAATCCGTTGATAACAAAAGCCTTGATCCTGCTGTCCAGCAGATGATCGCCAAGGCCGGGGAGAAGGGGATAACTACTGTATGGGACAGGTACGAAGCCATGACCCCTCAATGCGGGTATGGTGATTCCGGACTTTGCTGCCGTAACTGCCTGCAGGGGCCCTGCAGGATAAACCCTTTCGGCGATGAGCCGAAAAAGGGGATATGCGGCTCATCCGCGGACGTCATGGTTGCCAGGTGGCTCGACCGGGCCATAGCCGCGGGCACAGCCGCCCACTCCGGCCACGCCAAGCACCTTGCGCATACCATGATGAAGATGGCCAAGGGACTGGCCCCTGATTACCACATAAAGGACACTGCAAAACTCAAAGCGGTTGCGACTCGTATCGGAATCGCTGTTGAGGGCAGGGCCGATATGGAGATCGCCGGAGATGTGGCATCTGCCGCCATGGCTGACTTTGCCGAGAAGGATACCCCTGTGCTATGGGCGGCCACGGTGGTGACCGAGGGACGTGTAAAGGCGCTCTCCGCCATAGGGGCCGTGCCGAAGGGCATAGACTCCGAGGTTTCCGAGATCATGCACCGTACGCTGTACGGGGTGGATGCCGACGCAGTGAACCTGCTTCTTGCGGGCATCAGGTGCGGCGTTGCAGACCTGGCCGGATGCTATATGGGAACAGACCTTGCGGATATCCTCTTCGGAACTCCCACCCCCGTGGTATCAAAAGCCAATATGGGAACGCTGAAGGCCGACATGGTCAACATCGCCGCCCATGGCCATAACCCGGTCCTCTCGGAGATGATTGTAACTGTTGCCGAAGAGATGAAGCAGGAGGCTGTGGCTGCCGGGGCCACAGGGATCAATGTAGTGGGCATATGCTGTACGGGGAATGAACTCCTGCAACGACATGGCATTCCTTCCTGTACGCACTCGGTAAGCCAGGAGATGGCGCTTCTGACAGGCGCCCTTGACGCTGTCGTCGTTGACTACCAATGCATCATGCCCTCGCTCGTGACAGTTGCCGAATGTATGGGCTCAAAAATAATAACGACCATGGATATATGCAAGATTACCGGCGCAGAGCATATTGAATTTACGGAAGAGGCCGCTGCAACAAAAGCCAAAGAGGTAATCAGGGTGGCCATCGAGGTCTTCAAAAAGAGGAAGGGCCAGCCGGTAGACATCCCGGACGTTCAAAGCAATGTAGTTGCAGGATTTTCGGCAGAGTCCATAGTGGCCGCGCTTGCAAAGGTCGATGCAAAAGACCCGCTTAAGCCCCTTGTCGATAATATCAAAAACGGCAACATCAGGGGGGTATGCCTGTTTGCCGGATGCAATAACGTCAAGGTGCCCCAGGACAGGAACTTCAAGATAATGGCCGAAAAACTGCTTAAGGAAAACGTGCTTGTCGTTGCCACAGGGTGCGGAGCCGGTGCGCTGATGAGACACGGCTTCATGGACCCGGCCAATGTCGGCACCTTGTGTGGAGATGGACTGAAGGCAGTGCTTACCGCCATTGGTGAGGCCAATGGACTTGGCGGCCCGCTTCCTCCGGTGCTGCATCTTGGTTCATGCGTCGACAACTCGCGTGCGGTGGCGATCGTGGTTGCCCTTGCCAATTACCTCGGCGTGGATACCGATAAGCTGCCTGTGGTTGCGTCTGCCGCCGAGGCGGTGTCCGAGAAGGCCGTCTCCATCGGTGTCTATGCCGTTGCCGCCGGACTGCCGACACACGTAGGGGTAATGCTGCCTGTTCTGGGCAGCCCTGCGGTTACCGAAATCCTTACCGACAAGGTAAAGGGACTTACGGGCGGGTATTTCATTGTGGACCTGGACCCTGAATCATCGGCCGATAAACTTTTGGCGGCAATCGATGAGCGCCGAAGGGGTCTTGGACTTTGAGGCCGTCTGCGGCCTCAACGCGATGGATTAATGCACAACAATAACAAGGAGTATGCCATGCAAGAGCCAAAGGAGATATTTGTAGATACGAGCAGATGTACCGCGTGCAAAACCTGCGAGATCGCATGTGCGGTCGCACATTCCAGGAGCGGGGACCTTTATGGCGCCTTACTGGAGAAGCCGGCACCCAAACGCAGACTCTATGTGGAATGGGTCAAGCCCGACACGAACGTCCCCATCCTCTGCAGGCACTGCGAGGACGCGCCCTGCATGCATGCCTGTATAAGCGGGGCGATAAGCCGGAACCGGGAGTCGGTGGTCATAACGGACACTGATAAATGCATAGGATGCTGGACCTGTGTAATGGTCTGCCCTTACGGTGTTATCGGCCGGCACCTGGAGACCCATAAGTCCTACCGGTGCGACAGGTGTCCTGACAGGGAGACTCCGGCCTGTGTCAGTTCCTGTCCGACGAAGGCGCTGATTTACCGGACCGCGGAGTCATTCTCAAGAGATGTCCGAAAAGAGGCTGCCTCTAAATTGCTTAGCGGCAAGGACAAGTAAAATGACGGCAGACAGGGCCGATTACCTCATTATAGGCGGCAGTGCTGCCGGGATGGCAGCGGCGCAGGTCATACGGCAGCAGGACCCCGCAGGCAAAGTCACTGTGCTGTCGGAAGAGCCGGACATGCCCTATTTCAGGCCGATGATCCCCTATATAGTGACCGGCAGGAAGAAGGCAGAAAACATAGGACTGCAGGGAAATGGGCCGTATACAAATACCGGCATCGATATCCGCATCGGCACACGGGTCGATTCGGTGGATACCGGCCGGAAGACGATCGGCATAAACGGCAGGGACCGGCTGTCTTATGAAAGGCTGCTCCTGGCAACCGGCAGTCGTCCGAACATTCCTCCCGGTATTGAAGGGACAAAAGCAGAAGGTGTTTTCGCGCTTCGGAAATTGACCGATGCCAGGGCCATGGCCCGAAGGGCGGACAACACCGGCCATGCCGTGATGCTCGGGGGCGGATTGCTCAATCTCAAGGCCGCCTTCGCCCTTTTGGAAAGGGGCGTCAAGGTCACGCTGATAGTCCAGTCTCCTGAGGTCCTTTCACAGCTTATGGAGCCCGGCGATGCCGGGTTAATCCGCGATGCCCTTAATCGGGCGGGACTGCAGATAATAACGGGACACAGCGCAAGGGGGATCCTTTCAGACAAGAGCGGGGTTAGAGGTGTATCCCTTGATGACGGGTCCGAGATCGCCTGTCAGATGGTCTGTATCGGCAAAGGGGTGAGACCGAACGTCGATTTTCTCTCCGGCAGTGAGATAGCGATAGACAAGGGTATTGTTGTGGACAGATATACGGCCTGCAATATGCCTCACACTTTTGCCGCCGGTGATGTGGCTGTTACCTTCGATCCTGTGACCGGTGGCAGGATAATGACCGCCCTTTGGACAAACGCGGTTGAGATGGGCAGATGCGCAGGCTATAACATGGCAGGCAGGAAGACCGCTTATTCCGGTACGTTCGGGATTATGAATGCTACACAGGTTGCGGACCTGCCTTTTGTCTCGATGGGCGTTGTTCATACGAGGAACACCGCTTATGAAGTACATGTCCACGCCTCGGGGTCAACCTACAGGAAAGTGGTTTTCAGCCCGGACGGTGAAAGGCTGGTCGGCGTACTCTTTATAGGCAATATTACCGGCGCGGGAATGTACAGGTATGTGATAAGAGGGAACATGAATATAAGCAGGATCAAATCCCATATTGTGGATCAGACACTGCATTATGGACATTTTCTAAAAAGCTGATGCAATTCCCAAAAAGGTAAATTGGGTCACTCGTTAAAGGCCATCCGATCAAGAGCGAACATCGACTTCCCCGGGTTGGGGAAACGCCTCTCGGTGGCCCACTCGTCCCGTGCCACATTCGAATACATACTTACCCATCAGGCGAGAACTGACCGAAGACATATCGTGCTTCCGGTGATGCAGGGACTAAGAAAACCGGTGAATGATCTCAGCCGGAGGGCAACGGTCACGGACATTGTGGATACCGTTGCGATAACCGCAATTCATGCGCAATCGATCGGACCGAAAAAGTGAAAATTCTTGTCCTCAACTCAGGCAGTTCTTCGATAAAGTACCGGCTGTTTGACGCACAGGATATTCCTGCTTGCAACCGGACTGCTGGAAAAGATAGGAGAGCCCGGCAGCCGGGTGCGAGGTCGAAGAAGGCTTGAACCTTCGACATCGCCTTCACATCGGTCCTGAAGAGGTGAAACGGGAAAGGAGAAATTTATGACACTGCCATCCAGCAAGACCAGGATCGTCTGCACCATAGGACCGGCCTCCGATTCTCCTGCGGTGTTAAAAGAGATGATCACCGCCGGAATGGATGTTGCGCGCCTCAACTTCTCTCACGGCGTCTTTGAAGACCATAAGAGAGTGATCGGCGCCATTCGTGCGGCGGCCGCCGAAGCAGGCAGACGGGTCTCGATCCTCGCGGACCTTCCGGGGCCGAAGATCCGCATAGGCATACTGGCCAGGGAACCGATCACTCTAAGGCCCGGTTCGTTATTTGATCTTGCCACCGAAGAGATCGTGGGAGACGATCATCGCGTCTGCGTCAGTTTCAGTAAATTGCCTAAGGTGGTAAAGCAGGGCGACATCCTTTTTTTGAGCGACGGCCTGATCCAGCTTGAGGTGATCGGAGTGGAAGGCGGCGTGGTGAACTGTCGGGTCCTGGTCGGCGGCGAGCTGCGGTCCAGAAAGGGCCTTAATCTGCCGGGTATCGACCTGGGCATCAGCGCTTTCACCACACACGATCGCGAGTGCCTGCAATTTGCCCTCGAAGCGGGCGTCGACGCAGTCAGTCAGTCATTTGTCGAAGGCAGCCGGGACATTATGGCAGTCCGGGAGGCAGCGGCTTCCCTCGGTTATAATCCCTTTGTCATAGCCAAGATCGAGCGGTCGAGGGCACTGGATCATCTTGAGGAGATCATGGAGGCGGCAGACGGCATCATGATCGCCCGCGGCGACCTCGGCGTCGAGATACCAATCGAGCGGATCGCGGTTGTACAAAAGCGCCTGATGCGCGAGGCAAACCTGCGGGCCAAGCCCGTGATTACGGCAACGCAGATGCTCGAATCGATGACCGATAACCGGAGGCCGACGAGGGCCGAGGCGACGGATGTGGCAAACGCCATTTTAGACGGCACCGACTGCGTCATGCTCTCGGAAGAGTCGGCCACAGGCAAGTATCCGGTAGAGGCCGTCGCTGTCCTGAGAAGAATTGCCGCGGCCACCGAGCCGTACCGGACTGCGCTACGGCTGAAAGACGCGGCTCCTGAAAAATGCGGAGGGGGAGGCGAAGGCATCAAGGACCTCATCTCCCTCAGCGTAGAGACGATCTTTGAGCACGCCGCTCCGGCCGCGGTGTTCGTTCCCACAAGGAGCGGCGCTACGGCAAGGAGCATCGCCAGATTCAGGCTCCCGGTCTGGGTTGTCGCTGTCAGCTCTCACGAAGCGACATGTCAGAGGCTTCAGTTCAGCTACGGAGTATATCCGGTGTACGAACCCGTGCATCCTGAGAACTGGCGAGTGTACGCCGGCGATTGGCTCGCCTCGCACAACGTCGAAGGCAAATTCGTCGTACTGACCCAGGGGCCCTCTTCGAAACACCCCGAAATGAGCCACCGCGTCGAGATCATCGAACTCGAAGACCGAGACCGCTGACTACCCCACTTTTCCAAAAAAAAGGCGGGCCCTTTGCCCGCCCCACGGATACATAGACAGCTTTGCTGCCGCCTCAATGAATTAAGGGTTCGAAATCGTCACCTGGACGATGACCGTACTCACAGTGTCCGTGACGGTTAAAGTGGCAATTGCTGTGGTGCCACTTGCCGGACATGTGCCGGGTGTTACCGAAAATTTCCCGTTTGTCGTAAGAGTGGTTGTTGAAAGCGTAACGAGCCCAGTTGGCGATGCGGCAACGCTGTAGTTACTGAGTGTACCGCCTGTTACCGTAAATATCTGGGATGTCGGCACTCCTGTCGTTCCGGAACAACTTAAGGCAGCCGATGTCGGTGACACCGCAAGCGGGGCCGGTGGAAGGTTCTTTGTTGCACTCCAGTCCCCTGATCCGTCCGAACCTGTGCTTGTATATGTTCCGGACATTGTCTTCCAATCAGGGCCTGCGGTGCCGGCCAAGGTTGTGGTTGTTCCATCTAGGTTATTAAGAGTAAGAGCAACATCATTGCCGCTTACAGTCCCCGTGATTGTGGCGCCATCCGACTTTGTTCCCGAAATAGTATTGTCCGTTTGTGTCAGGGTGCAAGGTATTGCTGCGAGTGTGGATGCGCCGGACGGGGTAAGAAATAAATTCCAGCTGCCGCTCACGTCTCCTTCATTGGGAAAGCTGCGGAATGTGCCCCCACAGCCAAATAGAGATACAGATAAGATTACCACAAAAAGACAGAGTAATAATGCCTTGGGCCAATCCTTTGTGACACACTTTCCCATGCTTCCTACCTCCGAAGATTACAGATTACCGCTTCAAATATACCATATCCGGTGAGAGACTGGAAAGCGATGTTTCAGTCAGCCTTTACAAATGGATTTAGCCCGGCGCTAAAATGTATCATTAAATATGGGACCGCGATTGTATCTCAAAGTGGGAGATTCGGTGAGACATCTCCGGTATAACTTTTGGGGAAAGGGGCAGGTGGTCGAAGAAAAACACTCCTCCCTTTCAGGCGGTTTCTGCATGGTCAGGGTCCTCTTCGCCGACGGCAAGGAAAGGTCCTTTATCAACGACCTTGATAATGAGTGCTGCTGTTACTATTCCGGCATCAGGCTTCTGTAGCATCCTGTTTTGAAGTCGAGGCGGTCCCGCAGAGGTCCCGGTTAATTCGCCTTGGAAAAAATATCTTCTCTCCTTTTTTCCCGCCGTATGGGCCTTTCCCACCCATATGCTTAGATCGATTGAACAGCCTCGGCAATAACATCCCTCACGCCTCTATGGAAAACAATCGAGGCATGGTTTAAAGGGAAATTAAGGTGTTCGTCTGCATAAGGGAGCACCGAGCTTGAGGCCGATACAAGGCCGTCGCCGTGCCCGTCCCTCATCTCTTCGGGGAACATCTTCTCCGGTACCACACCGGCAAGCAGTTGCGGCAGCGGCAGTGCAAGTGCCCTGAAAAGGTCCGGGTCCGTACCGCCGATAGAAATATACTTAGCCCCTTTCACCTTCTCGTCTTTCAGTCTCCCGTAAAAGTCCGATCCGGGCAGCAGTTCCTTCAGCCCGCTGCTGCCCAGGAACCTCAGTATCTTGCGGAATGCCGTATCAGCCTCTTTCCTGTCGAAGTTTTTCAAAAGACGGGTCACTGCGTTCGCCAGGGGCGACATAAATACGGCCCATTTTGCCAATGACGTACCTCCGTGCGGAGTAGAGAGTGTTATCACTGCCCGTGTCGTATCCGCACCGGCCTCGAGATATTTTCTCGCTATGAGCCCCCCTCTGCTGTGGCAGATAAAAAACACCCCCTCATGCGCTTGTTCCGGGTGTTTTAGGAGGATTTGTCCGAGTTCCCCGACCGCAACCGATATCGGACCTGCCGGTCTGGACTGAGACCAGGTGAGAACACTGAATCCAAGCCCCTCAAGGTCTTGGTAAGACGTCCGCATTTCAACGTCCTTTCCAAGCAGGACGCTTAAAGGATACCTCCCGCCAAGCACCCTCGCCCGGGCAGGGTCTGTCCAGAAGTCCGCATCCATGCCAAGGCCATGAATGAAGACAACAAGAGGTTTATGCTTGTCTCCTTCGCGGAACCGTATATCGAGTTTCACCAGTTTTTCCTTCATAGAAAGTGTATTGATGAATTATAACAGACTGGAAGAGGGCGCAAAGATTCACCGTCAAAAAATAAGAACTGGGTAAGGACGGCTTTTTCGCTCATTCTCGTCCCGAAAAGTTGGTAGCGGGACTCCGAGGCAATTTCTCGACTCGCCGTATGCGAGTCAAAACGAGAAATTGAAGCCGCTCAAATGCCGTCCTCACTCAGTGGTCGCGTATAGGCTGTAAGGACTAGGTTGTTTTGCCTGCTGCATGCTGATACACTTTGTTCATGGAGCCGATAATCAGACATAGGATTTTTTATCCAAAAGGCTGCTCATGAAAGAGTATGACGTCGTAGTTATCGGTTCCGGAGCTGCGCTTCATATTGTCGAAAATGCCATGTCCCATGGGTTTTCTACGGCACTGATCGACCGGGGGCCTCTTGGCGGGACCTGCCTCAATGTGGGCTGCATACCGTCAAAGATGCTCATCTATCCCGGCGACAGGGTCATGGAGATCATGGATTCGGAGAAACTCGGCGTGACCGCAGAGATAAGGGATATCGACTTCAATGCGATCATGAAGAGGATGGTAAGGACGGTATCCAGGGGTGAAGCCCATATAAGGGAGGTCATCCGGCTGGCCGAGGAACTTGATTTCTACGAGGGACAGGGACATTTCATCGCCGAACGCACACTTGAGGTAAACGGCGAGCAGGTCAGGGGGAAGAGGATATTCATCGCCTCCGGGGTCAGACCCCAGGTACCCCCTATCCCGGGAATAGACATGATAGATTTTCTGACCAACGAGAGTCTGCTTCGTCTAAAGACGAGACCGGAAAGCCTTATCATTCTGGGGGGTGGCTACATAGCCGCGGAATATGCCCATTTTTTTTCGGCCATGGGCAGCGCAGTTACCATACTTCAGAGAAACAAGAGGATCGTGCCTGACGAAGAGCCCGAGGTATCCGAGCTCCTGAGAAAAAAGCTCGGAGCGCGAATGAAGGTGTTTACGAATACGGAGGCGGTCTCGATAAGGAAATCGGGGCGGGACTGCGAAGTCACCGCCAGGGAGAGAGGGTCCGGCAAAGAAAGAAAATTCTCAGCCGAAAAGATCCTCCTTGCCAGCGGAAGGACCTCGAATGCCGATCTTTTGAGGGTCCAGGATACCGGGGTCGAGACAGATAAACGGAACTTCATAAAGGTAAACGAATATTTCGAGACGAGCACGAAAAATATATGGGCCTTCGGCGACGCGCTCGGGAAAAAGATGTTCAGACATGTTGCAAACAAAGAGGCGGCCGCCGTCTTTCGCAATGCCTTTCACAATTCGAAGGAAACGGTCGATTACCTCGCTGCGCCGCACGCGGTTTTTACCTGGCCCGAGATCGCATCGGTCGGCCTCACCGAAGAAGAAGCGAGACGGCGGTACCATATCCATGATCTTCTTGTGGGCAGGGCAAACTATTCAGACGTTGCACGCGGAGAAGCGATGATGGAGGAGGAGGGTTTCTGTAAAGCGATCGTAAAAAAAGACGGGGACAAGATACTCGGGTTCCATATCATCGGCCCGCATGCCTCAATCCTTATCCAGGAGGTAATCATCGCAATGGCAAATAACCTGAACATCTGGGCAATGAATAAAGGTATGCATATCCATCCCTCTTTGTCCGAAGTGATCATGGCCGCCCTGGGCAACCTCGAAGAAGCCGGAGCAGCATAGGTCTCTTCTTCCTGCCGGCGCTGCCGTTATTGAAAGTATTTTCTCGCCATTTCAAGCTTTTTTTCTGAAAGACTTCAAGGCTGCTCCCCCCTTCGAGGGCATGATGTCGAGGCCGTAAAATCGGACTTTTTCGGTTTTAATAGTTGCTTTAATTCATAATTATATAGTTTCGAAATATCTTGACATTTGTTTTCCTTTTGCTTATCCTATGAAAAATAATTCTCAATTTCGGTGACAGGGGTTGATAATGCTCATAAGACATTTGTCCCAGTTTGCCAACAGTAGGCCTTCCACCAGGCTCAGCAGCCCGATGCAATCCGTAATTACCTTTCCCCATTTCTTAAGGAAATCCAGTTCATGAACTTTTGATCAAAAGTAAAAATAACTTTTAGGGGGTACCGATGAAGGTATTAAAAGTGTCATTTCAGTTCGTTGCAGCAGTCATTTTGTCGTTGTTTCCTTTAGGCGCTTCGTCGAATGCGACTACCGACCATACAACACTGATAAAAGGGCCTTTCAAAAACGGGGAAGAAGTGACAAAGGCATGCCTTCAGTGTCACGAGAAACAGGCGGATGAAGTCATGCAGACCCCCCATTACAAATGGAAAGGAGTTCCGCGAACGGTAAAAGGCCTCGAAAACAGTAAGGAGGAATACGGCAAGGCAAATCTGGTCAATAACTTCTGCACCGACGTCGAGGGCGGCAGCAGGCCCTTCTGCATCAAATGTCATGCGGGCTACGGTTGGACGGAAAATGGCTCCCTGCCTGCGGAAAAGTCCAAGGTCGACTGTCTTGTGTGTCATGCGAAAGAAGGCAGATACAGAAAGGGCATCGGCGGAGAGGTAGACCAGGAGTTGTTCTCAAGGGGGAAAATGGACCTCGTAAAGGCGGCCCAGAGTGTAAGCCTGCCCAACCGGGACAACTGCGGGGTCTGCCATTTCTTCGGTGGGGGGGAGACGCGGTCAAGCATGGCGACCTGGATTCTACACTTAGTAAACCCAAGAAGGCGCATGACGTCCACATGGGCGGGCCGGCCGACATGAACTGTCAGGCATGTCATGTCTCTAAGGATCACAGGATCGCAGGGGCCTCTACCTTTTTGGCCACGAACGACGGAAGGGTCTCCTGCGAGGACTGCCACAGAGACCCGCACAAGGACTCTTCGGAGCATAAACTTCTCTTAAGACATTCAAAAACCGTCGCATGTCAGACATGCCACATCCCGGTCTTTGCAAAAGGACAGGCCACAAAGATGAGCTGGGACTGGTCAGACGTCGGAAAGGACCTTGAGCCGACTGAGACATTCGGCAAAGAGACGTTTGCCAAACACAAAGGGACCTTTGTATGGGCCATGAATGTAACGCCGAGTTACGCATGGTATAACGGTAAAATCGAGAGATATCTTAAGGGAGATAAGATAAAAAACCCGAGCCAGACAGTCTATCTCTCACGGCCGGTCGGAAACATAAAAGACGAAGACTCCAAAATCTATCCCTTCAAGATCCACAGGGGCAAACAGCCCATGGATTCACAGTATAAATATCTTTCGATTTTCCAGAATTACGGCGGATTGTGGTCCCATTATAACTGGCAAAAGGCGCTGACGGACGGCGCAAAGGCCTCGGGTCTTCCCTATAGCGGCAAGTTCGAGTTCGTCTCCACCGCCTTCTACGGAAGTATAAACCATGAAGTCGTTCCCAAGGAACAGGCCCTGAAATGCGGGGACTGCCATTTTGGCAAAGACACGCGGCTTGACTGGAAGGCCCTCGGCTATGCCGGCGACCCAATGAGGGTAGGAGGAAGGTTTGAAAAAACATCGAAAGAAACTGCAGTCAGAAAGGTTTTAAAAAAAGCAGCCGTTAAATAAAACAACAAAAGAGCGGCCTTAATTGCCGCTTCGGAAAAAAAGGAGGAAGGTATGAAAAGAGTTTCAAGTGCAGCTACGGTCCTGGCCCTGATGATTTTCTGTCTGTCCATAGTCGCCGCTGTTGCGGTGGCGGAGGACAAAATCAGCGTAAAAGGCAAGATCAAGGACTATGACCTTGACGCCAAAACCGTGTTGGTCACGACCGACGACGGCAAAGACATGACGTTCGTTATAGAAAACGAAAAGGCCCTTCAAAAACTCGATGACAGACTCTTTAAGGGGGACGAGGTAAAGGTCAAATACACCGTTAAGGACGGCAAAAACTGCGTCAGGGAAAACAGCGACTTCAAAGGCACAAAACCAGGCTGCTGAGCGGCCGAACGTTCCAAGGAGGTGTTCGAATGAAAGTATTCCTTGCGGTACTGCTCTCTCTTTCTCTTTTTGTCCCGGTCTCTGCCTTTGCGGCCGATCAGGCAGAACTGATGAAAAAGATAGACGACATGTCAAGGCAGCTACAGGAGCTGAAGCAGCAGATGCAGGACATGCAGAAAAAAGAGACCGCAGCAACGGAGAAGATCAAGAAGGTCGAAAAAAAGGTCGAAGACGGCCTCAAAGCCGTCGTGGCTTGAAATCGGCGGCGATTACAGGGGCAGGTATGACTACCTCAAAGGCACGGTCCACGACTACTACAGCTTTACCCAGGTCCTGCCGTTTTTCCTCGGCATGCCCGGCGCACAGGCGCCGCAGCTGATTCAGGCCCACGACGTAAAGAACGATGCTCTTTTGACAAACCGTTTCGGGCTTAACCTCAAGGCAAGGGCGACTGAAGACATCACGGTAAAGGCAAGATTGCTGATGTACAAGGTTTGGGGACATGAGACGGACGAGCCTGTCGCAGGCCCCACGAGCGCATTTTTTGCCGACAAGTTTTTTGTCTTCGACGGCAATGTTTCTCATATCCCTGAAGACAATGTCCTCAGGGTAGACCAGGCATTTGCAACATGGTCAAATATTGGAAAACTCCCCGTATGGTTTTCTGTCGGCAGACGGCCCTCAACAGGAGGCGTCCCGACCAATTTAAGACAAAACGTCGAAAAAAGCGGAAGCTCGGGGGTGCCGGGGCTTCTTGTAGACTACGCATTCGACGGCGCGACGCTGGGCGTTGCCCCGGACATAGACGCCCTGCCCGGCGCATATGCAAAAATCTGTTATGGAAGGGGCTTTGACGCGGGGTTCAAGTCCTCGGATAAGGGCCTCAATAATGTGGACTTCATGGGCGTAAATGTGGTCCCCTACGACACCGACAATCTCCATGTCGAGCTTCAGTGGGACCGCGGGTTCCAGTTTTTCGCTTTTCCGGAGAACACGTTTAGTCCCTTATTCAACGCCAGCAATACAAATCTCGGTGACATAGACCAGTACGGCGCACTCGTTATGGGGAAGATTAAAGACATCGGGATCGGCGACCTCAATCTTTTCGTAAACGGCGCCGTAAGCCGGTCACATCCCAACGATAACCTCTTTTCCATCGACACGCCTTCGGGACCCGTTCCCGTTGCCGGTCTCCTTTATGACGCACCGAATTTCGGCGGGGTAAAGGAAGGCCACACCGGCACGGCCCTTTATCTGGGCACGAGATATGATATTACGTCTACGGGCACCAAAATTGGTCTGGAATATAATTACGGCTCCAAGTACTGGGTGGCCTTCACACCGGCCTCGGACGATATGTGGACAAGCAAGCTCGGGGCCCACGGAAATGTCTATGAGGCATATGTCATCCAGGAGATCAAAAGCAAGCCGATATCAAAGTACGGCAAGGCCTTCTTCAGGCTGGGGTATCAGTATTACGATTTCAACTACACAGGAAGCAACAACTGGGTGGGAGCGCCGAAAAGCATGTCGGATTTGAACAACCCAATGAACGCCCAGATGTTTGCACCTCTTGAGAAGGCCCATGACGTATATCTGACCTTTGAGGTAACGTTCTAACGTGCCGTTACACGCGCCGTGCGGCTGATGCCGCACGGCGCGTCATTTTGAACATATATGGCCCTTGAAATGTCTCTCCCTGCCCTGCCCTCTTCGCGGCCCCGCCTGCCATGGTCACATCCACCTATCGAACTAAAATCCAAATTATTTTTCCTGAATTTTCCCATCCTTACCACTTCAAAAAGAGCCTTCTGAGATTCCTCCATTCAGCGGCAGGGCCGTCGGCCTTTTCGAGCACAAAATCACTATAGGTCTTTATAACGAGGCCGTCGTCCTTTTCGGTTATCTTGACCGCGCCGTCCCTGTCGGTCCTGAAAACCTTGACACCTGATAGTCTTTCAAGGACATCAGGACTCGGATGACCGAAGGAATTGTCCCTGCCCACCGAAATGACAGCGACAGAGGGAGAGACACTCGAAATAAACTCAGGACCGGCGGACGTCCTGCTGCCGTGATGGGGAACCTTAATTACATCTGCGCGAAGCCATTTCGTAAGATGGGAGATGTCCCGCTCCGCTTCTCCCCCTGTGTCCCCTGCGAAAAGGAATGTCTTCTTTCGTCCCTTTATACTAAGCACAAGAGACGAGTTGTTTTCTTCTTCATAGTCATTGCCGTCGCGGGTGTAGAATTCCCTGTAGGGATGGAGCACGGTTATGCTGCAATCTCCGGCATCGATCATGTCTCCCCTTTCGAGCGTCCTCCGCTTTGCCTTCAGCCCCATCTCCTCAGGATACACGATCCGGCCATTGTCCCAGATTTCCCTTGTTTGGAACTTCTCCATAAGATAGCCGAGCCCGCCTGAGTGGTCGGGATGGACATGGCTTATGACGAGGGCATCTATCGACCGCATACCTTCGTAGGCAAGATATGCAGCCGTCTCCTTCCCGGTCCTTCCCGTATCGATGACGATTACCCTTTTGTCGGGCAGCCGGACAACAGCGGAATCACCCTGCCCGACGTCAAGAAAAGTTACGCTCAATGCCCCCTTTTCAAAAGCGACCAGTGCGGCAAAAACGGCCAGCGGCAAAAACGGCAGAAGAAGCCATTTCTTCTTCCTGCCGAAAAAGAAATATGGGATAAAACCGAGGTAGAACACTATGCAAAGGACCGGAGGGAATGCGGGAAGTTTGACGTCCGCAAAAGGTACTTTCGCCAGGAGCTTGACAAGAGCGACCGAGGCATCTGCCGTCCACGACACAAAAGGGGCGAAGAGGTAGTGTCCTGTGAGCAGAAATGTAAAGGAGGATACCACCGCCAGCCCCACAAGGACAAAACCTATAAGCGGCGAGGCGATAAGGTTTGAAAGAGGCGAAATGAGGGAGAAGTAGTGGAAGTAAAAGGCCACAAGAGGGGCCGTGCCCAGTGACGCCGCCAGTGTAAGTGAAACGGATTGCTTCACGTGATGAACCAGTCTGTTTCCCTTATCTTCTTCTTCATCATCCCCCTTCTCCAGTGCAACGCCTATGAAGAACACTGCTATGAAGGACAGCCGAAAGGAAATGCTCTGGAGCACTTCGGGATTCCATAGCACCAAAAGACAGGCAGCTAAAAGGAGGGAATTCAGCCAAAACCCTTTTCTGCCCAGAAGGAGAGCAAGAAGGAAAAGGGTTATCATAACAAACGACCTGACCGCAGGAGGACTGGAACCCGAGATGCCCAGGTACAGGACCATTACCGGCATCGTAAGGACCGCAGCGGCCTGAGACGGCGTTACGTAGATCGTCATCCTCTGCAACATTCCGTAAGGCAGTCTTTTTATCAAAAAGACGAACGTTCCGAACATCATAACGGAAAAAAGACCGAAGTGTGTACCGGAGATGCTGAGGATGTGCGCAAGCCCCGTCACGTTGAACGCCTCTTTCAGGTCATCTCCAAGGTAGGACGTCTCGCCGGTCGTCACCGACGCGATGAGGGCCGCCGAGTCCTTCCGGAACCTGCCCAAGACATACTCATTGATGCGTTTTCTCAATTTGTTGAAGTAATTCGTAATGGACGGGGAAGCGCGGCCTGCAACCCTCAGCTCCGCTGCCTCACCGTACAGCTTCACCTGCCCCCAGCCTCCCGGGTTTCTGCGCGACCTGTCCTTACCGGTCTTCAAAAGGACTTCGTACTCTTCGTCTGAGTCGGCCTCGAAGTCTGTAAAGACGGTTGCATCCTTATCCTGGAGGTCTTCGATCTCCGAGTCGGATTCATCTTCTAAGGCAGTGTCTATCGAGAAGGTTTTCGCATCGCTACCGGGAAACGGAGCATTACTGCTAGGCAGGAACCTCCCCGTCAGTATCAGTTTTTTGTTCCAGAGATCAAGTGTTTCCACCCCGGGCGAAAATCTTACATAGGCATAAGAAATACCTAGGACGACAATCAGGAGCAACACATATCTTTTCCTCCTCACGATGAGGACCGCGGCGGCCGCAAGGAGTATGGCGGATGTGATCGGGAAAAAACGGAACAAAGAAAAAAGCGCCGTCCCGTAGATAAAAGAAATAAAACCCATCATCGCCGGAACAAAACCCCTGACTCACATGATAAGGCGGGATATGGTATTTGAGCGGTTTTTTTTGCCGATATTCCGAAAGTCTGTTTATTTGCGATGAAGAGGCAAAAGCCTCGGAGCGAAGCGAGAATGAGCGAAAATACTATATCCCGCCTTATATTTTGCACAGGTCCGCTGCGTCCCCCCATAAGACGATCCCCCGATCTACACAATTTATTTCATCAGCCCAAAGCCATCGCAAAGGATTCAATCCAAGGGCAGGCATGGTATTGGAGCGACTTCTTTTATCCCGATGAATATCGGGAGAAAAGCCCTCGGAGATCCGCTTCCTGCGGATCGAGAATGAGCTACGATACTATGTCTGCCCTATTCCCATATTATCTCAACATTACCATCCCAATACCAAAGGTTACTGCATCTTCTCCCGTATCACCTTCGAGATGTCCCGCCCCAGTTTCGTGATAAGCTTCTCGTCCTCCCCTTCAAGCATGACCCTTATCTTAGGCTCCGTACCGGATGCCCTGACGAGCACCCTACCCCTGCTGCCGAGCTTTTTCTCAGCCGTTTCCACCGCGCTTTCGATATCGGGGACCGAACGGATATCCTGTTTTTTCTCGACCTCGACGTTCATAAGGACCTGGGGAAAAAGCTTGATCCTCGATGCCAGTTTAGAAAGCGGCGCATTACTGATTTTCATAAGACTTAGGACCTGGGCCGCCGTGATGGGTCCATCACCGGTTGTATTGTAATCCAGAAATATTATGTGGCCCGACTGTTCTCCGCCCATGTTAAAGCCGCCGTCGAGCATCTTTTCGACCACGTACCTGTCTCCCACCTGGGTCCTCAAGAGCCGGACGCCATGTTTTTCGAGGAACCTTTCAAGCCCTAGGTTGCTCATCACCGTTGCCACGACCGTCTTCCCTTTCAAGCTGCCGGACCTGACCATGTCGGCTGCACACATGCCCATGATCCTGTCGCCGTCAACGGGCCTGCCCTTCTCGTCGCAAAGCAACGTCCGGTCCCCGTCGCCGTCATGCGCGATCCCTATATCCGCCGTGTGTTCGATCACCGCCTTCTGCAGACCCGCCATATTTAGAGAACCGCAATCAAGATTAATGTTGGTGCCGTCAGGCCTGTCGTTGAGCGAAATCACCTCGGCCCCTAGTTCACGCAATAGCCATGGCGTTGTCTTGTATGCCGCACCGTTTGCGCAGTCGACAACGATCTTCATCCCTTCAAGCGTAGTGCCCTTCGGGAGCGTTGACTTTATATATTCGATATACCTGCCGGTGGCGTCGTCGAGCCTGAAGGCCTTTCCGACCTCTTCACCTTTAGGCCTGAACTTTTCCAGGTGATCGTCCATCACAAGGTCCTCTATCCTCTTTTCGACCGAATCAGGAAGTTTGAAGCCGTCGTAAGAGAAGAACTTTATCCCGTTGTCCTGGAAAGGGTTGTGCGACGCAGAAATCACGATCCCGGCATCGATCCTCAGGGTCCTTGTGAGAAATGCGATTCCGGGGGTCGGAAGCGGGCCTACCAGGGTCACATCCATGCCCATGGAGCAGATCCCCGACGTAAGGGCGCTTTCTATCATATATCCCGACAGCCGCGTGTCCTTGCCTATGAGCACCATATTCCTGCCGTGGAGTTCCTTACGGAGCACCGTTGCGGCCGCCATGCCTATCCTTAAGACGTTTTCAGGCTTCATCGGATATTTATTGATCCGGCCCCTTATGCCGTCCGTGCCGAAGAGTCTCATTTCCTTCCTCCTGCTATTACGACCGTGACCCTGACCTTCTCCCTTTCAGGCTTGACATTGGCGCCGGCCGCGTCTATATTCAGCTCCTGGGTCTGCGTAGAGTTTATTCCGGATATATCCATCTGGTCCGTCCCGATCTCGCTGATCTTCCTCACCTCGGTCTTGAGGCCCTGGATAACAATATTCTTCGGCTCCACATCGACAGTTTTCACATAATATCCGGGTGCCGGCGAGCCGGTTATCGAGGCCCTCACCGGGACCGCCTTTGTGACCGTTTCGTCGAGCCTTACCCGGATGGTTGAAGGATCGATACTCGTTACCGACATCGCGTAGGGAAGTTTCACGTCGTCTTTGTTGATATGATAACTCCCCTCGCCCTTTCTGGCCTTACTCATATCGACCAATACCCTTATGTCGGAGGGTCTCAGACTCTTCATGATCCTGTCCTGCCCCTTCACCGTCACGTTCGCGGACTTCGCACTTGAGTTGACGATACCGAGACCGATCGGCACGTCCTTGAATTCGATCGGGACTTCGAAAGACACCTCCGACTGTCCCTTCCATGTCACAAAGAGCCAAAGCAAAACCGCAATAAGGACCGCCGAAACCTTGAGCCCTAAATTTTCGAACAACAGCTTTCTCATTTTTTCCCCTTCTGAGAAGAAAATACATCTGTTAGGAGGTCCCTCATCGTCCCCATATCGAGCTTGGTCTCTAACTTGCCATCCATGGCCATCGAGATAAAGCCCGTCTCCTCGGAAACGATGATCGCGATCGCGTCCGTTTCTTCGGTCAGTCCTATGCCCGCCCTGTGGCGCGTGCCCAGGGACTTGCTCAGCTCCGAACTGAGCGTGATCGGCAAAAAGCATCCGGCGGCGGCTATCCTGTTGCCCTTAATAATGACCGCCCCGTCGTGAATAGGAGACGTAGGATGAAAGATGCTGGCCAGCAATTCCCTGGACACTTTTGCGTCTAAAGGCGTGCCGACCTCGATAAAGTCCTTGAGGCTCGTGTCCCGCTCGATGACGATGAGGGCGCCGATCTTTCTGTTGGCGAGCGATATTGAGGCCCTTACGATCTCTTCTAAGGACTTCAGTTCTTCGGCCTTCGTAAAGGTAAGAAACTGCGCCTCCCCTATATGGGCGAGAGCCCTCCGGATCTCGGGCTGAAACAGGACAATGATCGCGATAACGATCTGCGCCCAGAAACTCTGCACCAGCCAATCAATCGTATAGAGTTCAAGGTACCGTGAGGCCACCGAAGCCAGCAAAAGGATGCCAAGCCCTATCAGCATCTGCACGGCCTTCGTCCCCTTCAGGATAAGGAGCAGCCGGTAGAGGACCACCGACATCAGCGCGATATCGAGAAAATTAAGTATCCATCTGTGTTGTCTTAGAAGCTCTACCATTTTCTACACGGGTCCCCCGGATATTGTTAAGTATCTAATTATATATCATGCAATATTAATTTTCCCGCGATATGAGGTAATGACCTCACTTTGTCGTATACTATTGTTATAATTTCCCCAGAGGAGCGGACTGAATGAACGCCGTTGAGCTCTATAAGAAACTGCCGAAGAAAAACTGCGGTAAATGCAGCCTAAAGACATGCATGCCCTTTGCGCTTGCGGTGATCAAAGGTGATGCGGAGCTTGCCGAATGTCCCCTTCTCACCGGAGATGCGATAATTGAGATAGAGGGCTCCCTCAAGCGGTCGGACTGGCGTGAAGAATTGATCCTTAAACTGAGGGAAGAAATTAAGGGCATCGATTTCAGCGAAGTCGCGGAAGGGATCGGCGCCACCGTAAGAGACGGCGTACTCGTCCTCGACTGTTTCGGAAGGGAATTCAGGATATCGCCTGACGGAGAAATAGCAGCCCAGGGGCGCATGACGCCCTGGATAAGAATCCTCGTTCTGCACTATGTCCGCACGGCAGGCAAAGGCGGCCTGACGGGCAAGTACGTCTCTTACAGCGAGGTAAAGGGCGGAATGGTGAAGGCGTCCTCGTTTCAGAGGGATTGCGAGGAACCGCTCACGGAATTGTTCAAGAGAGATTTTGAAAAAACCGCGCTCATGTTGTCGAGGATGGGCACGAAGAAAAAAAAGGGTTTTCCGACAGAGCACGCATGGGAACTATACCTGCTCCCCAAGCTGCCCGTCACCGTCCTTTATTGGCCTCAGGAGGAAGAATTCCCGTCCAGGGTAAAGATACTCTTCGATTCTTCGGCTGACAGGTATCTTGACGCGGAGTCGCTCATATTCTTAGTCGAAGGGCTCGTCAAGAATATCGAGATGTCGCTGCACTGATTTCGTTTGTTGCGAGGCAGGGGGTGGTACTCGAACGGCTTCTCTTAACCCGATGAATATTGGGGGAAAAGCCCTCGGAGGGCTGACTTCGTCGGCCCGGCAATGATGAGAATACCGTCCCCACGCACACCTCATAATCTTCTGATGGCAGCTTATCTCGGAAGCTCCTAAATTGCTTTTATCACGGATTTCCGTTACATTTTATATGAGGCTGATCGGATGCCTCCCACCCTATGGCCGGAATTCATTACAGGAAGAGATTTTTAAAAGGACTTTTAATAGCCCTCAGGATAGCAATCTCCTACAGGGTCGCGCATTTCTTGGCTCTCTTTCTACCGGCCGAACGGAAGGCCGCCCGCCTCAAAAAACTCCACAGGAAAAACGCGGCGCTCATAAGAAAAAAAGCGCTTGAGATGAAGGGCGTGATGATCAAGGTCGGCCAGTTCCTGAGTTCGAGGATCGACTTCCTTCCGGACGAATACATAAGCGAGCTTTCCGAGCTTCAGGACCAGGTCCCGCCCCATGACTTTGATGAAATAAGGCAGCGGATAATCGATGAACTGGGTTCCGCACCCGAGGAGATCTTCTCCGAGTTCGAAAGGGAACCGCTTGCCGCGGCATCTCTTGGACAGGTGCACCGTGCCGTCCTCAAAGACGGGCGGGAGGCGGCCGTCAAGGTCCAGTACCCAGGGATAGAAAAAATTATCGAGACAGACATAAGGATGTTCGAGGTCCTGATAAATGTGATGCACGGCAGGATGGGCTGGATCGATCTGAGGGTATTGCATGAAGAGTTCTCGAGGGTTGTGCGCGCCGAGCTCGATTACGCCCAGGAGGGGAGGAACGCCGAGAGGTTCAGGCAGAATTTCCTCGGGGACGAACGGGTTGTCATCCCCCGGGTATACTGGGAATTTTCGAGAGGCAAGGTCCTCACTCTCGAGTTTGTCGGGGGAATCAAGATATCTGAATGTGCAGTGATCAAGGCGTCGGGGACAGACTGCGGAGCACTGGTCAACCTCCTTGCAGAAACCTATGCCAAGATGATCTTCGTCCACGGATTTTTCCATAGCGACCCCCACCCCGGAAATATCTTCGTCAGCAAGGGGCCGACGCTCGTCTTCGTCGACTTCGGGATGGTGCAGACGATACCCGAGTCGACGAGGAGAAACCTGCGTCGGTACGCCAATGCCATCGTCGAAAACGATACGTCCGGCATCGTTGAGGCCCTTGAGAGCCTGGGGTTTCTTATCGAAGGCGCCGACTATAAAGCGATAGCGGACGTCACCCAGGACCTGATCGACAAGTACCGGTACAGCACCCCGGGGGAGCTGAAGTCCCTCACCATAGACGATATAGGGGACGAGATCCATAACGTTCGCGGCGTCATCGATAACTTCCAGGTGCCGAACTATTTCATACTCCTTGGCAGGACGATCGGAATGCTAAACGGTATGGCGTTCAGGCTCAATCCCGAGGTAAACATCATAGAGATCGGCAAGCCCTACATTAAGGAGTTCTTCGCAGGCAGCCGCGAGGAGCAAATAAAGCGGGCATTCACTTCGGTCGAAGAAGAGATTTTGGGAACTCGTCGATCTCCCTTCACAGGCACAGGCGTTCCTCAAGAAGGCAAACAGGGGCGAGCTCTCCTTCAAGCTCGCAAAGTCCGAGATGCAGGGTATTACGGGCCAGCTCTCGTCCCTGGCCGACGTGATGCTCCTGGTGATCCTGACGGTGACCGCCTCTTCAGCAGGGCTCTTCTTCGCCCTCCTGGGGAACAAGGCGCCCTCGATCTTTGCCGCCGGCATGTCCCTTTTCCTCGGGCTTCTCTCCGTATTCAGACTAATGAGGCGATAGCCACAAAATTAGGACACAGCAACCCAATAGCAAAGGGTTCCAAAAAAAAATTCCACATTTGGAAAAACCAACAGACATAAAGAAAAAGATTCCGGACAGGTTACCCGGCCGCTTTTGAAGATTTCCTGCCGCTGGGTATATACTTGAATATAATAAACCGGTACGGTTGGTGCGATGAAGACTAAAGAAAAAGATATCATACATACTGAAGGAAAAGATATCTGCAAAAAGATTACCCTTACCGGTAACAATCCGGAAAACATAAAGAAGCTCATTGAATGCTATAAAAACGTCCTCGTCTGCGGGGTCAAGGGCGTCGGCAAGATCACCAATACCGTCCAGGCGGTCAGGAAAAATACGAACGTCTATTACATCGGCAACCGGGTTGATTACGAGGGAAAGACAAGGCCGGGCAGTTTCGAAAAGTATCTCGCCTACATCCTCGCCTTGAAGAAAGACCTACACATCGCCGCCAACCTTGACGAACTCGCCGCACTGAAGGACGATATCATCCTCATTATCGATGAAATTTATGGCAGGAGCGAAGCGCAGCTGGCCCAGATCAGCGTACTGCTCGACATGAAAAACATCCGGATAATCCAGATCGTAGGCTGCATGAAATACATGGGCGCCCTCATCGATAAGATAGACGCCATCGTCGAACTTCACCTCGACGGCGCCTTCATGATCGATAAGGAACTCGGCAAGGCGATCTGCGAGATCCTGGGCAAGAAGTAATTACAAGGGGCGATGCATGAGATCTTTATCGCGTCCATGTCGCCGTCCCACCGATGAACGATATGCCGATGAACCCTCTTACATTTAATTGATTGGGTGAAACGAGTGTCAGCTTGCCGCTGTATGTCTTACCGTTTTCAGAGTTGTATATTGTTCCGTTTTTCCACGAATTATCGCCTGCAAACACGAAGTCAAGAAGAATGGGCAGCCCAATAAGTGGGGTTTTTCTGAGGTTCGGGTCCGGGTTATTATGATCGAGCATCGGCGTGTCCGGCGTCCCTTCTTTTGAACCGGCAGGATAATTCGGTTCCTTCAACCAAGCAATCTTGCCGCAGTACTTTATGCCGCATGTGTAGATCTCTATCTTTGCGTCTCTCTCTTGGGTATTCCACACCCCGATAATATCGTCCGGGCCCGCGGCATAAGCAGGTCCCGCGGCCAGCAGTATGCCTGTGAAAACCATAACGATGAATTGCCTCATATTGTCCCAACTAACGCGCTTCTGATGTCCGTCCCGCATGCCCATATATCATCTTCAATCCGCCAAAGTATATCATACCCCGGCTTCCCTGTGATGCCCCATTGAGAGGGCAAATACAACAATGCAAAGCCGACCCTCACATGGTTGAAATCAAGGCGGCCAATGATATTCATTACTTTCTTGACACCTTTGAAACCTGATATAATGGTGCATAGTCAACTGGAAGATAATGCCATAGCGGGCTTGCTTTAAAGGGAGGACAATGGAAAACCTGAACGTCCAGGATTTGCTGAGCATGATCGGGGCCGGGACCAGCTTATTTTATGTAGTTACCGATAACGAGCAGTCCACGGAAAGAATTGTGACACAGGCCGCCCAGCAGGTGGAAGGGGCGGGAAGTATCTACGCATGGACCTGCACCGAAGGCTTCGTCCGGGAGGGAGCGTCATTCAAAGAGACGGTAGAACCTCTGCCGGCGCTTGATTTCGCCATCGCGCAACCCGGACCCGCCATTTTTCTTTTCAAGGACCTCTACAGATTTTGGTCGAATAGCCCGTTTATTATCAGAAAGCTGAAGGAGTTTGCCGTGCGGGCACGGTCAAAGATACTGATTGTCATTGGGGAAGAGGAGGCTGTGCCGGAACCGTTACGGGAAGACCTCGTTATTCTTTATCAGGGCATTCCTGTCGTAGCCGAGATCAAGGCGCACCTGGAGTCCCTGAAAGAACGTGTCCCGTTACTGGCGCGGGTCTGTGCCGCTGATCCCGAGCTAATGGGGAGGTTGGTGGTTGCGGCCCAGGGGCTTTATCTTGAGAACATCGAACGCAGCATCGGCGCTTTCAATCAGGCCCAGGTCGGCGGCGGAAGCGAAATCGTCCGGAGGTTCTTCGAGACTAAACAGCAGATCATCAGAAAAAGCGGAATTATGGAGTTTGTCGTCAATGACGTCGATCTGGACCATCTGGGGGGGATGGAAAACCTGAAAAAATGGCTTGAACGTCGTGAAACGGCATTCGGCCTGGATAACATTTCTACCGGTGCCAACATGCCGAAAGGGGTGTTGATCATGGGGGTATCCGGCTGCGGCAAATCGCTGTTTGTCAAGGTGATCGCGACACGGTGGCGCGTCCCCCTTATCCGTCTGGATATGGCGGTTGTGTATGGGGGGGCGTTCGGCAGCCCGGAGTCAAGCCTGCGCAAGGCGTTCAGGATTGCAGAGGCGATTGCGCCCTGCGTCCTCTGGATAGACGAGATCGAGGCCGGCGTTTCATCGCAGGGGTTCAAGGTTGAAGGGGGCTCCGCTTCACGGGTCCTCGGGTCTTTTCTGACGTGGATGCAGGAAAAAAGTGCGCCTGTTTTTGTCGCTGCTACCGCCAATGCCATCGAGATGCTTCCCGCGGAAGTGCTGCGCAAAGGACGCTTCGATGAGATATTTTATATGGGTCTTCCCAATGAAACGGCGCGGGAAGAAATATTCCGCATTCATATGAAGAAGCAGAATATCGATCCTTCCGGGATTAATGTCCCGCTACTGGCGCGGTTGGCCAACCGTTTTTCCGGAGCTGAAATCGAGCAGGTGGTCAAATCAGCGGCTTTCGAGGCCCTTGCCGATAAGCGTCCTATAGTCGAAGAGGATTTCAAGTCAGTTCTGAGAGGGACCGTTCCTCTTTCGGTGACCATGGATGAACAGATAAAGAGCATCGAAGGCTGGGCATTTAAACGCGCAGTGCCGGCCTCAGGGGAATTAAGGCGTTAGCGGAAATCACTGGCTGATGAATCTTTGCGCGGTCAGTGACCCTTGCATTCTTTACCTAAATCCATTAGATTTTATCTAAAGGGATGGCATCAGTAAAAACCTCGTGGAAGGGAGAGTCGATATGAAATGCTGGGAATTTACGCAATGCGGACGCGGGCAAAAGGGGGGATGTCCTGCATGGCCTGACAAGGGAGACATATGCGCTGAAGTTGTGGGGACGTTCTGTGTAGATAAGGACCGCATACTGGGCATAAATGCGATTAAGCTCAAAGACTGCACCAAATGCGCGTTCTTTAACAGTATCCATTACAAGGGTAAAAAAGGGCTTTAATCGACACCCCGAATATTTTCCCCCTACTCGAAATTTTCCAGTCATTTGTGACGGGTGTCACATCCAGTGGCGCAGGGGGCAGTAGATCCCTGCAATTAAACAATTGCTGTTAATAAGCTGTTAGCAAGGCCAATAAGTTCTTTACAGGAATATTACAGAAAGCGACAAATGACTTTTTGCCCAAAAATTAGACACCTCGCAAAATGAATAATACCAGGATGTTACGATAAACTATTAGGCTTTTTTCCGTCGATGCCTATAAAGAGTGTCTTTTCCCCCGAAAATTAAAGGGTTTTAATTAGAACGCGGCCGCGACGGGATAGACGGCATCGGGTGGGAAGCAGGCGCAGATCTGTAAGCTCGCGCAGCGTGACCACTTCCACTGGTTGGACGATGGTCGCCTTGATGGCGATGGTCACCGCCGCGAAACGGCGCCACATAGTAGCCGGGTCCCCAGCCACCGTATTCGACACCAGAGGGTTCATAGTAGTCCCCTCTCCGTCGTAGTATCCGTTTTCGCCAACAGTTGCGACGCAGCCGGGCAACAGAATTTGGGTGCCAAATCCATTTTGAAATGCAGTATGCTAATATAGAGACGCAAATTTTATGCGAAATCTCCGTTTCATTTTGATTATTGTTTTGGTATTCTTCGTTCGCACAGACGGAGGGGCGTCCGCAGCGTATTATGCTCCTGAGCCTGGAAATCATGCGCCCCTCTTTACTCTGAAGGACACCCAGGGGACAAACGTCTCGTTCTCGGATTTCAAAGGCAAGGTTGTCCTCATTAATTTCTGGGCGACATGGTGCGGTCCGTGCAAGGCCGAGATGCCTTCCCTGAACAACCTCTATAAGGCACTCAAAGATAAAGGGTTCGCAGTTCTTGCAATATCAACCGATTCCTCAGAAAAACCTGTAAGGTCTTTTGTTGCAGAAAGGGGGATTTCTTTTCCCGTTCTCATGGATAAAGACAAAACGGTCTATTCCGATAAATATGCGGTCTTCGGCCTCCCCATGTCTTTTTTGATCGATAGGGATGGAGTCGTGGTTGGCAGAGTCGTGGGCGAAGTGAAGTGGGATTCACCTGAGATGAAGAATAAGATTACGGGAGTCCTGAACAGAAAATAGGGAGATTTTCCGTCATTTCTCTCATCAGTGAGATCCCGTTGAGCAATTGCCGGGCCTTTTGATCGTCAGTCGGCGCTGAAAGTTTCAAGCAGAAATAAACTGGGGTTCAAGAATTGTTTCAAATGCCATGGGCAGGGATGGAAAAATCCCCCGAAGGGAAGAAGGCCCAGATGACAAGCGACCAGCGCTGCACACCCTGTCACAAAAAATAATCAGCCAAGTCCCGACTTTCAGACACAAGGAAAGATAAAACAAAAAAGCGCGGTCGCGTTGACCGCCCTCAGGTTTTCTTATTGAGGAGAGAACCCCCTATATGTTTTCGGTCATCTCCCATACGCCGCAGGGGCATATGCCGGCGCAGAAGCCGCAGCCGATGCACTTGTCGTCGTCGACCACGTACTCGTACGACCCGTCTTTGTGCTCCACCCTGCTTATCGCCCCCCAGTAACAGGTCACCTCGCACATATGACAGTCCCTGCAGGTAGCGCAGGACATACAGACGCCGGCCTCTTTTTTGGCATCGAAGCCTTCGAACCGGCAGACGTCGTAGTATTCGGTCTTGATCTTTTCATAGGGGACGACCTGTCTCACCTCGGGCAGGTAATCGTAATGCATAAGCTGGGAATGGATCACGTCGGCAGCGATACGGCCCTGGCCGATTGCGTGGGTCACGAGTCCCGGCTTGGTCGCATCCCCTATCGCAAAGACCTTCACGTCGGAGGTCTGGCCGAGCTCGTTCACCTTAAGCCATCCCCTCTCGGCGATGATATCGGGGGGGAGGAAATCAAGTATCGGCACCTCGCCTACCGACATGACCACAAGGTCCGCGAATAGGGAAGTGCCGTCTTTGAAGTATATCGTCTTTTCCTTTTTGTCGTATCTTTCGGTCGCCTTCGGCCAAAGGATCTCCGTCCCCTTCTCCTTGGCCATATCCATCTCCTTACCAAAAGCGGCCGGTTTCTGGATATCGACGGCCGTGACTGAGGTAGCGCCGCAGTTAAACGCCTGTGAGGCCACGTCCATCCCTACGTTCCCCGCACCTATGACTACCACCCGTTTGTTCTTAAGTGCAATGTTCTTTCCGAAATTTACCCCTTTGAGGAAGTCTATCGCGGCCATCACATCCTCCGACCCCGGGAATTTGATCTCCCTCGGCCTGTGCGCGCCGCAGGCGACTACTACCACGTCGTGGTTTTTGTATATCCTGTCGAACTCCTTCCGGTTTACCGCTTTGCCCAGATGAGTCTCGACACCGACCTCTCCAAACCTGGAGAGTTCCTTAAGGAGGATCTTCTGGGGCAGCCTCTCCCTTGGGATACAGAGTTCTATCTTGCCGCCCAGCTTGTCCGCAGACTCGTAGAGGTCAATGCTATGGCCTTTAAGGCCCAGCTGCCATGCTGCCGACAGCCCGGCGGGTCCGCCGCCGATCACGGCGATCTTGTGCCCGGTTTTCTTGGCGGGCTTAGGCGCCGGTTGCTTTAATGCAAGGCTCCCCATCTCCTTGATATTAAGGGGCCTGTCCACCCTGCCTCTGCTACAGCTTTGCATGCAGAGGTTCGGACAAATCTGTCCGCAGACCGTGGCCGGAAGCGGGCTATATTTAAGTACGAGGTCAATCGCCTCTTTCATCTTCCCCTGACGTATGAGCGTCGCACGCTTATGGGAAGGGATACGTGAAGGACAACTGTATGCGCACGGCGGCAGGTATTTTTCATTGTTCCATACCGGCCTGTTCCTGCGGTCCGCACCTGTGGTGATGTAAGGCAATATCGTAAGATCGTGGGTGATAAATTCGGCGAATATGCCGCCCTCTCCTACTCCCTTCTCCCAGGAATTCTTCCGGAAGTCCGTCGTAGAGAGTTTCTTCCTCGCACGGGCCGCCTTTTCCGCAGGCGTATAGGCCACAAATTTTTTCCATTCGGACATATCGCGGGTAAGCTCTCCGTAATATGACTCGCGGTCTATGGCCTTTAGGAACTCCTTCATCCCGCCTGTGAGCCATTCCCAGTCCTGGGGGCTCAAATCGAGGAGTTGCACGTCCCGGTCGCTGTAGCCGCCTATCTTCCCCCGGAAGTAGATCGCCCCGCCGACCATGCCGACGCAGGGCCGGTACCCAAGTATGTTTTCCGGGTCCCTCGGGTCAACGCCGCAGACGACAGCGATGCCTCCTGCCTTGAATTCGGCAAAAGAATCTCCCACGTTCCGGAAGTACCACGACTGGGGGGGATCGAAACGCGGGTTGCGCTTCGTCATCGTGTCGCACCGTGCGCCGCCGCTTCCCTGCACATAGAGGATCCCCTGTGCGGCAGCATTATGGGCCCCGTTCGTCACATCGCCCAAGACAGTGATCTTGGCACCGCAGTTGATCCACCCCGTATCGTCGGAGGAGCTTCCTTTCAAAACGATATCCGTGCCGAACATGCCCATGCTGCCCAGGCGCTGTCCAACAGGACCTTCAACGGTTATCTTTATGGTTTCGCCCCTCGGCCAGATGCGTCCGCCTATCCCATGCTGGCCTTCAGCCGCCACGCGGACCTCGCGGGCACCGTCTTTGACGGCCTCCTGGATCTGCTCTTCGAGTATCCTCGAAGGGACGCGATGACCGTCGACGTTCCCGTAAATTACCTTTTTATCTTTTCGCTCCTTGCTCATAGCTCTCTGCCTGTCTGTTTGTTAGCATGCATAGTCTATCTGTAACCTCTCCGCCATCGCCTTATCGTCAATGCTTAAGCCGTCGGACATACCGATGGGCAACTCGGTGCTTCGACCCATGGGCGCAAAAACTTTCCTTAATTCCACGTCCGCGGTCTTAAAGACGTCCACTACGCGTTCTGCTACCTTGTCGGCATCCAGCCTCCGGTAAAGTTTGGGGTCCTGGGTAGTTATTCCCCGCGGACACCGGCCGGTATTACAGAGGTTGCACCTGTTAAATTCGTCCCCGAAACACTGGGCCGCGGCCTGCATGATATATTTGCCGATCGAAACAGCCGATGCCCCAAGCATGATAAGCGCCGCGGCATTCGCAGCGAGGTTCCCTTTCTTGCCCACGCCGCCGGCAGCGATCAAGGGGAGTTCGTTTTGCTTGCCTTGCTTTACGAGGTCCAAGTAACAGTCCCTGATATTTGAGGCTATCGGATGTCCCATCTTGTCCATCGATACGTTATATGCAGCTCCGGTACCGCCGTCTTCCCCGTCTATGCTAAGCGCAGCGGCATAGGGGTTTCTGGCCAGGTTGTTAAGGACCGCCCTCGCCGTCTTCGTCCCTGAGATCTTAGGGTACACAGGCACCCTGAAACCCCAGGCCATCGACATCGACTGGATCATCTTGGCGACCGCCTCTTCGATAGAGTATTTCGTCTGGTGCGTAGGAGGCGACGCGAGGTCGACCATCATCGGCACACCCCTGATCTGGGCGATAAGCTTTAGTACCTTGTAGGCCATAAGAAGTCCACCATCGCCGGGCTTTGCGCCCTGTCCGTACTTGATCTCTATGGCACAGGGGTCTTCCACCATATCGGGAAGCGCATGGATGATCTCGTCCCATCCGAAATACCCGGAGGCGATCTGGAGTATGAAGTATTTGAGGAACTTCGACTTAAGGAGCCTTGGCGGCAACCCGCCCTCCCCCGAGCACATTACCACAGGCATGCCCTCGACTTCGTTAAGGTACGTGACACCCATCGCCAGGCCCTCCCACATCGGAGGGGAAAGCGCACCCACGGACATGCTGCCGATCATGATCGGGTATATCTCCCGAACCGGGGGAATGAAAATCCCGTCCCTGTCGATAACGAGTTTTCCGCCTATGTTTTTAAGGGGAAGCTGTTCAGGCGGGAGGTTCCTTCCCAAAAAAGTCCTGATCCGAAATTCGTGCCTTCCCGCGTCGAGCGCAGGGTCCGTAAGCATCGATATCCTCGTGAATTTAAGCCTGTCCAAAGTAGAGACGGTCGGATCGTTTCTCCTGCCGCCCCTTTTATAGGCATCGCCGCCTTTATTTTTGAAATGGAGCAACTTGTTCTGGGGGTTTAGTTCCGGCTCAATCGCCTCGTTGGGGCATACGAGCGTACAACTCCCGCAACCTGTGCAATACCGGTTGATGTCCTTCACCTGCTCGACCATGTAGGTCACCTTTTTCGAGGCGGACGGCTCAGGCACCGGGCCTTCGGATGTGACGGACCTGAGGATCTTCACGGTAGGCTCAATCGCCTTGACCGGGCATACCGCCGTGCATCTGCCGCAGCGTTTACACCTGTCGTCGCGCCATCTGATGATATAGGGAAACTCTCTAAGGGAGAGCTGGTGGTTATGGTCTAATTGTGAAGCTGGTTCCATACCTTTACCTCCTGCGCACCCGGGGAAATGATTACCATATCGTACTTCATCGGGAAGATGTCCTTCGACCGGTCTCTTTGGGGAACGGCCCTGTCCACCCCGCATTCTTCGGACATAAGGGCATACTTTCCTTTTACTCCGCCCACCATGCCGGGCCGCAATTTCTTCGAATCCTGGACCATCAGGCAGGTGCCGTCGGGAGTAAAGCCGATGACACAGTTGGGGCCGTCTATGCAGAGCATCCTGAGGGACTTCCTGAGAAGGTCGAGCACCTCACGGTCGGGCCGCTTTGCAATCTCAGACGCATTAAGCGGGGTGATCACATGTTTATAATACTCTAGCGGATAGCCGAGCTCTCTGGTGAGAAAATGAAGAATATGGGTAAATACCTCGCTGTCGCTGTTATACCCCACATACCCCGGGAAGCCCCTGGACATGAGGTATTCCCGGATGGGCACGAAAGCGGTATTCTCCCCGTTCGTCATCGTAGAAAAGCCCTGGATAAAGAAGGGGTGACAGGCGTAGAGATTAATCGCATAGTTGGTGTTTTGGCGGCCCTGGGCAAGGATTATCTTCGCCTTGATCGACGAACGGTCGAGGCCGAAAAATTCGGACACCTCAAGGGGGTCGCCGACCTCTTTTAAGACCATGATGTCGGGATAAAACGCAAAGACGATGATCGATTCATCCGCCTGCCCCATCTTACGGAGAGTCAGGCGCGTCCTAAGGAGGAGGTCTTCTTTCTCACGGAGGGTCTTGTCCCGATAGGAAGCAGGGTATTCGTAAGCACGGGCGAAGTAGTGGTCCCTTCTTTGGACTCCCTTTACCTCTCTTATATCCGGTGTCCAGGAATGCTTCACCTCGAACCCCTGTTTTTCCATATATTCATCGAGTATGACGAGCCCCGGGCCGGAGCATATCGCCGAAAGGACCGGATACCCCTTGAGTCTCTCGAACTCACCGCCAAGGTCCTTCATCATGATACCCAGGCCTGAGCCGTCATGCCCCTCTTTCATCGTCTCAAGGGCGAGCACGGACTCCATCGGAGAAATATATTCAGCAGACGTTATTGCAGCTAACCGGCACATCCTGACCTCATCATTAAATATTTTCCGTTGCGTATTTCAGCGCTAAAAAAACGCCTAGCAGCCAGGACAGCTGTTTTAGGCGTCTTAGGCGTTCCTAAATATACGTCAATCGGCTGGTTTATAATAAAATTTATTTCCCGCCGATGTCAATTCGACAACTGCTCCGAAAAAGAAAGTCGGGCACCCACTCTCTGATGACATCGATGAACTCGCCCTGCTCTCTGCTTGCTTTTTGGCCGGTTTTTCACTTATTCTAAATCATCAACTTAAAATGGAGGTATATCGTGTTAAAAGTATCCGATACAGCCGCTGAGAAAGCGAAAGAGATTTTGAAGGCTGAGGGCAAGGAAGGCTGGGGTCTGAGGATTTTTGTCCACGGCTCCGGCTGCTGCGGTCCGAGCTACGGCATGGACATAGATGAAAAGGCTTCTGACGGAGATGAGACCGTCGAGAAAAACGGACTTAAGGTATTTATCGACAAAGAAGCGTCTGCCAGCCTGGGAGAAAAAGAGATCGACTATGTCAAGACGGAACAGGGCGAGGGGTTCGTCATAAACGGCGGAGAAGCGCCTTCCTGCAGCTCCGGCTGCAGTTCCGGCTGCAGTTCCTGCGGATAATCCCACCCTGAAATGTTTCCCTATCTGAGACCCAGGAGACTGAGGAAGAACGAGGCCATCAGGAGGATGGTGAGGGAGACCTCGCTGTCCCCTGATGATCTTATCTACCCCCTGTTTGTGACCTTCGGGAAAAACGTCCGCAAAGAAATAAAATCAATGCCCGGATGTTTCCAGGAGTCGGTCGACATGATCGTCAGGCATGCAAAAGAGGTCTATTCATTAGGCATACCGGCGGTACTGCTCTTTGGTATCCCGGAGCACAAGGACGAGATCGGCTCAGGGGCGTATGACCCAAAGGGGGTCGTACAGAAGGCCATTACCGCGATCAAGAATAAGGTCCCGGGACTCTATGTGGTCACGGATGTCTGCATGTGCGAATACACAAGCCACGGCCACTGCGGCATTATTGAAGGCGGCGAGGTGAGAAATGATCCCACGCTGGAGCTTCTTGCGAAAGAGGCCGTGTCTCATGCAAAGGCGGGTGCGGACATGGTTGCTCCTTCCGACATGATGGACGGAAGGGTCGGGGCGATACGGGCGGCCCTCGATGAAGAGGGGTTTTCGGAGACTCCGATCATGAGCTATGCAGCGAAATACGCATCGTCCTTTTACGGGCCGTTCCGAGAGGCGGGCGAATGTGCGCCACAGTTCGGCGACAGAAGTTCCTACCAGATGGACCCGTCTAACAGACGCGAGGCGCTCAAGGAGGTTGCTCTCGATGTCGAAGAGGGCGCCGATATCGTGATGGTAAAGCCGGCGATGACCTACCTCGATATCATCTCCGACGTAAGGGCGAGCTTCGACCTTCCGGTAGCGGCATACAATGTAAGCGGCGAATATGCCGTCATCAAGGCGGCGGCGAAGCTTGGCTGGATCGATGAAAAGCGGGCCATGATGGAAGTACTGACATCGATTAAACGGGCCGGCGCCGACCTGATACTCACCTACTTCGCAAAAGAAGCGGCGAAGGTCCTCCACAAGTAATCCCCCTTCCCTTTTTCCCTATACTAGCCAATCGCGTAATTTCCGCTATACTGGAAAAATGGACGATATCCAGAAGATGCGCGCATGCGTGATGGTCTTTTTTTTGATCTTCCTCTTTCCCCTTTCGTCGCGGGGGGCAGAGAAGAATAACTACATCGTCCTTAGGGGCGGGACTTACACCTTTATGGACTCCCTCAAAGACGCAAATCTGGCGACCGGGTTCGACGGGGAGTTGGCTTACGGTCGATACATCCTGCCCAATCTTATCCTGGAGGGCGCAGCAGGCTATTTCCACGACGGCGTCAACAAAGGATATGGGAATGATGTGAAGGGGATACCGGTGACGCTGACGGCAAAAGGGATATACCCCGTCAGAAGGTTCGATCTCTTTGCGGGGGCCGGTGTCGGCGTCTATTTCGCTAAATTACACGCAAAGCTCGGCGAGACCGTCGCTAACGCAAACAAAACAATCCCGGGGGGCCATGCGGTGATCGGTTCTTATTATAATTTCACTTCTTCTTTGTTTGCGGGAGTGGAAGGGAAATACATCTTCACGGAAAAGGCGGATTTCGGCACATTGCGCAGCAGCCTCAACGGTTTTACCGCGGCAGCCAGTTTAGGCTACAGGTTTTAATTAAAGATCGTAGTCACACAGGGGGATCTGCTTGCGCTGCTTTAGACGGGGGAGTAATCTTCCTGTACTCCTCAAGGACGTGCCTCAGAAACCAGTCCCTGAGAAACCCCACGGCATTTTCCAAAGACTCTCTTTTGCCCTGAAGGTGCTCTGACTCTAAATCCGAAACGAGATGCGGCCGCGTAGGTCATAAAGTTCCGTGGGGATCAATGGCCGGATCGGATAAGCCGCGTGTCCACATTGGATGAGTTATAATAAAAAATGGGAGAGGAACTCCTCAAAGAGGAGGAAAAGAAGATGAGGCGGCTTAGGTTCATCGTCGACTTGGCCGAGGCGGTCTTGATGCAGTCCGACCTCACGCTTCAGGAGTCTCTGGAGCTAATCGAAAATACAAAGAAGGCTGCGCTCAGCCTATTCCCGGACAAGGAATTCGTCTATGACCTGGTGTATACCCCGAGATTCCTCAGGATCCTAAACGCCAGATTCACCATCCCCGGCAGCCTATCGGGGAGAAACTAAGCATCACGATCTCTTTTAGCCGCGGTCTTGTCTGATCGGGAAAGGTTGTGCCCCCGGGTCAACGGTGGTAGATTTAAATCAAGACTTGCCCGACTACTTTTTTGGTATTGGAGTGCGCAAATGTCCAAGATTCAGTTTGAGAGCACCGACTCACCATTAACGATTCTGGAACCTTCGAAAGGGTTCGCCGAAGGTCTGCATACCGTAGTGGTCCGGAGGGACCCTCTCCTTGGCGATACGAGTGTTTACAACCCTTTTCTTAAGGACAAGGCCAAACTTTTTTTCGGTGAAAACGATCCCGATCTCCTCCGGCAGTTGATCGAGAGCAGCAGGAAAGCCTGCTTTTTCTGCGGGGAAAGCGTAGCAAATAGTACGCCCAAATACCCTTCGGCCCTTGTCCCGGAAGGACGGATACGGTCAGGCGAGGCGATCCTCTTCCCGAATCTCTTCTCCATAGCCAAATATCATGCTATTACCGCTTTGAGCAGGGCACATTTCCTCGCACTTTCGGAGTTCACGCCGGCCGTCGTTGCGGACGGTCTGTCTGTCAATCAGGAATTTCTTAACGCGGTATACCGGTACGATACCTCTGTGCCGTTTACCATTGTCTGCGCCAATTACCTCTTTCCTGCCGGAGCCAGCCTGGTCCATCCCCACATGCAGACGCTCGTCTCTCCCCTCCCATATTCTTATCATAACCGGCTGGTAACTGCGTGCAGGGTCTACTATCGGGAAGAGGGCTCCGCATACCATACGGACCTGATCGCAGCTGAAAAAGAGATCGGTCTCAGATATATAGCGCAGATGGGACGATGGCACTGGATTACCTCATTCTCTCCCATGGGGAGCAATGAAGTGCTGGCCGTTCATGAGCAGGAAAGCGATTTCGCACGACTCACAAAAGAAGATATCAAAGATCTCAGCTGCGGCATTTCGAATATCCTGGCCTTTTACGAGAGTCTCGGCCATCTGAGCTTCAACTATGCGCTCTATTCGGTGAAAGAGTCGGCCGGGAAAGAAGGCCTTCGATGTCTTATAAAGATGATAACCAGGCAGAACCTTTATACGAATTACCGTAACGACGATTACTTCCTGCAAAAACTTCTTCATTCGGAACTTATCATCACCCTGCCGGAAGAATTAACGCTCAAAATAAAGGAATTTTTTTAAGACTCCCTGTCCGGAATTCCCTTATCTTACCCCTTCCAAGCCACAGAAAACGGTTGCCAGCTTCCATGAGGGGGTGTAAGATGATATATATTTATCTCTGAGCGTATCTTCCGGAGGAATTATGATCGCACTTAATTTCGCAAACATGATGAGAAAGGTGATAGGCGCCAACGGCCTGGACGAAAAAGTCGTCGACGATCTCAGAGACAGAGTGCGCGAGGAACATAGGGAGATCGCAGGCAGGAAATGGAAGGAACTTGAATTTATGGACCTTCCCGACCGGGATACCTCAGAGATTAAAAGGATCGCCGCCGAAGTCAGGCAGGATTCCGATACGTTCCTCATCCTTGGAATCGGGGGTTCGGCGCTCGGGCCGAGGGCGGTGATTGAAGGGCTGCGTCCGTTTCATATCCTAAGGGAAAAGCCGAGGGTATTCATCTACGACAACGTGGACCCGCGCACGCTCACACACATACTCTCTCTGGTGGATCTCAAAAAAACAACGATCAATGTCATCTCGAAATCAGGCAGTACCGCCGAGACCGCGGCCTCCTTCATGATCCTATGGGACGAGATGAAAAAGGCAGCCGGCAACGATGCGGCAAAGAGGTTTATCGCAACGACCGACCCTGCCTCGGGGAACCTCAGGAAGATAGCATCCGATCACGGGATGAGGACTCTGCCGATAGAAAAAGGCATCGGCGGAAGGTATTCGGTACTGAGCCCGGTCGGGTTGCTTCCCGCCGAGGTCGTGGGAATTGATTCCCGGGAATTGCTCAAGGGAGCGGCTGATCTGCGCCAGAGGTGCTCCTCCGATGAGATACGGCAAAACCCGGCATATATGTTCGGTGCGCTCCTCTATCTCATGAATACAAACGCCAGAAGAAACATAAATGCGCTGATCCCTTATGCAGACAGTCTCAAGTTCCTCTCCGAATGGTTCTGCCAGCTCTGGGCCGAAAGCCTCGGCAAGGAGGAAAGAGGGATGACGCCATATCCCTCGGTCGGTACTACTGACCAGCACTCCCAGCTCCAGCTCTGGATGGAAGGGCCTGAAGACAAGGTCGTCACCTTCATACGGGTCGATGATTACGGTGTCGATTTTACGGTCCCCCGGGTATTCGAAGAGATCGAGGGAACAAGCTATCTTTCCGGCCACACCCTCTCTGAACTGATCAAGGCGGAGGAGGAATCCTCTGAACTCGCCCTCGCAAAAAGGGGACACCCGAATATGACCATCACCATCCCGGCCATAGACGCGTACCATCTCGGACAGCTCTTCATGTTCTTCGAGATCGCTACCGCCATCACGGGACTTCTGCTGGGGATAAATCCCTTTAACCAGCCGGGCGTCGAAGAAGGCAAGAGTTACACCTACGGCATGATGGGCAAAAAGGGGTTCGAGCCGAAGAAGGCCGAAGTGGAAAAGGCAAGGGAAGACAAGTCCCGCTGGCAGATGTGAAGCTCCGCATCTTACTGGTAAACCCCTGGATATACGACTTTGCAGCGGCAAACCTCTGGTCGAGGCCGCTCGGACTCCTAACGGTTGCCGAGTGCCTGAGCTGCTACGATGTCGAACTCCCGCTCATCGACTGCACTGATGTCTTACTCAAAACAGACCCGGGCAGAGGAAAATATCCCAAGGAGAGGGTCGAAAAACCTGAGTGTCTGAAGCGGATGCCAAGGACATTCGGGAGATACGGTATTTCTCCCGATGAATTCAGCCTGAGACTGTCGAAGGCCGCACCCTTCGATCTTGTTTTCGTCACCTCGATCATGTCCTGGTGGTATCCAGGGGTCCGGAAGGTCATAGAGATTATCAGGGAAGGATATAAGGGCGTGCCTATCGTCCTTGGGGGCATATACGCTACGCTCTGGCATAGTCACGCTTCCGGCACATCAGGGGCCGATTTCATTCATAAGGGTCCCATCGGAGAAGAGATAAGGGCAGTCTTCAATACCTTCGGATTCAGACTGAAAAAAAAAGCGGATATCGCATCTCCCTATTACAAACTGGGTCTTTATTCAGGGTATCCGTTCGCCCCTGTCCTAAGCAGCGCGGGGTGCCCTTTTTCATGCGCTTACTGCGCCTCCGGAATCCTCCGAAAGGGCTTTTCCCGGCGAGCGCCGCATGAAGTCGTAAATGAAATAAAGGAGCTTTCTCAAGAAGGGGTACGGGACTTTGCCTTTTACGACGACGCCCTTTTGGCCGACGCCGACAGACATATCGGGCCCATCCTCGAAAAGATCAAGGCGTTAGAGATACATGCACGGTTCCACTGCCCAAACGGGCTGCACGCAAGGTTTATCGATGACGGACTCGCCGGTCTCATGAGGGATTCCGGGTTCAAAACAATCAGACTGGGGTTCGAGACAGTTTACGGAGAAAGACAGAAAGAGACCGGAGGCAAGGTCACATGCGAAGACCTCGTTTCTGCGGTAGAGCGCCTGAAAAGACACGGCTTCACGAAAAAAGAGATCGGCGTTTATCTTATGTACGGTCTGCCCGGACAGCCACTCGAGGAGGTAAAAGAAGGAGTGGCTTTCCTGATATCACTCGGCGTAAATGTACACCTCGCCGAGTTCTCGCCGATACCTGGCACCAGGAGCTGGAAGGAACTTGAGTATACGGGCGTCGTGAAAGAAGGTATGGATCCGCTTCTTACAAACAATACCGTCTTTTCGTATCTCTTCTCCGGCTATGATCCGCATAAAGTCGACGAGCTCAAACTCAAAGTGAAAAACCACAATATGTCCTGACAGCGGCGGCCCCCCCTTCGGAATTATAACTGTCCTTAACCCGCTCTTATCTTAGGGGTCGATTACCGCTCAATCCCGAAAGCCCCTCACCCTATCCCCCCCTTGACACGGGCGGGTTCTATGGCCGACACTATCTAAGGATGGAGTTTTTGAAGACAGGGAAAGGACGCGGGGATTGAACGCACCGGATCTGATAAATCGTTTCAGCATGCCTTTTGCCGGAGAGCCTGGTATGAATATCCCTTCCTCCGGGGGCGATGCAAAAACAGGGTTGACGTGGTTATTTTTCATCATCGCCGTCCCCATAATCATTCTGCTTCTTGCGCTGCTCAGGTTCATTTATAAAAACACCATCGGAAAAAAAATGCAGACCACGCTCCTCGAAGACTATAAGAAAGAGGCTGAGGATTACGAAAAGAAAGGAAAATTCATATCGGCCGCGGACGTATACGAAAACAGGCTGAAGAACCCTGGGAAGGCGGCCGCCCTTTTAGAAAAGGGCGGCGCGCACCGTAAGGCTGCACTCCTTTACGAATCCCTTGGAATGTCCCAAAAAGCAAAAGAGATGTATGAAAAACAGGGTGACATGGAAAGTTCAGCCGAGGTCTCTGTCGGAGATGGGGAATATGAAGAGGCCGCGAAGCTCTATGATAAGGCCGGAAAAAAGATCGACGCCGCGATGATGTTTGAACGGGCCGGGAGGAACCTTGCCGCAATGAGGGCTTACAGGGAGGCCGGAGAGTACAGAAGGGCATCGGTCCTCCTTGAGAAGGAAGGCATGGGAAAAGAGGCCGTCGAGATGTTCGGGCTTTCCCTTGCCGGCAGGGCGGCGGAGGCCTCGAACATTGCAGATTATTATCTCTATGCCCACAAGCTCGAGGGGATCGGCGAAACAGAAAAGGCGCTCGGAGTGCTGAAGGAAATAGACAAGGTTGATCCGTCTTACAAAGACGTAAGAGAAAAAATCCATCTTCTTTCCCCTTCCGCCCAGAAGGAAGAGGCCCCTGAGGGAACGACCAGGCTCAGAAGTCTCATCAGAAGCGGCAGGATAGAACCTAAATACAGTCTGAAGCTCTGGGTCCAGATACTCAGAAAATTGCAGGAGGCATATAAAGGCGGACGCGGCTTCGGCCTGATGAGTCCGGATACTATTGCAATAGACCCGCAAAACAATGTCTCCTTCCTCAGCGGCTTTGTCTCTTCGGGCTATCGTGCCCCGGAGGTCTCAAAGGGAGAGCAGCCGGATGTAAGGGCGGACATATACTCCTCGGGCGTCATGCTTTACGAAATGCTCACAGGGGGCCTCGACGGCCTCGGCACCAGGCGGGTCAGCGATATCACCGACGTGCCC
Source organism: uncultured Nitrospiraceae bacterium (assembly GCA_963811165.1). Lineage (GTDB taxonomy): Bacteria > Nitrospirota > Thermodesulfovibrionia > Thermodesulfovibrionales > UBA6898 > Sulfobium. The sequence continues at coordinate 1,097,996 of CAWEQH010000010.1, forward strand.
GATTGGCTCGATGAGATCGTGATCAAATGCATCCGGAAAGTAAAGGAAGACAGGTACCAGAGCCTGGAAGAAATATTCATCGACCTCAAGAACCTCTCGAAGAGCAAATAGGGTTGTATACTACATGTTCTCCCAAGAGAGATGATAATGAAAAAATGCCCCTTCTGCGCTGAAGATATTCAAGACGCCGCGATAAAGTGTAAACACTGCGGGGAGTTTCTGGATGGCGCCACTCCCCCACGCTCTCACGAAGAAAAGCTTCCATGGTATTTCCGAAAAGCCTTCATCATAATCGCAGTATGCACTGTGGGGCCTCTGGCGTTACCCCTTATTTGGTGGCGTCCTAAAACGACTCGGGCATGGAAGATCGGACTCACCATAGGGATCCTCGTTCTCAGTTGGTTCTTGATCAAAACCACGATAGAATCCATTCGTACACTCAGGGAGTATTACAAGCTGATTGAAGGGCTGTGAAATGATCTGCGGGGAGAACAAGTTTGCAAAAAAGTTCTTATGCTTTTGAAGCCCAAGGTCTGGTAAAATTAGTTGCCGTAGAAGAATGGAATCTTTTATAAAAGGACGCCTATTGTGAACGTATTGGACAAGCTGGAAAGAAGGTTCCGACGATATGCGATAAGGGAATTGATAGTATATATCATCGGGCTCAATGCCCTTATCTATTTCCTCCGTTATGCCTACCCGCAAAGCGGGGCGATAGGCAAGCTCGTTCTCGACCCCTATCTCGTTATGCAGGGCGAAGTCTGGAGACTGGTCACCTTCGTATTTATACCTCCTGCGACCTCGATCCTCTGGATTTTTTTCATCCTGTACTTCTACTACATCGTAGGCATCGGCCTCGAACGCGAATGGGGGAGTTTCAGATTCAACGTCTACTATTTCACCGGGATGCTCGCCACCGGCCTTGCGGCATTCATCACGGGACAGGGCGCAACAGCGCTCTACCTGAACCTTTCGTTGTTTCTGGCGTTTGCATACGTATACCCCGACTATCAGATACTGCTGTTTTTCATACTCCCCGTGAAGGTAAAGTATCTGGCCTGGCTCAACTGGGCCTTTATCGGGTTCACCGTCCTGACCGCGCCGCTTTCGAGCAAGGTAGCGGCACTTGTTTCCGTAGGAAATTATTTCCTTTTTTTCGGCGGCGACATCCTCTCAACTATTCGGAACAGGAGTTCGTCCTATCAGAGAAGAAAACCTTTCAGGGCGCTTGCACAGCAAAGGCCCTCCACCATTCACCGATGCACAGTCTGCAATAAGACCGAAAAGGACGACCCGCAGATGGATTTCAGGTATTGTTCCACCTGCGAAGGCGATTATGAATATTGCATGGAGCATTTAAAGACTCACGAGCACGTAAAGTCTGAAAAAACAGGCAACGGATAAGAAAGAAACCTGGAAAAATGCTCAATCGTGCGTCCTTTGCGATTATTTCTTTTCCGACAAAGGCTTTTTCTTTCGGGTGATTTTTTTTTGAGCTACCTTTTTTATTGTTTTCTTTGTTATTTGTTTTTTGGGTTTCGTTTGTTTTCTCCCACCAGAAGTCATCTCTGTCACCTCGACGCCGCAACAGTAAATGGGACTTAACTGGACTTCCCCGGTGGCTGTTACAACGACTTCTGAACCACACTCTGTACACACAAAGTTAACTATTCTTGTTGTTGCCATGATTCTTCCCCCTTTTATTGCAGCTTTTATGGTAATTATATGATCTTTTATGCGCCCTTGCAAATGGTAAGAGAATATCCGGACAACATACCGTGGAATCCGACCGCTTGACAAATGTTGTTTCTCTGATACATTTATATTAAGTTCCTTGGAACGGACTATATAACCCTGATGAACGGAGGTAGACACATGAAAGTGAAAGGGGCAATTACGCTTCTTCTTATCGCCTTTGCAGTGTTAGCTTTTGTTGGAACGGCCCTTGCAAAACAGATGTCCGGAGAAGTGATTGCTGTCGATGCCGCGAAGGGCACTCTTACACTAAAGAGCGGAACGGTTGAGACGGGCTACGACTGTGAGGAAGGTTCCCTGATCAAGGATGTTAAGGTTGGGGACAAAGTAACTGTGCAATACAAGGAGAAAGACGGCAAGAAGATAGCCACAAAGGTTACGCAGAAGAAGAAAAAGAAAGCAGCCGACGGGATGTAAGGTTCTTCGCGGAAAAGTCGGGCGGGTATCTGCCCGACTTTTCTGTTTTATGGTTTTCTGTTGAACGGTACACAATAATTACATTCTGAAACGCCAAACAAGGCGAGGCAAAGATAATCCCTTGATTGCATGGTAAAAAAAAGAGGAAAGAAATGAAGAAAGTTATTTTTATGGCAGTGTTAATAGTTTTAGGATTAGGCCTGTTTTGGGGCTGCGCCACAATGCGAACAGGGTCAGATCCCCGGTCTACAAGAATTGAAGGACCAATTATTGAGGACAGGATTGCCGCACTTCAAAGAAGAATTGATGATGGAAAAATCAACGGGCGATATCCCGGGACGGAAGGGAAAGCGTTGCAATTCAGACTGGACGCCATTCGGGGCGATTATTTACGGATGACAGAAGGAGGCAGATACATCACGCACGAGGAGAGAAGAGACATTTCGAGCCGGCTTGATTTGTTGGAAAAAGATCTACATCGGTCCCGGTAGACTTAATGGCAATCTTGTGGTGCTGATCAGAGTCATTCGGGGCCGCAAACCGTTCCGACGGATTAGACTGTTTTATAAATAAAAAATCAAAAGTCAAAAATCAGGGATGATCCAAGCGCAGGATAATTAAATCGCGCAGATGTTAAGACGCTGATCTTGCCTCTGCGGGGGTGACTTCCACTTCAATCTTTTCCCGGACCCTGATGAGCGTGAGCTTCACCGGCCGGCCTATGGGCCACTCGGCAAGAAATCGGTGTATATGATCGACGCTGGTTACCGGCTGCCCGTTGACGGCAACAATGATGTCTCCCCCCCGTACGTTGCCCTGCCACGCCGGACCATTGGGCTCTACCGAGAAGACCTCCACAGCCGAGTCGGCCTGAAGATTATAGAAACGCACCAAGCGGCGGTCCAGGGGGCGCTGTTGCGCGGCTATCCCCAAATAGCCCCGAAGTACGCGGCCGTGTGTAAGAAGCTGCGAGACCACCCACTTGGCCGTATCTGACGGAATGGAAAATCCGATGCCCTGCGCCATTATGATAATGGCCGTATTGATAGCAACTATATGTCCGCGCGAATCAAGAAGCGGCCCGCCTGAGTTGCCAGGATTGAGCGGGGCCGTGTGCTGGATGACGTTTTCTATCAGCCGGCCTTCACGGCTTCTAAGTGCCCTGCCTGTTGCGCTTGCTACGCCTGTCGATACGGTTGACTGGAACCCAAAGGGGTTACCGATAGCTATTACCAGCTGGCCTACGCGCAGGGCCGACGAATTTCCCAATGTGGCATAGGGAAGGCTGGAACCGCCGGCGCGGATAACGGCAAGGTCGGTGGCCGGGTCTGTGCCCACAACCCCGGCTTCCAGGGTTGCTCCGCTGGTCATCGTGACGGCAAGCTCCTGCGCGCCGTGCACAACGTGGTCGTTGGTGAGGATATATCCATCGGGGGCGATGATAACGCCCGAGCCCGCACCTACCTGTTCGGGCTCTCCTCGATGCAACTGCTTGCCGATTGCGATGCCCACCACCGCCGGTCCCACCGCATCCACAACGGCTATAACGGCCCTGGAGTATGCATCCAGGAGCTCGGTATCGTATTTTTCCGCTTCTTTAACCTCGCAAGGGGCTTCGGAGGCCTTTATGGCCTCTTCGCCGTTGACGAACCTCAACGCGCGCTGCCGGATGTCTTCGTTCATTTTTTTCTCTGATACAAGATGTTTTATTTATAGCTTATCATATTCCACTGCCGGCCTCTCACTGATCCAATACCTCTCGTATCCTTCTCAAGATTGCATCCGGCGAGGCGGCCTTTGATATGAAATTGATTCCTCCCTCACTTACTCCGAGAGAGTCAATAATATCCGCAGTGTAACCACTGACAAAAAGAAATTTAGTCTGCGGGTGTATCTTCCTGATCTCTTCATACACTACTCTGCCGTTTTTTTTCGGCATCCTTACATCAAGAAATACAAGCTGAATTCTGTCTTTGTTCTCCATAAACACCTTGATCGCTTCCTCCCCATCCCGCGCCTCCAAAACAGTATACCCGATCATCCTCACCATCTCGCTCATTGTCGCCCTTGCATCTTCGTCGTCCTCTGCCAAAAGGATCGTCTCCGTCCCTCCTGCGGCCAGGCGTCTGTCCCGTCCTATCGGTTGGATGACTTCCGCTTCCACTGTCGGAAAGTAGATCCTGAAGGTTGTCCCTTCTCCGGTAACAGACTCCACGTCAATGAATCCATTATGCTTTTTTACTATCCCGTAGGTAACCGCAAGTCCCAGCCCCGACCCCTTCCCCACTGCCTTCGTCGTAAAGAACGGCTCGAATATCTTCCCCCTTATGGCATCTTCTATCCCGGCACCGTTGTCGGAAATGGTCAAAACGACATATTCCCCCGGGACACCGTACCCATGCTGCTTTTTAAATTCCTCATCCATCTTCATTACGTCAGTGCCTATAGTCAGCCTTCCTCCGTCGGGCATCGCATCCCTTGCATTGGTAGCAAGATTGACCAAAACCTGCTCTATCTGGTTAATGTCCGCCATCACCGTCGGGTTCTTGTCACTGAGCATCATTGCCAACTCTATGTCTTCACCAATAAGCTGGACCAGCATTTTTCCCACATTGCCGATAATTTCATTGAAATGCACAGGTCTCAGGGAAATCTTCTGTTTTCTGCTGAAGGTAAGAAGATCCTGACTCAGAATGTTCGCCTTGTTAATCGAAGCGAGGACCTGCCGGACATATTTCATGACCGGGATGTCTTCCGGCAGTTTTTTTTGTATCAGGTACACAGATCCCTTCATGGTCGCTAAAATATTGCTGAACTCATGGGCGATCCCCCCGGCCAGGATCCCGACCGCCTCAAGTTTTTGGGACTGCCGCAACTGATCATTCAGAAGTGACAACTCCTTGGTACGCTGCTCAACCAATTTCTCAAGCTGGGTACGGTACTTTTCCAGTTCCATCTCTGCATGCTTGCGCTCGGAGATGTCAGTGATCACGCCGATCACGCCGAGTTCGTTGCCCTGAGCGTCATGGAAGCGTCTGCAGGCAAGATGGCCCCAGAACTCGGTGCCGTCCTTCCTTACGTAGTGGCGCTCGAGGTTCACCGAAGGTATCGTACTTGCCAGCAAGGCACGCATATTGAGCCTGCTGGTCTCCCGCTCGGAGGGATGAACATGATCTGCATATTCACTCTCGATAAGTTCCTCCATCGCGCAGCCGAACATCTCGGCCATGCATCTGTTGGCATGGGTGATTCGACCACGTTTGTCCACGAGGCCGATCCCCACACTCGCCGTATCCATGATCTGCTGCACCATGACCCCGTGCTCCGCGATCTCCCTCGCTGCCCGCTTCCGCTCGCTGATGTCACGAACGATCGCCTGCACGTTCATCTTGCCGCCCAGTTCGAGCCTGCTTAGCGTAATCTCCACGTCAAAGGGGCTCCCGTCCGCACGCACCGGCTGCCACTCAAAGACCTGGGGGACGCCGTTCAACGCGGCCCGGATCTTCTCGCCGGCCACTTCCGACGAAAGCCGTCCATCGGGCTGCAGCTTTGGAGCGAACTCGCCGGGCGAACGGCCGATGATCTCCGCCTTCGTGAGCCCGTACATCTCGGCGCCTTTTTGGTTGCAGTCGATAAAGCCGGTCTCATCATGGATGAAGATCCCGTCATTCGCAGATTCAAAGAGCAATCGGTATTTTCCCTCGTTTTCACGAAGTGAAATTTCAGACTGGGTCCTCTGCCTTGAATACAAACTGATAAGCCCATACAAAAAAGCCGCTGTCACCGATATGAACAGCCACCCTTTCACGATGCTGATTTTGGTAAGTATTTCAGGGTCTTTAGTTATTTGGGATACGAGGACATCAGAAGAGATTATCCACAAAAAACCGAAGACGATATAATATATGACAATTTTAAGAGGGGAAAGGTTCCGATCCATCATTAAAAAATCCTATCACATATGGATGGGTCATGACAAATACCCGGTCTCCCTTTAATGCTTCAAGCCGGCATATAGTGAATACATAGCAATGCGTTTCTGCAATTATCAGCTCGACCGACCGAGCCAGATGAGACTGACAAAAGGGAGGAATTTCGAGGCGGACTTTATACCCGGAAAATAAACGGGGTTAACCGACTATACCGTCGAGGACGTTCTTCTGGAGCGGCCCCAGGGCGGTCACCGCAAACGCGTCCCCGCTAATCAGCCGCCCGGAGAGCTCCCTGATCTGCTTCATATTGACCATGTCCACTGACTTCAGGATTTCCTCGGGAGAAATGTACCTGCCGAAATAGATCTCCTGTCTCGCGAGGTTGTTCATCCTGCTGTTTGTCGACTCAAGACCGAGTATCAGGTTCCCTTTCAGGTGGTTCTTCGCCCTCTGCAGTTCGACCTCGGTGAGAGTATGGCTGAAGTCCCGCATCTCGGCGATGATGACCTCGGCCACTTCCCTTATCCTTTTTTTGGACACGCCGGCGTATACGCCCCACAACCCTGAATCCAGATATGAGGACGTGAACGAATACACTGAATACGCAAGTCCCCTTTTCTCTCTTATCTCCTGGAAAAGACGCGAACTCACGCCTGCGCCGAGTATCGTGTTTAAGACGAAAAACGCGTACCGTTCCTCGCTCACCTGGGAGACACCGGGCACCCCTATGCAGACATGCGCCTCGGACATCTCCTTTGAGTAGACCTTGATGCTCCGATGAAATTCCGGTCCTACACCTTTCTTCGGGGTCGAACCCTGTCTGAGCCCCCCGAAGCGCCGGTTCAGGGTCGTGATCATCTCTTCCGGCTGAAAATTCCCGGCACAGGAGATAACGATGTCCTTTGTCCCGTAATATTTCTTGATATGAGACATCACATGGTCCCTCGTAAAAGACGCGACCGTCTCGCGCCGACCCAGGATCGGCTGGCCTATCCCCTCCTGTCCCCACACGGCCAGGCTGAAAAGGTCATGGATATAATCGTCCGGAGTGTCTTCGACCATCTTTATCTCTTCTTTGATGATCTTCTTTTCTTTCTCGAGCTCGTCTTCAGGGAATACCGAGTTAACGAAAATATCTGAGAGCAGGTCGATGCCTTTATCTATGTGTTCGTCAAGGACCTTGATGTAAAAGGCGGTATTTTCCCTCGACGTAAAGGCATTAAGGTCGCCGCCCAAAGAATCTATGTCAACGGAGATGTCCTTCGTCGTCCTTTTCTTGGTGCCCTTAAAAAACATGTGTTCCAGGAAGTGGGATATGCCGTTTTCCTCGCGTGACTCGTATCTCGAGCCGACCTTTACCCACACACCCACCGCCACGGAGCGCACGCTTCTGATCGGCTCCATGACCACCGGTATCCCGTTTTCGAGGTGTTCTTTTTTAAACATTTCGTTTCCCTTCTATCCCCAGCTTCGCAAAAGCATTAGTCGAAGTCAAGACACTAAAAATAAAAAGGGGATATACCTATCCCCTTCGACCTATCGATAAAGCGGAAATTAAACTATTCCGCCGCTGAACCTTTCTCCTTCATCGCCTCTTTCCTGCTCAGGCGGATCCTGCCCATCTTGTCTATCTCTATTACCTTCACGAGGACCTCGTCTCCTTCTTTGACCACGTCGGTGACCTGCGCCACCCTCTTGTCATCGAGCTGAGAAATATGGACGAGCCCCTCAGTCCCGGGAATGATCTCTACGAAGGCCCCGAAATCCATGATCCTCTTGACCTTGCCATGGTAGATCTTCCCGATCTCCGCCTCGGCGGTAATATTGTTGATGATGTCTATCGCCTTCTGGGCGGCTTCGCCGTCCGCGGCGGCGATATTGATAAGGCCGCTGTCGTCTATGTCTATCTTTACGCCCGTCTGCTCGATGATGCCGCGGATGACCTTTCCACCGGTGCCGATGACGTCGCGTATCTTCTCTGTTTTGATATGCATGGTGTAGATCCTCGGTGCGTGCATCGAGAGGTCGGACCTGGGCCCTTCGAGTGTCTCCTTCATCTTGCCGAGTATGAATACCCTACCCTGCCTCGCCTGCTCAAGCGCCTTTTCCATGACTCCCCTGGGAATACCACCGATCTTAGTGTCCATCTGGAAGGCACAGATGCCGTTTTCCGTACCTGTGACTTTAAAGTCCATATCGCCCAGGTGGTCTTCAAGTCCGAGGATATCGGTCAGTACCACAAACCTGTCCCCTTCCTTGATAAGTCCCATGGCGATGCCCGCTACAGGAGATTTGATAGGTACGCCGGCATCCATCAGGGCCAGTGTGCCGCCGCAGACCGTCGCCATCGAAGAAGAGCCGTTTGACTCCAGGATGTCCGAGACGATACGCACCGTATAGGGAAACTCGGTCTTTTGCGGCATGACGGCCTTAAGCGACCTCTCCGCAAGTATCCCGTGACCGATCTCCCTTCTGCCCGGTGACCTAAGGGGCTTCACTTCCCCCACGCTGAAGGGTGGGAAATTATAATGGAGCATGAAGGTCTTCGACGTCTCCCCTTCAAGCGAATCGATCCTCTGTTCATCATCCGAGGTGCCGAGTGTAACTACTGCAAGGCACTGCGTCTCACCTCTTATGAACAAAGCGGAACCGTGCGTCCTGGGCAGGATCCCGACTTCGGCAGTGATCTGCCTGATCTGTTCCGGCGACCTCCCATCGGCCCTGATGTTGTCGTTTAGGATCATGTTCCTTACAAGCTGCTTTTCGATATCGTGAAACACGGCGGAGACCTCCGCCGAGATGTTTTTCTCTTCGGTATTGAGCTGCTCGATTATTCCCTTTCTGATCTCGTCGAGGGCCGACTGCCTCAGCATCTTGTCGGGAATAACGATTGCCTCTTTTATCTTTCCAAGGGCCATATCCCTGACGGTCTTTTCGAGCGCCACGTCGGTGACCGGCGCAACCACGGTCCTCTTCGGTTTTCCGGCCTTCGCCCTAAACTCATTTTGGGCCTGGCAGAGACGCTTGATCTCCCTATGGGCGATATCTATCGCCTCGAGGAGGTCCGTCTCGCTCATCTCCTGGGCGCTGCCCTCGACCATCGCCACGGCCTCTTCGGTCCCGGCAACAACGAGATTAATATCGCACTCTTCAGCTTCCCTCAAGTCCGGGTTGATCACAAAAGAACCTGATATCCTTCCGATCCTTACCGCGCCCACCGGACCGTCAAAGGGTATGTCTGATATATGAAGGGCAGCGGACATCGCGGTGATCCCGAGAAGGTCGGCTATGTTTTCGTCCCCGTAGGAAAGGACGCTTACGATGCCCTGGGTCTCGCAGGCAAACCCTTTTGGGAAAAGCGGCCGCACCGGCCTGTCGATAAGCCGTGAGGTAAGGACCTCTTTTTCAGTGGGCCTTCCCTCTCTCTTAAAAAAACCACCGGGGATCTTCCCGGCTGAATAAGTCTTTTCCTGATAATCTATCGTCAGAGGGAAAAAATCGATCCCTTCCCTCGGAGTTTTACTGCTGACCGCCGTTGCAAGTATGACCGTATCGCCGTACTGGGCGACCACGGACCCGTCCGCCTGCCTCGCCATCTTGCCGGTCTCAAAACTCAGCCCTTTTTCGCGGACTTCAATCTCAATTCTATTTACCATTTTTTCCTATTTCCTGATTCCAAGCCGACTGATAATAGTATCGTATCGCTCTTTGTTTGATGTTTTCAGATAGTCTAGCAACTTTCTCCTCTGGCCGACAAGCTTAAGCAGCCCCCTCCTGGAATGGTGATCCTTTGTATGAATCCTGAAGTGCTCGGTGAGATATCCTATCCTTTCACTCAGTATCGCGATCTGTACCTCCGGTGAACCGGTATCCTTTTCGTGGATCTTGAAATCACTAATGATCTTCTGCTTGTTTTTTTCGATTCCCATCGAATCACCACCTTTCAATTATAAATTTTCGTGTCGTTAAGATTACCACAGGCCGCGCAGTTCTGTAAAGGTTACGGGCCGGGGCCGGCCTATTTCATTATCGCTCCCTCATTGGCCGAGCTGACGTACCTCGCATATCTTGCGAGATACCCCTTAGTGATCTTCGGCGCCGGCTTTTTCCATGTTTTCAGTCTCCTGCCGATTTCATCTTCCGTCAAGAGGACATCGAGGCCCCTGCGGGGAATATCGATGCGTATCAGGTCACCGTCTTTGACCACGGCAAGCGGCCCGCCTTCCATCGCCTCAGGTGAAATGTGCCCTATACAGGGCCCCCTCGTACCGCCTGAGAACCTCCCGTCGGTGATAAGCGCTACCGATTCGCTAAGCCCCATGCCGGCTATCGCCGAGGTGGGCGACAGCATCTCCCGCATGCCCGGGCCGCCCTTGGGGCCTTCATACCGTATCACCACCACATGGCCGGATTTTACCTTCCCCGCAAGTATCGACTTCATCGCCTCCTCTTCGGAATTGAATACTATGGCGGTGCCCTTGAACTTCATCATGTTTTTGCTGACCGCAGACTGTTTCACGACCGCCCCTCCCGGAGCAAGGTTGCCCTTAAGGACGACGATCCCGCCCTCTGCATGATGGGCGCGTTCCAGAGGCCTGATCACGTCCTCATCGAATATCTCCGCTGCATCTGCTATCTCATATATGCTTCTGCCGCCGACCGTTATATTGTCGTGGAGCTTCTTTCTCAGCCTTTTGAGCACCGCCGGGATGCCCCCGGCATAATCCAGGTCCTCCAGATAGTTCTTCCCGCCCGGCAGCATATCGGCGATGTGGGGTGTCTGAAGCGCAAGTCTGTCAAATGCCTCAAGCGGAAGATCGATCCCTGCATCGTGGGCGATCGCGGGAATATGCAGGGTCGTGTTAGTGGAGCCGCCTAGGGCGAGATCGACCATGATGGCGTTTTCGAAAGCCCTCATGTTCATGATCTTCCTTGGCGTCACGTTCTTTTTCACAAGTTGCGTAATGAGACGCCCGCTTTCGAAGGCTATCCTCCTTTTCTTCGAAGATACCGCCAGTGCAGTAGCGCAGCCCTCTATACTCATGCCCAGCGCCTCGGTGACGCAGGCCATCGTGTTGGCGGTATACATACCCTGGCAGGAACCTGCGCCGGGACAGGCGCACATCTCCAGTGCCTCCAGTTCCTCACTCCTGATGAGCCCCTTTTTGAACTTGCCGACCGCCTCGAAGGTGTCGCTCGTCAGGTTCAGCCTCCTGCCCTTATAATGCCCCGAAATCATCGGCCCCGCGGTCACCACAATCGAAGGGATATTCACCCTTCCCGCAGCCATGAGCATGCCGGGTGTGATCTTGTCGCAATTGGTAAGAAGTACGAGCCCGTCGAGCTTGTGTGCCTCGGCGACCGTCTCTACCATGTCGGCGATAAGTTCCCTTGAGGCAAGAGAATAATGCATCCCGCCGTGGCCCATGGCGATCCCGTCGCAAATGCCCGGGATACCGAAAAAAAACGGATACCCTCCCCCGGTATGCACTCCCTTTTCAATGAACCTCTCGAGGTCCCTCATCCCGGAATGACCCGGTATCAGGTCGGTAAAACTCGTGGCAACACCGATAAAGGGTTTCCCGATTTCGCTCTTGGGAAGCCCCGTTGCGTAAAGCAATGCCCGGTGGGGCATGCGTTCAATGCCTTCTTTTATTATCTTGCTTCTCATACCATAATCCTCCTAGATAGGCCATGTGATGTTGACAACGTTACCTGAACCAGGTGTAAATAGTGTCTGTTTATATACTAAGATTTCATAATTCGTCATTCCACGACTTGATCGGGGAATCCAGTCTTCAGGGCCTCTGGATTGTCCGGTCAAGCCGGACAATGACAAAATTGGACTTTATGCGTAGTCTCTAAATAATCAGGGACGATGCCATGATCGTCCCTGATTCACTGTGTTATGTATGTCGCTACGGCGGCCCTTTTTCCCTCAGCCTACCGGGTGGGCCTTTCTGAAGTCCCTGATGAACTCAGCCATCTTGTCTTTCTTCGCAAGCTTTTGCTTTTGGAGTTTCTTCCTCTCAACCTCTTCCTCAGGGGTAAGATAGACCTTCCTGTCCATCTCGGCAAGCGTCACGTCGAGGCCATGATGTTCCTCCAAAACCTTCTTGAACTCGCCGTTCTCTTTTTTCAGGTGTTCGATGATCTCCTGCTCTTTCAAATTGTTCTCCTCCCTAAAAAAAATTTATTAGAACCCTGGGCGTCGGCCGCCCCAAAGACTGTCTTCGGTTGAGAGGTTTTAAAAAAGAAAGGACTCGTGTCTTTCGGTAAGGGTGAAAGTATTTCTGAGAACGTTGTTGTCTTTCTCTGCATGCCGTTATTTTAAGAATATACCTTTTCGGCAAAATTATCAATTCTCAAATCAGTCTGTAATCCGCGGTCGATTGCATGAGAACGGCATCTGAGCGGCCACAGCCGCGCGTGTCGCATCACCGGGAAGGTGATGCGCGCCGGTGCCCCCGGAGGTCCGGCGCTTCGACGTACCGAGAATGAGCGATGATGCCGCTCCCATACATATATTTTGGATGGTAAAATCGCTTACTTTTTCTCTACGATCTTGACCTTCATCTCAATCCGCTCGTTTGGGTTGTCCCTTGGGTCCCGGGGCTGGCTGACAATCTTGTCGACCACGTCCATTCCTGAAACAACCTCTCCGAAGACCGTATATTGCTTATCCAAAAAGGGCGCCTCCTTAACGCATATAAAAAACTGCGAGCCCGCGCTGTTGGGGTCAGCGGCCCGCGCCATCGAAAGTGTGCCGCGTTTATGGGGCTTATCGCTAAACTCGGCTTTTACCGTATAGCCTGGTCCGCCGGTGCCGTGGGTGGCCTTATTGGCGTTCCTGGAATTCGGGTCGCCGCCCTGGATCATGAACCCCGGTATTACCCGATGGAATATGGTGCCGTCGTAAAAACCTTTTTTTGCCAGCTCAATAAAATTATTGACATGGTTCGGCGCGACCTCGGGGAAAAACTTCAGTTCGATGTTCCCGAATTTTGTCTCTATTACCGCTTTCGTATCCGCCATCTTCTTGATCTCCTCCTGCGTGAATTTTTTCGATTTCATCTCTGCCGAAGCCATAGAGGTCAAAAATACAACCGCCATGACCGTACAAAAGACCCTCACACTCATGATTATGCCTCCTATCTGGATTTTTCCATCAATCTGCCGAACTCCGTCAAAGATCTCGCGACACAGTCTTCTATTGCAAGTCCCGAGAAAAAATTACCCGTAATGAAAACCTTTTTGCCCCCGATAAGCCTGTCGATATCACCGACGATTTTTTCGTGTCCAAGAAGCGGGGAAGGAAGGACAGCTGAATTATCGGAGGATGCCTCGAACTTATCCGTGCCTAAGACTTCGGCAATCCTCATCATTTTCCTCGCACGGTCCAGACCCGGCCCGAAATGGAACGTGAATCCCCTGTATGCCGGGTCCGAAACAATATCGCGCGACACCGCCGAGAAAAATACGTCGTTCACCGGTATAAGCCCGGCAAAAGGAGGCAGACCTACGGCCTCTTTTCTGACAACCACCCCAAGCGACTCCACCAGCGCGATTTTTATCTCCGCAAGCCGCGCCGCCGCCTCCGGAAGGACGTTCTTAAGGAGAGCCGAGGCCACCGAAGGCGGCACGGCAAGCCCCAGGTTATCGGCCAGGAATTCGCCGCAGCCGGCGACAGAGACCTTAAAAACCGAATTATCGGTCTCGACCGAAGCCACCTCCGCACGGGTAAGCACCTCGATGTTCCTGGCCGATATCACGGCGTCGGCTATCGTTTGAAGGCCGCCTTGCACGGTAAACTTCTTTATGATGTCTTTTCGGCGTTTCCTTTTCTTAAAGAGCATCTCCGCCGGGAAATCATCTGCCGGCTGCGACGGCACCGCGCTTAGGGCAGGACCTATGACCCTCTCGAAATTCCTATGCCCGACTATCTTTGAGTAATAGGTCTTGACGGTCCGTCCGGATTTTGAGAGGGTAAAAATGTGCGGGGCAGAGCATGCAAATTCAAGAAAGTCGAGTTCCGAAGGGATAGATTTCACCTTGCCTTCTACGTACATCATGAAGGGCACCCTTTCCCGGGCCTGAAGCTTCTCCCTGAGTCCGCAGTCCTCGATAACTCCGATGAGGTTTCCGTATGAGTTATAACAGGTGTGGGCGCCCAATTCGAGCCAGAAGTCATCGACCTGCCTCATTGTCCTTAAGCATCCGCCCGCCTCAGGCGCCTTCTCAAGTAAAAGCGTCTTAAGGCCGGCCTTTGAGGCATAATGGGCGAGGCTTAACCCGCTTATCCCTCCGCCGACCACAATGATGTCATATCGTTTCAGATCCATCCCGCCTCCTTCACGCCCTTCTTCACTATATCACCGAGTGCAGAAATAAAAAGCGGCGAGGTATTGAGAGATTCCGTCCGTTCGAGCCTTATGCCAAGTGACTGCGCCATTTTCTTATATAGTATATCGATTTCATAGAGGGTTTCGATATGGTCCGAGACAAAACTTATCGGCACGACGAGGAGATTTTTCACGCCGCGCCCTGCAAGCTCCTTTATCATCTCGTCGGTCGACGGTTCAAGCCAGGCTACCGGTCCGCTCTTTGACTGATAGGAAAGGTCCCACGGTATCTTTACCCTCTTGGTGATCTCATCGATAGTGCCCCTGATATGTGTCACATAGGGATCGCCCTCCTCGATGAACTTTTTGGGCAGGCTATGGGCGCTGAAAAGGAGATGGACATCGTCGCCTCCGCCGTCGGGCTGATCAAAGAGGGCGGTACCTTTTCTTATCTTCTCAACGAGCGCCTCGATATAGAGAGGATGATCATGCCATGAGGGAATCGTAAACACCTCAAGCGGAAACCGGGAAACGACGTCCTTCATCTTGGAAAAAGACGAGCCCGTGGTCGCAATCGAATAATGGGGGTATAGACCCAGTGCGATGACCTTTCTGATCCCCTGATGAAAAATTTCGGGGACGGTCGCCTCGATAAGCGGGTGCCAGTACCTCATGCCTATGAAGACTTTAAAAAACCGTGAATCGTGAACTGTGAATCGTGAATCGTTTATTACTTCTTCAAGCGCCTTTGCCTGAGCCGTCGTTATATCGAAGATCGGAGATTTCCCGCCGATCAATCGATAGAATCCTTCGGTCTTTCTGTGCCGCAGAGTAGAGATGAGATATGCCAACGGTTTTTGCATGAAAGAAGGTCCGAGCCTGATGATCTCCCTGTCCGAAAAAAGGTTAAAAAGGAAAGACCTCACCGCCTCGAGGGAGTCAGGCCCCCCGAGGTTCAGAAGCAAAACCGCAATTGGATCATCGGCTTTCATTTTTAAGGTAGTTCCCCTGCCTCATGTAGTCTATAAAAATTGATGGACCAGATAAGATCATGCACTATTAGCCTGTTTTACTTGTCTTGCTTGTTTTTTGCTTTCCTGGAAATTTCTTAAGCACACGTCCTCCTTCGTATACAACCAATGGAGTATGCGTCTCCTCGGCAATCTTTTTCGCCCTCGTAGCCGCGCGCCTCAGCGCGATCTCCGCCTTTGCAAGATCGATATCCCGAATTTGCATTTTGACTTTGCTCATTCCTTTTCTCCTTCGTCAAGAAGTTTCGGTTTCTCTCCTGAATTGTCGAAAAGAACCCAGGCATCTACCATTTTTTTGTAAAGGTGCTGAAAATTGAGCCAGCCTTTTTCATATCTGCGTCTGATAGTCTGCTCCGGGACGTTGTGGCCGCCCTGCCTAACACGATTCTTTACCCGTTCAATTGCGGTCAGAACATCCGGGAGATAAAGGAAAATCAATTTTATTTTATAACCCATCCGCTGCCATTCGGGGATCATATGGGCGTAGGTCCTGCCGCTCAAAGTGGTTTCAAAAGCAAAACTTTCGCCGCTCGAAGCATGCCTTTTGATCTCCTCGATCATAAGTCTGCCTGCATGAAAGGACGCTATCTCGGGGATAAATGGAGAAATGCCTGCTGCGATAAGATCCGCATTCACAAAGACCGGGCAGCTTGCCTCTTTTGGTAAATACTCAAGAGCAAAAGTGGTCTTGCCCGCACCGTTTGGTCCCGCGATAACTATTATTTTCTTGTTCTTATTCATCCTTCCTCTAACCATATCTTGCCTCATTAAGGTTCATTAGCGCGCTTGAGCCCGACCTAAGTTCAGGAGCAAAACCGCAACCGTCTCATTGTCTTTCATATTCAAGGTGGTTCGCCCGCCGTCTGTAGTCTATAAAAATTAACGGCCCATCGTCAAAAATTCAGGCACCTGTTTTCTCGGCAAATTGCCCATCCGGAAGTATAATAAGACAGTTATGAAAAAAATTGTCATGACGGGTATGGTGATAGGGTCCTTCATAGGAAGCTTTATTCCCTTGCTTTGGGGCGACAGCGCCTTATCCATGTCTTCTTTATTCTTTGGCGCCGTTGGGGGGTTTATCGGCATTTGGGCCGGTTATAAGATAGGGCAAAATTGGGGTTAGGAGGAATATATATGCAAAAAATCACACCACATTTATGGTTTGACAAAGAAGCTAAGGATGCAGCCAAATTCTATACCTCCGTCTTCCCAAAATCGAAGATCAAAGACACTACGACACTCCATAACACCCCTTCCGGTACTGTGGATATCGTTACCATCGAGCTTTTAGGGCAGGAATTCATGCTGATCTCCGCTGGCCCTCTTTTTAAGTTTAATGAATCAATCTCGTTCATCATCAACTGCGATACCCAGGAAGAAATAGACTATTACTGGGAGAAACTCTCCGCAGTTCCAGAAGCGGAACAATGCGGCTGGCTCAAGGACAAGTACGGCCTTTCATGGCAGATTGTCCCAACATTAATGAGCAAGATGATGAGGGACAAAGACAAGAAGAAACTCGCACGGGTGACCGAAGCGTTTCTCGAGATGAAGAAGTTTGATATTGCAACCCTCAAGCGGGCATACAAGGGGGTATAGTATGAGAAAACTTGTTGTTCTGTCTTTCATAACCCTTGATGGCGTAATGCAGGCTCCCGGCGGGCCTGAAGAAGACCCCACTAGCGGGTTCACGCAGGGCGGGTGGGTTGCCGGGTACTTTGATGACTTCCTTGGCAAAGTGATGGTCAAGCAAATGAGCAAACCCTTTGACTTATTGCTTGGCAGGAAGACGTATGAGATATTCGCCGCGCACTGGCCGTACGTGAAGACCAATGAGGATCCCATCGCAGCCGGAATTAATAATGCGAAAAAATATGTAGCTTCAAAAACCCTTACAAAGCTTGACTGGTCCAATTCCGAACTCATTAAGGGAGATGTCGCGAAGGAAGTTAAAATACTGAAAGAGCAAGACGGGCCTGAAATACAAGTTCATGGCAGCGGCAATCTCATTCAAACACTACTGAAACATGATCTGGTTGATGAGCTTTGGCTGAAAATATTTCCCATCACTCTCGGCAGGGGCAAGCGCTTATTTGCGGAAGGCACAATCCCGGTTGGATTTAAATTGTTTGAAAGCGAGAGTTCACCAAGTGGGGTCATCATTGCCTCGTATGTACGCGCGGGAGAGGTCAAGACAGGATCGTTCGCCTTTGAGCCCCCCACTGAGGCCGAACTTGCCCGTCGCAAACGACTTAAAGAAGGGAAATAAGATAGGGAAAAATTGGGTTCAGGCGGACTTTAAAAATTCCATCGGAGGTCCAATGGCTCAGGAACTCATTATTTACGGCAAGGCCGGCTGACCTTACACCGAAAAGGCCAGGTCGGCCCACACCACTGCCAAGTATTTTGATGTGATGAAAGACCCTGTAAAACTTCAGGAGATGCTAAGGCATTCAAAGGGCGTCAGGAAGGTCCCTGTTGTCGTTGAAGGTGAAAAGGTTTCAATAGGATACGGGGGTTCCTGAGGGGTCTGATCCCGATAGGTTATCGGGAATCCATCTAGTCGTGGATGAAGACTCGGGTTGGTTTCTCACAGAAAGCCTCGAAAGTTTCCATTTCCCGAAACAGCGCAGTATTTCGCGTAACATTACCGACTCAGCTGCATAGGTGGTGTTCGGCTTAACAGTCGGAGAAGCACCTTTTCTGCTTATAAGGAAGGCTGCCCCCTTCTTTCAACCCTTGCGTTGCTTGACATCTCTTGTGACGCTGATAAACTGACGATAGAGAAGCTAAATGTGTCGGTGAGAAAGAAAAAGGCTGAGGGGGCATGAGATGGACTGGTTTTGGTTTCTGATTATCGGTGCTGTGGCGGGCTGGCCTGCGGGAAAGCTTACCCGCGGGCGCGGGTTCGGCCTTGTGTGGGACTTCGTGGTGGGAATCCTTGGGGCGCTCGTCGGCGGTTTTATTTTTCGACTTATCGGCGTCGTTTCTTTCGGCGAGAGGTTTTGCCTGAGCCGAGCGTGCCCGATAGGCGTTTTCGCCCGCGATCTATAATAGTCTTTATGCTACCTGCGAGCCGTAAGCCAAGAGGCAACGCATCATGCACCTGAACGTCGCTCAATACATTGTCTTCGCCACGCTCGCCGCCGCCTTGGTCCTGTTCGTCACCGGATGGCTGCGCTATGACTTGGTCGCCTTGTGCGCTCTGCTGACGCTCGCGCTGACAGGAGTAGTCAAGCCCGAGGCGATATTCGCAGGCTTTGCGGATGGTGCCGTGATCAGCGTTGCCGCCGTGCTCGTGATGAGCCGCGGCTTGCGCAATTCAGGCGTGGTCGAAGTACTGGCGGAGCGATTGGCGCTGATCGGCGGCCGACTGGGCGAATCGCCGCGGATCGCGCTCCTAGGGACGGTCGTGAGCTTCCTTTCCGCCTTTATCAACGATGTGGGCACGCTCGCGCTGTTCATGCCGGTATCAATCAAGCTTTCGCGCAGGCAGAATGCTTCGGCGGGCCCAATCCTGATGCCGCTCGCGTACGCGACGCTGCTGGGCGGCATGACGACGCTGATCGGCTCCTCCGCCAACCTCGTGGTTTCAGCCTATCGCGCCCGCGTTGCGCATGGCGGTTTTGGGATGTTCTCATACACGCCGGTCGGCGTCGGCATTGCGATTGTCGGTCTGGTCTACGTTTCGGCGGTCGGATGGCGCCTGCTGCCGAAGCGGAGCCGCAATAGCGAACATGGCGAACTATTCAAAATCGACGAATACATGACCGAAGTGCGGGTGCCCGACAAATCCAAAGCCGTTGGCCAGACGATCGGCGACCTCGAAGAAGCCTCCGACGGCGCCGTAAGCGTGCTTTCGCTGCTGCGCGACGGATGGCGACAGGTCGCGCCCTCGGGTTTCCAGATGGTCAGGCCCAACGATCTGCTCATCGTGCGGGGCGACCCCGAAAGCCTGCAAGACGCTATATCGAAAGTGGGCCTCGAGCTCGAAGCCCAGAAACAACAGGAAAAAAAAGAGCAGCAAGAAAATCCACAAAACGGCGAAAAAAAGGGGCCAGACGATGCGGCGCAAATGGTTGAAGCAGTCGTCGTCCCCGGTGCCCGAATCGTCGGCCGCAGCGCGTCTAGATTGCGCCTGCGCGACCGCTATGCGGTCAATATCCTTGCCGTCGCGCGTCGGGGCGGCGCAATCCGCGTGCGGCTACGCGATGTCCGCTTCGAGGCAGGCGACGTGCTGCTCGCACAGGGTCAGCCGGAAGCACTGCAGCAGGCCTTTTCAGATCTCGGGCTGCTGCCGCTAGCTGAGCGCGAGATTCGCCTGGGCCATCCCCGCCGCGTCCTGCTGGCGATAGCCGTGTTCACCGCTTCGCTGGCGGCCGCCACGCTCAATCTGTTCAGCGTGGCGGTCTGCCTGACGAGTGGGGCCGTCGCAATGGTACTGCTTGGGCTGGTGTCGCCCGAGGAGATTTACACCAGTCTTGAGTGGCCGGTGCTGGTGCTTATCGCGGCGATGATCTCCGTGGCCGGTGCCCTGCAAACCAGCGGCGTCAGCGAACTGATCGCACTGCCCTTGCTGGCGCTCGCGCATCATCTGCCAGCAGTGGGAGCGGTCTCGATGATTTACGTGGTGACGATGCTGCTGGCAAACCTCATCCATCACGTAGCGGCCGCGGTCCTGATGGCGCCGGTCGCGCAAGGCATTGCCGCGGGTCTCGGCATGTCGCTCGACCCGTTCCTGATGGCGGTCGCATACGGTAGTGTCTCAGCCTTCGTGACTCCGATCGGGCATCCTTCTAACACGCTGGTGATGGGGCCCGGTGGCTACAAGTTCAGTGACTACATGCGGATGGGCCTGCCTCTTTCCCTCCTCACCACGCTCACCGCTTCGCTTCTGATTTCGCTTTTTTGGCCATTATACCGCTGAACAACCGAGGGGCATCCTTGACGGTCCGTGCGCAGGGAAGTCAGGGACCTCGAAGTAGCCGGCCATCGTGGCGCAGATCCTCGCGCGTCTCGGCCGTGTCCCCGCGCCCGCTGCCCGGCACCCGGTACCGAAGATTCCTCAAGCGAAGAAACTGCTCGGCCCACACCGTAAAAAACTATCTGAATATCCCGGTCATTTAAATGCGTGGCTGCAGATCCCCTTAGAGCAGGCGACCTCCGGGGAAACTAATGCATATATGGAGCACTTGTCGATGGGTAGAAAAAAGCCGAAGACGAATGCTTGTTGAAGAAAACGTGACCGCGCTGTCGCGTCCCCGCGAACTCAATAAGCTAAGCCTGTAATGGCCCGTCGCATACTTGCATGTTTGGGGGCAAACTCTCGAAGAGTTTCGACCCGGCATACCTATCAAGTATCAGTCAATCTGCAGGTGACTGAATTTCTGAATCTGAGGGTTGTCAGAAAATAGGGAACTCCGACTTCTATTTCTCCCTCCCGAACCCCTTTATCACCTTCATCTTCTCGGCCGGCGACACCATCAGTTGCCGAATGGCATCAAAGACGACCTTGAACTGAGAGTCATATTTCTTTTCCATGTCGTCGAGCTTCTTTGCAAGGTCTTTGTGCGCCGCCAGCATTTCGCGCAGCTTCACAAAGGCCCTCATTATCGCAATGTTCACCTGAACGGGCGTTTGCCGCGCAGCACACTCGAAAGCATTGCACCACCTTGTTCAGTAAAGGCATATGGATTGGCCCGGCGAATACCGCCCCAACTTGAAGTCACAATTTGTGACTTCAAGTTCATAAGCTCCTGATTTGACAGCATAAACATAAAGTCTTCCGGAAATCGTTCCATGTTCCTTTTTACAGCCTGGATCAGGACCTTGGGCTCAACATCGTAAAGTTCCGCGAGGTCCGTACTCAACATGACTTTATGTCGCCGGATCAGATAAATTTTCTTCTCGATTATTTCAACAGGAATGAACTCTTTCATTAACCCTCCTTCCCCTGCGATCAAGTCCCCATGCGACATGTATCTCTTCCGAAATGATAATATTCCGGGCTTACCAAAGACAAGAACTATTTGTTTTGATTTGAGGTATGCGATAAGGTGATGGTTAGCTCCGCTTACCGGTCGCGGCTAAGAGGTTACCCTTTCAGTATCTCAGGCTCGGTGTGGGGTATGAACATCGCGCCCTGAAGCATATTCATCAGGTCCTGGTCCTCGTTCATCTCGCGATAGGTGATCCTGGAGGCGATGTCCTGGACCTCGGCCAAAAGGTCCCTGTTTAGTAATACCATTTCCGCTCCGCCTAAAGAAGAATTCCCCACAGGGATGAACCTCTCTCTCGGAATGTCCGGAAGCATGCCGATGGTGATCGCCTTTTCAGGGTCGATCCCGCATCCGAGGGCGCCGGCAATATATACCTTTTTTATGTCTTTAAACGTCAGCCCGACAGACCTCACAAAAACGTAAAGGAAAGAAAACATGGCGGCCTTCGAAAGAAGGAAATTTTTTATCTCGTTTTCGGTCAGATAAAGTCCGCCTCTTTCGGACCGGTGGAGAAGGTATGCCTTCACCCCGTCCTTTTCGGCTGTCTCCTGTCCCGTAAACTTTCCGGTCTGGTCGATAATCCCGGCCGAATACATCTCAGAGACAAGGGCTATCAGACCCGAACCGCAGATGCCCCTGGGCTCCGTGTCTCCGATGACCCTCATCCCGATCTTTCCGCTTATGCGGTCGATCGTCACGTCGGAGATCGTCCCTGTCCCTGCCTTTTTCCCGATACTGGCCACCCCGCCTTCAAGCGCAGGCCCGGCAGCGCCCGCGCCCACCATGATCCAGTCCCTAAAGCCGAGCGTTATCTCGACATTTGTACCGACATCGATGAAAAGCACCGGTTCGTCCTCGCGGTAGACCCCGGCAAAGAGGATGCCGCTTACAATGTCCCCGCCCACATAACTCCCTGCATTGGGGAAGACATACACCGCCGCATTCCTGTTCACCGGAAGCCCCGCCTCTTCCGCCGATACGAAGACGGCCCTGTTTACTGCAGGGACATATGGACTGAGAGGAATATTCCTTACGTCCAGGCCGAGAAAGAAGTGTGACATGATCGTATTGCCCGCTACCGTCACCGCGAGAACATCCTCAGTCCTGACGCCGTGTCGTTTACACACACCTTCAATGGCCAGGGTTACCCCTTTCTCAAGGGCCTTTTTAAGGACCGGAAATTCCCCCATCATCGACCGCTGCACCCTGGTGAGCACATCGTTTCCGAAACTCATCTGCGGGTTTTCCGTTTCCCCTGCACCAATCCGCTCCCCCAAAGAAAGATCGAACAAGGAGCATTCTATATTGGTCGAGCCGATATCAAGCGCAATGCCGTATATACGGTCTTTCCCTATGTCGAGCAGTCTATGTCCCTCTCCCGTACGACCGACGGCGACCTTCGTCTGAAAACCACTATTACGGAGCTCCTCAGGCAGCCTCCTCATTATATGAAGCGGGATATCTACATTGTCCAGCCCATGCCTTTTCAGCCCTTCCGAAAGCCTGTCCGCATCAGCCGTCTTATCCGAAGACGAAGGCCCTTCAACGGCGAGATCAAGAAGAAAAACAAGCGGCTTATGATTCATACATGATCTTCCCCATATCGGATACGTCATACCCCCCGAGCGCCTCGACCGAGGTCCTGAACTCACTGTTCTCTCTGATTATTTGCAAGAGGGCAGACAGGGAAGGCATCCCGATAAAATCAGCAGGGATCGCCAGGTCATATCGCTCCTTGGCAAGCGGGATGAAATCGAGGCCGAGCGCCTCTGCAGAAGCGAGTATCCCCATGCCCGTGTCGGCGATACCGGTAAGGACTGCAGAAGCGACACCCATATGGGTGTACTCCTCGCGTTCGTATCCTTTGACGTCCTTAGAAGCGATACCCAACTCCTTAAGGTATTTATCGGTGAGGAGTCTCGTTCCTGCGCCGGACTGCCTGTTGATGAAAACAACATCCTCCCTGGTCAGGTCCGCGAACCCTCGTATGTCCCTGGGGTTCCCCTTGGGCACCATAAGCCCCTGCTGGCGGTAAACCAGGTTCACAAGGATTATCTTCTTCTTCGTAAGAATTCTCCGGATATAGGGCACGTTATATTGGCCTGTTTCTTCATCCAGGAGGTGGGTGCCTGCCATATGGGCCTCTCCCTTTTTAAGCGCGATCAGCCCTCCCATAGATCCGACATGGGCCGAGGAGAGCGAATACGCGGGATGGGTTTTCTTAAGGATGTTGGCAAGAATATCGAGCGCGTTGTCATGGCTTCCTATACAGACAACGGTATTTTCTATCTCCTTTTTATCCCTGAGCATCTCGACGTCCACTTCGGTCCCCGTGCCGAACCCTTCAGACATGGCGGGTATCCTCACGACACCGTCGGCACGGACCAGCGACATGAGCACGCCTGCGCCCCTGCTTACCGGAGTGGCGATAAGGTTTTCGCCCACCCTTCCGAGTTTCACCCGAAGAAATTCCTCCTGCCCCAAAGACGAGGCCACCTGCCGTGAAAGCCGCGCTTTCATGAACTCCGGGTCGGGCGCTTCGAGCCCTTGCCATTTGTACAGAAGGCCCTTCGCAAAGAGTGTGAAGGTTATATATGCAGAGACCGGGTAACCCGGGATGCCGAGCACAGGCCTTCCCTTGGCCCATCCGAGGATAACCGGTTTACCGGGTTTGATGTTTATGCCGTGAAGCAGCACCTCGCCAAGCCCGGCGATGACCTGTGCAGTATAGTCTTCTGAGCCGGCAGAGGAGCCCGCATTAATCACGACCAAGTCCCCCATCCGGCACCCCTCCATGACGGCGCTCTTTATCTTGTCGATGTCGTCGGGCACGGGGTCAAACCTCACGGGTGTCCCTCCCCATTCAGTGACCATCGAGGACAATATCCGCGAATTATATTCGATGATGTCCCCCTTTTTGAGGTCCGTCCCAGGCTCCACAATCTCCGATCCCGTGGGGATAATCACCACCTTCGGTCTTCTTCGAACGTTTATCTCCAGATGTCCGCCTGAAATGACCGCACCGATATCGACCGGCCTCATCCTGTGGTTTTCAGGCACGATCAGTTCGGTAGAAACGATGTCTTCCCCTATGACCCTCACGTGCTGCCAAGGGGCAGCGGGCGCGAGTATTTCGATATGACCTTCCGAAACATTCACCTCCTCTATCATGATCACCGCGTTAAAGCCCTCGGGAAGGGGATCGCCAGTGTCTGCATATACGGCCTCCTGCCCGAGTTTCAGCCTCTTGGGGACGGACTCCGAGGCGCCGAAGGTCTCTGAGAATCTCACCGCATATCCGTCCATGGCCGACGAATGGTAGAAAGGCGAGGAGAGCCTCGCAAAAACAGCCCCGGAGGTTATTCTCCCCAGCGAATCTCCGACCGATACCGGCTCACCCTCAAGCGGCCTGACCCCCTCGGAAGCTATCTTCTCCGCCCAGAGTTTCAGGGCATCGGCCAAAGGGGTGTTTTCGAGGTATATTCCTTTCTTCATCAATTTCTCCTTCTCACAAGTAAAAACATCTTTTATTATCAATGATTATCCCCTTTAAATCAACGGCTCAGCCAGGAATTTCGCAATAAGAGAGGACTATCTTTTCGCTCATTCTCGTCCCGAAAGCATTCGGGACTCCGAGGCTTTTGCCTCTTTATTTAAGAAGAGCATACTTAAGAATATCGGCAAAAGAAACCGCTCAAAGAAAGTCCTCTCTTATGCATTTATCGGTTGCAAAATAAATGAACTAAGCTTCCCGAGTCACAAAGGCCCCTCTAAGTATGAAGAAACGAATGGGACCGCATTTGAGCGGCTTCAATTTCTCGTATGTGCCTGCCGCAGGCAGGCGAGAAATTGCCTCGGAGCGTAGCGAGAATGAGCGAAAAAGCGGTCCCATTCGTTATCCACGATTATCTGTCCTGACTGCATGACGTGTAGTGTTTAGGATTTTTTTAGCCCGGACCGGGCCGCATCAGCACCTTCAGAGATTGCTGGCGACGATTCTCCCTGCGTCATCCATGCTGAGATGACAGTAGACAAGGAGTTTCTTTCTTTCAAGTTTCGAATCTATCCTCGTCTTTGCGGTATTACAGACCCTCCTGAGGACATCGAACCTCTTACTGTAATAAAGCCAGGGTAAGAGGTCGGCCACTTCGGACTTTTTAAACGGTCCGATTTCATCATCACCGACGCCGGCCCTCTTAAGGAGCGCCAGAACGTCATGGACCAGGGGGCGGCCGGACGTCCATAAGGCCACCTCGAGCATCGCTTCCCAGCCCGCTGAAATGTGAAGTTTGGAGCAGTTCTCCAGATCGGCCGAAAGGATGGCGGCGACCATACTCTCCCCGGCCGGGCAATAGCAAGCGTCATCGAGCGAAAAAAGGTTTTGATGAGACCTTTTCGAAGCCTCTCCCTGATACAGCACTACCTCTTTCAATCTGCCGGAAAAAGTTTCCAATGAATTAAAATACCATAAAATCCTTCTTTTTCAAAAAACAAAAAAACTCCTCCCCATATCTTCTCACGCCTTCGCAAGCATAGGCATAGTGGTCGTTTAGCCGTACCACCAATCAAGGGCGTCGGTGAGTTTCTCTCTTCTGCTTTCGATCTCCTCTTGTGTGCTCCTGAAATCTACAGGACAGGCCTTTGTGAGCGACTCGAGCTTTTTCTCGATATAGTCCACTAGGTCGAACAGTTCAAAATATTCCTGCCGGCGCGCTTCTTCTGCGGCAGTTGTCGTCTCAACACTACAGACAAGGCCAAAGGCCTTTTTCTTCATCTCGCTCAGTTCCCTGTATACGCTTTCGCAGTAATTACGGACGTCTATATCTTCTTTTATCGCTGCCGTTGCCATGGGTCGCCTCCTCTCCTTCGGCCGCTCCGGCACAGTAACCAAAAAGGCCGAGCAGACCGAAGATACTTCATATTCCTTCGGCAGCTCGGCCGTCTCCCTATGAGAAGATCCGCCGCTTTCCGTCCCCCCTTTCGAAGGGTTTAGCTTTTCGGGAAATCTTTTTCTCTACTTTATTTTAACTCCAATCGCCGGACAGGTCAAAAATGAAGAAGATTGGGTCAGACTTGCCTGTTGCACCGTTCCACCGCGTCACGTAACCTCTTTTCAGCTTCCCGGTATTGCGTGGCGACTTCCCCGTCGCAGAGCGAACGCGCAAATTTTTCAACGCCGGATTCCAGCGGCCCCTCACGTACAGGTATCCTGCGGATGTTGTACCGGGTTTGTCCCTTTTCATTGCTCCCGCCGTAGGCCGAAAAGATCACCTCAATCGAAAGATCGAGGGCCGCGAGGACCGTCCTTTCGTCGTAATCTCTGAACAGTCTTCCGAAAGGCACACTGAACATCGGGGGACCTCCCCCGATCCTGTTTCGGTAAAAAGCAGCACTCCCGGATATCTCGTCCTGCAGCTCTTCATCAGCCAGTCCCTTCATGACAGGATGGGTCCGGGTATGGATACCGAAGGTGACGAGGGGATTGGCCTTCAGCCTCTCTATATCGTCACAGGAAAGAAAGAGTTCGGCTTCCTTGTCGCGGTACTCTTCCTCGCCGATAATATGTCTTGAGATCCCCTCCATTACCCGCCTGGTTTTCTCCCTATGGTAATTGCTTCGGGTGAAACTGACGATATCTTCTTCCCGTATCGAGACGCCGTATTCGGCGTTCACGAGAGCCGCCAGGGCCTTGCCGAAACCGGCGTTGATGCAGTAATTATAGAGATATCTCCAGTATATGGCCTTGTCTCCTACACAGTCCGTAATGAGAAAGCACGTCGAAGGCATGCCCAGCGACTCCAGGATGGGAACTGCGCCCAGGGCGTACGACTTCGGGCCGTCGTCGAACGTGACCGAAAGAAAGCGTCCCTGTTTTCCCTCTCCCGTAGAAATAAGGTCCACGAGCTTCCGTAGATCTACCACATCGAATTCCCTCTTGATGGCCATACACACATCACGGAAAATCTCCGGGCGGATATTGCCGAGGTCCTTCAGGGACAATCTGTTGCGGGCATCTACGGAATGAAAGAGAAGGACAACGTACGATGGGTTGTCTTTCATCTGAAGAGCCTGGGAGGGACATACCCCAGGAGAGGGACCCTCGCGTCGGCCGATTGTTTGTCGGCATTATATCTGCCGATAATGCCCCCTTCGATACGGGCGAGGCAGCGACGCGCGACATCGGCAGTAAAATCTTTTGTGCGGTAAAGCTTCCCGCTTTCCCTGGGCTGTGTATGGGAAACTGCAACTCCCTTTCTCATCATCACGTCTATAGCGTCTTCAACCAGCTCCATCCCCTCGGCAATGACCTTCAGAAAGATAGTATTCAGGTCGTCGCGTTCGTCGAGGACCGGTCTCGTCTGAAAAATGATATCGCCTGTGTCGATTCCCGGATCGACATGGTGCACGGTCGCGCCGATATACTCCGGCTCATTATTTACAATCGGCCATCCGTAACTCCATGTGCCTCTGTAATAGGGCGAAAGCCCGGAATGGAGGTTGATCGCCCCGACCGGGGGAACAGAGATCACCTTTGGAGAAATGACGCTGCTGCCAAGTACCGCGATGAGGTCGGGTCTGAGCCCTGCAAGGAAAGAGACAAACCCGTCGCTGTTTATCTCCCCGCATTTCACGTTGAGATACTTCGTGCCCGTCCTCTCGACGACAACGTCAAAGGGGGACCTGAGAAAGTCTTTCAATATCCTGTGGTATCTGAACCCGGCAGAGAAATTTTCATGGAACTCATCGAGATAGAGGCTGTCTTTTATTTCACGCATTCCGTTTCGCCTCAGGGCATTGTTCATGAAGAGACGGACCCTGCTTTCCCGGCGGGACTCCGGATACGCCTCTCTTACCACGCATGCAACATCGAACTTCTCCTGGAGCCTGTTTATGAAGCTTGTATGATGAAACCCTGTCCTTGTGAGTATGACGATTTTCATTATTAACGGTCTCAAAATAGTATTTATATAATTTGTCATGCCGGACTTGATCCGGTATCCAGCGACTTTAAAAGGCCAATACATGGATTCCGGCTCAACACACCGCCGGAATGACGGCCCTTAATAAGGCTAAAAAAGTCTCACGTCCACGACCTCGCCCGCTTCCACGCCGTTTATATGAAGGGGTATTACGATGGTCCCATCGGCCTTCACCAGCGTGGCAATCAATCCTGATTTACCAAGTACCGGCACCGCCCAAAGTCCGTCTTCTCTTTCTTCGATCATCACCCGTATATGTTCCTCCCTCCCCTGTGAGGAAGAAACGTTCTTTGAGAGTCTCGCCTTGAGCATGTTCCTGCCGTGTCCCGGAAACTTCTCTCTAAGCCCCGACAGGCGGGCCAGGACAGGCCGGATAAATACATCGAAGCAGACGCTGACGGCAGCCGGGTGTCCGGGAAGACCGAACACAGGCACAGCCCCGATAAGCCCGCCTATCATCGGCTTGCCGGGCTTCAGAGAGACGCCGTGAAAGACGATCCCGGGGTCCCCGATTTCCTCGACTATCCTGGCTATCATGTCCTTTGTGCCGACCGAAGTCCCTCCGGAAAGGATAATAAGGTCGGAATCATTCAGAGAACTTTCGACCGCCGCCCGCAGCACCCCGTAATCATCCCTGAAAATTCCCTTACGAAGCGGAACTGCGCCCTCAATGGAAAGCATCGCCGACAGGACATATGAGTTGATGTCCCTGACCTGCCCCGGGGCGGGCGAGATTTCTGCGGGGACAATCTCATCCCCGGAAGAAATGATAGATGCCCTCAGCCTCTTATATACGTTAAGCTCCGTCAGACCGATACCGGCACAGGCGCCGATATCCTGGGGCCTTATCCTCCTGCCCTTCCTAAGTACCGTTTCGCCCTTTTTTACGTCCTCTCCGGGCTGTATCACGTTTTCCCCCGGCACCACGGGCCTGAGTACTTCAATCATGGTTTCGTCCACTGTCTGGACATGTTCGAACATTACCACGGCATCTGCACCTTGAGGCAGCATGCCTCCCGTCGGTATCTTGCAGGCGATCCCTCTGGATACGACGACCCCGGGACTCTCGCCCATGAAGATCTCTTCAGAGAGTGTCACATAAGCAGGCATCGCCTCTGAGGCGCCGAAGGTGTCTTCCGCCGTCACTGCATATCCATCGACAGTAGACCGAGCGAAGTGAGGCAGGTCTTCAGCCGACTTTACTTCTTCGGCACATATCATGCCCAGTGTGTCCTCTATAGGCAACCGCATCACATGCGGCACCCTTGCGGGCAGTCCCTCAAGCAAAAGCCTGAGTGCCGCCTCGGCAGAGACCGCGTTTGCCCGTCCAAGCATGTCTTTCATAACATCTATTATAGAATGACTATCCCAAAATTAGTGTCCAAAAAAAAAGCCCCGGATCACTCCGGGGCCCGAATGCAAAATTATTCTCCCATGCTAGCTACTGACCCGGCCCGTAGACAGTCGCAGGCCGTATCCCTAGAGGCCTGACGGCACTCGAAGGAAGTGGCGACCCCAGGTCTGCAAGGCCATCCTGCAGGAGCTGGATAATGTATTTATAGTCATGAACGGCAGCTGAATTATTCGGCACGTTTGCCTGTGAGGTCGCAGCAGAGGGGAGTCCCTTCACTGCAAAAGAGAGGTTGAATGCTGCCTTGTACGTAGCAGGTGTCCAGGCAGTAAAGGATGTCGTTGATGCCGCATCGCTAAAGAAGTAGGGATACGTCAGGTCATTATAGAAGATCCCCTTGGTCTGGAGCACGGCGATGACCTTTTGCTGAAGCACCCGAATCGAATCCGCTATCGACAAAGTCGCCCCGTTTGCATCGCCGGTATAGTTGTTCGTGTCGAAGCTTGCCCTGTAACTTGCTACATCCGGGCTCTCAGAACCCGCCTTAGCACCCACCTTTCCGAAACTTCCTCCGTGACAGGACGAGACATTGCAGGTCGCTACATTCGGTTTCCACGTATGGCCGCCGTTTTGGTTGTCCGTTGTCGGATTGCTCATATGACAGGTCGGGCAGTTTGCGCCCTGATGGGCCGAATTTGCGCTGTAAAACTGACCCGCATACTCATAGGCATTGACTCCCCAGAGCATTGCTGCAGTGCCGAGATAATGAGGGTTGAAGAAACTGCCGGTAATCGTCTTGCCGGCGGCAAGTTTCGTAGCATAAAGGGTCAGACCGCTCTCCCTCCCCTGATGACAGAAGATGCAGATCGTGCCGTTTCCGGTCTGGGCGAGCGGCACGGGAGTTTTGTCGAGGAAGACACTTCCCTGAAACGTAATGGAACTTGTCGAATAATTGGTCATCATCACCGGCTGCCGGACATTCATGGACTGTCCGGGGTAGTCCTGGTGAGGGTCATGGCAGGTAATACACACCACGGGCTCATCACCGAAAATCACCGGTGCAGTCGGTGTACCCTGAATATTCATCTGGAATGCGATAGACCCAATTCCATTATGGCATCTGTAGCAAGGATAATTGTCATTAGTTCCGTTAAACACCGCATTCTGAGATGTGCTCGCGGTTGCGGCAACCTTGCCCGGCCCGTTAAAAGAGGGGCCGCTGCTAAGAGCCATATCATAAGGCCAGAGACTCTGATGACCTCCCGCAGCATACGGAGCCCCGGTACTGGGATTGACATAGGCAGGCGGATTTGCCGAAAACTCGGCAAATGCCGGATCGCTCCGCGTGCCGTGGGCTGAGTTTGTCCACTGCGTATAGGTGTTGTTTTGATGAGTCGGCTGCTGGCTGTACTTATACTTCCCTTTCGTATGGCATGCGGCGCAGAGAAGCTCCACGTTCAGCTCGTTGTTGTTTCCGGCAACCTTCGAGGGATCCACCGATCCGTCGGGCTGAACAGCTCCGTTTGGCTGGTAGATCGAAGCGGCAAGCTGCGTCCCCGGGACATTATCGTTTTGCTCGCCGGTGGGGTTTACGAAAAATTTCCGGAAGATAGGATATGCCGCAGGATCTTTCCTTTGAGCGACCTTGACCTTGGTTTCAGGCTGATGGGCGTCATGACAGCCGGCACAGGTGATATTTGGCGGGTCCGGCATGTTATTCGGGTCAGGCATAATCAAAGGCCCGCTCCCATCGGCATAGCTGTATTCGAACCGCTGGTTGGGGTTGTGGCAGCGGGAACACTCCTCGATGTGCTGCGCATGTGTTACCGGAGTAACGCCGTCGGGAAGGAATTCGGGCTTGCTCATTATCTCCGCTGTTCCACTGTTCAAGGCATCTCCCTGGAAAAAGAACTTGTCGGGTCCTGTAAAGGAACCGAGGTTCGTCCCGTTATAAGGATTCGAGTTCGCATGGAGCGTGCTGTCAAACCCTCTTTTGTCCGTGTGACAGGCTTCGCACTGGGCCGCCTGGGGATTTGGATAGGGGATATTCCCGACACCCATGTGCATGCTTCCCGCGCCGTGACAGTCCTCACACTGGACCTTGCCGTCGGTGGTATGAGTAGTATTGGCCCATGCGACAGCTATCTGCGTGCCGGTGATATCCTTGGTGAACGCATGACATGTATTTGTGCACGTGGCAGAACCGACCCTGGTCGCGGTAGAAGACTTACCCCCTCCTCCCCCCCCGCAGCCGGCCAGAAGAGACAGGCCGAACAACAGCCCTAATCCCAGTAAACGATACGGTTTACGCATATTCCCTCCTCACAAATATTGTTATCTATTCGGGTACCTCTTTCTAAACGACTTCGTAACCCATAGCTCCACAGGCATATATTATAAATATTTTGCAAAAAAGAGGGAGAAAAAAATGAAGAGGCGTTTGTCGGACCCTGACAACGTGCATTAAGATAGGACCAGGCTAGGCGCGGGAGAAAAAAAGGCCCCGGATTATTCCGGGGCCCGTTGCGAAATTACACTCCGAGGTCAGTTACTGACCCGGGCCGTACACAGTCGCAGGCCGTGTCCCGAAAGGCCTGACGGCACCGGCAAGAGGAGCGCCTGTCAGATCAGCATATCCATCCTGCAGAAGCTGAATGATGTACTTATAGTCGTGCACCGCTGCAGAATTATTCGGCACGTTGGCCTGCGAGGTTGCACCGGAAGGAAGCCCCTTCACGGCAAAGGAGATATTGAAGGCCGCCTTGTAAGTTGCGGGTGTCCAGGCAGTAAAGGCTGTCGTTGACGCCGCATCGCTAAAGAAGTAAGGATACAACAGATCGTTGTAAAAGACCCCCTTCGTCTGGAGCACGGCGATGACCTTCTGCTGAAGCACCCGGATCGAATCAGCTATCGACAAGGTCGCTCCGTTTGCGTCGCCAGTATAATTGTTCGTGTCGAAGCTCGCCCTGTATTTTGCGACATCGGGGCTCGCAGGACAGCCGGCCTTTGGCGCGCACGGCCCAAAACTTCCATGACATGACTGAGACATTGCAGGTCTGCAACATTGGGGCTCCAGGTATGGCCTCCGTTTTGTGCGTCGCTCGTAGGATTTGCCATATGGCAGGTCGGGCAGTTTGCACCCTGATGGGCCACATTGGCGCTATATGACTTGACCCGCGTACTCATACGCATTGACGCCCCAGATCATTGCCGCCAGTGCCGAGATAGTGAGGATTGAAGAAATTGCCGGCGATCGTCTTGCCGGCGGCAAGTTTCGTGGCATAAAGTGTAAGTCCGCTCTCCCTTCCCTGATGGCAGAAGACGCAGATCGTGCCGTTTCCCGTCTTGTCCAGCGGGACAGGAGTATTGTCGAGGAAGACATTTCCCTGGATCGTGATGGAAGCTTGTCGAGTAATTGGTCATCATCACCGGCTGCCGGACGTTCAAGGTCTGCCCCGTATAATTCTGATGAGGGTCATGACAGGTAATACATACCACGGGCTCATCGCCGAAGATCACCGGGGCGGCAGGCGTCCCCTGGATATTCATCTGAAATGCGATAGAGCCGATTCCATTATGGCATCTGTAGCAAGGGAAATTGTCATTAGTTCCGCCAAACCCTGCATTCTGTGAGGTGCTTGCAGTTGCTCCAACCTTACCCGGTCCGTTAAAGGAGGGGCCGCCGCTAAGAGCCATGTCATAGGGCCAGAGACTCTGGTGGCCGCCGCGAGGCGTAGGGGGGCCCGGTATTGGGATTGATGTATACGAGGCGGGTTGGCCGAAAACTCGGCAAAGGCGGGATCGCTCCGTGTACCGTGGGCTGAGTTTTTCCATTGCGTATAGGTGTCGTTTTGATGTGTCGCGGTCTGGCCATATAGATATTTGCCGACCGTATGGCACGAAGCGCAGAGCAGCTCGACATTCAATTCGTTGTTCGTTCCGACGACCTTTGTCAGGTCCACACTTCCATCAAGCTGGACCGCTCCGTTAGACTGGAATATCGATGCGGCCAGTTGCGAGGAAGTCGCTGTCGCGCTTTCATTCCCGGTTGCCGGGTCGGCAACAAAAATTTGCTCGCCGGTGGGGTTGACAAAGAACTTACGGAAGATAGGGACCTGCACAGAGGCGCGCTGCGCTATAGCCACCCTCTGCTCCGGCTGATGCCCATCGTGGCACCCTGCGCAGGTAATATTAGGTGGGTCCTGTATCCCTTGCCAGGTCTGTATATTATTCGGATCGAATATCGTATTTGGATCGGGTTTGAGAAGGCTTCCGTCCTTGTTGTAAACGAATCGCTGGTTGGGGTTGTGGCAAACCGAGCATTCCTGTATGTGCTGAGCATGCGTTACCGGCGCTCCGGCAGGCGTGAATTCCGGAACTCCTTGGTTCTCTGCCGGGCCGCTGTTGGATGCATCTCCCTGGAAGAAGAATTTATCAGGGCCGGTAAATGTGGCGCCATTCGAGCCGTTGAACGGATTCGCGTTTGCATGGACTGTGTCATTAAATCCGGCTTTATCGGCGTGGCAGACTTCACACTGTGCAGCCTGAGGTCTGGGGAATGGAATAGGACCGACG
The DNA here is from genome assembly GCA_963811165.1 of uncultured Nitrospiraceae bacterium. Taxonomy (GTDB): domain Bacteria; phylum Nitrospirota; class Thermodesulfovibrionia; order Thermodesulfovibrionales; family UBA6898; genus Sulfobium. The sequence goes on from CAWEQH010000010.1 coordinate 1,132,378, forward strand.
CCCCAGTGCAGGCTGGCAGGACCATGGCAGTCTTCGCACTGAACATTGCCGACTGTCGTATGAGTTGTAGCCGCCCATACCTTGGCGATCTTGTTGCCCGTGATATCTACCGTGTCCGCGTGACACGTATTCGTGCAGGTTTCCGAACCCACCTTGGTGGCAGACGCAAGCGGGCTCTCCACTCCCTCATGGTGCCCGCTTCCGCAACCGCTCAACGCAAGTAATGCCATAAGAAATAGTGAGCCGGTAATAATTCGATACGACCTAATCATATTGCCCTCCTTTTTGGATGTTCGTGGCATTTTATCTCTACCTCCTTCAGTTTTCGCAATCACTGCGGCACCGTAATATGGCACTTTAAACACGTCCTGTTGTCGCTGGCCCGTCCGAGACGGCCTCTGATACTGCCCCAGCTCCTAGGATGAGGGTTCACCTTCAACCCCGTGGCGGCGCTATGGCATTTCATGCATACATCGCCTTCGGGATGGCATGTCTGGCATGTGGAGAGGTTCCTTCTGGCCTCCCTCGCGTGGTCGGCAGACCATTGATGGGTCGGGACAAGGCTGTTCGGATGGCAGGTCGGACACTGTGACGTATTAAATACTGTGTGGTTCGGCCCCACCGACTTAAGGTTAATGTCGCTGAACTGTCTCCTATGGGAAGCCATCGCAAGATCGTTGGGGTTAAACCTGCTGTGACATTCCAGGCAGAACCTCTTTGCGTCGTGGCAACGGTAGCAGGACGTCGGGTCCTCCTTGGCCTTTATGGGGTGTATTTCCCTGAAATCGGTCCGATGCGACTTCGGCATGTAATCGGGGCCCGACTGAGAGGAATGCAGGTCGGCATTGATTCCGCCTCCTTTATGACAATCAAGGCAGAACGAAAGCTGATGGCAGTCCTGACAGTTATTCGGCTTCTTGTCCGCGTAGATCCTGTGTTCCTTGACCCAAGTCGAAGTGTGGTTCGCTGCAACATTGTTGGATACGTGGCATTCGTTGCAAAACTTTATCTCCATGTTCGTAGCATAATCGGTATGCCGGGTCAGCGCCCAGACAGCAGGGCTCAAGCAAAGAATTACAATAATTAGCAGTATGCTCTTTTTTATCATGCTCTTCTCCTTCCTTTACAGATTCCAGTCCAGGGAAACCCGGCCCAAAATTCTATGCGAAAAATCCGGGTTGTCGTCGTCCTCGAGCCGCCCCGTGACCGAGAGCTTTTTCGTTGCTATCCAGCGGCCGCCTGCCCAGTAACGCCTTGCATAGTTGTTGCCGGAGATATCGGGCCTATTGTAAGTATCGTACTGTATGCCCGCAAAGACAATAAGCTCTTTCCTTAGCTTGTAATCACCTGAAAGTTCGAATCCGTATAGCTTTCCGTCCGTATCCGTTATTCCGGTGTCAGGGAAAAAGGCATACCCGCTATAACCCCTTCTGTAATCGAATGAGACATTGAGGTTCAGTTTCTCATTCGGATAGGCCCTCGCGCCGATCGTGTATACATCGGCATTCGTGTCCTCCTCATACGTCTGGCGTTTGTACGATGCGAAAACGCTTACCGGTATCGCCAAGTTGTACTCTGCGAGTATCAGATATTCCCGGAACTTGTCGACTGCAAAGACGCTGTAAATAGACGTAGAGTCGAAGGTCGGATAGGAATGATAAAACTCGGCCTTCAATCTCAGGTTGCTCACCGGGAAGACATCGACCCCGACCGTGGCCTCATCGAAAACCTTCGAAAGCAGGTCATATCTCACCTCGGCATAGGGGCTGGCGAACTTAAGAAAATATCTGAAATTCATGCCCAGTTCTTCCCTCGCAAGGTCCGACTCATCGTACTTCCTGACATAACTGAATCCCAGCTGCGCTGATTTCACGTCCTGCAGGTGGACATCGATACCAAAAAAATTATTCCCGCCCCTCGAGTACTCTCCATCGAGTGTGAAGACGACATCCCTTCCTCCGGCGAGCGTCACACCCAGCGGTCCGATTTTGCTTACATCCAACCGCACCCCGTCCATAACGGAAGTGCCTGCGGTGAAATTCGTGAACTGCCTCCCTATCCTTGTGGAGATATCTGGCAAAAGCGCATAATCAAGATAGAGATAGTAAAGCCTTGTTTCGAAATCGTCGCTTCTCACTCCGGGACTGCCCAGGTCTTTCCAGAGCCGACCGTAGCCGGTAACAGAGTACGGCTTTCCCTCAGGGGCAAAAGTGAACCTCAGGTACTGTGCGATGACAACCGAGTTATCACCGAGCAGATCGTCACCCCACAAAAATTGTGTGGAAGACGAGAATTTTAACGGGTCAGCATGAACTGCGGTTGAGACGAGAAGAAAAGACAAAAACACAACAGATGCAATAAACACCTTTCGCAAGATACACCGCATTTAGCCCTCCTTTCGAATCCCAATAAACGTTTAGCTGCATATACGCAAGTTACCGGGTCATGTCATTTCCCTTAGAGAGACACTCATAACGCCATCTCCCTCCTTTCGGTAAAATATTTTTTTCTCATTGGCCGGCGCGGTATTACCGGCAATATATTCCTGTCCAACAAGGATAAAAAATCCACGGCTTTCACACCTCAAACACTGGATAAAGCGCCACTTCACAGAAAAGACACAAAAAAGGCCGTCTTCCAACCTCACACAAAAGACCGGCTTCGTTACCCCCCACCGAAAAAATATTTACAGACGGTGAACTTAAAAAAAAAATATCACAGTATCCGGGGCATGTCAAGATGTCATTTTTGTTGTCATTTTTTGACAACTTCATATATTTTTGTTATGTTGTAACTCAATGGAACTGTACGGCCTGGATCGCATCACGAAGAACAGAAGTGCTGTTCAGGCAATCAACGCCTTAATCGGCATACTGCTTCTCCTGGCAGTCCTCTTGTTCGCAAGGGACCTCATTACCCTGACGCTCTCTCCGAAAAGTACGGGGGCAAAGCGGGAAAAGAAGGACTTCACCCCGGTAAGACCTCAGTTCCGGGACTACGCCCCGCTGATGAAGAACAATCCCTTCGGTTTTTCCGCCGGCGAGCTTACACCCCTTTCGGCTTCAACAGGGCCTTCGATATCGCAGTCCGACCTCGCCTTGATAGGCACGATAGCAGGAAGGAGGGACGGGAGCTACGCCATCTTTCTGGATAAAGCCGGAAAGCAGGACCTCTTCAAAACGGGAGCTAATGTGTTTGGTCTGGGGACACTCAAAAAAGTCGATAAAGACAGCGTCGTCATCATCGCAAACGGCAGAGAGATAAAGATCCCATTTTCGGACATTACTGATATAAAGGAGGTAAAGTCCGGCGGCCCGTCAGCCTCGTCCTTCGCTAAAAGGACGGGTGAGTCGACTTACCTTCTGGACCAGCAGAGGATCCAGCAGGCCCTCGAAAAACCCGACCAGCTCCTGACCGATGCCAGGTTCGTACCGAACATGATCGAGGGCAGGCAACAGGGGTTTGTACTTAGGGAGTTGAAGCCAGGCGGCATTTACGCCAGCCTCGGCCTCCAAAACGGGGACGTCCTTTTAAGGATCAACGAGTATAGTATTTCCAGTCCCGATACCGCCCTCCAGGCGATCACCGCCCTTAAGGGAGTCGACAGGGCCCAACTCGATATAATACGAAACGGGGCGAAGACGACGATGACCTACCAGATCAGATGAGCCTTGGGCAAATCCACTGCCCAAAAACTGATGTATGCAGGGGGATGTTGCCGTGTGTTGACCAAAGACGGCTTTTTTAATAATATACTTAGACAATGAAACGACTAATAAAGCTCGCGCCCCCCTTCCGTGTATTTTTTATCGTCTTTTGCACAATGCTCATACTGTCCGTCAGCGGCCGGTTCGTTTTTGCGGGGAATTCTCCGGAGACAAAAAAGGAGATAAAAAAGTCGAACAACGTGACGTTCAATTTCGTCGACGTCGAGCTGCCGGTCATCGCCAAATTCATCAGCGAGATCACCGGCAAGAATTTTATCTTCGACGACAAGATCAAGGGAAAGATTACGATCATTGCTCCTTCCAAGCTCTCTGTCGATGACGCCTATGGCCTTTTTACTTCGGTGCTCGAACTAAAGGGGTTCACGCTTGTGCCGTCGGGTGTCGACGTATACAAGATAATCCCCGCTATCGAGGCAAAGCAGCAGGGCATGCAGATCTCTACGGAGGGCGCACCCATCAACGAAAGCTATGTCGCAAGACTCCTTGCTTTCAGGTATGTCTCGGCCGACGAGGCCCTCAGATTTCTCCAGCCGCTTGTATCCAAAGACGGCCATATTTCGATATTCGGTCCAGGGAACCTGCTCCTTGTGATCGATTCAGGACTGAATGTGGAAAAGATCTCTCTCTCGTCGAGCTGATCGACAAACCCTCCGCGACGGAGATGCCCGAGGTGGTCCTCCTGAAGTATTCGAGCGCCGATGCGGTGTCCAAGATCCTCAACGACGGGATGGGGAAGGCCAAGTCAAGGGTTGTTCCAGGACAACAGCCCGGGATAGAGATAGCATCGGCCGTCCCGGACCAAAGGCTTAACGCAGTCATCCTCTTTGGTGATAGGGGCGGAAGGGAATCCATGAAGGCCCTCATCTCACTCATCGACACCCCTGCCCCTGAGGCACAGGGAAGGATAAACGTCTTCTTCCTCGAAAACGCCGACGCGACCGAATTACAGAAAGTCCTTGAGGGAATGCTCAGGGGTATGCAGGGATCTAAACAGCCCGCGGGAGCGGCTGCCGCGCCCGCATCGCCCTTCGAGGCCGCAGGCGGTATCAATATTACAGCCGACAAGGCATCGAACGCACTGGTCGTTGTGGCTTCGCCGGCTGATTATCAAAACCTCTCCCAGATCATCAGACAACTGGATAAGAGGAGAAAACAGGTATATGTCGAGGCGATGATCATCGAGGCTTCGATGGACAAGTTGCGCAATCTGGGCGTCCAATGGAGGGCAACTGCGACAAAAGGCGGCGCACCTATCGCCATAGGCGGTATTGGGACGATAGACCAAACAGCACTTACGAATATCTTGCAGGGTCTTCAGGGGGCGACCCTGGGAGGACTTGGAAACTTTCTTAAAGTGCCCTTGACTACAGTGGCAAGTGACGGCACCATCACGACAAACACGCTCACAATTCCGGGCTTCGCCGCCTTGTTTAACCTGAGCGATTTCAGAGACTCGGTAAATGTTCTTTCAACTCCCCAGATACTGACATCGGACAACAAGGAAGCCGAAATCCTGGTCGGCGAGAACGTCCCGTTTATATCGCAAAGCCAGACAACAGCAGGCTTAGGTGTCACGTCGAGCAGCACGTCGGTATCTGGCATCGTCAATTCCATCGTGAGGCAGGATGTCGGCATTATATTGAAGATCACCCCCCAGATCACCGAAGGGGACAACGTCAAGCTCGATATATACCAGGAAATTTCGCAGGTAAAGAACCAGCCTGATGCGCTGACAATCAGCGTAGGTCCCACGATAACGAAACGTTCCACAAAGACATCGGTCGTGGTGAAGGACAACCAGACCGTCGTCATCGGCGGACTGATGCAGGAAAATGACGAGGAGACCGTCACGAAGATGCCGGTCCTTGGGGACATTCCCCTTCTGGGCTGGATATTTAAGACAAAAAACACTACCAAGAACAAGACGAACCTGATTATCTTTCTTAACCCTCATATCATCAAGGAATCCAGCAGGCTTGCTGAAATTACGAAAGACAAAGATAAGGAGTTTGCCGTGGCCAACAACCGGTTCGTTTCTGGTGAGCTTTTGGTCAAATTCAAGGAAGGGGTCCCTGAGGAAAAGATCCGTTCAATCATCTCCCAAAAAGGATCGACGGTACTAAAGTATACGGAAAACATCCGGGTGTATCTTTTAAAGCTCAAGAAGGGACAGTCCGTAGAAGACGCGGTGCGGGAATTCTCGGACCTGCCTGAGGTCGAGTATGCGGAGCCTAATTACATCGTTACGATAAAGTAGCGGAAGATGGAAACCATCGCGGTCATTCACGACGAAGACGTAGAGCACCCTCTCATTAAGGAAGTCCCCCATTCTTTTGCAAAGGCCAATATGCTCATGCCCCTAAGAAGGGAAAACGGTCATCTCCTGGCGGCCGTTGCCGACGAAAAGGGGGTCCTGGCGCTCAGGGAACTGTCAAGGCATTTCGGCCTTTCCCCCATGCCGCTTAGTGCGGCGGCCGGCGTGGTCATAGATGCAATAAACAGGTTTTACGGTCAGGTCGGCTCATCGGCAGAGGATGTGATGGACAATATCACGGGTGAGGACCTTTCCGCCGTCGCAACGGAGTTCGAGAAACCCAAGGACATCCTTGAACTTACCGAAGACGCGCCGATCATCCGACTTCTGAATGCCATCCTCCAGCAGGCGGTAAAGGAAAGGGCAAGCGACATCCATATCGAGCCCTATGAAAAGGAACTCGATGTGAGGATGAGGGTCGATGGGATTCTCCACCGCGTGTTGACCCCTCCCAAGATCATCCAGGACGCGCTTATAAGCCGCGTAAAGATCATGGCGAACCTCGACATTGCCGAAAAGAGACTGCCGCAGGACGGAAGGATCAGGCTCCTCATCGGCGGCCGGGACATCGATATCAGGGTATCCGTGATCCCTACGAGCTTCGGGGAGCGCGCTGTTCTGAGGCTTCTGGACAGGAAACAAGGCCTGATAGGGCTCTGGGAAGTCGGTCTCGACGAGACCGACGGGAAGCGTCTCGAAGAACTCCTTAAAAGGACAAACGGCATCATCTTGGTTACGGGCCCGACAGGAAGCGGCAAGTCAACGACACTCTATGCGGCCCTTAACAGGGTCCATACCGAAGAGAAAAATATCATTACGGTCGAGGACCCGGTCGAATACCAACTCAAGGGGATCGGCCAAATCCATGTCAATCCGAAGATCGGCCTGACCTTCGCCTCCGGCCTGAGATCGATACTCAGGCAGGACCCCGACGTCATCATGGTGGGAGAGATAAGGGACGTAGAAACTGCCGAGATCGCCATCCAGGCCTCTCTCACCGGCCATCTCGTCCTGAGCACTCTCCACACAAACGATGCGCCCTCTGCGATCGTGAGGCTCATAGATATGGGGGTCGAGCCCTTCCTTGTGGCCTCGTCTCTGATGGCGGTCCTCGCGCAGAGGCTGGTGAGGGTCATCTGTCCTCACTGCAAGGAGCCATATGCCCCTTCGGAGGTTGAAAGGTCCTATTTCGAAAAGGTTCCTGCCGGCGGCGCCCTGACATTGTACAGGGGCAGGGGTTGCGATAAATGTCAGGGTAAGGGATATCTCGGAAGGACCGCTATCTTTGAAACGCTGATAATATCCGACGCTGTACGACAGATGATCTCCGACAAGATCGATTCGCAGAGTATTAAGAGTGCAGCCGTCTCCGCCGGGATGAAAACGCTTAGAAACGACGGCTTCGAAAAGGCATTGAAGGGGATAACTACGGTCGAAGAAGTCCTTAGGGTTACACAGAAAGACCTTGTCGAGGGCTGACCGGTGCTTGGAAATGCCGATCTTTTATTATAAGGGATATAAGACGGACGGGACCCAGGCAACGGGAACTATCGAGGCCGACGGGATCCAGGACGCTATCGCGACTATCAAGGCCCGGGGCATCTACCCTAAGGACGTAGGCACATTTGAGCATAAGGAAAACAGATGGTTTTCGAAAAAATATGATACGGCCCTTCTCCCCTACATCACACGGCAGCTTTCGACGCTCCTGTCCTCCGGCGTTCCCTTGATCGACGCGCTCAGATCGCTTTCGGATGAAAACAAGGGGTTTTGGAGGGGAGTGTTGGTTGGCATAAGGGAGAACGTTGCGGCCGGAGCAAGTCTCTCCAGGGCACTCGAGGCACATCCCCGGCTGTTCCCTGAATTTTATATCAATATGGTAGCCGCAGGTGAGCAAAGCGGCGCCCTCGACAGGGTGCTGATACGGGTAGCGGACTTCCTCGAAAAACAGGCGTCGATACAGTCAAAGCTCCGCGCCGCAATGATCTATCCGGTTTTTATGGCCTCTGTGGGCTTTGTCGTCATGTCTTTCCTGTTCACCTTCGTCGTTCCAAAGATCGTAAAGATATTTGAAAACAGCAAGAGCGCCCTCCCCTTTATTACGGTAGTTCTTATCACAATAAGCAACTTCTTCGTAAATTACTGGTGGCTTATCATAATCCTCGCGGTCGCCGGTGTCATGGCGATGAGGAGACTTCGTGAAAAACACGGACGCTATCTGGATACGCTGAAGCTGAAACTCCCTGGGAATGTCATGCAAAGCCTCTATTTCGGCCGGTTCGCAAGGACCCTCGGATTTCTTCTCGGCGGCGGACTTCCGATGCTCAAATCTCTCGAACTCTCCGCAAAATCGACCGGCAACATCGTCGTCGAAGAGAGGATCAGACAGGCGGCAAAAGGAGTGGCGGAAGGGGCCCGCCTTTCCACTTCGCTCGAAGGTTTTCCGCCGGTGCTTCTTCAACTGATCGCCACCGGTGAAAAAAGCGGCTCTCTCGTAGAGGTGTTGGACAAGACCGCTGATTCATACGAAGAAGATTTCGAGCGGAGGGTGCAGAAGGCCCTTGCGCTTTTGGAACCCTCCATGATCCTCCTTATGGGGATTGTCGTGGGGTTTATCGTGCTTGCCGTGCTCCTGCCTATGTTCCAGCTGAATCAACTGGTCAGATAAAATCTCCGGACTTCTTTCATCTGCGCTTTGAATGAAGGGATGTGTGGCGCCTTGCAAACCCATCTCCAAAATCTTTTTTCCCCTGTCGTGAATCGGTCCCGTTTCTGGTATATTGTAGTTAGTGCCGATTCGGAAGCCCGGGTTAAAGGAGGAGATAAAGATGAAAAAGTATCTGTTTCTCGTATGCGTAATCGCGCTTATAGGGGGCTGCAGTTCAGCCGGAGGCATAAACATAATCTCTCCGAGTACACCTGATACCGAGGTAAAGGAAAAGGTAAGCAAGGCGCCTGTCACGAGACTTCAGGCAGTTCCCGAAAGCGAGCTGAAAGACCATCGCCAGGCACCTCCTCCCCAGGCTGCGGCGGGGATGCCACCGAAAACCGACATGGCAGCGGTCACCGATCGCTCTGGCGCCGGTCCCGTCCCTTCGATCAGGTCCGGGCAGGCCCTGGAGGCCCTGATCATCCTCCTCGAAAAAAAGGGGACCATACAAAGGGAGGAACTCCTTCAGGAGATAAGGAACCTGGAGGAAAAGGACCGTACCAAATGAATTTGTAATTTTATGATGTATAAATTCACCGCTGAACGTCACTTTGTATTTATAAATACAGGTTGACACATGCCGTGCATAGGATTAATGTCGATATAATATCGGTGTCATATGTCAATTCGTTCTTCGTTGGGAAGGGTTTATAGGATATGCGCCGGAGCCCAGACTTCGGGAAAATCTTGACAACCTCTTTAAAGAGAGGTAAAAACCGCAGTATAGTGATTTTTTAAAAAAAGGAGGTGATGGGAACCAATCATCTTATCGCATGTTCATTAGAATCCAGAAGAAGGAGGCAAATGGAGAATGACTTTTATGAAGAATGACTCGAGACGATTATTCTTTCTTATCCTGTCGGTTTTCCTGATACTGATACCCCTTTATCTTTATAGCTGCAGCGGCGGAGGCTTTGAAGACCCTAAACTGCAGGCCACCTCGACATCTGTCCTCATATCGCCGCAGACCCTAAACGGATGGATAGCCAACGGATATGGGATTGATTCGCACGGCTTCAACAAAATCGTGGTTCTGGATGCTACCACCGCGGCTGGAACAACCAGCTATACAACCACTGGTCATGTGCCCGGTGCATTTCTTGTGGAACCGGCCACTGACCTGTTTGCCTCGCGCTCGGACGGGGTAAGCAGTGTGATATCAGAGGTCGCCACAAGGTCCCAGATTGAGGATGTAATCCACCGTACAGGAATAGACCAGAATACTGTAGTTGTTATTACCGGCGACAGCATACTCAATGTCGGCACGACTTACTTTACTTTCCGGTACTGGGGATTTCCCAAGGAAAGACTGAAAGTGATGAACGGCACTAATGCAACATACGCCGCAGCCGGGTTCGCCCTCGAAAACACGGTGCCTCCCGCGCCGACCGCTTCCACTTACAGCGTATGCCAGTTAACGCAAAACACTTCTATGAGGGCGTCTTTAAGCGACATGATAAGCCTTTCTGAAGGCTCGACACCAAATGCATTCGCATGGGATGTCAGGACCCCGAATGAGTTCAACGGGGTTGCGGGCAGTACGACCGGTCCCAGCGGCAGCGCGACTGTCGGATATACTGCCTTCGAGGGCCACATAAACGGTGCGGTAAACCTTAATTATACTACCCTCCTGAGTTCCGACCAGAAGACGTTCCTCGATACGGACACAATCAGAACGACCCTGAATTCGATCGGCGTGACACCGGACAAACGAACACATGTCTACTGAAGGACCGGTGCAAGGGCAGCAGTTAGCTACCTGATATTAGACGGTATTTTAGGTTACCCGGCAAAGTTATATGACGCTTCCTGGATAGAATGGGGCCAGATGGCAGACGTGGCAAAATCCGGCGGACTGACGGCGGACTCTCCATGGAGGACGGACAAGGCAACCCGTTCAGCCGCGATCACTTACAATACGGACGCGGGCAAACCGGTCGAACAACTCGTTGGCGCCAACTCCTATTCCCTCCGCGCAGATGGGGTGAATCTGACTGATGCCTCTTCATGCGGCGGCGGCACAGGCGGCGGACCTATAGCTCCGGGATATTGAGAAGCGGCCGATGACCAGGTTCGCGTTCTTTTTCGTTGCGCTGCTGACGTTCGCGGTATGTCTCGCGACCATTGGCCCGAAGAAAGGCTTCGCAATGGGCACCAAAAGCGGTTTTGAGCAGATCCGAAAAGACGAGATACAGAAGGAACAGACCGACAAGGGCGCCGGAGGGAAAAATAACGGCGGGAAGGAACTGCGAAAAGATCAGACCGGGGAGAAAGAAGAGAAGTCCCCGCCGGAAAAAAAGCCGCGGCTCAAATACAGGGACCCATACCAATGCGGATGTTAGAGGTCAGATTTTTTGCCGATTGCAACAACTCTACAAAATGATAAGGAGATGTGCATGAAAATATTCAAAAGAACATCAGGAGTTCTTTTACTGGTTATTACCTTTCTGATCTTCGCCGGGACGGGAACGGCCCATGCCGGTCCTGTGATCAAAATCAGCGATGAGTCCTGGCTCATGATCAACTATGAGATGCAGCTCTATGTGCAGTCCAGGGACACCGGTTCAGGCGATAACAGGGACAGCACCACCAATGATATCTTCTTCAGGAGAAACAGACTCTCCTTCATAGGCCAGGCAACGGACACATACGGGTTCGTCTTTGCGATCCAGCATCAGGGAGAAAAGAGGATACAAGACATCGAGGTATCTGATATCCCCGGCAAAAGCTTCGACGTCCTCGACGCCTTTTTGTCAGCCGATTGGACGGACGCCTTCAGACTCCGCGCCGGTCTCACGAAAGACCCTCTCTCCAGGGAAACAAACGAGGGATGCTTCTTCCCCCTCAGCGTCGACCGCTCCCTCTTCGGCTATACCAACCTGCCCCGCCTCAACCGCGATTACGGGCTTGTCCTGTGGGGCAATCTTTTCGATGCGAAGGCGCAGTACAGGCTGGCGGCAATGAAAGGCAATGACAGCGGCGACGACCCTCAGAGTAACTTCAGATACACCGGCAGGGTGCACCTCACCCTCCTGGACCCCGAATCTTCTCTCGTGTACCGTGGTACATATCTGGGTACCAAGAAGGTCCTGACTTTCGGTGCAGGGTACCAGTTCGAGTCAAACGCCGTCTTTGCAAATCTTTCTGGCAGGCTGCTGCCGAAGGACTATCAGGCATGGACCTTCGACGGGTTCTTCGAATATCCCACTCCTTCGGGTACCTTCACCCTTTCGGGTGCGTATTTGAAAACCGATTTCGACAACGCCTTCAAGGGAGCGGACCCTGACCCCCGCAGTGTGGGAGAAAATGGTGAGAAAAAGGGATGGTATACGAAGGCTGGATATATGCTGCCGAAGAAGGTAGGCCCGGGCAATCTCCAGTTCTTTGGTCGGTATGAAGAATGGAAGTTTGCACAGCTTTCGGGGATATTTGATCAGAAGATAAAATGGTGGGCCGTCGGCGTCAATTACCTGCTCAAGGGTCAGGACTTGAGGGTGACGGTTCAATATGACAAGACGGATTATGGCACGCAGGACCCGACAAATCCGAATTCCCAGAACTTCAACACGTTAACCGCAATGCTTCAGTTCCTGTTCTAGCTGTTGTATTTCACTCGTCTCCGGGGAAAGACATAGATCTCTTTCCCCGGGGATTTTCTTATCGCAGCGCCACATCTCCCCATCCCCGCCCGGCACCGTAACCAACAAGCATCGATCACTTTGCCAAGAGAAACAGATGTTCTCTCCTCCCAATACGTGCACTTTTTAAAATAGGAATGGAAATATTGTATACTAAGTATCGAAAGAGGGAGCAGTGTTTGCGGTATTTCATACAACCCTTCGGAGGTGGCATGAATAAAAGGTGCAACGGTATTCCCGAGGCGGCAAAAGCGGCCTTCCCCAGCGATGGAATGACAGGCAGCGAGGGCTTCACCCTTCTTGAAATAATAGTCGTCGTCTTTATCCTGAGCCTCCTCGTTGCGATCGTCGCGCCGAAGATCATGGGCAGGACCGACGACGCAAAGATAGCGGACGCCAAAGTCCAGATAAAAAACTTCGAGACCGCACTTAAGCTCTACAAGATCGACAGCGGCTCTTATCCGACCACTGAACAGGGGCTCGAATCGTTGATCGAAAAACCTGCGACCGGACAAATCCCGGGCAAATACAGGGAAGGCGGCTATCTCGAGCAGAAGAAGATCCCTCTTGACCCCTGGGGAAACCCTTATATTTATGTGTCCCCCGGCATCCATGGTGACTTCGATATCCTTAGCTACGGCGGAGACGGCAAAGAGGGCGGTGAAGGCAAAGACGCGGACATTAAAAGTTGGGACATGCAGTAAGACCCGTCCGACTTCTTGTTTGTAATATTTTTGCAACTGGAAGGTAAGGATCAGGCGGGGTCAACGGGAATGAGATCGTTTTTTTCACGGTTTACGGTTTACGCCTGCCTGTCCGGTAGGCAGGGCTCACGGTCCACCGAAGAAGGTTTTACCCTTCTTGAATTGGCAGTGGTGGTCTTCATTATCTCCATGCTTGCGATGCTCGTCTTTCCCGCTTTTTTCGGCACGGGCAACAAGATAACGGCAGAGGCGAGAAAAACAGCCTCGCTCCTGAGGTACCTAAACGATAATGCGATTGCGACAAAGAACACATATCCCCTGAAGTTCGATATTCCTAACGGCGTCTTGTCATGGCAGGGTCCCGACGGTGAAAAGACCGAAAGACTGAAGAGTCTCGCCTCCCTTACGCTGACCTCTAAAGGCAATATCAGAGAAGGAGAGGTCACGGTATTTTTCGGCCCTCTCGGGCTCGGGGAGAACCTGGCGGTGCACCTCAGGGATGAGGACAAGGACATGACCGTATCCTTAAGTTCCCTAAGCGGCAGGGTAAAGATTGTTGAGGGGAGGCAGGAAGAATGAAGAGGAGGTTGGGGTTTACTCTTCTTGAGGTCATGCTGGCACTTGCCATCGTGGGAGGCCTTCTCATCACCCTTCTTTATTCTCTCAATTATCACCTGGGCGTGGCTGAAAGACACTCGACCGTCACCATCGCCACCATGCTCGCCAAAAGCAAGCTTCTCGAAATAGAAAAAAATCCGGCGGCCACGAAGGGCAATTTCCCCGATCCTTACACCCAATATCATTACACTACCGAGGTAAAGGACTCTCCTTATCCCGGCATTATTGAGTTCTCCGTCAGCGTCGTAAACGGGAAAGAAACCGTAACGTTCAGCGAACTTGCCGGGAAACTGCCATGAAAGAAACGTGCCGGTCCGATAAGGGCTTCACACTCATCGAGTTATTGATAGCGACCGTCCTTCTGTCGATCATCCTCTCTGCTGTATACGGGGCCTTCTTCATTTCCCATAGGGCGATGACCGGGCTCGATGAATCGCTTGTGAGACTTCAGGAATGCAGGACGGCCCTCGACGTTATGACCAGGGAATGCGAGTCCCTCCTCTATAAGTCGGGCAACGCGAGTTCTCTTTTTAAGGTGGAAGACAGGGACTTTTACGGCAAGCAGGCGTCGCAGCTCGCCTTTACCGCCTTTTCGCCTCTTTCTTCGGGCATTGTGCTGATCTCTTATTATGTCGAGGAAAAAGACGGGGTCTTAACACTTTTTAAAAAAATGGACAACGCCTATAAGCCAGACATTAATGCAAAGGGCGAGGAGCTGATCGAGGGGCTCGAATCTTTTTCGGTCGAGATAAATGACGGCACAAAATGGGTCAAGACATGGGACACCTCTGAGACGAAGCAGGCGCCCATTGAAATCAGGATCACTATCACGACAAAGATCAAAGACAGCCCTGTCAGCTTTTTCGATACGGTCAGGCCGAAGATAGGCAGGGCGATATGAGAAAAAGGTTAGATGATCTTTTCACTTTTCACTTTTCCCTTTTCACCAACAGAAGCGGCATGGCCCTTGTCCTTGTCTTACTGATCGTCGCCTTGATCACTGCTATGGTCGTGGAGTTTGCGTACGGAGTGTACGTCAACACTAATGCCCTTTATAACTGGCAGACCTCGCAGAAGCTCTCGTTCGCCGCAAAATCCGCGACAAAGCTGGCATCAAAGCTCATCACAAGCAACATGCTTGAACAGTATAAAACCAGGTCCGCCTTCGAGATGAGCCAGAAGATCCCCTTTGGAGACCTCGACGGCACCATAACCCTGAGGATAGAGGATGAGAATGCGAAATTCAATCTGAATTCGCTTAAGACCAGAGACGATTATCCATATGAGTCTTTCAAGAGGCTGCTTAAACAACTTAATCTAAAGCCTGAGATCGCGGACATGGTCTCTTTCTGGATTTCCGCCGACACTACGCACAGGCCCGGAGGGGCGATTGACCTTAAATCCAAGAATGCCGCCCTCGACAGCGTGGACGAACTTCTCCTTATACCGGGGATCGACAAGGAGAGCTATGGCAAGCTACAGCCCTATGTTACAATATACGGCAGTGGAGAGGGTATGTTCTCAATCAACATAAATACGGCCGATGTTCCTGTGCTGATGTCTTTATCGGATGCAATAACGAAAGACATGGCGGAACGCGTCATCACATACAGGCAGCTTACTCCTTTCAGTCTAGGCACAGATATTTTCCGCGTCTCAGGGTTCAATATAAATATGATAAATACGTCGTATTTGACGGCTAACGGGGCCGCATTCCACGTGTTTGCCACCGCAGAGTCGAACGGTATCAAAAGGATAATCGAGAGCGTGCTGCAAAATAATACGGTCCAATACTGGAAGGAGATGTGAGAAGGCGTTTTTATGGTGAAGATGCCCTATGAGTAAGACCACTCTTTTAGACCTAAAGGGCCGGGAACTTTCGGTATATAGCTTCGATAACGGCAATGGGCAGCCAAAAAGCACGACCACGATACCGGTTGGAGACGATTACTCCTTTACCATAGAAAGGCCCGCCGGTGCCGAAGAATTCCTTTTCAGCCTCCCCCTCAGCCTCCTTGACTTCAGGGTCCTCGAATTGCCCTTCTCCGATATGAAAAAAGTAAGAGAGCTTGTCCCTTTTGAAATCGACAACCTCGTCCTGGGCGGCTCGGGCAGCGTTATATTCGATGCCTTCATCCTTGGCCGCGGTGAAGGAAAGTCTCAGGTCCTTGTGGCCTATGTCGCAAAGGAGACCCTGCGCACGATACTTAATAAGCTCATGGCCTCAGGCATCGACCCTAAGGCGATTATCTCTGTTGAGCTGGCGCATGCCGTGAGTTCATCTACATCCGCCGGGGAAATCTCAAGGAAGCTTCTCTCACCGGAACCCCTGGAGGAGAAGGACCGCATCTCCGCCGCTTTCGGAGAGATAAAGAACCAGACAGTAAACCTTAGGAGGGGTGAGTTCGCATACACGGCGGACGCGGAGCGGACGAAGAAATCCCTGATGCTGACCGCTGTACTCGTATTATTGGTGCTGCTCGTCTTTCTGGCGGACAATGCCATGGTCGCCGTTTCGACAAAACGCGAAAACGATTCGATCAAAGAGTCGATGCGAAAGATCTACACGGGCCTCTTTCCTACGGAAAAGAAGATATCGAATGAGCTCTATCAGCTCAAGGCCCACATAAAGGAACTGAAAGACAAGGAAAACTCCTTTGTCGGCCTCTCCCCTCTCAGGGTACTTCTCGACCTGAGCAGCGTCAGCAGGCCCGGCATATCGTTCATCGAGGTGGCGGTAGACAGGGACATTACTATCCTCAAGGGAGAAGCCCCCTCGATGAGCGATGTCCAAAAGACGAAGACCCAACTGGAAAAAGTATTTACGGATGTCGCCATATCGGACACGAAACCGTCCTCCCAGGGCAAGACGCTCTTTACCATCACCGTTAAAGGGAGGAAGGCATGAACCTGAAGGTCGACAGAAACGTCCTCGCGATCTCTGGCATCTTACTACTATTCATTGTCTGTGTCATATTGTTTGAAGTCTCTCTGTCTCTACAACGTGAACGCGATACCCTCAGGTCTCAGCAAAAAGAGATGCTTCTCCTGGCGAATGAATACGCGGGGTTGAAGAACATCGTCGCTACGGTCGAAGCGAAGAAATCGCTCACAAAGGCGGAGGGCATCGTCCAGGGGGTGGACGAGGTGTTTAAGTCGATGGGGCTCGGTCAAAAGGTCAAATCCGTAAAATCGACTGGGGCAATAGAAAAGAAATTTGCGTCCGAAGAAGAAGCGGAGGTCTCGGTCGAAAAAGTAACGATGAACGAGATGGTCAATATCCTTTACCGGATAGAGAACGCACCGATGATCCTTTCCGTGAGAAAGACTTCCGTAAAAACCGCGTTCGATAATCCGTCCCTCCTCAATATCACGATGACGGTCGCGCTTATCAAGCCGAAGTGAAGCGTCTCCTGATCGTCTGCCTCTTCGTCGTGGCTTTCGTTTTCGGCATCTGGATCATCGCGGTCCCCGAATCCCTGCTCACAGGCCTGATCGAGGGGGCAATTCATGACAACAATATCCGTATCGAAACGGCGGATGTCAGAAAAGGTATTTTTTTCGATTTTACCTGTAGCAGCATCCTCCTCAGGAAAAACGGCAAGACGCTTATTGCGTTTGACAACGTCACGGGCAGGATCAACCCCCTGTCGCTTTTGACATTGCGGCTGAACGCCCATTTCCATGGGGGCAGCGGCGGCGGCAGCGTAGCCGGCACGATAGATCTTTTCAGGGGAAAAAGTCACATAGATATTGCCGTTACCGACGCGGATGTGTCAGCCATGCCTTTTTTCGCGCTCCTGGGCATTGAGGGAAAAGGGGTCCTCACCGGAGCATTGAAGATCGAGAATGCCCGCGGAGATATAACGTTTTCCATAAAGGACGCGCGATTCGGAGCAGGTTCGTTCGGAGGCGTCATGGTCCCCCTCGATGCGTTTACCGGCGCGCGCGGCGCCATGACCATTGCCGCCAATTCGGTCCGCATAACTTCCTTCGCGCTTGAGGGCAGCGGCATTTATGCAAGGTTGCGGGGGGACATCACCGGCGGAAAAATGGACCTGACCATGGAACTCATGCCTGAGAAATCATTCAAGGACAGTAATTTCATCTTTCTCGCGCTCGAAAAATATAAAGACTCTCCGGGGCATTATTCGATACCGATCACCGGCGGCCTGCCGCTTTAGCCCGGATAGCTCTTCAGAAATACAAAGAGCGGAAAGACCATCCCCCGAAACTTGATATAATTGTCAGAGATGAGAAAAAAAATATATTCAATAATTTTGTTGTTTATTGTCCTTGCAATTTGTTGTTACTCATGCGGTCCAGGTGAAATACCAAAAGAAAAAGTCACCAAAATAGAGCGCTTCCTGAGAAACGCAGTAAAGGATGCTCGCGAGGAAGATTACCGACGCCACAATATCAACATTGAGGTCCTTGTGACCGGGTTAAAGACAGAGAGGATCACCAGGAGAGAAACCGCAGAAGATAATGAGTACTTCGTTCAGGGGAAGGTCTCTTATAGGATCAAGGGGAAAAGGAGCTGGGAGGACAAAGAAGGCAACATCATTGAATTAGAACCCGAACAGGAGATTATACACTGGTTTAGCTGCGGAGTTCTCGAAGATAAATATATGGGGATCTTGTTTAAAGACAACAAAAACCGTCTTATATTTTATGCGGACAACCCGCTAAAGTAGACCCTCGTCGCGATCATTTCGGTCTGTGTTCTGACGTCCCGGACATGCCGTTTCTGAATCTCTATGCACTGAAACATTGTCTTGCTTTTCACCTCACAAGGTGATTAAATGGTTAGGAGAGAGGAGCCTTAAATAAATTATTTTCAGAATATGGGGTGAGATATGATAAGAATGATCAAGCATTTTTTCGCCGCGGCCGTCTTCATCTCTTTATCTCTTTTATCAGGCTGTGCAACTTCTGCAAACACGGTAAAAATTGACGATGCCACCGCCGCAAAACTGAGGTCCGAGGTGACCGTTTACGACTCTAAAAAACTGAGTGGGCTCGAATACACTACAGTCAAGGAAATTCACGCCACTGCATGCGGGAGCAGGGAGAATGGGATGGACCAACTTAGATATATCGCCCTCTCGGCCGGCGCCAACGGGATTATAAAAGTAAGCTGTGGCAGCCTGCTGGGTCCAACTCTTATGCAAAATTGCCTGACTACCGTAATGTGTGAGGCCGTTGCGATTAGAGCCGGCACAAAGAATGCCGAAACAGAAAAAGTCCGGACGGAAAAAGTCGAAAAGTCTGTAAAGAATCAGGTCATTGCTCAGGGGGAAGGGTTTACGCTTGGAAGACTTCCCCTTGTGGTAACGAGCTACGATGCGGTCGGCGAGGCAAAGGATGTTGAAATTATTTTTTCGGGAAATTACGTGACAAGAGGGAAAATAGTGAAGCGGGATGAGGAAAACAATCTGGCGATCATAGCCTTTGAAGAATTTCGCAAGGTGCCGGCAGGTTTCCGTATTTACCCTTCTTATAAGGTCAAAGCGGGACAGCAAATCTACGTTATCGGGTTGCCCGGGGCAACACAATCTGGAGAAAAACCGGGCGTTACGAAAGGAGCCATTTCGGCTACAGAGGGCCTCGGGGGGGACAGCAGGTATTTCGGAATTACAGCGCAGGGGAATCTATCAAACGCAGGGAGTCCTTTGCTTGACAGTCAGGGGAGACTTATCGGCATCGTGTCGCCTGCGCCGGGCAAGGTTTCTTCAACCCGCGCGAAGGAGCATGCGCCTCGGGGGATATACTTTGCCCTCAAAAGTAATGTGCTCTTAAATCTCTACCCGGAAATAGAAAGCCTAATCACATCTGAAAATGAGCCTTCGCTCTCCTCTGAGCAAATATTCGAAGCCTACAGCAGTTCTGTAGTTTCCTTGATGGTGAAGTAATCCTGCTAGAGATTTATTTCTAAGCGGGATAAACCCGGCTAGACGGCCTTCGGTCCCTTACGGGACAAAGCGGGTTATGGTCTCGAAATGGTACGTACATGATTTCCAGAAAACCCCTCAACCTCCCTTTTTCCAAAGTAATGAGCATTCAAGTTGTGAGACACTTAGTAAGTGTAGTTATTAATGTCCTTACATCTACCATGGCTTCGATGAAGTTCCGGTCCGGAACGCGGCAGGTTGTTTAGTTTATTTAACTGGACAATTATTTTTTACGGGACTAGATTAAGGGTAACTTCCGAAATAGTAGCCCTTGATCAATTAGGGAACAGAGCTCACTTGTTGAACAAACCAAAAAAGAGAAAGTGATGATGAAAAGTTTTTTCTTTCCCTTCGTCGTAGCTCTTATCGTAGTAGGCGCCATTGACAGTACTATTACATTGGCCGCACTTACACCATCTCAATTGCTGACAGCGGTGGCGGTGGTGGTCCTTGTTGCGGTGTTTGGGGTGATCGTTGCCGCAGCCACAGGGGTAGCTGCACCGCAACTGTCGACACTTACGAGAAATTATTGTCTTGGCGAGGACCGTAGGGGAGAAGTTCAGAAGCGGCAGGAGAGAAATCGGATGGAAATAAACTGGTGGGACGCTGAACACATTGCCATCGGCTATCTGGGTGGGTAAGGCTCTCCTGATTGAGAGTTCTTCTCCGCCTTCGACCACGGGGATTTGTCCCTTACTTCACTTACCCGAAGGAGATACCCGAACGGATAGTCGGGCTGAAAGAGATGAAACTTATCGAACTCAAAGAGCTTTCTTGAGGCAAGAAGGAATCTGTAATGGGGGCTGCCTTTTTCGAGGATCTCGACGGTCCCGTTGACCTGAAAACTGATGTACTGCATGCCCTCCCGGCCGTATGCCATTCCCACATAGAGCAGACTCGCATAGGGATTTTCTCTCATGTTTTCGTGTGCCTTACCCTCAAATATCTCGAGGCCGCCGAGCATGGCAGGCTCGAAGTTATTGGTATCGGCATAAAGCTTTGACATAACACCGACCCTCTTTCCGAGGCTCTCTTCCCATGGCATAGATCTGGCTTCCGCTATTGTCCCTTGAAAGATGTCGATATAATCCTGAAGGAGGTCTTTCCTGGGGATAAGGCCTATCCCCTTCACGGTCATATTGACGGGGAATTTTTCATCTCCGTCCTGCCGCCATGTGGCCATAACGGGCAGATGAGCAGAAAAATACCGCATCGGTCTTCCCCCGACCATGTCCTCTAAAAATTTGAGTCTCGATGACGACAGCCATTCGAGGCACACCGCAGGAAGTCTTCCCGATGTCAGTCTCGTTTCCATTTTCTTACCCGTCCGTGTTCTTTAGTTTGCTGAATATGACAGCGCTCTTATAGAGTCTCAGATATGAACGGCCCGAGAGCAGGAGTAGTAGGATGATGACGAACCTTGGCCCATTCATATCTCTCGCGACCAGACTGTGATAAATGAGGAATGATACGGCAACAACGACCGTAGCCACGCTGGATATTAAAAAAAGGCTCTTGCGCCTTGCCGCCCTTCGTAAAAATTTTTTTTCCTTTTCCGTTAATACCCTATCGATGTCCACCCATTCCTCCCATCCCTGCTTTTTGTTTCAACTCCTCCATCATCTCCGGAGTAATTTCCTGACAGCCCTTCTCTACGGCATATTTTTCGGCGGCCGCCCTGACCATTGGCCTGACAAAAAAAGGGACCCTCTTTAGACGTTCCTCCGCCGCTTCAGTCCATAAAGGCACCGGCCCTGCAGATGCTTTCCCGCATGACGCAAAAGCAAAGGAAGGAGGCCTTATAGCGTCTCCTCCGCCCGGCATATATGCGCACCATGGGTCTTCTCCAAGGTAATCATTCCCTAGCGCATAGGCCCTTGCCCTGCAGCCCCCGCATAGCAGACGGAATTCACAGCGCTCACATTTGCCTTTCAGTTGCGGACTTCTCAGCGAAAGTAGGACTTCGGAGCGCATCCAGATGTCATTGAAATCCGAATCCTTTACATTCCCCAGTGACAGAGGCATATAGGGGCAGGGGGTCACATCCCCATTAGGGGTGATCCTGCAGTAGCGCCGGCCCGCAAGACAGCGGCCTGTATCCATCTTTAAAAGCGGTGAATCCGGATTGTGCTGATAGAGCATTCTCCTGAATGTGGGCGCGCATCTCGTTCTGATCATCATGTCGCCATATTTCCCCTGAGCATCAGCTACGCATGAAAGGACCTCTTCGTATTGCTCAGGTGTAATGTCGGTCAGCTCTTCGCCTTTGCCGGTACATACAAGAAAAAAGGGACTGAAGACCTTTGCCCCTAGCGCGTAAGCATATTCGATCAACTCGGGGATTGCGCGGAAGTTCTTTCTTGTTACTACGGCATTGATCTGCACCGAAAGCCCTTCGCTTCGGCAAATGGCGATGGCCTTCACAGCACTTTGCCAGGCGGCCTCATGAGACCGCATCTCATCATGAATTTCAGGGTCGACCGAATCAAGGCTTATACTTATTCCCGTAACCCCCGAGCGTGTCAACGATGAAGCCACCCTCTCATCGATGAGAAGTCCGTTTGAGCCGAGAACAACCATCATCCCCTTACCCGATGCGTGCACCGCGAGTTCGAAGATGTCCTCCCTTAGGAGGGGCTCCCCGCCGGAGAGTATCAGCATGGCCTCGTGGTTCACTCGGGCGATCTGATCAATGACCCCAAAGGCCTCTTTGGTAAGTAATTCATGGTGATTGCGGCCGCTTCCGTCGTTATGGGCCGGGAGATAACAGTGTCTGCAGCTGAGGTTACATCTTCCAGTCACATTCCAGGATATAATTGAGAGGGTATCTTCCATGGAGG
The DNA here is from genome assembly GCA_963811165.1 of uncultured Nitrospiraceae bacterium. Taxonomy (GTDB): domain Bacteria; phylum Nitrospirota; class Thermodesulfovibrionia; order Thermodesulfovibrionales; family UBA6898; genus Sulfobium. The sequence continues at coordinate 1,154,884 of CAWEQH010000010.1, forward strand.
ACTAATCCGTCTCTGCCCCGCAGGTCACAAGGACGCTGCATGATGCGAGCCGGAGGAGGTTTTCCGCCGTGTTGCCGATGTCCATTTCTTCCGTCTGGTGTGCACCGAACCTGCTCACCACAAGGAGGGACGGCGGGTCTTTTTCGATATATCTGCATATCTCGGAGTATGCCTTTCCAGCAAGAAGGACGGTTTTCACCTCCACCCCTTCTTTGCGGCCGGCAAGATAGGCTCTGTCCAGATGGCTCTGGTATATCTTACCGAGGCCGTCGTCTATGATTTCATCGTGGAGCTTTTCCTGCTCCGTGAACTTAAACATCTTACCGGCCTCATCGGAGAGGACGCCGACCAAGGCCTGAAATGCCCTCCGGTGAAAATGAGGATCATAGACCGAGACCGCCTCCACCTTAAGATCGAATAGCTTGCCCAATATCACGGCCTTTCTGAAGGCCGAGAAGGCCTCTTCGCTTCCGTCGATCGCAACAACGATCCTCTTACCGAGAGGACTACTGTTCTTTACGGCCAGTATGTCTGACCTTACCTTTCTTGCTACCCTTTCGCATACGCCGCCTATGAGATTTCCGTTTACCGCTCCGAGCCCTAGGACGCCCATGATCACCAGGTCGTAGCCGCTGCTTCTTACGTCCCTCAGGATCTCAAGCCAGTTTTTACCCTCCATGAGCTTGCAGTTGAACTGTATGCCCGCTTCCGTGCATCCGCGTTTGAAAGAGTCGAGATAGGCGTCGGAAATCAGCCGGAGCCCGTCGCCTATGAGGGAATCATGGACCTTCCTTGATCTCCTAAGCCTCTCTTCCTCCTGGTAGTGCCCGGGCAGGCCGACCTCCATGTCCCTGAATCTCTTGTCGTGCAGACCGGCACTGTACACATGGCTGCCTGTGAGCTCGCAGCCAAACCGTCCGGCAAGTGTAATTCCTAAGTCCGTACAGTACTGCGAATATTTCGAGTTGTCTACCGGGACCAATATCTTCTTATACATATTCATTGATTCAGAATCATCCTTTCTTCTTGACACTCTTACGAAGGACCAGACCGATACCAAGGACAACAATGAATGCTATCGGCGGCAGCACGTAAACCTTCAATGGTATAGGCGGCTCAAGCACCATGAAGTACCAAGCCGATATCGCTCCTTTATTGTTCTCCTCGTCATTTCTTCCGTCATAGAGAGTTACTGCAAAGGGTGTGAACTTTCCCACCTCAAAGGCGGCATCGTCCTTGTCTCCTGTCTGCAAGGCCCTTTTGAACATGATCCTGTACAGACCATCCTTATAGGACGGAACGACCTGCATGTCCTGTTTGTCCTGCTGCGTAAGGGCCGATGGTCCCCGAGCATCGAATTCCACCCCGAGATTGTCGGATGCCTTCCACTGCCATATATTGACCGCCGACTTCTCGTCACCCATGAAGAAAAATGGCTCTGCGCCTTCCGAAGATTTTGAGGGGAACTGTATCCGCGCAGCATCGGGAGGATGCCCGTCATCGCCCCTGTTCGGTTTTTTGCCTGTCCATTCAACCATCACCGCCAGGTCCGAACCGGTGTATACCCCTCTGACCCGTGCATTTGTAATAAGGGCCGTAAAGTCCCGGGGGTCAAATATTATCTGGCCGGCCATCGGGAGGTCGAGGTAGTCAACACTGTTCCAGACCGGATCTTCCGTCGAAGCAGGGATGGAGTTCACCTTTTTCACACGCAATGCCAGACCGAGTTTTCTGATCTGCTGCTGCGACTTCACATAATATGCGAGGGCCCATCTCTTTTCGTCGGAAACCGTATCTCCGTAAGAGGTCATCGGCGTGCCGTCAATGCCCGCGGTAATCGTCACGTAAAGGTCCTTTAAGTCACTGCCGTTTCTGTACTCCCATGGGCTGGTCTGATCGGCCGGATAAATCCTGTTGCCCCAATCGTCCTTGAATTTCTCCTGCCATCCCTTCTCGCCGTCGCCCCTTCCGGCCTTGCCGTGACATTCCCAGCACTTACCCTTATCATACATCTCTTTCCCCAGCGCTATCAGTTTCTCTTTGCCGCCCGACGGTTTGATGATCTTTAAGGGAGTGCCTTTCGTTTCGAAGGTATCGGGCGAAAAAGTTTTCAAATAAGCGACAATGGCCTTCACCTCATCATCGCTGAACCTCGTCCAGGGCGGCATCGAAGTGCCGGGGTTTCCGTTTCTTATCGTCCTGATGATGTCCGAATCAAGGGGCGGATCACCGGACGGGGTCGAGTGGAATTTATACGTGCCCTTCGTAAAATCCCTCGGCTTCGGGAATACGAAGTCCGTGGCAGGACCTTTGCCGTCCCCTTTTTCCCCGTGGCACTGGGCGCACCACTTGTCGTAAAGTGTCTTTCCCTTATCTTCAGGGAACGCATGTACCGGCAGCAAAAGCAGCAGAACAAGGGTTATGAAAAGCCGCATTGTAAAATCTCCCTTTCGCATACGCTTACCAAGTCCTCGGCTTATTGCCCGAGGCATCATAAATAAATAAGATTACCTTCCATATCGCATCCTCTTCGAGAAAGTCCTCGAAGGAGGGCATCGCGGAATCCCAGGGATGCGCACCGGCTGGAAGCCCTCGTCCACCCTTTTGCAACCCGCCAGAAAACGTAGGATTCGGGCAGTTGCGCGATCGTATCGATGCCTATGAAAGGGGGCGGCGGAGGGTTGAAGGCCTGGGCGAAATTTCCCTTGCCGTCGAGGGCGTCCCCGTGGCAGAAGAAACAGTTCTTATAATATATCTCTTTCCCTTCCCCGATATAACCTGCCAGGTTTGCCGCGTCTTTCCTCAAGGGGTTTTCGAGTCCCAATATCTTGATTGTCTTGCCCTTGAAGTCTATTTCAGAGGGGGGCTCCGGGTGAGTGATCCTCGCTGAGACGGGAGGCTCTAAGGTCGGCTTGACTTTGACGTAAGTGCCATACGCGACAAGAAGAGGAATGGCAAGGTAGACGATAATGACCCTCAGGATTTTTTTGTCGTCATCGGCGAGTATGGCCCTCATCGGCTCAATGAACGCCTTCAGCGTTTCGTCGTGGATGGAAAAATAGATGAGAAACGCAAAGAAGAACATGATCATGTACATATTGAGAACCTGCCCCGGAAGAGGCGGCATCACCAGCGACAGACTCTTTAACCCTCCGTAAATAGCGACAAGGATACCTATGAAATTAAAAAATGGGGACTTTTTCAGGGCGGAGGTTATCGCAATCGCCAAACCGATCAATGTAACGACAGGAAATATAAATTGCATCTTACTTCCCTCCCGCCTTAGTTATCTGATCTTTTAGTACCGGCAGAGACCCCGGAAAAGAAACCGTGACCTTCCCTCCCTGGCTCTGGAGATAGGAGGCCACTGCAATGATCTCCCCGTCGGTCAGGGAAGTCGGCGGCGTGTGCACCGGCGACATGATATCTTCATACCCCTTCACGATATATTTGGATGGGTTGACGAGGGCCTCGAAGACCTGCTCCTCAGGCTTGATGCCCCGCTCTTTGGCCTCCTTTTCCATTTCCGCCCCGATAGTGGACATGGCGGGGGCCCTCATCCCTGACTCCGGCTTCGCCGGATGACACACCATACATTGCCCTTTCCCAAAGACGATCTCTTCGCCGACATGGACGAGGTCTTCCTGTGAGATGCCTTCCTCTATCTTGACGACCTTCGGCGGCCGGGATTCGGACTGGGGAAGAAATTCAAGACCGATGTATGCAAAAATGAGATTCAGGCCTACTACAATAACAGCAAGCTTCAGGACTCCTACCTTCATCCTCCCCTCCTTTCCCCGATAACCTTCTCAAGCTTCATTATGGACCAAAAGACAAGAGAGACGAGGACGAAGAAGAGTAACGTGACGATCGTGACGATGATCGACGCCACGCCGTGGGTGGGAAGATAGGCGTCCGGGCTCGTGTTCTTCATGACGCCGTAGACGTGCCAGTATTGTCGTGCGCCGGCCCTCATGTATCCGAGCATGCCCATAAGCCACGTAAAAGTCACTGTGATTGCGATCAACGCATACTGAGACCTCTCGGGCATCTGTCCCCACCGCGGCTCTCCGATCACCCGGGCCCCTTTATACATGAAATGGTCAAGAATGAACAATGCAATTATCGCAAGGATAAAGAGACTGAATTGAATAGGAGAAAGGACCTTCACCCTTACCGCGGCCGACACGTAATAACTGAATATGCCGAGCGCCAGCACGCCCGCGGATCGAGACCACGATGATAGCCGCCCTGATTATGTGCCCCGCCTTCGCCCAGGCGACGGAGGGTTCCTTGTTGCTCATCCTGAAGATGGCGAAACTCAGGAACGTAGCGAGGTAAGAGAGGATGACCGCCGTGTTTTTTGCCGCCATGACCCCAAGCTTGCCGAGCGCCGGATGGTATGCGCCGGTCCTCCGCGCCTCCTCAAGACTCAGGGCTATGTCGTGGGGCGTAAGCCAGACCGCATATCCTACAAGAAGCACCAGGAACAGGAATTTCACGTACGGGAAGTACCTTTCGCCGCCCGGCATCTTGTGGAGCGAAATCCAGAGGTAGTAGTTTATGAAGAAAAGAATGGCGCCTATGAGGATAGCCTGCATGACCCAGAGCCACGCAAAAAAACCTCCCATGAGCTGTATGCCCATCTGCTCGTTGAAGGAATAAATTTCAACACCTAAAAGATAGCCGACCCCGGGCAAAAGAAGAGAAACCCCGATCGAGATGATCGCCGACGTATAGCCCATCCAGTCGTAATACGCCTTTTCTTCGTCCGTCGTTGCGGTGATAAACCTGAAGGCCGCGTATGCGGCCGCGATTCCGGCGCCGAAGACGATGTTTGCTACAAAGCGGTGCAACGAAAGGGGAAGCCACATATGAGTATGTATCGCCCCCCATCTGCTCACCAGCTCTCCCTCAGCGTTCACGCCCGCGGGGGTGGTCATAAAGCCGACCCACGTGCTCGTGATAAGAAGGAGCAGCGCCCCGAAGACATTCAGTAAAACGCCGAGGAAGACGTGGAACCCTTTCCTGTCTTTCAGTTTCTTCCATGAATAAAAGTAGTAATAACAGACCAAAACCTCACCGTACATCACGATGAGGTATAGCCACCACGTCGGGCCGAGTATCTTCATCATATAATCGATAAACTTCGGATAGAGCACCGGAAGGCTGACAAGGAAGAGAGATCCCATGATTGCTGTAATGGTATAGGCAAGGGTAAAGAGCTTTGTGAAATCATAGGCGATCCTGTCGAGTCTCTCATCGGCACGTCTCCACCCTATAAATTCCATCGTTACGGCAAATATCGGAACGCCCAGGACAAATGCCGCAAAATTAAGGTGCAACTGGGCGACTATCCATATCCAGTCCCTGCTGCCGATCAGAGGGAAGAACCGGTACCCGTCCTGGGTCGCCGCAGGAAGCATCCTTTTTAGGACCGCCAGGAGCAAGAACCCCGCGCCGAGGATAACGGTAAATTTAATGACTCCCTTTGCTAAACCCTTTCCCACACTGGCTTCTGCCATTACGCATTCTCCTATTTTTGATAATGTCCGCCCGGGGATTTCTCAATCCCCGGAGCGTCCCCAATTTAGAAAAGTATGTCGAGCACTACCTTGAATGTCTTGTCCGTTTCATCAGGCTGGCCGCCCGCGAATTTAGTCTTCGTCTGTGCATACTGGACGGCAACCTTCGTATTTAGCCACGGAAGGTAGTTAAGGGCTACGAGCCAGGTATTTTTCTTGTTTTCGTCGGTCCCGGCCCCTGTAGCCGAAATATCCGAAGCTAAAACGTCTTTAATATTTATCATATTGTAAGCGGCAATCAAGCCATATGTCCTTTGGAAGAAATAGCTCCCTTCAACAAGGAATCCGTCAAATTTTCGCGACTCGTCTCCGCCAAAGGCATTTGTTTCTTTGCCATAGCCGTAGAGGGCCTGGGCCTCTACGAGGTGGTCCTCACCAAATGTTTGCTCAAGGGAGGCGTCAAGATAACCTCTGTTGACCTTGGATTCGAACAACGGGGCACCGGTCGAATCAAGGGGTCTCTGCTTGCCTGTGTACCAGGCACCGCCGAAGGTGACCGCCCCGTTTGTAAGCTTCTGGTCCCATGCCAGACGGAAAAACCCGTCAAAGGGGTCTTTGTTTTTGTCGTTAGAAAAACCGAACCCGGCATCCGCGGCATCACCGCCTCTCATCGCCCCGGCAGCAGCGTAGAGACGATTCCCCAAAAAGTAACCGTGGACCACCACTCCGAGGTTCTCTTCGCTCCAGAAACTGGATGTCCATCCCTTTGTCAATATCGATGGGATGCTTTCATCACCGAAAGTCAAGGCCCTGTCCCTTCCACCCAAACTATTGAAGGGGTCCGCAGACGTCGCAAGCCCCTTAAACGCCACAAGGCCTAAGGTATTTCCTTCCCCAACGGGATATTGGAAGGCCATCTTAACAGTCGGAAGATGGAAGTTCCCATCGTCCGGCGACCACTCGGCGCTGCCGAATACGCCGGCATAATCAAACACCCTGCTGCCTAAAAACAAAGCCACCTGATCGAGTTCGGTGGAGTTATCGTTTATTCCCTGTACATCATTCATATGTTTCGTGTACGGCAGAAAGATAGCCCTCGCAGAAACCGGGAAGATGTAAAGCAAATTCAAATTGTCTTTGTTGATCATCTGCCACTCGGGTGAGACCTGGGTGTATGCCTGCACTTTGAACTGTCTGCCGGCCTGGTTCAGATTCGGCCATATCGTGTGGCAGGCCGTGCACGGCTTCTGGACTTGCCGGGCATAAGATGGAATAGCCCGGGACTCCTGAGGCAAAACGAATGTCATTAAAAATAATATCAACCCCCCTAACAATATCAAGACTTTTCGCATCTTCATCCTCCTTGCAATCTTTCAGATCTATTTCTTGTATTCCAGCTTGATCTTGCTGGGCTTGCCGCCTTCGACCTTGATATTTGCGACCTTCACCTTCCCTAGTGCCTCATGCCACGCCTCGACCGTATAGGTGCCGGGCGGAATATTCTTAATGGAGAACTCGCCCTTGGCATTGGTGACCGCGGCATAAGGATTGTCTGAAACATAGAGGTACCCGTGCATCCAGGGGTGACTGTCACAGGTGACTTCTATAACACCTGTTTTCGTCAGAGGCTTTGTGACAGACGACCCTTTTTCAGGAAGTCCGATGTTATACATCGTCTTTCCGTTTAAATAGGTATGGATATTGTGGAATATCGGATCATCGTTTTTCTCAACAAACTTATTGCCCTTAAACCCTATGGCCACGTGAGGAACAAAGGCACATTTAAGGTTGGTAAGTGTGACAGGCTCAGCGGGAAGGGCTTTCCCAGCTTTAATATTCTCGATGTACACGACCACATTTTGGATCTTCCTGTCTTTGATGAGATATTTTTCCTCAGGAAGCTGTGCTCCGCAGTATTTCGTCTCGGAACTTAGCTTCTGCATTTTGTCCTTCGGGACATTGCCTCCGGCAAACTCCACAACCCCCTCAATGCTTCCTCCGTTTTTTACGTCCACTGTCTCATACGCAAAGGAAATCGAGGAAAAAGAAAAAATTACTGCCAGGACAGCCACAAACAAAATCGCCTTTTGCATCGTACTCCTCCTCTTAATTAAGATTTATCAGTCTGGTATACTCCAGCCTGATGCTGCTCGTTTTCCCGCTTTCTACTTTTACGTCAGGGATTTTTATGATTCCCAACGCCTCGTGCCAGGCCTCCGCGGTATATGTTCCAGGCGGGATATCCCTGATGACAAAGCCGCCCTTTTCATCGGTAACCGCTGCGTATGGATGAGCAAAGATGTAGACATAAGCAAGCTGCCACGGATGTACATAACAGGTCAATTCCATGAGCCCTGTCTTGGCAAGTGTCTTTGTCACCTCTGAACCTTTTTCATGGAGACCGACATGATAGAGTTCCTTCCCGTCTAGGGAGGCATGTATATCGAACGTATGAAAAACCGGATCGTCGTTCTTCATGATGAGCTTGCTCCCCTTGAACCCAACGCTTACATGGGGGACAAAGGTACATTTAGAGTTTGTAACGGCGACGGCATCTGTGGGAATAGCCTTTCCTGACTTGACCCCTGTCAGGAACACGACGACGTTTCTTATTTTTCCATCCGCACTAATCAAATATCTTTCCGATGGGAGGGTCTTCCCGCAGTATTCTGTTTCGCTGCTCAACTTGACCGGTTCATCTTGCGGGACCGTGGCCCCGGCAAATATGACCTGTCCTTCTATACTCCCTCCGTTTTTGACCCCTATGGCTTCATAGCCAAAAGAAACAGAGGGAAGCAAAAAAAATACTGCAAGAAACATTATTATCGCTCTGTCCATAATAAGCCTCCTTTCAAATTGATACCCCATCCAAGAGGGTTTGTCAATAAAAGAAATGAACTACCCCGCAGCAGAGCTGCGAGGTATCTATTTGTCATTCCGGCTTGTCCGGAATCTTTCCGGAAGGATTCCCGACGCGCTTTGCTTGCGGGAATGACAAACAAAAAAAAGACTTTACCCCCGATGCAAGCATCGAGGAATTCCTTGATTAAATCCAGACAGTTAAGCCGCTTGCTCTCATGCTCTTCGGTCCATCCCGGTCCCGGTTCCGTCCCTTTCAGGCCGCCTGAGAGGCCGAAACTGCTGAGAGTTGAGATTAGAGGAGAGCGCTTCTGTTTCGGGAAACAATTTTTCGGTAAGTTTTTGATATACTGACATTAGATGCTACGTTTTCTAAAATGTTCGGTCCTGTTGACGGCCCTTCTCGCGTCTTGTACCATGCAAGCGCTTTTGTGGCCCGAAAAGACCCAGCAGCAGGGGACTGTTAAGGCTTATGCCAACCCGCACAGTAATTGCGATGTCTGTCATGAGCCCGAGGAGGAGAACCCCACCCACCTCCTGCTGAAGGCAGACCCTTCCTCTATCTGCGAGTATTGTCACCACTATACGGAAAATCATCACCCTGTTAATTTTAGTCCTTCAAGGCGACTCGATAGCCAATTGCCTCTTTACGAAGGCAAGATCAGATGTCTTACCTGTCATGAAATACATGGCGGGCCGGAGCATAAAGGAACCCCAAAGCTCCTGAGGGGCGGTCCTTACGCCGACCGTCGGACGATCTGTTTTAAATGTCATTATTTTGAAGAATTTGAAAAGGTCAATCCGCATGATATGCTCGACGACGATGGAAAAGTGAAAAAAGTGGGGGGCAAACCGGTATGTCTTGTCTGTCATGCGAAACAGCCTGACCCTGCCGTTGACAGGACAGAGAACGTGCGATTCAGGGCTGATATCGGCTTTCTCTGCTGGCGATGTCATCCCCCCATGCCGGGTGTTTTTTTTACACAGCATTTTCTTGTAACACCTTCGGCAGAGACTCTCCGTAACATCAGAGAGACTGAAGAGAGACTCTTAGTGATACTCCCCCTTGTGCCGAGAAACCGAATCACTTGTTCCACCTGTCACAATCCCCATCAAACAGGGGTCATTCAGCATGAGGCGGCGGCGAAGGGGGCAGATGCATATGCCAAACTTCGCCTTCCGTCGATCTGTTTTGCATGCCATAGGATGTAGGCGCTGCCTGGATCCGGCACCCGCGTTTGTTATCTTCCCTTTCCTTCGCCCCTTTCGGCCTTCGCCCTCATGTCGGCCGCCGCTTCCTTTATTTCAGTAAGATCTCTCTGCATCTCACTCCAGCCATACCACAATGCATAGTCGGGATTGGCATGAAATGTACCCTGGAATGTCCTCATCCTGTGTTCCAGAAACATTACAAAGAGCTTCTGCTCGATCACAGTCGGCGCATCATGAAAAGTGAGAAGATCAGGGAACGGATATGCATAGGCCCTGGGCTGCTTAAGGACGCCGTCTCTATACAGACCGGCAATTATTCGGATTGCCTCGGCCATCAGATGGTCGGCGGCCCTGATGATCTGGTCGCCTTTTGCCAGTTCGGCCTTCGCAAAATTGATTGAATGGCACTGATGGCACGTACCGATCATTTTGTCACGGTCCTTCTGCCACTCTTCCTGTGTCACTCTGACAACATTGGCTGCCTTCACTACTTCGAGGCGGGGGGTCGGCTTCCCTGCAGGGTTAATCACCCCGAGCGCCTGCAGGATCGTCAAGCGGTCCTCAGCCCACTGTTTGTCATCAGGCATGGGAAGCCTGACGGCAAGGAATCCCCATGCAGCCCTTACCGTATGATTGCCTTCCTGCATATGGCATGTTTGGCAGGTGGGCGCCGAGATGTCTTCCGACAAAGTCTTATTTTGTTTCAGCAAAAATCTTACGCCGTGCTTGGACCCGGAGTACATCTCCCACTGCGGGTGATCAAACCCCATATGGCATGTCTGGCAAGCTTGCGGCTGCCGCGCCTCCTGTACCGAGAAAGTGTGTCGTGTGTGACATGAATCGCATGCGGCATTGCCAAAAACCTGACCGCTCTTTTTCAACTCCTTTATCTCCTCTTCGCTTTTCATCCCTATTTTATGGCACCCTCCGCATCCTTTCTTGCCTTCGATCAATGCCATGGGTTGCCAGTGTATGGTTGGCATCGCCTCCATGGCCGCCCACGCAAGAGCATGCTTACCGCCTTTGTACTGCGCAACCTGCTTGCGGTGACACTTCCCGCATGTATCCGGTGTCGGAATCTGGACATTTGACACATCCTCGCCTGAGGTATGCTTATCCCCATGGCAGACCGAACAGCCAACGCCGCTTTTGCTATGTTTGCTGATCTCCCAGTCGGAGACGGCGCGGGGGGTCACTTTCTTATGGCATTCCACGCATATTTGGGCCGAGGCGGTAAGGGTGACCGCCAAGAACCCTACGATAAATAATGACATCCTTAGAATCATCTTCTTCATGCTTGGCCTCCTTTGAGACAGTTTGACTAAATTCTTTAGAGGAATTACCTTTCTCCGAACCTGTTCATGATCTTTACCTAAGTTTCGCTCATGTTATAACACACTTCAAGTCGCTTTTTTAAGAAAGGTCTTGGAAAGTCGGCCTAATGCACATGGGGAGACAGTGCCTTCATTTCACCGACTACTTAACGCAATTCACCGGACCGCAACATTGAAGATTTCTGATCGCAACAGACACAAAACAACCCGTCTAATTCTTAATTGCGCTGACCAGCCTGAACCACATTTGACCATCTGTCGAAGGCGCGGACTCAAAATCAGCCCGATATGAGATGCTGTTATAGATTCCCGCAGGCACATGAAGCTTAAAATCAGCAGTCAATGTTGACAGTGAACAGTTGATGAAGTCCGCGGGGTTTGCAGCGCTATAGCCCGTAACGCGGCACATAAGGCTATCATTAGCGGCAGTCTCACACGCCGCATCACCCTGCAAATAAGTTCCATTGAAGGCGATGATCGGAATGTGAAGGGCAAAGTCGGCTGACAACGTTGCTGCACAATTGCCGCTGAGAGGGTCTGACTGAAGGATTGTGCCACTACTCCCTACTACAAAAAGACTATTGTCATAAAAAACTGTTGCATTAGCAGTAGATGGCAAGGATTCGCGAGTCCATTTTACCCCGTCACCGGTTAATAAAAGTGACGCGCCGTCTACCGCAACAAAACTCTGATACCCATAACTTACATTTATAAGGGGACTGTCCTCCGTAATGTTTTTGCTCCAAGTTAAGCCGTCCGGCGAGGTATAAATTCCTCGATAATCAGGAAAATAACCAAAAAAATCATAGTTACCACCGACAGCTATAAACAAGCCGTTTCCGTATGAGATGGAATAAAGTAATACATCGGGGGTAGCGATCTCAGTCCATGTAAAGCCATCTTCTGAAATAACAATTTGATCTCCCACCGCAACAAAAATATCTTTTCCGTAAGTTATTCCATATAAGTCAAACGGGACCAGCATTTCGTTCCAATTTTTGCCATCGTAGGATAACAAGACCTTGCCGCGCGCGATTGCCACAAATTTTTCATTACCATAAGCTATCCCCCTTAGATAAGTACCAAAGCCATTAATTTTCCACGGATCGGGATCACTATAGGTCTTTTCCCAAGTCATACCGTCCGACGATGTTAGAATTATTGAAAAAGGGAGGCCATTAGAATATGCGTTTCCTACCGCAACAAAACTGTTATTTCCATATGCAACACCGGCTAACCAGGCATCATAATTGGTGTTGTGCCAATTGACTCCATCTGTTGAGGCCCCTAAGCCGCTGCCACCAGCAGCAACGAGGGTCCCGTTTCCGGCCGTTATTGAATTAAAGTTATATAAGACACCTTTAGAAGTTTGTGTCCAATTTTCTCCATCAGATGTTGAAAAAATAGCGCCATACTTACCGACCGAAACAAAAGCTTTACTGCCATATGTTAAAGCATTCAATTCATAGCTGACCGACAAGTCCAGTTCCTGCCAATCAACTCCGTCGAAAGAGGTGAGAACAACATTTCTGTTGCGTTCAACTGCGAACCCGATAGCCTCGAACATCGAGTTCCCATGGGTAATATCTTTAAAGTAAATTCTGTCTAGAAACGACCCGGTGTTTGAGAATGTCTGGGTCCAATGCCGCCCATCACTAGATATCAGAATTCTGCTATTATCTCCGACCGCGACAAAGACGCCGTTACTAAAGAATCTGACATTCGTTAAAGCGGTAATTAAAGAAGTCTGCTCCCATATAATTCCATCGGCTGACGCGAAAATACCGCCCGCATTTGAAATAGCAACAAAAATACCTTTTCCGAATGTGACATTATAAAACTCGCCGAAGTCCCCTGAGAACTTTCGAACCCACTCCACGCCATCAGTCGATATATATGCCGTCGCATTACGGCTGGAGGATTCTGCGCCCACTGCTAAAAACATGCCATTGCCATATGCTATTCCGCTTAAGGACAGATCACTTCCAAGGTCCTTGGTATTCCATTTTTTGCCGTCCCAAGAGGTGAATATCTTACCTCCATCAGCAACCGCTACATAGATGCCATTTGCGTTAGTTATTGCTCTAAGATTCGAATCTGTAACGGACGGCTGCGCTGCCCAATTAATGCCATCGGAAGAGGTGACGACACTTCCGAAATCCCCAACAGCCACGAACATGTTGTCTGCATAAATTACATCATTCAGATTATTGCCTTGCGGTAAAGGATTCCTCCAGTGCCAGTTATCAAGTGGATCTGCTGATGATTGATAAGGAAAAGCGACAAGAATTAACAACAGACTGAACAAAATTGTTCTCCTGAGTTTCACCATGCTTCCCTCCAGTTTAAATACTATTTTCCCCCGACAGCTAGCAGTTATTTTATAGCTTGCAGATCAAATCACTGTCAAGGAAAAACTCTCTGTTGCTGGTTGAACTCCACTAAGTGCAGGAAGAAAATGAGATTCGGCCTTCGCTGTCTGTAAATTCAAGTCGTAGTATTTACAGAGCATTCATAAATATAGCTTAGGCAAAATCTTAGTCGGCCGCCTCCCGCTTTTGATGTCAGACTTTTCAGAAAATGCGGACTGTCCGGACAGTCGTTTACGAACACATCACTGATATACGTCTCAACTGCAAGCATCAGGATGAACATAACTGATAGAGAACCGAATATCAGGGACAAGATGGCCGAAAGGCCTCTCTGCTGACCGTTTCCCATGTTTGACATCTACCCGTTGACCTCATGGAATGGATCCCCGGGTCCCTCCAAAAGACCGGCGGGCAGGCAGGCCCGAGGATGACGATCTTAAGTGATTGTTGTACGTCATTCCCGCGGGTATTAGGCGGGAATCCACTTAGTTGTATGATTAATTCAGTTTATTTGGAAATAAACTATTTTTCTGGCAGCAGAGGTTGATCGGGCAAAGGCGCAGGATGCACAAAAAATCAGTTTTTTTATCCGGCCTTGAGAAAAGTCTTGATGCGGCCCTCCTTTTCATGAACGCCGCTCGGGCTCAATTTGACGACCTCCGACCTTTTCCAGTTTTGGAAGAGGTCTATGATCTGGTCGAGCGAGTCCTGATGAAGCTGTTCGATCGTCTCCCTGTCGGGCAGGGAAGTGATGAGGTTCCTGTCGATAAAATTCCCTATCTTTTCCCTGTTGAAGACCGAAAGGAAGATCATACTCTTAAATATCCTCTTGTTGGTCTTGAAGGAAAAGACAAGACGGTCGAGGGAATGTTCCAGAAAAAGGTCGTTTCGCATCTGGATATTCCTGTCGATCGCAATCGCCTGGAGCCAGTATTTCTTGTCGATGATGCAGTCGGCCTTCATCTCCATCACAGTATGCCCGACGTTCCTTCTGTCGGCCGTATACACGTTGTGGGCGACCGTATCGGCGGCGAGATGACTCATGTAGCCATAAACAAAAGCCTTTTGCTGGTCGGTCTTCGACACCCTGAAGAGATCGAACGCCACATCCCAGTTGTGCGAGCTTCTATGGTCGGGCAGATACTGCTTGCCGATAATGATGTCTGCCATCAGATTGCCGTACAAAAAATCCTTTCGGTATCTCCTTATGACCTCCAGAAGCCCTGCGGGCAGGAGCGGACTCAGAGAGAAAAGCTCATTTCCGAGATACATATGGGTAAGAGGTCCCCAGGCGAAAGCAGCAGCAGGGATCAGCAAAAAAGATATCACAAGTGAAATTTTGAATAGCCTCATGCCAGTTCCCTCACGAATTCTGAAAGGAGCCTCACTCCGACACCGGAAGCCCCTTTCGGAATATAAGGCCTTTCTTTTTCGACCCACGCGGTACCCGCAATATCCAGGTGCACCCATGGCATCTCCCCCGCAAATTCCTTCAAAAAATATGCCGACGTCACGAGTGACGCGGTCCTGCCGCCTGTATTTTTTATGTCGGCAATATCGCTCTTTACATATTCTTTATATTCCTCAAAAAGGGGCATTTCCCAGACCCTTTCGTACACTTGGTCGCCGCATCTTTTCATGGCATCAAGCAGTCCCCTGTCATTTCCCATCATTGCAATCGCCTCGCCACCCAGCGCGACTGAACACGCGCCGGTAAGCGTTGCGATATCGATGACCGCACGCGGCTTGAAACGTTTTGCATAGCGGATTGCATCGGCAACGACCAAGCGGCCCTCCGCGTCGGTATTGATTATCTCCACGGTCGTCCCCCCGACCGACCTGACAATGTCCCCGGGCTTGGTTGCCGAGCCCCCCGGCAGATTCTCCGTAGCAGGGAGGACGCCTATAAGATTGACCGGCAGGGCCGACTCAGATACCGCCTTCATCACACCCAAAACGGCCGCGCCTCCGGCCATGTCGTATTTCATCTTTTCCATGCCTTCGGCAGGCTTTAATGAGATGCCGCCGCTGTCGAAGGTGATCGACTTGCCGACGAGCACCAGGGGCGCCCCCTTTCCGCCTTTGTAATCAAGTACAACGAATTTGGGAGGCTCGTGAGATCCCTTTGCCACTGCAAGATATGCACCCATGCCAAGCTTCTGTGCGTCCTTTCTTTCAAGTACCCTCACCGAAAGTTTCCTGCTTCTGAGCGAAAGAGCCGCCTTGGCCAGATGGGTGGGGGTCATGTCGTTGGAAGGGGTATTGATCAGGTCCTTTGCGAAAGAGACCGAAGAGGCCAAGGTCCCGGCCCAGTGGAGTTCCTGCTTCAAGGCCTTCGACGGTTTAGACAGGACAGCCATACTGTTTAATGTCTCGCCGTTTTTTTCTTTCTTATAGCGGAAATAGGAATAAAGGGCAAGTAAGACGCCCTCCGCAAAAAAAGACGGAGAGAGCTTAAAAGAAAAAATGAGTTTAGAGGACAACGCGGCCTTCTTCATCCCATTGTCTCTCAGATAACCGGCCGATCTTCCCCCGGCCTGCCTCAGCCCCTCGGCAGTTACCCCCTCTTTCTTTCCGAGGCCGGCAAGCAATATCCACTCAGCCTTAAAACCCTCCGGTGCAGGGACCAGGAAGACTTCATTTTTTTTGCCGCTGAACTTTTTGGCAAAGGCCTTTTTGATCGCCTCCGCCGCAGGTCTGCCGAGATAGTCGTATTGCTTGGTCCCGCCCTCTGTCACGGGAAGGATGAGGGCATCACAGGCACAGTCCTTCTCCCTGAGATCTTTTACAGATATATCCATAAATTACCTTTTAACGAATACCTTATAATTGCAAAGCATACACAAACACTAACTGTATAATTTTAGCCTATTTCCCTGAAAAATATCCACCCGCCGGACTGCCGAAGATTGACACAAAAATACCATTTAGACATTATGTAGTATGGGGTATGTTGAGAATAATCCTGATTTATCGATACGGAACATCGAGAGTATATTCGGTACCCCCTTTACGGGCGGCAATAAGATCACGTTATTGAAGGGACCGGATTCCTTCATTACCATATTCGATGCGGTCCGTAGCGCAAGGGATTGCATATGTCTTGCATTTTATATATTCAGAAACGATGAAACCGGTGCTGAACTGGCCGAGATCCTCCGGAAGAAGGCGTCTGAGGGCGTCAGGGTTTATATCATTTACGACCATTTCGGTTCGATAAGCACCCCGGCAACATTCTGGAAGTATCTCGGGGAGTCCGGGATCAGGATACGTGCATCGCACCCTTTCAAGTGGACCGCGCCTTTTCACTATGTCCACAGGGACCACCGCAAACTCATCATCGTTGACGGCCTCTACGCATTTACGGGCGGCCTTAATATCGCAAATGAATACCGGGGATATCATTTCATAAGGAAAAAGCTCATAAAAAAAAGAAAGGGGTGGAGAGATACCGGCATATTCCTTGAGGGACCGATAGCCGCGACACTCTTTGAGGAGTTCAGAAGAAGCTGGGCGGTATGGAAGGGCGGGACCATCACCGCCGTGAAAAACACGCACCCGGTTGAAGGGGGACTTCCGGTGCTGCCTATCTTCGCCAGTTCGGCAAAGGGCAGACGGAAGATGAGGAAACTCCTTTACTTCAGCATCGCCAGGTCCCGAAGAAGTATTTACCTTACCACGGCCTATTTCACCCCTAGCAGGAGGATGCTCCAGATACTCGAGGAGGCCGTCGTCGGGGGAGCGGACGTAAAACTGCTCCTGCCCGGCAGATCAGACATCTCGGCCGCTCTGTATGCCGCCCGGGCCTATTTTACGAGGCTTATCAGGGCGGGCGTCGAGATATATACCTACCGTGGTGAGATACTGCACGCCAAGACCGCTGTCTTCGACGGCGTCTGGAGCATCATCGGGTCGACGAACCTCGATTTCCAGTCCCTAAGGAGAAACGATGAAGGCAACGTCGGCATAGTGGACGAAGACTTCGGCAGGCAGATGTGTGATACCTTTTCCGAAGACCTGAGAAACTCCGAGAGGGTAGACCTCGAAGAATGGCTTAACCGACCAATCTTTGAAAAAATAAAGGAACGATTCTTCTCTCTTTTCAGGAGGCGGCTCTGACCTATACCCGCAGATGCGGTCTTCGAGGGGGACTTTTTTTGCACGGCCGGCAGACAAAATCCTTCCCCTTTTTGGGTATAATACTTACTCCTTAAAGCTCATGGAATATTATTTCCTTTTTATCATATCGGCATTTATGATGGGTTTTATCGCCGCTGTCCCGGTAGGCCCGGTCCAGATAGAAGTCATGAAGAGGTCTATAAACGGCCACTTTAAGTCTTCTCTCATGGTCATCCTCGGCGCGTTCCTGTCGGACATCGCCTACGGCGCGATCGCCTTCTTTGGTATTGCCCCGTTTCTAAGGGAGCGGATGGTAATGGCGGCCTTCTGGCTCTGCGGGGGCGTGATCCTGATCATCCTGGGCATGCTCACAGTGAGGAACAGTCTCCAGGCAGACAAATCCGGTCGGGACTCGAAACACCTGAAGAAAAAGCGGTGGGCTTTTATCGGCGGGCTCTCCCTCTCCGGGACAAACCCGATGATGGTGCTGTGGTGGCTTCTGGCGGCAAGGCTATTCCTGGATGTGGGTCTGATTCACGATTTTACGCCGGAGGTCGCGGCCACCTTCCTCATCGCCGGAGGCATCGGTCTGGCTTCGTATCTTGTGCTGCTTTCACTATTCCTCTATTGGGCGAAACGGTTCATATCAGAGCACAAAATCCAACGTATCAATCTTGGCTTCGGGATAGTCCTGCTCTTAATAGCGGGGTATTTCATCTTCACATCGTTACAGTATTTTTTTCAGTCGCGATAAAAGGCCGGGTGTTATCACACGCCAGGGAAGGCCCCTTCCCCTGAAGGGGCCTTCTTCTATGATTGCAGAATTTCTAAGTCTTCACACTTCGGCTCTCACACATACCTAATCTTTTTTCAGCGATTTTATGTAAGCAACAAGGTCGGCCATATCAGCGCCTTTCGGATCAAGCGCGCTGCCGTGGAGGGCCTTTTCGATGTCCCAGTTGATGACCGCCTCGAGGCTATTAAATTTTTTCCCCATCATCTTCCATCCTTTCCTGTCACCTGCATCCTCAAGACCTTTCCCCCCCGGATGACAGGAATTACAACTCTTTCCTGAAGTCGCTCCTGCCAGCTTCGGATCATTGAAAAGATCCTTGCCTCTTTTGGCATCGCCCCCCGCAAAGGCAGAAGAGCAAATAAATCCTGCGACTAGCAATAAGAAAACCAATACCTTTAGAATCTTCACCTTTTACACCTCCTTTCATGTTGTTGTGAGGATCTCTTTCCCGCCTTGATTCTGACAACAAAACCGCAGACAATCCCTCTATCCGGTTTTACGGACAGCATTTATTTAGAGTGTAGTATGAGGCCGTCTCCTTTGCAACTCCTTTTTTGGAAGATTCTTTTTTGGAAAATCTGACAAATTGTAACTCTTCCCCTCGCCCCTGATTATCAAGTTGATAGCTTGCGCTCTTGAGAATAAGGCATAACTCTCATCCCTTGATGCCATTTATTGCTTTGTTCCCTTTGATAAAGGAATGAGGCTCCACTATAATAATTCCATGACTATTGTGAGCGCAAAGGCCCTGACCAGGGATTACGATTCTTTCAGGGCGGTCGATGCCGTCGACTTCGAAATATCGAAGGGTGAGTTTTTTGGGTTTTTGGGGCCGAATGGGGCGGGAAAGACGACGGTAATGCGTGTCATCTATTGTTTTATGCCTCCCTCATCAGGAGAGGTGAAAGTTTTCGACCTGGACGTTACCAAAGACCCCAGCAGGATAAAAGCGAAGATAGGAGTTATGCCCCAGGAGGACAATCTCGATCCCGACCTCACCGTCCTTGAAAATTTGACCGTGTATGCGCGGTATTTCGATATAGCAAGGCGGGAGGCTCTCCGATCCTCATCGGAACTCCTCGAATTCGTCGAACTTGCAGATAAAGCAAAGTCAAAGATAGGCAATCTCTCAGGGGGGATGAAGCGAAGGCTCATTCTTGCAAGGTCGTTAATAAACAATCCTGAGTTGCTGATCATGGATGAGCCAACAACAGGTCTCGACCCGCGTAGCAGGCATGCTGTCTGGGACAAACTGAACCAGCTTAAGGAAAAGAATACGACTATTATCCTTACTACCCATTACATAGAAGAGGCAGAAAAACTCTGTGACAGGGTGGCAATCATGGATGCAGGCAAAATAGTGACAATAGCATCTCCCGCAGCTCTCATGCGCCTGCATGGAGGAAACCTTGAAGACGTCTATCTCAAACTAACCGGAAAGACCCTTATCTTGCCATGATGATATCACTGAATCTTAAAAGGGCCTTCAGGGTATGGCAGCGGAATTTTACCGTATATACCAAGCTCTATCTTTCGAGCCTGGCGCTGAACTTTGTCGAGCCGATCCTCTACCTCGCTGCGATGGGTCTCGGACTCGGCGCCTTTGTGAAAGAGATAAACGGCGTGCCTTACGTTACATTCATCGCCTCCGGGATTATCGCCTCTTCTTCCATGTTTGCCGCGAGCTATGAGTGCACCTACGGTACCTATGTAAGAATGACCTTTCAGAAGACCTTTGACGCCATTCTCGCCACACCTGTGAACGTCGATGATCTGATTGCGGGGGAACTGATGTGGGGCGCAACAAAGAGCATGCTCTACGGAACGATCATCATGGCGGTCATCTCGGCCTTCGGCCTTGTCGCCTCGCCGCTTCTGGTACTTGCGATTCCCCTTCTTTTCGTAAGCGGCCTCATCTTTGCGGAAATAGCGCTGATATTCGTCGCAGTCGTACCCGGTATCGATTCCTTCAACTATTTCTACACGCTCTTCATGACGCCGATGTTTCTCTTTTCGGGGATCTTCTTCCCGCTCGACAATTTGCCGCCGATTGTCATGAAGATCGCCTTCTTTACGCCTCTTTATCACCTGGTAAATATATGCAGGTCCTTTGCCTCGGGCCACATTGCTGCTTCTGTGAAGGATATAATCTGGATTATCGCTGCCGTTGTTTTCCTCGCTCCCTATCCTTTTAGATTGATGAGGAAGAGGATAATCAAATAAGGATGTACTTGTGATGCCTTCAATCACCAATACACGCTGCCACTTCCTTTCGATAGAGGATAGTGAGATGAAGCCGCTGCCGCCCCGGCTGTCTTTGCTTGAGAGGCCGGTCCATGTCTTGAGTACCTGGCCGGTCTAAGTCCTTTGCGCTTTCATTCCATTATATTGCCTGATACAATATAAATAAGAATGGAAGGGAAAAAGACATGAAAATGCGGAAGATTAAAGAGATTGCAAAAAAGAAAGGCGTTGATCCGGCAGCAATGAGCAAGACAGAACTGATTCGGGCCATTCAGAGGGTGGAAGGATATTCTGAATGCTTTGCGACTAAAAAAATAAACCAGTGTGAGCAGTTCGACTGCCTTTGGCGGGGAGATTGTGTAACGGCCCTTTCGGTGTAAGCGTCGAACTTAGCATGGATATCGTGTTGGATAGTATAGAAGTCCGTATTCTGGGCTGCCTCATCGAAAAAGAGATCACCACCCCCGAGTATTACCCCCTTTCTCTGAACGCCCTGACAAACGCATGTAACCAGAAATCAAACCGCAGGCCGGTCCTCTTTGTAGACGAATCAGCCGTATTAAAGGGACTCGACGGACTGCGGCAAAACGGACTCGCGCGTGAGACGCATGCACCGGGAAGCCGTGTCACCAAGTATCTTCATGAATTACTGTCCCTGTTCGATCTGTCGAGGCAGGAAACGGCGATCTGGTGCGAGCTGATGCTCCGAGGCCCGCAGACCCCGGGGGAACTGCGCTCTAACGCGGGAAGGATGGCGCCCTTCGGAGATGCGGGTGAAATCGAAGAGACACTCCGGGGCATGATGGAACACGATCCGCCCCTCGTCACGCGGCTGCCGAGGGAACCGGGGAGGAAGGAATCGCGATACACGCATCTTTTCTCGCCTCAGACGGTTGAGGAAAAGACTGTCCCTGATTTGTATGCCGGGCCGGCGGGACTAGGGGCCACCACAAACGAAGCGATCGCAAGACTGGAAGATGAGATTGCACAGATCAGGAGAGAACTGGAAGAGCTCAGACAGGCCTTTGCCCAATTCAAATCACAATTCTGAGCTATCCATGGCGACGATACATAAATTTCCCGACTGCCTTGCAACAGCAAGGCAGCCGGGATAATTACAGCCTAATCTTCGTGTGAACCGCTGCTTTGGGGGATGGTAACGTGTGTTACCCAGCGATAATAGTGATTATCACCTGATTTTACGACAAGGACAAGGGTGTAAACTCCTGAGGGGAGGTCCGAGACAGGCGCCGTAAAGATGTTTTCGTTCACCCCGGTCACATTGTTCCTCCATGTGGTGAGCCTATCGAATTGGCTCGACGGTTGCGAGCTACCGCCGCTATCGTGCTCTCCGGAATCATCGCTGCGTTGACCGGAAATGTTGGACTGCTGGTCCTCGTTCACCGCTGCCGAGAGCTTCTTCAACCCGTTATTTGAACTCATAAAATAGAGCTCATCGGATTCGAGGGTCGGCGCGTATATCACAAGAGAGACATTCACCGGCCCTGCAAACGGTCCGACCTGCACATTTACGTCGATAGTATCTCCACCGCCGGCAACCGGCCCGACACCAATCGGTTCTGCCTTGGCAGGATCACTGCTCACTACAGGCTGGTCTATGGCCGAATACGAAAAGACCTTTTTAGAAGTGGGAGCAGGCATTGTCCCGTTCGTGGGAGGAGGCGTTACAGGCGGGACATAATTGCATACCTGGGTCAACACTGCTGTAGTCGGAGGCGTTCCCGTACACCCTGCCGGAGCGTTAGCCGCTGTCCTTGTCTGCTGACCGCTTGCGGGACAGACAGAGGGGGACCATGCCGAATATGTATACCCCGTACATGCTACAGTAGACGGTGTGCATGACTGCGTCAACACTGCCGCAGTCGGAGGCGTTCCCGTGCACCCTGCCGGAGCGTTAGTTGCTGTCCTCGTCTGCTGACCGCTTGCGGGGCAGGTAGCGGGGGACCATGCCGAATATGTATACCCCGTACATGCTACAGTAGGCGGTGTGCATGACTGCGTCAACACTGCCGCAGTCGGAGGCGTTCCCGTGCACCCTGCCGGAGCGTTAGTTGCTGTCCTCGTCTGCTGACCGCTTGCGGGGCAGGTAGCGGGGGACCATGCCGAATATGTATACCCTGTGCATGCTACAGTAGGCGGTGTGCATGACTGCGTCAACACTGCCGCAGTCGGAGGCGTTCCCGTGCACCCTGCCGGAGCGTTAGTTGCTGTCCTCGTCTGCTGACCGCTTGCGGGGCAGGTAGCGGGGGACCATGCCGAATATGTATACCCCGTACATGCGGTTGTACCTCCAGGACACCCTAAAGTGGCTATTGCGCCAGCGGGATTTGACGAGTGACTGGAGATGCCCGAGAAAGAGCTCCCATAACTGGTAAACGGCGGAGGACCTCCGGCCGGGTGACAACTGGTGCAACTCGTTCCCGAACATGCGGCTGAAAGAGCGGTCAAATACTGCGGTTGCGCGTGGGCAGTGCTCATTGACACGGCCACGAAAGCCATCGCAAACAGAATTACTAAAAGTTTTCTACTACTCATGCTTCCTCCTTACAAAAGGTTTGAGGGATTTTTGTTCTGCTCATGCAGACCTAATTTTGGAATTAGCTTATATGTAAATTATTAAATTGAGATTAAAGGGAGATTAACAATACTTAATCTCCCTTACTGCCGCTGAATTTGCGAAAAAATACATGAGGGAGATTATTGACACTTGCCGTCGCTCATTGCTATCTTATTCACGCCATGAAAAAAAGTATTTTTCTGATCTTTTTCTTAGTCCTTATTTTTTCGCCATTGCCGTCATTCGCCTTCGAAGGGCCGCTCCAGGTGAAAAACCAGTTCCCTCTCTTTCTTCACCTGGATGCGCCGGTCCTCGAATCTGCCGTCATGGAAAATTCCTTTTCGGCTGCGCTCTCCCATTCGAGTGTCTTTATGACGACGACCTCCGCGAATTGGTCCGTCAACTTAGACATGGAGATCACCGAACTCGATCTCAGGTTCAAAAAGGTCATCCCCGGTTTTTTTGAGGTCGGCATTGAAGTTCCGGTACTAAGCCTCGAAAGCGGGTTCATGGACAGCTTTCTGGACAGCTATCATAAGACCTTCGGGTTCCCTGATTACGGAAGGAGCACGAGACCGGCCAACAGTTTCCTTTACGAAGTCCGCAGAAATGGTACGCTCGTTGTTCAGGGGAAAAACGGAGCAATCGGGATAGGCGACGTCCGCCTGACCGCAAAAAAGGAGATATTCAGCAATGATCCGGTCATGAGCGTAAGGGCGGAGGTTGAGCTCCCTACGGGAGATGCAAAGGACGGTCATGGAAGCGGCGGAATCGATACAGGACTCACCCTCCTTATCGACAAGAGGATCAGCGAACGGTTCATGTCATACGGGAACGCCGGCGTGATATTCCCCGGCCCTCTGAAGGCCCTTCAGGACGTTGACCTTAAGACCTCATTTCACGCCGCTGCAGGCATAGAGGCCGCAATATGGAAACACTTCGGTATCCTCGGACAAATCAGCTTTCAGACCTCACCCTTCCCGAAGATGGAGATAGGTTCGGTCGACAGGATAGCGGCGCTTCTCACCTTTGGCGGCAGATATATATCGGGGAAAAACTCTCTGGAATTCTCCCTTACCGAGGACCCCAATACCGCAGGCGCCCCGGACGTGACCTTCAACCTAACCTACAAAGGAAGGTTCTGAGTTACAGGTTTAATTTTTGAGCAAGGAACCTCACCGCCTCGACGGACTTTTCAAAATCTCTCTTCTCCTGTTCATTAAGTGAAACCTCGACAACCTTTTCAACCCCTCCCCCGCCCAGCAATACCGGGACCCCCGTATATACCCCCCGCACGCCATATTCCCCGTCAAGGTATGCGGCACAGGGCAACATCCTCCTTTCATCAAAGATGACCGACCTCACCATCTCGTACGCCGCGGCCGCAGGGGCATAATAGGCGCTCCCGGTCTTTAGCAGGGAAACAACCTCCGCGCCGCCGTTCTTCGTCCTTTCCACAAGTGCATCAATCCGATCGGCCCCCAGCAATAAAGGAAGCGAAACCCCTTTTACCGTGGTGAACCGCGGCATAGGGACCATCAGGTCGCCGTGACCCCCAAGCACAAGCGCCTCGACATCCTGGGGGGAGACTCCCATCTCCCATGCGACAAAGGTCCTGAAACGCGCGGAATCGAGTATGCCCCCCATCCCCATGACCCTGCGCGGGTCGAACCCCGAAACCTTCAGACTAAGCTGTGTCATGACATCCATAGGATTGGTCACGACAATAATCACCGATCGGGGGGAAAACTTCGAGGTGTTCTCTACGACGCCCGACACCACCTTCGCATTCGCAGCCGTAAGGTCGTCCCTGCTCATCCCGGGTTTTCTCGGGAAACCGGCAGTGACCACAACGATGTCCGAATCGGCCGTATACGAATAGTCGTTGGTGCCGACGATGGAGGAAGACGATCCCCAGAGGGGACATGCCTCGGCAAGATCAAGGGCCTTGCCCTGGGGGACCCCCTCCGCGATATCAAAAAGTACTGCATCCGCGCTTCCGTTTTGAACGATCATCTGCGCAAGCGACGAGCCCACATGCCCGGCGCCGACTACGGTAACCTTCTTTTTCATAATCATTCTCCTTCTTTATATCCGGGCTTTTATAAATTCCCTGTTCAACTTCGCAATGAACTTCACCTTGATCCCCTTCGGACATACCGCCTGACATTCGTAGTGGTTGCTGCAGTTGCCGAAGCCCTCTTTTAGCATAGCTTCGGTCATTATGCACACACGTCGGGCCGCCTCGACCTTTCCCTGGGGAAGCCTCGCCAGATGTGCCACCTTCGCAGCGGTAAAGAGCATCGCTGAGCCGTTAGGACAGGCAGCGATACATGCGCCGCAGCCTATGCACTCTGCGGCATCCATCGCGGTATCGGCATCGGCCTTAGGGATAAGGACTGCATTGGCGTCCGGAACTCCACCCGTGTGGACGGATATATAGCCGCCGGACTGCATGACGCGGTCAAGGGCGCTTCGGTCCACGATAAGGTCTTTTATCACCGGGAACGCCTTTGCACGAAACGGTTCTATGTACAGCGTGTCTCCGTCTTTGAAGTGTCTCATATGGAGCTGACAGATAGTCGTCTTCTCCCTGGGCCCGTGGGGGACACCATTTACAACCTGGGAACACATGCCGCATATCCCCTCACGGCAATCGTGGTCAAATGCTATAGGCTCTTTTCCGCTTTTGATCAGGTCTTCGTTTACGACATCGAGCATCTCGAGGAAGGACATATCCGGAGTTATCTCCTTTGCGCAGTATGCCTCAAGCCTCCCCGGCCTCTCAGGGCCGCTCTGTCTCCAGACATAAAGGGTAAGGTCCATTATTTATAACTCCTTACCGAAAGGCGAACGTTTTCAAATACAAGCGGCTCCTTATGAAGTTCCGGCTCTCCGCCGGTCCCCTTGAACTCCCATGCCGAAACATAACAGAAGTTCTCATCGTCTCTTGTTGCCTCGCCCTCCTTTGTCTGGTACTCGACGCGGAAATGGCTGCCGCAGGACTCATTCCTTTGGAGGGCGTCGCGCGCCAGCAGCTCGGCGAATTCGAGAAAATCAGCTACCCGCCCCGCCTTTTCGAGTTCCTGGTTCAGGTCCTCTTGGCGCCCCGGGATTTTCACGTTCTCCCAGAATTCGGCCCGGAGTTCAGGAATCAGCTTGAGGGCCAGCGTAAGGCTCTCCCGGCTGCGAGTCATGCCGACATGCTCCCACAAAATACTGCCCAGCTCCCTGTGGAACTCGTTTACCGTACGTCTGCCGTTGATGGAGAGCAGTCTTTTGGTCAACTCCTCGGTCCCCTCGACAGACTGTACAAACTCGGGATGGCCGGTGTTCGCCGTGCCGGGTCTCGTCTTCGCCAGATAGTGCGCTATGGTATAGGGGATGATGAAATATCCGTCGGCAAGTCCCTGCATCAGCGCGCTGGCCCCGAGGCGATTTGCGCCGTGGTCGGAGAAATTGGCCTCACCGAGCACAAAGAGTCCGGGGATATTGCTCTGCAGATTATAGTCTACCCAGAGACCGCCCATGGCATAATGCGGCGCCGGGTAGATGCGCATCGGCTGTCTGTAGGCATTTTCGTCGGTAATCTTTTGGTACATCTCGAAAAGGTTGCCGTAGCGTTCTCGTATCGTCTCCTCTCCGAGGCGCTTGACGGCATCGGCGAAGTCCAGGTAGACGCCCCGGCCGCTTGCGCCGACGCCTCGGCCTTCATCGCAGACCTCCTTCGCCGCGCGGGAAGATCTAGCGGAT